>CAJTHM010000109.1 GCA_910576125.1 Lachnospiraceae bacterium | reverse complement strand
CATTATCTGGACAGCTTCAAGGGGACCGTGTACCGCCAGACCATGTTCGCGGAATATGAGATGATTACCAACCGGATGGCCGAGGAGGGGCAGAGCCTGACGGCAGAAGCCCTGACGAAGGTCTATTATGACCTGAACAGCAAGTATTATGGGCCGGATATGGTGTCCGATCCGGAGATTGGCGTGGAATGGGCGAGAATCCCTCATTTCTACTACAATTTCTATGTGTACCAGTACGCCACCTCCTTCTCGGCTGCCGTGGCTGTGGCCCACAACATTCTGAAAGAGGGCGCGCCTGCCGTAGAGCGCTACAAGAA
>CAJTHM010000108.1 GCA_910576125.1 Lachnospiraceae bacterium | reverse complement strand
CCTGTGAAGTTCTCTATCTGCAGACGGTCTTTGAGCGTTTCGTATGCCGTTTCAATTCCCCATCTCATATGGTACAATTCCGCAATCCGTTGGCTGTCAAAGGTTTCCGATGGCAGATTTGTGATGAGCACTTCTTCCTTCCCTTCTGGTAACGGCACTTTGACCATGCGCAGGGTGATGTGCCCGAGTTCTTCCATCCGCTGCCCGATATCCGTTCCTTTATAATGGTTGATCCGGCTTTTGTCCAGACGGATGTCCACCCATGTGTCCGGAAAGGATAAAGAGGACTGCTCCTTTTTATAGTCACTGGATTTGAGGCGCGCAAGGAACAG
>CAJTHM010000107.1 GCA_910576125.1 Lachnospiraceae bacterium | reverse complement strand
TTATTTCCTGGGTTTTGCGAAATACTCTCTCATGTTCATGCTGCCCGTTTCTATCCAATAGGCGGTATGTGCATAGCGGTCCACTATGGCTTCCGCCTGGACACCCTCGCCAAGCCGCTTGATCCAGTCATCTTTCCGGTACTGGGTGCAGAAGATAGTAGAGGTGGAGTCAGAACGCCGCTCCATCAGTTCAAAGAGAAAGTACAGCTCACTGTCCGATATGTCTGAGACCAGCCATTCATCCAGGATGAGGAGCGGGATTTTTCCATACCGGTTCAGCAGCTTCTTCGGGCTGCCTATGATGGCGGCACAGTCACCGTATTCCATGAGCAGGTCAGGAAGGCGG
>CAJTHM010000106.1 GCA_910576125.1 Lachnospiraceae bacterium | reverse complement strand
AAGGTAAGGCCTGATGTAAGTCTGGTAATTGCGGACAGTGTTGTCGGCCAGGCCCCTGGCCAGGAGCATTTCAGTAAAAACAGCTAAGTAGTCCATAGTAACCTCCTTAGGATAAAAAACGGTTGGCAGTGGCAGCGTTCATCCGAGAGGAGGTGGTGGAGGACGAGGAAATTGAAATATGGAGTTGTTAAATCTTGAAGACCATGTTAAACTAATCATAGCAGTTTTTGTTGTTATGTCGTTGTTTGGTGTGGTAACTTAACAATACAACATATCTTCAAAAACTGCTACTTTTTTGAGGATTTAGGAGAAACTATTTTTAGAACTTGCCGCCGCGTAAGCGGCTTGGT
>CAJTHM010000105.1 GCA_910576125.1 Lachnospiraceae bacterium | reverse complement strand
AAAAGGAAGCACAGCTGCTGGGGACGATTGAAAAAGTATATGAGCAGCAGGAGTACATGTACAGGAACAGGACACATTCGGTGGCAGACCGGATCGTGAGCATCAGCCAGCCCTGGATCAGGCCAATCGTCAGGGGCAAGGCGAAGACGCCTGTAGAGTTTGGGGCCAAACTGGACCTGAGCATCGATGGATCCGGCTATGGGAGGATTGAAAAGATATCCTTTGATGCCTACAACGAGTGCGGCTCCCTGGAAGATGCCGCAGAGCGCTACAGGAAGCGCACCGGGCACTATCCGATGAGGATCCTTGCGGACCAGATCTACCGGACAAGGGACAACCGCAGGTTCTGCAAGGAGCG
>CAJTHM010000103.1 GCA_910576125.1 Lachnospiraceae bacterium | reverse complement strand
GGCATGCGTCCCCGGCTCTGGCTGTTCACGCAGCAGCGCTCCCTTGATGCCCCTATGGACAAGCAGTGGGTCCAGGACCGTATCCTGAAGCAGCGGGACCTGCTGGGCATTGATGGGAGGCTCACTGCCCATTCCTTCCGGCACGCTTTTGCCACGCACAGTTACGAGAACGGCATGGACCTGCTGTCCCTCAAGGCTTTCCTGGGGCACCGTTCCATCAATTCTACCGCCATCTATGTGCACCTGGCGGCTGCTTCCTCCTGTACCACGGTGAACCCCTTTGACCAGATCGGGGGCAGCGCCCATGCATGACAAAAAAGTGCAGGGGCTTTTCGGCTCCCTCAAGATACAGCAGGCCTTCCTTTCCGCCTACCCGGAAT
>CAJTHM010000102.1 GCA_910576125.1 Lachnospiraceae bacterium | reverse complement strand
CCCGGGCTCCTGTGCCGCTTTCCGGGAACCTTCCGGCTGGCAGGCCTTCCGGGACGGCCTTTGCCGCAGGGACTGGTGCCCCTTCATCAAGGAGACATTCAACGGCTTCGGCAACGCCATCGAGTACCTGGGCAGGTATACCCATAAGATCGCCATCTCCAACAGCCGCATCCTTTCCGTTACGGAAACAGAGGTCGCCTTCTCTGCGAGGGGCTTAAAGCCGGGGGATCCAAAACGCACCATTGCCATAGGCTGCTGCGAGTTCATCCGGCGGTTCCTCCTCCATGTGCTCCCACAGGGGTTCCAGAAGATCCGCTACTACGGCTTCCTGAACAACCGTACAAAGTCCAGGAACCTGAAGCTGATCTTCACCCTCCAGGG
>CAJTHM010000101.1 GCA_910576125.1 Lachnospiraceae bacterium | reverse complement strand
AAATGTGGGCATAAAAAACAGGCGGTACGGAATTTTAAAAGATATAGAATCCATCTTCTCCGAAATCGTCATCAAATAAGTCGTCTTCATTTAAGAAATAATCCATATCGAGAAGGTCATCCTCGCTCATACGGCGAATGTCCTCGGATGTCATTCCTTCCGGTGGATGGTCCATATATTTTTTGCGTAGCTTCTCTGTGTCTGGTTTCATATGTGAGCCCTCCTTTACAAGGAGTATATCACAGGAATCGGATATCCGAAAGTCATGCAGAAGACCTTTTTCCACGAGAACGGGACATGGTTTTCTCGTACATTTCTTCCAGAGAGACACGCTTGTGGTTAAAGTAAAGTTCTAAAAACAGCATGGTGGCGCCGCATTGA
>CAJTHM010000100.1 GCA_910576125.1 Lachnospiraceae bacterium | reverse complement strand
CCTCCTCTCGGATGAACGCTGCCACTGCCAACCGTTTTTTATCCTAAGGAGGTTACTATGGACTACTTAGCTGTTTTTACTGAAATGCTCCTGGCCAGGGGCCTGGCCGACAACACTGTCCGCAATTACCAGACTTACATCAGGCCTTACCTTGCTTACCTGCAGGACTGCGGGATTTCCCCTGATGCCGCATCCTGGCAGGTCATGCGGGACTACCTCAGGCACATAAAGGAAAGCCGCTCCCTTTCTGACCGCACGGTGAACATGGCCATTTCACACCTGCAGTTCTTCCATGTCTATGTCCTGCATAAACACTGGGACCCCACACAGGTGCCATTCCGCAGGTTCCGCACCTACCTGCCCTTTGTCCCTTCACGGGAGC
>CAJTHM010000099.1 GCA_910576125.1 Lachnospiraceae bacterium | reverse complement strand
GCGGCACATTTCCGGCCAGAGGTAACGGGTGTCCTCAAACCCCTTTTTTGGCCCGATACTGGAAAAGGGCTGGCATGGGAAGCCGCCGGAGAGCAGCGTGAGTTCTTTTTTTCCTGTCCGTTCATAGAAAGCCTCCTTTGTCAGAGTGTGTATATCTCTGAAACGTGGAACGTCCGGCCAGTGCTTTTCCAATACTGCGGTTGGGTAATCCGCCCATTCGCACTGGCAGACGGTTGTGAAGCCTGCGGCTTCGGCGGCTATGTCTATGCCGCCTATCCCGGTAAACAGGCTTAAATGTGTCAGTGGTTTTATATTTTTTTCGTTTTTTATCATGCTTCGCCCACTTCCTCCGGCTTCGTCGTCATTACCCGGTAAAGCTCGGTGTCTTTCGGGAAGCGGTCTACAAAGGGCAGCACCACGTT
>CAJTHM010000098.1 GCA_910576125.1 Lachnospiraceae bacterium | reverse complement strand
TGCCTTGAAGCCCTGGCGCCCCTGGAGGGTGAAGATCAGCTTCAGGTTCCTGGACTTTGTACGGTTGTTCAGGAAGCCGTAGTAGCGGATCTTCTGGAACCCCTGTGGGAGCACATGGAGGAGGAACCGCCGGATGAACTCGCAGCAGCCTGTGGCAATGGTGCGTTTTGGATCCCCCGGCTTTAAGCCCCTCGCAGAGAAGGCGACCTCTGTTTCCGTAACGGAAAGGATGCGGCTGTTGGAGATGGCAATCTTATGGGTATACCTGCCCAGGTACTCGATGGCGTTGCCGAAGCCGTTGAATGTCTCCTTGATGAAGGGGCACCAGTCCCTGCGGCAAAGGCCGTCCCGGAAGGCCTGCCAGCCGGAAGGTTCCCGGAAAGCGGCACAGGAGCCCGGGAGGGCAAGGGAGCCATCCTTATAGAGCCTGTCCAGGAGGGCA
>CAJTHM010000097.1 GCA_910576125.1 Lachnospiraceae bacterium | reverse complement strand
GTATTCAAAGTTCCTATGCCTGTAGTGACGCTTTGGGAATATGGCAAAGGCCATGGGGGAAGCCGCAGAGATAAAGCAATCCCGGAAACGCCCATTTTATCAGCATTTCCGGGATTTTATCCGTTACTCGAACTCGGCGTGTTCTTTGCTGTTCTTAACTGTGTTTGTTTAAGTATTATGCAAATACACGCCTATTTTTACTTCAATTACATCATTTATTCTGGCTTACTGATTTTCTGTTGCCAAAATGTTGCCATATCTTCATTGAACCAAGCCGCTTACGCGGCGGCAAGTTCTAAAAATAGTTTCTCCTAAATCCTCAAAAAAGTAGCAGTTTTTGAAGATATGTTGTATTGTTAAGTTACCACACCAAACAACGACATAACAACAAAAACTGCTATGATTAGTTTAACATGGTCTTCAAGATTTAACAACTCCATATTTC
>CAJTHM010000096.1 GCA_910576125.1 Lachnospiraceae bacterium | reverse complement strand
CAGCTCGCAAAAGAGAACAAAAAGTTCATCTACGGCCTTGTGCGCGAGGGCGGACGGGCAAAGGAATATGAAACAGCAATTATGTGGCTTTGCGACTGCGGGCTTGTCCACAAGGTCAGCCGCGTGAATGCGGCGGGGATTCCGCTGAAAGCATATGAGGACCTGAAAGCTTTTAAACTGTTCATCGTCGATGTGGGGCTTCTCGGCTGCATGACCGGGCTGCGCCAGATTACGCTGCTGGACGGCAACGATTTATTTACCGAGTTCAAGGGGGCATTGACCGAGCAGTATGTGTGCCAGCAGCTCAAGACTATAGATGACCTGGGCGTTTATTATTACACCAATGACCGGGGCTCCTGCGAAGTGGATTTTATTGTCGATACCGGTGAGCAGATTGTGCCGGTGGAAGTCAAGGCGGAGGTCAATCTGAAAGCGAAGAGCCTTA
>CAJTHM010000095.1 GCA_910576125.1 Lachnospiraceae bacterium | reverse complement strand
GACGATTGGCCTGATCCAGGGCTGGCTGATGCTCACGATCCGGTCTGCCACCGAATGTGTCCTGTTCCTGTACATGTACTCCTGCTGCTCATATACTTTTTCAATCGTCCCCAGCAGCTGTGCTTCCTTTTCTTTTGGCACATATCCCTTCTCCTTCAGGCCGCCTACGTATCTGAGGTCCCGGCGCACATAGGAGAGCTGCCTGCGGATGGCTGCCCGTATCTTCTTCGTGCTGCGCTTCTTCATCTTCGCCAGTGCCAGGTAGTCCTTCCTTGCCTGGCGGCGGTACATCCTCGGGCGTGGCAGGCCATGGCCCCTGCAGTAACGGATGATGGTTGCCTCAAGCTTCTCCCTTGCCTCATTCAGGAGGTCGAAGTCCTGGGGATAACGGATGTTCACAGGGGAGCATGTGGCGTCCAGTATCAGCGTCCCGCTGTTCGCCTCCTCCCC
>CAJTHM010000094.1 GCA_910576125.1 Lachnospiraceae bacterium | reverse complement strand
GCGTTGATTAGGAGGGCTTTCCCGTTTTCGTCCCGCTGAATGTTCCCTTCTTTATCCAGCGCCTTTTCAGACGCCCATTTCTTGCTATGACTGACCTGATGAATCACTTCCTTTGTCGTCCCCACAAGAGCCGGGTCTTTGCAGCGCTTTGTCCACTTGACTTCCTTTTCCACCACCGGCACATACACCACATGGAGATGATAGTGGTAGATGTCGCGCCCTAGCTGTTCAGAGAGCGCCCGGTTCCGTTCATCCGCGTGCATGACTGCCGAGAGGATATATTCCTCACCCCCGGCTTCCTTCACTGCCAGCCGGTAGGCTTCCTCAAAGAACCGCTTTGCATACGCATAGCCGCCATTCCGCTCAAAATATGCGGAGTTCACGTCAAACACCATTTCGTCAACTACTTTAGCGTCCTGTTTCAGCCCCCTTGTGCTGATTGTGCCGTTTTCCACCATACGCTCAAATGCTTCCGCATAGCTTCCCTCACAGCGCTTGAAATGCACGTT
>CAJTHM010000093.1 GCA_910576125.1 Lachnospiraceae bacterium | reverse complement strand
CTGTACCTTGAAAACCGAATACTGACGAAGAAGAGAACCATACGGTGGGGCGGAGGCCCCACCGGCATCGAGAAGAGAAGGAAGAAGTGCCGCCGGGAGGCGGGGCCGAGCGACGCGCGCGGGTGCGGCGGAGCGAGGCCGGTATCCGGAGAGGCCGGGCGGGAGCGCCCGGGACGACCCCGGAAGCGCCACGCTAGGCGCGGAAGGGGGGAGGCACGAGGAGTGCCACGGTTAAGCGAGGAAGGGCACAGGGCGGATGCCTTGGCGCCAGGAGCCGATGAAAGACGCGACAAGCTGCGAAAAGCTGCGGGGAGGAGCAAATGTCCGGCGATCCGCAGGTGTCTGAATGGGGAGACCCGGCGGGGGAAGACCCCGCCGCCCCGTGCCGAACACATAGGCACGGAGGAGGGAACCCGGCGAACTGAAACATCTAAGTAGCCGGAGGAAGAGAAAACAACAGTGATTCCGGGAGTAGCGGCGAGCGGAACCGGAAGAGCCCAAACCGGCGCGCGTGCGCGCCGGGGTTCGGACTGC
>CAJTHM010000092.1 GCA_910576125.1 Lachnospiraceae bacterium | reverse complement strand
CCCGCCCGGCCTCTCCGGATACCGGCCTCGCTCCGCCGCACCCGCGCGCGTCGCTCGGCCCCGCCTCCCGGCGGCACTTCTTCCTTCTCTTCTCGATGCCGGTGGGGCCTCCGCCCCACCGTATGGTTCTCTTCTTCGTCAGTATTCGGTTTTCAAGGTACAGCCATCCCTTTTCTGTTCTTCTCATGTCCCGGCGGCCACCTGCTCTCCCACGCCGTCCCCGGCGTAGTACCATCGGCCGCCTGCGTCTTGACCATCGTGTTCGGGATGGGTACGGGTATCTCCCGCAGGCGCATCGCCACCGGAACCTCTCCCGCCCCGGGCATCCGCCCCGGGCGCTGTCTGCCTCGGCAGACGGACAGCAATGCAGCCCCTACTTTCCAACGGAATCCGTCGGCATTCCGTTTTTCCTTAGAAAGGAGGTGATCCAGCCGCACCTTCCGATACGGCTACCTTGTTACGACTTCACCCCAGTCGCCGGGCCTGCCTTCGGCGGCTCCCTCCTCGCGGTTGGGGCACCGACTTCGGGCGTTCCCGACTCCCATGGTGTGACGG
>CAJTHM010000091.1 GCA_910576125.1 Lachnospiraceae bacterium | reverse complement strand
CTTGCATAATAATTACAGTAGAAGATCGTCAAATGGTAAGACTGATTCCCAGAACAATACCGGATGTCTTTATCCCATGAATGGGTGTAAAGACATCCGGTATTGTTCTTTTCCTTAAGTTAATGACATTGCCATTGATGGGCGTTTTTTGCCCTTAAAATTAAATTGTTGAAAAAAGTCAAAAAAATAAAAAATTTAGTGTTGACAATTGGAGGAAGAGGTGTTATAGTATATTTCGTTGTCAGGCAAACACGACAACGGTCAATCCAAAAAGATTGAAGGAAAAATAAAAAAGTTGTTGACAAAAGCGGAAAGATATGATATCCTATCAAAGTTGCCGCTGATGAAGACGGCGAAGTACCTTGACAAACGAACAGCAATGCAACCCTGAAGATTCAGATTCCGGAGACCATCCGCAAGGATGGAGGAAATTCAGAGAGACAAGAAGAGTTTAACACGACCTAGACAAACCTAAACGAACCAGAGGATACACGAGGAAGCCGGTCCGGGAGGACCGGAGGCCGAGCGCAGACTGGGAAGTAGGGATAGGACGACCA
>CAJTHM010000090.1 GCA_910576125.1 Lachnospiraceae bacterium | reverse complement strand
AACAGATGTGACCCCAGAACCGTGGTGAAATATATCGGGCGTTATCTCGGGCGGCCTGTGATTGCCACTTCCCGGATTGATAAATACGACGGTGACTTTGTCACTTTCCATTACAACCGGCATGAAGATGACAGATATGTGGAAGAGACCATCCCTGTTATGGAGTTCATAGAACGCCTCATCCGCCATATCCCCGAAAAGCATTATAAAATGATCCGTTATGGCGGCCTTTACGCAAGGCATCGGGAGATTGACAAAAAACTCCTCAGAGCCGTCCCTCGTGAAAAGCATCGCATTTTCAGAAGCTTTAACCAGTGGCGTACCGCCATCCTTCTTGCTTTTGGCTATGACCCTTTAAAGTGTCAATGCGGCGCCACCATGCTGTTTTTAGAACTTTACTTTAACCACAAGCGTGTCTCTCTGGAAGAAATGTACGAGAAAACCATGTCCCGTTCTCGTGGAAAAAGGTCTTCTGCATGACTTTCGGATATCCGATTCCTGTGATATACTCCTTGTAAAGGAGGGCTCACATATGAAACCAGACACAGAGAAGCTACGCAAA
>CAJTHM010000089.1 GCA_910576125.1 Lachnospiraceae bacterium | reverse complement strand
ATGGTACAATATCTAAGGAAAGCATCTGATTTAGGGCAACAGAAAAGAATAACTTGTACAAAAGATAAAATGCCCTAAATCTGATGCTTTCCGATTGTACCGGGCCGCGGGGCCTGAAGGTGCGGGTATGGGGATTGCTTTTCTCCACCTGGCAGAAATGGAGGCTTTAGAAGGGAAAAATAAAGATGCACAGAAGTTTCTATGCCGGGAAAAACTGTATTTTTCTGGAGGTTCCTTAAAAATGCGTAGGCTGACCAGGCCTTCCATTCCGGGAGACCTGTAGGGGCACCGTATAAAAATGAAGAAGAGCATTTATATGAAAAGGATCTATCCGGAAGCATAAGTCCTTCCGGCAGGCCGCATCCCGGCAGAGCCGCAGACAGGACACCTGGTGATGTCCTTCTCCCAGACAGCCAGGACCAGCTGTGCCATGGACATCCCGGCAAAACGTGCCTTGAAGCCCTGGCGCCCCTGGAGGGTGAAGATCAGCTTCAGGTTCCTGGACTTTGTACGGTTGTTCAGGAAGCCGTAGTAGCGGATCTTCTGGAACCCCTGTGGGAGCACATGGAGGAGGAACCGCCGGATGAACTCGCAGCAGCCT
>CAJTHM010000088.1 GCA_910576125.1 Lachnospiraceae bacterium | reverse complement strand
GGCTCAAAGCGGAAATCCCTTGTTTCGTCCCCGCCCTTTATCTGGTAAATGGAAAAGGTGTCTTTGTCCTGTCCGGCGGTCTGCGCCGTTTCCTGTGCCTTTGCGTAAAGCTGCTTCACGTCGCCCTCGGTCAGCTCGCCGCTTTTGAGCTGCCCCATAAGCTCGCGGCATTTCTCCGGCGTTCCCGTATAAAGCACGTCGCCCATTTTCGCCCGCCCGTTCTCCTGTGTCACATAGGCTTGCAAGAGGTAGCTGTTTTCCCGGCTGTCGCTGTAAGGGTTCCGGCGCACTCTGTAAATCGTTTCCGGGGTAAAGGCTTCTTTCGGGGCTGCGCCCGCTTTTTCCTGTGCGCCGGATTTTCCCGGTGCGGCTGCTTCCGGATCCGGCTTCTCCGGCGCGGCTTCCTGTCCCTCTCTGGTGGGCTGCTCCTGTCCGGCGGTCTGCTCCTTGTCCTGTGCCTTTTGCAGCTCCGCTAAGTTCTCGTCTATGGAATTGATAATCTCGGCGGCTGCGCTGCGTATCGTTTCAAGGGAGCTTTTCAGCTCGGACAGCTCCCGCCCGCTGCTCCACCCGGCGACATAGCCGAAAGAGTAGTCCGACGTGTCAAGCCCGTAATGTTG
>CAJTHM010000087.1 GCA_910576125.1 Lachnospiraceae bacterium | reverse complement strand
CTCGGCAGTTTGATTGTGTATCCGTCACGAACCCTTACCACCGATGCATTCCGAATATCCGTCCAGCCGTACTTATTGTCTGTATAGCTTCCCGTGATTCCTACCAGGTCATAGAAGTCTGCCACACTGACAAGGCCATATGTAGCAATCAGTTCATCCATTCGAGACAGGACTTCTTCTGCATTGTACTTCTCCGCCACATCGGGATTCCCCGCATACTCATGGATCTTGTCCAACTGCTCCTTGGTCTCATCCAGGATTGTGTTGATTTTCGTGGTCGCTTTGCAGGCCATTACAGCACTTACAACAGTGCCCACAACACCAACCGCCACCAGAATCTCAGGGCTGCGCTTCTTCAAGCCGAACCCGATCTTATTCAAAGCCCCACTGGCTTTACTCATAATTTCATTTGCTTTCATGATTATTGCTCCTTTTCATATTTTTTTTAGTTTAACGGTAACGCTCTCGGCAGTTTGATTGTGTATCCGTCACGAACCCTTACCACCGATGCATTCCGAATATCCGTCCAGCCGTACTTATTGTCTGTATAGCTTCCCGTGATTCCTACCAGGTCATAGAAGTCTGCCACACTGACAAGGCCATATGTAGCAATCAGTTCATCCATTCGAGACAGGACTTCTTCTGC
>CAJTHM010000086.1 GCA_910576125.1 Lachnospiraceae bacterium | reverse complement strand
TATAAGTTTCCCAATCTGCCGTACTATAGAGGTGCAGCAGATCAGGTGTTTTTCCTTGGCCGCCCCCTTGGTCGCTTTGGTTTGTCTTCCGCTGGATTTTTCCTCGGCCTGCCCCGCTTTTTAGGCGCTGGCTTAGGAATCGGCTTTGAAAGACCAAGGGCTTCCAGCTCATCAAATACATAACTCAGCGTATGTACCCAGAAACCATCATCTGTGGCAGGCTCTTCTGGCGAGCCAACCATGCGCCATGCACTGGAAAGATCATCAAGCAGCTCGCCATAAGATACCTTTTCTAACAGCCCGGTTTCCCGCGCTTTGCGCAGCATACGGCAGGTGAGCACCGTGGAAATAAAGTTTATAAACTCTGAGCCAAGCAGCGAGAAATCGCCCTGGACTTCTGTCCTGTCAAGGCATTCGTCGCTCTTGTAGCGTTTGAACACCAGCTCCAGCAGCCACCGGTCGTCATAGCAGAGATAGGCAGCCCTGGGATCGATATCCTGGTCTGACTCGAACACGATCACCCCAAAGACGCGCCGCTTCTTTTCATACGCGTCAGGGCGGAAATCGTCCTGCTTCTCCCTGCGGGCCAGGTAGGAAGCCTCCTCTGCTGAAGCTTTCCTTGCAGACCTGTAGGCGTAAAGATAGCGGCCT
>CAJTHM010000085.1 GCA_910576125.1 Lachnospiraceae bacterium | reverse complement strand
TGATTTTGTCAAGATTAGTTGACACATTTTCCTCAAGGATTTTGTATCCTATGCTGCTTCTTTCAGGGAATCATAGTATCGCTGCCGTTTTATCATGGGAGGAAGACCTCCATTAGAGGAACAGATCCTCCGGTTATTCCAATAGCTGATGAAATATCTCCAGATGAGGGTTTTCACTTCATCCGTGCTCATCTTCTCTGTATTATAGCGGCCATAGAGCAGTTCAGATTTCATTCTGGCCCACATGCTCTCACAGCGGGCGTTATCATGGCATCTGCCACCTGCACTGTTCATGCTCTGCCGTATGCCATACTTCCGGATTGTCTCCCGATAAAGCTGGCTGGTGTACTGGCTTCCCCTGTCACTGTGGATAATTGCCCCATGGATGCCCGGATATGTCTTCGCCGCGTTTTCCAGTGTCCGCGCACATAATGGAGCTTTCATATTAGTATCCATCGCCAGTCCAACCACGCTGGAATCGAAACAGTCAAAAACAGCGGAAACATACAGCTTTCCATCGCTGGCTTTGATCTCGGTTATGTCTGTTACGCACTTCGCCAGCGGTTCCTCTGACTTGAAATCACGTTTTAACAGATCTTCTGATTTCCGGGCTTCCCGATCCGCTTTTGTGATTCCGTTTGGTTTGCGCCTGGGATGATGGCTGATGCCGATATACT
>CAJTHM010000084.1 GCA_910576125.1 Lachnospiraceae bacterium | reverse complement strand
TATAATCTCTCGGAATCTTTAAGCCAATAAACACAAGGCTTTCAGATGCCTTTTTTATTAAAATCCCCCACTTTTTTTGCCAAAAGCACTTGACAAATATATCGAAAAATGCGGCGCTTCGCGCCTGTTAATTAACAAGTATCGTCCGTTTGCGGCGACAATCTTTTTTCGATATGGAGGCGATTTTATGTTACCTGTAAACTGTGGCAGTCATGCCGACTACCAAAACTTTGTTGTTGAAAATCTTCGTAAATATTATCCGAATCCTGATTCCATTTCCCATGACACATGGGACATTATTGATCGTTTTTGGAATCTTGATCTTTCCTACACTGACGAAATGATGCGAAGCAAATATTCCAAGTATGGTCCTGCACCAAGAACTCCTTCCTGCATGCAGCGTTCCTATCTGCTGTCCATTGATTTTAAGGTCACATCTATAACCGAATGGGCTGCCCAGCTTAAAATAAATCCTCTGTATGCCTTTCTTAGCGGTTTTAAAACAGATGATACTCCCGGTGTTGGCACTTTTTACGACTTCTTTTCTAAACTCTGGGATTCAGAAGATAAAAACCTGTCCCCTCACCTTCACAAGTTAAAGGTTCCTGTCAAAAAACCTGACAAAAAAGGATATAAGGCACAGCCTGTTGATAAAACCACTGTTGAACAGTTGCTGGAAACACTTGAAAACCAATC
>CAJTHM010000083.1 GCA_910576125.1 Lachnospiraceae bacterium | reverse complement strand
GCCCGTCACACCATGGGAGTCGGGAACGCCCGAAGTCGGTGCCCCAACCGCGAGGAGGGAGCCGCCGAAGGCAGGCCCGGCGACTGGGGTGAAGTCGTAACAAGGTAGCCGTATCGGAAGGTGCGGCTGGATCACCTCCTTTCTAAGGAAGGAAGAGTAGGGGCTGCATTGCTGTTCAGATGCCAAGGGCACCTGGAAAGGTTCCGGTGGCGATGCGCCTGGGGGAGATACCCGTTCCCATCCCGAACACGATGGTCAAGACCCAGGCGGCCGATGGTACTACGCCGGGGACGGCGTGGGAGAGCAGGTGGCTGCCGGAACAGAAAAAGAAGACACAGGACTTATGGGGCCCCATGGGGGGCATCCGGACGGGGGTGTAGCTCAGCTGGGAGAGCACCTGCCTTGCAAGCAGGGGGTCAAGGGTTCGATTCCCTCCATCTCCATCATGGGCTTATAGCTCAGCCGGTTAGAGCGCACGCCTGATAAGCGTGAGGTCGGTGGTTCGAGTCCACTTAAGCCCATCGGCGGCGCATGCCGCCAGACTGTACCTTGAAAACCGAATACTGACGAAGAAGAGAACCATACGGTGGGGCGGAGGCCCCACCGGCATCGAGAAGAGAAGGAAGAAGTGCCGCCGGGAGGCGGGGCCGAGCGACGCGCGCGGGTGCGGCGGAGCGAGGCCGGTATCCGGAGAGGCCGGGCGGG
>CAJTHM010000082.1 GCA_910576125.1 Lachnospiraceae bacterium | reverse complement strand
TTTTGGGGGCAAATTCGGCTTTAAATTGCTTTGGTGTATACTTTATCGGCTTGATAGAAAAGTGGCTAAATGGGGCAAATATCGCTTTGTAAATGGCAGTCTGATTGGCCGTTTTAGGGCATGATTAGCATGGCTGAAAAGGTAGTGCTGCATGTAGCCCAGGTGGGTTTACATTATTTTTTGAATGTTTTGAGTCGGGGAAGCGCCCATCTGTTCATTCTATACATCAGGCCTATTTTTCAGCCCCACCGAACCAGATATATAGGGGTAGGGGGTATGTTTCCATCTAAAATATATAAGTACCTAATGTATACCCTATACCCCTCTAAAAACAGGCTCCTTAATCAGCCAGTTATCAATATAATCCTATCAAAACTCTACCGGCTTGTACTCTCTCATATCCGGAATAAACCTGTCCTCATAAAAGTCAAGAAAGATTCGATAACATTCTTCCTCAGAACACATTTTATAATACAGTCGTGTTCCTTCCTCCTCAATCCCCAATTCTACCTCGATTTCACCATCATGTATACAGGCTTGGACATAGCGGACTTTATTTTGTGCCACAGATGCTGTCAGAATCACAAATTCATCTGGTGTAACGAACATATCCGACAGATAATCCTCGATGTCTACATCCCTGAAATCAGTAAGCTTTCCTTCCTGGTTTTCCAATGTGAATCCTTGTTGGCTCTTCACTTTCTGGAAGACTA
>CAJTHM010000081.1 GCA_910576125.1 Lachnospiraceae bacterium | reverse complement strand
TGCAGTAACGGATGATGGTTGCCTCAAGCTTCTCCCTTGCCTCATTCAGGAGGTCGAAGTCCTGGGGATAACGGATGTTCACAGGGGAGCATGTGGCGTCCAGTATCAGCGTCCCGCTGTTCGCCTCCTCCCCGGTGCCCCCACTGCCGCCGGAGGCAGGCGGGCCGTCATCCTGTCCCTCTTCCCCGTCCTGTCTCTCAAGAAGGTACTCGTTGGCCTCCCGTAGGATGTCCGCTGTAAGGCGTCTGCGGAAGAGCACCAGGGTACTGGCATCTATCGGCGCTTTCTCCTGATACCCGGGAAGGCCTATGAAGTATTGGTAGTATGGGTTCTCTTTCAGCTGTTCTACCAGCTCCCTGTCCGGATACTGGTACCGGGCCTGGATGATCAGGCAGCCCAGTGCAAGGCGCAGCGGCTTGGCCGGGTTTCCGGTACCGCTTTCAAACAGCCCTGCATACCTGCGCTCAAACTCGTCCCACGGGATTCTGTCTGCCATCCTGACCCAGCGGTTTGCCGGATCCATATGCAGGCCCAGGGGCTGGTTGAAATCAAGGAAAGTGTGCTGTGAAGTATCCGACCGTTTGTACATGCTTTTTTGCTCCTTTATGCAGGTAGTCTTCTATGAAAACTGCAAGAAAAATGAAGTGGTTTTGCTAAAAACCTTGCATTTATTTTATCATAAAATGCTGTAAAAGTCAGTGAAATCAATGGATTTTCACTTAATCAGCAGACAC
>CAJTHM010000080.1 GCA_910576125.1 Lachnospiraceae bacterium | reverse complement strand
TCTGGATTTTTGCCGTGCTATGGCTGCGCCGAAAACGGGGAACAGGAAAAAGAACTGTTTCCCGTTTTTCGTCCCAACCATTGTACGGCAAAACCGGCTCCGCTGGTGTACTGGCGGCGGGAGTTTTCCTGCGGTGGCTCTGCCCCCACACCCCCGACCTCCTCCAAAGAACAGAATAAAAGACGATTCAAGCCCTGTAACGGTTGCTAGCGCTGTTATAGGGCTTTTTATATAGATAACTGAAAGCAGAATGAAAAGGAGTGAACAACTTATGAAAGAAATCAAAACCTTGTCCGTCATTGACGGGAAAAGCCTGTTAGGGCTGGACGTGGAACCGCCTAAATTTATCATTGCCGGGCTTATGCCGGTGGGGTTGCATATCTTATCCGGCAGCGCCAAAATCGGGAAGTCATGGCTTTCTTTATGGCTCTGCCAGCAAGTGTCCACCGGTGGGAAGGTATGGGAGTTTGAAACGCGCAAATGCGGGACGCTCTACCTGGCATTGGAAGATACCATTGACCGGCTCCATTTCCGGCTCTCCCACATCACCGACGACGGCTCGGAACAAAGCTATTTTGCCACGGAAGCGGATAACCTGTCCGGCTCCCTGATACCACAACTTGAAACCTTCATGGCGGCTTATCCAGACACGGGGCTTGTGGTGGTTGACACGCTCCAACGGGTACGCGGGGCGGTGAATGATAAGAACGCCTATGCCAATGACTACGACGAAATCGGGCGAATCAAGTCCTTTGC
>CAJTHM010000079.1 GCA_910576125.1 Lachnospiraceae bacterium | reverse complement strand
ATTGATGGCCTGATTTCCAGTCAGAACACACTAAACAGAGTATTAGTATACGGAATTCTATATGTAATAAAGTCCGCAAGATGGAAATCAGCAGTTTTAATGGTTCAAAAAGCAATTTCTATAGTACAGCAGATTGGGAAAGTTTTATTTAAAGCACTTGTTACTGACCGAGAAAAACGGTTAAGCGGCAGGTGCTTTTACTTTTTCAAAAAATCAGAATACCATGTCTAAAAATATATCCCCCTGCGGGCTGTTGGGTGAGAGGTCAAAACCTCCCGCCCTTTTTTATTACCGCAAAATGACAGCGATAGATTTGCTCCTTGAAAATTCCATAGCAGCCGCCAGAGGGATACCTGCCGCAACGGACAGCAGAGCCACGATATGAGCCTGCCCGTTGCTCAATCCGTGCATAGCACTGACAGAGAAAACGCCGCTTTAGGGAAAGCGTGGAACTGTATGGACTGGCTGTGCTACATACCCTTGCTTCATTGCAGGGGTAAATCTATTCAAGGAGGTCACGCCTATGTGCAGTAAAACCAAACGAAAACGCCGAAAGGAGGAAGCCTATGCAGAAGCTGAATCTGGTGGAAGCAGAAACGCTCCTTTACGAGCCGCTTGAAAAGCCGTCCTTTGTGGTGTGATTTTGTCAAGATTAGTTGACACATTTTCCTCAAGGATTTTGTATCCTATGCTGCTTCTTTCAGGGAATCATAGTATCGCTGCCGTTTTATCATGGGAGGAAGACCTCCATTAGAGGAACAGATCCTCCG
>CAJTHM010000078.1 GCA_910576125.1 Lachnospiraceae bacterium | reverse complement strand
CGCCCGGATAGAGGGCTTCTTTTCCGGCTTCGCTTCCTTGCCGCGCTCCTTGTCGGCTTTGACAGCGTTAGCCAGGTCAACAAGGGAAATCTGCTCACCCGCCTTTACCTTTGCTTCCAGTTCGTCAACGGTAGGGGTGTTGTTGATGATACCGTCAATCATGTTTCCGTTCTGCTCTGTGGTCTGCTCGGCGGTTTTCAAGGGATTGTCCCGCTGCGCCTGTTCTGCGGCAACAGCAAACGCCCGCGTCCCATTCCCCATAATCAGATACTTTCCGTCGTCCGACTGGTGGTGAAAGCCATATCCGGCGGCTTCTATCTGCTCCCGGCTCATGGCGGTTACATGGAAAGTCCCCCTCGGTGTTTTGACAGTTTCGCCCGTTTCCAAGTCGTCCGGGGTAAGCTGCTTCTGCTCCTGTAAAAACTCCGGCACTTCCCGGAAACCTACACTGTCAACGAAATGCGCCGCGTCCTGTCCGTCCTGATGAAGCACTACCACGTCCGAAACGGAAAGGCTATGTCCCTTAAAGTCTTTGGGGTGGTCGATATTAAAGCGGGTGTAAATATCTTCAAGGGAAGTTTCCGGCGCAAGGGGCGCGGAATAGACAAGCTCATAGTTCGCCCTGTCAACCACATTTCCCGCCGCCTGCAGGCGGTCGTAAGGCTCAAAGCGGAAATCCCTTGTTTCGTCCCCGCCCTTTATCTGGTAAATGGAAAAGGTGTCTTTGTCCTGTCCGGCGGTCTGCGCCGTTTCCTGTGCCTTTGCGTAAAGCTGCTTCACGTCGCCCTCGGTCAGCTCGC
>CAJTHM010000077.1 GCA_910576125.1 Lachnospiraceae bacterium | reverse complement strand
GCTGCGCCCGGATAGAGGGCTTCTTTTCCGGCTTCGCTTCCTTGCCGCGCTCCTTGTCGGCTTTGACAGCGTTAGCCAGGTCAACAAGGGAAATCTGCTCACCCGCCTTTACCTTTGCTTCCAGTTCGTCAACGGTGGGGGTGTTGTTGATGATACCGTCAATCATGTTTCCGTTCTGCTCTGTGGTCTGCTCGGCGGTTTTCAAGGGATTGTCCCGCTGCGCCTGTTCTGTGGCAACGGCAAACGCCCGCGTCCCGTTCCCCATAATCAGATACTTTCCGTCGTCCGACTGGTGGTGAAAGCCATATCCGGCGGCTTCTATCTGCTCCCGGCTCATGGCGGTCACATGGAAAGTCCCCCTCGGTGTCTTGACAGTTTCGCCCGTTTCCAAGTCGTCCGGGGTAAGCTGCTTTTGCTCCTGTAAAAACTCCGGCACTTCCCGGAAACCTACACTGTCAACGAAATGCGCCGCGTCCTGTCCGTCCTGATGAAGCACTACCACGTCCGAAACGGAAAGGCTATGTCCCTTAAAGTCTTTGGGGTGGTCGATATTAAAGCGGGTGTAAATATCTTCAAGGGAAGTTTCCGGCGCAAGGGGCGCGGAATAGACAAGCTCATAGTTCGCCCTGTCAACCACATTTCCCGCCGCCTGCAGGCGGTCGTATGGCTCAAAGCGGAAATCCCTTGTTTCGTCCCCGCCCTTTATCTGGTAAATGGAAAAGGTGTCTTTGTCCTGTCCGGCGGTCTGCGCCGTTTCCTGTGCCTTTGCGTAAAGCTGCTTCACGTCGCCCTCGGTCAGCTCGCCG
>CAJTHM010000075.1 GCA_910576125.1 Lachnospiraceae bacterium | reverse complement strand
TTTTTTGAGCATATGCAGGCGGCAGGGTTTAAAGACTTTGAGCGCGGGGAACGTGGCAGTACAGCGGCACATCTGGGCGTGCTGGAATACAAGATAAAGCAGGACAAGGAGCGACTTGCCGGGCTTGCCGGTGACGTTGCCGACAAAGAGGAACAGGCGGCGGCTCTGGATAAAACCTTGAAGCAGAAAGGCAAGCAATTAGCCGGGCTGGACAAACAGCTTACGGTCACGGAGAAAGCCAGCGCAATGTATAGCGAACTGGAACGCATGGGAAAGAAGAACCTTTGGGGACACATGGAACTACTCCCGGAAGAATTTAAGAAGCTGCTGACCCTTGCAAAGTCCGGGCTTGCGTCACAAGGGAAACTCCTTGAATTGCAACGGCAGCTTACCGAAGCGGTGAAGGGGCTGGAAATCTACCGTACCCGCTGGCAGGACTTAAAGGGCAGGACAAAAGACTATATGGAACTGGAACGGCTGCACCCGGAACAGACAAGGAAGGCACTGGAAAGCCTGAAACGGCTGGAACCGGAAACCTCCGCGCCCACGCAATCCCCCAAAAGGAAGCGGCAACAGGAACGCTGACCCTCCCTCCTGTTCTTTGGATGAGGTCGGGGGTGTGGGGGCAGAGCCACCGCATAGCACTAACGCCGCCGGTACACCAGTGGAGCCGGTTTTGCCGTAGAATGGAGCGGACGACAGCGGGAAACAGTTCTTTTTCCTGTTCCCCGTTGTCGGCAGCGCAATGGCACGGCAAAAATCCAGACTGTCAAGGGGGAAAGGGTGGAGATTTTCAGAGCGGAGCGGCGAAAATACGACCCGACCCTTGACTGGCTGGATAGGTGGAACGGAAGGGAAAGACAAAAACTTGAATCAGCAGAAAGGAAATCTAAATGAATAAAGCAGATACAACA
>CAJTHM010000074.1 GCA_910576125.1 Lachnospiraceae bacterium | reverse complement strand
AATTTTGCCGCGTTCAGCAGGGAATCGCTGAACCGGTTTTGCGGGAATAAGGAGTTCGCGAGCCATATCCTTACCCTGGCCCGGTGGCCATATACGCTGACGGAGGATAAGGTGGCCGCCTGGGAGACATGTACGGATCTTTCGGATTTCGAGCAGACCCTCCACGGGCTCCAGGCGCTTGATGTCTATTATGCGAAGCCGAGGCTTCTTCAGAAGAATGACACAAAGGAGATAGGGGCCTTTTATGCTTTGACAGAAGAATGCGAGAGCATTTTCCCTGTCCGTGCCGACGGGTTCCTGAATCTGGGCGAACTTAAGATAACGGAAGGGTTTGTCCAGTTCGTGCTTTACAGTGAGCAGCGTGTGATGGAGGGGCTGTTCCCCTATGAGCGCTTTATTGAGGAGCTTGGAAGATATGGCGTCAGGCAGTTTGATGGAGACCATATCCTGATTCCGCCCATGACGAAAGGGGAACTGGAGAGATTAGCCGGGAAGCTGTGCTGAAAGGGAAAGTACATAAGACAGAACATGCCGTCCGGCGGTGCAGCACGGATGATGACGACAACGTCCTGTCCAGGCGCGGCTTAAAAATATATCGGAGGAGGAATGCAATATGGAACTGGAAAAAATCAAAATAGACCCTGCGCTGCTTACCTATGCGGCCCAGGCCCTGGGCAGGGTGCCGGAGAGCCTTTATGACTTCCAGAAGATTAAGAACCTGTCCTGCGGCGGCAGGCCGGTCTTCCAGAAGCTGATAGACCCTTTGAAGGATGCCCTGCCGGAGAGGCTTGAGATTGTAAGGGGGGATTTCAGCATAATCGGAAAGATGTCAAGGCTGAAGAAACTGGCTATCTCTGCCATGCCTGTGAAGGATTTTTCCTTTTTGACCACCTGTACAGCCCTGGAGAGCCTGGAGATTTCAGCCTGCGGCATAATCGACTGC
>CAJTHM010000072.1 GCA_910576125.1 Lachnospiraceae bacterium | reverse complement strand
GGCGGAAGAACAGATCGACCGTGTATCTGAAACAATCGGCGCGTCACAGCCGTTTCTGGTCGTCATGGACAGGGGCTATCCCTCCACCGCGGCTTTTATCAGGATGATGGAGAAGGGGGTCCTGTTCCTTGCGCGCCTCAAATCCAGTGACTATAAAAAAGAGCAGGCCTCATTATCCTTTCCGGACACATGGGTGGACATCCGTCTGGACAAAAGCCGGATCAACCATTATAAAGGAACGGATATCGGGCAGCGGATGGAAGAACTCGGGCACATCACCCTGCGTATGGTCAAAGTGCCGTTACCGGAAGGGAAGGAAGAAGTGCTCATCACAAATCTGCCGTCGGAAACCTTTGACAGCCGACAGATTGCGGAACTGTACCATATGAGATGGGGAATTGAAACGGCATACGAAACGCTCAAAGACCGTCTGCAGATAGAGAACTTCACAGGGACCAGGCCGGTTTTGCTGCTGCAGGATATCTACAGCACAATCTATGTCAGCAACCTTGCGGAAGACATCATCCGTGACGCGGAAGCGGAGCTGGATGAGAAAGAAAAACACAGGAAACATAAAATGATGGTGAATCGGACATTGAGCATAGGGATACTGAAAAATGACCTGATTTATATCCTGCTGGAAACAGATGCGCAGAAACAGGACAGACTGTTCCAGCAGATCTATGAAGACATCAGCAAAAATCTGGTTCCAATCAGGCCAGACCGTCATTACCACCGGACAAAGGGGCAGCTTGCGGGAAAATATTCAAACACGCATAAAAGAGCTTATTAAACAACAAAGCTATAGCACATGAAATCATCTTGCATAATAATTACAGTAGAAGATCGTCAAATGGTAAGACTGATTCCCAGAACAATACCGGATGTCTTTATCCCATGAATGGGTGTAAAGACATCCGGTATTGTTCTTTTCCTTAAGTTAATGACATTGC
>CAJTHM010000071.1 GCA_910576125.1 Lachnospiraceae bacterium | reverse complement strand
TAAACTCTGGGATTCAGAAGATAAAAACCTGTCCCCTCACCTTCACAAGTTAAAGGTTCCTGTCAAAAAACCTGACAAAAAAGGATATAAGGCACAGCCTGTTGATAAAACCACTGTTGAACAGTTGCTGGAAACACTTGAAAACCAATCCTTTTCTATTGACGAACAGCCTTACGGCTCTCTTTTTGACCTCTACACAAAAGAATTCCTTCGCAAGTCTCTTGACAAGGGGGTTATTAACAATACACATCTTTCTATCGCCGGAGATGGCACCCCCGTTGTAACCTCTGCTAGAGAACGTAAACACCGTGTCTGTGACTGTGCTTCAAAAGGTATCCATGACTGTGATTGTAAACGTTATTTCTCTCAGCCTGACTGTGATGTCGGATGGGATTCTTCCCGCAGCTGCTTCTACCACGGATATGATCTTTACATGTTAGTTGCTTCTGATTCAGATAGTGATCTTCCGGTTTTTCCCCTGCTGCATCCCGCATCCATGCATGATTCCCATGGATTCCTTCATGCATTTTTCCGGATGAAAAGCTTTCTTCCGGATTTTCATGTAGAAAAACTTCTGCTTGATTCAGCCCATGATGCAATGCCTTATTACCTGTATTGCAGNCGGAAAGGCATTACTCCATTCATTGACTTAAACGAGAAGCGTGGAATCAAAGAAAAATACAAAGATGATTTCACCATCGGCAAAGATGGCATTCCAATCTGTAAAGCCGGGCTGAAAATGAATCATGATG
Source organism: Lachnospiraceae bacterium (assembly GCA_910576125.1). Taxonomy (GTDB): domain Bacteria; phylum Bacillota; class Clostridia; order Lachnospirales; family Lachnospiraceae; genus Acetatifactor; species Acetatifactor aquisgranensis. The sequence continues at coordinate 411 of CAJTHM010000071.1, read as the reverse complement.
GCACTGAGATTTCAAAAGCAAGGGTGAAATTCAGATGTCCCCTTGCCAGCAGGAAATACGGTTGCTCCTGTAAAACCCCATGCTCTGATTCGAAATACGGACGAACCGTACATCTTGCAATGAAAGATAATCCACGTCTAATAAACATCCCGCCACGTGACAGTGCGCTATGGAAAAAAGAGTATAACGCAAGAACTTCTGCTGAACGCTCGAATAAGCGTGAGAAAATAGACTTTAAATTAGAAGACGGCAGGCACCGTTCAACTAAGATGTGGTACTGCCGCCTCTATCACATCCTGATGCTACAACATCTGGATGCATGGGATATGCCATTCGAATCCACCCTGAGAAAGTTGATTTGTAATGCAGCATAATCCTATAAATAGTATACCTTATTTTCCGGCATAGCAA
>CAJTHM010000070.1 GCA_910576125.1 Lachnospiraceae bacterium | reverse complement strand
GGGGAGGAGGCGAACAGCGGGACGCTGATACTGGACGCCACATGCTCCCCTGTGAACATCCGTTATCCCCAGGACTTCGACCTCCTGAATGAGGCAAGGGAGAAGCTTGAGGCAACCATCATCCGTTACTGCAAGGGCCATGGCCTGCCACGCCCGAGGATGTACCGCCGCCAGGCAAGGAAGGACTACCTGGCACTGGCGAAGATGAAGAAGCGCAGCGCGAAGAAGATACGGGCAGCCATCCGCAGGCAGCTCTCCTATGTGCGCCGGGACCTCAGATACGTAGGCGTCCTGAAGGAGAAGGGATATGTGCCAAAAGAAAAGGAAGCACAGCTGCTGGGGACGATTGAAAAAGTATATGAGCAGCAGGAGTACATGTACAGGAACAGGACACATTCGGTGGCAGACCGGATCGTGAGCATCAGCCAGCCCTGGATCAGGCCAATCGTCAGGGGCAAGGCGAAGACGCCTGTAGAGTTTGGGGCCAAACTGGACCTGAGCATCGATGGATCCGGCTATGGGAGGATTGAAAAGATATCCTTTGATGCCTACAACGAGTGCGGCTCCCTGGAAGATGCCGCAGAGCGCTACAGGAAGCGCACCGGGCACTATCCGATGAGGATCCTTGCGGACCAGATCTACCGGACAAGGGACAACCGCAGGTTCTGCAAGGAGCGTGGGATCCGCCTGTCCGGGCCGAAGCTGGGCAGACCCAGTGAGACGGCAAAGCAGGACAAAAAGAAAGAATATCAGGACAATGTAGACAGGATCGGAGTGGAACGGGCATTCAGCTTATGCAAGAGATGCTATGGGATGGGGCTTATTGTGACCAAGCTGGAAGAGACCCAATTGACATCGATTGCGCTGTCTGTATTCGTGATGAATCTTTTCAAGATTCAGAAACGAATACTTTCTGCCATTTTGTGCGTGTATCGACTTTTGGATAATAAATATACATTTTACAGAATCCCTTGCATTTAACCAGACTTAATCAGCAGACACTAATTGATGTAATTGAAGCAAAAAACGGCGTGTATTTGCATAAAACCTAAATAAATACAGTTAATAACAACAAAGAACACGCCGAGTTCGAGTAACGGATAAAATCCCGGAAATGCTGATAAAATGGGCGTTTCCGGGATTGCTTTATCTCTGCGGCTTCCCCCATGGCCTTTGCCATATTCCCAAAGCGTCACTACAGGCATAGGAACTTTGAATA
>CAJTHM010000069.1 GCA_910576125.1 Lachnospiraceae bacterium | reverse complement strand
TAAAACTTTCCCAATCTGCTGTACTATAGAAATTGCTTTTTGAACCATTAAAACTGCTGATTTCCATCTTGCGGACTTTATTACATATAGAATTCCGTATACTAATACTCTGTTTAGTGTGTTCTGACTGGAAATCAGGCCATCAATCTTTGACAAATTGTCTTTCAAATCCCTTGAAATATAGTACCGGAAATGATATGATGTACTATATTAGAGGTGATTTTATGGCTATACCAGAATACATCCGCAAAGTGCCGAGACCTGTCAATACTGTTGTAGTGGACAACGGGAAAGATGGCCCAAACCGATATGCTGTCCGCGAAAGAGCCGGGACAAAATACATCCGGGACGGAAACCCACAGCCGAAAAACGGAAAGGTCATCGGCCATATTTTTGATGGGGCATACATCCCCCTTAATGGAAAAACTGCCGCATCCGGACCGGACATGTTATCGTATGGGGCAGCCGCATTTGCGAAATCCGTTTCGGCCGATATCCTGGCTGACCTTCTGGATGTCTATCCCGCAAAGGACGCATGCACTGTAATGGCAATTGCCACGCTCAGGATCATACGCCCATCCATCACGGCTGACCGTATAGGAACGCACTATCGACGCACATTTGTCTGCCAGCACTACCCGGGGGCAGCATTGTCCGCGAATACCATCTGCACTTTCCTGCAGAAGCTCGGGCAGGACGGCAGCAGACGCAGGGCTTTTTACCAGAAGCGTGCCGCCGCTGTCATTGCCAGCCACCATATCGCAATTGACGGGACGCTCAAACAGGACAGCAGCACAGCAAATGACCTGTCGGCCTTTTCCTACAAGGCGCGGAGGAAAGGCTGTCAGGAAGTCTCCGTGCTCTATGCCTATGACATCGAGGAAATGGAGCCGATCTGCGCGGAAGTGTTCCCCGGCAACAGCATCGATGCCAGTTCCTATGCCGCTTTCATACGTGATAACGACATCCGCAGGGGAATCATCGTCTCCGACAAAGGATTCCCGCCCAGCCAGATCAAAAAGGAGCTGGAGGAACGGCCTGACCTGCACTTCCTGACGCCGATAAAAAGGAACGATGTCAGGATCGCCAACAATGACATGCTCTCTTTCGAGGGCGTGCTCTCCGGCATTGACGACCATGTCCTGTACAGGAAGTGCCCAATTCAGGGAGGCCGCTATCTTTACGCCTACAGGTCTGCAAGGAAAGCTTCAGCAGAGGAGGCTTCCTACCTGGCCCGCAGGGAGAAGCAGGACGATTTCCGCCCTGACGCGTATGAAAAGAAGCGGCGCGTCTTTGGGGTGATCGTGTTCGAGTCAGACC
>CAJTHM010000068.1 GCA_910576125.1 Lachnospiraceae bacterium | reverse complement strand
GCAGGCACCGTTCAACTAAGATGTGGTACTGCCGCCTCTATCACATCCTGATGCTACAACATCTGGATGCATGGGATATGCCATTCGAATCCACCCTGAGAAAGTTGATTTGTAATGCAGCATAATCCTATAAATAGTATACCTTATTTTCCGGCATAGCAATAGTACTATGTCTATTTTCTGTACCCATTTTTTCAATTTTGAATAATATCCACTTGTCAAAGTCCAATGCCAGAGTTTCGCTGGCAGGATCAATCAGAATTCCGAGAGATCATTGAATATATAAAATTACTTTTTTCATAATGCCGCTTCAGTTTGCCCTCCATCAATTCCGGTTTTGTGCTGGTAGTATTTAGTTGGGAGCGTGGCTCGATAAACCGGAATCTATGCTTATATTTTTTTTCTTTTGTATAAATATAAAAAATGCAATCAAAATCACATTGACAATTAAAACAATAATGCTTCCTTCAATTTTGCAATTTCCGCCGGACAGAATATCGCTTCCAGTAAAAGTCATAACAAACAGATTTGGATAGTCATCAGCAAGTGACACACCACCTAAAACTAATGCGCCAATTCCATTCCATAAAAAGTGCATAATAATTGGTGCTATAATAGAACCGCTATATTCAAGGACTGCTATCATAAGCAAACTCATAGTAAGTACATTTAAAACGGGAATAATACCCGCTTCAAATGCCCCTCCATGCAATGCTGTAAAAAGTATTGTTGTCACAATCGTAGCAACAAATATATTGTGCTTTTGCTTAAGCATTTGATACAAATAACCGCGAACAAGAAGTTCCTGCATAATGGTATTTAGAAATACTGCCAGCACCCAAACAGGGAATAGGTGAATTAAGTTAGTTCCGTCAACATGGATAATTTTTGCTGCATACATTACTAAAACAGGGATAGCTAACCATACAATCCCTGCGATTATTCCCAATACCATTCCCTTTACTGGATTATCGAATAAATGTAACTTTACATTTTTCTTTTCAGCAAGCCAAAAGATGAGAGTAAAAGCTGCTATTGCCAATAAAGGTGTAATTTCTGCCCATAATCTCCATATAGCTTGTTCTTTTGACGATGATAACGGCAATAGAGAAACCAATATTGACCATCCCAGAAAAAAGCCTATGGATTTTAAAATTGTAATGCCGATTTTTTTCAAAATGAATACCTCCCAAACTCTAATATAATCTCTCGGAATCTTTAAGCCAATAAACACAAGGCTTTCAGATGCCTTTTTTATTAAAATCCCCCACTTTTTTTGCCAAAAGCACTTGACAAATATATCGAAAAATGCGGCGCTTCGCGCCTGTTAATTAACAAGTATCGTCCGTTTGCGGCG
>CAJTHM010000067.1 GCA_910576125.1 Lachnospiraceae bacterium | reverse complement strand
CAAAGAACACGCCGAGTTCGAGTAACGGATAAAATCCCGGAAATGCTGATAAAATGGGCGTTTCCGGGATTGCTTTATCTCTGCGGCTTCCCCCATGGCCTTTGCCATATTCCCAAAGCGTCACTACAGGCATAGGAACTTTGAATACTATTTTTCGAACTGCCCTTAACGACAGCGTATACGGTAGATAGTGCGTACCTCGACTATGGCGGCAAAATGTGTGACAATAGACTATATTTCTATCATGGGTATTAAAAGTTAAGTCTCAACTTTTGATACCGCTATACGGAGGTAAGTCTATGAGTTCAGAAACAACGGTAGTAGCTGTACAGTACCGTTTACAAGAATGGGCTGTACAGATCAGGGAATGCCAGAACCGTCCCGCAGGCATGAGTGTCATCGATTGGTGTGCCGGCCACGGCATTACGAAAGCAAACTATTATTACAGACTGCGCCGCGTAAGGGAAGCGTGTCTGGAATCCCTTGCGCCAGAGGCTCCGGTGCAGCAGATTGTCCCAGTAAACCCAGGCTTTCTGCAGCAGGAAACACAAAGCGGCAGCGGTATACAGCAGGGGCTTTCCGTTTCTGTAAATGGTTTTTCCATCCACGTAACGGAATCCACACCAATGCCGCTGCTTGCGGCAGTCCTGGGGGTGGTGCGGGATGCTCAATGACGCCACCTGCTTTAAAGCCGTCTACATTGTCTGCGGCTACACCGATCTGCGCGCCGGGATGGACCGGCTGGCGGCACTCGTGGAAGCACAGACCGGGAACCGGCCGTATAGAAAGGACACCCTTTATCTTTTCTGCGGGAGACGCACAGACCGCATCAAGGGGCTTGTATGGGAAGGGGACGGATGGCTCCTGTTATACAAGCGGCTCTCAGAAAGCCGGTTCCAGTGGCCGCGCACCCCGGAGGATGTACGTGGATTAACGCCGCAGCAGTTCCGGTGGCTGATGGAAGGGCTGACTATCACCCCGAAGAAATCGGTCAGGCCGGTGGAACCGCCGGAATACATGGGATGACTTTGTGCAAAACGGAGAAATTTTCGGACGTCTTTCCTGCTGGAAAAAATGTCCCGCCTTATTCCTGCGGAACCACGCTGCACACCGTAAAAGGTTCCGGAACGGACGCAGACATGCTTTTCCTTCCCGGAAAGGGTTCCGGAAACAGCATCGTACAAAGGCAGCATCCGCTGTTTTAACCATAGGCATTATGACGGACATCCGGCAGCGCCGGGTTCGCAAAAATCCCGTATCCATGGTACAATATCTAAGGAAAGCATCTGATTTAGGGCAACAGAAAAGAATAACTTGTACAAAAGATAAAATGCCCTAAATCTGATGCTTTCCGATTGTACCGGGCCGCGGGGCCTGAAGGTGCGGGTATGGGGATTGCTTTTCTCCAC
>CAJTHM010000066.1 GCA_910576125.1 Lachnospiraceae bacterium | reverse complement strand
CAATGTCATTAACTTAAGGAAAAGAACAATACCGGATGTCTTTACACCCATTCATGGGATAAAGACATCCGGTATTGTTCTAGGAGTCAGTCTTACCATTTGACGGTTTTATACTGTAATTATCAGGCAAAACAATCTAATGCGCTATAACTTTGTTGTTTAATAAGCTCTTTTATGCGTGTTTGAATATTTTCCCGCAAGCTGCCCCTTTGTCCGGTGGTAATGACGGTCTGGCCTGATTGGAACCAGATTTTTGCTGATGTCTTCATAGATCTGATGGAACAGCCTGTCCTGTTTCTGCGCATCTGTTTCCAACAGGATATAAATCAGGTCATTTTTCAGTATCCCTATGCTCAACGTCCGGTTCACCATCATTTTATGCTTCCTGTGTTTTTCTTTCTCATCCAGCTCCGCTTCCGCGTCACGGATGATGTCTTCCGCAAGGTTACTGACATAGATTGTGCTGTAGATATCCTGCAGCAGCAAAACAGGCCTGGTCCCTGTGAAGTTCTCTATCTGCAGACGGTCTTTGAGCGTTTCGTATGCCGTTTCAATTCCCCATCTCATATGGTACAATTCCGCAATCCGTTGGCTGTCAAAGGTTTCCGATGGCAGATTTGTGATGAGCACTTCTTCCTTCCCTTCTGGTAACGGCACTTTGACCATGCGCAGGGTGATGTGCCCGAGTTCTTCCATCCGCTGCCCGATATCCGTTCCTTTATAATGGTTGATCCGGCTTTTGTCCAGACGGATGTCCACCCATGTGTCCGGAAAGGATAAAGAGGACTGCTCCTTTTTATAGTCACTGGATTTGAGGCGCGCAAGGAACAGGACCCCCTTCTCCATCATCCTGATAAAAGCCGCGGTGGAGGGATAGCCCCTGTCCATGACGACCAGAAACGGCTGTGACGCGCCGATTGTTTCAGATACACGGTCGATCTGTTCTTCCGCCAGCCGCATTTCATCAAACTTGCATTTACAGCAGTCGCTCTCCAGGATCATGCGGTTCATCACATCATACAGACACCCGAGCCCTATGGATGCCTGGGGCTTTGTTCCTTTTCTGCTGGATGTCCCAAATGTTTCCAGCGTTTCCCTTGTGGTTGGGATATTGATTCCTGAGCCGTCTGCCGCCAGAACCAGATATCCATGGAAGACAGAAAATCCAGGGTCTGCATAAAAGTTCCTGTTATGATGGCGGTAAAGCTCATAAAAAGCCAGCGGATTCAATTTCATTCGCTGTTTCAGATAGCCCGGCTTTGATATTTCCATTCCCGGGTGTGCGGTTTTCATATAATTGCGTAATTCCAGACTCAACGTAATCCCCCTCCGGTTTATCATAGTAAACATAAGATCCGTTAACGGCATCTTCCGGTTTCTTGTAAAGGATGCCGGATTTCCGTTTCTGCAGAAATCATGGAATTCATCCTGATGGATCAAACTGATATCACAACAGGTATGTTTTTGAGAATTCTTCATAAAATCACCTGCCTTATGGGAAAA
>CAJTHM010000065.1 GCA_910576125.1 Lachnospiraceae bacterium | reverse complement strand
AACCTTCATGGCGGCTTATCCAGACACGGGGCTTGTGGTGGTTGACACGCTCCAACGGGTACGCGGGGCGGTGAATGATAAGAACGCCTATGCCAATGACTACGACGAAATCGGGCGAATCAAGTCCTTTGCCGACCGCTTCAAGATTGCCGTGCTGCTGATTCACCACGTCCGCAAGATGCCGGACAGCGACCCCTTCAACATGGTTTCCGGCTCGGTAGGGATAATCGGCGCGGTTGACAGTATGTATGTGCTGGAAAAGGACAAACGGACAGCCAACAAAGCGACCCTTCACGTTACCGGGCGCGATATAGAGGATATGCAGCTTTTACTGGAATTTGACCGGGATATGACCGTCTGGCGGTTCGTGTCCTATCTTTCCGGGGAGCCGACAGCCGATACACTCACGCCGGTTCTGGTGAAGTTCCTTTCCAGTAAGAAAACATTCAGCGGGACAGCTACAGAACTGTTAGACAGCCTGAAAGGGATAGACAGCAGCGTTTCCTGCTCTCCCAACAGTTTAACTCGGCTGCTGAAAGAACGCGCCCTAATACTGGAAAAACAGCACCATATCTGTATGGGCTTTACCCGGACAAAGAGCGCCCGCCTTGTTTCCCTCTCTATGGGTGACGATGACGATAAAAATATATATAGGGGTGCGGAAGGGATACCGTCATCTACGGCGGGTGACGATACCCCCAAAACAGGGGTACATAGATAAATACCGTCATCGTCATCAGACAGGCGGCAACAGGGGGCATATGTTACGCAATAGGGGCTTGAAAAGTGCCTGTTTACAGGCATTTCCAGCCCCTTTTCCATGCCCGGCGGGGTTTTATACCAACTGCCCCCAAAACGGGCTTCTAAAGCGTAACATAGCCCCGGAAAGGAGCATTTATGGGAAAGACTGACCGCTGTGTTGTGCGGAACAAAGCCTACCGCAAAGCCGGGCTTGGAATCCGGGAACGGCACAACGAACGCAAGAACAGCGGCTATGCAAACACGGACATTGACCGGGCGCGCGCTGCCCTGAACGTGCATTTCAAGCGCTGTGAGGGAAGCTATGCGGAAGCATTTGAGCGTATGGTGGAAAACGGCACAATCAGCACAAGGGGGCTGAAACAGGACGCTAAAGTAGTTGACGAAATGGTGTTTGACGTGAACTCCGCATATTTTGAGCGGAATGGCGGCTATGCGTATGCAAAGCGGTTCTTTGAGGAAGCCTACCGGCTGGCAGTGAAGGAAGCCGGGGGTGAGGAATATATCCTCTCGGCAGTCATGCACGCGGATGAACGGAACCGGGCGCTCTCTGAACAGCTAGGGCGCGACATCTACCACTATCATCTCCATGTGGTGTATGTGCCGGTGGTGGAAAAGGAAGTCAAGTGGACAAAGCGCTGCAAAGACCCGGCTCTTGTGGGGACGACAAAGGAAGTGATTCATCAGGTCAGTCATAGCAAGAAATGGGCGTCTGAAAAGGCGCTGGATAAAGAAGGGAACATTCAGCGGGACGAAAACGGGAAAGCCCTCCTAATCAACGCCTATTCCCTCCTACAAGACCGTTTTTTTGAGCATATGCAGGCGGCAGGGTTTAAAGACTTTGAGCGCGGGGAACGTGGCAGTACAGCGGCACATCTGGGCGTGCTGGAATACAAGATAAAGCAGGACAAGGAGCGACTTGCCGGGCTTGCCGGT
>CAJTHM010000064.1 GCA_910576125.1 Lachnospiraceae bacterium | reverse complement strand
TTTTCTAAACCTCCATGCCCGCACACTTGGCACCACCATAAATGAAACTGTGCAGACGATAGGTTCTTGATTTTGTTTGTGCCGTTATTTATACTTATGGCAACGGCAAAAATCGTGTTTATTTTGGGCTGGAAGCCCGTTTTCTAAACTGATTTCAGGTACTCTCATTTGCACCACCACCTGTCCAGCCATTTAAGAACCCCGGTTCACGGCAAAAGGACGTATAGTAAAATGATAAGAGACAGAGTACCGTGCCGTAAATTCCACCAGGAGGTGCCAGTATGGATAGAATTTACGACAATTGTTGTGGTATTGATGTTCACAAAAAACTTATCGTTGCCTGCTTCCGATGCGGCAAAAAGCAGGACGTGCGTGAGTTTGGCGCAACAACCAGAGAACTCCTCTCATTGGCTGACTGGCTCAAAGAAGGCGGCTGTGAAATGGTCGCTATGGAGAGTACAGCCTCTTATTGGAAGCCTCTGTACAACATCCTTGAATCTTCTGACTTGAATGCCATGGTGGTCAATGCCCGCCATATGAAAGCTGTTCCAGGTCGAAAAACAGACGTAAAAGATGCGGAATGGATCGCTGACCTTTTACAGCACGGTCTGCTTCAGCCCAGTTACATTCCCGACAAAGACCAGCGGGAACTGAGGGAATTAGTCCGTTATCGCAAAAGCCTTGTAGGTGAACGTACCAGAGAATTGAACAGGCTCCAGAAGATGCTGGAAGGAGCCAACATCAAGTTGTCCGGAACCGTATCTGACATCAATGGCAAAAGCGCCCGCAGCATCCTGGAGTATCTCCTTACCGGGGAGCCCATCGATGAGGCAAAATACGATGAGATGTATAATCAGAAGGTCATTGCCCATAATCTCAAAGCCACCAGGGAGCAGATCATTGATGATCTCAATGGTGTCATGTCATCTCTCCAGCGCCGGATGATGAAGGAACTTCTCATCCATTTGGACGAACTGAATATTCACATCAGAAATCTGGATGATGAGATTGACAACTTCATGAAACCGGAGGAAAAGCAAGCTTCCCAGGCAATCCAGGACGTGACTGGCATAGGCAATACCAGTGCCCAGGCCATCATTTCTGTCATTGGTACGGATATGGAGCGTTTTCCAACGGATAAACACATTTCATCCTGGGCAGGGTTGTGTCCTGGAGACAATGAAAGCGCCAAAAAGAGAAAATCTGGAAAGACCAGAAAAGGGAACTCTCTACTACGGACAACATTGATCACCTGTGCGCATGCAGCTGTAAAAAACAAGAAGTCTTACTTCCATGCTCAGTTTATGCGGATAAGTGCCCACCGAGGGACAAGGCGTGCCTATGTGGCCGTTGCCCATTCCATGCTCATTGCGATATACCACATCCTCAAGGATGGTGTTGTTTTCAAGGATCTGGGAGCTGATTATTACAACCAGTTCAACAAGGAACGCAAGATCAATGCATACCTTAAAAAGTTAAAAGCGCTTGGTTGGGAAGCTCCAGTAGTTGCCGCATAAACCTGTCAGTTAAGTTTAAAATCAGCTTTTTTGAGTTTGAGGGGGCAGTCTGCGCTTTTTTGGCTACCCGGAAGGTTGTGTTTCATAGTAAACTCTGGGATTCAGAAGATAAAAACCTGTCCCCTCACCTTCACAAGTTAAAGGTTCCTGTCAAAAAACCTGACAAAAAAGGATATAAGGCACAGCCTGTTGATAAAACCACTGTTGAACAGTTGCTGGAAACACTTGAAAACCAATCCTTTTCT
>CAJTHM010000063.1:1169-1850 GCA_910576125.1 Lachnospiraceae bacterium | reverse complement strand
ACCGGCAAGCCCGGCAAGTCGCTCCTTGTCCTGCTTTATCTTGTATTCCAGCACGCCCAGATGTGCCGCTGTACTGCCACGTTCCCCGCGCTCAAAGTCTTTAAACCCTGCCGCCTGCATATGCTCAAAAAACCGGTCTTGTAGGAGGGAATAAGCGTTGATTAGGAGGGCTTTCCCGTTTTCGTCCCGCTGAATGTTCCCTTCTTTATCCAGCGCCTTTTCAGACGCCCATTTCTTGCTATGACTGACCTGATGAATCACTTCCTTTGTCGTCCCCACAAGAGCCGGGTCTTTGCAGCGCTTTGTCCACTTGACTTCCTTTTCCACCACCGGCACATACACCACATGGAGATGATAGTGGTAGATGTCGCGCCCTAGCTGTTCAGAGAGCGCCCGGTTCCGTTCATCCGCGTGCATGACTGCCGAGAGGATATATTCCTCACCCCCGGCTTCCTTCACTGCCAGCCGGTAGGCTTCCTCAAAGAACCGCTTTGCATACGCATAGCCGCCATTCCGCTCAAAATATGCGGAGTTCACGTCAAACACCATTTCGTCAACTACTTTAGCGTCCTGTTTCAGCCCCCTTGTGCTGATTGTGCCGTTTTCCACCATACGCTCAAATGCTTCCGCATAGCTTCCCTCACAGCGCTTGAAATGCACGTTGAGGGCGGCGCGTTCCCG
>CAJTHM010000063.1:0-823 GCA_910576125.1 Lachnospiraceae bacterium | reverse complement strand
CATGGAAAAGGGGCTGGAAACGCCTGTAAACAGGCACTTTTCAAGCCCCTATTGCGTAACATATGCCCCCTGTTGCCGCCTGTCTGATGACGATGACGGTATTTATCTATGTACCCCTGTTTTGGGGGTATCGTCACCCGCCGTAGATGACGGTATCCCTCCCGCACCCCTATATATATTTTTATCGTCATCGTCACCCATAGAGAGGGAAACAAGGCGGGCGCTCTTTGTCCGGGTAAAGCCCATACAGATATGGTGCTGTTTTTCCAGTATCAGGGCGCGTTCCTTCAGCAGCCGGGTTAAACTGTTGGGAGAGCAGGAAACGCTGCTGTCTATCCCTTTCAGGCTGTCTAACAGTTCCGTAGCTGTCCCGCTGAATGTTTTCTTACTGGAAAGGAACTTCACCAGAACCGGCGTGAGTGTATCGGCTGTCGGTTCCCCGGAAAGGTAGGACACGAACCGCCAGACGGTCATATCCCGGTCAAATTCCAGTAAAAGCTGCATATCCTCTATATCGCGCCCGGTAACGTGAAGGGTCGCTTTGTTGGCTGTCCGTTTGTCCTTTTCCAGCACATACATGCTGTCAACCGCGCCGATTATCCCCACCGAGCCGGAAACCATGTTGAAGGGGTCGCTGTCCGGCATCTTGCGGACGTGGTGAATCAGCAGCACGGCAATCTTGAAGCGGTCAGCAAAGGACTTGATTCGCCCGATTTCGTCGTAGTCATTGGCATAGGCGTTCTTATCATTCACCGCCCCGCGTACCCGTTGGAGCGTGTCAACCACCACAAGCCCCGTGTCTGGATAAGCCGCCATGAAGGTT
>CAJTHM010000062.1 GCA_910576125.1 Lachnospiraceae bacterium | reverse complement strand
TTTTTTGGTTTGCGCGCCATGGGCGCGCTCTAATGGGTGAAAGTCCCTAACACGCCTAGGCAACGAGGAAGTGTATAGCTGAACAGCAAGGGTGTCCATCGTGAGGTGGAATCTGAAGGAAGCTGTAGGCAAACCCTTGGTCCGACGGACAGAAATCACATATAAGGCTCGGAAATACGGATAAGTCTGCCAAAAGAGATGAAGTCCAAAAGTTGCCGGAAGTACGAGTAGATGTGGCGGATAGATGAGGGGAAAGAGCGCGCACCTTAAGCGTGGAGGTCTCACAGGCGGTTCCATCAGCCGTAGTAACAACGAACTGTGAGGAGTCAGCAGAAGCCATAGTAGTGAAGAAGTTCCTGTAATGGGAATGGAGCGAAGGGCTGAACAATCAATCAGTTGAAGTACGTTCCACTTCGTAGCCGGAGCATACGCCTGTCGATGACTTCAAAGGCGGCAAAGGCAAAAGGGGCAGAAAGGAAACAACGCATGGACACAAGTAGTCTCATGGAGCAGGTATTGAGCAAGGATAACCTTAATGCCGCGTACCTGCAAGTCGTAAGGAACAAAGGCGCGGCAGGCGTGGACGGGATGACTGTCGAAGAGCTTGGCGCATACCTTTCGGAAAACGGCGAAAGCATCAGGGAGAAGCTGCGGACGAGGAAATATAAGCCGCAGCCAGTCCGCAGGGTGGAGATACCCAAACCAGAGGGCGGGACAAGAAAACTCGGAGTACCAACGGTGGTAGACAGATTTGTGCAGCAGGCAGTAGCACAGGTGCTCACTCCGATATTTGAAGAGCAGTTCCACGACCACAGCTATGGGTTCAGGCCGAACCGATGCGCACAACAGGCAGTCCTGAAAGCATTAGAGATGATGAATGACGGACACAGCTGGGTTGTAGACATTGACCTTGCAAAGTTCTTTGACACAGTAGACCATGACAAGCTGATGACTATCTTCGGGCGTACAATCAAGGACGGGGATGTCATATCGGTAGTAAGGAAGTTCCTGGTCAGTGGAGTGATGATAGACGACGAGTATGAAGATACCATAGTGGGCACGCCGCAGGGCGGAAATATTTCGCCGCTGTTAGCGAACGTCATGCTGAACGAAGTGGACAAAGAACTGGAAGCAAGAGGGCTGGATTTCGTCCGCTACGCAGACGACCTGATTATCATGGTCGGAAGCAGACAGGCGGCAGACCGGGTAATGAAGAGCGTCACCCGATTTATCGAAGAAAGGCTGGGCCTGAAAGTAAATGGGGAGAAAAGTAAGGTGGATAAGCCCAAGGGAATCAGGTATCTGGGATTTGGATTCTACTATGACTCATTTGCCAAAGGGTATAAAGCCAGACCCCACCCGAAAGCGGCGGCAAAGTTCAGGGAGCAGATGAAGAAACTCACATGCAGGAGTTGGGGAGTGAGCAATGGATACAAAGTCAAGAAGCTCAACCAACTTATCCGAGGATGGATAAACTATTTCAAAATCGGCAGCATGAAAGGGTTATGCGAACGGCTAGACAGTCAAATCCGCTACCGGCTTCGTATGTGCATATGGAAGCATTGGAAAACACCGCAGAATAGAGCAAAGAACCTGATAGAATTAGGTATCAGCCGCAAATATGCATGGTCAACGGCATATACAGGAGCAAGAATTGCCTATGTATGCCAAAGAGGAGCAATGAATGTGGCTGTTACGAAAGAGAGACTAACCCGGTTTGGATTAGTTTCCATGTCGGACTACTACGCCGAAAGGCGAGTAACTTGTTAAGTTGATTGAACCGCCGTGTACCGAACGGTACGCACGGTGGTGTGAGAGGTCGGAAATTTCTCAATTAGAGAAATTTCCTCCTACTCGAT
>CAJTHM010000061.1:1507-1900 GCA_910576125.1 Lachnospiraceae bacterium | reverse complement strand
CCTCCCTATAATGTCAAGTGATTTTCCTTAAAAAATCAAGGAATTTTAAGTTTCATATCTCAGATGAATGAGCCAAGGAGATGGACATTTCTCTGTATCTGGTACGAAAATAGATGGTGTAGGGTACACGAAGTAGAACGTCTTTGTTTTCGCTCTACATGGCCTTGTGTATACCCCTCCTTCTACGGCAGCGAACCTCCCGTGTCTACCAGGATCACCGTCTCGCGGGTCCTAACTTCCTTCGTTCCGCCTGTCCATAACCAGGGTGTCAGCTCAGCTCCTTTACAGGGTCCTGCCCTATGGAAAATATTCCTGCCGACTACTGGCTCATTCTTTGTCATAAGTCTTACTGACCTGCATGGCTCCCGGCTGGCACCTTGCGGTGGACGTTTC
>CAJTHM010000061.1:0-1308 GCA_910576125.1 Lachnospiraceae bacterium | reverse complement strand
CCGCCACCACCGCCTGCATCTTTTTGAGCGGGTTCTCCTTCCGCGTCCGGTAATGCTCGTATATCTGACGGAACTCCGCATTCTTTCCCACCAGCGATATCGCCGCCTCGTACAGCACATACCTCAGGCGTTTCCGTCCCCGGTAGCTGATGCGGCTTTCTCCGTTATGCTTGCCCGAATCGTTTGCCACGATGGCGTATCCTGCCAGCTTCTGTAGCTGTTTGGGGCTGTCGAAACGTCCTATGTCCCCAACCTCTGCTATAAAGCCGCTGACCGTTGCCATCCCGATCCCCTTGATTGCCAGCAGGTTATCTATATACGGAATCCCCTTCAGCTTTTCTTCTATCCTCCGGAGCAGCCCCTCCAGTCTTGACGCATATGCATCCATGTCGTCCAGCAGGTTCTTCAGTTCCATCCGTGCCGCCTCCGGCGCTTCCTTGCTCCCTATGCTGTGCTCCGCAGCCGTTACCAGGGTCTTTGCCCTCTTCATCCCGGCGCCCCTCAGCTTTGCGTCCCTCCAGATCCGGTTCACGCCTTCCGCCCCCAGCTTCATGATGTCCTCCGGCAGCGGCGCTGCCTTCAGCACCATCCTCCCGCTTACCGCCTTCAGGTCCCCGTAGACGTCTTTGTACTCCGGAAAGTAGATGGAGAACCATCTCGACAGGCGGTTCTTGATCCTTGTGAGCTCCTCCTGCGTCTGGAAGCGCAGGTTCGATAAGCTCCTGATCTCTGCGTAGATGCCGACCGGCATGTAAGGGTAAGAGAACCTCCCCTCATTGACAAGCGCAGCGATCGTCTTGGGATCCTTCCGGTCATTCTTGTTGGGATTGTTGTCATCCAGCTCTTTGGATTTCTTCACATGATGGGGGTTCACATGCACCGGCTTCATTCCGTTGTCCTGCAGGAACTTCCCCAGGGCGAACCAGTAGTGGCCTGTCGGCTCCATGCCCGGAACCACTGCGGTCTTGCCGTGCTTCTCTGCAAGCTCCTCCATCCATGCCTTTAGTGTCTGGAAGCCGGCTTCGGTGTTGCTGAACTCCAGCGGTTTCTTTGTGTACTCGTAGTTACGCCAGTCGAATGCCCTGGCATAATGGGTCCCGCTTCCCACATCAATTCCGACAATCAAAGTTTTTTCAGTTATGGATGCAATTTTTGCGTTCTGTGTGTTACAATTCATCTTGGGATACCTCTCTGTTCAATAAGATTTTTACTAACCCGCAAAGTCAGCAATCTTATTTTACTCTGAGGTATCTTTTTATCAACCACCTTTCTTGGAATTCCCTATGTTTGTATTATACAGGAAGCTCC
>CAJTHM010000060.1 GCA_910576125.1 Lachnospiraceae bacterium | reverse complement strand
ACCGTTGACGAACTGGAAGCAAAGGTAAAGGCGGGTGAGCAGATTTCCCTTGTTGACCTGGCTAACGCTGTCAAAGCCGACAAGGAGCGCGGCAAGGAAGCGAAGCCGGAAAAGAAGCCCTCTATCCGGGCGCAGCTTAGAGCCGACAAGGAAAAGGCGCAGAAGAAAACCGCAAAGCAGAAGTCACAGGACTTGGAAAGGAGCTGACCCATGCCGGAACAGAGCAAATTTGAAAACGTGGATTTGTTCGCTTCCCTTGAAGCGATTATGAAGCAGAACACAGGCTTTTACCAGAGCGACTTAGACATTGACAAAGAGATTATTGCAAAGGCGGCGGCAAGCCCCAACAGGGAGGACAAAACACTTTTGTGGTTCTGCCGCCCGTCCGGGACGCACTGTTTCCGGGAGCGCGACGTTTTCCTCAAAGACACCGCGCCCCACAACACATGGCGTTTCTACATGGAGCAGACAAGCGACCGCGTTCTTGCCTATGCAATCGAGCTGACGGGAAAGGAGCGCGGGAAAATCAAGGGCAATCTGTACGAACTGGACTACGCTAAACATTATGAGCGTGTCAAGGAAAAGGAGCTGCCCGCCGATACGGTGAAGCTGATTTATGAGCATGGGGAAAGGGTACAGGAAGCCGGGAGATATTTTGACGGAACCCCAGACCCGCAGCTTGGGAAGTTTGAACGCTTTGAAGCCGTACCCAACGACCCGGACGCGCTGCAAGCTCTTTTACAGGAAGAACGGCGCAGCCGGGAGCAGCTTTCGCCGGGGGACTTCAAGGCGCATATCGCAGCCTTGCGGGACGGGCTGATTGAAACGGAAGCGCGGCGCATTGTGCGGGAAATGAAGCGGCATTACGAACCGAACAGCCCGAACAAGACCCATTTCATGGCAGAGCTTTCCCCGGCGTTCATGCGGCTTGCAGCCACAAAGGACACTGACCGCCTTTTCTCCATGCTGCCCTACAAGACACTTTCCTTTTCCAAAATCGAGGGCAGACATGGGACGTATGCGCTGATTGACAAGGGGGAGAACCGGGACAGGGAGATAAGGAAGCCACGCCCCTCTATCCGGGCGCAGCTTAAAGCAGACAAGGCAAAGACCGCCCCGAAAAAGGCGGCGAAAACAAAAAATCACGATATGGAGGTATGAGCATGATTAGACTGACTGTTGAAGAAACAAACCTTTTGAGTATTTACAACGAGGGCGGAAAGCGGGCTTTGATTGAGAATGTCAACGCCGCGCTGCCCTACATGGACGCGGATATGCGGGAGCTTGCAAAGCGCACCCTTTCCAAAGTGGACGCTTTGACCGAAGCGGAATTTGCAGAGCTTCCCATTTACGCCGCTGATGAAGTATGAACGGGGTTAAGCGGCTGACGCCGCCCCAGAGCCGGAAAGTCAACGCCCTTGTACGCCGGACGTGCTGCAATTATGATAACGGGAACTGTATCTTACTGGACGACGGGGACGAGTGCCTATGTCCGCAGCTCATTTCCTATTCGCTTCTCTGCAAGTGGTTCCGGGTTGCGGTGCTTCCCGCCGACAGGTTGCTTTATGCGGAGCTTTACCAGACAGGGGATAAGAAGAAGTGTACCGAGTGCGGCGTGTTCTTTGCGTCAAGCTCTAACAGTGTTAAATACTGCCCCGTCTGCCGGAAGCGTATCACCCGCAGACAAGCCGCCGAGCGCATGAGGAAAAGACGCGCCCCTGTTACGCAGTAGGCGCGGAAAACCCCTTGATTTGCAGGGCTTTCCGGGCGTGAAAATTAGAAAGGGGATACTTTATACCTTTACCCCCGAAAATGGCGTTCTACTGCGTAACATTCACGAAAACAGCACCCATAAAAAGACAGGGCGCGGAAGTCATATACTGGCTTCCGCGTCCTGTTCTTTTTTTGCCTATCTGACATTTCCCTTTTCCATTTCTTCAAGCGGGAACTGCGGGAGGGCTTCTATCAACTTCTTTGTGATAGACTGGCGCATATCTTCGTTGATTTCCTGTTTCGTGCTTCCGTCCGGCTGTCTGACCGCTACCGTCGATAGCCTGTCGATTTCGTCCTTGTAGCACTCCACGACTTTCTCCACCGCCCATTTTTCCCCGGC
>CAJTHM010000059.1 GCA_910576125.1 Lachnospiraceae bacterium | reverse complement strand
CCCTCAAAACCGAATACTGACTGCGGAACCCGCATCTCCCTGGTTAAGCCTGCGTCCTATTAGTATGCGTCAGCTGTGCGCATCGCTGCGCCTGCACCCCGCACCTATCTACCCCGTCGTCTCCGGGGGGACTCCTGGCCGAAGCCTCGGAGGCCTCATCTCGAGGGGGGCTTCGCGCTTAGATGCCTTCAGCGCTTATCCCTGCCGGGCTTGGCTACCCTGCCGTGGGGCTGATCCCCAACAGGTGCACCAGCGGCCCGTCCGTCCCGGTCCTCTCGTACTGGGGACGGCTCCCCTCAGGTCTCCAGCGCCTGCGCCGGATAGGGACCGAACTGTCTCACGACGTTCTGAACCCAGCTCGCGTACCGCTTTGATGGGCGAACAGCCCAACCCTTGGGACCTGCTGCGGCCCCAGGATGCGATGAGCCGACATCGAGGTGCCAAACCACCCCGTCGATGTGAACTCTTGGGGGTGATAAGCCTGTTATCCCCAGGGTAGCTTTTATCCGTTGAGCGACGGCAGTCCCACTTCCATGCCGCCGGATCACTAAGCCCAGCTTTCGCTCCTGCCCCACCCGTCGGTGTCGCAGTCAGGCCCCCTTATGCCTTTGCGCTCTCCGGATGGTTCCCGGCCATCCTGAGGGGACCTTTGGGCGCCTCCGATACCCTTTCGGAGGCGACCGCCCCAGTCAAACTCCCCGCCAGGCGGTGTCCCGCGCCCGGCTCACGGGCGTCGGTTAGAGGGCCAGTGCTGCAGGGGCGGTATCCCAACGGCGGCTCCGCGGCGACTTGCGTCGCCGCCTCCCAGCCTCCCGCCTATCCTGTACGTGCAGCACCGGTCCCCAGCGTCAAGCTGGAGTGAAGCTCCATGGGGTCTTTCCGTCCTGGCGCAGGTAGCCAGCATCTTCACTGGCACTTCAATTTCACCGGGTGCATCGCCGAGACAGCGCCCAAATCATTCCGCCTTTCGTGCGGGTCGGAACTTACCCGACAAGGAATTTCGCTACCTTAGGACCGTTATAGTTACGGCCGCCGTTTACTGGGGCTTGGGCTCGCCGCTTCGCAAGGAGCCTGCGGCTCCTGCTGACGGCTCCCCTTGACCTTCCAGCACCGGGCAGGCGTCAGCCCGTATACCTCGCCTTGCGGCTTCGCACAGACCTGTGTTTTTGCTAAACAGTTGCTTGGGCCTCTTCTCTGCGGCCTCCCCTCGGAGGCGCCCCTTCTCCCGAAGTTACGGGGCCATTTTGCCGAGTTCCTTGGCGATGCTTCTCCCGCCGGCCTCGGGATCCTCTCCCTGTCCACCTGTGTCGGTCTGCGGTACGGGTGCGCATGGCGCCATAGCGGCTTTTCTCGGCACGCGGTCGGCGCGCTTCCCTACTCGTCTTTCGGTCCGCGTCGCGGCTCGGCCTCCCGGCGGGGGCTTTTCCTCCCGCCCGGCCTCCCCGCTTGCACCGGTCTCTTCGCTCCCGGCACGCGCCCTCCGCATGCGTCCCCGCAGTTCTGGCCATGCGCAGTACAGGAATCTCCACCTGTCGTCCATCGGCTACGCCTCCCGGCCTCGCCTTAGGCCCCGACTCACCCAGGGCAGATCGGCTTTACCCTGGAAACCTCGGACATCCGGCCTGGGGGATTCCCACCCCCATCTCGCTACTCATTCCGGCATTCTCTCTTCCCAGCCCTCCACCGCTCCTCGCCGGTGCGGCTTCGCCGGGCTGGCAATGCTCCCCTACCACGGACGGGCATCCCCGTCCGTCCCGGGCTTCGGCGGCGCGTTTCAGCCCCGGACATTTTCGGCGCGGGGCCTCTCGGCTAGTGAGCTATTACGCACTCTTTCAATGCATGGCTGCTTCTGAGCCAACGTCCTAGCTGTCTTCGAAGCCCCACATCCTTATCCACTTAACGCGCACTTCGGGGCCTTGGCCGCGGGTCTGGGCTCTTTCCCTCTCGGCCGCCCGACTTATCTCGTGCGGCCTGACTCCTGCGGATCGCCTGCGCGGCATTCGGAGTTTGATATCCTTTGGTAGGCTTTGACGCCCCCGCGGGAATTCAGTGCTCTACCTCCGCCAGGCTGCCGCAGGGCTAGCCCTAAAGCTATTTCGGGGAGAACCAGCTATCTCCGGGTTCGATTGGAATTTCTCCCCTACCCACGCCTCATCGCCACCCTTTTCAACGGATGTGCGTCCGGCCCTCCATCGCCTTTTACGGCGGCTTCAGCCTGGACATGGGTAGATCACCCGGTTTCGGGCCTGCACGG
>CAJTHM010000058.1 GCA_910576125.1 Lachnospiraceae bacterium | reverse complement strand
GTCTTTCAAAGCCGATTCCTAAGCCAGCGCCTAAAAAGCGGGGCAGGCCGAGGAAAAATCCAGCGGAAGACAAACCAAAGCGACCAAGGGGGCGGCCAAGGAAAAACACCTGATCTGCTGCACCTCTATAGTACGGCAGATTGGGAAACTTATATTTAATTGGAATTATATTTTTGATTAATACAATTAATATAATTTTACAAACGGTCTGGCTGGTTTATTTAGTAATAGGAGTTGTAATAGTTGCGATTGTATATGCGATTGTGTCATCGGTTATGATAGAGAAAAGAAAAAAGTAAAATTCCGGTTATTGGGCAAAAGAAATTGATGGAGGCATAGTATGAAGATAACTGATAGAGATATAGATAACGGAAAACCTTTTGATTGGGGGAAAACCTCTTTAGATTATGTAAAGTTCCGTGATATTTATCCAAAAGAATTTTATCAAAAAATTGTTGACCGCAAATTATGTATAGACGGACAATCTATCCTTGATGTTGGAACAGGGACAGGGGTGCTTCCCAGAAATATGTACCAGTATGGGGCGAAGTGGAGGGCTACCGATATTTCAGGAAATCAAATTGAACAAGCCAAAATCCTTTCAAAAGATATGGATATAGATTATTACGTTGTGCCAACAGAAGATATAAGTTTTTCAGATAATTCTTTTGATGTAATCACAGCCTGTCAATGTTTTTGGTATTTTAACCATAAAATTGTTATGCCTAAGTTTTATCGTATGCTTAAAAAAGAGGGAAAGATTCTTGTTTTATATATGGCATGGCTTCCATTTGAGGATAAAATTGCGGGAGCAAGTGAAAAACTTGTGTTAAAATATAGTCCTAACTGGAGTGGTGCAGGAGAAACGATACATCAAATAGACATACCCGATTGCTATAAAGAAAACTTTGAACTTGTACATCACGAAGAATTTACTGTAAGAATACCATTCACCCATGAAAGCTGGAATGGAAGAATGAAAGCGTGTCGTGGAATTGGTGCTTCGCTTACCGAAAAAGAAATTTCTATGTGGGAACAAGAACATAGAACACTCCTTGAACATATTGCGCCTAATGAATTTGATATTTTACATTATGGTGCTATTGCCGAACTAAAAAAGCGTTAAATTGGACGTTTGGGAAAATCAGTGGAGCGGTTCATTAGCTGCTCCACTGATTTTTGCTATCCCTTGACAAAATATTTTGAAATGTCCGAGCTTTGTAACAATTCAGCCTGTTTTTCTGTCGAAATCAAAGGCACCTCGGACATTTGTAGTTTATGCTTGTAGTAAATCAATATTGGGGGTGAAGACATATGAAAAAAATACTGCTGATCGATGACAGCGACACCTATATATGGTGCCTGCAAAAATATTTACAACGGCGAGGCTACCCGGTAGAAACGGCTTCCACACTGAAAGAAGCTCGGACAGCCATCCAAGAGGAAATGCCTCTGGTAATCTGCTGTGATCTCGACCTGCCGGACGGTTCCGGCATGGACTTTCTGGACGAGGTGCGGGCCACAGACAAGGAGCTGCCTTTTATTCTGGTGTCCTGCCATGATAAAGAGGACTACGAACAGGAGGCCAAGCAACGGGGCGCGACGCTGTGTATGGACAAAATGAAAGGGATGCTGCTACAGGATATGCTGGTGGAATACGCCTACCGGCAGCTATCCGGTGAAAAGGCCCCGACTTTTCATACGCTGCTCTTTGTTCATGCGGAAGATACCAGCGCCGGAGTGCTGCGGGCTGCTATGTTGCAAAAGGGCTTTGACCTGATTCTGATTCCCTCGATTGGGGAAGCCGAGCGCCGGATTTTTGAGGATAAGGAAATAGAACTGATTTTGTGTGATGTGGAACTGCCGGACGGTACAGCAATGGAATTGTTTCATGCGCTGCGGCGGGTGGCGGGAATGTTCCAAATGAAGAATCCCCCTGTCCGGCTTCTGCCGTTCTTTATCCTCACCAAGAACAACGACCTTACCACGGAATATGAATACCGGTATGAAGGTATCAATGACTATTTCGTGTCCCCGGTCAATATTCCGGAGCTGATACGGAGAATTATGTATTTTGTTGAAGATTCAAAATAATGGTAAAAATCTTGAAATAAAGTTGATTTGAAGGAGGTGGTGACATGGGAAATTAGCCGTATTGGATATATCTGAATCCGGCAGACAAATTGGAGAAAAATTGTTTGCTTTGCTTGATACAGAGCAGCAGAAAGATTTATTGCAGTATATTCTTAATAGAGAAAATCTGAGTGATTTTCCCGATATTTTCCTATGTACTGTTTCTAAATGTCACGGTTTCCAGAATGGTTCAGTTCAACCATTATTGGAAATCCGGGAAGGTGATCTGTATTTTTGCCTGGAAGAAAGAACGGTGTGTGTCGGCAGTCAGGAGATAGAATTAACAGCTAAAGAATTCGATGCACTCCACTTACTGATTGTCAACAAGAAACGGGTATTGACCTTTTATGAAAAAATGTAGCGTTCACACGTCCTGCCACCGTCAGATAGCCCTGTTTCTGCATTTCTGCGTTCAGTTCCCTTACAATCTGATAGGCTTTTGACTTTGACACACGCAGTTCCGCTGCCACTTCCTCCACTGTCATAAAAGATTTTTCTGTCATTCAGATATTCCCTCCCTATAATGTCAAGTGATTTTCCTTAAAAAATCAAGGAATTTTAAGTTTCATATCTCAGATGAATGAGCCAAGGAGATGGACATTTCTCTGTATCTGGTACGAAAATAGATGGTGTAGGGTACACGAAGTAGAACGTCTTTGTTTTCGCTCTACATGGCCTTGTGTAT
>CAJTHM010000057.1 GCA_910576125.1 Lachnospiraceae bacterium | reverse complement strand
CCCGCAGTCCTGCAGGTAAGCAAGGTAAGGCCTGATGTAAGTCTGGTAATTGCGGACAGTGTTGTCGGCCAGGCCCCTGGCCAGGAGCATTTCAGTAAAAACAGCTAAGTAGTCCATAGTAACCTCCTTAGGATAAAAAACGGTTGGCAGTGGAAGCGTTCATCCGAGAGGAGGTGGTGGAGGACGAGGAAATTGAAATATGGAGTTGTTAAATCTTGAAGACCATGTTAAACTAATCATAGCAGTTTTTGTTGTTATGTCGTTGTTTGGTGTGGTAACTTAACAATACAACATATCTTCAAAAACTGCTACTTTTTTGAGGATTTAGGAGAAACTATTTTTAGAACTTGCCGCCGCGTAAGCGGCTTGGTACAATGACCTTATTCAAGGCAGGAAACAGCCGGATAGCCATCCGTACCATGAGCGTTGCTGTACCGTCCGCGGTCATGGCAAAGAGCGGGCCAGGCGTACAGGCAGGAAACCGGCAGCTCGGCTCACCTGACTTGCCTGATCCGCCAGTCTGCCAATCGTTCAGGGATATGGCAATGACTTGCAGCAGCATGACCAGAAAGGACACCGGACAAATGACCATACGCGACACCACCCCCGCCGACTACGGCCGGATTCAGGAAATCTACGCATGTGCCAGAGAACAGATGCGCCGGGCCGGAAACCCCGGCCAGTGGGGCGACAGCAGGCCCTCCGGGGAGACTCTGCTAAAAGATATCCGGCAAAGGCAGAGCCATGTGATGGAAGAACAGGGCCAGATATGCGGCGTCTTCACTTTCATTATAGGAGAAGACCCCACCTACAGAATCATCGAACAGGGCCAGTGGCTGGACGACGCCCCCTACGGCACCATCCACCGGATTGCCGGAAACGGCGCCGGAAAAGGAATCTTCCGGGAATGCCTGTCCTACTGCCTGGCACAGATTCCCAACATCCGCATCGACACCCACCGGGACAATGCCGTCATGCGGCATCTGCTGGAGAAACATGGCTTTGTAAAATGCGGCATCATCTATGTGGAGGACGGGAGCCCGCGGATTGCGTACCAGAGATGCTGCGTGGGAGTCATGGCATCGCCTGAGCCTACTCCCCTTTCCGCCGCTTGCTGCACACATCCCGTTTCCCGGATTCTATTATCAAAATAGCGTTATAATATTGACTATGGCGTTAGTCCGTCTGATTCATGAATTGACTGGATTTCATTTTTCTACCTATAATCAGGCACTCCCAGCTGTCGCGCCGCTTCTCTCCAATACTTCTCATCCGCAAAATCCTGTTCGCCGGCTTCTCGTGCCAATTTATCTGCCAATCCGACTAATTGCGCTGAATGGTCGGCTCCTGTCAGGAGAATCTGTATGCTACTATTCACGAACCATGGCGCTTTGCTGAGCAGACCGCTTGTCTTTATGTCTTGCACGACTTGCTTGTTGTCATAAGGAATCTTTAAAAAAGCGGGTTTCCAAGCCATCTTACCATTCATGCGGACATCTTCCATAATCATGCAGTGTGCATAACCATAAGTGCCGATAGCGATTCCAGCCGAGCCGCAATTATAATAGTGTTTCCCCTGGTATTCCAGTTCACCCGATAAATGCGTATGTCCACAAATCAGATAATCCGTATGGATATCTTTTAACCATTTTTTCGTATTTTCCCCCTCAGCAGGCAATCTTTCACGGGAACTCACCGGAGAACCATGGCAAATGGTCACAGGCGGAAATCCAGCTTTTTGATACCGGGACGTAATCGGCAGACTATCAAAAAAGAGAAAATCTTTTTCATCCAATTGCCTGTATGTAAACAAAAGGTTCCCGGTTGCCGAATTCCATGTCCATTTTCCCTTTTCAGTGCCTTGCGCAATTATCTTTCTTTGTTCCAACATATATTCTTCTCTGTTTCCTCTAAGGAACAGACAGCTGTGATTTGACGAAAAATCATATAGATAATCCATGGTTTCTCGCGTATAAGGAGTATCTGAAATATAATCTCCAAGAAATAAGTATTCATCGCAAGGAACTGATTTCATGTATTCGATGCAGGCTTTGAGCGCAATGATATTACTATGTATATCCGATATGATACCAATTTTCATAATCTGCTCCCATCTATGTAATTCCGTTTTATATGTTGTAAATATTTACATTATACTACTTCCAATCTCTATTTGCCATAAAAATATGGGGCGCCATTTGGGTATCGCTTTCAACTCTTTCAATATTGCAAAAAAGGGCTCTCCGATTTCTCGGAAAGCCCCATAAAGCTTAGCTTTTTATTAATGAACTCGCAAGAACTCTATTACTCAATGATAAAAGCCACACGGCCAGAACCTACGGTACGGCCACCCTCACGGATTCAGTCAGAGTGACCTGCTGTGACAAATAGCGCATTCTCCGGCCTTTCCGTCATCATTTTTCCTGAAATCATCATTTTTCTCTGTATTTTCAGAATTTCTGTAGCCAGTTTGTAGCCACGCAATGTCTCCTATAGTCCGTGCATCAAATACACGTCAGATAAAATCTTTTGTTTGTATCAACGCAAAACTCGGATTCATATAACTCATTTGCTCAGATTTAAAGAAAAATTAAAGCAATTATCAAATTCCTATCAAGCTAATTTTATACCCACTATGGAGCATATGAATACTTCATACTAATCATTCATATCCATTCATGATTTTGAATCCTGCATTAACGTTTCTTTATTCAAAAGATAGTCAAAAGATAGAAGTCTTCTAAAGTCGGCATTCTCTCTATAACTTTTCTATCTTTTGAATATTTTCAAAAGATAATCAAAAGATAGAGCTTCTATGCTTTCGTTTTAAGGTTGTCTAAAGCAATTTGAAGTTGTGTTATTTTCTCATCCGCCGTTTCCCTAATTGCATACTTCGTTGCCGGCCCGTTTCCTATCCTCTGCACCAGCTTTTTTTCATCTAATATATCCAGCCACTTTCTGACTTTATAATCTGACAGACCCGTCTCTTCTCGCATTCTTGAAACAGGCATCGGAATATCGCCTTTTAAAACCACTCTTAAAATAGTTTTTGCTTCTTCGTCCAGTTCAGGATAGGAGTTCGCAAAATCTATATTCCATATTCTCAAATCTGTTTTTTCAATATCCGTATATACCTCTGGTGTATGCACACCTCCCGAGGCTGTTGTTGTGTATATCAACGGCCCACCGTAACCCTGACGCTCCGAAGCGCCGAGCCATCGAAACATCTTCATTATAATTTCATTTCGTGGTCTGGAATCTCCACCGATCCGGAACTGTTGCAAAGACACCAGCATCTTTCCCGGATTCAGGAAATGTAACCAGCCATCAAAAACCTCAATTTTTATACTCGGATATGCCTGCACATAGTCCGCATGAGCAAGGCAGTTAATCAAACATTCCCGCAACACTTCATCAAAATCCGAAAGCGGCATCCGAAGCTGTCCTGCATCTAATTCAAAAGACTCTTTTAATAGCATCTTCATTTTTTCATACACAATCGAATAGAAGTTAAAAATGTTCATCTCATAATCGCCTGGTTCGTCATCCGATATCCGGTCAATCCATCGAGGATTATGTCCTTTTCGATTGAAATAATCCAAATGATAATGTGGATATACTTCTTTTATTGTGCGTTCCTGTCCCAAAAACAATAATGCTCCCCGCCTGAGTTTCCCTTCTCCCGACACAGGATCCACAAAGCAGGCGCCTATCTCGGTCAAAAAATCCTGATTTGACATTTCAATATATTTCTTCTTGGGGAAACGTTTATTTACCTTTTCCTTATAGGTAATCACAGAGTCCCTATCCAAATCATTAATCGTAAAATGCTCTATCGGCAAACTATCATGGCAAGGCATAGCGTTTTGTTAAATGCTTCTAATTCCTGCTTTGTAGCCCTACGGTCGCCATCACCAGTTCTGATAAACGTATTTTCTCTCTTCCCATTAAAATAAACTGGTTTCATCGACTCAGGGGCCTCTTTTACATACACAATCATAACCTCAGCTCCATCTATATTGACCACCTGAACATCCTCGTTGTCTACACTCCTATAATTTACTTTGTTCGGATTCGACAACATGTCCCACAAATTCATTTGTGTTTTAGCTACATTACCGACTCCCTGAATCGTATTCGTAGGGCTGCCCTCAATAACACCAAGCAAAATCCACCCTCCTGACGTATTACAGAATGCAGAATATGTCTCCCAGAAAGACGCTGATAATTCTTGCGCTTTCTTCATCTCAATAATATCTTTTTCGTAAATATTTATTATCCAGTCTTTTAATGCATCTATGTTTTTAAAGTTTGGTTGATCCATGTAACAATTATACCCCCTATATTTAAGTAGAAACATATAAATACCTTCTCTTTATATAGTCGATATGTTCTTGTCTTACTTGCACCAATTCATACCGATAACCTCTTCTCTAAAATATATTGATGTTACGTCTATCTGAGTCGATAAATGAGGGATGACTCTAAATCACATCTTGTTGTGGTATTACTCCTCATTTTCTCCCTGGTTTTAAGCATAGTGAAAATCTTGCCAACAGCTTCCAATTAGTGTCTGCTGATTAAGTCTGGTTAAATGCAAGGGATTCTGTAAAATGTATATTTATTATCCAAAAGTCGATACACGCACAAAATGGCAGAAAGTATTCGTTTCTGAATCTTGAAAAGATTCATCACGAATACAGACAGCGCAATCGATGTCAATTGGGTCTCTTCCAGCTTGGTCACAA
>CAJTHM010000056.1 GCA_910576125.1 Lachnospiraceae bacterium | reverse complement strand
TCATACACATGGACTCCGCCGCCGGACTGGAACTCGGCTTCATACGGCTCGCCAAACAGGATGCACAGCCACCTCCTGTCCACCGATTCCCTTTTATCACTTGTGCATTATTTGTTTTCATCACTTATTTGTCACGCTGTACCAACTGGAACCTATCGTGTCCTTGATCCATTCGCTGTCCTGTGCATAAACGATGGACTGCTTCGTGTCAATCAGCCTGCCCGACTGGAAGAGTATGCTGAGATTCATATCTGCCACATTGTTCCAGCCCTTCCCGGAAATCTCTGAAATCATCCCGCATATCCACTGCTTTACCTGCGCCTTGTAATCACACGGAACCGTGCCTGACTTATCCACTGCTGTCCTGACCAGTTCCTTTATGTCCTCTCCGTCCTTTGTATAATAAGTTCCGCCCCTCTCATCCAGTTCATTCAGTTTCAGCCCGATATATTCATACACCTGCTGGAATGCCTGAAACTTCAACTTGGAATCCGCAGAAACCTGCGAACTGTTGCACCCGTCCTGCGTAGAGCAGGTGAGGATATGCTTATACAGGTTCTTCCCATTGCTCCCCTGATTGAGCGCCTGTTCCATTGGCTGCTTAAGCGAATCGTCCACGCCATCGACTGAAATATAATAACTGTATGGATCAACCGTAAAAGAGCAGGTGTCCGGAATCCCTGCAGTGTCAATCCCCGCGCCCGACAGGATATTGGATATCTGCCTGTTTATAGTCTGGCGTTTAAACATGATCCTGTCATTATCCTTCACATCCCCGTATATCTCAATTCCCCTGAAAAGGGAATCCTGATAACTTACGCCGTTTATCTTTCCGTCCTTATACATCTGCATTTCATAGTTATAGGCAATCCGGCGCTCTGTTTCTGTCAGATTCGCTTCATAATACTGTGAGCCTTTGTCATAATATTTCCCGTAGATATATTCTTCTGGGTTGGAATGCGTCTTTGCCTCTGCCGCCAGTTTTGAATATTTATCCGTCAGTGCCGCCCGGAATGCTTCGGAACTGTCCGTGTATGTAACAGCATTGACATCAATCTCACTACCCGCATTTTCCAATGCCGCGCGATTGCTTTCCCTGGCATCATCTATATATTTCTGCAGGTCAATCGTGCTATCTACGCTTGTGTTCCGCGTCCTGCCCGATATGCTTTTCTTCATGGACAGTTCCTGCGCCTCGCTACTTATGGTGACGGTATCCCTCCTGCCGGACTGCATATTCTTATTAGTTTTTGTGTTCTGTACCTTTCTGCCAAACATAATGTCAAGCAGTGTCTGATTCCGCCTAATTTGATTATTAAGAAAAATATTCATTTATACTTTCTCCACTCCTTTTACTCCCCGCCATCCACCAAAGCCGCCCCTGCTCCCCGATTTGCCAATCTGCCGGAAAACAGGGATGCCTGCTTATCCTCTGTGGGGCATTGGTGTTAATCTATCATAATCCTTTATAAGCAGCCTTCCAGTTTTACCAAAAACAACTGATAAAATGCTCTCTCCTTCACCTGCTGTCTCTGCACCTCAATGCTTTTTACGCTGTCCGGGGAAAGCGGATGGTCTAAATCATAAAGTGCCTGTTCCGTTGCCCTGATTGCTGACTGCACTGTGCTTCCGAGGATATCGTTTGTCCCGCCGATGCCGTTCATCCAGTTCTCAGCGCGCTGCACCATCATCTGTGATAAATGTGTCAGCATACCGTTCCCAGACATATCCACCTTTTTCGTACTGTCAGTGTAACTTGTTACATAACTGCTGTAATTGCTTGTAATCTCCATTGCCATAATTTTGTCCTCCTAAAAATTTTTATTTTGAATGGCGGCTCCTCTGTCATTCGGAGCCGCCCATGCCCCCTTATGGTAAGTCCGGGCATAATGCCCTTTATCAGCCAAGCAGAGAAGCACTGCCCGCAACAGTTTCCATCATAACATTGGCATCATATGCATCAGCCACTTTTGCCATCTGCCTCTCACTGCTCCATGACTGCGACAGTCTGCTTTTCTCCAGTTCCATCTTTGCAATCTTTTCATTCAACATTTCCTGCTGCTGTTTTTTTGCCTGCGCCCTCTTTTCCAGATATTCCTCCAGAAGCTCCTTCTGCCTGTCTTTCTTTTCACTCGTCTTCTTATAAAAACTGTCCTGAGAACGCGCGTAAAATTCCGAATCATTATTAACTGACCATCCATCAGCCCTATAGTCTTTAGCTGTAGCTCCTACTGTAATTACCAAAGAACAATCCGGGGCCGGAGCAACAGAACCCGTCATATCACGCCTAATCACAGATAACATCTGTTCCCTGTACTTTGGATCATCTTTCATATTCTTAAATGCTTCTTCTGATATGTTAACAGCCACATTTGCTATTGTTCTATCCCTTGGTATCCTCTCAAGTTCGGCATAAAATTCTTTTTTGAATGCCGCCATTTCCTCTGCTTCCGATAATTCCCGCATACCGCTTGTTTCTTCTGTGTTGTTTACACTCTTTGAACTTTTCGTTACCGTCACATTGTTCTGATAATAATTCTGTCCTACTCCATTTATGCTCATTTCCAATATCCTCCAATTATTTTAATATCACGGCTCTTCTGTCGTTCAGAGCCGTCCATGCCCTCTCGCAATAAGTCCGGGCATTCCGCAGGGGCAAAGGTTTCTGCGCCTCTGCGGAATAGGGTGTAAAGATTATTTACGCCTTTATATCAAAACCTGCTCCCGTAGATACTGATGTACCAGAAATTGCAGCTATAAGGTTCTGCGTAACGCTTTTTACATCGGTATCTGTAGCCGTTACCGTGAACGTATCTGCTCCTCTGTCTTCTATCAACTTTTCCATCTGCTCCTTCTTCTCTGCCCTTTTTTCCGCCTGTCTCTTAGTCGCCTTTTCTTCTAAAATTTTTCTTTCCTCTCGCTTTTTCTCTAATCTTTCTTTTTGCTTCTTTTCCGTATTCAGTGTAGTTGAATTTTGTTTTGAACCACTTGTTCTTGTCATACCACCACAAGTAACGGAAGCATTCCCATCGGCATCTATTACAGTTGTAACACCATGTATCACTGCATTATCAGCTTTGGCTTGTGCAAACATTCTATTTTGTCCTGGAACTGCACCAGTTAAATTAAACTCTACTTTCTTAGCAAATTCTGGATCATTTGCCATTTTCTTTAAACATTCGCTGGAAAGATTTATTACCACTTTATTTTCATTTCCGCTCATAAGACCACTACCTGTATTAAAAGTAATGTTAGGGAACTTCTTGCACAATTTCTCGTAATATGCCTGCACCTTATCCTTGCTGTTTGTTGATGTGTTTGTCTTTACCTCCGATGCCGCCTTGCTGTCTGTCTTCTTCGTAGTGTCGGTGTAGCTTGCTACGTAACTACTGTAATTGTTTGTAATCTCCATTGCCATAATAATCATCCTCCTTAAAAAATTTTGAATGGCGACCCCTCTGTCATTCGGAGCCGCCCATGCCCCCTTATGGTAAGTCCGGGCATTCCGCAGGGGCAAGGGTTTATGCGCCTCTGCGGAATCGGATGTAAGGATTATTTACGCCTTTATATCAAAACCTGCTCCTGCGGGCGTAGACATACCCAAAGATGCTGCTATAACTTTCTGCGTAACAGCTTTTATATCCGTGCCTGTGGCGCTTACGGTATATCCGTCTGTATCTGCCGCTGCTTCATTCGCCGCTTTCCTTTCTGCCCGTCTTTCCGCGGCCTTTTCTTCCTCTGCCTTTTTCTCCTCCCGCCTTTTAGCCGCTTTTTCTTCCTGCTCTTTCTTTTCTTTTGCTTTCCTCTCAGCGTTCTCTCTGGCTATTTTCCCATCCGGATCGTTTGTACTGCCGCTCATCATGGAGATATTACCATTATCATCTATCTTATAAGTGGCATAGGTCACTACAGGACTACCCGGTGCCATTTTCACAGAGTTACAAAGCGATTTAACGCTATCGGGAATAGCCGCCAGATTTTCCTCCAAATATTTAGCTTTCTCCGGGTCATTCATACACTTCTTTAAGAATGCTCCCGATACAGATACTGTTGTCGGAACACCCTGCATTGAGGTAGTCCCCGTATTCATATAGCTGTACTTGCCCTGCAAATATTTGGAATAATCATTCACATTGCTATAACCCGTCTTGATCTGCTCCGTTTTGGTTCCGCCGGTTGGAGTTTTCAGCTCCACCGTACTTGTTTTTACACTTTCCTCTGCCTTTTTTGCGGAATTTGTGTACCCCGCATAAGTGTTTGTGTAATCCGTTACTCCTGAAATTGCCATAATAATCATCCTCCTTAAAAATTTTTGAATGGTGGCCCTTCTGTCATTCGGAGCCGCCCATGCCCCCTTATGGTAAGTCCGGGCATAATGCCCTTCATCAGCCAAGCAGGGAAGCACTGCCCGTGGCAGTTTCCGTCATAACATTGGCGTCATAAGTATTTGCCGCTTCTGCCATCTGCCTCTCACTGCTCCATGACTGCGACAGCCTGCTTCTCTCCTGCTCCGCCTTTGCAATCTTTTCATTCAATATTTCCTGCTGCTGTTTTTTCGTCTGCGCCCTCTTTTCCAGATATTCCTCCAGAATCTCCTTCTGCCTGTCTTTCTTTTCACTTGTCTTCTTAAAAAAACTGTTCCCAGAACGGGCATAAAATTCCGAATCATAACCGACAGGCCACGAATCGCCCCGATATTCTTTTATTGTTGCGCCAACTGTAAACACTCCAGAACAGTTTCTTGGCGCCAGCGAACTCCCCAAATCCCTTTTGAGCAATGAAAGGATTTTTTCCCTGTATTCCGGGTCATCTTTCATAGCCTTAAACCCTGCTTCTGAAATATTGATAGCAACATTGTTTAATGTCTTATGTATTGTTATCTTGGAAAGGTCTTCATAGAATTCCTTCTTGAATAATTCCATTTCTTCCGCTTCCGATAATTCCTTTGTCTCGCCTGTTTTCTCCAATGCAAATTTCTCCGTGCCATTCACATTTTTTGTGTTTTTCGTTGTTGCCACATTGTTCTGATAATAATTCTGTCCTACTCCGCTGATTGCCATTTTCTAATCCTCCATTTTTTGTTTTCAGTTAAAAGCATCCTGTTACTTATTCTTTTCCGCTTCCACCTCCCCCTGCTGCAGCATGACCGTCACATGGAATACATCCCCTTTCACTTTTATGTTTACACCACCAAAATACCGCTCTGCCATCTCCCTCACATTGGAAAGCCCGATTCCATGCTCCGTGATGATTCCGGGCAGGGTACTCTGTTTCGTTGTAGGCGGTGCCGAGCCGCCACGCACCTGCACAGGCACAGCCCCGTCAAAGCTGTTCTCCACATCCAGCAGTAAAAACTGTTTCTTCCGTTTCAGGACAAGGCTTATGAATCCCTTTCCCGGCTCCAGTTTCTCACAGGCTTCTATGGCATTATCCAGAAGGTTGTTCAGTATGATCCCCATGTCAAATACCGGGATTTCCCCGCCGTACCGGAAATCAGCTTCAAACCGGATGCCCGCTTTCTCCGCCCTGCGGCATTTGTCATTGATGATGACATCCGTCACCGCATTTCCCGTCACATATTTATACTCCAGCTCCTGCATGGTCTCATCCATCCGCCGGACATAATCCTCAATCTCCCCGTACTCCCCGGCTCCTGCCAGCCCCTTGATGTTCGCCATGTGGTTCTTCATCTCATGGCGCACCTTCCGGATACTGCCGTAAAAATTCTCTGCTTCCTCCAGCCGCTTTTTCATGGCTTTGACCTGCTGTTCCTCCACAAAATGCTTCTGCCTTTCATCAAGCAGAATACGGTATCTCTGCCAGAAATAGATCAGTGCGGCTTCCCCTGCAAATATGAAGACTGCTATCATGGGAACCTTCCATAGCAGATCCGGCTTTTCATCAAACAGGATAAACGCACCGCTTCCTATATTTACAATCAACAGGCCGCTTACCACACCTGCAATCAGGCTTCCCACAAAATTCAACACGGAAAGCAGGAATACGTCCTGCCATGCCATTATGCCCGTCCCTTTGATGATACTGCGCAGAATGACCGTCATCGCCACAAATAATGCCGTATAAAGGAAAACAGATAAAGCCATCCCGACTGCTATGCAATGGTACACCTGCTGTTGATAATTCCCCGATAAAGCATCCAAATCCTTCATCATCATGTCTGTTATTTTTATATAAATGCTATTTGCTATCAGAAAGCTCAGGCAGTGGAGGTTATAAAAGCCAAGTATCACGAAGACCGCTTTGCCAATCTGTTTTTTATAATTCACTGCCCCATATCCCAATATTGCCAAAGCTAAAACGGCATACCTGACCCATGATGCACATGGCAGAAACCATAATCCCATATTTGCAAGCATGAATATGACTGCCGCAATGCCATCCCTTTTCCCCTTCTTTACATTGAAAGCTGTCGCCCACAAAACAAGGAACATTATGGCTTGTATGATTATCTTCCACATATCCAATATGTTATTGGCCATTTCAAATCCTGACTGGCTCATAGGCTTTCCTCCGAAATGTAATCCATATATGCCTGCACAAAGCCGTCATACTTATACCTTGAAAGCAGGAGTTTATCCCCATTCGCCATCCTTACCTCTGTCTTATCGTAGCCTTCCACATGGAAAAGGTTGATAAGATAGCCCCGGTGGATGCGGTAAAACTGCCCCGCCAGTTCTTCCTCCAGGTCACCGATTTTTGCATAATACTCTATATTTCCGCTTTTCAGGTACAGGACGATATTATGGTTCCGGCTCTCCATGTAATAAATATCATTCAGCGGTATGGCTTTTCCCTCGCCGCCATACTGGATCACAAGTTTTTTCTTTCCCTGTTCTGCTTCGGATAAAATCTGCCCCACTGCCCGGCCAAACACCCCCGAAAACTTCTGTTCATCCACGGGCTTCACCAGATACTGGAACGCCCCTACGTCAAAGGCGTCATAGACATATTTTTCATAGCCCGTGACAAATATGATGATTGGCTGCCTGCGTGCATCCATGCCCCGGATATGCCTTGCCAGCCCCATACCGTCCAGCTCCGTGCCGGAGTCTCCCATCTCTATATCCAAGAACACCAGATCGTGTTCTTTCCCATCCGCCAGATACTCGTCAGCAGAGGCATATTCCGTAATGCTGCATTCTGTACCCTGCTTTTTGATGAGTGAAACAAGGTAGCCCCTTATATTTTTTTCATCATCACATACTGCAATTTTTACCGTGTCCGCCACCTCCAGTCTTCAACTAACTTATCGGAAAAAATAGGGGAATTTCTAACGCCTACTTCGTGAATGGTTAATCTGGCTACGTGAATCGCAGATTTTTCATTTTTTTGGTCTAATATTTTTCGCCTTTCATCCGATAAGGCCATCCGCCTATTACCTCTGACCTCCCCAACTGCCAAGTTAATAATCCAGTGTGGGGGAAAATGACAGAACGCCGCATATGGGGCGATTTCCCATAGCGGCGGTTAGCACTTTATCTGCCAAATTTCAACAGCATTTTCAGACAATTTAGCGAAACCCTTATACTATTTGGCAAAACCCTATACAATTTGGCAAAACCATACTTTTTGGCAAAAGTCCGGGGTTTCGCCAAATTGTATCCGATATTTCCTTATCGCCATATTCACAGCCCTATCCCAAAACGCAAAAAAGAGGAGCCCACCAGCCGCTCCGGTGAACCCCTCTACGCTCAAAATCCCTTGATTTCAAGCCATTTCTTTATACTTTCGCCAAATCGTACTCAAATTCCTATGGCATCAATTATTGATAGCCGCCTG
>CAJTHM010000055.1 GCA_910576125.1 Lachnospiraceae bacterium | reverse complement strand
ACATGTCTCCCAGGCGGCCACCTTATCCTCCGTCAGCGTATATGGCCACCGGGCCAGGGTAAGGATATGGCTCGCGAACTCCTTATTCCCGCAAAACCGGTTCAGCGATTCCCTGCTGAACGCGGCAAAATTCGTGCAGGATACACTCTTCATAAAGTCTCTGCATGGCGGCATAGATATCCTCCCGCTCCTCTGTCTCGATGGATTCCTACACCGGCAGCAGCGCCTTCCTTGCCGCCGCCAAAAGCGCAACGATAAATTTGACCCGACAACCGCGGAAAGTTGTCGGGTCAGGATAACACAATCTATCGCTATTTCGTCAGTTCTTCCAATTCCTCTATCACCTGTCCGAATACATCCAGCGCGTCCTGGATAGGCTGGGCGCTGGTCAGGTCCACGCCGGCGATTTTCAGCAGCTCCACCGGGGGCATGGAGCTGCCGCCGGAAAGGAACTTCTTGTAGCGCTCTACGGCAGGCGCGCCCTCTTTCAGAATGTTGTGGGCCACAGCCACGGCAGCCGAGAAGGAGGTGGCGTACTGGTACACATAGAAATTGTAGTAGAAATGAGGGATTCTCGCCCATTCCACGCCAATCTCCGGATCGGACACCATATCCGGCCCATAATACTTGCTGTTCAGGTCATAATAGACCTTCGTCAGGGCTTCTGCCGTCAGGCTCTGCCCCTCCTCGGCCATCCGGTTGGTAATCATCTCATATTCCGCGAACATGGTCTGGCGGTACACGGTCCCCTTGAAGCTGTCCAGATAATGATTCAGCAGGAAAGCCCGTTCCTTCTTGTCCATGGTGTGGGCCAGCAGATATTCCATCAGCAGGATCTCGTTGCAGGTGGAAGCCACTTCCGCCACGAAGATCCGGTAACCGGCGTACATGGGCGGCTGGCCATGGTTGGAGTGCCAGGTGTGCATGGAGTGGCCCAGTTCATGGATCAGGGTGAACAGATTGTCCATATTGCCTGTATAGTTCAACAGGATATAGGGATAGCTGTCATAGGATCCGGTGGAGTAGGCGCCGCTGCGCTTGCCTTTATTCTCGTACACGTCAATCCAGCGGTTGGCGAAGCCCTCCCGGACTACCTGCAGGTAGTCCTCTCCCAGGGGAGCCAGGGCCTTCAGGACCGTCTCTTTGGCTTCGGCGAAAGGAATCTCCTTGGAAACGCCGGCGATAATGGGGGTGTAGATGTCGTACATATGCAGTTCGTCCACACCCAGCAGACGTTTGCGCAGACGCACATATCGGTGCATCTTGTCCAGGTTCTGATTGACGGTTTCAATCAGGTTCCGGTACACCTGGGAGGAGACGTTCACTCCGTTCACGGCCGCCTCCAGGGTATTTTCATAATGGCGGGCCCTGGCGTTGAAAATCAGCTGCTTGACATGGCCGCTGTAGATGCTGGCCAGAGTGTGGGAATACTGTTTGTAGACGCTGTAGAACTTTTCAAAGGTCTCCCTGCGAACCCGGCGGTCTGCCGATTCCTCCAAAGGCACGAAGCGCCCCTGGCTGATCTGCACCATCTCGCCGTTTTCATCTTCCACTTCGGGAAACGTCAGGTCCGCGTTGTTGAAGATGGCGTAGGTCTGGTCAGGATTGCTGCAGATCTCGGAGGCGTCGGCCAGCAGTTTTTCCATCTCCTTGGACAAAATATGGGGCTTCAGGCGCAGGGTATCCTCCAAATCGATCCGATACTCCTCCAGCTCGGGGCATTGCCGGTAGTAGTCCTCCAGCCGGGCGGCCTCCAGCTCCAGAATCTCGGGGGTGATGAAGGAGATGTCGCTCCCAATGCCGGCTGTGATGCTGCCGAAGCGCTGGTTCATCTCCTGGTGGGTGTCGTTTCCTGTATCCTGGTCGCTGAGGCAGGATACGTACACGCCCAGATGGTGCAGTTTGCGGTACAGGGCCGTCTGCTGGCGCAGGGTGTCAAGGAGGCTCTGGGCGCTTTCGCATACATGTCCTTCCTGATCCGCCAGCTTTTTGCCCATCTCCCGGGCCTGACCTAAGTCCGCTTCCCAGCTTTCCCGGTCAGCGTACATCTTGCTTAAATCCCAGGTGTCCTCCGGGGCCACCTGGTCTCTTGCGGGTAATGTTTTTGCCATGGCAAAGTTCTCTCTTCTATAAAATATTGGGGAACAGTCTATCAGTTATAGGATAGCATACTCTGGTAAAATAAGCTATATGAAATGAACAGCGAATCTGCAGCCTGTTGCGCAAAGCGGGGATTCACACTGGGGGCAAAGATATGCGCAGCCGCCCTGTCCTCTGCCACGCTCTCCGCGGCTTCTTGGATACGCTCAATCTCCCTGCGGGTCTCCATCCGCTCCCTGCCGCACCCTGTCAACGGACACAGAACCAGCAATACCGCCGCAGCCGCAGATGTCACGGCTCTAGCGGATTTAAATTTCCGTGGCACCCATGTGGGCAATAAGCAGATTCTTGTTTTCTTAAAGGCGACGACTTGTCGCTGGGAGGAGTACCGATGGAGCGACCATCGCCATGGACTACAGAACCATCTTCCAAAGAGAACGCATAATAAGCATAACCGCCCTCCAGGGACAGGAAAAAGGGCAGATGCCCGTCCCAGAGCCTAATATTCCCAAAAATGAAATTCCCTGTTCAGAAAAATGTTCCCACTGTTTTTAACAGAAACACAATTATCCATAAACCGTCACTTCTCGCTTTCAATATCAAATAATGCTTCCAGCCCCTCCTGTGCCGCCTCATCCTTTGTCACGAACCAGAAAGCACATTCTTCACTGTCATACAGCCCAACAGCGTTAGAGGGTGGAGCGGTGTCTCTATTTACGATTTTCTCATATACTGCTTCAACTGATTGTAAAAATTTTCCCTTGTCCCAGCCATGATAACAACAATAATCTCATCCTCCTGATACTCTACTGTATATGCAAGCTCATAATTGGTCTTATTATAATAAATATCGTATCCATATACACCAGATAAATCCCCAGTTTTTGCTTCACCAATCGTATAATCTGCCCGTATTTTGCGGACTGCCTCTTGATATAGCAATTTCAGCTTTTTATCTTTCAACTTCTTTATGTACTTCGCCGCAGGCGGAAGGAAACGTACCTCTGTCATTCTTCCTCCTTCCCGCCAAAAACATCCTCGTAAGACGCATATTCAGATTCTGAAGCAGCAACTCTTTCTGCTTCCAAAATCATCGCTTCCACAGCCGGACGCACCTGACGCTGCGCCTTTTTAAAATTCTCAAGCAGGTCATTTCCACTATATCCCTGCCCAATGAGATCTGCCAGTACCTGCTCGGCAAATTCTCCCCCTGTATTTGTTTTCGCCGGACGAATGACCAGCTCATTCCCACGCACCATACACTCCGCTTCTGTCTCAAAACCCAACATAGCGAAAAATTTCTGAGGGATTGTTATCTGACGCTTCGCGGAGATGCTTACCTTTTTCATTTCCATAGGAGCACTACCTTTCACCATCGTTGCCGACATCTTTATACCCTCCTTATCGTATGCAATTCAAAGAAATAATATTCTTGGTTTCTTGGTATCCAGGATTATTGTATATAATTTCCTCCAATATGTCAAGATGCCTCCTTTTTATCTGAAACCACCTGCCAAATATTATTGTGCGCTAATCGTATCAACAATAGACATTTTACGAATTCTTTTAATCGGTCTGATTGGAAAGCTGGACAGGGCTCGGAAACTTATGCTGTTATAGCTTCACCTTTGACGCGGGAGATACGGAATATGTGATTATGGCATACTTCTGCTATCACAAAACCACGAAAAGCGAAGCCTTCGCCCTGTGCGAGAAAAAGCGCTAAGGCAAAACAGCCGACAGTTGCCGGGGGAAAACAGCATAGAACCCACAGCAAAGGAAAGGTGGATATGGCATTATGAAAATTTCACGATACGAGCAGGAAACGATTGTCAATTACAATGCAGGAGAACAGACCGCCACTGTCTACACAAAGGATAAGGCAGTCATGAGGAAACTTGACACGCTTGTTGCCAACTTCCCCGATACATACAAGCTGATGGGGCAGGACGAAGTATCTAAAAGATATTCCTTTCCCAAAGCATATGCCAGATACCGTAAGCCAAGGACAGTCAGCAAAGAATAGAGGGAACAGGTAAGGCAGATGATGATTAGACGGAATAAGTCAAATGAAAGATTTAGCAAAATTGAATGGAATTGTGTGTGTTTTTGAGGTAAAATGATACTGTGCGGAGAAATTCATCACGACAAGGAAGATAGACAGCTTTGAGAGCCTTGCGAAATTCACAGCGGACAGGGAACAGAAATATGCGCCAATCCAAGCCACCTATAAGGAGAGCCAGTCACTCAAAACAGTATCGGCAAGGAGCAGACCAAGACCGCCACAGAATTAGCTTATGCTGAGGTAATCGGCTATAACAAGAAGAGCCTTGAGAGAGAGCTTCAGAATGAGAGCCGACAGCATAACAGACAACAAAGCAAGACTAAGCGGAGGGAGGAAGAAATTTAATGAAAATTCAATAGAAATATGGGTGTGATTGTGGTATTCTGTTAAATGCTCAAATCGCCTAGGAGGATTAAGAATGTTTATTTCGATAGCGATACTTTTTATAATATGTGGGATTTTGCTTCTGCTAAAAACAAAGAAAATGCCGAAAGAACAAGGACTTCATATTATTACTGGTGTAGGTGCCATTGTACTTATCATTTTAGGAGTGATATTAACTTACTGCATACTTTCTGGAAAAATAGTTTTACCGTTACATTGATAACTTCCAGTTTGTCGAAACAACCATTACCACAATCACAACTGAATAAGTAATACAACACAGCGTCAGAGCGTATAGAAACCAGTCTATGCGCTCTATTTTTATGTAAAGGAGCAGAGAGTATGACAGAAACCAAAAATGGGCAACAGCCCCACAGCTTCAAGCGAAAGTTGGGGAACACCACTTACACCGTCAAGGTACATTTCAGTAAAGACACTGACAAAACCTTTAAGGACAGAGTGCAAAAGCTGATTATCAATGAGTGCCTTGAAAAAAATCAGAAATAATCCACGTCATTCCCCTTGCCAGGCAGCGTATAGAAAATGCTGCTTTGGCAAGGGGTTTCGTCACAGTGGAACAATCCGTTCCATCAATACGAATACAACAACTCTATGGCATCCGTCTCCAGGTTCAAACGGTATACATCCGTCTGCAGTCTGTCATACCCGTCACGCCATCCAATAGCATATTCCGCATTATAAATATTGAATTCCACATCGAAATACAAGAATCCGTCCGCATAATAGAAATTTTTGTAATCGATATAGTCCACCTCTCCGCCACCCCTCATCGCAACCTTTTTTTCAACCCCCATCGCGACCGGCACAATCTTTCCGGAATCGTCCGGCAAGGCATAGAAATTCCTCTCCTCGTCTCCCACTATGCACAAAGGCCTGGGAGGCATATATTCCCGGTAAGGCATTTCCTCATGCCTCTTCTGTCCCCAAATCAGCCGCTGCGGGAAATCGGATGGAAAGACACGATTTTCTTCCACATCCCACACAGTCGCCTCGTACCCGCTTTCATTATCCGGAACATATACCAATCGCGGAACATACACCAGCGTCCTGCCCCCGTCATGGCAGACATAAAAGGAATCGGCCTCGCACTCCATCGCCCGATAATCCGACCCGTCCAATTTCGTCGTAATAATCCGCCCGCCCTGATAAAAGTGACCAGTTCCGGCATACCCTCCATAAACGATATATATCCTGTCCCCGTCCGTTCCTATCTGGCAGATTTCTTCCGTATAGCCTGGAGTCTCCTCCGTCTCATTATTCGACGTCAATGCCAGAATTTCTTTCTGTTCCCCATCTAACGATATGGCGGCTACCCGGCAGATACCGCTTTCACCTTCCTTATGCACATCGAAATAGCACCACCCGTCATGGTAGTCCCAAAAAGTCTGATATTCACAGGCATCAAAGGCCAGCGGCACTATCTCGCCGCTCCCGCAGTCCAAAGCCGCATACGTTCCTTTCCATGTATTTTCCGGTTGCTGCTTCAGAATCAGGATACCCCTGTCCACATCGACAGCATAAATCTCCCCAAATCCATGTTCCATCCGGTTTTGCCCCTGCATATCCACCGAATATATATTGGAATAAACACGTTCGCCGCTTTCGCTTTGTTTCATAACCGCCTCTGTCATATAGAACCGTTCCCCAACCAGGCAGATACTTCCATACCCTTGATCAGAAAAAAGCACGGTCTGTTTCCCGTCCGCATCGATACACACAATCTCCTTATCCGTGCCTGCCGTCGGCGCATAGTCCGCCCACAGCGCCCCGTCTTCAAAAGAATCTATATGGTACTGCCGGTAATATACCATCCCGTCCCGGTATGCGTAACCACTGCCTTCCTGCTCCATATGGTCAAGCAG
This sequence comes from Lachnospiraceae bacterium, assembly GCA_910576125.1. GTDB lineage: Bacteria > Bacillota > Clostridia > Lachnospirales > Lachnospiraceae > Acetatifactor > Acetatifactor aquisgranensis. The sequence continues at coordinate 3,137 of CAJTHM010000055.1, read as the reverse complement.
CGACAGGTCATCTGTGTATAAAGCAGGGATTTCTTCTTCTGAATCCTCCAGCTTCTCCGTCGTATAGACCATGATAATATCCGTACCGCCCTGCCTGCTTCCCGTATCCGCCGCGTCTGCCACATCCTTTTGCGCTGCAGGTGAATCCGCTTCCCGGCTTGTCCCTGCCGTTTCTCCCATTTCTGTTTTTATATCCGTATCCGCTTTCGTTCCACATGCCGTGGCAAGAAAACACAAACCCAACGGCAGCAGCCGCCACACCTTTTTCTTTTTATTATCAAAATTTTTCATTCTAATCTCCCATGTCCGCTTCAGCGGACTCAAAATTGTCACAGCAAAATTAAGAACCCATTCCCTCTCTCTGGGAAAGACGCATGCGTCCACCTGCTCCCATGGTTCAAGCTCCGAGATATAGGCAACAGCGTCTGCCATCTTTGCGGCATAGAGGGACCTGCCCCTCTCATCATAGAAAAACACCCTGTCGTCTTACAGCATGGGGATATCCTGAATCCTGTCCTTAGGAATGCATCTGGGCTTTCGTTTAAAGGAATTACACATCAGTCCGTACTTCTTCCGTTTTTCCCTGTCCACATGATTCTTTATAAAATCTGTTATACTACATAATGCCAGAATTTACCATACTGCATTGGTCAATCGTATGTAACTGGCGTTATGTAGTCAGGTTACTCAGAAATTTCAACTGTTAAGCAGTATAAAATGCTGCGCGCAACTGTCCGGGGCATCTTCGCCGCAAACTTGAGTTCTCCCATATCCAGCCTCCTGTCCGGCCCTCCCTTTTCAGAAAAGTGTTTCCTATGAGATATTGGCATGGTATTCTTTCAAATGGTTTCTAATATTCTGTGGTGTAACAGGCACTTCAGTATCTGAGAAACGATATTCTAAATGCACCTTTTTATCATCAGATATAATATGCACTCTTGACCATGCTCATCGACTCTCACATACCAATAATAACTTGTTCCCTCATATACTATTTTGCGCTTATTTTTCCCAGATACCATATTCACCTCAATCATATACTATTTTTAACAGAAACACAATTATCCATAAACCGTCACTTCTCGCTTTCAATGTCAAATAATGCTTCCAGCCCCTCCTGTGCCGCCTCATCCTTTGTCACGAACCAGAAAGTACATTCTTCGCTGTCATACAGCCCAACAGCCTGCCCATCCATAGCCTGATAAAGCGTCCGGGTATTGCCCGCAGCTATTCTAAATTTTTATATATTTATATTGTATTTCATTGCACTGAACAAAAATGGTACCATGCTCTACATCCTCAGCAATATATCTTATACCCTCTAATTGACAATCTGACATATCACTTACCTCAATAAAAATTTTATAAAAGTTGTTTATATTACCTATTTTAAAGTCCGTAACCTCATTAAATTTTAGCTCCACTCTTAAGTCGTCTTTCTCATAAGGACATGCGCTTAATACCAATGTTATATTATACTCTTTCGCGCTTTTTTCTTCCATGGATCTGCTCAAATTAAGAGTTTCAATATACCCGGTAGCTCTAACCATTTCGTACAATTTACTTTTTTCTAGTTTCATCTATCCCTCCAACGGCATTTTCTGTTTCTGTCAGAGACATTTGTAATTGATACACATTTTCTTCTCCATTCTTATTTTTTGTTATAAGCCCAAAATAGAGATTATTTCCCAAACCATTTACATTACTCCTGATTGCACTGTCTCCTGATATCTGTCCCAAATCGCCGGAAATTTTGACCATGCTTCCCATCATATCTGCCATGCTATTGGAAAGAATAATGTCTTTTTCACTGCCGGACATTTCCGTCCTCGTTCCTACAGCTACTCTCCAAAATAATACCCTTCCATCCCTGTCAGCACAGGCGTCTTCTTCCCGCATTCCGGGCATACATAGGTGCCGAAATAATCGGCCAGGAGCTCTTCTCCCTCCTCGTCTTCCAGGAGGTTCAACAGATTGGGCAGCCACAGCCTTGCATCCTCCAGGCTTCTGCCGTCCCACTTCCCGGAAGGCGCCTTTGCCTTTTTCATCCGCTCCGAGAGCTCAAAGTAGCCTACTTCTATCTCCTCATCGCAGTTTTCGCATTCAGGGCAGACAATATAGTAAGAAATAAAACCGGAAAGGGAAAGCATATAGGCAAGCTTCTGCTCTCCCAGAATCGCTGCGACGGCAATGGCAAACTCCCGTCTCCATTGGACTTCCTTCTCCCGGACATAATCCAGGTTCCCTGCCAGGAAATCGATGGCCATGGCGCGAATCTGCAGGCCTGCGTTCCGGTAGCTCTCATAAATGTCTTCCTCGCCCGGCCTGTCTCCGTATACGTCCGTGGCAAGAAAGCTTCCTGCCGCCATGATGCCCTTGAACATCCATTCCAGATTTTTCTCCCTTTCCCAGCCCTCCATAAGCCTGGCCAGATACGGCAGCGCCAGCCAGGTAGCCGGGTAAAAACTCATCTGGTGCCACAGGTTCTCGCAGAGGTTGTCAAAGGCAAGTTCATAATTCGTTTTCGGAACGTTTTCCAGGCGGCGCAGCTTAAAGGTTTCCGGGGCCTTGTCCCTCTCGCCCATCAGGATTACAATATAGTCTTCTATATTTCCGTATGCCCCTCTGTAGCTTTCCCACAGCGAGGAGTTGAAATCATGCAGCGTGTAAGGATACTGGTCCTGTTTCCGCTCAGCCGGTTGAAAGGGCACAGCCGGGCCGGACTTTCTCTTCGTCCTCTTTGCCCTGGCAGCCGCTTTCTTTGCGTCGGCTGCAGCCTGCTTTTCCATCTCTGCCTGCTTTGCTTTCAGGATATGCTCCGGCAGACGGACTTCTTTGATTCTGCAGTTCAGAAAGCAGTCTACATGGGAAATATCGGAAATCTGGCTGCCCTCCAGGGAAAGCCTTTCCAGGCGGAAAAGCTTCAGGATTTCCTCCATATGCTCCAGCCCGGAGCAGTTGAGCAGGCTCAGGCTCTTTAGGCTATACAGATTCCCCAGGAAAGCGCAGTCGATTATGCCGCAGGCTGAAATCTCCAGGCTCTCCAGGGCTGTACAGGTGGTCAAAAAGGAAAAATCCTTCACAGGCATGGCAGAGATAGCCAGTTTCTTCAGCCTTGACATCTTTCCGATTATGCT
>CAJTHM010000054.1 GCA_910576125.1 Lachnospiraceae bacterium | reverse complement strand
GCAGGAAAACTCCCGCCGCCAGTACACCAGCGGAGCCGGTTTTGCCGTACAATGGTTGGGACGAAAAACGGGAAACAGTTCTTTTTCCTGTTCCCCGTTTTCGGCGCAGCCATAGCACGGCAAAAATCCAGACGGTCAAGGGGGAAAGGGTGGAGATTTCCAGAGCAGGGCGGCGGAAATACGACCCGTACCTTGACCGGTTGGATAGGAGAAGCGGCACGGTCAGGCGCACCGTTTCTTCTGTCTGGCTGTCTATTCTTTTACTTCTTGATGATTGCTGAAAACTTCATTCATCAGCATTGCACCCAACTTGAAACCGTACTCAAAGTTGGCGTAGGCTTGTATAGTGGAAAGCTTTGTCCTTCCTTTATCCATTTCCTCAAACCGTTTAAGCTGTTCTGGTGATAATTCGTTTAGGAGGTATTCATAATCATTTCCCACTTGTCCAGAAATAGCGCGGTACTCCGCGTAGTTTTGTGGAAGGATTTCTTCACAGGGGTAGACTTTCCCATCGTAAAGGCGTTCTAAAATGCTCATACGCTTTCCCCCTCATGGAGAATTAAATCATCTTCATCAGAAATGACCTCAATCATCATAAGTACCCCTAACCGGAAGCCTTTAACAAAACGGTCAATCCCATAGAGAACGCTTTCTTCGTTTTGTGCCGCGCTGTAGTCATCCAGCATTTTTCGTTCTTCCTCATTGAGTTTCGCCATCAGCTTTTCTCCGAGGGTGCAGTACCGGTTTCTTGCCCGGTTAAATTTGGAATCCCCTTCATAAATCACTGGCTCAACGCAAAGGTGGTCTGTTGCGATTGCCTCTAAAATTTTTCCCATTCGTTTCCGTCCTTTCCTTATGGATTTAACAACTACTTGCAAGACGGTTCCGTGCAGTGTATAATATTTACGCGGTCTGCCCTTGTGGTAGTTGCAATGTGGGAAGTGGCGGCTGCTTGTGAGAGGGTAACGCCACTTCTTACTTATTCCGTTTCCTTATCCTCCAATTTTTCAATTCCCCGCCTTACAGATTCATTTTTTGTAATGCCATTTTCGTTTGAATATCGTTCAAGAATATCATTATGTTTTTTATCCAAGCGAACTGTAAGCCGTATTTCTTTTGGATTTTCAGAATAAGGTCGTCCAACTTTCTTAGTAATAACATCACCCCCTTGTAAGATTGTTGGCTGACAATAATAGTATAATTGATGTCAGCCATTAAGTCAATATGCAAGCTATATTTCTTTCATAGAAGGGTAACTGTTTCGATTGCCGAGGATATTTTCATATACTTTTATCAAGTATATGACCCACTCTGACACTTTCACCGCTTCGCGTTGCAAAGTGCCGGCGTGGGCTCTCCGAGGGTTTACGCCCGCCGTTGGCGTGGCGCATAAAAGAGGACGCTGCTTTCTGCCTTGCGTCCTCTTTCTGGTTCCCCTTATGCTAATTTGCCGCTGCTGCCAGTTCCTTCTGTCGCGCCCTGTACCGTTGCATACGCAGCCGGTTTTGTTCGCGTTCCCTGTTACGGGCTTGCAGCTTCCTTTGTTCCCTTGCTTCCTGTTCGGCGGTCAGGGCATCTTCCATTTTTGGTACAGTAAATGCCCCGATAAAGTTTAGATATATGTCTACCTTTTGCACCCTGTCCCCGGTTGATTTGTCCGCTTCATGGACAACTACTTTTTCTATAAATTCATTCAACATAGGAGTGGTAAGTTCTGAAAAATCCGTGTACCTTTTCACCAATTCAAGGAACCGGTCAGCCCTCACACCGTCCGCGCCGTAACGGTCAAGCCCGGTCTGTAATTCCTGCATTTCTGCTTCAAGTGCGGTCTGTTCGTTGTCATACCCGGATAGCAGACGGTCAAAGTGCTTTTCTGGAATCTTCCCGGTAGCAAAAGATTCATATAGCTTTTTCACCAGGTCGTCCAGTTCTTCATGCCGCCGCTTTGCCTTTCCCAATCTTCGGCGGTATTCTTTCATAGTGGCTTCCTGCTGAACGTCTGACGCTTCCCGTACCTTCTTGACAAACTCCTTTTCGTTTGAGAGGGCATAGGCGCTGACTTCCCGGATAGTTTCCAAAATCAATTTTTCTACTACAGATACCCGGATATAGTGCATGGTACAGTTCCGGGTATACTGCCGGTAGCTGGAGCAGCCATAAGAATTGTCAGCGTCATATTTGTTTCTGGAATTATACCGGTGTGACAACTTCGAGCCACAGTCCGCGCAATAGAGTAATCCGCTTAAACGGCAAGGGGGAGCGCCATTCTTTTTCGGTCGGCGTTTTGTTTCTATCAGGCGTTGTACATTATTCCATGTTTCTTCGTCAATGATTGCTTCGTGGGTGTTCTCAAATATCATCAATTCGTCCTCTGTAGCTTTCCGGCGCTTTTTGGTTTTATAGGATTCACTGATAGTTTTACCCAATACCGTATGCCCCATATATTCCCGCTTTTCCAAGATATGAATGATTGTTTGGTTTGTCCAGCGGATAGGGTCGTGGAAACTCTTGCTATGCTGGTTTTCAGGATAGTATTTTTCAGCATATGCCGAGGGAATCAATATCTTGTCAGCGTACAGAATATCGGCAATCCGATTGACTCCATTCCCTTCCAGAACCAACTTGAAAATGCGCCGGACAACTGCCGCCGGTTCCGGGTCGATAATCAAATGCTGCTTGTCGTCCGGGTCGCGCCGGTAGCCGTAGGGGACACTGGGAGAAACCCGCTTTCCTTCCTGCATACGGGCTTTAAAGATAGCCTGTATCTTGCGGCTGGAATCGCGTGCATACCATTCATTCATAATGTTCAAAAACGGCGTGAAATCGCTGTCCTGCTGGTTGCTGCTGTCTATGCCGTTGTTGATTGCTATGAACCGGACGCCTTTTTCTTTAAACATGACTTCGGTATAGAACCCTACTTTCAGATAGTCGCGCCCGAACCGGCTCATATCTTTTACGATAATGACCGCCACGTTCCCGGCTTCCACTTCGGCAATCATGGACTGGAAACCTTCCCGGTCGAATGTCGTCCCACTCACTCCGTCGTCGGTGAAGTGGCGTATATTGACAAAGCCGTTCTTCCTTGCGTAGTCCTCTAAGAAATGTTTCTGGTTCGTGATACTGTTGGATTCGCCCTGTAATTCGTCGTCGCGGGAGAGCCTTTCATACAGGGCGGTAATCTTGATACTGTTTAATTGTTTGCTCATTATATAACCCCCGTTCTGTTATGATGTAACGCTTTTTAGTTCCTTATAACACTATCACGTTCGGGTCTGTGACAATATACGAAGTCGGAAAATCTTTTGACGTACATTGCATGAGCGACGGTTTGACAAAGAACCGGGTCTTGCCGCTGCCGGACCCGCCCGATTCTGTCAACTATACACTAACAAATTTTTCAAAAAAATTTACGGCCCCCAGACCTCCCCGTCCAGGCGCCGCACTCCTCACTCCATTTCATCCCCAAAATTCCACTCCACCTCAATCCTCCCATCCGGGAACACCCGTGCCCCCGCCACGAACCTCTCCCAGATCTCCTCCGACATCTCCCCCACATCCAGGAACGACCGCGCCACATCCGCCCGTTCCCTCGCCTCCCTGGCAATCCTCTCCGCCAGCTCCGCATCCGAGACCTCCCGCTCCATCCGCTCGATCTCCGCATCATACCCTTTCTTCCTCTCCAAAAACTCCTCCCGCTCAATCTCCCTGTCCGCCAGCTTCTCAAACAGCCTCCGCTTCGCCTTCTTCACCGCCTCCAGCGCACTCCCCAGGCTCTCCACCCGGCTCCCCACATCCAGGGCATCCTCCCGCTGCTCCAGCCTCATCTCTTCCTCGTCCAGCACCCGCCGCAGCTTCCGCTTCAGCTCCCCCAGCACCACCGCGTCCGCCTCCGGCTCCTTCATCACCACCTGCCTGCACTCACACCCCTTCACCATATACCCCCGGTTACAGTAAAGGTCCGTCCCGTTCCGCCTGGTCAGCCGCTTCCCGCACACCCCGCAGGCATAGCGCATCTTCCGCTTCCCCGCCGCTGGCTTCTGCACGCTCACCATCCCCTGCACCCGCCTAAATTCTTCTTTCGTGACAACCGCCTCATGCATCCCTTCCACGCACACCCATTCCTCCTTCGGCCTCGCCACCAGCTTCCCCTTCCTGCCGTCCATCGTGCTTTTCAGGGAGACCACCGCCCCGGTGTAGATCTCATTCTGCAGCAGCCCGTTGATGACGCCACCCGTCCAGCACATCCTCTCAAACCCGCCCTTCCGGTTCACTGTCTCCCCCTTCCCATGCAGGAACACCGTGGGACAGGGTATGCCCCGGTCATTCAGGTTCCTGGCAATATCACAGACCCCCATCCCGGCCAGCCTCATGTCAAAGATTTCCCGGACCACCGGCGCCGTCTCCGGATCCTTCTCCAGCTTATGCTTATCCGCCGCCGTCTTCCGGTACCCGTAAAGCGCCTGCCCCGCCGTGTACTTCCCCTGCGCGGCCAGCCGCTCCCTCGCCTGCCTCACCTTCTTCGACAGATCCCTGGAATAAATATCATACACCAAATTCTTGAAAGCAATGTCCAGCCCGCCCCCGTCCCTCTCGCTGTCGTAATGGTCATTGACGGAAATGAACCGCACCCCCAGGAACGGAAACAACTGCTCCAGGTAATCCCCCAGCTCCACATAGTCACGCCCGAACCTGGAGCAGTCCTTCACGATGATGCAGTTGACCTTCCCCTGCTTCGCCAGCCCGATCATGTCCGTAAACTGCGGCCTGGTGTCAAAATACCTCCCGGAGAGCCCGTCATCGCACCTCTCAATGACACGGCACCCTGCAAATTCCGGCTGCCTGCCTATGAAGTCCATGATCAGCCTGCGCTGTGAAGTAATGCTCCCGCTCTCCTCCTTCCTCCCGAACACATCCCTGTCCTCGTTGGAAAGCCTCATATAAGCACATATGGTATAGCCTGCCGGCAGCGCCGCCGTCTTCCCCTTCATGCCTTACCGCCTCCTTTCTCCACCAGATCCGCCAGCTCCTCCGCAAAAGTGTACTCCACATCAAACCGGTCACTGCCGTAGCAGATGATCTTCTTTATGAATGTCTGCGCCAGCTCCTTTGTCAGCTCCTCCGCTCCCAGGTACTTCCCAAAGGCAGCCGCCATTTTCCCGTCCCCGGCATAATCCGGGGCAAGCCTTTCCGCCTCCGCTTCCAGCGCTGCAACCTCCGCATCCAGCACTTCCAGTTCAGAGACATACCCGGCCTTCATTTCCAGATACTCCCCCTCGGAGAAAACACCGTCAGTAAAATCATCATATAAAACCCGGATGAAACCGCTGACTTTGTCCCTGCGCCCCGCCTTCCCGGAAAGCTCCTTCTCCAGCGCGGTCCTGCGCCCCGCCGCCTCCGGTCCCCGGTTCAGCGCACGCATCCGCTCCCTGGCATCCACATACACCGCCATATGCGCTCTCAGCAGCTCCATCACAAGCCCCTCCATCACATCCGCCTTGATGTTCTTCGGCGGGTCCGCCTCACCATAGGTAGCCGCACGCCTGCACACATACGTGCTGTAATGCCCATAGCCGCCAACCAGCTTCACCGTCTTCCGGTACAGGTTCATCTTGTTCCCGCAGTGTCCGCAGAACAGCAGCCCCTGCAGCTTATCCTCCCTCCGGTTCCGGTCTCCCCCCGTGTTCTCCCTGGCAGAAAAATACTCCCGCTTCCTGGCCTGCAGGAGCTCCTGCACCCTGTCAAAGGTCTCATGGTCAATGACTGCCTCATGATGCCCCTCCACATAGAAGCGCTCCCCCTTGTCCCTGGATACCGGCTTCGTGACGCCCTTATAATACGCCCGGTAGCTCTTGGAGATCTCCACGTCCCCGGTATAGACCACGTTCTCCAGGATACGCCTGACCTGCTTCCCCTCCCAGAGGTTCGTGTATTTTTCCTTGTGTATCACCCCGATGCTCTGCCAGTACACGCTGGGCGCCAGGATGCCGTCCGCATTCAGCCCCCTTGCGATCTGCGCCAGGCTCTTTCCCTCCAGCCGCTCCCGGAATATCCTCACCACCACATCCCTCACGTTTTCATCCACGAGAAGATTATGGCTGTCCTCCGGATTCTTTTTATACCCATACGCCGCCGTTGTGGCAAGGAAAACGCCCTTCTCAAACAGCCCCTCAAAGGTGGAGCATATCTTCTTCGAGATGTCCTTCGCATACGCCTCATTGATGAGGTTCTTCAACGGCACCACCAGCCCGTCCTCCGCCGGATCGGACGTGAGGCTGTCGTACCGGTCAGTCACCGCGATGAACCGCACCCCGAAGAACGGGAAGATCTTCTCGATATAGTCCCCTGCCTCCAGGTAATTCCTGCCCAGCCTCGACAGATCCTTGACCACGATGCAGTCGATCCTCCCCGCCCTCATGTCCGCGACCATGCGGTTGAACTCCGGCCGGTCAAACTTCGTGCCCGTCACATGCCTGTCAACATACACCCCCGCCAGTTCCAGCGACGGCTCCCCGGCCACATAGTCCTCCAGCAGCGCCCTCTGGTTCTCCACCGTGTCGCTCTCCACCTTCCGCCCGTCCTCTCTGGACAGCCGCACATACACCGCCGTCCGGTATACCCTTATGCCTGCCGCAGACGGCGCCAGAGCCCCCGCATTCCCTCTCCTGCTCTTCCTCGCCATGTCAGACCGCCTCCTTCCCGTGCTCCAGCACAAAACGCTCCATTTCCTCCGCTTCCTTCCCGAACCGGTATGCCACTTCCAGCGCCTCCGGACCCATGACCGCGATCCGGTCAATGAGGAATGCCGCAAGTCCCCGGTCAAGCCTCTCCACGCCCTCATACCTCTTCAATGACTCAACCCATTCCAGCCCGGCCGTCCGCCCCGCCAGGATGCCGTCCCTCTCCTTCTCCAGGGACACAATGGAAGCCTCGATGCCGGCCGCCTGCTCCTGGTACTGCTCCCGGAGCATGGCATATTCCTCTTTCGTGAGGATGCCGTCTTTGAAATCCTCATACAGGTTCTTCCGCCTCCTGCCGCAGTTCTCCGCCTCTTCCCTCAGCTTCCCGATCCGGCTTTCAATCTTCCCTGCTCCCAGCTCCATCCCTGATGTCCGGCTGACGATATCCGCCGCCTCCGACAGCGCCAGCACCTTCCCGATAAAGGTCTGTACCAGCGCCAGCACGCTCTCCTCCAGCTTCTTTGCCGAAAAGCTGTGGGATGAGCAGGAAGCCCTGTCGCTCTTATGCCCGGAACAGACATAATACACATACCTCTTACCCCCGGACGGTACCGTCTTGCGCACCATCGGCGCCCCGCAGCCCCCGCAGAACACCATTCCCGCCAGCGGGAAGACCTTCTCACGCTCCGGCGCCGTCCTCGTATCCCTCGCCAGGAGCACCTGCACCAGGTCAAACTCGCCTCTGCCCACGACCGCCTCATGGGCATCCTCCACGCGGATCCATTCGTCCTTGTCCTTATACACACGCTTCTTGACCTTGTAATTCGGCGTGGTGCATTTCCCCTGGGCCACCGTGCCAACATACACCTCATTCTTCAATATCCGCAGCACGGCATTGTAGCTCCACTTCGGCTCCGCGCCCTTCTGGAAAGGGCTTTCCATCCGGATGCCAATGCTCCTCTTATACTGGAGCGGAGACAGGATGCCGTCCCGGTTCAGCCTGTCCGCGATCGCTTTCACGTTGCACCCGGCCAGCTTCATTGCGAAGATGTCCCGCACCACCTCCGCCGCATATTCATCCACCACCAGATGGTTCTTATCCTCCGGATCCTTCAGGTACCCATAGGCAGCAAACGCCCCGATGTACTCCCCGTTCTTCCGCTTGACCTCCATGTGGCTCCGTATCTTCACGGAGATATCCCGGCAGTACGCATCATTGATGAGGTTCTTGAACGGGACCACCATGTCATCCCCATACTGTCCGTCCAGGCTGTCGTAGCCGTCATTGACGGCAATGAACCGCACCCCCAGCATGGGGAAAATCTTCTCAATGTACCTCCCGGATTCAATATAGTTCCTGCCGAAGCGGGACAGGTCCTTGACCACCACGCAGTCAACAAGCCCCTCCCGGATATCGTCCAGCATCCTCTGGAATTCTGGCCTTTCAAAATCAACGCCGCTCCATCCGTCATCCGTATACACGGAATAAACCTGGATATCGGCGCGGGACTCCAGATAGTCCATGACCAGCTCTTTCTGGTTGGAGATGCTGTTGCTGAAAGCCCTGCCGCCCTCCGCAACATCACCGTCCTCCCTCGACAGCCGCAGGTACACGGCCGCATGATATGTTTTAGAAATAGATTTTAACGCTCCCATATGCAATCCTCCTGTCCTGTTCTCCCTTATCCGGTGCCCAATCCGGATAACCAGAAACCAGAGGCCGCACAGGCAATAGCCCTTTCAGGATTCCAACTTACCACGGATCCCATGGATTTTCCATGACATGGCACGGTGTCCTGCGGACTTCCTGCAATGTCCTGTGCCCATAAACTCCCTGGGTTCACAACATCCAAGAAGTCAAAGAGTCTTTGCGAACTGCTCAAAGCGCTCCCTTAGGGATACCCCGTCATTGCTGTACACATTCTTAACCACAACATTCCCGACACGGAAACAGTACGGATTTTTCACCTGCCGGACAAACTCCCTGACCCGCTCTTCCTTCGGAAGTCCCTCATCAATACGGATCCGTGTCACATCCACCAGCTGGTCCCGGTCAACCGTCCTCACATCTACAGACCTCATTTCTTCAAGCGTCATAGGCTGCCACCTCCTATGCCCCAGTCCGCAGGAAACAGCAGCTTTAAAACCCCGGATGAAAAAAGACAGAAAAAAGCCTGCAGGCAATATCCCGCAGGTCCTTCTTTCATCAGTCCCATTCCCTTCCCCATCACAGCATCCCTGCTGCCGCAAGGAGCCCCGGGTATTCTGCCGGATCGATTTCAGACAGCCTGCCCGCCCCACGCTCTTTGATGAGCGCTTTCACTTCCGCTATATGTCCGGCGTTGGCCTTCTCTGCCAGCACCGCACGGACATCCGACATCCCCGGCAGTTTTTCCCCCTGTGCCGTGGCGGATGCGATCTCCGCCGCCATCCCTTCGGTGGCTTCCCCGAACACCCACACCTCGTCACACAGGGTGAGCAGCTCCATCCCCATAGAGATGCCGAGCCGCCTCTCTTCCTCTATCCCCTCATTTAAGAACTGTGGGAATAAGAGATGCGGTGCAACAGGCAGGAAACCCTGCTCACACGCCATGCGGCAGTAGGCCGCCGCTTTCCTTGCATTCCCTTCCATGTCGCCGCGGAAGGGGCTGCAGATAAAAACCTTCTTACGCATCAGCGCCTCCATCCTTTCTTCATTTTCCTGTCGTGCGCCGCTTTTGCGGCTTCGTAGGCTTCCACTTCCTTCTCGATCTGCATCAGCTTGGCAGCGAGGCTTTTCGCAACGATGCTGATTGCCTGCAAGATGCCGATAAGCTCCTGTGATTTTTCCATAGGCTCCGTTCCCTCCTTTCCGGGGCAGATGATCTTGTACCCCTTCACTGTCGTAATGACACTTTTTTGAAAACAGGCAATGAAAAATAAAACATTTTTGAAAACCGTTCGACAAACGTATCTTTTCCTGTCGAATAAAGGAAGAACTACACATCAATACCACGTTCCCGGAAAAAATGGCGCAGTTTCTCCATGACCTTGTTTTTGCGGAAATCAAGCGTCCGCCTGTTGCCGCCCGTTACCCGTGCATATTCGTAGACGCTCATTTCCTCCCCGAACACTTTCATGGCAAGCTCCCGCTCTTCTGGCAGGAGGGAATCCATAGCATCACGAAGGACATCCAGCAGCATCCTCTTTTCCGCCAGTTCCTCCATGCTCTCCGAAAAAAACTCCGTCCGCATATCGTTCTCTTTCCATTCCTCGTAGGATTCTTCCGTATAGCCGTTCTGCTCCATCGCTTCCCGGTTCCTCTGCTCCTTTTTCTTCATCTGCCACCACGGGCGGTAGTATTTCAGATATTCCTCTTCCGTAGCATTCATTGTGAATTCTTCGTTCCCTGACTTGATTGTGATTTTCCTAAAAGACATAAAGCGTTCCTTCCTTTACGCCTTCGTAAAGTTAGGAACGCTCTCATTCAGATGTGGGACTGGCTTTGAAAAAAAGGCAAAAAATGGCCCTGAGAAAGCTCTTTGTAAGAAATCTAAAATAATTCACTAGCTTTACTCCGGCCATTCGTGACTCGACACAATGCGGTCCCACTCGCTCGGTACATATTCAGTTATCCGGCATGGCTGACCTGCCAAGCCGCACAATGGGAATTTCCAAAAATTTCCATTGATAACTTTAGTATGACCATAAAAGAAACGCTTTAATCTATAAAAATAAAAATAACAGGATACCTTCCTGCCATTCTTTCCCACTATGTATATTTATCTTTTTCCTTTCGGTTTCCAGTACACCTTTATTACCCTGCCGCAGTTAGGGCATTTCAGCGACACGATAATCCAGCCGGAACCCGTCTCCCCAATATCACAGGCCCGTTTCTTGCACCATCTCTCCGGGCATTTCATTTTCCGGATAATACCACCTCCTCTCCCCCAAAAATACATCTATTGCTATCTCCCCGCACTGATATGGAACAAGGGAACCAAACATGAACACTTCACGTTTGGTTCCCTTTTATCGTTTGTGCTTTATGTATTCTTCTTATGCCCTCGCAACAAATCCGCCCTGAACTTCCATCCCGGCAATGCCGGAATTTATCTCCTGCCTTGCCGCATGGTACGCATCATAATAGGCAGCCTTCAAAGCCCCGTGTACCTGTGTCTCCGCCTTCGACTCCTTCTCATGCCAGCCCACACCCACCGTGTAGGTCAGTATCTCGTCTCCGTTCCCGTCATACACATGGACTCCGCCGCCGGACTGGAACTCGGCTTCATACGGCTCGCCAAACAGGATGCACAGCCACCTCCTGTCCACCGATTCCCTTTTATCACTTGTGCATTATTTGTTTTCATCACTTATTTGTCA
>CAJTHM010000053.1:5909-11071 GCA_910576125.1 Lachnospiraceae bacterium | reverse complement strand
TCTTAGAACGGCAGAGAAAACTTGAAAAGGAGGTATCAGCGATTGCAAAAGGAAACACGAAGAAACAGCGCGGCGGGAAGCACAAAGCCTAACCCGCCCCGCAAGCTCACCCGCGCCGAGAAAAAGCAGATTGCAGAAATCATCAGACAGGCAAAGGGCGACGGGAAAGCGCATACCGCACAGCAGACAATCCCCTATATCCAGATGTACCCGGACGGTATCTGCAAGGTTACGGAGCGCAAATACTCAAAGACCGTCGCCTTTGAAGATATTAACTATCAGCTTGCACAGGCAGACGACAAGACCGCCATTTTTGAGAACTGGTGCGACTTCCTCAACTACTTTGACGCTTCCGTTTCGGTGCAGCTCTCTTTCATCAATCAGGGGACGCAGCGGGGCGAAGCGGAAAAAGCGGTCAATATCCCGGCACAGGAGGACGCTTTCAATTCTATCCGCACAGAATACCGGGATATGCTGAAAAACCAGCTTGCAAAGGGCAACAACGGGCTTGTCAAAGCAAAATATATCACCTTTGCCATTGAAGCCGACAGTCTGGGCGCGGCGAAATCCCGCCTTGCCCGTATCGAAACGGACGTGCTGAACAACTTTAAGCTCTTAGGCGTGTCTGCCCGCCCCATGACAGGCTATGAACGCCTTAAAATGCTGCATGGCATTTTCCACCCGGAGGGCGGGCAGTTTTCCTTTGATTTTTCATGGCTTGCCCCGTCCGGGCTTTCCACAAAGGACTTTATCGCCCCGTCCTCTTTCCGTTTTGGCGAGGGGCGGTATTTCCGCATGGGGCGCAAAATCGGCGCGGTTTCATTCCTTGAAATCCTTGCGCCGGAATTAAACGACCGTATCTTATCGGATATTCTGGACTTGGAAACGGGCGTTATCGTCAATCTGCATATCCACAGTATCGACCAGACCGAAGCCATAAAGACAATCAAGCGGAAAATCACCGACCTTGACAAAATGAAAATCGAGGAACAGAAAAAAGCGGTACGCAGCGGCTACGACATGGATATAATCCCGTCCGACCTTGCCACGTTCGGCAGCGAAGCAAAAAATCTCTTACAGGACTTGCAGAGCCGGAATGAAAGAATGTTCCTCTTGACGTTCCTTGTGGTGAACATGGCAGACACAAAAAGGAAACTGGAAAATGACGTGTTTGCGGCGGCGGGCATTGCACAGAAGAACAACTGCGCCTTGACCCGCCTTGACTACCAACAGGAAGCGGGGCTTATGTCCTCTGTACCGCTTGGGGAGAACCTTATCCCCATTCAAAGAGGGCTTACCACGTCAAGCACCGCTATCTTTATCCCCTTTATCACACAGGAGCTTTTCCAGACGGGCGCGGCTTTGTACTACGGCTTGAACGCCCTGTCTAACAACATGATACTCTGCGACCGCAAGCAGCTAAAGAACCCCAACGGCTTAATCTTGGGTACGCCGGGAAGCGGGAAATCCTTTGCAGCCAAACGGGAAATGACAAACGCTTTCCTCATTACCGACGACGACATTATTATCTGCGACCCGGAAGCAGAGTATTTTTCCCTTGTGCAGCGGCTTGACGGGCAAGTGATACGGTTATCCCCTACGGGCAAGGGCATTGACGGGAAACCCCAGTATGTGAACCCTATGGATATTAACCTCAACTATTCCGAGGACGACAGCCCCCTTGCGCTGAAATCCGACTTTATCCTCTCCCTCTGCGAGCTTGTCATAGGCGGCAAGGAGGGCTTGCAGCCCGTCGATAAGACCGTCATTGACCGCGCCGTTCGGAACGTGTACCGCCCTTTCCTTGCAGACCCCGCCCCGGAAAAAATGCCGATTTTGGGCGACCTCTACGACGAGCTTTTGAAGCAGCCGGAGCCGGAAGCGGCGCGTATTGCGGCGGCGTTGGAGCTGTATGTTTCCGGGAGCCTTAACGTCTTTAACCACAGGACGAATGTAGAGCTGTCAAACCGCCTTGTCTGCTTTGACATCAAGCAACTTGGGAAGCAGCTCAAAAAGTTAGGTATGCTCATTGTGCAAGACCAGGTATGGAACCGCGTCACCGTCAACCGGGCAGAAAGGAAATCCACCCGGTATTTTATGGACGAATTTCATCTTCTCTTGAAAGAGGAACAGACCGCCGCCTATTCCGTTGAAATCTGGAAGCGTTTCCGCAAATGGGGCGGCATACCCACAGCCATTACGCAGAACGTCAAAGATTTGCTTGCTTCCCGCGAAGTAGAAAATATCTTTGAAAACTCTGATTTTGTCCTTATGCTCAATCAGGCGGCGGGCGACCGGGCTATCCTTGCAAGGCAGCTCAACATCTCCCCGCAGCAGATGAAGTATGTCACCCACACCGAAGCGGGCGAGGGGCTTATCTTCTACGGAAACGTGGTGCTGCCCTTTGTAGACCGCTTCCCGAAAGACACCGAGCTTTACCGGGTAATGACGACGAAGCCGGAGGAAGTGGGCGAAGCATGATAAAAAACGAAAAAAATATAAAACCACTGACACATTTAAGCCTGTTTACCGGGATAGGCGGCATAGACATAGCCGCCGAAGCCGCAGGCTTCACAACCGTCTGCCAGTGCGAATGGGCGGATTACCCAACCGCAGTATTGGAAAAGCACTGGCCGGACGTTCCACGTTTCAGAGATATACACACTCTGACAAAGGAGGCTTTCTATGAACGGACAGGAAAAAAAGAACTCACGCTGCTCTCCGGCGGCTTCCCATGCCAGCCCTTTTCCAGTATCGGGCCAAAAAAGGGGTTTGAGGACACCCGTTACCTCTGGCCGGAAATGTGCCGCGTCATTAACGAACTCCGGCCCCATTATGTGCTTGGCGAAAATGTTGCTAACTTCATCAATATGGGGTTCCACAAAACGCTCATTGACCTGGCAAAAGCGGGATATGCTGTTTGGACATTCGTACTTCCTGCTTGTGCCGTCGGCGCATGGCATGAACGCAAGCGAACTTTTATCGTGGGGATTGATGTTTCCTACTCCCCTTGCCGCCGACACAGGCTCAAGGACAAGGACGGAACGGATAAGCATATCCCCAAACGGGGCGTTCCGCCGGAAGAAACGGGACGGGAGGTACTGGTCGGCGGGGCTTTCGGAAACAATCTATTTTCTGACGCCGGTAACAGACCCGTCCCTGCGCTTCAACCCGGAATGGGTGGAATGGCTGATGGGCTTCCCACAGGGGTGGACGGAAATATCCTCTGGTGCATAGAGCCTACGGATATTCCCCGGCTGTCCCCGAACACAAAGGACAGGTCAAAACGCCTAAAAACGCTTGGGAACGCCGTAGTGCCGGCACAGGTTTACCCAATCTTAAAATATATCGCGGACATGGAAACCGGGAAATGTTCGGAATGGTGCGTCTGGGAAAAGGAGGTGGCAGACCATGAAACAGTATAAATCCAGTGACAAGACCATGCTGAAAATGACCCGCGAGGGGGCTGTCGAGGTAAACGCCGCCACCGGGAAAAAGAAACGTATCAGCAAGCGGATAAGGGACGCGGACTTTGCAAAGACCGAAGCACCGCAGCCGCCGGAACAGGCAGCGCAGACCATACCGGGCGGCGCAGCTCCCGCGCCCACAGCCGCCGCGCCGCCGCTTCCCCATGCGCCGGGGGCAGAACGGGAACAGGACACCACCGCAGCCGAGCGCGTCTTGGAGCGTATCGACGGGGCGCGTACCAGAAAGGCGAGTAAAAAAGCGGCGAGGAAAGCACAGGCAGAAGCCACAGCAAAAGAAAAATCTTCCCGTTTGCAGTTTACCGACGAGGAACGGGCAACGCCGGAGCTTGAAAAATATATCCGAAAATCGGACAAAGCAGCCGACCGTCTGGACGCGGCAAAGGCGGCTATCCCCAAAGAAAAGAAACTTGTACGGGAGCGCACCTTTGATGAAGCCACCGGGAAAGGCAAGACCCGCCTACATTTTGAGGAACGGGAAAAGCCCATAGGAAAGAATAAGCCCCACAATAACCCGCTATCCCGCCCCGCACAGGAAGCGGGTATTTTCGTCCACAACAAGATACATTCCGTTGAAAAGGACAATTCCGGCGTTGAGGGGGCGCACAAATCCGAAGAACTGGCAGAGCGCGGCGCAAAGTACGGGGCGCGGAAAGTCAAGGAGGGCTACCGCAGCCACAAGCTGAAATCCTACCGGGCGGCGGCAAAGGCAGAGAAAACGGCGTTCAAGGCGAATGTGGATTTCCAGTACCATAAATCCCTGCATGACAATCCGCAGATTGCGGGCAATCCCCTTTCCCGCTTCATGCAGAAGCAGCAAATCAAGCGGCAGTATGCAAAGGCGGCAAGGAAAGGCGGCGCAAAAACGGCGCAGAAAGCCGCAGAGAACACCCGCAAGGCGGCAAAAAAGACCGCCGAGGAAACAAAAAAGGCAATCGCTTTTGTAGGGCGGCACCCGGCGGGCGTATGTATCGCCGTTGCCGCGCTGCTCTTATTCATCATGGTATCGGCGGGGCTTTCCTCTTGCGGCTCTATGTTCTCCGGCTTGATGAACGGCATACTTGGGACTTCCTACACGTCGGAGGACAGCGACCTTGTGGCGACGGAAAATAATTATGCCGCAAAGGAAAACGAGCTTCAGCAGCAGATTGACAATATCGAAAGCACCCACCCCGGCTATGACGAATACCGCTATGACCTTGACAGTATCGGGCATAACCCCCATGAGTTAGCGTCCTACCTCACCGCCCTTTTACAGACCTACACCCCGCAGAGCGCACAGGCAGAGCTAAACCGCGTCTTTGCCATGCAGTACACTTTGACGCTGACGGAAGAAACGGAAATCCGCTACCGCACAGAAACAAGCACAGACCCGGAAACCGGGGAAACGACCACCGAGGAAGTACCCTACGAGTACCATATCCTCAACGTGAAGCTGACGAACAAGCCCATTTCCGAGATTGCGGAGGAACTTCTAACGCCACAGCAGCTTGAAATGTACCGCGTCTATCTGGAAACAAGCGGCAACAAACCGCTGATTTTCGGCGGCGGCTCCCCCGATATGGGCGCGTCCGAGGATTTAAGCGGCGTACAGCTTGTAAACGGCACACGCCCCGGCAACACCGCCGTTGTAGACCTTGCGAAGCGGCAAGTCGGCAACGTGGGAGGGCGACCCTT
>CAJTHM010000053.1:0-5896 GCA_910576125.1 Lachnospiraceae bacterium | reverse complement strand
GAATGGTGCGCCTGTTTTGTTTCATGGTGCTACAATCAAGCCGGGAAAAGCGAGCCGCGCTTTGCCGGGTGCCAGTCACAGGGCGTACCCTGGTTCCAGTCACGCGGGCAATGGGGCGCGAGGGGCTATGAGAATATCGCCCCCGGCGACGCCTGCAAGATAAAGAGCTACCCCGTCAATTATGGCTGTATCAAGGGCTACGGCTTAATGAATTGGAACTGACAACAAAAAAATGAAAATCTGAAAGGAGAAATTTATTGATGGCTATGAACAAAATTGAACGTATCGACAAGGAGATTGCAAAGACCCGCGAGAAAATCACCGAGTACCAGAATAAATTAAGGGGGCTTGAAGCGCAGAAAACCGAAGCGGAAAACCTGCAAATCGTACAGCTTGTGCGCTCCATGCGCCTTTCCCCGCATGAGCTTTCCGCTATGCTTTCCGGGGGCGGTATTCCGGGCATGGAAGCCGCGCCGGGCTACCCCGCAGAACCCGCAGACCATGACAACGAAGAAATGGAGGACACCGAGAATGAATAAGAGCAAATTTATCCGCAGCTTTTTTGTGCTGCTTACCACATTTATCTGTATGGGCGGCTTTTCCGTCACCGCCTTTGCACAGACCCCGGAGGGACAGGACGACACCGACGACAGCGGCGTTGTCTACGAGGAACCCGAAAGGGAAGAACCCCTTACCCCGGACGGGAACGCGACCCTTGTAGACGATTTCGGCGGCAACAAGCAGCTTATCACCGTAACGACCAAAAACGGCAATTACTTTTATATCCTCATTGACCGGGACGACGAGGGCGAGAATACTGTACATTTCCTTAATCAAGTAGACGAAGCCGACCTCTTAGCACTTATGGAGGACGGAAGCACCGAAGCAGCCCCGCCCGCCGTTTGCAGTTGCACCGAGAAATGCGAAGCCGGGAAAGTAAATGTGAGCTGCCCCGTCTGCAAGGAGAACATGACCGCTTGCAGCGGCAAGGAAGCGGAGCCGGAAACCGAAGAACCGCCGGAGCAGCCCAAAGAAAAAGGCAATGCGGGCGGGCTTGTGCTTTTCCTTGTCGTGGCACTTCTTGGCGGCGGGGGCGCGTTCTATTATTTTAAGTTTATGAAGCCGAAGCAAAACGTCAAGGGCGGCACCGACCTTGAAGATTTCGATTTTGACGACTACGACGAGGACGAGCCGGAGCCGGACGAGGGGGACGGGCTTTCTGATGAAGAACAGGAGGACGAGGAAGCATGACCCTGTTTACCGACAATCCCTTTGAAAAGATGATGATACAAAGACCGGGCGGGCGGCGTGACAATGCGCCGCCCGTTCCCCATTCCCCGGCTTGCGCTTCCTGTCCGTACAAAGGGCAGCTCCCTTGTGTGGGCTACTGTCTGAAACAGGTACAGGAGAAAAAGGCAAGTGAGCCGGAACGCTGAAAGGAGGATTTTTTCATGGCACTTAGACTTGTGATTGCAGAAAAGCCGAGCGTGGCGCAGACTATCGCCGCCGCGCTTGGCGTTAAGGAAAAGAAAGACGGATATATCGAGGGCGGCGGCTGCCTCATTTCATGGTGCGTCGGGCATTTGGTACAGCTTGCGGAAGCTGCCGCCTACGGGGAGCAATATAAAAAATGGAGTTTTGAGAGCTTACCCATTCTGCCGGAGGAATGGCAGTACGCCGTTGACCCGGACAAGGGGAAGCAATTCAAAACCCTAAAAGAGCTTATGCACCGCGCCGACGTTTCCGAAGTGGTAAATGCGTGTGACGCGGGGCGCGAGGGTGAATTGATTTTCCGCTTTGTCTACGAAGCGGCGGGCTGCAAGAAGCCCATGCGCCGCTTGTGGATTTCCTCAATGGAGGACGGGGCAATCAAGGCGGGCTTTGCTTCCCTCAAAGACGGGCGGGACTATGACGCGCTCTTTGCGTCTGCCCTCTGTCGCGCAAAGGCTGACTGGCTTATCGGCATTAACGCCACCCGGCTTTTCTCCTGCCTGTATGGAAAGACCTTGAACGTGGGGCGCGTCCAGACCCCGACCTTAAAAATGCTTACCGACCGGGACGCGGCTATCTCCCATTTCCAGAAAGAAAAATATTATCATGTGCGCCTTGATTTATCCGGCGCGGAAGCGGCAAGTGAAAGGATTTCAGACAAGGCAGAAGCCGCCGCGCTGAAAGGGGCTTGCGAAACACAAACGGCGGTATGCGTTTCCCTCACCAGAGAGAAGAAAACCGCAGCCCCGCCGAAGCTCTTTGACCTTACCTCTTTGCAGCGGGAAGCGAACCGCATTTTCGGCTACACCGCGAAGCAGACCCTTGACCTTGCACAATCCCTTTATGAAAAGCGGCTGTTGACTTATCCGAGGACGGACAGCAGCTTTCTTACTGACGACATGGGCGGCACCGCAGCGGACATTATCACGCTGCTCTGCGAAAAGCTCCCCTTTATGGCGGGCGCGGACTTCACGCCGGAGGTTGCAAAGGTAACAGACAGTAAAAAAGTATCAGACCACCACGCAATCATTCCCACTATGGAGCTTGCAAAGGCTGACCCGGACGCGCTGCCGGAAAGCGAGAAAAATATCCTTACCCTTGCGGGGGCGCGTCTGCTCCTTGCCACCGCCGAGCCGCATATCTTTGAATCGGTTACGGCGGTTTTCTCATGCGCCGATACGGAGTTTACGGCGCGGGGAAAGACTGTTCTTTCTGACGGGTGGAAAGAGATTGAACGCAGATACCGGGCGACATTGAAACAGAAGTCCGACCCGGAGGACGGGGAAAACGAGGGCGTGACGCTGCCGGAGCTTTCCGAGGGACAGGGCTTTCCTAACCCCGCCGCAAAGGTAACGGAGCATACCACGACCCCGCCGAAGCCCCACAGCGAAGCGTCGCTTCTCTCTGCTATGGAACGAGCCGGGAACGGGGACACCGACCCGGACGCGGAACGCCGGGGGCTTGGAACACCCGCCACCCGCGCCGCCGTCATTGAAAAACTGGTAAAGGGCGGCTTTGCGGAGCGCAAGGGCAAGCAGCTTATCCCCACGCAGAACGGAGCCGCCCTTATATCAGTGCTGCCGGATATGCTGACTTCCCCGCAGCTTACCGCAGAATGGGAAAACAATCTGACGCAGATAGCAAAGGGAGCCGCAGACCCCGGCGAATTTCTGTCCGGCATTGAAGCTATGGCGCGGGAGCTTGTGCAGACACACGCCGCCGTACAGGAGGATAAAAAGGGCTTGTTCAGAGAGGAAAAGACCTCTATCGGCAAATGCCCCCGGTGCGGTTCCCCCGTCCATGAGGGGAAGAAAAACTATTATTGCAGCAACAAAGAATGTGCCTTTGCCATGTGGAAGAATGACCGCTTTTTCGAGGAACGCAAGACCGCTTTTTCCGCGAAGATTGCCGCCGCGCTCCTTAAATCCGGCAAGGCGAATGTGAAGAAGCTCTACTCCCCGAAAACAGGCAAGACCTACGACGGAACTATCGTTCTGGCTGACACTGGCGGGAAATACGTCAACTACCGTATCGAAGTGCAGAAGAACTAAAAACTTGAATAGCAAGCATAGGAAGCGGGTACCCACTTCCGTAAATCCCCGTTGCGACGCTGACGCGCCGGACGGGGATTTTGCTTGTTGGGAAGTTTCCCAAACCCTCTTTTGCGGAGGGCTTCACCCTCTAAAAATTTTCAAAAATATTTGGCAGAAATGCGGGCGTACCCGTAGTAGACCATGCAGCCAAAAAATGCAGCTTATGACGCTGCCGCAGAGAAAGGAGGTTTTTCACTATGGCAAGTTTACGGGACACCGTAAAGGACTATCAAGACGAGCTTAGGGACGGTATCGCATGGGTGGCGTTCTGGAAACAGGGGCGTTCATGGAACGCGGAATATTTTCATCTTGATATGGACGATACGCTCTACCCGGAGGACAGGAGCCGGTTAGAGGAAATAAAAAGCATTGACCCCGCCGCCGTTATCTTAAACGGCTACTATTGCGGGCATTTAGGCGAGGACATGAGCCTTGACGAGCTGACCGCCGGAGTGCGTTACCACTACGAAAACAGCATGAACGACATTGACGGTTTTATCGGAGCGCATGACGACAGGCTTCCCCCGGAGGTTATCGAGGAAGCGAGGGCAGCCGCCCATGAAGCGGGGCTTCCCTTTTCCGAAAAGCCCTACCGGGACGGGGAGGATTTTAACCCCTATGTATTTGACGGGAGCATGAGCATTGAGGATTTTGAGCTTATGCACCGCATGATTGAAAAAGAAAGGAGCGAACAAATGGCAGAACCGATTTTAAGCGGCTATCTTTCCAATCTTGGGAAGTACACCGAGGGCAGACCCGCGGGCGAATGGGTGACATTCCCCACGACTGCCGAACATCTGAAAGAAGTCTTTGACCGTATCGGGATTGACTTCAAGCACTATGAGGAATGGCATTTCACAGAATTTCAATCCACTATCCCCGGCTTGACGGAGCATTTAAGCGAGTATTCCCACCCCGACGAGCTGAACTATTTAGGGAAGCTCTTGGAAATGCAGTTTGACGACGACCGGGAGAAATTCATTGCAGCCATTGAATACGGCGACCATGCCGACAGCTTACAGGACATTATCAACCTTGCACAGAACCTTGACTGCTACTGGATTTATCCGTCCGTCCACAATGAAGAAGAATACGGGCGTTATCTGGTTGATGAACTGGAAGAACCGGAACTTCCCGAAGAAGCGAAAAAGTATTTCATGTATGAGGAATACGGGCGGGACGCTTCCATTAACGACGACGGTATGTTTACCGAAAAGGGCTATATCTACAACAACCGCAACACCTTTACAGAATGGTACGACGGGCGCGACGTGCCGGAGGAATACCGGGTAACGCCGCAGCCCCCGCAGCCGGAAAGACCCGACCCGTCAAAGGTAGAAATGGACGCAGCCGCGCCGGGGCAGAGAACGGCGCAGACCGCAGAGCAGCCACAGGAGCCGCGCCCGGTTATCCCTATCGTGCTGACGAGCGAGAAGCCCGCCGAAAAGCTCAAAGAGATTACCGACCGTCTGGAACAGGGTATTGCGGAACTCTTTGACAGCGAGCGTTACCGGGAATATCTGAAAGTCATGTCAAAATTCCATAATTACAGCTTCCGAAACACCGTCCTTATCGCCATGCAGAAGCCGGACGCTTCCCTTGTGGCGGGCTTTTCCGCTTGGAAGAACAACTTTGAACGAAACGTGATGAAAGGGCAAAAGGGAATTAAAATCATTGCTCCGTCACCCTATAAAATCAAACAGGAAATGCAGAAAATCGACCCGCACACGCAGAAGCCCGTTATCGGCAAGGACGGGAAGCCCGTCACCGAGGAAAAGGAAGTCACCATACCCGCCTACAAGGTGGTATCCGTCTTTGACGTTTCCCAGACCGAGGGAAAGGAGCTGCCGGACATTGCGGTTGACGAGCTGACAGGCGACGTTGACCGCTACAAGGATTTTTTCGCAGCCCTTGAAAAGACTTCCCCCGTTCCTATCGCCTTTGAGAATATCGAGGGCGGCTCTCATGGCTACTACCACTTGGAGGACAAGCGCATTGCTATCAACGAGGGCATGAGCGAATTACAGACCTTAAAGACCGCTATTCACGAAATCGCCCATGCGAAGCTGCACGACATTGACCTCAACGCGCCAAAGGACGAGCAGCAGCCCCACGTTGACCGCCGCACCCGCGAAGTCGAAGCGGAAAGCGTCGCCTATACCGTCTGCCAACATTACGGGCTTGACACGTCGGACTACTCTTTCGGCTATGTCGCCGGGTGGAGCAGCGGGCGGGAGCTGTCCGAGCTGAAAAGCTCCCTTGAAACGATACGCAGCGCAGCCGCCGAGATTATCAATTCCATAGACGAGAAC
>CAJTHM010000052.1 GCA_910576125.1 Lachnospiraceae bacterium | reverse complement strand
TTCCGTCTTAGAACGGCAGAGAAAACTTGAAAAGGAGGTATCAGCGATTGCAAAAGGAAACACGAAGAAACAGCGCGGCGGGAAGCACAAAGCCTAACCCGCCCCGCAAGCTCACCCGCGCCGAGAAAAAGCAGATTGCGGAAATCATCAGACAGGCAAAGGGCGACGGGAAAGCCCACACCGCGCAGCAGACAATCCCCTATATCCAGATGTACCCGGACGGTATCTGCAAGGTTACGGGACGGAAATACTCAAAGACCGTCGCCTTTGAAGATATTAACTATCAGCTTGCACAGGCAGACGACAAGACCGCCATTTTTGAGAACTGGTGCGACTTCCTCAACTACTTTGACGCTTCCGTTTCGGTGCAGCTTTCTTTCATCAATCAGGGGACGCAGCGCGGCGAAGCGGAAAAGGCGGTCAATATCCCGGCACAGGAGGACGCTTTCAATTCTATCCGCACAGAATACCGGGATATGCTGAAAAACCAGCTTGCAAAGGGCAACAACGGGCTTGTCAAAGCAAAATATATCACCTTTGCCATTGAAGCCGACAGTCTGGGCGCGGCGAAATCCCGCCTTGCCCGTATCGAAACGGACGTACTCAACAACTTTAAGCTCTTGGGCGTGTCTGCCCGCCCCATGACAGGCTATGAACGCCTTAAAATGCTGCATGGCATTTTCCACCCGGAGGGCGGGCAGTTTGCCTTTGATTTTTCATGGCTTGCCCCGTCCGGGCTTTCCACAAAGGACTTTATCGCCCCGTCCTCTTTCCGTTTTGGCGAGGGGCGTTATTTCCGCATGGGGCGCAAAATCGGCGCGGTTTCATTCCTTGAAATCCTTGCGCCGGAATTAAACGACCGTATCTTATCTGACATTCTGGACTTGGAAACGGGCGTTATCGTCAATCTGCATATCCACAGTATCGACCAGACCGAAGCCATAAAGACAATCAAGCGCAAGATTACCGACCTTGACAAAATGAAAATCGAGGAACAGAAGAAAGCGGTACGCAGCGGCTATGACATGGATATTATACCGTCCGACCTTGCCACTTTCGGCAGCGAAGCGAAGAATCTCTTACAGGACTTGCAGAGCCGGAATGAAAGAATGTTCCTCTTGACGTTCCTTGTGGTGAACATGGCGGACACGAAGCGGAAACTGGAAAATGACGTATTCGCGGCGGCGGGCATTGCACAGAAGAACAACTGCGCCTTAACCCGCCTTGACTACCAACAGGAAGCGGGGCTTATGTCCTCTGTACCGCTTGGGGAGAACCTTATCCCCATTCAAAGAGGGCTTACCACGTCAAGCACCGCTATCTTTATCCCCTTTATCACACAGGAGCTTTTCCAGACGGGCGCGGCTTTGTACTACGGCTTAAACGCCCTTAGTAACAACATGATACTCTGCGACCGCAAGCAGCTAAAGAACCCCAACGGCTTAATCTTGGGTACGCCGGGAAGCGGGAAATCCTTTGCCGCCAAACGGGAAATGACAAACGCTTTCCTCATTACCGACGACGACATAATTATCTGCGACCCGGAAGCAGAGTATTTTTCCCTTGTGCAGCGGCTTGACGGGCAAGTGATACGCTTATCCCCTACGGGCAAGGGCATTGACGGGAAGCCCCAGTATGTGAACCCTATGGATATTAACCTCAATTACAGCGAGGACGACAGCCCCCTTGCGCTGAAATCCGACTTTATCCTCTCCCTCTGCGAGCTTGTCATAGGCGGCAAGGAGGGCTTGCAGCCCGTCGATAAGACCGTCATTGACCGCGCCGTTAGGAACGTGTACCGCCCTTTCCTTGCAGACCCCGACCCGGAGAAAATGCCTATCTTGGGCGACCTCTACAACGAGCTTTTGAAGCAGCCGGAGCCGGAAGCGGCGCGTATTGCGGCGGCGTTGGAGCTGTATGTTTCCGGGAGCCTTAACGTATTCAACCACCGTACCAACGTGGAGCTGAACAACCGCCTTGTCTGCTTTGACATCAAGCAGCTTGGGAAGCAGCTCAAAAAGTTAGGTATGCTCATTGTGCAGGACCAGGTATGGAACCGCGTCACCGTCAACCGGGCAGAAAGGAAATCCACCCGGTATTTTATGGACGAATTTCATCTTCTCTTGAAAGAGGAACAGACCGCCGCCTATTCCGTTGAAATCTGGAAGCGTTTCAGAAAATGGGGCGGCATACCCACAGCCATTACGCAGAATGTCAAGGATTTGCTTGCTTCCCGCGAAGTGGAGAATATCTTTGAAAACTCTGATTTTGTCCTCATGCTCAATCAGGCGGCGGGCGACCGGGCTATCCTTGCGAAGCAGCTCAACATCTCCCCGCAGCAGATGAAATATGTCACCCACACCGAAGCGGGCGAGGGGCTTATCTTCTACGGGAACGTGGTGCTGCCCTTTGTAGACCGCTTCCCGAAAGACACCGAGCTTTACCGGGTAATGACGACGAAGCCGGAGGAAGTGGGCGAAGCATGATAAAAAACGAAAAAAATATAAAACCACTGACACATTTAAGCCTGTTTACCGGGATAGGCGGC
Source organism: Lachnospiraceae bacterium (assembly GCA_910576125.1). Taxonomy (GTDB): domain Bacteria; phylum Bacillota; class Clostridia; order Lachnospirales; family Lachnospiraceae; genus Acetatifactor; species Acetatifactor aquisgranensis. The sequence continues at coordinate 8,647 of CAJTHM010000052.1, read as the reverse complement.
ATAGACATAGCCGCCGAAGCCGCAGGCTTCACAACCGTCTGCCAGTGCGAATGGGCGGATTACCCAACCGCAGTATTGGAAAAGCACTGGCCGGACGTTCCACGTTTCAGAGATATACACACTCTGACAAAGGAGGCTTTCTATGAACGGACAGGAAAAAAAGAACTCACGCTGCTCTCCGGCGGCTTCCCATGCCAGCCCTTTTCCAGTATCGGGCCAAAAAAGGGGTTTGAGGACACCCGTTACCTCTGGCCGGAAATGTGCCGCATCATTAACGAACTCCGGCCCCATTATGTGCTTGGCGAAAATGTTGCTAACTTCATCAATATGGGGTTCCACAAAACGCTCATTGACCTGGCAAAGGCGGGATATGCTGTTTGGACATTCGTACTTCCTGCTTGTGCCGTCGGCGCATGGCATGAACGCAAGCGAACTTTTATCGTGGGGATTGATGTTTCCTACTCCCCTTGCCGCCGACACAGGCTCAAGGACAAGGACGGAACGGATAAGCATATCCCCAAACGGGGCGTTCCGCCGGAAGAAACGGGACGGGAGGTACTGGTCGGCGGGGCTTTCGGAAACAATCTATTTTCTGACGCCGCCAGCAGACCCGTCGCTGCGCTTCAACCCGGAATGGGTGGAATGGCTGATGGGCTTCCCACAGGGGTGGACGGAAATATCCTCTGGTGTATAGAGCCCGCCGACATTCCCCGTCTGGCGCCTAACACTAAGGACAGGGCAAAACGCTTGAAAACTCTTGGGAACGCCGTAGTGCCGGCGCAGATATACCCAATCCTAAGATATATTGCAGACATGGAAACCGGGAAATGTTCGGAATGGTGCGTCTGGGAAAAGGAGGTGACAGACCATGAAGCAGCACAAAACCAGTGAAAAGACCATGCTGAAAATGACCCGCGAGGGAGCCGTTGAGGTAAACGCCGCCACCGGGAAAAAGAAACGTATCAGCAAGCGGATAAGGGACGCGGACTTTGCAAAGACCGAAGCCCCGCAGCAGCCGGAACAGGCAGCGCAGACCATACCGGGCGGCGCAGCTCCCGCGCCCACAGCCGCCGCGCCGCCGCTTCCCCATGCGCCGGGGGCAGAACGGGAACAGGACACCGCCGCAGCCGAGCGCGTCTTGGAGCGTATCGACGGGGCGCGTACCAGAAAGGCGAGCAAAAAGGCGGCGAGGAAAGCACAGGCAGAAGCCACAGCAAAAGAAAAATCTTCCCGCTTGCAGTTTACCGACGAGGAACGGGCAACGCCGGAGCTTGAAAGGTATATCCGAAAATCGGACAAAGCAGCCGACCGTCTGGACGCGGCAAAGGCGGCTATCCCCAAAGAAAAGAAACTTGTACGGGAGCGCACCTTTGATGAAGCCACCGGGAAAGGCAAGACCCGCCTACATTTTGAGGAACAGGAAAAGCCCATAGGAAGGAATAAGCCCCACAATAACCCGCTATCCCGCCCCGCACAGGAAGCGGGTATTTTCGTCCACAACAAGATACATTCCGTTGAAAAGGACAATTCCGGCGTTGAGGGGGCGCACAAATCCGAAGAACTGGCAGAGCGCGGCGCAAAGTACGGGACGCGGAAAGTCAAGGAGGGCTACCGCAGCCACAAGCTCAAACCCTACCGGGCGGCGGCAAAGGCAGAGAAAGCGGCGTTCAAGGCGAATGTGGATTTCCAGTACCATAAATCCCTACATGACAATCCGCAGATTGCGGGCAATCCCCTTTCCCGCTTCATGCAGAAGCAGCAAATCAAGCGGCAGTATGCAAAGTCGGCAAGGAAAGGCGGCGCAAAAACGGCGCAGAAAGCCGCAGAGAACACCCGCAAGGCGGCAAAAAAGACCGCCGAGGAAACAAAAAAGGCAATCGCTTTTGTAGGGCGGCACCCGGCGGGCGTATGTATCGCCGTTGCCGCGCTGCTCTTATTCATCATGGTATCGGCGGGGCTTTCCTCTTGCGGCTCCATGTTCTCCGGCTTGATGAACGGCATACTTGGGACTTCCTACACGTCGGAGGACAGCGACCTTGTGGCGACGGAAAATAATTACGCCGCAAAGGAAAACGAGCTTCAGCAGCAGATTGACAATATCGAAAGCACCCACCCCGGCTATGACGAATACCGCTATGACCTTGACAGTATCGGGCATAACCCCCATGAGTTAGCGTCCTACCTCACCGCCCTTTTACAGACCTACACCCCGCAGAGCGCACAGGCAGAACTAAACCGCGTCTTTGCCATGCAGTACACTTTGACGCTGACGGAAGAAACGGAAATCCGCTACCGCACAGAAACAAGCACAGACCCGGAAACAGGGGAAACGACCAGCGAGGAAGTACCCTACGAGTACCATATCCTCAACGTGAAGCTGACGAACAAGCCCATTTCCGAGATTGCGGAGGAACTTCTAACGCCACAGCAGCTTGAAATGTACCGCGTCTATCTGGAAACAAGCGGAAACAAGCCGCTGATTTTCGGCGGCGGCTCCCCCGATATGGGCGCGTCCGAGGATTTAAGCGGCGTACAGCTTGTAAACGGCACACGCCCCGGCAACACCGCCGTTGTAGACCTTGCGAAGCGGCAAGTCGGCAACGTAGGCGGGCGACCCTTTTGGAGCTGGTACGGATTTAACAGCCGCGTGGAATGGTGCGCCTGTTTTGTTTCATGGTGCTACAATCAAGCCGGGAAAAGCGAGCCGCGCTTTGCCGGGTGCCAGTCACAGGGCGTACCCTGGTTCCAGTCACGCGGGCAATGGGGCGCGAGGGGCTATGAGAATATCGCCCCCGGCGACGCTATCTTTTTCGACTGGGACGGGGACGGGAGCGCAGACCATGTAGGGCTTGTTATCGGGACGGACGGGGAGCGCGTCTATACCGTCGAGGGCAATTCCGGCGACGCCTGCAAGATAAAGAGCTACCCCGTCAATTACTCCTGTATCAAGGGCTACGGCTTAATGAATTGGAACTGACAACAAAAAAATGAAAATCTGAAAGGAGAAATTTATTGATGGCTATGAACAAAATTGAACGTATCGACAAGGAGATTGCAAAGACCCGCGAGAAAATCACCGAGTACCAGAATAAATTAAGGGGGCTTGAAGCGCAGAAAACCGAAGCGGAAAACCTGCAAATCGTACAGCTTGTGCGCTCCATGCGCCTTTCCCCGCATGAGCTTTCCGCTATGCTTTCCGGGGGCGGTATTCCGGGCATGGAAGCCGCGCCGGGCTACCCCGCAGAACCCGCAGACCACGACACCGAAGAAATGGAGGACACCGAGAATGAATAAGAAAATCCTTAGAACACTGACCGCACTTTGCGCCGCCCTTATGCTTTCGGGCGGCTTTTCCGTCACCGCTTTTGCACAGACCCCGGAGGGAGAGGACGACACCAACGACAGCGGCGTTGTCTACGAGGAACCCCAAAAGGAAGAACCCCTTACCCCGGACGGGAACGCGACCCTTGTAGACGATTTCGGCGGCAACAAGCAGCTTATCACCGTAACGACCAAAAACGGCAATTACTTTTATATCCTCATTGACCGGGACGACGAGGGCGAGAACACCGTACATTTCCTTAATCAAGTGGACGAAGCCGACCTCTTAGCACTTATGGAGGACGGAAGCACCGAAGCAGCCCCGCCCGCCGTTTGCAGTTGCACCGAAAAATGCGAAGCCGGAAAGGTAAATGTGAGCTGCCCCGTCTGCAAGGACAACATGACCGCTTGCAGCGGCAAGGAAGCAGAGCCGGAAACCGAGGAACCGCCGGAGCTGCCCAAAGAGAAAGGCAATGCGGGCGGGCTTGTGCTTTTCCTTGTCGTGGCACTTCTTGGCGGCGGGGGCGCGTTCTATTATTTTAAGTTTATGAAGCCGAAGCAGAGCGTCAAGGGCGGCACCGACCTTGAAGATTTCGATTTTGACGACTACGACGAGGACGAGCCGGACGAGGGGGACGGGCTTTCTGATGAAGAACAGGAGGACGAGGAAGCATGACCCTGTTTACCGACAATCCCTTTGAAAAGATGATGATACAAAGACCGGGCGGGCGGCGTGACAATGCGCCGCCCGTTCCTCATTCCCCGGCTTGCGCTTCCTGTCCGTACAAAGGGCAGCTCCCTTGTGTGGGCTACTGTCTGAAACAGGTACAGGAGAAAAAGGCAAGTGAGCCGGAACGCTGAAAGGAGGATTTTTTCATGGCACTTAGACTTGTGATTGCAGAAAAGCCGAGCGTGGCGCAGACTATCGCCGCCGCGCTTGGCGTTAAGGAAAAGAAAGACGGATATATCGAGGGCGGCGGCTGCCTCATTTCATGGTGCGTCGGGCATTTGGTACAGCTTGCGGAAGCTGCCGCCTACGGGGAGCAATATAAAAAATGGAGTTTTGAGAGCTTACCCATTCTGCCGGAGGAATGGCAGTACGCCGTTGACCCGGACAAGGGGAAGCAGTTCAAAACCCTAAAAGAGCTTATGCACCGCGCCGACGTTTCCGAAGTGGTAAATGCGTGTGACGCGGGGCGCGAGGGTGAATTGATTTTCCGCTTTGTCTACGAAGCGGCGGGCTGCAAGAAGCCCATGCGCCGCTTGTGGATTTCCTCAATGGAGGACGGGGCAATCAAGGCGGGCTTTGCTTCCCTCAAAGACGGGCGGGACTATGACGCGCTCTTTGCGTCTGCCCTCTGCCGCGCAAAGGCTGACTGGCTTATCGGCATTAACGCCACCCGGCTTTTCTCCTGCCTGTATGGAAAGACCTTGAACGTGGGGCGCGTCCAGACCCCGACCTTAAAAATGCTTACCGACCGGGACGCGGCTATCTCCCATTTCCAGAAAGAAAAATATTATCATGTGCGCCTTGATTTATCCGGCGCGGAAGCGGCAAGCGAAAGGATTTCAGACAAGGCAGAAGCCGCCGCGCTGAAAGGGGCTTGCGAAACACAAACGGCGGTATGCGTTTCCCTCACCAGAGAGAAGAAAACCGCAGCCCCGCCGAAGCTCTTTGACCTTACCTCTTTGCAGCGGGAAGCGAACCGCATTTTCGGCTACACCGCGAAGCAGACCCTTGACCTTGCACAATCCCTTTATGAAAAGCGACTGTTGACTTATCCGAGGACGGACAGCAGCTTTCTTACTGACGACATGGGCGGCACCGCAGCGGGCATTATCAAGCTGCTTTGTGAGAAATTTTCCTTTATGGAGGGCTTGGGCTTCACGCCGGAGGTTGCAAAGGTAACAGACAGTAAAAAAGTATCAGACCACCACGCAATCATTCCCACTATGGAGCTTGCAAAGGCTGACCCGGACGCGCTGCCGGAAAGCGAGAAAAATATCCTTACCCTTGCGGGGGCGCGTCTGCTTTTTGCCACCGCCGAGCCGCATATTTATGAAGCGGTTACGGCGGTTTTCTCATGCGCTGATACGGAGTTTACGGCGCGGGGAAAGACGGTGCTTTCTGACGGGTGGAAAGAGATTGAACACAGATACCGGGCGACGCTGAAAGATAAACCCGACCCAGAGGACGGGGAAAATGAGGGCGTGACGCTGCCGGAGCTTTCCGAGGGACAGGGCTTTCCTAACCCCGCCGCAAAGGTAACGGAGCATACCACAACGCCGCCGAAGCCCCACAGCGAAGCGTCGCTTCTCTCTGCTATGGAGCGAGCCGGGAACGGGGACACCGACCCGGACGCGGAACGCCGGGGGCTTGGCACTCCCGCCACCCGCGCCGCCGTCATTGAAAAACTGGTAAAGGGCGGCTTTGCAGAGCGCAAGGGGAAGCAGCTTATCCCCACGCAGAACGGAGCCGCCCTTATATCAGTGCTGCCAGATATGCTCACTTCCCCGCAGCTTACCGCAGAATGGGAAAACAATCTGACGCAGATAGCAAAGGGAGCCGCAGACCCCGGCGAATTTCTGTCCGGCATTGAAGCTATGGCGCGGGAGCTTGTGCAGACACACGCCGCAGCACTGGACGGGAAAAAGGATTTGTTCCGGGAGGAAAAACCCTCTGTCGGAAAATGCCCCCGTTGCGGTTCTCCCGTCCATGAGGGGAAGAAAAACTACTATTGCAGCAACAAAGAATGTGCCTTTGTCATGTGGAAGAACGACCGCTTTTTTGAGGAACGCAAGACCGCTTTTTCCGCGAAGATTGCCGCCGCGCTCCTTAAATCCGGCAAGGCGAATGTGAAGAAGCTCTACTCCCCGAAAACAGGCAAGACCTACGACGGAACTATCGTTTTAGCCGATACTGGCGGGAAATACGTCAACTACCGTATCGAAGTGCGGAAGAACTAAAAACTTGAATAGCAAGCATAGGAAGCGGGTACCCACTTCCGTAAATCCCTGTCCTGCCGCTGACGCGCCGGACGGGGATTTTGCTTGTTGGGAAGTTTCCCAAACCCTCTTTTTGCGGAGGGCTTCACCCTCTGAAAATTTTCATAAATCTTTGGCAGAAATGCGGGTGTACCGTAGTAGGCTATGCAGCCAAAAAATGCAGCTTGTGACGCTGACGCAGAGAAAGGAGGTTTTCATTTATGGCAAGTTTACGGGACACCGTAAAGGACTATCAAGACGAGCTTAGGGACGGTATCGCATGGGTAGCGTTCTGGAAACAGGGGCGTTCATGGAACGCGGAATATTTTCATCTTGATATGGACGACACCCTCTACCCGGAGGACAGGAGCCGGTTAGAGGAAATCAAAAGCACCGACCCCGCCGCCGTTATCCTAAACGGCTATTACTGCGGGCATTTAGGCGAGGACATGAGCCTTGACGAGCTGACCGCCGGAGTGCGCTACCACTACGAAAACAGAATGAACGACATTGACGGTTTTATCGGGGCGCATGACGACAGGCTTCCCCCGGAGGTTATCGAGGAAGCGAGGGCAGCCGCCCATGAAGCGGGGCTTCCCTTTTCCGAAAAGCCCTACCGGGACGGAGAGGATTTTGACCCCTATGTATTTGACGGTAGACAGAGCTACGAAGATTACGAGCTTATGCACCGCATGATGAACGAAGAAAGGAGCGAACAAATGGCAGAACCGATTTTAAGCGGCTATCTTTCCAATCTTGGGAAGTACACCGAGGGCAGACCCGCGGGCGAATGGGTGACGTTCCCCACGACTGCCGAACATCTGAAAGAAGTCTTTGACCGTATCGGGATTGACTTCAAGCACTACGAGGAATGGCATTTCACAGAATTTCAATCCCCTATCCCCGGCTTGACGGAACATTTAAGCGAGTATTCCCGACCCGACGAGCTGAACTATTTAGGGAAGCTCTTGGAAATGCAGTTTGACGACGACCGGGAGAAATTCATTGCAGCCATTGAATACGGCGACCATGCCGACAGTTTACAGGACATCATCAACCTTGCACAGAACCTTGACTGCTACTGGCTTTATCCGTCCGTCCACAACGAAGAAGAATACGGGCATTATCTGGTTGATGAACTGGAAGAACCGGAGCTGTCCGACGAAGTGAAACGGTATTTCATGTATGAGGAATACGGGCGGGACGCTTCCATTAACGACGACGGTATGTTTACCGAAAAGGGCTATATCTACAACAACCGCAACACCTTTACAGAATGGTACGACGGGCGCGACGTGCCACAGGAATACCGGGTAACGCCGCAGCCCCCGCAGCGGTCACGCCCCGACCCGGAAAAGGTAGAAATGGACGCAGCCGCGCCGGGACAGAGAACCGCACAGACCGCAGAGCAGCCACAGGAGCCGCGCCCGGTTATCCCTATCGTGCTGACGAGCGAGAAGCCCGCCGAGAAATTAAAAGAGATTACCGACCGTCTGGAACAGGGTATTGCGGAACTCTTTGACAGCGAGCGTTACAAGGAATATCTGAAAGTCATGTCAAAATTCCATAATTACAGCTTCCGAAACACCGTCCTTATCGCCATGCAGAAGCCGGACGCTTCCCTTGTGGCGGGCTTTTCCGCTTGGAAGAACAACTTTGAGCGAAACGTGATGAAAGGGCAAAAGGGAATTAAAATCATTGCCCCGTCGCCCTATAAAATCAAACAGGAAATGCAGAAAATCGACCCGCACACGCAGAAGCCCATAATCGGCAAGGACGGGAAGCCCGTCACCGAGGAAAAGGAAGTCACCATACCCGCCTACAAGGTGGTATCCGTCTTTGACGTTTCCCAGACCGAGGGAAAGGAGCTGCCGGACATTGCCGTTGACGAGCTGACAGGCGACGTTGACCGCTACAAGGATTTTTTCGCAGCCCTTGAAAAGACTTCCCCCGTTCCTATCGCCTTTGAGAATATCGAGGGCGGCTCTCATGGCTACTACCACTTGGAGGACAAGCGCATTGCTATCAACGAGGGCATGAGCGAATTACAGACCTTAAAGACCGCTATTCACGAAATCGCCCATGCGAAGCTGCACGACATTGACCTCAACGCGCCAAAGGACGAGCAGCAGCCCCACATTGACCGCCGCACCCGCGAAGTCGAAGCGGAAAGCGTCGCCTATACCGTCTGTCAACATTACGGGCTTGACACGTCGGACTACTCTTTCGGCTATGTCGCCGGGTGGAGCAGCGGGCGGGAGCTGTCCGAGCTGAAAAGCTCCCTTGAAACGATACGCAGCGCAGCCGCCGAGATTATCAATTCCATAGACGAGAACTTAGC
>CAJTHM010000051.1 GCA_910576125.1 Lachnospiraceae bacterium | reverse complement strand
GGTGGAGATTTTCAGAGCGGAGCGGCGAAAATACGACCCGACCCTTGACTGGCTGGATAGGTGGAACGGAAGGGAAAGACAAAAACTTGAATCAGCAGAAAGGAAATCTAAATGAATAAAGCAGATACAACAGCTATCACCACAAGACAGGAAGCGCCGCGGCTTATCCGGCGGATAGGCACGACCACTTATGAGGTATCTATACATTTCAGTGATACCAGCAAGGAAACAATGGCAGATAAAATCAAGCGGTTGATTGAACAGGACATTCAGCTTGTGTAACGGTAAATATGTCCTTGACACACTGTCCGAAAAGGAACACTGATTTTGGAAACCGGGAAAATGTTACAGCGGTACAAATACCGTATAAAAGTGCTGAATACGATTAACTTCAAAAAATCTATGAAATACAATCCCTTTGCCTATCTGCGGAGCGAAAAGGACATTTTGAAGTTAGTCAATACCATTATCGCCAACACCAAAGGCGACGGGGAGAAATCCGGCGAGGATTTTTGGGTGAAAGCGGAAAAGCTCTACTACACCGCGCTAATCGGCTATATCTGGTATGAAGCCCCGGACGAGGAAAAGAACTTCACTACGCTGCTTGAAATGATAAATGCGTCGGAAGCCCGCGAGGACGACGAGGACTTCCAGAACCCGGTTGACCTTATGTTTGAACGTCTGGAAGAAAAAGACCCGGAGCATTTCGCGGTCAAGCAGTACCGCAAATATAAACTTGCGGCGGGCAAAACGGCGAAAAGCATACTTATTTCATGCGGCGCGAGGTTAGCCCCATTCGACATTAAGGAGCTGCGCGAGCTTATGGAAACCGACGAAATGGAGCTTGACACCATAGGCGACAGAAAGACCGCCCTTTTCGTCATCATCAGCGACACCGACGACACCTTTAACTTTGTCGTGAGTATCCTCTACACACAGCTATTCAACCTCTTGTGCGACAAGGCAGATGATGAATACGGCGGGCGGCTTCCCGTCCATGTGCGGTGCTTGCTTGATGAATTTGCGAATATCGGGCAGATACCGAAGTTTGAAAAGCTCATTGCAACGATACGGAGCCGGGAAATATCCGCGTCAATCATCTTGCAGAGCCAGTCACAGCTAAAAGCCATTTACAAAGACAACGCCGATACCATAGTCGGCAACTGCGACACCACGCTTTTCTTGGGCGGCAAGGAGAAAACCACCCTTAAAGAAATATCGGAAATTTTAGGAAAAGAAACGATAGACAGCTTCAACACGTCCGAAACCAGAGGGCGGGAGCTTTCGCATGGGCTGAACTATCAGAAATTGGGAAAGCAGCTCATGACGGAAGATGAAATCGCGGTCATGGACGGAGGGAAATGTATCTTGCAGCTACGCGGGGTGCGCCCGTTCTTTTCGGACAAATTCGACATTACGAAGCACCCGAAATACAAGTACCTGTCCGACGCAGACCCGAAGAACGCCTTTGACATGGAAAAACACTTGCGCCGCCGCCCCGCTATCGTCAAGCCAGATGAAATGTTTGACTATTACGAGATTGACGCCGCAGATTTGCCGGAAGATACAGAAACGTAAAAGAAAGGCACAGGGGAAAGACCTTTGCATTATGGAAATGTGCATAACTGCCTATTCCGTCATGGAAAACGCCGTTCACAGCACATGGAAAAGCAAAGTGCAGCTTTCCCATGTCCTGCAAACAGCGTTTCCCACAACTCCATATGCAAGGCAGTTATACACATTCCCACAATGCCGACTGCTACGACGAAAACCGCCCCTCTCTTTCTTTCATTCATAAGAGCAAAAAACCTTAAAGGAGGTATCACTATCAGAAACGTAAACACAGGCTACATGATACGCGCCCCCACTCCCCTGGCGCAGCACAAAGCGGCAAGAGCCGCACCCCTTACAACTGAATACCGCCGCGCCGCAGACACTTAGGCGGCGTGGGGAACCCGCCCAACCCGGCGGGCTTATGACCGCGGCAGTTACCAAAACTGACCGCCGTTTTTTATGCCCTTTTTCGGGCAGCCGCACACGCGGCAGGAAAGGAGAACTTTATGGCATTTTTTAATTCGGCAGTAGGCGTTTTGCAGACACTTGTTATCGCTCTTGGGGCTGGCCTTGGTATCTGGGGCGTTATCAACCTCATGGAGGGCTACGGCAACGACAATCCGGGCGCGAATGCTCATGTGCGGTAAAGTAACACAATGATTTGATAGGCAACCGCCCCTATTCCGTAATTTGAAAGACCAGCTATAAAAAGTAGTATCCATATGGTAAAATATAAACAAAAAAACATCAAGGTGGTAAACGCTTATGGAATTTCATGAAAAGCTGCAAGAACTTAGAAAACAAAAAAATTTAACACAAGAAGAACTTTCTGAAATACTGTTTGTTTCACGAACTGCCATTTCAAAATGGGAATCAGGGCGTGGCTATCCTAGCATTGACTCCTTAAAAGCTATTGCAGAATTTTTCGGGGTAACAATAGATGAACTGTTATCTAATAGGGAGCTGATTTGTCTTGCAGAAAAAGATAATCACCAAAAAACACAGCATATGCGTGACTTAGTGTTTGGTTTGATTGATTGTTCTGTTGGAATGTTGTTTTTTATTCCTCTTTTCGGACAGAAAGAGGGTGATATAATTCGTCAAGTGTCTTTGCTATCGTTACAGGAAACGCCCTTGTTCATAAAAGCTATATACCTTGCAATTATTTTATTAACGGTTGCTTGTGGCATTGCTACATTAGCTTTGCAAAATTGTTCCTGCCGTATTTGGATAAAAATAAAGACTGTTTTATCTATAGTGTTGACTACCGTTAGCGTTGTTATCTTTATTGCAAGCCTTGAACCTTATGCCGCCTTTTTTATATTCGTTCTGCTGATTATCAAGGGGGCTTTGCTGCTAAAACGCCCATGACACGGAGCGTATCATAGATGTGACGGTCAAATTCTTTCATTTTTTGTACTCCAAAGCTAAAGTGTGATTAGGCAAAAGCCAAATACATGAAAGACAAAGGAGCAAAAAAATGAAAGAAGCAAAGAAAAAAATCCAAAAAGATTTTGGTGTAACTGCTGGGCTGTTGGTTTTATCAATTCTCTACACAGTGGCGATTATGTTTATTGATGTGCGTCCAATTGGCCCACAAGGTTCGGTTGTCGGGTTCGCAACGGTCAATCAATATTTTCATACACTATTTGGTACGAATATGTTGTTATATAACATAACAGACTTGTTGAGTATTCCTATACTGTTTGTTATGTTAGGTTTTGCAATAGTAGGTCTTGTGCAACTTATAAAAAGAAAAAGCCTATTGCGTGTAGATAGCAGTATTTTGATATTGGGCGGTTTTTATGTGCTTGTATTTTTGGTATATCTCTTTTTTGAGTTTTTTGTTGTGAACTACCGACCAGTTTTGATTAAGGGTTTTTTAGAAGCCTCTTATCCGTCCTCTACAACAATGCTTATGATGTGCATTATACCTACGGCTATCATGCAATTTCAACGATTGATTTCAAGCAAAGGATTAAGAAACATCGTAAATACCCTTTGTGGTATCTATGCAGGTTTTATGGTCATTGGAAGGGTTTTATCAGGTGTGCATTGGATTACGGATATTGTCGGAGGGATATTGTTTAGTGCAACATTTGTTATGCTGTACTATTCCATAAATCAGTGGGTAAATAGCAAAGCCAATCGAGCCAGTCAACGGTCAAGATGAACGGGCTGCCCCCGCCGTTGACAGTTCCGTCCGCCTTTGCTGGTGGGTAATCAAGGGGCGACAGCAAAAAGTGCTACCGCCCTTTCCCATAATCGAAGAAAGGGGGATTTTCCATGACTGAATACGAAGCCTATCAAGAACATATCCGCTATACCCATGATACCTATTGCCGGATTGTTATTCGTCATGCGTCCTTTGACGCTGCCCGTCTGCTGGCGGCGAGGTGGAAACGGGAAATCTCCCTTGAATATCTGACCGAAGAAAAGTTTGTCCCACTAAGCACCACAGACGAGTATTTTCAAGTGCCGGACTATGGCGAAACTTATCCGTTTTCTGTCCGGGGGCAGACGATATTTTTAGATAGCCGTTCCCTTGCGGCGGCTCTTGCCGAACTGCCGGAACAGACGCAGGAGGAAATCTTTTTATATTACTTCCAGCACTTCGACTTCTCCCCTATGACACGATAATAAAGGCACATGAGGGCGACCCCATAGCGATACAGGCTGTCCTTGACCGTTACGCTGGATATATCCGCTATTTCTCCAAGATGAACGGCTATTATAACTCTGATATGGAGGACTACATCAGAACAAAGCTGATTGAAAGCCTGTTCAAGTTCCGGCTTGACCGATAACATAAAAACTGAATATCCCGCCGTCCCGCAGCGGCACATGAAGCAGTAAATCCGAAAAAGATTTGCTGCTTTTTTGCGCCCATTTTTGGCAAATTTCCAAAAGTTCCGTATTAGATAGTGAAGCCAAAAAAGATTGCCGTGTTTTCAGACAGCGGGCAAAACGCAGCTTCCGAAACGCCTTATTGTCGGGAAAGACCGAGCTGCCGGAAAAGTTCTTGCCGGAAAGTCCGTCCATTCTGCTCTTTTGTGGTTTGTAGGGAGTAAGGGGAGAACGCCGCCCGTAGCCTTTTATGAAAAAGCTGGTTATAGATTTCCCGAAAAAGTGGCAGTAGGAAGTGAACGGCAGTCCGGCAGTTTCTTAGAGCAAGATTCTACCATAGTACCAAAATTCGCTTATCGCTCATTTTGTCCTATGGGAATCTTGTTGGGGTTGCCACCCCAAGCCCGCCTTTTTGCGGCTTGCGCCGCTTGAAAATATCCACCCATGAAAGGAGGTTCACAGCCATGAAAAGATACAACACGCCCCACCGCCACAGGGTAATCAAGACACGCTTGACCGAGGAAGAATACGCCGAGTTTTCCGAGCGTGTCACCCTCTGCAAAATGAGCCAAGCCGAGTTTATCCGGCAAGCCCTAACTAAGTCAAGGATATGCCCGGTAATCACCGTTTCCCCGGTCAATGATGAATTACTCTCTGCCGTTGGGAAGCTCACAGCCGAGTATGGGAAAATCGGCGGGAATCTGAATCAGATTGCCCGCTGTCTGAACGAGTACGGCGCACCTTATAACGCCCTCTCCCAAGAAGTACGAGCCGCCGCAGCGGAGCTTGCCGCCTTGAAGTTTGAAGTCTTGCAGAAAGTAGGTGAAGCCGTTGGCAACATTCAAACATATCAGCTCTAAAAATGCCGACTATGGAGCTGCCGAGCAGTACCTAACTTTTGAGCATGACGAGTTTACCATGAAGCCCACACTGGACAAAAACGGGCGGCTTATCCCCCGTGACGATTACCGCATTTCCTCTCTGAATTGCGGCGGCGAGGATTTCGCCATAGCGTGTATGCGCTCCAATCTCAAATACGGCAAGAACCAGAAACGGGAGGACGTAAAGAGCCACCACTATATCATCAGCTTTGACCCCCGTGACGCACAGGACAATGGACTATCCGTAGACCGGGCGCAGCAGTTGGGCGAGCAGTTTTGTAAAGAGCATTTCCCCGGACACCAAGCCCTTGTCTGCACCCACCCGGACGGGCATAACCACAGCGGTAACATTCATGTGCATATCGTAATCAATTCTTTGCGGATTGCGGAAGTGCCGCTATTGCCCTACATGGAAAGACCAGCGGACACAAGGGAGGGCTGCAAGCACCGCTGCACGGACGCAGCTATGGAATATTTCAAAGCGGAAGTCATGGAGATGTGCCACCGGGAAAACCTCTATCAGATTGATTTATTGCATGGGAGCAAGAACCGCATTACCGAGCGGGAGTATTGGGCGAAGCGGAAAGGACAAGCCGCACTGGATGAAGAGAACGCTTCCCTTGCCGCCGCAGGTGAGCCGCCCAAAGCCACAAAATTTGAAACCGACAAGGAGCGGTTACGCAGCGTGATCCGCACCGCCCTGTCCTCTGCTATCTCTTTTGAGGACTTCTCCGGGAAGCTGTTGCAACAGGGTGTGACCGTCAAGGAGAGCCGGGGGAGGTTGTCGTATCTCACGCCGGACAGGACGAAGCCAATCACCGCCCGGAAGTTAGGTGATGATTTTGACCGTGCCGCCGTAATGGAAACACTCACCCAAAACGCACAGAACGCCGCAAGAGCCGCCGAAAAGCCCCTACCCAAACAGGAATACCCCAGCAGCATAAAAGACCGTTTACAGCGCAACAAAGCCGCCATAAACGCACCGAAACAGGACGCTTCCCAACGGGAAGTTGTACAGCGCATGGTAGACCGGGAAGCCAAGCGAGCCGAGGGCAAGGGCATAGGATATGACCGCTGGGCGGCTGTCCATAACCTAAAGCAAATGGCGGCGACCATGAGCATTTACGAGGAATCCGGCTTTTCTTCCCCGGAGGAATTGGAAGCCGCCCTTGCCGCCGCCAGTGCCGGATTGCAGGAAACCACCGGGAAACTGAAAGCCGTGGAAAGCACCTTGCGGGAGAAAAAGGACTTGCAGAAGCAGCTATTAGCCTACATCAAGACCAAGCCAGCCCGTGACGGATTGCGGGCGCAGAAATCGGAGAAAGCAAAGCGAGCCTACCGGGAGCAGCACGAAAGCGAGTTTATCATTTCCGAATCTGCCGCCCGGTATTTCAAGGCAAAGGGCATTTCCAAGCTGCCAGCGTCCAAAGCCCTACAAGCGGAGATTGAGCAGCTTATGAGGGAAAAGAACCGCCTTTACAACGAGTACCGGGAGAAGAAAGAGAACGTCCGGGAATTGCAGACCGTCAAGGGAAATATCGAGCAGATTTTGAGGGGCGCACCGAGCCAGCAGAAAAAGCACGAACAGGAACGATAACAAAACAGCCACAGGAGGTAGCACAATGAGATTTACGAACAGTGAGCTTGAAATGATTTACCAGTACGCCGCACCCACTAAAGCGGAAACCATAGGCGGCATGAAAGAAACCGTACCCGTGATTAACGACCTGTTGACAAGGGTAATCATGGAGAACGCCATAGAGAAGCTGCAAAAGATACCGGAGCCGGAGTGCAGCCAGTTTATCGCCGACAACAAAGCCCGTTTCCTTGCGGGGCATGAGAACTCTATCCGGCGGCGGCTTGCTGAAGCAAAGGCACAGACGAAACAGCCGATAATGCAGGGGCATGACTTGACAGGCATGGAGCGTTTTCTCCCTGAAACCCGCCACATGATAGTCCTCGACGTAAAGACCAGCGACAGCCCCGTGGGATTTCCGGGGGAACGCCACCGCTATTTCCTCTCTGATGAGGGCTACAGGAACGCAAGAGCCAGCGAGGGGCGGGGCGAAATCAAGATAAAGAGCCATGCCGCCGTAGCCGCCGGGAAGCTGTACCCGGACAGGAAGCCGGAAAGGGAGCGTTGAGGGCATGGGCGCAGAAATCCCAAGAATGGACTACCGCCAGTACCGGGCGGCGTGCCGGCTTGTGCATGAGTGCTGCAACTACGATAACGGCAACTGTATCTTGCTGGATAACGGCGAGCCTTGCGTATGTGTGCAGAGTATCAGCTATTCCCTTATGTGCCGCTGGTTCACTGCCGCCGTGCTGCCGCTGGACGGGAAGCTGGAAGCCGCTCTTTTGCACCGGGCAGACAGGAAACGCTGTACCGAGTGCGGCGGGTATTTTCTCCCCAAGTCAAACCGGGGGAAATACTGCCCGGATTGCGCCGGACGCATGAAAAGAATCCATGCCGCACAACGCAAGCGGAAACAAAGGCTACTATGTCACGCTTTAGGAACTGGAAAGTCCCCGTAAATCAAGGCTTTTTTGACCGCCCTCAAATGGTAGACGATATTTATATCCTTTACCCCTCAAAACGGCGTTCTAAAGCGTAACAGAAGCCCAAAACAGACCATAAGGAGGAACGAATGGCAGACAACCGCAAATATTACTACCTAAAGCTGAAAGAGAGCTATTTTGACGAGGACGCTATCGTGCTGCTGGAAAGTATGCAGGACGGTATGCTCTACTCCAACATTCTCTTGAAGCTGTACCTAAAATCGCTGAAAAACGGGGGAAAGCTCCAGCTTGACGAGAATATCCCCTATACCGCACCAATGATAGCCACAATCACCCGCCAGCAAGTCGGCACAGTGGAGAGGGCTTTGCAGATTTTTATGAAGCTGGGGCTTGTAGAGCCTTTGCAGAATGGGGCTTTGTATATGAGCAACATTGAGCTTTTAATCGGTCAGTCCTCTACCGAGGGGGAGCGGAAACGCCGTGCAAGGCGGGCTTTACAGGAACAGAAAGCCCTGCCGGAAACCGTGGCGGACAAATGTCCACCATATGCAGCGGACATTTGTCCACCAGAGAGAGAGTTAGAGATAGAGAAAGAGATAGAGTTAGAGATAAAGAGAGAGGGAGAGATAAAGACAGGACAGACCGCTCCCGCCCCTTTCGGGAGATACGAAAATGTATTCCTGTCAGAGAAAGAGCTTGCGGAGCTTAAAAAGGAGCTTCCCGGCAAATGGGAATATTACATAGACCGCTTATCCGGCTATATTGCTTCCAGCGGGAAGCAATACAAGAACCATGCCGCCACTATCCGGCGTTGGGCGGCTGATGACAGGGCAAAGGAGAAACCGAAAAAAGGAATCCCCGATTATTCCTACAAGGAGGGCGAAAGCCTTTGATGACAGCGATAGAACGCCCCGTAAACAGGGCGTGAAAAACCATGAACAAGGAGGACGATTTTATGTGTGATTATGATAACGCAATTTTCCGGCTTGCCACAGAAGCAGAGCCGGAGGACTACACGGGCGAGGACGGGCTTTTATATTGTGGGAGCTGCCACCAGCCCAAAGAAGCCTACTTCCCGGAGGGCAAGACCTTTTTCGGACGTGACCGCCACCCCAAAGAATGTGACTGCCAGCGCAAACGCCGGGAAACGCTGGAAGCCGCAGACCGGGAACAGAAACACCGGGAGGAAGTGGAACAGCTGAAAAGAAATGGCTTCACCAACCCGGCTATGAGGGAATGGACGTTTGAGAACGACAACGGGAAATGCCCGCAAATGGACTATGCCCGTGAATATGTGGAGTGTTGGGAACTGATGAAAGCGGAGAACCACGGATTGATTTTGTGGGGGAGTGTCGGCACAGGCAAGAGCTATTTTGCCGGGTGTATCGCCAACGCCCTTATGGAGCGTGAAGTATCTGTCTGCATGACAAACTTTGCGGCGATACTCAATGACCTTGCCGCCAGCTTCAAAGACCGCAACGAATATATCTCCCGCCTTTGCAGCTTCCCTTTGCTTATCCTTGACGATTTCGGCATGGAGCGTGGCACGGAATACGGCTTAGAGCAAGTCTATAACGTGGTTGACAGCCGATACCGCAGCGGCAAGCCCTTAATCGTGACAACGAACCTCACGCTGGAAGAATTGCAGAACCCGGAGGACACCGCCCACGCCCGGATATATGACCGCCTTATTGAAATGTGCTGCCCCGTCTGCATTACCGGGGAGAATTTCAGAAAAGCCAAAGCGCAGGCGAAAATGGAACGCCTTAAAATGCTGCTGAACAGAAAGGAGATTTGCCTATGACCGACACCAAAAAGAACCGCCCCGCCCGCCGCCCGGATTGCGTGACCGAGGTACGCCGGGGGAACACTGTCCTTGTTGTTTCCGGCTACTTCAAACAGGACACTACCGCCACCGCCGCCGACAAGATGATGAAAGTTTTGGAAGCGGAAAGCGCAGCCGGGGGAACAGTCGCCCATGCCATGTAATGCGACAAGCCTTAATAAAAAACCGTGATATTTTTCGACATAAAGTAGCAAAAAGGACTGTACAGCCAGCCCCGCCCTATGGTATACTAAACCTACGGAATAGTGGGGCTGGCTGTCGGAAACGGAGGAATCTATGTTAAGACAGACCACCCAGCAACTTATTACCGCCCTTTATCCGAGATTATCCCATGAGGACGAGCTTTCCGGGGAATCCAATTCCATAAGCAACCAGAAGCGGATTCTTGAAGCCTACGCCAAACAGAACGGCTTTACCAACCTCAAATGGTACACGGACGACGGATTCTCCGGGGCAAATTTCCAAAGACCCGGCTTCCAGTCCATGCTTGCCGACATTGAAGCGGGGCTTGTGGGAACGGTCATTGTAAAGGATATGTCACGGTTAGGGCGAAACTACTTACAAGTGGGAATGTACACGGAAATGATTTTCCCACAGAAAAACGTCCGTTTTATTGCAATCAATGACGGCGTTGACAGCGCACAGGGCGAGAATGACTTTGCCCCCTTGCGTAACATTTTTAACGAATGGCTGGTGAGAGATACGAGCAAGAAAATCAGAGCCGTGAAGCGGTCAAAAGGCATGAGCGGGAAACCCGTCACAAGCAAGCCTGTTTATGGCTACCTCATGGACGAGGACGAAAATTTCATCATTGACGAGGAAGCCGCCCCCGTGGTGAAGCAGATTTACAGCCTTTGCCTTGCCGGGAACGGACCGACCAAGATAGCCCGTATGCTCACGGAACAGCAAATCCCCACGCCGGGAACGCTGGAATACCGCCGGACAGGAAGCACACGCCGCTACCACCCCGGCTATGAGTGCAGGTGGGCGGCGAACACCGTGGTGCATATCCTTGAAAACCGGGAATACACGGGCTGCCTTGTGAACTTCAAGACCACCACCCAATCCTACAAATGCAGCAAGATTATCTACAACAGCGAGGATAAACAGGCAATCTTCGAGAACCACCACGAGCAGATAATCGACAAGGACACATGGGAGCGTGTACAGGAGCTACGCAAGCAGCGCAAACGCCCCAACCGCTATGATGAAGTGGGCTTGTTCTCCGGCATACTCTTTTGTGCGGATTGCGGCAGCGTCATGTACCAGCAGAGGTATCAAACGGACAAGCGGAAACAGGACTGCTATATATGCGGCAGCTACAAGAAGCGCACGGCAGACTGTACGGCGCACTTTATCCGCACCGACCTGTTGACCGCCGGAGTGACCGAGAACCTACGGAAAGTCACCCAGTACGCCGCCAAGCACGAAGCCCGGTTCATGAAGCTGTTGACCGAGCAGACCGAGGACGGGAGCAAACGCCGGAACGCCGCCAAGAAGAAAGAGCTGGAAGCGGCAGAAAAACGGATTGCGGAACTCTCCGCTATCTTCAAGCGACTGTATGAGGACAGCGTAGCCGGACGCATTTCAGACGAGCGTTTCACGGAATTGTCGGCAGACTATGAAGCCGAGCAAAAGGAACTGAAAGAACGTGCCGCCGTTCTGCAGGGCGAGCTTTCAAGGACGCTGGAAGCCACGGCGAACGCCGAGAAGTTTATGAAAGTAGTCCGCAAGTACACCAGCTTTGAGGAACTCACCCCTACCCTGTTACGGGAGTTTGTGGAGAAAATCGTAATCCACGAATCGGAAGCCCTTGACGGGAAACGCCGGGGGAAGCTCCGCAGACAGGAAATCGAAATCTATTACTCTTTTGTCGGCAAGGTAGAGTTGCCCGACTAAAGCCCGACCCGTCCGGCAGTCAGCCGGACAGGGAACGGCAAAATTTTTTACACTTCTTTTACTTCTTTATCTCACATGAGCAAAAAGCCAGGGCATGAAGCAGGTCATGGCTAATTAGAGGTAATCAAAAGAGGAAAGGAAAAGCACAATCCAGACGGAACCGGCGATACCGTCAAGAAATATTTGTGAGTTAGCAAGAAACCTGATATAATGGGGGCAAGCGCCCATCCGG
>CAJTHM010000050.1 GCA_910576125.1 Lachnospiraceae bacterium | reverse complement strand
GAATTCTTCATAAAATCACCTGCCTTATGGGAAAATACATCAGTTATCTACTTTCATTATACAATAAAAATACAGAAAAAAGGAACCTTTTACAATATCAAATGTAAAAGATTCCTTAAGTTAATGACATTGCCGTAAATCAAGGCTTTTTTGACCGCCCTCAAAGGGTAGCCGATACATTTATCCTTTACCCCCACAAGAGCCGCTTTAAATGCGTAACAGAAGCCACAGAACAGACCAAAGGAGGAACGAATGGCAGACAACCGCAAATATTACTACCTAAAGCTGAAAGAGAGCTATTTTGACGAGGACGCTATCGTGCTGCTGGAAAGTATGCAGGACGGTATGCTCTGCTCAAACATTCTCTTGAAGCTGTACCTAAAATCGCTGAAAAACGGGGGAAAGCTCCAGCTTGCCGAGAATATCCCCTACACCGCACAGATGATAGCCACAATCACCCGCCAGCAAGTCGGCACAGTGGAGAGGGCTTTGCAGATTTTTATGAAGCTGGGGCTTGTAGAGCCGTTGCAGAACGGGGCTTTATACATGAGCAACATAGAACTCTTAATTGGTCAGTCCTCTACCGAGGGGGAGCGCAAACGCCGGGCAAGGCGGGCTTTGCAGGAGCAAAAGGCACTGCCGGAAGCCGTGGCGGACAAACGTCCACCATATGGGGCGGACATTTGTCCACCAGAGATAGAGATAGAGAAAGAGATAGATATAGAGTTAGAGATAAAGAGAGAGGGAGAGATAAAAACCGGACAGACCGCCCCCGCCCCTTTTGGCAGATATGAAAACGTATTTTTGTCAGAAAAAGAGCTTGCGGAGCTGCAAGAGGAACTTCCCGGCAAATGGGAGTATTACATAGACCGCTTATCCGGCTATATCGCTTCCAGCGGGAAGAAATACAAGAACCATGCCGCCACTATCCGGCGTTGGGCGGCTGATGACAGGGCAAAGGGGAAGCCTAAAAAGGGAATCCCCGACTATACCTACAAGGAGGGCGAGAGCCTTTGACAGCATAGATACAACGCCCCGTAAAGCAGGGCAACGCCCCAATGGGGCGTGAAAGACCATGAACAAGGAGGAATGATTTTATGAGTGATTATGATAACGCTGTTTTCCGGCTTGCCACGGCACAGGAAGCAGAGCCGGAGGACTACACGGGCGAGGACGGGCTTTTGTATTGCGGGAGCTGCCGCCAGCCCAAAGAAGCCTATTTCCCGGAGGGCAAGACCTTTTTCGGACGTGACCGGCACCCCAGAGAATGTGACTGCCAGCGGAAACGCCGGGAAATGCTGGAAGCCGCCGACCGGGAGCAGAAGCACCGGGAGGAAGTGGAACGGCTGAAAAGAAAGGGCTTCACCGACCCGGCTATGAGGGAATGGACGTTTGGGAACGACAACGGCAAATGCCCCCAAATGGTGAAAGCCCGTGCCTATGTGGAACAATGGGAGCAGATAAAGGACGGAAACCACGGAATGATTTTGTGGGGAGAAGTCGGCACAGGCAAGAGCTATTTTGCCGGGTGTATCGCCAATGCCCTCATGGAGAAAGAGGTTTCCGTGTGCATGACGAATTTTGCCCTTATCCTCAATGACCTTGCCGCCAGCTACAAGGACAGGAACGAATACATATCCCGCCTTTGCAGCTTCCCTCTGCTTATCAAGGCGAACTGCGTTCGCCTGACGATATTCGGCATGGAGCGTAGCACGGAATACGGGCTTGAACAGGTTTACAACGTGGTTGACAGCCGATACCGCAGCAGAAAGCCGCTGATAGTCACCACAAATTTGACGCTGGAAGAATTGCAGAACCCGGAGGACACGCCCCACGCCCGGATTTATGACCGCCTTATTGAAATGTGTTCCCCTGTCTGCATTACCGGGGAGAATTTCAGAAAAGCCAAAGCAAGGGAGAAAATGGAACAGCTTAAAAAGCTGCTGAACAGAAAGGAGAGCCTATGACCGACACCCCCAACAGAAGCACCGCCACTACCGCCCGCCGCCCGGATTGTGTGACCGAGGTACGCCGGGGGAACACCGTCCTTGTGGTTTCCGGCTATTTCAAACAGGACGCTACCGCCACCGCCGCCGACAAGATGATGAAAGTGCTGGAAGCGGAAAGCGCAGCCGGACACAAGCCGCCATTTACCGCATAAACCGGGCATGAAAAAGCGGTCATGCCGTGGAGTATGACCGCCAGTTCCTGCCTATTTTCTTTTTTGGAATTTTTCGACTGAAAATTCGTATGCTTCTTGAATAAGGGGCTTTAACCGTTCAAATGTCTGTTTGGACGGATTTAGGACGCTTACCCACCCCATCCAAGCATAAACCGGGTGGGGAATGATAATGTCTAAAGCAGTGAAATCACAATCCATATCCACGACACCGCCCGCCGCCGGACGTGCCGGAATTTTACCATACATCTTTTGGAATGTGCTTTTTCGCAGCCCAAGATTGACACGGTAAATACCTGTTCTGTCAAGATTGGACGCTTTATCGTTATCACCGTCTTTTTCCTTAACAGTCAGAACATATACACCACGTTTTAATACAAGACCGGGATTGTAGAAAATCCCTTTTTCGCCCCAACTTTCAACGAGTACCGTACCGTTTAAGGAGGAAAGGCAGTAATCCAATATTTGTTTTGCTTCCATAGTGTTCTACCTCACAAAATATAAAATAAAGAGCTGTCGGATTATTGTAGCACAAATCAGAGATTATTTCCATAAACATCTAATTTGCGACAAGCCTTAATGAAAAACCGTGATATTTTTCGACATAAAGTAGTAAAAAGAACTGTACAGCCCACCCCGCCCTATGCTATAATAAGCCTACGGAATAGTGGGGCTGGCTGTCGGAAACGGAGGAATCTATGTCAAGACAGACCACCCAGCAACTTATTACCGCCCTATATCCGAGATTATCCCATGAGGACGAGCTTTCCGGGGAATCCAATTCCATAAGCAACCAGAAAAGAATCCTTGAAGCCTACGCTAAACAGAACGGCTTTACGAATCTGAAATGGTACACGGACGACGGATTTTCCGGGGCAAATTTTGTTGAGGTAAGATAACGTAACCTTTTTTGCAGAGGGCGTTATCTTACCTCTTTTTGATGTATGTTAGATAGCATAACTCTTTACGTCGGCTCCTATCTGTCTGAAATAGGAGATACTTTCGGTAGGCTTGTCGCCTGTATCAACTCTGCCGACAAAGCTATAAAAGATTTCGATTTTGCGGGTGTTCGTTTCCTTATCCAGTTCGTGAATAAGAATACGGTCAATAAATTCATGGACGTTTTCGTAGGTCAGTTCGGTAATGGCGGTGTACTTGCGTACCAGTGCGACAAACCTTTTCACGTCCGCGCTGCGCTCGGTGGCGTTGTCGATTTCCTGTGACAGCTCCGCAATCCTCCGGGTCAGCGTCTTTTTTTCTTCATCATAGCCGGAAGTCAGAAAAGCAAATTGTTCATCTGAAAGTTTCCCTAAAGCGTTGTCCTCGTAGAGCTTGCGGAATAAGATGTTCAGCTCGTTCATACGGTTCTGTGCCTTGTCAAGCTCTTTCCGCTGCTGTGTCAGCGTCTTTTGTACTGCCTTTGCGCTACACTCATTGGCGGTTTCGATAAACTCCTGTTCATGCTCTTTCACATAAGACGTTACGCGCTGCAAGTCTGCAAGGACAAGTTCTTTCAATACGCTTTTGCGGATATAATGCGTAGTGCAGAGCATATCATTTCTTGCCCGGTTGCGGTAGTTGCCGCAAGTGTAGGCGTGTTTCCGTTCAAGCGTCCCGGCTCCGCGTACTGCATACATTTTATAGCCGCAGTCCCCGCAAAAGAGCAGCCCGGAAAACAGGTCGATTTCATCAACCTTTGTCGGGCGGTGCCGGGTGGCAATCCGCTTCTGTGCAAGTTCAAAGGTTTCTTCATCAATCAAAGGTTCGTGAGTGTTGGGGAAGAAATACCGTTTTTCCTCTGGGTTCTTTTTCGTCTTTTTCGACTTATAAGATACCTTGTAGGTTTTCCCGGTTATAGTATGCCCTAAATACTCTTTCCTTGTCAGAATATCGTACAGCGTCTTGTCCGGCCAGTTGTACCATGCGTTGAGCTGTGGGCGGGGGTGGCGGTTGCTTCCTGTTCTGCGGTAGCGCAGTTCCCCGACGGTCAGTATTTCATTGTCCCGCAGCCAGTTTTGGATTTCACACATACGGTCGCCCCGTACATACATTGCAAAAATCTGTTTTACGACGTGCGCCGTTTCCGGGTCGGGTATCAGATGATTGCGGTTATCCGGGTCGATAAGGTAACCGTAAGGGGCTTCGCCGTTGACGCGCTCGCCTTTCTGCGCCTTTGCCTGTTTGACAGCCCGGATTTTCTTTGAGGTGTCGCGGGCGTAAAACTCGTTGAACCAGTTCCGCAGAGGGGTAAATTCGTTATCTTCCCTCGCTGTGTCTACACCGTCGTTAATGGCAATGTAGCGCACTTCATATTCGGGAAAGACAATCTCTATCAGCTCCCCGGTTTTCAGATAATTACGTCCCAGACGGGAAAGGTCTTTTGTTATGACGGTCGCCACGTTCCCGGCTTCAACCTCATGCAGCATAGCTTGAAGCCCCTCACGCTCAAAGCTCACGCCGGAAAATCCGTCGTCTACGAAAAAGCGCGTGTTGAAAAAGTGGTGTTCGTCAGCGTACTTCTGTAAAATCAGTTTTTGGTTCTGTATGCTTTCGCTTTCTCCGGCTTGCATATCTTCCTGGCTCAATCTGCAATATAAAGCGGTAATCTTGTCTGTCTGTAACATTTTGTCCTCCTTTCCGACGACAGACAAGCATGGTATTTGTACTGTCTATATTATACCACATACCGCTGCCTGTGTCATGTATAAAATGTAAAGAAACGCCCTATTTTCGGGCGTTTGCGGGGTTCAGCTCCATGTCTTTGCGAATGAGCTTCTTTATCTTTTTATCCAGTGTGTCCGTTGCGTGTTCACTTGCGGACGAACATACAAGGTAAGTAACTTTTCCGATTTTATGCTCCGTTGTGGTAACGGGCGTTTGGTTTTGCGTCAAAGAAAATCCCCCTTTCTTTCGCAAACATATAATACAGTCTATGAATAGCAGCAAGTCCACTATTCAAGAAAACAAAGGCTTTAATCGGACGGTTATTAGCATAACCTCATGGGAATTTCACCCCGGCATGGTTCTCATGCAGCCCTACCCATTGCCTGCGACGCTCTTAACGCTCGGACTGTGGCTGTAAGGAAGTATCATTGTATATTCTGCGCGTCGTCGCCCGCAAGCCGCTACACTTGCTTTCCGGCGCGGTGTTGGTCGCTCGGCTGTCCGGGTGGGGATAACCTCACCCGGATAGCGTCATGGCGCACCCGCCGTATGGCTCGGCGCAAAAGGAACGTATCCGATTTGCCCTATGCTGCGCCGCCGTTATCTTGCGCCGCTTTCTTTGTCAAGGTTCAGAATGGCTTTGCTGCCGCGTCAGCAGCGGAACGGAAAAGGGGGAGAGAGAAAGCGTCCCGCCGCCGTTGCGGTTTATTCCTCTGCCTTAAAGGAGAGGACAGCCATCATCAGTTTTGCTTGCAGCCGTTCCCGAATGTCGTGGTCTACGCCAAAATAGACGTTCCCGCGCTCGTCGTACAGCTTCCGCATGGAGAGGCGGGCTATGTAGCCGCTGAAATGCTGCAAGACAATCTTCATAGCGTCCGGGTCGCCCTTTGTCGCTGCCAAAATGACAGGATAGGGAACAAGGGCTTTTTCCGGGTAGCCGGGTTCGTTACCATTCGTCCCATTCATCAGCATTTTCCTCCAGATATTTTTTTAGCAGCTCAAAAGAGCTTGTCCGCCTGTACTGTATCGTGCTTCTCGACGTATCGAACAGCTCCGCAATCTCGGTGTCGTTCATTCCCTCGAAATAGTACAGGAGTACGGCTTTGCGCTTTTCTTCCGGCAAAGTACGGATTGCTTCAAGAAGCAGCTTCGGCGTGATTTTCTTCCCGGCTCTTTCAAAGGCGGTCTCCCCTTTGAAATATTCATCAAAGGTATGAAGCTGCCGCGCTTCTTCTAAGGTCAAGTCGGAAAAGGTAATCTCCCTTGCCTTATGCCTGTGCAGCTCTTTGTGAGCGTCACACGCTTCATTGTGCAGTACCGTATTACAAAACTTCTGGAAAGCGCACTGTTTTATAAACTCCCTGCGATTAGGTTTCACATTCTCACCCCCTTTCTCGTTGGAAAGTTGGTGGTGCTTCCCCCTTTTCGCGGGGCAATACTGCCTTTTGAAAAAAACGCCGAAGATTTTCGGATTTTTTTCAAAAAATTTTTTGAGCAGCAAAATACGCCTGTCCGAAAAGCCCGGACAGGCGCATGGGTATTGTAAGCAGTATTCAGATGATTAGACAGTTCATATATGTAAGCGTAGTTTTCCCCGGCGGTGGTCGGGCTTTTTTTGATGTGCCAATGACCGTCGGATTTTGTCGATACAGTATGTGCTTCATGGCGGCTACCTCCTTTAGCCGCCGTATCTGTTGGCGTTTGTGGCGTCATTCCTTTTCAGAGGATAGAAAGAAACGGCAGCCTTGATTTATTCAAAGCCGCCGCTGATAGACATGGTAATGGGTTTATAGAAACGGCTTCATATTTTTAGACATAAAGAGAGCCGACAAACTGTGATTTCTCACAAGTCTGTCGGCTCTGCGTCTGTGCGTCTGGCTCTTTGATGATGTATTTGTTCTGTCTGATAAACGGGAAGTTATGTTATTCCACAATCATATTTATCAAAGCGTCAATGTGTAGTTTCATAGTATCAAGACAAGGTACAGGACTAACTTTATCGCTTAATAAAAGCGGTAATTCCGTACAGCCTAAAATAACAGCTTCAATATTGTTTTCTTCTTTTAGTTGCTTTATGATACGCTGAAATTCCTTTAAGGTATCCTCTTTTACAATGCCCATTTCCAATTCAGACGATATTTTTTGATTTATATACTCCATATCAGTTTCGTTAGGTGTAATAATCTCTATGTCATTCCTCTTGAATGGTAATCTGTAAAATTCTTCTGCCATTGTAAAAATAGTTCCAAGCAATCCCACTTTTTTCATATTCAGTCTGACAGCCTCATTGCACGTTGTTTCAATAATGCTTACTAATGGAACTGTTGATTTTTCCTGCAACTGTGCAAATACTATATGGGGCGTATTTGCACTTAATGCAATAAAATCAGCTTCACTTCTAATAAGATTATTAACAGCTTGCATAAGATACTCTGTCAATCCATCATAATTTTTTTCTCTGCAAAGCTCCAACACTCGAAAGACATTAACGCTTTCTATTGTTAAACAGGGAAAAATATTTTTATCAAGTTTCTTTTGAACGCCATATACTATATCGTGATAATATGGAATCGTTGATTCAACTCCCATCCCACCAATTAAACCTAACTTTTTCATGCAAATATCCTCCATCAAACATTGATTTGTCGCTGAGTTAATCAGCTCTGCGTTTTCGTTTCAAACCTTTTAATTACTGTTACCTGTAAATCCTTTGCGTCAATCAAACTTTCCTGTCTGCACTTCGGGCAGTAGAGAGGAAAGTTTTTTAACTCTGTATCTGCCCGTATCTGTAGCCTTGTCTTATTTCCGCAAACAGGGCAACGTACCCATTCTATTGCGTTCATGCAATCACCTCCCGCTAAAAACAACATCTGTGCATTGCTATTTTGATATAAATTCAGAAACAGCCTTTTTAATTTCTTCACCATGACCTGTTAGCAAATGCCCGCCGCTTTCAAATGATATAAATGTGCAGTTTGGAAACCGTGATATTACCTTTTCTGTATCTGTATAGCTTGCCAGTTTATCGTCCTTTGCATGAAAAATCAAAGTCGGAACCTGTAAATCTTCAATAGGATATTCTTCAAAATTCCTTGCCATATCGGGATTTGTAATGGAAGCGTCCAGTATCACACCATCTTTCCTATCCCTAACAGGGAGCATACTGTAAATTGTGGACGGTTCCATTCCCATAATTAGCTTAAACAATGGGCTAATCAAAAACATTGCATAATCATTGCATAAGAACGCAGGCGGTCCTGCATATTCGGCATAGTTTTCGGGCTTTTCTGTGAGTGGCATTGCAGAACAATATAAAATCAGCCCCTTTGTCCGTTCTGGATAATCCAAAGCAAATCGGATTGCGATACTTCCGCCTGCTGATGTTGCCAACAGATACACTTTTTCTATCCCTAATTCATCTAATAGTTCTATATATGCCGTTGCTTGTTCGGCGGGGGTTCCATTGCCCAAAACATCACTACCTAAATATCCAAACCTTGACGGAGCAATTATTCTATAATCAGTGTTGAAATTTTCACAGGTGTTATAGGCTTGGTCGTAACCGCCAAAAATGCCGTGAACAGATAGGATTACTTCACCTTTGCCCTTATCAACATAGCTCATATCGCCATAACTCAAATGAGTTGTTTTTGCGCCATATGCAGCAAGGTTCTCCTCACTGGATTTTACTGCTATATTACACCATATTCCTTGAACAATCAGATAGATTGCAAGGACAAGTAAAATACCACCTGTTATGTATATCCACATACGCTTATACCAAACCTTTTCTGTTGATTTTTTCATTCTCGCAGTCCCTCTCGCTTATAGGTTTTACAAAACTCTTGTACCATTAAGGTGAGTTCCTGTTTTGCTTCCTCTACCTCGCCGGGGCGCATATCATATTTTTGCAACAAATAAAAGATAGGGGTATAAAAGCGTAATGCAATAATATGAGGGTTATCCCTCTTAATAATTTTGGCGTCCATAAGGTCAGAAAATATTTTTTCTTCGTGGGCGACAGCACCGCCTATGAACAAATCTTCAAACAGTTTATTAAGCTCTGGGTTATGATAGCGTTCTATCATCAGCATTTTTCGGAATTTTGCTGCCACATTATCCTGTAAATAAAATAAAAAAAGTCTATTTGCTACCTCAATAAGCTGTTCTTCGGTAACTGTTTCATAAGAAAAGGAAGCTGTCTTACTTCCCGGCAGTTGCAAATCGTTTCTGATATTTCCCATGCGCTCCGAAAAAACTTCAACACAGGAATTAAAAATGTCTTGCTTGTTTTTGTAGTGCTTATATAGCGACGGGGTTTTAATCCCTACTGCTTCGGCAATCTCCCCGACATAAACCGCACTATATCCTTTCTCTGAAAAGAGTGATAGGGCTTCATTCAATATTTTTTGTTTTGTTGTCATACTGTACCTCCAAGGCTAATTTCAATTAGCCTTATTTATTATAAGCTAATTCTGATTAGCCGTCAAGCAAAACTAAAAAAAGTTTACAAATCGCCACGCTAATATGCTCTATTTTGGCTAACTGATAGAACTGTGTAGACATATCCAAGAGGAAAGATGAACAGTAAAATGTAATAGGGTGAATGACTATGGCAAAAAGACCAGTACCGAAATACGACTTCAAGGCTTTTGGGGCAGCGATAAAGGCGGCGCGGACAGGGCGCAAAGAGAGCCGCAAGAAAGTAAGCGACGAAATGTTTATCTCGCCACGCTACCTTGCGAACATTGAGAACAAGGGGCAGCACCCAAGTTTACAGATTTTCTTTGAGCTTATGCTCCGCTACAATATATCCGTAGACCAGTTCCTTTTGGAAACGCCGCCGGAGAAGAACACGCAGCGGCGGCAGCTCGACGCGCTCCTTGACGGTATGAGCGATACGGGCATACGGATTGTGAGCGCAACGGCAAAGGAGATAGCGGAAGTCGAAACAGAGGGCAGATGAAATGTGTCCGTCACAAGTGAACAAGGTTTAGAGAGCGTTGTAATCTTTTTTGAGGATTGCAGCGTTTTTCTTTTGCGGAAGTTTGGCAAAACCGGGCATAGCTCCGTAGTAAGGCATAAGGGCATAAGGGATAAAAACATTCGTAGCAAGCATAGGAAGCGGGTACCCACTTCCGTATTTTCCCCCTCCCGCGCTGCGGCGCGTCGGTTGAAAATGGCTTGTTGGGAAGTGTCCCAAACCCTCGGAACGGAAAGGAAAGGAGCGAACACATGGACGGACGCAAAAGGACGGTGCAAATCAAATTCAGAGTGACGGAAGCGGAACGGGATTTAATACTGGAAAAAATGAAGCTCGTACCCACCCGGAACATGGCGGCATATCTGCGGAAGATTGCCATTGACGGGTATATCATTCAGATAGACCACAGCGACATTAAGGCAATGACCGCAGAAATACAGAAAATCGGTGTCAACGTCAACCAGATAGCACGCCGCGTAAACGCGACGGGAAACGCATACCAAGAGGATATAGAGGAAATAAAGGGGGTGCTTGCGGAGATATGGCGGTTACAAAGATTAAGCCTATTAAAAGCACTCTAAGCAAAGCCCTTGACTATATCGAAAACCCGGACAAGACGGACGGAAAAATGCTTGTGTCCTCTTTCGGCTGCTCCTATGAAACGGCAGATATTGAGTTCGGCTATACCCTCTCGCAAGCACTGGATAAGGGCAACAATTTAGCCTTTCACTTGATACAGTCCTTTGCGCCGGGGGAAGTGGATTATGAGAAAGCCCACGAAATCGGGAAGCAGCTTGCCGATGCGGTAACAAAGGGGCAGCATGAGTATGTTGTGACGACGCACATTGACAAGGGGCATATCCATAACCACATTATTTTCTGCGCGGTGAATTTTGTAGACCACCACAAGTACAATTCCAATAAAAGGAGCTATTACGGCATACGGAACATGAGCGACAAGCTGTGCCGGGAAAATGGCTTGTCCGTCGTCGTCCCCGGCAAGGGCAGCAAGGGAAAGAGCTATGCGGAATATCAAGCGGAAAAGACGGGTACCAGTTGGAAAGGCAAGCTAAAGATTGCCGTTGACGCGCTTATCCCCCAAGTTTCCAGTTTTGAGGAATTGCTAACGCGGTTACAGGCGGCGGGCTATGAGATAAAGCCGGGGAAATATGTGTCATGCCGCGCCCCCGGACAGGAACGCTTCACCCGCCTTAAAACCCTCGGCGCAGACTATACAGAGGAAGCCATAAGGGAACGGATAGCGGGCAGACGGACAAAGGCGGCGAAAGCTCCCAGAGAACAGCGCGGCGTGTCGCTGCTTATCGACATTGAGAACAGTATCAAGGCGGCGCAGAGTAAGGGCTATGAACAGTGGGCGAAAATCCATAATCTGAAACAGGCAGCTAAAACCATGAATTTCTTGACGGAACACAAGATTGAACAGTACGCGGATTTAGTCAGCCGGATTGAGGAAATGTCAGCGGAAAGCGGACAGGCGGCAGACGCATTGAAGAACGCGGAAAAGCGGCTTGCGGATATGGCGGTGCTTATCAAGAATGTTTCCACCTACCAAAAGACAAAGCCCGTCTATGACGCATACCGCAAGGCAAAAAACAGGGAAAAATACCGCGCCGGACAGGAACAGGCAATTATCCTCCATGAAGCCGCCGCAAGGTCGCTGAAAGCGGCGGGCATTGCGAAGCTCCCGAACCTCGCCGCGCTGCAAGCGGAGTATGAAGCCCTCCAAACGCAGAAAGAAGCCCTTTACGCCGACTATGGGAAACTGAAAAAGAAAGTCCGGGAATATGATATTATCAAGCAGAACATTGACAGCATTTTACAGGCAGACAGGCAGCCGGAACGTGAAAAGGGAACAGAGCGCGGATAAGGATAGCAAAATCCCCGCCGCTGTGCTATGATAAGGCTATCAAATACAGACAGGAGCGTTGAAGCATGGAAAACCAGAAAATGCCGGAATATGAAACCATACGCGCCGCCGTCGCCGGGGAAAAATGGGCGGTGGAGAAAGTCGTGGAGTGCTACAAGGACGAAATCGACAGGCTATCGACGGTAGCGGTCAGACAGCCGGACGGAAGCACGAAACAGGAAATCAACGAAGATATGCGCCAGTCT
>CAJTHM010000049.1 GCA_910576125.1 Lachnospiraceae bacterium | reverse complement strand
GCAATCTGCTTTTTCTCGGCGCGGGTGAGCTTGCGGGGCGGGTTAGGCTTTGTGCTTCCCGCCGCGCTGTTTCTTCGTGTTTCCTTTTGCAATCGCTGATACCTCCTTTTCAAGTTTTCTCTGCCGTTCTAAGACGGAATAAAAGTTGTCTGTCCTGTATGGTCGTTCTTTGGGGGCTATGAATTTTGTCCGTATGATGTTCTTCACCACCACTTCAAGGGGCTGTCCATGCTTCTCATACATGGCAAAGAGGAAACAGGGCAGCATGACGGCAATCATAGCCATAGACGCAAGGCTTGTGCCTGTGCTGTCTTTGAGCAGAAAGAAAAGCGGCAAGCCGAACAGGAGAGCCGCCGCAAAACATACAATCTGCCGTTTGGTAAGGTTGAAAGCTACTTTTGTCTTGACTTTGGATAAGTCTTTGGGTACGGGTACATACGCCAAGTGAAAACCTCCTTTCTCTGGGTTTGGTGTTGCTGTAATTTTCCATAAGGGTAATCAAGGCAAAGGTCAATCTATGCCCTTTGCCCGCCCGTATTATATGGGGGTTATCCGCGTCAAGGTCGGGTCGTATTTTCGCCGCTTCGCTCTGAAAATCTCCACCCTGCCCTTGACACGCCGCTAATGCGCGGAGAATATCGACTTCGCCAGTGCGCCGGATTTGAACAGGGAGAAACAGAGGATAACGGTATAGGCTGCAAGGGAGAATATCGCGCTGTGCAGATTGTCCGCTATTATCATGTTGTTTACCAGAACCGCGTAAATGCCGACGCATATCATAATGAGGAAGCCTTGAAAACCGATAGCGAACAGGGATTTTAGGTAGTTGTTTCCTATCTGCCCCCATTCCCGGTTCGTCATAGTTGCAAACGGGATAGGCGATACCGAACAGTAAAGGTAAATTTCTATCATGCGCCCGTAGAGGATAACGGTTATCAGTACGGACATGATTTTCATGCACAAGCTCACAAGGCTTGTTTCCATGACAAGTAAGAGCAGTTCGGGGATTTCCATAGCGTCAAGCCCGCTCTGCATGGAAGCAAGGGCGGCGGCAACATCAATCTCTGTGCTGCCGCCGATTACCCCCGCCGCGCCGGAAACAACGTGCTGCGCCATATCGAACACCGCCATAGTGATGTCAAAGGTGTGCGTCACAAGGTAGACTGCCACAAACGCCTTGAACACCCACTTGAAGAACATGGAAGTGTCAACGTCGTGCATATTGTTCTTTTCCGTTACCATGCTGATAAGCTCATAGCATAGGACGTAGGTAATGACAAGCCCCGCAATGGGTACGATTACATTCTCACTAAGGGTCTGTATCATGGAGAATATATTTGCGTTCCACCCTTGCGGGGTCTGCCCTACCTCTGCGGCGATAGTGCCGACTTTCTCGTTCACGTCCCCGAACATAGTTGACAGATTACCGTTTATGGCTCCTATGAGGATTTCCTTTATCCATTCGTTAATCGCGTCAAGTATGCTCTGCATAAGCCTTTACCCGCGCTTCTTAACCGAACAGCCCGGAAAGCAGCGGTACAAGGGTCATGCCGATAAGGGCGACACCGCCGCCCGCCATGAGCTGTGTTATCCCCAATTAGTAGGAACAATACAGCTTTCTGGCGGGCGGCGGCACGTCAAGAAATATATATGGAGTTTTTAAAGAATCCCCCGGAACAGGGGAGCGGTCAGCCTGTGACCTGCTCCACTTCCGGTATGGGTTTGAGACTAAAATGAATTTCGATAGAAATGTGTCTTGTCTTGTCGCTGTCTATGGTTTCATGGACAACGATTTCTTTAATCAGGCGGTTTAAGGTGGAAGCGTCCAGCTCGTTGATGTCCCGGTATTCCTGTATGGATTCCACCCACTGCCTTGCGTCCACGGCAAGCCGGATTTCATCGGCAAGGCGTTTCCGGCCTTCCTCAACCTTGGCTTTTAATTCCGCCTGTTCCTTCTGTGTCTTTTCCAGCAGGAGATTGAAGTTTGCTTCTGTGATTCGTCCGGCTACCATGTCCTCATAGAGCCGAAGCACCATTTTTTCCAGCATTTCAATCCGTTCTTCGTCTTTGGCAAGGGTGCGCTCCATCGCTTCCCGCTGGTCTTTCTGCCTGGCATGGCAGGTATCGGTCAGCCGTCCGGCTACTGCTTCACTGTCTGTCAGGGCAGCGGCGGCGCACTCCCGGATTTTGTTCAGCACAAGAGAATAGAGCGTGTCAAATTCAACCCGGTGCTGTGTGCAGTGCTGCTTCCCATAGACATTATAGGTCTTGCAGGAGAAAATACGCTTCGGGAACTTCTCATGCGTGGTGCGGATGGTGAGAGCCTTTCCGCACTCCCCGCATTTTATCAGCCCTGCAAAGAGGTTGATTTCCCCGGATTTGCCCGGTCGCTGGCGGGATTTCAGTTTTTCCTGCACAATCGCAAAGTCCTTTTTGTCCACCAGCGGCTCATGCGTCCCCTCCACCACAATCCAGTCCTCCGGCTTCTTATCCCGGATAGTGCCGATTTTAAAGCGGTACTCGGTCTTTTGGGAAGCGATTGCGCCGGTGTAGACGGGGTTCATCAGGATTTCCTTAATCACGGAGAAGTCCCAGACGTACCGCCCGTTTTCCGGGTCTTTCTTTTCCCATTTGGTGCGGATGTTCCGGTGTCCCCGCTTCCGGTTCCACCATGTGGGGCAGGGGATTTTTTGCTGCTCCAGCCTGCGCCGGATGTAGTTGGGGCCTCTCCCTTCCAATGCCCACCCAAAAATCTGCCGGACAGCGGGGGCGGTTTCCCCGTCAATGAGAAGGTGATTCTTGTCCTCCGGGTCTTTCTTGTAGCCAAATGGGGCGATACAGCCGGTGAACTGCCCTTTCTGCGCCTTTAGCACATAGGAAGAATGGACTTTCTTGGAAATATCCTTGCTGTACATCTCGTTCAGGATATTTTTAAAGGGCGCAATGTCGTTGTTGTCCCGCATGGTGTCGATGCCGTCATTCATGGCGATATAGCGCACGCCGTTCCTTGGGAAGAAATCCTCGATAAGCTGCCCGGTCTGCAAGTAGTTCCGTCCTAACCTCGATAAATCCTTTGTAATGACAAGGTTTACCTGTTTCCGCTCAATGGCTTTCAACATCCGTTTCAGGTCGGGGCGTTCCATGTTCAAGCCGGTAAAGCCAT
Source organism: Lachnospiraceae bacterium (assembly GCA_910576125.1). Taxonomy (GTDB): domain Bacteria; phylum Bacillota; class Clostridia; order Lachnospirales; family Lachnospiraceae; genus Acetatifactor; species Acetatifactor aquisgranensis. The sequence goes on along the minus strand of CAJTHM010000049.1, from coordinate 11,315 downwards.
CGTCCTGATAGACTGCCGTAACCTCCCATCCCTGCTTCTGGCAGAACTTTTCCAGCATATCCCGCTGGTTCTCGATGCTGGCACTCGTCCCGTCAAGGTCGTCGTCCTTGGACAGCCTGCAATAGATAGCCGCCCGGAAGCTCCCGGCAAGAAGTGTGTCCATCCCTGCATATTCAAAAGTGTTCATCATAACCGTTTACCCGCACAATCCAGACGGAACACGGTCACATTGAACCTCGTCTTTATTATATCTCATTTCTTGTGTTTTAGCAAGATATTCTTTATCTATTTTTCTGCTGTGCTTCTGTGCGATAAGGCTCACGAAAACGTCCGTAGCGTCCAGCTCGCCGTCAAATACTGTGGTGACATGAATCTCTGTTTTATTTTTCGCCATAGGCAGTTGTCCTCCATACATGAAAACAGCCAGACAGGGAAGGTCGGCAACGAAGTCCGGCAACGGGCTTCAAAAAACCTTGGAACGAATCCTTGTCTGGCAGTTGGGTTATTTTATACTTTTTCTTTTATTTTTCTGTTGCTTTGGTTGTTAAAGGGGAGAAAAGCCGATAGTTACGGGATTTTCCCCGGCAACCGGCCCGGCAACGGGATAGCAACGAAGTGTGCAACGGGCTGTCTTTTGCCGGATTTTTTCAGAATGGAAGTTCCATCTGCTCCGGCACCGGCATAAATCCCTCCGGGGTTTTTCCCGCCCCGTTGCCGGTGTCCGTTGTCAAGGCGCAAGCGTCAGCTTTTGCCTTTTGCTCCCGTTCCCATCCTTTTTGTCTGCCGTATCCGGCAAACATCCGGGGATTGGAGAAATACTTCCAGCCGGTGACGCACTGGTTCATTATCTCGTTGATTTCCCGGATTTCCCATTGTTTCGGCTCGTCAAAATCATGGTTCAGGGCTTCTTTGTATAGCTGTTTGGAGCAGACCGTATCGCCGGGGTAGCTGTCAAGGAAAGCCTGTATCATCCCGGCTTTGGTGTCCTCCGGCATAAAGTCCCGCTGATGTTCCTTTAGATAGCGCACCATTTCCGGGCTGAATGTCAGCTTCCATCTGCCGCTTTTGTAAATCTCCATCGCTTCCGCCCACACTTGGTTTAAATAGGCTCTGGAAGCGGCTTCGTCCTCTAAAATGTGTGTTTCCGCCTGCTCCGGGCATACCTGTATGGGAATAAAACGGCGGTTGCCGGAGCGGTCAAGGGGCAGGAAGTCAAGGGCATTGGACGTGCCGCCAAACACGCACTGCCTTGGGCGGTCTGCCGGGTGGGTTTCGTAGGGTATCTTGTAGACTTCCTTCTGGCGGCTCAAAAATGACTTGATTTCCTCTATGCTCTTTGCGTTTGCGGTGGCAATCATCTCCGACATTTCGATTATCCAGTGACCTTGCAGCTTCCGGTATACGTTGTCATCGTCCAGTTTCCGCAAATCGTCCGAAAACCACTCGTCTTTGACTGCCAGCAGACGGAAGAAGGTGGACTTCCCGGCTCCCTGACCGCCTACCAGACAGAGCATGACTTCAAACTTGCAGCCAGGGGAAAATGCCCGGTGGATGGCTCCCAACAAAAACAGGCGCAGGGATTGGTATGTGTAATCGTCCTCACCGGCTCCCAGAAAGTGACGCAGGCAGGAGCGTATCCGCCCGGTTCCGTCCCATGTCAGGCCGTTTAAATAATCCCGGACAGGGTGGTAGCTGTTCTCATTGGCGGCAAGGTCGGCGGCGTCCTGTATCTTTTTCTCGCTTGTCAGGCCATAGGTCTTTTCTAGATACAGCCGGATATATTTCATGTCCGTGTCGGTCATGGGGCTTCCGGTGGCTCTTTTGTAGCCGATTGGCCTTAAAATATCGGTGCGGTCGGTCAGCAGGTTGTAGGCAACCGCCCCAGAAAGGAGCGGGTCGCACTGGAACACGGTCAGGCAGTTGCTCATGCTGTTGCGGAAGCCGCCTTTCTCGGTGGTTTCCAGCATGGCCTTTACTTCCTCAATGCTCCGGGGCGGCTCTGCGCTGTCTGCCATGTTCGCTATTTCCTGCCGTATCTGGGGCGGTAAGTTCTGCCATCCGTCTTTCAAGGTTCCTCACTTCCTTTCCGTGTCCTGTGATAAGGGCTGCCCGCTCTGGAAGTTCCCCCGATAGAAGTACGTCCATCAGATATTCCAGACGGCTCATGTTTTGCAGGGCTTCTATAAACCGGGGATTCCATGCTTCATCCGGCTGTTTGGGGGCGTATTCTTCCTTCCAGCGGCGCAGAAGATGGTAATAGTCGGACAGCACCCGGAAGCAGTGCCGCTCCATGCGCTTAAATTTCTGTTCCTCCGTTTCCCTCCGCAGGCGTGGCCTTATGGGCTGCTTCCCGGCGTTCCTCCCGTCCTCATAGGGGATGGAGAAGTCCTGTGCCAGCATGAGTGCGGCTTCTTTACTGCCGATACCGTGGAGCCGGGAAACAAAGTCAATCACGTCCCCGGTGGCTCCGCAGCCGAAACAGTAAAAGCGGCGGTCAACCTTCATGCTTGGGTTCTTATCGTTATGGAATGGACAGACGCACATCCCATTCCGGTTTACTTTGATTCCGTAACGCTCCGCAGCCTGCCTTGTGGTGACGGACTGTTTCACGGCTTCAAATACGTTCAATAGGCGTTCCCTCCTGATAATCCCAACGTGAGCGACACAATGTCGTTCACGTTGTCTGTAAATCCGTCTTGTTCAAATGAACAAGCACTTGCCAGCGATTTACAATCACAAAACAAGTGCCTGTTTAAAGTTCCATATTCTGTTGTTTCTGTGTCCGGGGCGGCTGGCGTTTCTCTGCCTGCTCCTGCCGGATGCGTTCCTGCCGCCCTTTCAGGTTCCCCTGTACGGACGGTTTCTTCCCCGGCTCGGCGGTCTGTCGGTACTGCTCGGATGGCAATACCTGATTGAGCCAGCGGCGCACATCCCGCAGCACTTTTACATCTGCCTGAACCGCTTCCAGTTCCTCCCCCTGTTCCGGCAGGGCAGAAGCAAGCTGTTCCCGTTCCGCTTCCAAATCTTTGCGAGAGTAGGAATTGCCTTTCAGGTTGGCTTTCAAATACCGGATGGCGGCATGGTAAGCGTCCAGTTCCTCCCGGTGGCTCTCTGCAAACTGCTCTTTTTTCTTCTTCCAGCCGATAGCGGCGTACTCCTTATGGACTGGCTTGTTTGCTTCGTATTTGTCAATATAGGACAACATGGTGTCGATGGCTTTGATACGCTTCTCGCTTTTTTTCACGCTCTCCATGACAGAAACGGCGGTCTGGCTGATTTCGTCCAGCCGGGTGTCAAGGCTCTCTATGGTGGAGATTCCTTTTTCCCGCAGAAACTCCATTGCCGCCTGTACCCTGTTGAAGTCGGCAACTGTGCCTTTGAGCTTCCCTCTGGAAGTCCAGTCGGCACGCTGTCCGCTCCGCAGTTCTAAATACTGTGAGAGCAGCTCCGGTATGGTCGGTTCCTTCGTCTGCTCCAATGCTTCCATCAGGGCGGCTTTTTTCTCTTTTAAATCGGCAATCCAGCCTTTTAAGTGGCGCACCATCTGGCGGATGGACTGCATGAGGGAGTTGGCGGCTTTGATGTCCCGGTTCAGGTTGCCAACGTTGGTCTGGATTCCTTTCTTCTCCATCTGGCAGGCGGCTGGCCCCATGTGGACGGTGGGGATTTTATCAATCCCCTGTCGGGCATAGGAGCGCAGGTCAAGCCGTTCCGGGCGGTCGTTGGCTTCCAGATAGCGGTTGGCCGTGTCCGCCCATCCCTGCCGCCAGATTTCGGCATACTTCCGGTCGTTCCAGTCTACGGTGTTCTCCTTGTGGCTTTTCCATCTGCCGGACGGGAGCCGGATTCTTTCGCCGTTCCCGTCAAGGTCATATACCTTGTGGCATTTGGGGAGCCATCTGCCTTTTTCGTCCATCGCCCGCATGGTGAGCAGGATATGGGCGTGGGGGTTGCCGTCCCCTTTGTCATGGATGGCAAAATCGGCTATCATGCCTTTGGAAACAAAAAACTCCCGGCAGTAGTCACGGATAAGGTCGGCGTGCTGTTCCGATGGGATTTCCCTTGGGATGGCAAGCACGAACCTCCGGGCAAGCTGGGAGTTCCATTGCTTTTCCTGTGCTTCGGCAGAGTTCCATAAAGTATTGCGGTCTGCATACTCCGGCGGCACATGGGGCGGGAGCATGATTTCTTTGTGGGTGACTTCGTTCTTGTAGGGATAGTGTTTCTGCTCTTGGTCGTATTCAGAGAACAGTTTCTCGCCGCTCTGGTAGGCGGCGGCAGAAACAGCGGATTCATTGTTGCTCCGCTTAATGATTGTGATTTTACAGTGCGGGCATGGCAAGTGTGCGCCCTCCTTTCTCCCGGATTCCGGGCAGAAAAAAAGCAGGAGACCTTTTTTCAGATTTCCTGCTTATTGCTTAATATTCCTTGTTTTTTAGTCTATCAATACAGCTAATATAATACAACAAATATTCTGTATTATTTTCATAATCATATTGACCAATACCTTGCTGAATCACTATTTCTAATTGAAGTTTAGCACTATTGCTTATAACATACCTTGTTCTTAGCTCAAATAAAATATAAACAAATTTTTCATCTTCTAATTTTTCATTATAAGCCTCATTTTTTGATGTAGATAGTAATTTGTATGCTATAAACTCAAAATCTTCTGAAGATAAATGCAAATTGTTATTAGTAATTGCATTTATAGCATTAAATTTTTGGCTTTCTAAAAAGAAATTTGTAAAACTACTTAATGGTATTTCTATAATATCAACTTTTTCAGACAACCATTTCAATGTTTCCTCAAAAGATTTAAAACCCGGAATAATTTGAGATTTATAATTTCTTATAAATTCATATCTTTGCTTCATAATATATATTTTTCCTGCTTAATTAATGGTAACAGTTCCCGAAAATTCTACTCCTGATAACCATGATAGAGATTTCATATTATACCCCTGTAAGCCTTTTGAAGTTACTTTAACTTTTTCAATATCACTATCTAATTTGAAATCACCTATTTTTACAGACCCAACAGACGCAGCGGTTGTATTTTTGGTAGTGTAATTGGTGCCGTCTCCAAATGTTTTATAAACTTTACTTGATAATAGGTTAGCACTTTTAACCTGTATTTTTTTATATCTAAAAGCATTGTACATTTCGTCACCTTCCCACAATAGGTATAACTCACAATCCTCACTTGTGCCATCTCTAATCACGGAAGCATAAATAACGGTTGCCCCTCTGGTTGATTTCTCTTTTGAAAGAGTATAACAATATTGTTCAAAATCTTCCTTACTGTCAAACTGTAAAACTGGAATTTCAACTTGCGTTTCTGTAGAAACTTTATCATTTGTCATTGCAAAAACTGGCATTGAAGATGTAATAAAAAGAACACAAGTTAATAAAAATGTTAAAAACTTCTTCATGGGTATCCTCCTTAATCATTATTACACATAGATTACAATTACGGCTTATTTTATAAAATCATCAGTATCCCTCCCTTTTCCTCTTTTTGTGCATATTCTACTATATTTTTTTATTTATGTCAATATCATTATAGAATAAGCACAACAAAAAACTAATAAATTTATTCGATTATTCAAAGGCAAAAGGGTAGCTGGCGGCAGCCAGTGCAGGGGAAGCGTAGCGTCCCCTGTTTGATTTGGAGCAGACCATGACTGCGGAAAATCACAGCCCTCCGGCAAGGAGCCTTCGGAGAACGCAATTCACCAACCTCTGGGTGGTGTATAATTGCGCCCTATCCAAGAACTCGGATAGGGCGCATTATCCGAGATAAAAACTTATCCGAGGTAAATTGATTAAATCCGATGAATACAGCATTTGAAAACGATTATCTCGGATAATTAACCCCGCTTTCAATTGTGGGTGATTTGTACTTATCCGAGATAATTGGGTAAATCACACCTTTGCCTCTGATAATTTTTGAAATGGCAGTTGCTCTTTTCATAAATAATTATCCGAGGTAATTTCTTTGAAAGCCTTTCATATCGGCAGCTTTGAGAGTTACTTCGGATAATTGGAAATCTCGGATAATGCGCCCTCTTTCAGAGGGGGATTTTCCAGCTTGTCGCTTTGGAAGCCAAAATTGCAAGTGGAGTTTATGGCAGTTGGAAATCAGCCGTACCAATTACGCCATAGGCGGCATAAATCAGAACGCGCCCGGCTCGTTCTGATTTTTCACACATGGAAAGCCGCCAATGTGAGCGCGCCTGACTCGTCCACGTTAAAACTTCCCTTGCAAAATCAAGACGCGCCCGGCGCACTTTGATTCTGGAACGGGCTTTTTACCGTTCCTGCTGTTTCGGCTTCTTGTCGGGATAGAGCTTCCCGGCGACAACGGCAGCATGACTCTTTATCTTGATTTCCCCTTCCTGCTCGCTGCGTTTTGCGTTCCGGTAGCCTTCATCGGAGAGGAAGAAACGGAACCGCTCCCCCTTAAAACCGACAAAGCACTGCTTCTGTACTTCCAGCGTAATCATGTGCCGGGTTTCCGGGTGGAACCGTTCTATCCCTAACAGGTCATGCCCCTGCATGATTGGCTCCTGTGCCTTTGCCGCCGCAAGCCGCTGGCGGATGGAATTGTCACGCTCTGCAAGGAACCGGGCTTTTGTGGCGGCAACAAACTGGCTGCACTCCGGCTCCGGTATCTTTTCCAGCTTTCGGATGGCGTTCTCCACGATTGCCTTTGTCAGTAAGTCCTTTATCACCGGCACGGTTTCTTTCATGCCCGCAAGGGTTTCCGCCTTGGTCGGTGCGGCATATTGATAGATGATGTCCAGTTCACTTTTTGAAAATTTCACTCTGCGTCCTCCTTCCAGTTTTCTGCAAGAACCTGTTCCACAAGACGTTTGGTGTCGCTCCGGCAGAACAGGACTTTTAAGATGGTGCTGACCTGCCCATCCGTCACGGATTCCGGGTGGGGGAGATGGCTTTCCAGCATAGCCCCTCTGGTACATAGCCGGTGTGTCCGTTCCTTCCGGTTCAGCGTCTTTATCTGGTGTTCCAGCATTTTCTCCTTATGCTGCGCCCGCCGCAGTCTGGCTTCGGTCTTTTCAATTTCCTGATTCAGTTTTTCCAGCTTTTCATTCATGGGCGGTGTCCTCCTTCGGGAGCAGGATATACATATGGCTGACCTCCCCGATGCCCTGACGGACACGCATAATCATCCCGGCCTGTTCCAGCTCGTTCAGTGAACGCTTGCAGGTCTGGGGGCTTCGGGAGAGTGCCGCCGCTATCTCCATGACGGGGAAGCGGATGAACAGAATCCTGTTGCTGTCCTCGGTTCCCCTTGTCAGGATTTCATCCAGCAGGCGGGCGTACATGACCTTTGCCGTATTGCTGACCGGAAGCCGGAGCATTGCCTTTGGGAGCGGCATACAGGGCGGCAGGGGCGTACTGGCTATCATAAATTCACAATTCATTGGATGGTGTCCTCCTTTTGGCTCGTTTGGATTGGTAGCGGGGGCAGTCGATCATGACAGCCCGGAAACCCTGCTTACATTCATGCTGGCATTTCCGGCAGAGTTCATTGTAGCTTCTGCGCCCCCGGTCGTTCAGGAAGAAAGCAAGCTCTTTCTTCAACTTCTTTGACATTCTCGGCATGGTGCCTCCTTCATAGAAAAACCGCCCGATTCAGCAGTAACAGCCGGAATGGGCGGGCAGTGGTTTTTTGTGTATCGTTTCGGGGCGATTTTCAGGGGAAATACAGCCGTAGAGCCGCCCCAAAATCCCCCTTAGTATTACGGACAGGGCAGACTATGCCCCGTGAAATTGTTGTGTTTCGGTATCGTTTCGGTGTTCATTTTGCCGGTTCCCTCTGCTGTCGTTCCTGCCCCCGTCTTTGGCGGCGTTTCGCTCTCCTTGGTACGCTCGTTCCGGTCAGGGTTCCTCCGTTTCCCTGCCGGAAGTCGTTGCGTTACATCGCCGGGGAGCATATCCCATACAGGCCGGTCATTCGATTGGAATAATCCATCGATGAACTGCCTATATCATATGACATTTTTGTACCATGTGCCGTATGTCCACGAATCAGGAATGAAGCCCAAAATCTGAAAAATTCCACGATTGCGGAAAAGGCTTCCTGCTGGACGGGTGCAAAAATCAGATGTGCATTTTGCACTTCTGAAAATCCGGGCAAATCAAAAGCGCATTTTGCGCCTTTGAAAAGAATCACAAAGGGAAATGCGCCCGGCATGGATATGTGGTACAATGGGGATGGCGGCAAAAGCTGGCCGCTGGAAAGGAGCAGGAAGCCATGAAACAGGGGATAACGGTTCAGGAGCGGTTAAAGGATTTAAGGACGGAGCGGCATTTAAAATTAGAGGAACTGGCGGCGGTTACGGGGATTTCCAAATCAGCCTTGAGAAGCTATGAGAATGACGAACTAAAGGAAATCAGCCACAAAAACCTTGTGGAGCTGGCAAAGTTTTACGGTGTGTCAACGGATTACCTGCTCTGCTTGACAGAGAACCGGAACCATCCGGGCATGGAACTTACGGAGCTGCATTTGAGTGACAGCATGGTGGAGCTGTTGAAAAGCGGGCGTATCAACAACCGGCTGCTGTGTGAGATTGCCACACATGAGGATTTTATTACCCTGATGACGGACACGGAAATTTATGTAGATGGTGTGGCAACCGCCCACTTCCAAAACTTCAACAGCCTTCTGGAAGTCCTGCGGGGGCAAGTCCTTTCCCAATATCAGCCGGTGGAGGAAGATGCTGCGTTAAAGGCGTTGGAAGCTATGCAGGTACAGGAAGAAGATTATTTCTGTCAGGTCACGCACCGGACTTGGGACACTATCCTCCATGCCATAAGGGAAACGCACAAGAATGATACGGATAGTGCGCCGGACGGCTCCAATGGCATGAAGCTAATCAAGGACGCAAAGAAGGCGCTGGCCGTGCCGGGTTCCTATCTGGATGTGTTCACTGCCCTGATGTGTACGCAGCTACAAATCCGGTATGAGAAGCTGTCGGAGCAGGAGCGCACGGTTCTGAAAAATGTTATGAAGAAAACTCCGGCATATAAGGATTCACCGTTGAGCAGAATGAAACGGAGATAAGGAAATGCCGTTGCTTGGGATTTTTCCATGCAACGGCATTTTGGGTGGTTCTTATTCAATTTTTAAGCGCACAAACTGGAAGTTGTGTTTTTTACGCTACTTCCTCCCACTTCAACTTTGGATACAGCTCTCCTGTTTTAGCAAAATGGAGAACACATTCAGCAACCAGATTCAAATCATTGAGCGCATTTCGCTTGAGAACTGGAGTCTGTCCGCTGATATTTACAGGAGCGTCCTCTTTGGATGTACCATATTCGGAATTGACAGGCATATACATATGAGCCTCTTCATCTTCACCATATGTGTTAAAAGCCAGAGCCGCCCAATCATTCTCAATATCTACAGATAGAAAATCCTCTTCGCCATATTCATCCAAAGCTAACCATGCAGACCTACAATGATTTTCCCGAATTTTGCACACCAGTTTGTCTACAGTTTCTTGTGTAATAGGTTCCCCTTCACTATTAAGAAAACGAATAGCAAAATCACTCATATAAATTTACCTCCCTATCCCGATTTGTCGATAGCTTCATTATACCGCAGTCACTTTCCAGAGGGAATAGATTTTCCGAAAAAATCATTGTATCATAAACATTATTCTGTTGAATCTGCTCTTGTTCCGTTTTTTGTGATGATAAGCTGCCCCTGCTGGCATTTCACGGTGATTTTGTCCCCTGCGGAGAATCCAGCCTGTTCCAGCCACTTACCTTGTAAAAGAATCTGCGGCGGAGATTGCTTGTAATTGCCACGTCCATAGCATACAGTCAGTTTGCGGTCGTCCATCCGTCCTCCTTCCCCGCTGCCTGTCGGCATACGATTTCAAATACATTCCCGTCCTCTGTCCTGACAGTGAGCAGGCTGTTCCGCTCATCTGCGTTCAGGTCAACAATCCCCATCCCTTCACTGTCGTTTAGTAAATCAAAAAGCCTGTCCCTAAAATAGTTCAGTTCCATTCTGTTGTTCCCCTTTCATAGTTTATAGTCTACTAGCTAATATTATATAGTCTTTTAGAATCTATTGCAATCCCTAAGTGTGATGTAGTCTAAAAGTGTACAAAATAAATGCTAATAGCTTATGAAATGGGTGGCATTATGGAAGGTAAAGGATTAGGCAAACGTATCAACATGGTGAGGAAAGACCGGGGATTCACGGCGGACAGGCTCTCGGAGCTGTGCAATATCAACGCAACTTACCTCCGGCAGATTGAAGGCGGGATAAAGGTTCCCAGTCTGCCCGTATTTATCAATATCTGCAACGCACTGAAAATCTCCCCTGATTATCTGCTGCGGGATGCGCTGGAAGATAATGAGGTCAGCAAGATACGGGAGCTGGCAGAGCTGTGGGAAAGCACGTCGCCCAGCCAGCAGGAAATCGCCGTTGCCATGATTCGGGCGGTATTGGAGCGCAGGGAAGGTTAGAAAGACCAGCCGGGTAGTCGGCTGGTCTTTCCACATCCAATCAAATATAAATCAACTCACTGTTTATGATTTCCTCTGCCCGGTTGCGGATATTGTTCATCCGGCCTACCCATTCAAGCTGGTTCCGGGCTTTCAGTTCCTCGGTCACTCCTTCGGCGGCTTTCATCTGCTCAATGATTAAGTTAAGCCGTTCTTCCGCCTGCTCGTTCAGGTCGGCAAGGTATGTCCATAATGTCCCGGTCAAAATAAGGGAACTGTACCGTGCCGGATGCTCCTGTTTGAGATATTCCCGGTGCAGCCTCCCATAGCGTCCGATGGGGCGGTTCTCCTCCGGCAGCTTCAAGTCCGGGATATAGTAATCACCTGCCAGAATATAATCAATGCCGTTCTCTGTGATTCTTTCTTTCAGTTTTTCCATTATCGTTCCCTCCTGTGGCGGAAGGCTCGTCACTGGCCAGCTCAATCACGTCCATAATGCCACAATCCAGTGTTTCACAAATACGGGCAAGTGTGTCCATGCTGATATGTTTCCCTTCTTTGCCCATGTTGGCAATCATATTTGTGGTCAGGCCAGCGGCAAGCCTTAAATCTTCTTTCCTCATGTTGCGCTCTATCAGTGTGTGCCAGAGCGGTTTGTAGCTGATGTGCATGTTTCTCCCTGCCTTTCTGCCCCGGATGGGCGCTTGCCCCCATTATATCAGGTTTCTTGCTAACTCACAAATATTTCTTGACGGTATCGCCGGTTCCGTCTGGATTGTGCTTTTCCTTTCCTCTTTTGATTACCTCTAATTAGCCATGACCTG
>CAJTHM010000048.1 GCA_910576125.1 Lachnospiraceae bacterium | reverse complement strand
GGGTGATGTGCCCGAGTTCTTCCATCCGCTGCCCGATATCCGTTCCTTTATAATGGTTGATCCGGCTTTTGTCCAGACGGATGTCCACCCATGTGTCCGGAAAGGATAAAGAGGACTGCTCCTTTTTATAGTCACTGGATTTGAGGCGCGCAAGGAACAGAACCCCCTTCTCCATCATCCTGATAAAAGCCGCGGTGGAGGGATAGCCCCTGTCCATGACGACCAGAAACGGCTGTGACGCGCCGATTGTTTCAGATACACGGTCGATCTGTTCTTCCGCCAGCCGCATTTCATCAAACTTGCATTTACAGCAGTCGCTCTCCAGGATCATGCGGTTCATCACATCATACAGACACCCGAGCCCTATGGATGCCTGGGGCTTTGTTCCTTTTCTGCTGGATGTCCCAAATGTTTCCAGCGTTTCCCTTGTGGTTGGGATATTGATTCCTGAGCCGTCTGCCGCCAGAACCAGATATCCATGGAAGACAGAAAATCCAGGGTCTGCATAAAAGTTCCTGTTATGATGGCGGTAAAACTCATAAAAAGCCAGCGGATTCAATTTCATTCGCTGTTTCAGATAGCCCGGCTTTGATATTTCCATTCCCGGGTGTGCGGTTTTCATATAATTGCGTAATTCCAGACTCAACGTAATCCCCCTCCGGTTTATCATAGTAAACATAAGATCCGTTAACGGCATCTTCCGGTTTCTTGTAAAGGATGCCGGATTTCCGTTTCTGCAGAAATCATGGAATTCATCCTGATGGATCAAACTGATATCACAACAGGTATGTTTTTGAGAATTCTTCATAAAATCACCTGCCTTATGGGAAAATACATCAGTTATCTACTTTCATTATACAATAAAAATACAGAAAAAAGGAACCTTTTACAATATCAAATGTAAAAGATTCCTTAAGTTAATGACATTGAGTAAAATCAAGGGTTTGCGGTACTTGGACTTGTAAACTACAACAAATTTACAACAATTTTACAACGCATAATGAAGAATAATAAGCGTTAATGAATAGTTGTACTCATAAATCCAATTCAATATTTTGTACGATAAGGACATTTTTCTAAAAGAAAATTTTAGGGAAGTGTCCTTTTGTTATGGTCAAAAAACAAAATAGGAAATGGAGGAAATGAACATGAGTAGTACAGCGTTAGGAGCAGAGAAAGCGATTATTTTTATCAGCGATGCACATGAAAAATTCTACTACGAAAAATTGAAAGAGGTCAGGTATCAGGACGTATACCACAAAGCGCTTGTATATTGTCTTGGTATCAGTGATGACACAAGAAGGAACATTTACAGTATCTATGATTTTAAGACAGGCTGTGTAAAAACGGAGTGCCTACATGAAGGCTGGCAGACCAGCGGGAGCGTGAAAGTAGTCAGGATGGCGTATAACCTTTACTGCAACGGTACGCCGAGTGTCCTTGATTATGATGATGCGGAGGAACAGGTGGACGAGTGCAGGCTTTATACAGTGGAGGAATTATTCTGCTGTGCCTATGCACCCTATTTTTGGCAGGCGGTACAGATCAGGTATCCGGAATATGCAACGTATAACCACAATCTGTACGCCATGTTCGGAGGACGGGATTGATGTTAAAAGTCAGGCTTATGGGAACAAAGAACGATATTAAGTGGTTCGGGAAGATTTTACAGAGGAATCCGAAAATCGAAGTGACGGAATTTTCCGATATGTTCCCAAACAAAGGGACAAAGAAATATTACAGGACTTATGTGGAAGTCAGGAAAAGCAACGTAAAAGAAAACCAGTAGAAAGCAAAGGAGAATTATCATGTGTAAAATAATCGCAATCGCAAACCAGAAAGGCGGAGTCGGCAAGACCACCACCACAAGCAATTTAGGCATAGGACTGGCAAAACAGGGAAAGAAGGTGCTTCTGATTGATGCGGACGCACAGGGCAGTCTGACCGCAAGTTTAGGCTTTACAGAGCCGGACAGTCTGGAAGTCACGCTTGCAACCATTATGGGGAACTTAATCAATGACGAGGAAGTAGAGCCGGGAGAAGGTATCCTCCACCATGAGGAAGGGATAGACCTTATGCCGGGGAACATTGAATTATCTGGTTTAGAGGTTTCCCTTGTGAATGTCATGAGCCGGGAAACGGTACTCCGGTCATACATAGAGATTGTCAGGGAGAGCTACGATTATATCTTAATTGATTGTATGCCTTCCCTCGGTATGATTACCATAAACGCCTTTGCCAGCGCCGACAGCATTTTGATACCCGTACAGGCGGCATACCTGCCTGTCAAAGGCTTACAGCAGCTTATCAAGACGGTGGGAAAGGTAAAGCGGCAGATTAACCCGAAACTGGAAATTGAGGGGATTCTGCTTACAATGGTGGACAGCCGGACGAACTACGCAAAGGACATCAGCTCCATGCTGAAGGAAGCCTATGGAAGCCGGGTGAGGATATTTGCCAATGTTATTCCCATTTCTGTCCGGGCGGCGGAAATTTCAGCGGAGGGCATCAGCATTTATAAGCATGATCCAAAGGGAAAAGTGGCGTCAGCCTATGATTCTCTGACAAAGGAGGTGCTTGCGGATGGGCAGTAACGCAAAATCGGGGAGCGCAGCAAAGATTACGCTGGAAAAATTTGATGATTTATTCGGCGGGAGTGCCGCACAGGGAAACGGGGCGGAGCAGATTGTCAATGCACCGCTGGCAGAACTTTATACATTCAAAGACCACCCGTTCCGGGTGGAAGATGATGAGAAGATGGAGGAAACAACCGAGAGTATCCGACAGTACGGGGTGCTTGTGCCGGGGATTGCAAGACCGAGGGCGGGCGGCGGCTATGAAATCATAGCCGGACACCGCCGCAAACGTGGCTCGGAACTTGCCGGAAAGACGGAAATGCCTGTGATTGTCCGCAATTACACCGATGATGAAGCTACAATTATCATGGTGGATTCCAATATCCAGCGGGAGGACATCTTGCCAAGCGAAAAGGCGAGAGCCTATAAGATGAAATATGAAGCCATGAAGCATCAGGGGAAGAAGTCAGGGAAGAACACCCTTGATGAAGTGGGGGAAGCCGCCGGGGAGAACGCAAAAAAGGTTCAGCGGTATATCTGGCTCTCCCGCCTGTCTGATGAACTCCTTGTCATGGTAGATAATAAAAAGCTCGGATTCTCACAGGGCGTGGATATTTCCTTTCTGGTGGAGGAAGCGCAGCAGTGGGTACAGGAGGTTATAGAGGAAAAAGGCTGTAACGTCAGCATGGTGCAGTCGGCAAAAATCAAGGAATACGGCAAGACAGGGGAACTTACCCTTGCAATGGTGCGCCTGATACTGACGGAGGAAAAGCCGAAGGAACGGAAAGTGACACTGAAAGCGGATAAAATCAGCGAATATTTTGCGGAGGACTGCAGCAGTGAGGAAATAGAGGGCATCATCATTCAGCTATTGGATGAATGGAAGAAAAGACAATAGGAAGGAGGTCGGGCAGAATGGATAGCGGTTTGAAATTCGATTACTATTACGGTGCGGAAGCGGAACAGTTTTCCTTTTACAGAGTGCCGAGGCTGCTGATAAAAGACAGGCGTTTCAAAGGCTTATCCAGTGATGCGAAACTCCTTTACGGTCTGATGCTTGACAGGATGGCATTATCCATGAAAAACGGCTGGTTTGATGATGAGAACAGGGCGTATATCCATTATACGGTTGAGAACATCATGGAAGATTTGGGGTGCGCCAGAGCCACCTGTGCAAAGGTGCTTGCGGAGCTTGACAGCAAAAAAGGGATTGGTCTGATTGAGAAGAAAAGGCAGGGATTGGGAAAGCCGGACATCATATATGTCAAGAACTTCGTCCTTTCAGAGCCGCCCACAGGTGGGGAAGGTACAGCGGCAGAACCCGCAGGCACTGATGTTTCCACAGAAGTTCAAAAACTGAACTTCAAGAAGTACAAGAATCAGGATTCCAGAAGTTCAGAAATTGAACTTCTGGAAGTTCAAAAAACAGACTTCAAGAGTTTCAAAAAGCAGACTTCCGGAAGTTCAGAAATCGAACCTCTGGAAGTTCAAAAATCGAACCCTAATTATAACAATACTAATTATACTGATCTGAGTTATACCAATCCTATCAATCAATCGGATAGAGAAACAGAAAAACAGGAACCGGGCAAGCCGGATAATGGTATGATTGATGTGATGGATAATGCCACTGCCTACATGGAAATTATCAAGGGAAACATTGAATACGAGCATCACATGAAATATGGGGACTGGCAGGATAAGGGGCTGTATGAGGAACTGTATGAGGTTATCTGCGAGATTGTGTGCGTGAAGCGTAAGACGGTAAAGGTCAACGGGGAAGATTACCCTTATGAGCTTGTAAAATCAAAGTTTTTAAAGCTGAACAGCTCCCATTTGGAGTATGTTATCGGGTGCATGAGGGAAACCACAACCAAGATAGCCAACATCAGGGCGTACATGGTGACTGCCCTCTACAATGCGCCTAACACCATGAACCACTATTACCAGCAGTTGGTGCAGCATGATATGTATGGCGGCGGTTGGGAAGAAAAAGGGATGTTCCAGCCCAAAGCGGAAGGAGATGGATAAATGGAATCCATGAGGGATATTGACCGGGTAATGGAACGGGAGATTGCAAAGGGGAGCTGCCCGTTAAGGTTTGTGAGGATAGAGTTTAGCGGTTCTCCTTATCAGGAGATTGCGTCAAAAGAAAAGCTGCTGGAGGTGCTGTCCTATCTGCTGCGGATTGGCGATTATGGCAGGTTTGCCGGGAAAGGGACAGGGAATAATGTTTACATGGACTTAAAAGGCAGGAAACCGGCTTTTAAGCGTACCCGTTCCTTTATTGACCGGAATACCCTCTTTTCCACAATCCGCAGGTACGGAAAGAAAATAAAGCTGGATTTTGACGGGCATACTTATCTGGAAACAGTGCAGTGCTTCTTTGAACTGCCGGAAGGGGAACAGGATAAATACAGGGTGACATATGACGGGCAGGAAACATTCGCTTTCCCTATGTCGGATAAATATATCCTCGGACTTTACACGCACTGCATCTCGGCAAGGCGGGCGGCATCGGCGGATATGGATATTCCCGGCACAGGCTTTTCAGAAAAAGAACAGGGGATTGCAAGCCTTGAGGGTGTGCGTGACGTACTGTTCCAGTGCCTTTTGTTTGACACGATAAAATGCGGGGAAGGCGTATTATATGCTGACCTCTGCACGATTTACTGTTTAAAAGAGAATAAATAGCTTTTGGACTGTTTGTCCAGAAGTGGATCAGGAGGGTGCGCTATGGCAGAAATATATATTACGGAAGAACAGCGGGCGAAGTGCCGGAAGGTGGCGGATGCGTTTGCAGAGCTGTATGAGCTGACCGATGTGATGGTGGCGGATGCCGGGAGATTCGGCTTTGTCCGTCTGCAATGGTTCAGTGAGGGCGAGGGCTTTGATTCGGCAATGGCATTTTCGGATTGTCTGGAGCTGTTTGAGGAACTCTGGCGGATATGGTATGAACATGAGGTTTTAACGCCTGTTTTGGGTACGCCGCTTGCGGAGCTTGACTATGACGAGATATTCCAGACGCTTTCCAAAGACAGACAGGAGGAAATATTGGAGAAAAAGAGATATTTCATTGCATTATGCGACATTTAGGAGTGGAAAGCAGATGCTTTTTGTGATTTTAGAGAGAACTCTCTTTTTTCACGAATTATTCTTATCTGACAGGTCTTATGAAAGTATATTCCATTTATCGAGTTGATACTGTATAATAAAGCCAGTATATATAGTTGAAGTTAATTTAGAGGACTTTACAGTTATTATATGTAGGACAAATGGGAAATGAATAGATTATTGTCAGGAGGAACTTATGAAGTGGATGATTAACATGAAAGTGAAGGATTATGTTCGTAATTGGAGCGATCAAGAAATACAAACAGAATACAAAGGAATTAGTGCAAATATAAAAATAAAAAATACTGATTGTGTATTATTTCTTGAAGGCGATGAGAATGTCAAAGAGGTATTTCGACTTATTTGGGAATTACTATTTCTTTATGATGGATATTTTTATGAGCCAGTATTATACGAAATTGATGGACAGAAAAAAGATTGTAAAGAGCTTATTATGTTACCGTTCTATAAGACAGATAAAAAGTGGTATGATTCAGAACTGCTAGGAAGATCACAAAGGGATTTATCATCAGAAGTATTAAAGAAATATGATAAATTTCGAAATGCTGGTATTTCGGACAAAAAAATGACTAAATCCGTCGTGAATGCATTCTATTATTTAAGTTCAGAAAATTATGGCAAAATAAACTCAAATCATAGGTTATCTCTATTATTAAATATTGCAGATGGTTTTATAATAAACACATTTAAAGAAACAAATAATGTAAAAAGTAGTTATGATAGACTTTTTAAGAAAACTGTAGATAATCAAAAATTACAGGAAGGAATATCTTTGCTTGGGTTAGACGGAGAAAAATACAAAGTGTTATTAGCTGAAGAAAGGCACGCTTTTGACCATTATAAGTATTTAGAAAATAGTTTAGCTTCCTTGATTTATAACTCGGAAGAAGATATTGCAAATTATATAACATGGTATTTTATTTATGTCCTTGAACTTGTAATTAGAATAAACTTTTTAAAAGAGTCTGGAGTTATATTGAGTCAGGAGGCTGTGGATTATGCATTAGAGTCAATAAATGATTGGATTATATTTGAGAACGATTTAACCGTAGATTGTACAACATATTATTATCGGGAAAAACAGATACTGAAACGAATGGGAATTACTATGAGATAAATATTTTGGTTATAGATACTAGCTATTTTGAAAATTAAAATGAATATTGTACACAGCGTGAGGGCAGTTGTAGACCGTAAACAGCGGTTTATAGCTGCCCTTTTTGTGTTTAAATAACTTTTGGACTTTTTGTCCAGAAGCAGAATGGAGGATGCAATGAAAAAAAGAGAGTTCCAGAAAAAAGCAACAGCGGAGCTATTGAAAAGGCTGGCGGCGGTCTGTGCGGCGTTGGGGGAGAATCCCAACATTACAGTATCGTCAAAGTTCCACAGCTCCTATTTTAAGCTGCGGAATGACTATAATCTGATGCAGATTTCTGTTAAGCAGACAGGGGAGCTTAGTTACCAGCTTACGGATATGCTTGGCAGCACTGGCGGGAAGCGGATTTACTATGAATATCGTGAGAATGATGATTTTACACACATCATAGAAAAGTTTTGCGGCGATTTCGCAAGGTTTTATAAGGATTTCCTGTTATCTGGCACACTGCATGACTTCTGTGACATAAAGCTGTCATACGGGGAGGACGCAGGCGCAGGACTGGAAGAATACGAATCCTGTATCCGTTCCGGGTGCTTATAGGATAAATACAGCTTTTGGACTTTTTGTCCAGAAGTGGGAAGGAGAGCTTATGAAATATTTAATCCACAGGCTGTACGTCCCACCCTGACGGGCGTACAGCAATAAAAAAAGAAGGAGGAAAACCATGCAGGAGGAAGTGACACAGAAAACCATTGCCCTTGTGTTCAAATCTTCCCGGCTGACTGCCGACGTGCTGAAAAAGGCTATGAAGATGTATCTGGAACACCGGAAACAGGGAAAGCAGATGCCGCATGGGAAAATATCAGTGAAAGAGCTGGTCGGTCAGGGTATGGGCGCTTCGAGCATTGAGGTGACGGATAATAACATCAAGTCCTTTGAGAGAGTGGCAAAGAAGTACAACGTGCAGTTTGCTGTGAAGAAGGATAAGACGGAAAAGCCGCCGAAGCACATCGTATTATTCAAGGGCAAGGATGCTGACGTGATAACGCAGGCATTTAAGGAGTTTGTAAAAGTTAATGAGAAAAAGCATAACCGCATCTCCGTAAAGGAGAAACTGGCAAAGTTCCGGGAGCAGCTAGGCAAGGACAAGAACCGGGAGAGGGCAAGGGAACACCAGAAGGACAGGGGGCAGTCATTATGAGTAAAATCGTAGAGGGCATCGCCAAAGACCTAAAGTCAGTCCCTGAAAAGCTGAAGGCAAAGACGGGGAATATTGACAAAAAGAAACTTCTCCTTATGAACCTTCCCTATGCGTTTGCCGGGTATTTCTGCGACAAAATTGCATGGCTGTGGCGGGTATCGCCGGGGCAGGACGCTTCCGCAAAGGCGATGGCGGTCATGGCGGGGATGGAGGACTTATTTTCCAACCCGTTACCAAGTTTCCACCCAAAGGATTTGCTGATAGGGATAGGGTGCGGCATTGCGCTCCGTCTTGTGGTGTATTTCAAAGCCAAGAACGCCAAGAAATTCCGGCATGGCATGGAGTACGGCTCTGCGAGGTGGGGAACAGCGAAAGATATTGAGCCTTATGTCGATCCGGTGTTTGAGAACAATGTATTACTCACAGAAACGGAAAGGCTGATGATGTCAGGCAGACCGAAACAGCCGAAGTATGCGAGGAATAAAAATATCCTTGTCATCGGTGATAGCGTTATTATAGGACTAAGCTGAACGGCTGAAAGAAACCAGGGAGCCGCACAGGCTTAGTCCTTTTAGTTACTGGCGGGGAAAACAACGGCGCCGGGTTCTCCGCCCACATCACCATCCGGGCATCTCCCTTTGCCCAAGGGGAGTGCCTGGTATCTATCAAATCAGGAGGAATTTCTATATGGCAGATAAAAAGACAAGGAACATCAAAGTGTGCAGGCAGCCGGGATACGACCGCAAGCCGACACCGGAAATTAAGCTCAGCGGGCAGTGGTTGAAAGCGGCAGGCTTTGAGATCGGGGCTCTGGTCAGGGTCGAATGTGAGGACGGGAAGCTGGTCATCTTGTTGGACAAGGCCAGGGAGGAAGAGCAGGAAGCTGAGAAGGCTTTCATGGAAGAGGAAACCAGGAAGCTGAAAGCGCGGTTCGAGGCGGAGAAGAAGGAGATTCATGCAAGGTTCGTGGCGGAGCGGAAAGCCGCATACGGGGCTTAGGGGAGCACACGGAAAGGAGAGGAAAACATGGGAAAGATCATCATTTTAGGTTCGGAGAAGGGCGGCGTGGCGAAGACCACGTCAACGTTCAACCTGGCATATACGCTTGCGGGGGAGGGGAAGAAGGTCCTGGCTGTGGATTTTGACAGCCAGGCGAACCTCACCACCTGCTTCGGGATAGAGGACACGGCGGCGGTGCTAGTGACGGTGGGGCATCTGATGATGCAGCAGATCGAGGACGAAGAGCTCCCGGATGCGGCGGAGTACATCCGGAGCCGGAACGGCGTGGACTTCATCCCCTCGTCCATCATGCTGTCGGTGGTGGAGGCGAAGCTGCGGCTGGAAATGGGGGCGGAGCGGATGCTGGCCGGGATACTGGAGCCGTTGAAGGAACGGTACGATTACATACTTGTAGATACCTGCCCTTCGCTGGGGAGCCTGACCATCAACGCGCTCTCTGCGGCGGACGGCGTGATCATCACCGTCAACCCCCAGCTCCTGGCGATGATGGGGCTGCAGGACTTTTTGAAGACGGTGAAGAAGATCAGGGGCCGCATCAACCCGGGCTTGCATGTGGAGGGCATCCTGCTGACCATGTGCGATGCGAGGACGAACCTCTGTAAGGTCATCACGGAGCAGGTGGCAGAGACGTTCCAGGGGCAGGTGAGGATATTTGGGAGCAGGATACCCAGCACCGTCAAGGTGGGGGAGTCGGTCTATTACAGCCAGCCGCTTGTGGAATATGCGCCGGACAGCGGGGCGTGCGCGGCATATCAGAATCTGGCAAAGGAGGTGATCGCGGATGAAAGCTAATGCGCCGAAGAGGAAAGTGTTCAATGACGCCGTGGACCTGCTGACGGGCGGGGAGCCTGCGGCAGCGGGGAAGGCGGTTCAGATGCTCCCGGTGGACGGCATAAGGCCGTTCCGTAACCATCCATTCCATCTGTACGAGGGGGAGCGGCTGGATGACATGGTGGAGAGCGTGCGGGAGCACGGCGTACTGGTCCCGGCCATCGTGCGGACGGTCCAGGGCGGGTATGAGATGCTGGCGGGGCACAACCGGCTGAACGCGGCGAGGCTGGCGGGGCTTGCGGAGATCCCGGCCATCGTGAAGGAGGACCTGCCGGATGCGGAAGCGTATGTGTATGTGATAGAGACCAACATGCTCCAGAGGTCGTTCAACGACCTCAGCGTGTCGGAGCGGATCGCGGTCCTGGCGGAGCGCTATGACAAGGTCTGCGGCACGAAGAAGCGGGAGGAGATACTGGCGGAGCTGCAGGCGCTTAACGGGGGCGGTGAACATGATGTCCACCAGCAGGCGAAAAGCCGGGAGCTTTTGGGGAAGGAGCTGGGGCTGACCGGGCGGCATGTGGCAAGGTATGTCCGCTGCAAGGATCTCATCCCGGAGTTCAAGGACATGCTGGACGACGGGAGCCTGACCATGGTGTCGGCGGTGGAGCTGTCCTACCTGACGGAAGAGGAGCAGGCGGCGGTGAAGAAGGTCATGGATCAGAGCTGCATCCGGCTGAAGGCGGACAAGGCGGGCGAGCTGCGGAAAGCGGCGGGGAGCCTGTCGGAGGGGAAGGCACAGGAAATCCTGGGCGTTGACCGGCCGGTGAAGACGGATGCGGAGAAGCCGGTGAGCGTGAAGCTGCCTGCGAAGCTGTACAGCAGGTATTTCTCCAATGTGGCGGCGAAGGACGTGCAGGGAATCCTGGAGGAGGCGCTGGAGCAGTATTTTGAGGGGAAGGGGGCATGATACATTTCAGATGAATGGGCGGAAACTTGTGGGGCGAAAATCATATAATGGAGCGGCGGCACTTTGAGGGGTGCTACCGCTCCTGTTTTTATGTACCTATAACTTTGTTGTCTGGGTTCTTTATGTTGCAGCATGTTTTCAGTTTCATTTGAGTTCGGAATATGGTATGCTTTGTTTAGATAAATCAGAGTATAGGAAATAAGGTCAATGCGGCTGGTGGAAAAAAGGATGGCCGGAGAGCCATTGATAGGCACCTAAGAACAAATTGTCACGCAAAATTGCATAAATTTGGTTCCGTTTTATCCGGGTTAGGGGGCAGATGGCTCAGTGATTTTAGATGGAGGCTGAGATGTACAGAAGTATTGTGGATAAACAGACAAGGAAGACCGCTGAGAAGGTGTTGGAAATACTGGAAAAGGATGATGGCAGCTCTTTTGAGGAGAAGAAAGCTGAAGCCATGAGGATGCTGGGGGATGAAGTCAGCGGGAATGAGGATGCTAGGAAGAAACATGCAAGTGAGGGTGCCGTGGGGATTGGGGCTAGTGTTTCTTTTTGGGATGAGGGAGAGGCTGTATATGCCGATGGGCGTATTACTCTGCGTAGGGTGAGGGCTGAGGACAGGGAGAAGTACATAGAGGTTCAAAGGGAGAATACGATAATGCCGTTCATGTTCAAAGATGAGGGGTTCGTAGAGTCGCTTTGGAAAATGCATATTGAGAGTACGGCGCTGATGTGTTCGGTGGTTGGGAGCGGCAATAGGGAGTATATGGGGTATTGTGGCATCAAAAATGTGTGCGCGGAAAAGTGGGAAGTTGCAATAGAGTTGTTGAAAGAGCATACAGGGCAGGGGATTGGCACCCTGGCGGTGCGGGGGTTGTTGGATGCCGTCGTCCGACGGTGCGGGGTTACAGAGTTCCGGATTCGGATTGACCCTGATAATTATGCAAGCCAGGGGATGTTTGAAAAGCTGGGGGCGCTACCGAATGGGATCAGTGAATTCCTGCTTCATGGCGCGGAAGATATCCGTGACTGTGAGGAGGAGAATCTGGGAGATATTGATGAGGGCCTGGTCGCTGTGGCGGATAAATTTCATGTTGAGCCGCAGGTTTTGCTGAGCCACGTGCTTGAGTATAAGCTTATCTGGCGTGGCGGGGATGCGGATTGTATTCCTGATGTGCAAAGCAGGCAT
Organism: Lachnospiraceae bacterium; assembly: GCA_910576125.1. GTDB lineage: Bacteria > Bacillota > Clostridia > Lachnospirales > Lachnospiraceae > Acetatifactor > Acetatifactor aquisgranensis. The sequence continues at coordinate 2,854 of CAJTHM010000048.1, read as the reverse complement.
TTTGGCTGAAATATGGTAAAAAGGGCACTTGAAACTATTCGCCATCTCGAATATAATAGTAGTTGGTAAGTCAGAAGTTGGACTGATGGAGGGGCTTATGGATTATATGACATCAGCGGAGGCTGCAAAGAAATGGAATATATCGCAAAGGCGGGTCGCTGTTTACTGTAAAGAGGGTAGGATAAAGGGTGCGGCTTTGAGGGGGCGCATGTGGATGATACCGTCTGATGCGAAAAAGCCGGAGGATCCGCGAAGGACGAGGGAGCAGGGAATGAACATAGGATAGATTCAGGAAGATACGGAGGTCTTGCAATGGCGACGGGTACGACGACAGTAGGGTTTGAAGAAAAGCTGTGGCTTGCGGCGGACAAGCTGCGTTCCAATATGGATGCCGCCGAGTATAAGCATGTGGTTCTGGGATTGATTTTTCTGAAATATGTCTCGGATTCTTTTGAGGAGAAATATCAGCAGCTTGTGGCAGAGGGCTATGGGGACGAGGAGGACAGGGACGAATATCTGGCTGAAAACATATTCTATGTGCCGAAGGAAGCAAGGTGGGGCGAGATTCAGAAGCATGCCACGGGTGCGGATATCGGGAGCGTGATTGACCAGGCAATGGAAGCGATTGAAAAGGAGAATGATTCGCTGAAAGGAGTCCTTACGAAGAATTTTTCGAGGCCGGAGCTGGATAAGACCAGACTCGGCGAGCTGGTCACTTTGTTTACGAATATTGAGGTGGGGTCTACCGCCGCACAGGAGAGGGATACCCTGGGGAGGGTGTATGAATATTTTCTTAGCAAGTTCGCGAGCGCGGAGGGAAAGCTGGGCGGGGAGTTCTATACGCCCTCCTGCATCGTCCGTACATTGGTGGAGATGATTGAGCCGTTCCAGGGGCAGATTTTTGACCCGGCCTGCGGCAGCGGTGGGATGTTCTGCCAGTCGGCGCGGTTCGTCAAGGAGCATCAGGGGAATGTTAGGAATATCTCTATCTTCGGGCAGGAGAGCAATCCTACCACATGGAAGCTGGCGAAGATGAACCTTGCCATCCGGCAGCTGGAGGCGAACCTGGGGAAGCATAATGCGGATTCTTTCCATGATGACCAGCATAAGACTTTGAAAGCGAATTATATCCTGGCGAATCCGCCGTTCAACATCTCTGACTGGGGCGGTGAGCGCCTGCAGGAGGATGTCCGCTGGAAGTACGGGGTTCCGCCTGTAGGGAATGCGAATTTTGCCTGGCTGCAGCATATGCTCCATCATTTGAGCCCTGCCAGGGGCGTTGCCGGGACGGTGCTTGCGAATGGCTCCCTGAGTTCCAATACTGGCAATGAGGGCGTTATCCGCAGGAATATGATAGAGGATGATGTCATTGAGTGTATTGTGGCGCTGCCGGGGCAGCTGTTCTATTCCACGGGCATCCCTGTGTCCTTATGGATTATGAGGAAAGGGAAGACGGATGCGGCGAAAGGCAGGGTGCTGTTTATTGATGCCCGGAAGATGGGGAAGATGATTGACCGCCGGGTCAGGGAGCTGACGGAGGAGGATATTGGTACTATAGCGTCCACATACCAGAATTGGAGGCAGGGGAAGGAATATGAGGACAGGCAGGGGTTCTGCAAAGCGGCGGCTTTGGAGGAGATAGCCGGACAGGATTATGTCCTTACTCCTGGGAGGTATGTGGGGATTGAGGAGCAGGAGGATGACGGTGAGCCGTTTGAGGAGAAGATGAAGCGGCTGACATCGGAGTTGTCTGGGCTGTTTAAGGAGTCCATCGAATTGCAGGAGGAGATTCGGCAGAAGTTGGGGGCGATTGGGTATGAGATATAAAAAGGAGTTAAATGTCGGCTATGGAACACCATTGCATGAATTGGATGCTGAGGAACAGACTTATGGCTGTCGGGCAAAGAATCCGGACATGTGCTATGGTCAAGCAGGGTAATATGAAAAAGCGTATAGGAATATAGGTTAGGATGGTGGCATGATGGCAGGCTGGAGAGAATATACAGTAGCAGATGTAATTTCCGCTGTTATTGATTATAGAGGTAAGACTCCTAAAAAGCTGGGCGGAGAATGGAGCGATTCGGGGTATAGGGCGTTATCTGCTAAAAATATTAAAATGGGAAAAATTGTCCAACTTGATAGCATTAGATATGTTTCAGAAGAAATGTATAGATGTTGGATGAAGGAGGAAGTTCAAAAGGAAGATATTCTTATAACTTCTGAAGCTCCATTTGGTCAGATTTATTATTGGGACAGTGATGAAAAAATCGTTTTAAGCCAAAGGTTGTTTGCTGTACGAATAAATGAATTGTTTTATCCGAAATATATTTATTTTTATATGACATCTTCGTTTTTTCAAGCAGAACTGGATGGCAGGGCGACGGGAACAACTGTTGTAGGACTGCGGCAGCCTGAATTATTGAAATGCAAAATTTTTGCGCCAGAATATCAGGAGCAAAAGAGAATAGCAGATATTTTGTGGTGTTTAGAACGAAAAGTAAATAACAATGAGGCGATAAACGATAATTTACAGCAGCAAGCCTTTGCTTTATTTGACCAGCTTATGCTGGATGCAAACGGTTCAAAGTGTCCGGTGTCGGAAATAGCTTATCTCAACCCAAAGCGCCCGCTTTCAAAAAATCAAGTGGCTCGCTACATTGATATGTCCCAACTCTCAACCTCAGGCGCGTTCCCTTCTGGTTGGGAAATGAAGCCATTCAATGGAGCTTCCTGTATAATACAAACATAGGGAATTCCAAGAAAGGTGGTTGATAAAAAGATACCTCAGAGTAAAATAAGATTGCTGACTTTGCGGGTTAGTAAAAATCTTATTGAACAGAGAGGTATCCCAAGA
>CAJTHM010000047.1 GCA_910576125.1 Lachnospiraceae bacterium | reverse complement strand
CCTATACTACTATATATTTTCTTCAATATTACATTTTTTCTATATTTGCAATATCTCAAATATAAGAATATTACCGTTTAACTGTTACATCTGTTACAACCGCATAAATAAAGGCTTTTAACTGTTACATCTATCTGTTACAAAGTGTTACAACTGTAACAGTCAATTTATATATCACAGCTACGCCTACCACTATAAGCACCACTACCTTATACTTTTTTATAAACCCTGACAGGCTTTGATTTTCCTGCCATTCTTTGTAATGGCGTTTCTGTTTTCAGCCGCTTGTTTATCTGTTTTGAAAATACAATTTTTGACATAGGTTGCATATTAGCAGCATTGCAGAATACTTTATACCGGGCATATACATCTTCCGTGGTTTCGTTGATTATGTCAGCTTCCCCATTTTCCTGATCGTGGATAAATGCCACAATCGGATTGTTTTCTTCTTCGTATTCTTCCAGCTGCCTGTCAACCTTCTCTGAATTAGTAAAGCCCTGATTTTCCAGAACACGGCGCAATCCTTCCAGCCCCAGCCTGATCAGGTATTCAACTGATTCCTGTTCTACCAGCTTATATTTTATGAAAGCGTCATAGTCTGGATCTTCTTTCGTAAACGTGGCATTGAAAGGAATAATGACCAGACGGCGCAACACCGCCCCGGTCTTATCCTTCATCCGTGGTATGTCATTAGCAGAAAACAGCAGCTTGATATATGGATTGAACTCAAACGGATCCTGACCTTTCCTTTCTGCCTTGATACGGTTCCCGGTCACTATCTTTTTGAAAATGCTGACCTGCGATCCCTGCATGAAGTCATCTGAAATATCATCCCCTATGTTCGCCAGCTTCCCGAACATCATTGAAGTGGTAAAGCGATCCCCCAGTTCTTTAGCGTCCAGTGCTGATATATTGGAATCGTGCAAGATGGCCTTGACCACTTCCAGAAACGTACTTTTTCCGTTGTTTTTATCTCCTGTCAGGATGAAAGCCTTTCCCAACTCATTACGCCGATAGAAGCAGTAGCCAATACATTCTTCAAGCAGGGAACGGATCGCCGGATCATCACACGCCAGCCTGTTCAGCGTATGGTCAGCCAGTTCACTGAACGCTGCTGAATTAAAATCCCACGGTATTTTATTTGTCATTACTATGTTCGGTGAAAAGTCCTGCATGGTGTCCGTTACTACGTCATAGATCCCATTCCTGAAAGCAATATAGCGGGCATCGGCCGGCTGAACCTTGTCACAGATAAGGTTCATATATTTCAGGACTTCTTTTCTTTTTGCGTCAGACAAGTCAGGTATGATCCTGATCATTTCCGCTTCAATAGCCCTGTAGCCGTCCTCATACACGCCATCCCGGTATATGTGAAGGTTTCCATTGATCAGTACAACGTGATGGGTATTCTTCATATAGGCAGCGAAACGGTCAAAGAGAAACTTCGGGCCATTGAAGAATATAGGCTTTTTGAAAGCGTCATCCCTCAAAATGGTTTCTATCTCCTGATCGGAAAGCGGATCCTTCAGGACGAACCTGTTAATAATGCGGATTGCTTCCCGTGTTTCCTCTACGCTGTAGTCGTTGCTCTGCAAGGTCAGTATGTAATTGAAAAGTTCCTGATTCCGGCCATCCCCGGCTTCCATGTTCAGGAAGTCCATCTTGCACCTGACAGGCAGTAACCACTTCGGAACTTCCTGATATTCCCCGCCCGGTTCAATATCCCATTCACAGAAACGTTCTTCACCGTCCGTTTTCAGCACTTCATAGGACGCAACATAGCCCACCTTAATATCAGCGGTCAACCCTATGGCAAGGCGTGTATGCGTCTTGCACTGGTGAAGCTGTGTGTTTCTGAAAATGAAATGTTTCCCCCGGCTGGTACAGATCACCCTACAATTTAGCTGAAATTCTTCTACAATATCCATCAGTATTTCAGACTGTCCAGGATCGTCAATGTCTATGAACATGGTATTTTTTGCAAGGATCCCGGCATATTCCGGAAGTGACCGCACCTGTTCCAGCGTCTTGAAGTCCGTCCTGTCCTTGAACTTTTCCACACATTTTTTGTTTTTGGTTTCAACGTACCCTTTATACAGATCGCCCATAATGTCACACCTTCAAACTTTCCAGCATTTCAAGAAATTTCTTTAATACCGATATTTCTTTTTGGCTTTTTTTTGTCTTATATCTCCATTCCAGATATTCCAACTGTTTAGTGATGGCTTCTGTCAACTGTTCAGATATTTCCTGAACATTGTTCAAATAACTAAACTCTTTGATAATGCTTAACAGCTTCTTAAACCGCTTTTGACTGCATGGGAAGAACTGATCAGCGTATATTATCATGTGTCCGTGTTCTGTTTTAATGTAAATATTTTTCATACAATCACCCCATAATCTTTCAAGCGTTTTCTGGCAAAATCTATATACCACTGGCGATCCAGTTTTTCATGCGCCTGAACCCCTTCCACTGATTCATTGAAAATATAGCAATGGTCAGGTGTATTTCCAAACTTTTCAGGCCGTCCACGTTTCCCGCCGCATTTCAGGATCCTTCCGTCTGTCATATCTCTGGAAGCAAAGACACGGTATGACTTATAGGTGTACCGCTTTGTGTCTTTATAATTATAATAGGTCTTGACCACCCTTACACCCTTATTCACCAGTTCAGGCGTTCCGTGTTCATGTTCCACCCATTTATAACTGTCTGACAGCTTCACAATTTTCTGGAATTGAATCAGGTCAGTACAGTCATTGATGGTCTGCTCTACAGGCGTTCCCCTTGTCATATAATCAATCAGGGCTTTATTCAGGATAGGAAGATCGTTATCTATCCGGGAGAGTTCCTTGACATATGCGCCCTTCCTTTCAATCTTGCCTTTTGAATCAATCCACAAGTAATTATTCACGTCCTTCTGGAATATCTCTGAAACAACATCCAGCCCTAAACTGATATTACATTTTTCAGTGCTGCATCTGCACTCCCAGTCATAGCAAATATCATCTACCATATTGAAGGCTTCGTCAGTATCAGGGATCCATATGATCAAACCGTCTGTATTGCTCTGGATCAATTCAAGACCCGGAACAGCTTCAAGGTGTTCAATCAGGTCAAGCAACATCAGCTGGCCGTTAATACACATACAGTTATTGTTCCGGGGATCATATGCCGGATTCGTGATGTCTTTCATGGCTCCTGAAAGCGCATTTAACAGCTTTTTATATGGGGCTTGTTCTTTCTTCTTGCCGGCCGCTTTCAGGCTCATTCTGGTGTCATATACCACCTTGTAATTGTCATTCGTGGCCGCCCTTGTCACAAGCATCCATGCAAGTAGCAGGGAAGGGTAGTAGCTGCCTACGTCAACGTGGAGAAGCAGCCCCTTTTTGTGTATGGGCTTATCCGGCGCACCATGCAGACCGCCGAAACCGAAAACGTGAGGAACCCCGGCCACGATCATTTCAAAAGACTGTGTTTTATACCATGCCTTTTTTACGGAATCACTTTTCCCTTGTAAATCCATCCGCAAGGCTTCCCGTTTCTTTTCTTCAAACCAGTCCTGAACAGCTTTATATTTTTTCAGCTGTATGCAGGGAAGAAAGAAGTAGTCAAATTCATCATGGAAATTCTGTTTCACACACCCCAGCACTTTAGAAGTGATCCGGGCTTCCGTATCGCCTATATTTGACAGGTTTACCATGTCCGGGAAAGCCTTTACAATCCCATACATAGCATGAAAATCATCTATCTTTTCCAGAAATACCTTGATCGTTTCTTCCACGTCATGACGGCAGTAAAACACTGTCTGATCAAGTTCTTCCTGTGTCAGTTTCCTGTTAAGGTCAAAAGGAACTTCTGTTTCCCTTATATCGGATCCAAGAAACCCTTCAAGCGTTTTCAGCCCTATAGGTGGATTCGGCATCACGTCATAGTTATTCAGTGTGATCTTGTTCAGTTCCCTTGAAAATTGCCAGCCGTCCATGTGCTGAACAATGATATAATCATTTATTTCTTTCGGATCAAAACCGCATAAAATCCCTTTCAGGATATATTGATCATAGTGGCGGGAATTGAAACCCACCCATATATTGTGTTTATTTGCTTTATATAAGGCTTCAAGCTGGTCACGGTCATTTATAATCACGCTTTCTTTATGCGCATCACTGTCAATAACCACTACCAGCCAGTCATATTTGAAAACTTCAAAGTCATAGAACAACATAGGCTTTTTTCCTTTCTTTCGGTGGGTAATTGCTTACCCACCGAAAAGTAAAGAAATCTTAACTTTTTCCAGAAAAAAATTTACACGTCAAAAACCTCTTTAATGCTGATACTGTTGAAAGCGTCCTTGTCATAGTCAATTTCACATTCAACACGCCCCTGAATTTCTTCGTAAATGTCGGCCACCAGTTCCACAAAATCCTGATAACCGTTAAATTCAGGAATTATGTCAGTCTGGAACTTGTCAAGTACGGTCAAGACGCTCTGGATCATGCTGCCATCGTTCTTTGTGCCGTAAATAACCCGGTTCATGAATATACACTTGTTTTTGTGTTCCCCTTCCTTCACACGGGCCTGAATGAAGAACATAGGGCGGCCGTCCTTCGTTGCCTTGATCTCCATTTTGTCGATCCCCACAATATAGGTTCCTTTGGGAATATCGCCGCTGTTGTTTTTCGCTTCTTCAACGTCCTTCCTTAACTGTTCCTGATCAACTGCCTTGTCTAATGCTGAAAAATCTACTGCCATAATTATAACATCCTTTCTGCCCTTCATGGGGCCATAAAATTAAAATTTTTTACCTACAGTTCAAGCGGATGCTGATCCATGATTTCCCTGCACCGCTTCACATTTATCTGTAAAAGTTCCTGCGCCTGTTGCGCCAGTGCGTTAGCCTGTTTCACAAGATCTTCATACCTCTGCATTTCCCGGCGCAAGGGCGGATCCGTTGCCGATACCACATAAGAAGTGTTACAGTGCTTACAGGTGAAATACTGGTATTCCAGATCGCCCTTCTGTTGCTTTTTCAGCTTGATAAAGATCTTCATTCCGCATTTATCACATTTTACTTTCTGCTCCACATTTACCCCCTTGTGCGCCTTGTACGGCGTGACCTTGCAGATCCACCCTGTTCAGGCTCCTGAACGGCTTCCTGCGGCGTTTCCTGCTGTTCTGCCTGACCTTCCGGCTGAATATCCCTTGTCTTGCGTTCACGGGGCTTTCTGTCACCCTCTACAGGGGGATTCATGGGAAGCGGTTCTTCGTCCTGTCCATCCGGGATATTACAGCGTTTTGCTTCATATTCTTCTTTTGTAACCTGAACAGAACACTGTGCATCAATATTGTTAGGGAATACTTCACCCTTTTTCAGCATCCAGAAACTATCTGATTCCGCATGGTAAAAATACATATCTTCTGTAGCTTTGTTCTGATCAGCTTCTTCCTGACGTTCCCGGCGTGTACGGCGGGGCGGCTTTTCCAGATCCGGCTTCGGTACGGTATCGGCGGCAGCAGCGGCTTCTTCAAACGGAATTTCTTCACGATCCCCGGCAGCTTCCGAAACAGCCTTGTCAACCTGTTCCATATACTGACCGATCTTTTCATTGTTTTCAGCTTCCACCTGCGCCCGTGTCTTACGTTCGCCCTTCTGTGCTGCGGATGTACCCCTTGCCCTGCGTCCTTTCGGATCCGGCTTTTCAATACCGCCGGCCACTTCCTGATCCCGTGCCGCCATTTCTGCATCACTCTTGTAGTTGCCTATCTCATAATAGTTACATACCTTATCATCAATATAGGCAAGGTCATTTTCAACCGCATATTCTGAAAACATACCCATAGGGCTTTTTACGGTATCTTTGCCGCTGTTCTGCGTCAGGAAGAAATACTTCTGGTCAATAACGGACGTTCTCAAAACGATAGTGAACAGCCCTTCAATGGTGATTTTCTCCCTTAACAGCTTTCCGATCAGCTTAATGGTAGTGATCCCATTTTCCAGCGTTTCACAATGAGAGAGATAATACACACGCACGTCAGCCGGAAGGTCAGCACAAATGTCAATCAGCTTGAAATAATCGTCACCAAAATCATTCCATTTATCCCAGCCCCCTTCATGTATGCGGTTCATATAGGGAATGGAAAGCAAATACTGGAAGTCATCCACGATCAGGATCTTCTTCCCGGCTTTCGCCTGACCTTTCATCCATGCCATGATATTGCTGGACTTCGTTTCATTGTTCAGCATGGTGAACTTCCCATTGTTGGACTTGAACGGTAACGGTTTCCCCACGGGATTGACCACCGCCGTGATTTCGGGATCAAGGTTCCTTAAACTGGTGCTTTTCCCGGTTCCTGATTCCCCCATGATTAAAATTTTCTGTGCCATCTTGTCATACCTCACTTTCTTTTAGTTTCTGCCCGCTTAATGTCACAGCGGATAACATCACCCACCCTGTAAACGGAAATTTTGCCGCCGTCCGGCGTTTTCAATTCCATTTTAGGGATTTCCTGATCGTCAACCAGCTTTCTATATGTCCGGTTGATCCATTCTAAATAATCACGCTCCATCTTGTCATACCTCACTTTCTTAAATTCCACCGGCCGCATATGCTGCAAACCGGGCTTTTACCATCGGTTCCCGCATGGCTTCATCAACGCTGATTCCATGATTTTCTGCAAACTTAACAGCATATTCACCAGCCGGATTTAATAACTTTTCATCAGATTCAGGACTTGCTACCGCTGCGGCTGCCTTTTTCCGTGGCGCACATTTACCCTTTTCAGGACATTCTTTGTCAAGTCGCACACAATAGCCACATGGTGTTTCATACTGACAGAACATAGTTCCCATCATTATTCATCTGTACCCCCTTCAATAATGTGGCTGGCCCACATATCAGCCCAGTGAATGATCATCTGTAACCATGTTTCTTTACCTTTCAGGTCATACTTCATAAAATCGTACAGCCCATCGTGGCAAAGGATCGCCCATTCTTCGGCTTCCGTCAGGTCAATGAACAGCGTGGCCAGCTTGATAGACCGTACAGCGTGGGGAATAGCAGACAGTTCAGGATTCCGCTTATAGGGCTTTGCGTCAGACTGCTTCCCAGATTTCAGGATGCTTTCAACATACATAGGCTTTTCATAATCGCCGCATTTCCCCAGATCGTGAAGCAGGGCGGCAATAACAACGCTGTCCTGAACTTCGTTGTATCTTGCGCCGCCCAGCAGCGCAACACCAATTTTTTCCGCTATGGTCAGGACGTTCACGGAATGTTCAGCAAGCCCGCCTTTCTTCGCAAGATGATTTCCACCGCTACAAGGTGCTTCCAGAAAGCCGATTTCATTCATGTAGTCCAGAAGATCAACGATGCCCTCACGCTTTGTTTTCATAAGGGAATCTCTGATAATGTCAGCATAATTTACAGCGGGCTTTTCTTCCGTCTGCTTTGCCGCCTGTTCCTGTGTTGTTTCAGTTTTCTTTGCCATTGTTCAATTCTCCTTTTCTTTGATTATATTTTCAAAGTGTTTCCACTTCGATTTCAGAACTTCATACAGTTTCTTATTGTCTGGATCCTCTACCAAACGTTTGAACATATCAAAATCTTTCGGATAAAGCAGGACTGCAAGACCGCCCGCCCTGTCAATGTTCCGCAAGTTGTAAATCTGTAGATCCGTGGGCGTGCCGTTCGGGGCCTTTGTTTCCACCCCCATGAACCGCCCTTTGCAGCAAACCAGCAGATCAGGAACCCCGGATTTTGTATAACCGCCACCGCCCCAGTATTTCAGGAACCAGCAGCCGGATTCTTTCAAATAAGCCTTGACCTTGTTTTCAAAGTTCTTTTCCTGTGCCATCTGCTTCCCCTTCCTTCGGTGTCCGTTTCATAGTCAGCATGGGATCCCAGCCAGCTTCATGTGTAAAAGAAATTTCTTCAATGCGGTCAACTGCTTCATTATCCACAAATACCGTTGTCTTTGGAAAGCTGCCTGACATATCACACTGGATCGTCAGTTTCCTGAACAGTGTCCTTTCTGAATGGGAGAATACCGGGATCCCCATATCTGTAGCCTTTGTGATTTCAGCCGCCATTCCTTCACTGATTCCGTAACGCTTGCCAATCATCACAGCATCACACCTTTCCAGTAATGCCAACGCTGCGCCTGTTCCAAGCATACGTTCATCCGGCTTCGTATCGTCCAGACAAGCCGTGATATACAAGTGCGGCGTGATAGGGTAGTAGCCGGCCATCAGGACTTCTTTTGTCAGTTCTACCGCATAATCAAAATTACGCTTTACTTCTTCCGGCGTTCCCCTGTATGGAGAACACACATACACAACTTTCATTTCTTTGTCACCTTCCTTTTCCTGCGCCTTTTTCTGGCGGTTTCTTCTTTCATTCCTATAACTTCATCACCCCAGCAATCCCACCCTTCGGCAGTAGTCCGGGCAAAAAGTTCTATTCCTCTGACACAATCCCCCCCCAGCAAAGCCTTGATTTTTTCCCGTGTGACAGGCGGCTTTTCAGAATGTGCGCCAATGGGCCATTCAATCAGCTGTGAAATGCTGTTATCTTGCCTTGACGGTTTTCCTTTGACGGCTAACAGACAAGGCTCTGTATTTCCCCGTGTCCATCTTCCCAGACCGAAAAAATAACCTTTCTCGGAACGGTTCAGCTTTAGCCACTGAAAACCTATGCTTTTATACTTGAAACCCCATGCTTCAATGACCTGTAGGGCTTCGCTTAACATTGGATATGTAGCCCATAGGAAAAGGACACAATCTTTTTCACATAACCGGGCTACAGGCAGATCTTTTATTTCCTGCAAGGTCATTGTGTTGTAGTGGAACTCACACGCACCGTTGCACTTCCGATCACCATACCGCCACGGCGGATCCGCATAGATCACGTTGTACTTTTTATCAGTGTTAAAAATATCAATAACCACTTTTTTTTTTTCACTTCCTTCCTGTACTGACATAGTGATCCCCTATCTTTCCCCACGGTTCCCCATATGGCGAATATCCTTCTGACGTAAAGAAAATTATTTCCGTGTTCGTGCGCTGTTCCAGTTCTTCCCGGATTGCTTCAAAGGTTTCTTCTGACGGTTCCACCGTCCAGATCCTACCGTCCAGCACTACGCTGAATTGATTCTGCTGCATGATCACATCCGTGATATTGTCAGGATAGTCCGGGCTGTCCACACGGTTCAGCACCACGTCAGCCACCAGTTTTTTACCATATAGCCCCTGATTCCCGGCTTCTGATTCCACGCATAACGCCAGCAGTTCCAGACTGTCATAGTAATATTCAGATTCAAGGTCATCCGGCGCCATTTCATAGGCTTCAACTGTTTCAGCCTGTTCAGCTGGTTCAGCTGGTTCATAGTGTTCAGGTTCCACGCTGAACTGTTCAAACAGCCCCGGATCATAATACACCGGGATTGTGGCCGGCTCCCTATGGCTTACGGCGTACAACGAAAAGGGGATCCCGATAATGCAGCCGATCAGGAAGCTAAACAAATTCTTTTTCAAATAACTTTTCATTGTATTCCTTCCCCAGCCGCAAGTTGATCAGGTTCTTTTCTTCAATGCTTCCCTTGCATAAAGGGTAGTAGTATAGGCATTTCTGACCTTGCCCGATCCTGTGCGTCCGTTTCTTTGACTGTTCCCATAAGGCACAGCTTCCCTTTCCGAACGGCAGCGTAAAATATATAGTGATATGGGCTTTCTGGAGATTCAGCCCCATCGCCCCGACCTGATACTGTACGAACGTAACGGAATTACCACAATTTTCATAGTTCAAAAGCTGTTTCTGTTTGCCGTTCACTACTGACTGCGGCCGCCCCAGCTGGTCAGTGATCTGTACCAGTGCAAGGTATTCAGCCGTGAAGTTGTAAAATATCACAATGCGGTCATCCGTGCTTGCTATCAGGTCAGCCACGGCTTCCAGCTTATCCGGGCAATACTGGCCGCACAGCTGGCGGGCATACAGGAACTTTGTCAAAACAGTATCGCCCACAAGTTCCGTTTCTTCGTCCAGCTGCAAATAGCTGTTTTTCATAAACCGCCTGTAATTTTTGGACACTGGAACCCTGACAGCTATTTCCTGCTGGTCAGGAAGTTCAAAGGCTTCTTCTGTTTTCATGAACACGGCCCCGTGCTGTGCCAGCTTGCGCTTCAAGCGTTCTACATTCTTATAGCCGATCACGTTTTGTCTTTTGTAGCCGCTGTCCATATCTTCAACCCATTCCGTTTCAATGTAGGTATTCCAGAACGCTTCCTTGCTTATATTCCAGCCCAGCATCCGGCACTGGCTCCATAGCTTTTCATACTTCCCGGATGTAGGTGTGCCGGAAAGAAGGATCACATTTTCAGGCTTTAAGGAAAGCACGAATTTTGACCGTTTAGCCGTTTCATTCTGAATATACTGTGATTCATCAAGCATCAGTGTAAAATTGCTTATATGGGCTATATATGAACGTCTGAAAGCCAATTCATAGTTGATCACGCCAAGCACTGATTCATCATCCGCTATGTGTTCCCCGTCCATGTACCGCCTGAACATGATTGACTGTGTTTTCTTTGTCAGGTCATATACTTTATAGTCAGGGTAGTATTCCGTGAAATGGTCAATCCAGTCATCTATTTTTGACTTCTGGCAGATCAGCAGATTCACCGCCGTATTCAGATCCCACATTTTTTCAGATCCGACAAAGGTTTTACCCAGCCCCATGTCAAGGAAGTAGCCCACACGGTTGAACCGCTCTGTATCGGAAAGCACCTGTTTCTGGTGCTGGTACAGTTCCATTACAGATCCCCTTCAACTGACAGGAAACTGATCACTTTCTGGTATTCATCAGCCACCGTTTGAAGTTCACGTTTTTCAGCTTCTTCACGGTCACATATCGCCTGATATATGGCATCGTCACGCAATGCCGTGACTTCGTTTGTGATCAGCTTCGTCAGCATCTGCGGTTCCAGTGCGTCAAGTTCCCAGCTTTCTTCACCGTACTGGTCAATATACTTTCCGCACCGGGAATCTGTGATCTTTGCCGGATTCGGCGGGGGATTGTATGTAGTGACCTGATTCATGGTCAGGGCTACACGCTTCACATATACGTCTGCGCCGAACATTTCAAGCCGTTCCTGAATATCCCTTGTCATATCAATACCAGACGGATCATGATCGCCCAAATGAATGATGTAGCATGCTTCCCGGTTCTTCTGGCGAATGAAACGCTGTGCCGCTGACCACATTTCCGACTGTGAAGTATATCCCCGGCAGCTGAAATGTGGAGTATCAAGGGGCCTGCAGGCCTGACCTACAATATCAATCAGCGCATCCTTCTCAACCCAAACTTCAACATAATTCGGCTGGCCTTCCCACTTATCCAGAAGATAGGAATACCTTGCGCTGTAGATCACATCCTGCGGCTGATCCCAGTGCGCACGGTTCCGCAAGTTCCGTGTCCTGTCCGTGATACTGTTCCAGTCAATCAGGCCGGCAAGCCGTCCGTCATTGATCAGGCTTCCGATATTCTTATAGCTGCGTTCGTTGTTTTCGATATATCCACGGGCCACAAGCTGATAATAAGCCTGTCTTAAAGTCAGTTCATAACCCTGTGCGCTGTATTCGTCTATGACACTGTTGATTAGTTCAATCAGGTCAAGGCTTTTTTGTCTGAAGGAAATTTCTTTATACTGAATTTTAGGCACCCGCTTCACCTTCTTTCTGTACTTTGATACCAGTACACTGTTCAAAAATATCAGGATCAAAGTTCGGCAAAGAGAGAATAATTTCACGGTGTTGTTCTCTCAATCCATCCCACCATAATTGACCACACTTTGATTCATCCAAAACTTTAAGATAGCCGCCAGTCGTTTCATGTGTCGGATATGCTGCCTTTTCTTCATCCGTCATATCAGAGGAATAAACCCACTCAACAACATTTTTAGGAATCTGATTTAACAAATACCTTGCGTCACTGTTCATCCATTGCTTATATGTCCAGTCAGAAGGTTTATTGAACATGGTTATTTTCTGTTCCTCTGTATTAAAGCATCCCGCATTGAAAGAAGAACGGTTCCAGTCCCCGGTGTTCCAGTCCCCGGTGTTGCGGTTCCCGGTGTTGCAGTCCCCGGTGTTGCGGTTCCCGGTGTTGCGGTTCCCGGTGTTCCAGTCCCCGGTGTTCCAGTCCCCGGTGTTCCAGTCCCCGGTGTTGCGGTTCCCGGTGTTGCGGTTCCCGGTGTTGCAGTCCCCGGTGTTGCAGATACCTGTGCAATCCTTTCCTGTATTCACAATCCGCAAGACTTCATCCCACGGTATTTCACGGACAATGTGAATCTTGTTGGTACAGCATTTTGTATTGTCATCTGCATAATCTACATCACCTAAAGCAATTACTTCTGCCACTTTGTTATCAGAATTGAAACTGTAATAATTGAAACAGTCTGACGCTTTCAGGCAGAAATGAAAGCCACGGTCACAGCAGGAAGGTATAACATCTTCTTCAAAAATCTTTCCTACCTCATACTGAAAACCTCTGCACGTCCAATCTGCATTGAATACCTTATAGCCTTTGATTTTTTCACACATTTTCTTTACCCCCCCTTAAATTTCAGCCGGAACCGTGATCCCTGTTATCTCTGTGAACTTTGCCACGCTTATGAAATATGACCATTTCCCGGAAGTCTTGACCGCTGATCCGAACTCAAAACCCGGCCGTCCTTCCTGCAATCCCTGTGCAACATAAGTTTGCCGCTTGTGCATCAGTTTGGCCGCTTCTTCAACTGTCAGCGTGACTTTGTTTGTTTTTCCGGGGATAGGTTCAGCAGCCTTTACATTCCCAGTCAGTTCTTCAATGCCACATTGTAGGGCTTCCGCAAGCACCAGCATATTTTCATGTGACGGTGTATAAATGCCGTTTCTCCACTGACTGACCGCTCCTTTACTGAATCCAGATTTCCGTGCAAGTGCCGCACTGGTGATCCCTTTCTGATCCATGACCTTTTTCAAATTTTCTGCAAACATATAATTTCACCTTCTTTCATTGATGTTAAGAACTCTTAACTTTTTCCGTAAAAAAATATACGGGAATAAATTCAAATGATATATCAAGTAATTCACAGGCTTTATTGATTTCAGACTGTGTAAAGCCTGTCAGGTTATTCAGCTTTGAGGATAACGAAACACCAGATAACCCCATTGCTTTAGCAAAAGCGGATTGTGTTCCGAAAACCTCTTTGATCTTCCCTTTCAGCTTTGAATAGTCAAACATCTTCCTTTTCACCCCTTTTCTAAAAGCGTATTCTTGTTATACTGCTTGCGGATCCGCAACTTTAATTTTTCCCGCCTGATCACTGAATACTGGATGCCTTTGTTGTCCAGTTCGTCAAGATAGTCCTGAACTTCCTGCGGATCATCAAAAGTCAAAATCTGTTCGATCCATGCAGCTTCGATATGTTTCATATTCCACCTTCCTTTCATACCCATATTTCATTATTGTTGTCAAATATCTGACAAAAGAGAAATTCCAGCATATTCACGGCTATACTGTTTCCAGCCATTTTATACAGCTGTGAATTTGAAATGCCGTTCCTGACTAGCAGATCAATGTCTGCATCGTCAAAACCCATAAGTCTGAAATATTCTTTCGGTGTCAGCTTCCGCACGTCTGAACCGTTTGACACTAAAGCGTCTTTCTGCACTGTAGTCAGTGCATTGGAATACTCCCGGTCAGATACTTCAATGTGTTGCTTGACTTTTCCGTTTTCGTCATATCTGCCCCTTTGTGCGGCGGCTGTAAACCGCTGATCCAGTATTTTCACTTCACGTCCCCCCCTGTTACAGTCTTTAATGTAGGGGCTATCCCTTCCGGGGAATATACCCGGTTCATCTGATCGTTCCTGTAATGGTGAAGGTCTGCAATTTGTATTATCCTTTTCATTTCTCACCACCTTGACACACTTTGGATCTTTATAATCCCGTGCTAACAGTGTTCTACAGATCCCCCCCTGTCTTGAATTATCGTTCGTTCTTGCACAAAATTAGAATATTCAATCTTTTTAACTTTTTCAGGTGTCAGGAAATATTTTTCTGGAACTTCATCTTCCAGCATATCCCCAAAACATTTCTTTAATGGCACTGGTTCAGGAAACTGGAAGATCCCTGTGTCAATGTCCTTCCTGATACTGACGATTAAAACCCGTTCCCTGTTTTGTGGGATCTCATAGTCCATAGCGTTCAGGATCTTCCAATAGTTGTTATATCCGGCAGCTTCAAGGCTGTCTAAGACTATGCTGAACTGTTTGCTGAACTTTTTCCCTGCCAGATTCTTGACGTTTTCAGCAATCGCCACTTGTGGCTGTGTGTGTTCAATGATCCGCAATGCGTCAAAGAACAGCCCTGATCTGGTCTTTTCTCCGTTCACGTCAGTGAACCCTTTCTGTAGCCCTGCGATGGAAATATCCTGACAGGGAAAGCCGTATGTAATCAGGTCAATGTTGTCCGGCAAAATCTTTTCATTCAGCTTCGTTATATCTCCGAAATTCATTGATTCAGGCACACCATGAAGCAGGGAATAGGCTTTACTGGCAAAGGGATCTATTTCACAATATCCCACCAACTCATACGGTATTTTCAGCCGTTCAAGGGCTTTTTCAAAAGCACCGATCCCGCTGAACAAACTCAAATACTTGATAACGCTTCACCTTCTTTCTACTGCATAGCAGCCCTTTTATAAAAATTGTCTATTGTCAGCACCTTGTAAGACTTTGGGAAGGTCTTGCCCTATCAGGTTTCACACTAAAGCCTGAAAACTTGCTATCCAGCAAAGGGATTTTTCAAGCGTTGTTTCCCTTGAACCGCTTCCCCATTTTCTCATTAAAAACCGGGCGAAAACTTGTTGACCAGCACACAATAGACAATGTTTATAAAAGAACTGCTACTGTTTTTTTTATGGAAAATCAAAGTGCTGTGTCATCTCGCGCGTTGGATTCTTCCGCTTAACAGCTTCTTGTTCTAGGGGTAAAGTGTTGACTGGCTCAACCTATGGTTTTCGTGAACTACTTCCCAAACTATGCTTTCTTGCCCTGCTGTTCCTGCTTTCTTCCAATCCTTTAAGGGAACTTACTTATTCTTCACACGCTCCGTCTGATATCCGTCAGCCTGACCGCCATGTCACTTGCGTGTAGCCCTCTCGTTGCTTCCCCCTGTCCTGCTTGCTTTGATTTTCCGTCACTCTGCATTTACACGGGCTTGTGACCGTCCACGGCTGCATTACGGCGGGCCTTGTGGCCCTTATTTCAGGTCAGTCAACAAAGGTGTGCCGGAAAAAATCATAAATCCCTATTGTTAAATGACCACTGTAAATCACTTTGCACCTGACTTGATCAATGGCTTCAAGTTCAATGTACTTTGTTTCTGGATATCCTAAAGATTTCATGGCGGTCTTGACTTCCTGAAACTGGTTTTTGGTATATTTCATTTATGCTTCCCCTTCCTGCTGTGCTAAGTCTACATAAATTTTGTTGTCATCCTGCCATGTGAAAGATTCAAGTTCATGGTGCATATATTCCAGAACATTGTCCTGATACCAGTTACCATGTGCAAGTATCTTAAACCCTTCGCTGTGACGAACAAATATTTCTGTATCGTCTTTGATCAAACCTATTTCATAAATTTTTTCTAATGTCATATTGTGAACCGTCCTTTCTTTTGTTTAGTTATCTTATCTGGTTAAGAAGTCTTAACTTCATGTCAATCATATCATTTTGTAAAGTACCTGTCAACAACTTTTTTAAGATTTCTTAACTTTTTTTCAAGTTAGATTGAAAAATGCTTAACTTTGCTTTATAATAAAGGGAAATACAAAAGAAGGGAGAATGATAAAATTGGCTGATACCTTTAGAAATAGGCTGATTGCAGCTATGGAAATACGGGGGATGCGGCAAGTAGACCTTGCAGAAAAATCAGGACTTCCAAAAGCACAGATCAGCCAGTATAAAAACGGAAAATATGAACCAATGCAGGATGCACTTTACAAACTTGCAAAAGCACTTTCTGTTAATGTTGCATGGCTTATGGGGCATGATGTTCCAATGGAAATAGATCGCCAGCAACTAGAATATGAAGTTGAAATATGCGATCTTATAAATAAATGTTACGGAAAAGAAGCATATGCTGTTGTAAAAATGTATCTGGAAATGAATGAAAAAGGACGTAAATTAGCTTTTGACCTTATTTCTAACCTACATAGCAACCCACAAAATACTGTTTCAGATAGGAAAAAAGAAGCTATGTAATATCAGAAAATGGTAAAATTATCAAGGTAAGATTTTAATGTTACACTTGTAACAGTAAAAACGCCTATACTACTATATATTTTCTTCAATATTACATTTTTTCTATATTTGCAATATCTCAAATATAAGAATATTACCGTTTAACTGTTACATCTGTTACAACCGCATAAATAAAGGCTTTTA
>CAJTHM010000046.1 GCA_910576125.1 Lachnospiraceae bacterium | reverse complement strand
CCTATACTACTATATATTTTCTTCAATATTACATTTTTTCTATATTTGCAATATCTCAAATATAAGAATATTACCGTTTAACTGTTACATCTGTTACAACCGCATAAATAAAGGCTTTTAACTGTTACATCTATCTGTTACAAAGTGTTACAAAGAAAGAGAGAGAGGAAATGAAAATGGGATGGAATTTCAGAAAATCAAAAAGTTTAGGTAAAAATTCACGCCTGAACATAGGCAAAAAGAGTATGGGAATAAGTACAGGCATTAAAGGCGCAAGGATCAGTGTTAATTCAAAAGGACGTGCCGGATTCAGCATAAGCGCACCGGGCGGCTTTAGATACAGAAAATCATTTAAGATAGGGGGCGGTGGGATTGTTGCCGGAATATTATCTTTTTTCCTTGCTTTGGGATGGTGGATGGTATTATTCACAATATGGATATTAAAATGGTCTTGTTATCTTTGGTTTATGATATGTAAATGGCTTTATATTGGCATACGTTCATTGTGCATATACACATACAAAGGAATTGTTTTCTTGTTTAGGAAAATACTTGAATTTGTTCACAAAGATGAATAATAAAAAAAAGCAGAACGCCAGTAGTTACCAGCTACCAGCGTTCCAGTCACTAACCATTTACAGAATGAAATGATCAGCACTTGCACCGCTATTATACCATTTCATTCTGTTTTTCACAATGCAGAAAGGAATGATTTTATGTCAAGACGGAATCCAAACGGTTACGGATGCGTAACCAAACTATCAGGGAAGCGTTCACGCCCCTATGTAGTCAAGGTCACTGTATACGATCAGGAAGGACACGCCAGACAAGCCCCTGTTGCTTATGCACCCACAAAGACGGAAGCCCTGATCTTGCTGGCCCAGTATAATGATAACCCGTGGGAGATTGACCGGGAGAAGGTCACGCTTGCGGTTCTATATCAACGCTGGCTGAAAATAAAAGCCCCAAAACTAGGAACTTCAACGCAAAGTTCCCTAAAATCAGCTTTCAATCACTGTTCAAAATATTACGGCCTGAAATACCGCAATCTGAAAGCCTATCAGATGCAGGACTGCATTGACGGATGCGGAAAAGGATATTCTACACAATGGGCTATAAAAAATCTGTTTGGACACCTTGACCGCTTTGCTTTTGAAATGAATATCATTGACAAAATGTATTCACAGATAACCACGGCCCCGCCGATACCAGACACTAAACGGGAACCGTTCACGCCTGAACAGATAGCCGATTTATGGAAAATAGCTGATCAGCAATGGGCTGACACGGTTCTGATTTACATTTATACAGGTTTCCGGCTTACCGAATTACTGAACATGAGAGCTGAACAGGTGAACATTGCTGAACGCTATCTTCAAGGCGGTGTGAAAAGCACTTCCGGCAAAGGGCGCATTGTACCAGTGCATCCCCGGATATGGCCTTTTGTTGAAAAGCGGATCCAGTCAGGTGATCCCTATCTGTTCAGTTATCAGGGAAAGAAAATTTCACAAACAAAATATTATACGTTCTGGAATGAGGTTATGGAGAAGATAGGGGCTGATAAAACACCGCATGAAGCAAGGCATACTTTTGAAACATTACTTGACAACGCCGGGGGAAACAGGAAGTGTATTGATATGTTGATGGGCCACAAGTCTAAGGACGTGGGAAACAGGGTATACAATCATAAAACCCTGAAACAGCTGCGCCAGACTATTGAACTTTTGCACTAAACCAGTAACAAATTAGAAACAGAAAAAGCCGGAAACGCTGTATTTTCAGGCGTTCCCGGCTTTTGGAAAATCATTATATCATATTTATATCAGCTTTTGGGAATGTTTTTTGCAAAGCCGTTGTATCATAGAAGTATTCGCCTTTTTTTGAAAAAAACTGGTGTTCCTTAGAATCCCTTTTCCCTGCCGAAAATACAACAGATACCTAAGTCTGTAAATTTTTCCGAAAGAGATGATAAAAGTTACAGAATGGTGTATTATAGATAAAAAATAGAGTAGAGGTGGATAAAAATGCTCTATATAGCGATATGCGAAGATGAAGCTTCTCAGCTTGCAGCCATAAGGGATAAGGTGCAGATATACTTAAAAGAAAATAATATTTTAGCGGAGCTGAAAGCATATGGCCGTAGCGACTTGTTAAAATACGATCTTCAGGAGGGAAAGTATTTTGACATCATATTGAGCGATATTGAGATGCCCGATACAGACGGCATGAAGCTTGCGAAAGAAATAAGGGGCTGTCTGCCGGATGCCATTCTGATTTTTGTGACTGCCTACTTAAAATATGCAATCGATGCATATGAACTGGAAGTGTTCAGGTACATTCCCAAAAGCTGTCTGGACGAAAAGCTGCCGGGCGCTTTGGAGATCGCTATAAAAAGGGTACAGTCCCAGTCGGATAAGAGTTATCTGATACAGACTGCGGCAAGGATCGAGAAGATTCTGCTGAAGCAGATTGTGTATATCCAGAAAGACGGCAAAAACGCCATGATCATCTGTACGGACAGCAGTGTGAAAAGCGTGAGAAAGAGCCTTTCTGATGTACATAAAGAACTTAATTCAAAGGATTTCGTTTTCGTGGAACGGGGCAGCATCGTGAATATCGCTCAGATTAAAAGCATTCAGAAAGAAGAGGTTTTGCTGAGCAATGGGGTGCGCATTCATGCCAGCCGCCCCAGGCTGGAAGAAATAAAAGAACGGATGGCAATATATTGGAGCGAGCACATATGATATTCTTATCTGAGTTCATTGAATGGATCGCCTGTCTGACAGAGGTCGGGCTTTTTTACTGGCTGGCAGACAAAACTTTCAGGGAGGAGCGGAAAAACGTAAGGATATACCGGGACTACATCCTAACCGTCATCCTGGCTGTTGTGATATTGGGACTAAACAATATCGTCCTTTATTCCTCATTCACGCTCTTTTTCTGGATGCTTTTTGGCAGTGTGTCAGCAATGGCGCTTTATCGCGTCAGCTACATAAAGCTTTTGTCACTTACAGTGCTTTATACCTTGTGTTTCTGCTCCACAGATATGCTGGCATCAAATCTGTATTTGTCTGTCGGAAACCACTTCAATATAAACGGCGATACGATCATGACATTCTCCTTACAGAGAATAGGACTGGTGGTTTGGGCAAAGTCCGTAATGATTGTTTTTGTGGTCTCTTTGAGAAAACTGATTATCCCGCTTATCCGGAGCGAGCATGAAAAGAGGGTATTGCTGATATCCCTGATTGCGTTTCTGCTCTTTTTATATTACAGGAAACCGGCGCAGAGCAGTTTTTCTGTGGAGATATCCATTATATTCGGGCTGTTGGTGCTCCTCTGCAGTCTGGGAATATATGTGGGTTACAAATATCTGGAAAGCCAGAACGAGAAAATGCAGAGCAGGATAGCGAAGATACAGAACGAATTATTGCAGGAAAACTATCAGGCTGTAAGTCATTTATATGAGAGCAACGCAAGGCTGTACCATGACCTGAATAATCATTTAGATATCCTGTATCAGCTGCTTGTCTCAAAACGTCTGGACGAGGCAAAAGAGTATATCAGCCGGATCGGCGAACCCATGAAAGAAATGGTCCAAAAAAGATTTACGGGAAATGATATTATTGATGTAATCATCAGCTGCAAAAAGCAAAAGGCAGAGCAGCTGGGAATGAAAACAGATATCGATGCGGAATTCCCGGTAAATACAGGCATACAGCCCAGTGATGTATGTACGGTTTTGGGGAATCTGCTGGACAATGCAATAGAGGGAAGCAGAAATATGGACAATGCAGTGATCTGTCTGAAAATACACTGTGTGCATCAGTTCATCTTGATCCAGGTTTCCAATACGACTTCCAGGCAGCCCCAAATCGACCCCAAAACCGGCAGATGGATTACCGACAAGGCTGACCGGACAAGGCATGGATGGGGGATGCAGAGCGTAAAAAGCATTGTGGAAAAGTATAACGGAACAATGCAGTATAACTTCAGCGGAACGGAATTAAGAATAACAGCAATACTGTTCTTCTGATGTAAACTACATAACGCCAGAATCGAATGAGAGGAGCCGCCTTGTCCGGGCGGCTTTTTTGTTCGCGGACATAAAACGAAAGGTTCACGGACAAGACGGGCAAATCTGTGCCGCATTATTATATAATCTTCAAGAAAAATAAAATAAAAAAGGAGATTTCAGTATTATGAAAGTAAGGAAAAACATGATTGCTATTATGCTCCTGGCGTGTGTGGGATGTATGGGATGCGCAAAGGAACAGCCAAAAACCGATGCCGGGAATGAGATCAAATCGGAGGATACCCGGAATACCGAGAACGGAACAGAACCAGGAAATACAGGAAGCGCTGCAGGCAAACAGGATTTTCCGGAAAAATTTCAGGAGACTGTAAACGGAGTCACTTTCGATACGGTGATTCAGATATCAGAAGAGGCAGAACTTGGGAATCTGCATCAAGTAACGGCAACGCTCCAACAGCCGGATATCGGAAAAGCAAAAGCAATCTTCTCCGAAGGGAAGACTGTCACGGAGGAGAAGAATGAAACTGGCTCAGGCGAGGATGGGATTGAATATCCCAGCTATACTGCCAACTATGAGGACGGCGCCTTTTTGCGTGCGAGTACGGTTCTGGTCTACAGTACCCCGGTATTCGAGAAAGTATATGGGGCCTTCCGTCTGGATAATGATTACAATGCAGACAAGTATTCAAAAGATGCCGTAATGGAAATAGGGGATCCCCGGACGATATTTGATACTGTCCTCAAAAACATCAATGGGGCAGGATATCAGCTGGAAGAGACTGCCTATGACTATTATGCATTGGATCATGAGACCATGGAAAAGGAATACAGGGCATTTGATAAGTCAGGCCAGGAATTAGGCGCGGATACTCTTTCATGGGGAGCGGAAAATGACTGCTATTTCTTTACGGCAGTTCAGCAGCATGAAGGGCTTCCTGTATACTTTGGGAGCCAGGACTTTCCGGAAGACGGGGAAAGCAACAGGCCAATCCAGGTGTTATATTCTGCGGATGGGATAGAAAGGCTGGAAGTTTCACGGCTGTATTCCTTTTCCGAACCGGGAGAGACTGTAAGCTTATTGGATTTTGGCACAATCGCTGAAACCGTATCGAAAAAATACGGGGATGTCATAGGGGCCTCATATACAGTCAAGCGGGCAGAACTGTACAAAATGCCGGTAAAACAGACAGACAGCACTTATGACATAAAGATTGTATGGCTGTTTGAAGTCACGGAATCAGGGGTGGACAGCGATACCGGCAAAGAATATGAATATACGCAGTACATGTTTGTCGATGCGGCAGATGGTACGGAGGTGTTTTTTTAGTGAAGAAGCGGAAGAGATATTTCCAGACAGAAATCAGCCGCCTGTTCCATAAAAAGGAGCTTTACTTTTCTGTTATGGGAATCGTATTGATTCTATTTTTATCGGCAAATGACGGAATGGGAAATATGGGCGGCTCCGTTTTGTCATCTGTGTTGCTGTCATCTTACGACGCGGGGTTTCTGGTTGCTTTTTCCCTGGCGTCAATTCCATATGCGGCTGCGTTTACGGATGATCTGGAATATAACTACGCAAAGTATCTGGTGGTTCGCGGGAGCCTGGGAAAGTACGTTTTCTCCAAAATGCTCGTCATTTTCATTTCTTCCATGCTGACAATGGGAATCGGCATAACCTGTTTTTCCATGCTGTGTTCCCTGAGGCTGCCGTGGGTGGATGAGGGTATGGCGGAATACATATCGATGTTTGGAGGATACCGTTCTTTTTTAGACCATGGACAGTATTTGCTGTGGTTTTGGTTCTATGGGATGCAGTGGGGGATTTTTGCGGGGATCCTCTCAATGGCGGCAGCGTTTTTTTCACTTTTCTGGCCGAATAAACTGCTGGTATTTTCCGTACCTGTTTTGCTTTACCAGATATTGATCGAATTCGGCGCAGACAGCTTTCGGAAAATAGCAGCGATTGACCCGCGCGTGGTCTTTGACGCAAGGCATAATATTTGGAACAGCGATTGGAAAATGCTCGCATGGGCGTTTCTGCTGGGGGCAGCGGCATGGCTGCTCCTTGGCTTTGCAGGCATGTTGCAGTCAAAAAGGAGGATATGAGCATGACGGGGTATTTTCGGTCTTTCCGTCAGATGTTTACAGAAAGGGTGTTCAGCTCCAGGACTTATGTAGTGGCAGTTTTGCAGGGTTTTATGCTGCATCTGTATATGAGGCCCGTGGCGGCGTTTTCAAGAGATATGGGATACGCGGCTGCACCGTGGGCATTCCCATTTATCCTGTCAAATATTTTCTATCTGCTATTATTTATGATCGGGATAATTTACTGTTTTTCAGATGTCCCATTTATGCAGTATAAAAATATGTATCAGGTCATCCGTACCGGCAGGCGCAGATGGGCGGCATGCCAGGTCAGCGCGATCCTTGCGCAGTCGTTTTTGATAATGGCTGCAAATGTATTTTTCAGCATGGCCTTATTAAGCGGGTCATGTGAGTTTACCCTGGATTGGGGGAAACTCTATCATACACTGGCATTGACAGGCAGTCCGGAAGAATACCGGTTTCTGTTTGCCTTTTCCTATGAAACCATGCAGATGTTTTCGCCGTTGGAACTGACTGCTTTGACGGTTATCATCGGTACTTTGGGAATCGGTTTTATTGGTCTTTTTATGTTTGCTGTCAGCATCTATATCAACAGGAGTGTAGCGGTTACGGCGGCATTTGTCATGGTGCTCATGATCTACCTGGTCGAGAATATCCATCCGCTGTTAAGAGAGAAGATGGCGATGTTCGTCCCGGTAAACTGGATGAGGGTAACACAAATCGGCGTGAAATTACATGACAGTTTTATCCAGCCGCCGGTTCTTTATATGCTGATGGTGTTGGCGGCCGGGATTGCAGTATGTGCTGTCCTGATATTGATAAAGATAAAGAAGATGGAATTTCAATGGTACAAAGAAGAGTAGGGAGGTGCCTGAGTGGAACAGTTTGTGATTGAGGTAAAAAATGTAAGCAAGTCATTTAAGGGTATTCCTGTACTGAATGACATAAATATCACCTGCAGAAGCGGAAAGATATATGGAATCATTGGCTATAACGGCTCCGGAAAAACCGTTTTGTTCAAATGTATCTGCGGTTTTCTTCATGTGGATTCAGGGGAAATATCCGTAAATGGAAGAGTGATGGGAAAGGAGATGGATATGCTTGAACATGCAGGGATCATCATTGAAGAGCCCGGCTATATCCGTAATCTGTCAGGATACCGTAATCTGGAATATCTATACCGCATCACCCATAAAAAAGATCCGGCGGTGATTCATTCCATCATGCTGAAAGTCGGGCTTGACCCGCAGTCCAGGAAAAAAGTGTGCCATTATTCGCTGGGAATGCGCCAGCGGCTGGCAATCGCCCAGGCCACAATGGAAGACCAGGCGATTCTGATTTTAGATGAACCGATGAATGGCCTCGACAAGGAAGGGGTTGCGGAAATGAGAAAATTTTTCTTAGAGCAAAAAGAGAGGGGCAAATTGATACTTTTGGCCAGCCATAATAAAGATGACATCGAACTGCTTTGTGATGAAGTATATGAGATGAATCATGGTATCTTGGCGATGTATTCTGGTTTTCCGGCTCCTCCACACATAAAAGCGCATGTTGTGTCGGATCATGCAAAAGCACAAGGTATGTGAACATTTTTATGGTACCATCTGACACATACTTTGAAGAAAAAGGATTCTTAAATGTGCCATCCTGAAAACGAAGCACAATGTAACCGTCCTGGGTCTCCTGGGCCTCCACGTATTCCACTCCAGGTACTCTTTGTTTCATCTTTTCTATGATATCACTAAAAACATCAGGATGATTGTCATAAAGAAATTTCGTTACTGAGGACAGATTATCTCCGCTCTTCGTCAGATGTTCACTGTACTCGATTTCCTGGCGGTCTCTTGCCGCATCTATCCTGAAATCGGACACATACCAGTCTTCAATTAATTTTCTGAATGTGGCCACTGCCTCGAATTCCTTAAACTGCCCTAACCCCTTGATGGCCAGAATATCTGGAGAATCAAGTTTTTGCCGCTCCCTTGTGGCCAGGCTTACATCTTCGTAGCTGCTTAGTTTTCCTTTGGCCGCAATACCCTCACCCATTGAGAAATCCAATACTTTCCAGGGAGATCCTTTCTGTCCCCTTCTCAGGCGCAGGGTTTCTTTTTTCACAACAGCTCTGCCCGTTTCGTCTAAGCCGATAGAAATCTCGTATGTAATCAACGGTTCGCCATCAGCCGGACGAAATTGAACGGCAAATTCAATATCTCCTGTCTGTTCCCGGGATACTACTTCCTTATATCCACCTCTTTTCATTAGGGCAGTTCTTACATTACTGTTTAAGCAATCATGAAGAAATCCGAATATATCAAAAAAGGTGCTCTTGCCTGTTCCGTTTTTGCCTAAGAATACAGCCAGATTAGGAATATCTCTGATTTCAACATTTCGAAACACCTTATAATTGCGTATTTTCAGTGATTCGATTTTCATATCCTGTCTCCTCCTAAATTATTTCCTGTAAAACGCAGTCATATCAGCAATGGGTATGATATCCATTTCCTTTGCTTCATTGTACCATATTATTTATAAATTCATACCGTTTTTACGCATTTTCTCCGAAAAAGCAAGCGGTTGGGGGAACCTGCCCTTCTCCACTTGCCCATAGACGTCCTCTTCGTACTCGTTGAACAGGATATAGCCTATCATTTTGTTGGTTTTTCTGTGAACCGCTGCTACAGCGCCTTTTCGGGCGATGCAGAAGGAAGAGAGGAAGCTCTGGGTCTTCCCGAGGTCGTAGGCCGGTTCACAGTTCTCCATGGTTTCTTCATCGCCGAAGATTTCGTACAGGTCGGGGGCATCCTTTGGGGTGAAGTTTCGGATTGTCATTCGCGGGGTTTCTATGTGCATTTTTGCTCCTTATTATTTATGTTTGGCTGTCTGCGGCGGATTAATGTTGCTGCTCTTTTTCATAAGCTTCAATTTGATATTTCTTCTGTCGGCAATCTTTTGAAATACCTCTGCCGCATACAGGGATTGTTCCTTAAGTGGCAGTGAGGGCAATTCGTCATTGGACTGTATCTGCTCTATCGCTTCTTTTATCTCTGAAAGGTCTAATAGATTGACTGCCACGCAAAAGAAATTTTTCCTACGTCCGTCATTATAGTTCGAAAGTAGGTAGGACAGGATTTGTGTTTTTTTCTGCTGCTCAAGATTATATTGCTCAATGCCTATGCTCCTCGCTTTTTCTAAATCTCCCTTTCGTCGCCTGTGGGTAATAAAGGAATCATATTCATCAATATGTTGATATTTTTCACAGGGATATTGTCTACACTCATAGCAATATTCAATCCCTTCATGTTCAAGGCTGCATTTCGCGATTTTACATGATTGGTTGCCGTTGCCGCAGCCACCACAGTGATTTCCCAAAAGCATGGGGCACAGGCCGCAGTTTAGTCCACATAGGGAAAATAATTGATTTTTTCGCTCAAATCCGTTCATAATATCAGTCCCCTCAAATATTTATACGTTATTTTCCAATGGGCGCATGATTCCGCACAGGGAGTTATGGAAGCAGACCAGTCACTGGGCTGGCCTGCTTCCATAAATCAGCAATTGCCTAATAGCGGCGCCAATACATGATGCTTACCTAGATAGCGGCACTGACATAGGACTTACTGTTGGTAGGGTTATCATAGCATGTTCAATATATAGCTGTCAATTTTCCTGGGAATTCAAAATTTTATTTTGTAGCCTGATAGATTTACTTCCTTTTCAGAAAGACGTTCCAATGCTTTGGCCTGGAACAGGCTAAGGGTAACGTATTTATTTCATCCTTTTGTGTGGGTATAGGATTCCAGGAGAGGGACTGTGTTTTTTGTATGTCTGTTATAGCAGAGATATCAGAAGGGAAAGAAAATCCTTCATGCCTTGCTGATATGCGATTTTTTCCCATAGTGCTGTGCTCCATGTTGCATTGTCTAGAAATTTGTCAAGGCGCTGTTTCTGCTGGGGAGTCAAGTCACTTATCAGCAGGTCGTATGCTTTGGTCTCTTCTTCTTTTGCTTTATGGTATTCCTCAGTCTGGTGGACTTTATCGATTATCCTGTTTTCTGTGAGGGCCTGTGTTATGAGTTCTAAAATATTTTCCTGCATGTGGTTATTCCTCTCTTCCGTGTCTTACATGAGCATCCTGTTTCTCTATATGTAAGTATAGATACATTTGTAAGTATATGCAAGAAAAATTATGGGATTCATAATGTTTTTTGAAGAGGTGAGGGGATGGTTAGTTATGGGCCGCTATGGAAGACTATGGAGACACAGGGGATTACCACTTATACGCTTATAGAAAAGCACGGAATTAATCCTAGGACAATAAACAATCTACGGCACAATAGAGGCGTTACCGTCTATACATTGGAGCGTCTTTGCAATATCCTGGGTTGTACGCCGAATGATATTTTGGAGTTTATACCTGATGAATGAGCTGGGAAAAGAAGAGCTGGGCGCTCTTCTTTTTTGTATGCTATATGTAGTGGCGGGAATAATTTTGTAGTGTCTGCCAAGTTAGGGATATCACATAATCATGATGAAGTCTCCCTTTTTTGCCTGGTCTATGTGTTCTTTATACCCCCTTTTTCCCATGCCCGGATTGAAACCTGGAAGTCGGGCAAGCAGCCGATAAACGGGAACAGAAGGAACCAGCCAGGCCATAAGGGAAACGAATATGATATTGTGCCTGTGTTATGATTTCTAGGACATCTTTTTCCACGTAATCATTCCTTTCGTCTTATCTCGCTTCAGACTATATAGTCTTTCAGACCATGGTGTGACAGGTCAATTTATACTCTAATTTAGTGACCTCATTTTTTGCTGCTGATGCATGATGTTCTTCATCTACCTATAATCTGGGATAGTCTCTTGTTTGGCAGATTTTGAAGAGGTGAGGGAATGGTCAGTTATAAGCCGCTATGGATGACTATGGAAAAGCAGGGGATTTCTACTTATACGCTTATAGAACAGCATGGGATTAATCCCAGAACGATAAACAATCTGAAACACAATAGGGGAATTACTGTCTATACGTTGGAACGGCTTTGCAGTATCCTTGGGTGTAAACCGAATGATGTTTTAGCGTTTGTTCCGGATAAAGAGGGCTGAAAAAAGACTGTAATTGTTGAATAGCATGGCTATGGGGAATCTTCTTTCTTTCGTACTTTTATCTGCTCCCGGAATCTCCATGCCGTAGCTGTCTGAAAGCTTCCAGTTCTGAATCAAGCTCATCTATTGTTTTGTCTAAATAGGAATATCCTAATTCGTCATAAATGTCGATTCATTCAGATTTTCTGATTCCTAAAATCTCTGCTGCCCGGCCGTGGGAGATGGTCTGGTTTCCGTCCCAGGGAATTTTCAAAGTGCCTGGCCTCTTTGACATAGCCGAATTCGTCTCCCAAAAAGGCCGGCATGAGCCCTTTTCTCACTCCTTTAGAACGGCCCGCAGCTCCGGTAGATAGAGCTTCCCCTCCCGGTAGCTCTTTTCCAGTTCTGCCTGGAACCTGTCCGGCTGCTCTTTCCTCAGTTTCCTGAGCCTGTCTACCTCTTCCTGATGGTGCCATCGGCTGTGGAAGTCCGAAGACCGAAAAGCATCATCCCTTGACCACGGGGATTCGCATTGAATCAGCTCTTGATTCTTCTCCACGAACCGGACAAGGTCTTCATACTCCTCTTTTACATATGGCAGCTCCTGCTCATCCCGCAGTCTCTCCAGCTCTGCTTTCAACTGCTCCATCAGGCTCTCTGCCATTTCCAAGTTCTGTTCAATCTTCCCCGGCAGCTCAAACATCCAATATTCCATCCGCCAACAATACCCCAACATGGGAATGGCTCCCATATAGTTTTTGAAAAACAGCTGATAGCTCTTCGTCCCGTTCAGGTTCCCTGAAACCTCAAGGCCATTCACGAAACGGATGACCCGGAAAAAGACAAGTCTATCGTACAAGTCACAGTAATTGCATCCGGCAATCAAATCCCGGGAGATTGCGGGATGCTCCGTTTCCTTCTGATACCGGGAAAAGTAGAAATCAAGGAACGCTTCCCACTGCTCCCCGCTGGCTCCGACAATTCCCATGGCTTGAAAGAGCGCCAGGAATCCGTTTATTCCAACTCGAAAAACCGTTTTATTGCCCTTCCCAAATCTCCCATGGTTCATATCATCCAAGTATTTCTTCCACGCCTGCTCCCTGGCTGCCCCCGTCTTCTGCAGGACATTCTGCCACAGTGCCCTGACGGCATTCTCCATATCCGTCAGCTCGGAGGTGCCATTGGCCAAGACGTTCCAGACAATTCGGTCTATTTTCTCATTCTTTTCCTTCCTTTTCAGACTCTGTATGGGCTCTGTAACAATCTCCTCCCAATGCCGCTCTACCTGTCCCACTTGCAGCTCATAATCCAACAGCAGCAGAAGCGTCCATACCTCACGGTTCTCTGTCCTTTCCAGCAGCTCTCGGAAATGCAGGATTCTCTGTTCCCTTTCCTCCTGGCTCTCCTGCTGGGGCTTTCGGAACTTGGCCAAAATCTCTGACAGGGTATATTCCTGTTCATTCAACACAAGCTTCAGGCTCTCCAGAGGGCTCTCGCCTATGCACAGCATCTCATAATAGGAATGGAAAAAGTGCTTCATCATGACCACATGCATGACTGTCTTCACATTTTCCTTTCTGGACAATTCCTCGTTGGAAAGCAGGATCTCCTTCAGCTCCGACAGGAAAATCCGGACTTTGCGAATGGAAGCGGTTCCCCGGAAGTCCATCCGGAAATCCATATCGATTCCCAAAATACGTGCCGCTTTGAACTGTCCCGGTAATACAACACCTATCCCGGACACTTCATCCCGCTCCAGGGGCGTCTCTGCCATCTTCAATTCTTCCCATAGATATTCCACTATCTTTTCATAGGAAATCTCCGTCAGGTTCACCGTATAGGGAATATATTTTTCCAGATAGTCCCGTTCAAAGCCCTTTTCTGTCAGCACTCGGCTGTCGTATTGAAACACCACATGGAGGTTTTCGCAGGATATCTTCTCAGAGATGGCGAATATCTTCTGTATGGTGTCCTGCTGGAAAATCCGGTCAATATCTTCGAAAATAAGCAAGACCTTCCGATTCAGCTTATCCAGTTCCCGGCGGAAGCCTTCATAGGAAGCTGAAAGGCCTGTGTCGCTGCCCACCACCAGCTCCCCCAGCAGACTGATCCACTCATTCTTCCCCAGCAGATTCTTCAGCTGGCGGGAATGCTCCGGATAGACGCGTTCCTGACGGAACAGCTTCTCCAGCTCTTCCACGAGAATCAGCTCCACTGCATCCAAGTCACAGGAAAGCAGGTCAATCTGGATGACTGCAAATCGCTCCCGCAGCAGGGAATCCTCTTTCAGATGCTCCATCAGGAAAGATTTCCCCATCCCCCACCCAGCGTTGATGCCCAGGATTTCGAACTCCTGTATGTACTGCCGGATTCTCTCCATGTCATGCTTACGTTCTTCGTATAATCGGGGCTGCCTGGTGAGACGGCAGGGTTCCTTGGCCTTCTTACTACATAGCCCGGCGGCGATCAGGACTTCCAGGGCTCCCAGGGACAATAAGGATATTTCCGGGAGGGTCATAGACCTGACGTGACTGCCTGTGAGGAGCTTGATCAGGACGAAGGCAATGGCGCTTCCCAGCGCAATCGTCAGGCTG
Source organism: Lachnospiraceae bacterium (assembly GCA_910576125.1). Classification (GTDB taxonomy): domain Bacteria; phylum Bacillota; class Clostridia; order Lachnospirales; family Lachnospiraceae; genus Acetatifactor; species Acetatifactor aquisgranensis. The sequence goes on along the minus strand of CAJTHM010000046.1, from coordinate 3,230 downwards.
TTCATGAGCCAGAACCTGTTCTTACGGTTCCCATAGGACAGGAAGAGGGCAAGCCAGATGGCATCGAAAAAGAACAGGTATAGAAGGACGGATGGATTGAGGATGAGGGTCAGGATGGAGATAATCAGGATTGTGTAGGTGAGATTTTTCAGGGTTTTTATGGGGGAGTGGATAATTTCGTTCATGGGGATTCTCCTGTGTACTATCTATTTATCATCTGTCTTTCTCATTAATTCATGGCATCCTCTGGCAGCGAATCTGGCCGAATCTTACTTTCATAATATCTGAGACAGAGTTATCCAAATCCACCTAAGCGCAGAATGGAGAAGACTCTTTGTCTACAGCTTGGGGCAGTCCAAACCTATGCCTTGAACCCCTCCAACAGTCTCAGCAGCAGCTTCTTTCTGCGGTGTTCCTCCAGAAACGCCTGGTACCTGGTCTTCCATTCGTCTGTCCACCGATTGCTCTTCATAATCTGGCGAATCTCTTTCAGCACGCCCACTGCCCGGGCATAGTTCGTCTCCTTTCCCAGCTTCACATAGGACGCCGTCTCTCTCCAGTACAGCTCCACTATCTCCCTGGGATACTGGCCGGACAACCGTTTGGTGAAATAATGCCCCTGGTCTATGCCCCATCCCCCATATTGCCCGGGATGCAGAATGTAATCCATGACTTCTTTCGTCTCGTTCTTGTCTAAAAGGATGTCGAAATATGCGGAAAGGTTCCGTTCCCTGATAGTCTTCAGGATGCCTTCCTCCTCTTTGGCAAAGTCCTCCTGCGTCAGCTCCTGTCTGCATTTCTGATACAGCTTGTACAGCTCTCCCGTATTGCTGCAGGACAGCAGCCTCAGGAGAGCGGCCTTCTGCTTCCCATACTCGCCTTTCTCCTTATAATAGCCGTGCATCAGCTCCGTAATGGTATCCTGGTTCATCCTTTTTTTCACGGAATCACGATACCGCTCCTCCAGGGCTTTCTAATCGGAGGCCGCTTTCGTCCCCGATGGCTTCATACAGCCTGCTCTCCCACAGCCCGTACAAATCCTTATGACCCGCAATAGGAGGGCTTTCGCCTGTATTTCAAGCCCATAAGGGGCTGCGCCGTTCATGAGCTTGAGCACGCCATAGAATGCGGACAATATCCGCAGATGCTTCTGCACATATTCATACTAGGGCTTTTCAAATAGGCCATGTACTGATAAGCGATTCCCTGGCAGGCCAGCACTGCAGACATCAGGCCGCGTCTCAGATCCATGTGTGCGATGCGGTTTTTGCTTCACCTGGTTTATTTGGGAGCATCTTTCCTTTCCCAATCTGCTATATGGTACTTTTTCAACAACTCCTTAGCATGTTCCAATCCATCCGGGGTAATGTAAACAGATTTACTTCTGGACGGATGACTTCCCTGGTGTATGTAGTCCTTTTCGTCAAGTTTGTTTAGCATACCGAAAGGATACCCTTTCCATGCATAATAGTCATTCCTCTCGGAAAAACGATCCGGCTCTGAGAACTTTGAGAGATATAGCAGCATCATAGTTAAGTCTTCTATGGCCTGCTGGGTGTCTATATCAGATATTGGCAATGAGTTTGATTCTTCCTTCATAAAATTCGTCCTTTCTCTTTAGACATCGCATTCCCTCTTCTATGAAAAAAGACCAGTCATAAAACTGGTCTGCTTTCCATTGACTACCAATTGCCTAATAGTGACGCCAACACATGACGCTTACCTAGATAACGGCACCGACTTAGGACTTACTGTTGGTAGCCTTATCATAGCATACTCAAGCAAGGCTGTCAATATTCCTGAAAACATTGACTTTTATTCGATATTTTATTGAGGAAATTCAAAGCAAAATTTTAGAATTCCTGCTTTTTCAAGTTTATTAAATTCCGCTTTATATGCATCTGTTTGCAAATGCGAATAGTACAGGTTAGAAAATACATCCGCAATCAAAATTTCCCCTTGTTTTGGTTTCCGACTTTTCATTTCGCTCATCCAACTGCAATAAACAGTCCTCCTCTGGCAAAAGTCCATTTCGGATGAAAAGCTTGACAGGAAGATGGGCTGCTGCTCCGATATATCCATATAGAAAAATAGCCTGTAGTGAGTAATCGACTATCGTCAAGTTCACCACAAGCTACATTCCGCTTACGCTAAGAAGCCTCATGTTCATGCGACTCCTTTCCTTTATTATACTGCTTTTTAACAAAAAATATTCCTATAAAAGATACGACTGTCGTCAAACTTATATAAGAATAACAGAAGTGTAACGACTATCGTCATCTCTTCCGCATCCTTATCATAACCCATTTCCCGTTTTTCGTCAACACATTTTGCAATTCTATCACAATTTTCTCAATCCAAAAATATTTATTGCCCCTACCTGTCCATCATATAGGCAATTCGCTATTTCGCTTTCTATAGAAGGGTTCTTATTCTTTATTCCATGAGCATATTTCTTCATTGTATTTGGGATAAAGTCCGCAATTTGCAGTCCAATATTAAAGTCGTTTTCTTTCTTTCATACCTTTATCTGCTCCCGGAATCTCCATGCCGTAGCTGTCTAAAAGTTTCCAGTTCTGAATCAAGCTCATCTATTGTTTTGTCTAAATAGGAATATCCTAATTCGTCGTAAATGTCGATTAATTCGGATTTCCGGATGCCTAAAATCTCTGCTGCGCGGCCGTGGGATATGGTCTGGTTTAAAATATATGGATAGAGTAATAATGCATTTCTGATAAGCTCCGTTTTGGGATTCATTTGGTTCAGGTATTTTGACATTCCTATGGGGACTTTTATTGTAATTGATTCCGTTTTTGCCATGGCCTTGTGTCCTTTCTTCCTTAAGCAAAGAAATGTCCGTTTTCGGGCTTATCTGTTTGTTCAATTGCCATACTTCAAGAGCTTGCTGAAATTATATCGTACTCCAACTTTCTCTTCCGGCCTTGGACTCTGATTATGATAACAAAATAAATAATACTATGCTAAATAATAGCGCCAATACCTAATGCTCACCTAAACTACGGCATTGGCACAAGAATTAACTTCTATTTAGTGTCTGCTGATTAAGTCTGGTTAAATGCAAGGGATTCTGTAAAATGTATATTTATTATCCAAAAGTCGATACACGCACAAAATGGCAGAAAGTATTCGTTTCTGAATCTTGAAAAGATTCATCACGAATACAGACAGCGCAATCGATGTCAATTGGGTCTCTTCCAGCTTGGTCACAA
>CAJTHM010000045.1 GCA_910576125.1 Lachnospiraceae bacterium | reverse complement strand
GCGCTCGGCCTCCGGTCCTCCCGGACCGGCTTCCTCGTGTATCCTCTGGTTCGTTTAGGTTTGTCTAGGTCGTGTTAAACTCTTCTTGTCTCTCTGAATTTCCTCCATCCTTGCGGATGGTCTCCGGAATCTTCAGGGTTGCATTGCTGTTCGTTTGTCAAGGTGCTCCGTCGTCTTCATCAGCGACAACTCTGATAGGATATCACATGCCATCGCTTTTGTCAACAACTTTTTTCAACTTTTTTATTTTTTCTGCCGCATCTCCTCATGAAATGAAGCAATGCTTTCTGGCAGGTTATTATTATAGCACCGGGTCTTTTTGTTTGTCAACACTTTTTTCAAGTTTTTTCCAGTTTTTTTCCATTAATCAACTCCTGCAGGATTTACAGATGGAGTCCTTCCAACAATGGAACGAACCGGAATTTGTCCAGAAAGCCCTCGATGCCTTTCGCCAGATAATTGTGGGCATATATCCAGGTCAGGAGCCTGCTCTTCTCTGTGCAGGAAAGAATCGTCTGGCCGATGGCGCCTATGTCCATCATCATCGTGAACGCGTAAATCGTCCACAGCACCAATACCACCTCGAATACGCCGAACAGGATGCCCAGCAGCTTATCCACAAGATGAACCACCGGCAGTTTCGCGGCCAGCTTTGCAGAGAAGAATACAAGGCCCAGCAGATGGTGGGCCGTAAGCAACAGGATAAGCAGAATCACAATTACGATCACATTGAATATCCTGCCGTCATGATAGCTGGTCACGCCATAGGCAATCAGGGCCGCCACCACGCTGAGCACAATCAGGGAGACCAGGGAAATGACTTCTTTCACGATTCCTTTTCTGTATCCGTCCACCATTTTAATCAAAGCGGCTGCGAGCACAGCGATCAGCACTATATTCAGATTCCATTCATTCATCTTTTTTCTCCTATTATATGTATGTTCTTTATTTCAACCGTATCGTATCGATAGAATCATCTGTTATCAGCAGATATTTATATCCGTTTCCCACAGGGGCCATCAGCCGCACCGTTTTGGAAAAGGGGCCGTAGAACTTTTCTATGCCGTCCATTGTCATTATCTGGCATTCTTTCTCATTATATATCACGAAATTGTCTCTGCCGAAAAAAATATCGGTGTAATCTATATCAAAATAGAAATCGCTGACCTTGCCGGACTCGGTGTCATAGACTTTCAGCTGGTATCTGTTTTCGCTGTTATTCGAGAGAAAGACAAGGCCGATGTAATTACCACCGGAAAAGACGGACCTGATTTCCCTGTCGTAGAGATGCCCCTCCTCTTCCTCAGGCACATGGGCCCCGGAAAAAATAGTCAGCCTGTTGTCTCCCACCGCGAACGCGGTATCATTGTCCAGAAAGCCCACGCAGGGAATCACCATGTCCGTGTACGAATAGGTGCTCACCAGGCCGTCGCTGTAATTGGAGCCTACAAGGCCGAAATTGTAAAAGCCGAGTTTCGTCTTCAGGATGCCCGCGTCCACATACACATAGGCCACAAGGAGCAGCTCTCCGTTGGGCGAGACACTGATAGCCATCGGATAGCCGGCGTCATCCATATGGCTCCGCCCCTCCCTGGTCATCTCTCCGCTGCTGTCATAGGTGTTGATCCATGTGACATCCGTGTCAGCCAGCACCGCCGTCACATTGCCGGTCTCAGAGACGGCTAACTCCCGGATAGGCATCGTGGTGGTAATCTGTCCCAGCAGCTTTTCCGAATCCGCAAGATAGATGCTCCTCCCATTGTATTCCCCTATGGCGACGGTCTCACCGTTCCTGGCCAGTATCACATCCTGAATCTCAAAGGTCTGGTTCCAGACCACGTTTCCTTTCGCGTCCGTGCAGTGGGCGCCGTCCTTACTGTAGGTCAGGACAGAGCTGCCCAGCTTTACATCCGTAGTGTCGCTTATGACCTCCCGGGGGCTTGTGGCGACGATATCGTAGTCCGTGTAAGTGCGCCGCTTGTACTGTATCACTACGAAGACGGCAAACGCTGCCAGAAGAAGCAGAATCAGCAGGACCCGGTATACGGCGGCCAGCTTGTGGCGGGCTATCTTTTCCTTATAGTCAATCTGCTTTTTTTCCCGCTTCTCTCTCTTTTCTTTTTCTTTCATGTAACTTCTGATATCCGCCATGGTTCCTCCTGGCTTTTCATGCAGTGTATCATCGTATCGCATATACCATGGTATGGATGGCCATCCGGCCGTCATGCGCTACGAGTAAGGTCATTATATCATAGATTTCTCATTGTGGCAGAAAAATTTTTTCTCCCTCCTTGATATCATCCGGGTCGCCGATATTGTTGAGGGCGCATACCTCCGCCACCCGGGCGTCGCTGCCGTATTGTCTGATACAGATATCCGTCATGGTATCCCCTCTGCGCACGATATACGCCACCATCTCCGCAGCAGGCGCTGCCACCGGCTCAGGTTCCGGGGTGGGGGCTGCCGTGGGCTCCGGCGTAGGCTGTACGGCAGGTTCCGGCGAAGGCGCTTCTGTAGGCTGTATGGTCTGCTCAGGCGCAGGCTGAACCTCTGATTCCGGACTGTCCTCCTGCGGCGTCCGGGCAGGCAGGTCTGTCCCCTGCGGCTGCTCTGCGTCCGAGCTGCCGGAGGACAGGGGTTCTGCGGGCCCGGGGCTTGCCGCCGTGTTTTCCTTACGGATAGCATCCGCCAGCTTGTCCTCCGCCACGATGGTCCCTACCTGGGCGCCGCTGCCCATCACTTCCACCGCATCGGGGAGCTGTTTCTGCGACATGTCGTCCATCAGCTGTCTGACATCGGCCTGCAGCCGGTCCAGGCCCTCTCCGCCTCCCATAGTGGCAAGGCCTGCGCCGCACAGCAGCACGAAACCGGCAGCCACGGCCAGTTTCCCGCTTCTGGGGGACGGGGCGGGCTTCTCCTTGCGGATGGCGGAGCCTCGCCGGAAAACATGTCCCGTTTTTTCATCCGCAAGGGCACGGCGCTCTTCCTGCCGTTTTTTTACCATATCATACTTTTCCCGGGCGACCTCCTCCGGCTTTGCCTCCCCCTGTCTGTCGTCCAGCATAAAGGCCAACATGGAATCGTTCTTCTCGTAAAACTGGGCATAACCCTCCACATACCGGCACACATTCTGCTCGCAGATATGAAAGCCCTCCACCATCTCCCCATCCAGCAGGCGATAGCCGAGGAACACATATTCCGGGAAATATTTCCTGCGCTGTTTCTCTGCCTCCTGGCAGACTGCCTGGGACAAATGGCGGCACTCCCGCTGTAGGAAGTTCAGCTTGCAGGCCCCATAGAGGAATAAATATGTAATCTCGTTTTCCTCTTTTCTCGTACCGTACAGCGCCACTGCCAGCCCCTTTTCCCGGGCATACTGATTCAGCTGCCTGATATAGGAAATCACATAATCCTCCACATAGATTTTGCAGTGAGGATTCGTTTCTCCAATCTGTGTAATGTTTTTGGGCAATTCCATACAAAAACACCTCCCATACCGTTTGTACTAATCATAACATCGGTATGCGAGGTATTTTAGCATTCTTTGTCGCGGCGGAAACAGAACTCTTCGACAATCTTTGCAGACAGCCTCCCGGCAATCAATCTACGTCAAACCGATAGACTGTCACGGAATCGTACTCTTTCTCTCCGCCGAAGATACAGGAGGGAAATGCCGGCTTGTTGGCGGAATCGGGAAAATACTGGGTTTCCAGACATAATCCTCCACGGCGGGCATAGACTGCCTCCCCTTTTCCTCTCTCCTCCTCGATAAAGTTGCCCGCATAGAACTGTACGCCGGGCAGTGTGGTGTAAGCCTCCATGACCCTGCCGCTCTGTGGGCTTTTCAGCGTGGCGAAGCGGCGCAGCGTCCCGTCCCATCCATCAATGACCCAGTTGTGGTCATATCCGCCGGCAAAGGTAAGCTGCTCAAAATCCGCGTCGATTTCTTCCCCAACCTTTTTCGCCGCCGTAAAGTCCATGGGCGTACCTTTCACATCGGCAATCTCCCCCGTGGGAATGGAACCTGCGTCCGCAGGGGTATAACGGGATGCCCCCAGCCACAGCTGGTGCCCCTCTATACTGCCGCTGCCATGGCCCTCCAGATTGAAATAGGAATGATTGGTCAGGTTCAGAATCGTCCTCTTATCGCTGGATGCATGATAGTGCAGCCGCAGCTCATTCTCCTCATTCAAAGAATATGTAACCTCCGCAGTCTTTGTACCCGGAAAGCCCATATTATCCGCCAAATCCTTCAAGCGAAACGTGACACTGTCCTCGCCAGGCTCTGCCTCCCAAAAGCACTTATGCCAGCCACGCTCCCTGTCACTGTGCAGATTGTTGACACCATCATTGGCCGCCAGCGGACACTCGACGCCGTCCAGCAGAAAAGAGGCTCCCCCTATCCTGTTAGCGCTGGGACCAATCACCACCCCAAAAAAGCAGCCATTCTCCAGATAATCCTCCGCCCTGTCAAAACCCAGCACCACATCCGCAAGCCGCCCCTGCCTGTCCGGAACCTCCACTTTCACCAGTGCCGCGCCTATGTTCGCAACCGACACCCGCATGCCATTCCTGTTTTCCATGGTATAGAGGCTGACCTCCCGCCCATCCGAATATTTCCCAAAAGAACTGATTCTAACTGCCATATCCATCCTCCTCATTCTGCGTTTTCCCCTAAAGCCCTTTTGTCCAGAACATCCAATAGTCTGGTGCAAGTCCGGAAAAATGCCCCTGCACAAAGCGGACTTTTTCGCCCGCGAGCCCAGAAGCTCTTGGCTGGCGTCCTTTGGCCGCCCGGAACTTCTTCTCACACTTCTACACGTCCCTCCAAAGCACGCAAAAGCGTAACTTCATCAATGTATTCCAAATCACCGCCCACCGGTACGCCGCTGGCGATGCGTGTCACCCTGATGCCTGTGGGCTTGACGAGTTTGGCAATGTACATGGCCGTGGTCTCACCCTCCAGGCTGGAATTGGTGGCGATGATGACCTCGTCCACCTCTCCCCGAAGCCTCTCCATCAGTTCTTTCAGCCTGATGTCCCCGGGGCCGATGCCCAGCATGGGGGAAATGGCGCCGTGGAGCACATGGTATATGCCCTCGTATCTGCCGGTCTTCTCATAGGCCGCCAGATCCCTTGTATTCTCCACCACCATGATGAGCCTGTGGTTGCGCTTCTGGTTGGCGCAGACGGGGCATATCTCCCTGTCGGTCAGAGTAAAACATTCCTTACAATAGCGGACGTTCTCCCGTGCCTCTGTGATCACGTCCGTCAGGCGCTTTACCTTGTCCTTAGGCATATTGATCAGGTGAAAGGCCAGCCGCTGCGCGGATTTGCTGCCGATGCCCGGAAGCCCCGACAGTTCTTCTATTAATTTATTGATGTGTCCGCTGTACAAATCCATCAGAAAGGCAGGCCTCCCAGTCCGCCTGTCATCTTGCCCATCAGCTCGCTGCCGGCCTCATCCGCCTTACGCAGCGCCTCGTTGACTGCCGCCACGATCAGATCCTGCAGCATCTCCACATCATCCGGATCCACCACTTCCTGGGACAGCGTCACTTTCAGAAGCTCCTTTTTGCCGCTTACTGTGGCCTCCACCGCACCACCGCCTGCGGATGCCGCAAACTCCCTGGTCTCCAGTTCTTTCTGGCCCTCCTCCATCTGACGCTGCATCCTCTGGGCCTGCTTCATCAGGTTCGCCATGTTCCCGGGCATGCCGCCTCCGGGAAAGCCTCCTCGCTTTGCCATTACTCTTGATCCTCCTCTTCCTCTATTTCCATCTGAATCACCTGGGAAATGTCTACATAATTGTCTTCAAATTCCTGTACCCCGCCGACTGTCTGGATGTTAACCTCTATCTCTTTTCCGGAAAAGTCGGACAGCAGTGCCTCCAGCAGCGCCTTGTGCTCGGACTTGTTGAAATAATCGGATGCCATGCCGTCCGCAAATACCACACAGAGCCGGTTGTCGCCCCCCAGGCTGAGCCTGGCGGATTTCAGATAGATGCGCATGGGATTCTCCGCGCTTCCCACGATTGCGGGCCACTTGGCCACAATCTGCCGCACATCCTCCGGGATGGCCTTGGCCAGCCGGGGCTTTGCCTTGGGCTGTGCGCTCCCCCCGGCTGTGCCGCCGCCCTGCGGGACGCCGTCTGAAGCCGCAGCCACCACCACGCCTTTCTCCAGCTTATCCTCCACCTGGCGGATGCGGTCCAGCATGGCGTCGGTCTCCACCTCCATCTGTGGCCTGCACAGTTTAATCAGGGCGATTTCCACCAGAATCCTCTTCTGAGCCGACTGACGGATCTGTCCTGACAGTTCGGAGAAAATGCGGATGAAACGGATGATCCGGTCCATGTCCGCCATGGTGGATTCCTCTTTCAGACGCTTTAAATTGTCCGTGGACATGTCGATGACATCCTCCAGGTTGTCGGAAGCCTGCACCAGCATCAGATTGCGCAGGTACCAGGTGAAATCCGTCACGAACTGGGTCAGCTCCCTGCCCTGCATCACGATTTCCTCCAGCAATTCCACGCAGCCTAACACGTCCCTGTTGAGACAAAAGCGCAGCAGCCTGCTGAACACCTCCGTGTCCACCGCCCCCAGCACGTCCAGGACCTTGTCGTAGGTCAGCTCATGGCCTAAGTGGAAAGCGATGCACTGGTCCAGCAGGCTCAGCGCGTCGCGCATGGAGCCGTCCGCGGTCTTGGCGATATAGCGCAGGGCTTTCTCCTCCACCTGCACGCCCTCTTCTTTGGTCAGCTCCTGCATCCTGGCCGTAATCGTATCGATGGTGATGCGTTTGAAATCATACCGCTGGCACCGGGACAGAATCGTGATGGGCAGCTTGTGCACCTCTGTGGTGGCCAGGATGAAGATTACATAGGAGGGGGGCTCCTCCAGGGTCTTCAAAAGAGCATTGAAAGCTCCCGCGGACAGCATATGCACTTCATCGATGATATAGACCTTGTACTTCCCCTCCGCCGGGGAATAGGAAACCTCCTCCACAATCTCACGGATATTGTCCACGCCATTGTTGGAAGCGGCATCAATCTCAATCACGTTCATGCTGGCGCCCGCGGCGATGGCACGGCAGATGCGGCATTCCCCGCAGGGGCCCTCGGCCGTAGGATTCTCGCAGTTCACCGCCCGGGCCAGGATTTTCGCCACGGTAGTCTTGCCGGTCCCTCTGGTTCCGGTGAACAGATACGCGTGGCCGATGCGTTTCGCCGCCAGCTGGTTCTTCAGCGTAGTCACGATATGATCCTGCCCTTTCACATTCGCAAGGGTATCCGGCCGGAACTTCCGGTATAGCGCCATGTACGACATAGAATTCTTCCTCTTTAAAAAATTTCAGGATTTTGTCCTGCACACAGGGAAGGCACGCTTTACCGCATGCCCTCCGCTCTTTACATATCATTCCTTTTCCAATTTTTAAAAGCCTGTCCTTAATCGCCGAAGCAGATGCCCAGGAGCTTCGCCTCTTTTACTATGGAGGCATCCGGGGATACGGCTTTGAGCTTGCCCGCCACATCCTCCAGGGGAACCCGCACTACTTCACGGTTCTTGTATCCTACCATGAACCCATACTGGTTGTCCAGAATAAGTTTTCCTGCCTCTGCACCCAGGCGGCTGGCGAATACACGGTCATACGGGCAGGGGCTTCCGCCGCGCTGCATATGGCCGGGAACGGTCACGCGGACTTCAATGCCGGTCTTCTTCTGGATAGCATCGGCTAACTCATAAGAAACTGACGGATGTGTCATCTTCTTGAGCTTTTTCTTGTACTCTTTCTTGGAAAGCTTCGCATCCTCCTTGGAGATAGCGCCCTCTGCCACAGCGATGATGGTGAAGCCGCTGCCTCTTCTGTTCCTGTCCTCAATCTTCTCCACCACTTTCTTGATATCATAGGGGATTTCGGGAATCAGGATGATGTCAGCGCCGCTGGCCATGCCGGCGTTCAGAGTCAGCCATCCCACCTTGTGGCCCATGACCTCCACGATGAAGACACGGCTGTGGGAGGCGGCTGTGGTGTGAATATAGTCGATCGCGTCCGTGGCGATGTCCACCGCGCTCTGGAAGCCGAAAGTCATGTCCGTGCCCCAGAGGTCATTGTCGATGGTCTTGGGCAGAGTAATGACATTCAGACCCTCGTTGCTTAAAAGGTTCGCTGTCTTGTGGGTGCCGTTGCCGCCTAAGACCACAAGGCAGTCAAGCTGGAGCTTGTAGTAGTTCTGCTTCATGGCCTCCACTTTGTTCAGGCCGTTCTCATCGGGATCCTGAATGGTCTTGAAAGGGGTCCGGGAGGTGCCCAGAATCGTGCCGCCCTTGGTCAGGATGCCGGAGAAGTCCTTGCCGGTGAGCATCTGGAACTTGCTGTAAATCAGTCCCTTATAGCCGTCCTGGAATCCGTAGATTTCCACCTGCTCGTCGCTGTTGTACAGCGTCTTCACCACGCCTCTCATGGCCGCGTTCAGTGCCTGGCAGTCGCCGCCGCTGGTCAACATACCAATTCTCTTCATGTCTCATATCCTCCTATCGTTTTATATTTTTGTGTGTATGTGATTGCTTTCCACACCTTTCCATCTAAAATTTTACCCTTTTCCGGATCATTTTGCAACCTTTCTGAGAAAAAACGTTTCTGGCTCTTGCAAAAAATGGCCGGATACTATAGAATAAAGGAGGCGGATGAAAATCTGCCGGAATCGGGAGAGTTATCGAAGCGGTCATAACGAGCTGCACTCGAAATGCAGTTGTCCTTTACAGGGCACGTGGGTTCGAATCCCACACTCTCCGCCAGACGCTTACGTCCACAAGCGGGTTCGCCGCTTGTGGGCTTTTTTATTTCACCGCTTTTTCGGGGAGTATATTCTTAGTTCTCTCCTAAATTTTGAGAAGCCGCCTGCTAAAAAAACTATTATTGTATATTGATTGTTTCTACAATAGACATATTATGAATTCTTTTAGTCGGTCTGTATATGGCAAAAGCTACTGAGACCAAAACAATCAGAATAATTATCCCTACTTTTACCCAAGGCATTTCCCACGGGTCTCCCCATTGGCGGTTTACCAGCATATTAAACAAAAACTTATTGCAGACCAAGCCGAAACACAAGCCTGCTATACTGCCAATGGCAGCATAGGTAAAGGCTTCTGCCACAATCATTTTTGAAAGCTGTCTATTGCTTAAACCGATAGCACGAAAAGCTCCGTACTGTTTTGTTCGTGCCGCCACACTCATTGCAATACTGTTAATAATGTTGAATACCGTAATCAAAGCAATTAGAACTAAAAAGCCATAAAGGAACAGCCAGACGCAGTAATACACACTCAATGTACTGCTGTTATCCATCCGTTTATCGATAAATGAATATCCTGCCCCGTAAGTGCGATGTATCTCATCCACATCGGCATCTGTAGCTTTCCTTGTCAGCTGCATATCGATAATTGTATAATCCGTCTGCCCTGTCGCCTGGCGGAAAGTATCTTCGGAGCAGATAACTGTCCCTACATCCGAAGCATTGAAAAAAGGGCTGTCAGACAACATGCCGACAATCTTTATTTCTTTATACTGCCCATCAATGTTTAGGCTTACTGTGTCGCCCACTTGAATCGTATTCTGCGGCTCATATACAATAAGTCCCGTATTCACTTCATTTTGGACGGTATCAAGCGAGCCTTTCAGTAAATATTTTTCTGCCCATTCAAATTGATGCTGCTCATAAGAAATCAAGTCGATTTTTTGCTTTGCATGGCCCGTCACGGCAGGTACGCTGTACAAAAAACTCCGTCCGTAAATTTTATCTACAACGGGATTTTCTCTCAAACCGTTCACAAAGTCACTGTTGACAGAGCAGGTATTGTCTCCGCTTACAATAGATATATCCGCCGTCCACGGATGCAAAGGTCTTAAAGTATGATTCATGAATTCGATTGCCACGGAAAACGAAAGGAAAAGGATAATGCTAAGGGCAAACGAGCCCGCCATAAGGATAAAATTTTTGCGGCTCGCTTTCGCATGGTGGATTCCAAGTGCGGTATCCACCTTAAACCATTTTGTACCTGCCGCCTTTCGGACAGGCTGTGTCTCACTTGCGTTTCCGGAAACCGCCGCTAATGGTGAAACTTTTGCTGCCTTTTTTGCCGGTGAGCGAGCCGCCAGCAGGACAGTCAGAAGCCCAACAACTACACCCGCTAAAATACTTGGCAGGCTGATACTAAATGCAGGCATTGCACCAAAATATTCCGGACTTAAGGCACGGAGAATGAAGCACAAAATCCATATTATGGATATCCCTGTAAAAACACCAATCGGAATTGCAGAACGGCACCAGTTTAGTGCTTCTTTGCGGACATACCGCATTATCTGTTTCGGAGTTGCTCCGATGCAACGCATCAGACCAAAGAACTCTGTCCGCTGTGCAACATTGCTGTTAAGGCTGCTTGCAATCATCATGATGCCTGCAAACAGAACTAACACAAATAATACGGCAGCGGCAACATATACCTGCATCATAAAGGAATTCACGCTCTGCCCAAGCAAGCCGAGCAGTTTCGTATTTTCAAAGACTTGTTCATCCGACAAGTTGAATGCTGTTCTTAAATCCGATATTTTATCCTGCACATTCTTTGTGCCTGCAAATTGAACATAAAAGGTAGCGGCATTTTTTGTCAGATTCGTATCAGCGCAGATATTGTAAAATGCTTCATCTGTCACAAATATGCCATAAGAACCATTGCTCATTAAGTTTGATGTATTTTCCACAAACCCAGATATTTCAAAGGCATATTCTTTTCCATCCGGAGCCTTCATGCTTATTTGCTCCCCGATGCTTAATTCCAATATCCCTTTTGCATTTTCCGTAACTAAGGCTTCTTTCTCTGTCTGAGGGAATTTTCCGTCTGTAAGCATATCGGGGAATATCTTTGACAGCAGTTCTTCCTCTGCTCCACAAATGACAGTGTTTGTCCCATTTAACGAATATCCCTCTTCGCCGTTGTAATTTAAGATGGAATAGGAGGAAAGAGCTTCAATGTCCGGGCGGGTCGCTATAATATCCGCTGTCCGGGCATCTATATCCTGGATTCCTATATGCCAGTTTCCTGTTTCTGCCTGCGTTTTCATAATCTGGCTGCGGACGAACATATCAGCCATTCCAAAAATTGTCGTAACCAACAACACCGCCAGAATAATACAAAAAACAGACATCCTGTTCTGTTTTTTATGGATTTTTGCAGAAATAGGAACAAGGTCAAGATAATTTCTCATTTGCTTTCCCTCCCAAATCTGTCAAGACACCATCCGTTACACGAAGCACACGGTCAACCATAGAGGTAAGGTTGTTGTTGTGCGTAATCATAAGAATTGTCTGCTGATAGTGCCGTGATGCCTTTATCAACAGTTCCATCACATCCTGGCTGTTTTTGCTGTCAAGATTTCCGGTAGGCTCATCGGCAAGAATCAGCTTCGGTCTTGTGATCAATGCCCTGCCGATAGCGACACGTTGCTGCTGTCCTCCAGAGAGCTGATTCGGCAGGTGATTTCTCCGTTCTGTTAAGCCGAGCATCTCCAACACTTCATCTACATCGGCTGCTTTGGGTTTGCGGTAATCCAAAAGAAGCGGAAAGCTTATATTTTGTTCCACTGTCAATTCGGAGACAAGCTGAAAGGACTGAAAAACAAAGCCTATGTTCCGCCGTCTGAAGATTGTTCTTCCCTCTTCTTTCATGGAAAACAGGTTATTCCCATCTATTGTGACTGCCCCGGAAGTGGGAACATCCAGTGCGCCAATGCAATTCAGCAGAGTGCTCTTGCCAGAGCCGGACTCTCCGACAACCGCAGCAAATTCCCCTTTCTCCAAAGAGAACGATACATTTTTCAAGGCATCGACTTTCGCCTCTCCAGTTCCATATGTTTTACACAATTTTTGTACTTTTAAGATTTCCATGTGCAAGTACCTCCTTTTCTCACAAGGATAACTGGGGCAGCTTACAATCAGATGAATTTAACCTTACGATTCAGTAAGGAAAGACAACGTAAAGGTTGTCCCCTGCGAATATTCACTTTGAACAGACAGGAATCCTCCCTGCCCCTCCATAATGGCTTTTGCTAACGGCAGTCCAAGCCCGACTCCCGATGCATGGCAATCATTCCTGCTCCGATAAAACCGTTTGAAGATATGGTGTATGTCCTCTTGCGTAATGCCGTGTCCGTTATCAGAGATAAGGATTCTGAACATGGCAGGGGTACGCTCCCATGAAATATGGATGATTCCTCCACTGTCCGTATGGTCAAGGGCATTCTTCACAATGTTTCCAATCGCTTCGCCCGTCCACTCCATGTCGCAGAAAAACTTTTGTTCTGCTCCATCTATTATAATTTTCTTATTTTCACTGGCTGCCCGTGTCGTCAATTCGCTTATTGCATTGCTGATGACATTTGAGATACTATAATGTCCTTTTTCAAAAAGAATGCTTCCTGCATCTAATCGTGTGATTTTTAGCATCGACTGAATAAGCTGCTCTATTCGCTTTAGCGCAGTTCCTGTCTTTACAGAAAATTCTTTTACTGTAACGGGATTATCCGGCTCACTTTCTATGATTTCCTGGTACATATATAGTGCGGACAGAGGAGTTTTTAACTGATGTGATATATCGGAAATCGTGGCTTTCAAAAATTCTTTTGTTTTCCGGTCAGTATCATTCTTGGATTGCAGCATTGTAGCAAGCTGTTCGACAGAGGACAGCATCTGGCAGAAAGTCCCATCGCTTGTCTGCGGCAGATGGACAGTATAGTTTCCATCTATATAATTCTGAATTGTCTTCTCGGATTTCTGGTATAACTTTTCTCTGTCACACAAAAACAGGATTGTTCCGCCAATCAAAAGAATACTGATGAACAGTTCCATGCACAGTATAGATGACAGCATGATATCTTTTACGGAAGATATATAAGATAGACGATTTATATCCATGTTTTCGGTATAACCGATTCGATTTAATAAACCGCTTCCAGACGCGCTTTCTTCTTCGCTTGTCAATGCCTTTGCTATGATATCCTCCGAAATCCCCTGCTCCAGCAGAGACGTGGCAATCGCATTGTCGTGTGCAAAAAATATCTCTCTTGCAGCTTTGGTCTGTCTGTCCGCTATCTTTATCGCTGCCAATAAAAAAATAACGAGAAGTGAAGAAAGAAAAATGCAATACCAACGGGTATGTTTATCACGCAGGAAGCTCATCCGTCCACCTCTTTCCATTGATAGCCAAATCCTCGCACTGTCAGTAAATGTTCTGGATGTGACGGGTCTGTTTCTATTTTTTCACGCAGACGCCGCACATAGACGGAAAGGGTATTATTGTCCACATAGTCCCCCGTGCTGTCCCATAATTCGTCCAAAATAATATCTCTTGTAATGATACGGTTTGCATTTTTTACCAACAGGCATATTAAACGATATTCTGCGGCTGTAAGCTCTAACGGATTACCTTTTAATAAGACACGGCTGCCTAAAAGGTCTATCTTAATATCGCCGCACTCCATAACCGTCCCTGCTCCCTGATTTGACAATCCTGCCCGCCGCAGCAACGCCCGGATGCGTGAACATAGTTCGCCCAACTTGAACGGTTTTGTTATGTAGTCATCGCCGCCGCAGTCCAGGCCACGGATAACGCTGACTTCTTCATCGGAAGCTGTCAGAAAAATAATCGGTATCTGATTTCCGTTCTTTCGTACTTTTTCACACACCTCAAAACCTGTCCCATCCGGCAATGTAACATCGAGAATCAGCATATCATATTTATCTATCTCTGTTAAATGCGCCAGCGCTTCTTGGACAGAACGGGCAAACTCTACATCGAAGTTATTTTTCTTTAACGAGTATTTCAGCCCGTCTATCAGACTTACATCATCCTCCAACAATAAAATTCTATTCTCCATAATTCGCAGCCTTTCTCCGCTTATCCACGGGTTTTTTTGTGTTTTGGGGAATAAGCCATACACGATTTATATTTAGGACTCCCTCAATACGGTTTTCCTTACATAGCCGCTGCACACGCCGCACTGATATTTTCCAACATTCTGCCGCTTCCTGTGCTGTCATATATTCAAACATAACTGCCCTCCTTACCCATACTTTATATAGTATATCCGTTTGAACGAATAATATCAACAATGCAATTATGAACGTATGTGTCAAGTCTTAATTGGCATTTTTCTCTTTTTATAGATGTCCGACATTTTCTGCTATTTTCTGATAATTCAGTTTCCATTTTTGATATAAGCCTGTTTTGCTTTTTAATCAACGAAAGCTGCTATGAATGCCTTTCTGGATGCCGTCCGCATTGCGTCCAGCAGGGGCATGTGGCTGCCCATCCTGTCCACATAAGGGTTCCCTTTCCCGTCTTTCTTTGGTGCTTTCGCCGCGCTCAGTGTCCTGACGGCATCTTCCATCCCTGATATGGGGAGGAAGTAAGTATTTTCAGCCATTATTAACTTCCGTCAAAACCCGCTAAAATCAAATAAATTCCAGTAAAGTCCATTGACGGTAACGCACTCGAAATGCAGTTGTCCATTACTGGGCACGTGGGTTCGAATCCCACACTCTCCGCTGTGACAAGAAGCCGCAAACCAGAGATTTTTCAGTAAAACCAAGGATTTGCGGCATCACGAATAATCTATTCAAAGGCATAGGCGGCAGGATGACCCTGCCGCCCTTTTTCTTAGTTGTAAAATGCAGCTTGGATGCTGTTGTATCCGACAATGCCATCCTCTTTCAGGCTAAGCCTGCGCTGCAGGGCCAGCGTGTCTATCCTGGCGGTCTTGCCGAACAGTCCGTCCACCGCCTGGCTGCGTACCAGAATCTCGTTGCACCGCTGCTGCCACCATCTCACCACATGGCCCGCGGAACCCACGACATAGTTCCCCTGGGACAGCCTTGCCTTAAGGGCAATCTGCCTCCGGACATACTGCGTCCTGGAGCCGTCCAGCCCATCCTCCACCAGAGGGTTCCCATCAGCGTCCCGGCACCCGTCAGCATTGGCTGCAGCCTGGAAGCCCAGGATATTCAGGTTGCATCTGTCTTCCCGTTCCACTTTGACCGTACTGCCATCGAAATCCGTGTAGAACCGGTTCATGTCCACGCTGCCGTTCACGCCAGGCAGCCGCCCGGTCGAGGTATACTGCCAGACGTCCGCCACCTCTGCCTCGCTGTCCGGAAGCACGGATGTGTACCTGGCATACCAGACATATACCTGGCCCAGCTGTGCCGTAACCCTCTCCATGTCGAAATAGTTCTGCATGTAGTCCCTGTTGGTATAAATCACAGGGATATAGCCGGCATCCCTGACCCGCTGCAGGAACGCGATGGCCATGTCCGTGGCCATGTCCCTGGTGACAGCCACTCCGTTCTTCCTGGCATAGTTCACGGAATCATACTCAAAGTCAAACGCAATGGGGCACCTCTCCCAATACTTTCCTGCCTGGGCGATGGCATATCCCGCTTCTGCTGCCGCCATTTCCGCCGTATAGGCATAAGAGAACCAATACAGCAGCACATCCATCCCAAGATTGTAGCATGCCAGCGCATTGGCTACATAACGCTGGTCCACGTTGTCTCTGCCGTACCCCGCCCGCAGACCGATGCGCCTGCATCCGGAATCCCGGACACGCTTGATGTCCACAACATATTGATGTTCGGAAATATCCGGGCCCTCATACAATACTTCACTCTTCATCTCCATCCTCCTTCGTCCCCATGTCCGCCCTCTCCTCCACTGTCAGCCTTATGTTCTTCACCAACGGCAGGAGGAATGGCGGCATCTCGACTCCTATATCCAATATATTCTCCAGGATGCTGATTATTTCATTGGCCAGCAGACATATCGCGGTCAGGATTCTGTCCTTTATGTATGCGTCCCTACATTTCAGCCACCGCTTCAACCTGTAGAACGCTTTCGCCCATCTCTGTGCCATTTGGTTCCCTCCAGCCTTGCTGCCATGCAGATTTTCCTCAGGTTGCACTGGTGCATGGACAATGCCTATCAAGTGACCTTGGAAGAGACAATTACCAAAGGAAAGCCTCCTTGCGGCAATAGATGACAAAACAGGAACCTATATCCAAAGCGGTGCACTGCTAGAAAAAACCAATATGACAGTAGACGATTTCCGATGGATTGCGGCGCAGTGCCGGGGGGCGGACAAATCAGTTTGCCATAATTTCTTCTGTAAGATTCAATCCACATACCCATATGACAGAAGTAAATTGTTAGTAAAGTGGGTTTTGCCAAAAACAAGAGGAATAAAAAGCTGGTGTGCAGGTGGTTCTTATAAAATGAATATGGTAAAATTTTATAAGAAACGAGGTAAAGCAATATGGAAAAGAAAATTTATATTACAGAAGAAGAACGGGCAAAGTGCCAAAAGGTGGCTGATGCGTTTGCGGAGCTGTACGAAATGGCGGATATTGTAGTGGTTGATGTAGGCAGATATGGCTTTGTGATGCTGAAATACTATACGCCTCTGCATGGCTTTGAAGAAGATGAAACTTTTACGGACAGCAGGACATTGTTTGAGGAATTGTATCAGGAATGGTTAAACACAAAGCTGTGTTGTATTGCAAAGGAAATGGGTATGAACGACATACTCTATGAAAAGGTGTTCAAAAGTCTGTCAGAAGAAAAGCGGTCGGAATTTATCGGGCGGAAAACTGATTTTGCGAGGACGGCAGAGATAATACTGTAAAATTATTTCGTTAAAAGGTTACCGATAATAAACGGTTCAGCTAAGCAAGGAAAGGCTCTGTCAATGACAGGGTTTTTCCTTTTTAAAAAAATAAAATAATTTGTAACAAATCGCACTTAAAAAGAACTAACAATATGAGGTGCTGATATGGATAAAGAAAAAATTGATGAAATATATCGTGAAAACGCCGCCATGCTATATAAATATCTATGCGGCTTAACGCAGGACAGCGGACTTGCCGAGGAACTGACGCAGGAAACATTCTTTCAAGCAATTAAGGGGATTGACAAGTTTAGGGGAGATTGTAAAATTTCCGTCTGGCTATGCGGTATTGCCAAAAAAATATGGTACAAAGAACTGGAAAAAAGAAGCAGGCACAAAACCGCCCCACTGGACGATTGCGTACCTTCCACAGAAAATATTGAAAGTAAAAGCCTTGACAATTTAGAAAAAATAGAAATTTTCCGCCTCATGCACAACCTTGATGATGTAACAAGAGAAGTCATGTATTTACGCTTGGCAGGAGAACTACAATTTTCTGAAATTGCGGCTATTTTGGGAAAAACAGAAAACTGGGCGAGGGTAACTTATTACCGTGGAAAACAGAAAATAATGAAAGGAATGAGAGAATGGAACTAAGGGAAAAAGAATTAGCTTGTGAGATTGTCAGAGATTTACTCCCTCTTTATGTTGACGGAATGGTAAGTGATGTTTCTAAAAAGAGCATTGATAACCATTTAGAGCATTGTACAGAATGTAGTGAAATATATCACGATATGGCTTGTCATTTGGAAATGGAAACGCCGTCAACAGAAATTTCAGATGTAAAAAGATTTTTGAATAAAACAAAGAAAATGTATCTGTTATATGGCTTAGGCTGTCTTAGTTTTATTGCAATACTGATCTGTCTGATTGTGGATTTGGCGGTAAACAAAGGAATTACATGGTCTTTGATTGCCGGAAGTTCCTGCCTGTTTGCAGACTCATTTTTATATACTCTTTCAACCTGTAAAAAGAATAAAGGCTGTAAGGCAATGGCAGTAATAAGCATTGGAGTGCTTGTCCTGCTTTCTGTCATACAGATTACCCGATATTATCTGATTGGAACAGGGACATTTTGGCTTTTACGTTATGGTGTGCCTATCCTGCTGTTATGGCTTTGTGTCCTTTGGCTTCCAGTGCTTGCAAGAACATTCCTAAAATGGAATATTTGGGACTGCATAGCATTGTTCCTATTCTTGGTAATCATAGGAAACTATGTCACAAAACTAATCACGGGGGATTATATGTGGGAAGACGCGCTCCATATGCAGGGATTTATAGGCAATGCCCTTGGAGAAGTAATTGGAATTATAATATTTGGAATTATAGGGAGGATTGAAAAATGGAGAAAATAATCAGTGTAAAAAATCTAAGAAAAGCATACAAAAAGGAAACTGCCGTTCAGAATGTATGTTTTGAGCTTGCACCCGGAAATATCATGGGACTATTGGGGACAAACGGGGCGGGTAAAACTACGACATTAAAGATGATTACAAATTTGTGTTCCAAAGATAATGGGAAAATCGTCATAGACAACGTATCATTAGACGAAAATCCCGGACTGGCATTATCAAAGGTTGGGGCGGCACTTGACACCCCTAGTTTTTATCAAGAACTGACTGCAAGAGAAAATATAGAATGTTTTGCACATCTATATGAAAATATCCCAAACGGGCAAGTTATGGAATTGCTTGATTATGTCGGACTTAAGAACCAGGCAGAAAAGAAAGTGAAAAAGTTTTCTCTTGGAATGAAACAAAGACTGGCATTGGCAAGGGCTATGTTAGGACAGCCAAAACTGATTATTTTAGATGAACCGGTAAACGGATTAGACCCGCAGGGACAGATTAACCTATACCGTCTGATTTGCGATATGGCAAAAGAACGAAACACAACATTTATTGTTTCATCACACCAACTGCATGATATGGAAAAATTCTGTACCGATATTTTAATTTTGGATAAGGGAAAAAGTATCTTGCAGGGAAAAACAGAAAACATTTTATCCGAAACAACAAATATCGTTGACTGCATACTGGAAGAAACAATCGCTGCACAGAGTGTCCTCTCTGGGTGTAAAGGAATAAGTCTGATTTCACAGAAAGGAAATCAGTTTACAATCAGACTTGAAAATATCTGTTTTGATGAATTTGTTAAAAACCTTGTAGCAAACCATTTGCATATTCACTATCTTTCCATGCGGAAACACTCATTGCAGGATCTTTTTCTAAACCTCCATGCCCGCACACTTGGCACCACCATAAATGAAACTGTGCAGACGATAGGTTCTTGATTTTGTTTGTGCCGTTATTTATACTTATGGCAACGGCAAAAATCGTGTTTATTTTGGGCTGGAA
>CAJTHM010000044.1 GCA_910576125.1 Lachnospiraceae bacterium | reverse complement strand
ACAGCTGACGCATACTAATAGGACGCAGGCTTAACCAGGGAGATGCGGGTTCCGCAGTCAGTATTCGGTTTTGAGGGCACAGCCCCCAGAGATTCCTCGATAGCTCAATGGTAGAGCACTCGGCTGTTAACCGAGTTGTTGTAGGTTCGAGCCCTACTCGGGGAGCTGAGTGGATATTGCGATAGGAAGCCTATAAACAAGAGTGTTTATAGGCTTTTGTGCACTTTGGATAAAAAGCATATGTGCGGAGGTATGAACATGAGAGACAGAGAGAAAGCAAGAAAAAGGGCTCAGGAGCTGGTGGGCAAGATGACCCTGGAGGAGAAAGCTTCCCAGCTGAGGTTCGATGCGCCGGCCATCCCCAGGTTGGGAATACCTGCATACAACTGGTGGAACGAGGCGCTCCACGGTGTGGCCAGAGCAGGGGTGGCGACGGTCTTCCCTCAGGCCATCGGCATGGCCGCCGCCTTTGACGCGGCCCTAATGGAAGAGGTAGGGCAGGCCATCGCGCAGGAGGGCCGTGCGAAGTATAACGCCTACAAGGCAGAGGGAGACAGGGATATCTATAAAGGGCTCACTTTCTGGTCCCCTAATGTGAATATCTTCCGCGATCCCAGGTGGGGCAGGGGACATGAGACCTATGGGGAGGATCCTTACCTGACAGGAGAGCTGGGCAAAGCCTTTGTGGAGGGGCTGCAAGGGGACGGAGAGCATCTGCAGGCTGCGGCCTGTGCAAAGCATTTCGCGGTGCACTCCGGCCCGGAGGGGGAGCGCCATCGCTTCGATGCCAGAGTCTCTCAAAAGGATTTGTGGGAGACCTACCTTCCCGCCTTTGAGAAGCTGGTGAAAGAGGCTGGTGTGGAAGCGGTGATGGGTGCCTACAACAGGACAAACGGGGAGCCCTGCTGCGGCAGCAAGACCCTGATAGAGGATATCCTGCGGGAGAAATGGGGATTCCAGGGACATTATGTGTCTGACTGCTGGGCCATCAAGGATTTTCATACCCAACACATGGTCACCGACACGGCCGAGGAGTCCGCGGCCATGGCCCTGAAGGCGGGCTGCGACGTGAACTGCGGCGTCACCTACCTGCATCTTTTGAAAGCCTGTCAGGACGGCCTTGTGACCGAGGAGGAAATCGGACAGGCGGCGGAGAGACTCTTCACCACCCGCTTCCTTCTGGGATTGTTTGACGAGACAGCCTATGACGGCATCGGCTATGACCGGATTGAGTGCAAGGAGCATCTGGAGCTGGCAGAACGGGTCGCAGCGGAGGGTATGGTGCTGCTGAAGAATAACGGCTTGCTGCCCCTGAAGAAGGAGGGCCTGAAAACAATCGGGGTCATAGGTCCCAATGCGGACAGCCGCAAAGCCCTGATAGGCAATTACCACGGAACATCGTCCCGCTACATCACCGTTCTGGAGGGAATCCAGGATGCCCTGCCGGATGCGAGGGTGTACTATTCCGAAGGATGCCACCTCTTCCAGGACAAGGTGGAGGGGCTGGGACACAGACAGGACCGCATCTCGGAGGCGCTGAGCGTGGTGAAGAACAGCGATGTGGTGATTCTCTGCGTGGGGCTTGACGAGACCCTTGAAGGGGAAGAGGGAGATACGGGAAACAGCTATGCTTCCGGTGATAAGGCAGATCTTCAGCTCCCCCAGTCCCAGAGAGAGCTGATCGAGGCGGTGCTGCAGGCGGGCAAGCCTGCGGTGGTGCTGAACATGACGGGCAGCGCTATGGATTTGCGGTACGTGCAGGAGCATGCCGATGCGGTGCTGCAGGTGTGGTATCCCGGAGCCAGGGGCGGCCGGGCAGTGGCGAAAGCGCTGTTTGGAGAAATCTCTCCGTCCGGAAAGCTGCCTGTGACCTTCTACAACAGCACGGAGGAGCTGCCGGCTTTCGAGGATTATTCCATGAAAGGCCGGACATACCGGTATTTCCAGGGCAGGCCCCTGTATCCTTTCGGCTATGGCCTCACCTATGGGGACGTGAAGGTGGAGTCGGCGGAGTGCGGCGGACAAAAGTGGACTGCGGGCACCACCAGCAGCCTGGAATGGGACGTGACCCAGGACATGACCGTCAAAGTCAGGATGAAAAACCAGGGCCATATGGCCACTGGAGAAGTGGTACAGGCCTATGTGGAGGCGCTGGAGTCCGACTACGCCGCTCCCAACGGAAAGCTGTGCGCGTTTGGCCGTGTATTCCTGAACGGCGAAGAGACCGGCGAGACAGAACTGATTATCGGGAATGATGCTTTTACTGTAGTCAACGAGGAAGGGGAAAGAATCGTAGATGGCGGGAAGTTCCGCGTCAGCATTGGATTGGGTCAGCCGGATGAACGTACCAGGGAGCTGACAGGGAAGGACTGTATCGTGTTTACGGTGGACAGGAAATAAATTTCCCATATGGAAAAATGGTCAAGAGGCGGGCTGACTGGGCAGAGAAATAGACAATGCAGTACAGACAGATTATTATCTGGACAAGGGCTTGACGAAGGTAGCTGCCAATGTAAACATAGTTCTGGACAGTGATAGCACAGATATTGCTCTGAGCCCTATAAACCGGGAGAGCTGATGCACCATGCTGACATGCTCTCCTGCAGCCAGGCCAGCGGAGCCATTATCAGCGGTATGCCTTCAGAAGAGATGTACCAGAAAGGAATATTTATGAAATGCCCACCGATATGACGGCGGAAAACGGACAGGGGCCAGGGGGCTTAAGGGGGACTACCTGCTCTGACGCAGCGGCGACAAGAACATTGCCTGTACAAAACATAAGGAAATATTTCGCCCGGAAAAGCCGAATGAAAAATTGCCTGAAAAAAGTCCCCTGAAAAAAACAAAAAACACTTGCAAAACGCATATAATTGTGGTAAGATACCTTTTGTTAGGTCATTGCTAAAGCAGTATTCTGATAAAGGGACTTACCGGGAAACAGAACCGGAAAGGGCACACGGCTCCATGGTCAAGCGGTTAAGACATCGCCCTTTCACGGCGGTAACACGGGTTCGATTCCCGTTGGAGTCATCTTTGTTTCATTGAAAGAATGGCCTGCAAGGAAATACAGCGTAAGGCGTAGTAGCCAAGTGGTAAGGCGTGGGTCTGCAACACCCTGATTCACCGGTTCAAATCCGGTCTGCGCCTCTGAAGAACCCCGATTCATGCGGGGTTTTTTACTGCCTTTTTTTCCCTGCGATGGAAAAACAACATAGTGTTGCAAATTAAGCTAGGTCTTATTGCGCTGAAAGAGGATAAGGAGCTGACGCTGGAAGTGCCTGCAGGCTTTGGCGACGCTGATGTTCTTTCTTGTGATGACCAGCTGTTTACCATTTCAGGGAGGAAGCGATAGTGGTGAACCTGCTGTCGGATGATGGCAGCGGATAAGCATTGAAAAGAAAGGGAATGAAAAGAGGGGATTGAGAATGATAAAAAATGGTATTGACTGCATAGAGCAGTATGACAGTTCGTTCCGGGGAAAGCGTCTCGGCCTGATTACCTCGGTGACGGGCCTGACAGCCGGATTTGAGAGCACAATCAATGTGCTGCACCAAAAATACCATCTGGCGGCAATGTTCTCGCCTGAGCATGGCGTGCGCGGGAATGTTCCGGCAGGAGGAATGGTGGACACATACACCGATTCCGTGACGGGAGTGAAAGTCTACAGCCTGTACCGCGGGGATTCACACAGGATGACCCGGGAGATGCTGGATGCCGTGGATATGGTGGTATACGATATACAGGATGTAGGGACGCGTTATTACACCTACCTGTATACCATGCTCTATGCCCTGGAGGATTGTGCGAGAGCTGGAAAGGAATTCGTCATACTGGACCGCGTGAACCCTCTGGGGGACCGGGTGGAGGGCAATGTCCTGAAACCGGAATTCAAATCTTTTGTGGGCGGTTTCCCCCTGGCCATGCGCTACGGACTGACGATTGGGGAGTTCGCCGGCATGGCGGATGATGTCCTGGGACTCCATGCGCAGCTGAGCGTCATTCCGGTGGAAGGATGGAAGAGGGACATGCTTTATCCGGAGACAGGGCGCTGCTGGATACCGCCCTCCATGGGGCTGCCCGGCTTTGACGCCGCGCTGATGTATCCGGGATTATGCCTGTTCGAGGGCACGAATCTGTCGGAGGGGAGGGGGACTACCCGGCCGTTCATGGAGATTGGAGCGCCTTTTGTGGACGCCCGGGAGCTGACAGATGCCATGCAGGCCAAGGGCCTGAAAGGCGTGGCGTTCACAACCGCATACTTTACGCCTGCCGCCTCCAAATACGAGGGGGAGGCCTGTCAGGGCGTCAATCTCTATGTGACAGATATGCGCGAGGTCTCGCCTGTGGAGGTGGGAATGACATTGCTGTATGAAATCATGGACCGTTATGGGGAAGAAGCCCGTTTCCTGCCCCCCATGAAAGAGGGCGGCAGACAGTTCATAGAATTGCTGTGCGGTTCGGACATATTGACAAGGCAGAAAAAGAGCCTGTCCGAGCTGCTGGAGGAGTTCGGGGAGGAGAGCAGATCTTTCTCGGAGCAGAAGAAGCGATATCATTTATACGAATGAAAATAAACGAAAAAAGCTGCCGACAACAGCGTATCCGTGTGAATCCAGGCGGATGCTGTTGCCGGCAGCCTTTTTTCGTTGTAAGATTCTTATTACATCTGTCTGGAGGCCTGGCTCACGGACAGCAGCTTCTGGCGCATCTCATCCTCGATTCTGACCAGTTCCTGCTCCGCGGTCCGTCTCTTTGCCCGGCCGTCCTCCTGAATCTTCATGACCTCGTCCAGGGTACTGATCAGAGTCTGGTTGGTGGCGGTGAGGGTCTCGATGTCCACGATGCCCCGCTGGGTCTCCCTGGCGGTCTCTATGGTGGCAATCTTCAGGGTCTCGGCGTTTTTCTTAAGCAGCGCGTTGGTCATGTCCGTCACCTCCCGCTGGGCCTTTGCGGCCTCGGTGGAATGGCTTAAGCCGATGGCGATTACCATCTGGCTCTTCCACAGGGGAATGGTGTTCACCAGCGTGGACTGTATCTTCTCCGACATGGCGGTGTCGTTGCTCTGGATCAGGCGGATCTGGGGCGCCATCTGCATGGAGATGGTCCTGGTCAGCTCCAGGTCGTAAATCTTCTTTTCAAAGCGCTCGCACATGGAGGCGAAATCATTGGCAGCCTGGGTATCCTCGGGAAGCCCGCTCTGCTCCGCTTTGGCCAGGAGCGCCGGGAGTTCCACCGTCCGGGCATGCTCCAGCTTCTGCTTGCCTGCCAGGATGTACATGGACAGCTCCTTGAAATAGTTCAGGTTCAGCTCATACATCTTATCCAGCATGGCGGCGTCCTTTAACAGGGTCACCTGATGGTCTTCCATCACACGGCAGATTTTATTGATATTGCCCTCTGCCTTGTCATATTTTATCTTCAGGTTCTCCAGCTTGTTAGAGCCCTTCTTGAAAAAGCCAAGGAACCCTTTCTCCTCTTCCTCATTGTTGAATTCTTTCAGTTCGGCCACCACGCCTGCCAGCATCTGCCCGATTTCCCCCATATCTTTGGTGCGAACATTGCTCAGGGCGCTCTCGGAAAAATCGGCAATCTTCTTCTGGCTGCCCGCACCGTACTGCAGCACCATCTGGGTATTGGTGATGTCGATCTGGGAGGCAAAGTCATTCACCATCTTCTGCTCTTCGGGGGTCAGCACCACTTCCGGCACTTTCTGGGTGGCCTCCGACACTGTGGGCACCTCAGGAGCCTCGGGCTGTGAAAAGGGTTCAAAAGTCAGGGTAGGGCCCTGGTTCAGCATTTCGTCTAAATCATTGCTCATTTTCGTATCCTCCAGTCTTTGCTTCTATAACTATTTGTGGAATCGCCGCAAAATCATTCGCTTTCATTGGCGGCAAAGGCCATTTCTTTCATCAGTCCCTCTCTGGCCAGCATGGACTTTAAGACCTGCGCGTCCGTGGTGGCATCGAACACCGCATCCTGGAACAGAGTGTTGAGGAGCTCGCGGAAAGCCTCATTGATGGTATCCAGCGTGTTTTCTATTTCCGACTTTGCCTTTACGATGTCCGGCCCCGGGGAGCTGACCCGGTCGAATTCCTCATAGGATTCCACCAGCTTTATGGTGGTGGGCAGATAATAATTCATCAGCTTGTGCATACGCGGCATCTGCTCGGGATGGGTCCGCACGCTGTCAAAGATATCCTTTAACAGATTCTCCAGGCAGAACAGCTTTGCCGAGATGACCTCGCCGGGAATCCTGTCATTCAGGTTCCGGAGCTTGCGTATATACTCCATGCCCTCACGCACCATAATCTGCAGTTCCGATTCCTGCTCTCTGGAAACCTCCGGCGCAGGTTCCGGCGCCTGGGCCGCGCCCCTGTCCTCCAGGGCCCTGCGGTTTTCGGCTTCCCGAATCTGACGGCCGTGCTCTGCCTCCAGATACTGCCGGTATACCACATCATTCAACATGAAACAGGTCTTCTGCTGATCCAAATGCCCCTCGGGGAAAATACCCAGAGCCAGCATTTTCTGCAGATCTTTCACGACATACTGCTCGCTTTTGCCGGTGCCTGCGGCCAGCTTTGCGATTTCTCCGTATACCCGGTAATCACACAGCTGCAGATAGCGCTGAGCCCGTTTCAGGCGTTTTTTCTGGCCGATTCCGAAACGTATCATGCCGTAAAAGCCTGCCAAAAACAGGAAATTCACAATCCATCCTCCCAGCGTGGTATCCCCCGCCAGAAAGACGAATATCCGGAAGAAAGTCACCAAGCCGGTGATTCCCAGTCCGATGCCGCCGAATACCTGGTACAGCACATTGGAAACACTGCCCACTTTTTTGACCTTGATAGCAGGGAGGGACTTGCGAAAAACCTGAGGAGAGCGCTGGCGGTTCTCCAGGTCCTGCTGCCGCCTGGCCTGCTTCTGGCGCTCCCGCTCCATAGCCCTCTGCTGCCAAAGGGGAATATCAGGCGGCGGCCCATCCTGCGTCCCCTGCTCCGGAGAATCCTGAGCACCGCTACTGCCTGTCCACTGCTTCGCCGCATTATTCAAAGGTACCCGTCTGCCCACCTCATTCAGAGCATCCGCCACAGTCTGGGAAACCAGATCGTTCAGATTCTTAAAATCCCCGTTCTGCAAAGCCTCCGAAAGAGCGCTCTTAATCTGCTCCCCCGTCCCGCTCCAATTTCGACTATCACTCATACCAAAAACCTTCTTTAATATATTTGTTCTCTCCGCAACACAACTTCTTCTCACACTATTATGGCACAACCTGGCCCCATCCGCAACAATTTTATCCTTAATTCTCTCTGAAGAGATCGTCCCTGGTGATGTTGTTGAGCCATTTCCCGCTCCGGTAATGCCGGATGACCCAGGGCCATTTGACGAACTCGTCGGTGCACAGCAGGAAATACACCCACAGCACCGGGAGCTTCAGCACGAAAGCTGCCAGGAACCCCAGGGGAACCGCGTAGCACCACATGTCGATGGCATCACAGATAAAGCCGAAGCGGCTGTCGCCTCCTGCCCGGAAGACCCCGGCGATCAGGGTAGTGTTCACCGCGGCGCCCATGACATAGTAGGTATTGATCAGCAGCATATATTTCAGATAGTGCATGGCGTCTTCCGTCAGGGTGGCGTATTTCAGCACAAAGGGAGTAGCCGCCAGTACGATCAGCCCGCCGATGGCCCCGGTGATTACCGTGAGCTTCATGAGTTTTCCGGCATCCGCCCTGGCCTCCTCCAGCTTGTTCTCTCCAATCACATTCCCCAGAAGTATCCCTCCGGCGCTGGCCATGCCGAAGCACAGGATGGTGCCGAAGTTGCGTACCACCACCACAAAGGAATTGGCGGCCACCGCGTCCGTGCCCAGATGCCCCATGATGACGGAGTACATGGAGAAAGCCACGCTCCAGATGATGTCATTGCCCAGGGCCGGCAGGGAGAGCCTGACGAAGTCGGAGAACAGGAGCCTGTTTTTGGCAAAGAGATACCGGAAATCCAGCTTAATGTCCTTGCCAAGAGCCGAGACAACGAAGCATGCTCCCAGCTCGATCAGGCGGGAGGCGGAGGTGGCGATGGCTACGCCCATGGCCCCCAGCTTCGGCGCGCCCAACAGGCCGAAGATGAAGACTGCATTCAGGATGATGTTCAGGGAAAAGGCCAGCACATTCATGAGCGTGCTGACAGTGACCCTGCCGATGCTCCGAAGGACAGCCAGATAGACCTCCGTGATGCCCCAGCAGAGGTAGCTGACGCTCATGAAGCGCAGATATGAGGCACCGACGGCGATCAGCTCGCTGTCATTGGTAAAGACGCGCATCATGCCCTCCGGGACGAACAGCGCCGCGGCGGCGAAGAGCAGGGCGAAGCATAGGGAAAAGCGCATGGCGATGCCCTCCACCACCTGGATCGCTTTCATGTCCCCTTTCCCGTAATACTGGGCGCAGAGCATGGTAGCCCCGGTGCCCAGGCCGTAGAACACCATGAAGAGCACATTGGCGTACTGGGAGGCCAGGGAGACGGCGGATATGGAAGATTGTCCCACGTAATTGAGCATGACCACGTCCGCGGAGCTGACGGCGGCGCTTAGGAGATTCTGGATGACGATTGGCAGGACGAGCCTGAAAATCTGGCTGTAGAACACATCGTCTTTGATTCGGTTCTTCTTTTGCATGGCAAACCTCCATTGGATAAGAGTCAGTATGACTTATCTTATCACAATCATTTCTGTAATTCAATGGGGGAACAGGCACCGCGGTGTCCGGCGCTTTTCATCTGATTTGTACATAGGATAAGGCGGATTCGGACATACTGGCTGGTATGATGAGAAAAGGGATGCCGCACGAATTTGATTATTATGTCCTGCTGTTTTTTGTCATGGCTTTTATCGGCTGGCTGTGGGAAGTGGGGCTGTTTTTCTGTATGGAGCACGCGTTCATCAACAGAGGGGTGTACAGGGGGCCGTATCTTCCGATTTACGGGATGGGTGGGCTGGCGCTGTGTTTCCTGCTCCGTTCCTTTCGGAGAAAGCCGGTCAGGGTGTTTCTCCTGTCCATGCTGCTCTGCTCCGGGCTGGAATATTTCACCAGCTGGTTCCTGGAGCGGCTATGGGGAATCCGCTGGTGGGATTACAGCGGGCATTTCTGCAACCTGAACGGGAGAATCTGCCTGCTGGGGGCGGTGGTCTTCGGCCTTGGAGGGACGGCGCTGGTCTGTCTGCTCCTGCCGCTCTATGACAGGCTGTATCCGAAATTCCCCAAAAAAGTGCGGATGGTACTGTGCCTGATTCTGTTGGCGGTCTTCATCGCGGACATCACCTACTGCGCCGTGCGGCCCAATACGGGGGAAGGGATTTCCTGGAGCTAAGGCCTGGAAATCTTCTGGAACGGTCATGCATATTTCACATTTGACAGGGACAAAAGGGGACATGCGCTTTTGTCCTTTTTAAATGCCCTTTTGTCCCTTGCATTTCCTTTTCAGACAATCTATGCTGACAGTGCAGACGAAAATGTGGATGCAGGAAAGAAAGAGAGGAAAAGGAAAATGAAGCGTTACAAATGGAAAAAGGTAGCCGCATGCATCATGGCAGCGGCAATGCGGACAGCACAGCGGACTCCGGCAGTCCGGAAAGCGCCCCCGCCTCTAAGGAGGTTTCCGCCGGGGAACGAGGGTATTGAGCGGAACCCCAAATACATCTCCAGAGTGTTCAAGGAGGAGACCCAGGAGGGAATCCTGGACTATATGAACCGGCTGCGGATTAAAAAGGCCCGGACTCTGATCAAATCCGGAAAGTTCACGCTGGAGCAGATTGGTGAGATGGTAGGGTACGC
Source organism: Lachnospiraceae bacterium (assembly GCA_910576125.1). Classification (GTDB taxonomy): domain Bacteria; phylum Bacillota; class Clostridia; order Lachnospirales; family Lachnospiraceae; genus Acetatifactor; species Acetatifactor aquisgranensis. The sequence goes on along the minus strand of CAJTHM010000044.1, from coordinate 9,596 downwards.
CAGCATGAAGACTTTCCGGAGGGCTTTCCGGAAAGAGACCGGGATGACGCCTGCGGGCTATCGGGACAGTCTGCTATGATGCCGGGGAGGGCGATACTTTTATCTCGCGGCAGCTGATGTGCCCGCCGTCCCTGACAGAGAGGCCGATGACGCCGTTGAGATAAGGATGGAGCTCGTCGGTGACATCAAACATTTTACGGCCATTCGGTGTTACGATGAAACGATTTCCGATTGCCGTCACAGCGATAGTCCTCTATGGGAGCGCCCAGCCGCACGCCGATGACTTTCGCCAGCCGGCGTAGATTTTTTCAATATATTCCGGGTTCATAGTGCCATTTTTTGCCTCCTCTTTCCGTTGGGAATACTTTATTTCCAGACAGGGTAGCTGTGGTTTTTCACATGCTTTTTCCATATAAGGTAACTCAACAGGCTGCGGAAAGCCAGATCGGCGGCGTAGCCGATCCAGATGCCGGGAAGCCCCAGGCCCAGCCTTATGCCGAACAGCCAGGACGCGCCAATATTCAGCAGGGAGCCTGCGATGACCATGAAGAACGGCATACGGACATCGCCGATTGCTTTCAGGCAGGCTATTATCAGGGAGGCTATGCAGCGGAACAGTTCCATGGCAATCTCCGCTTTCAGGATCACCATGCACTGATCCAGGATCTGGGGGTCGTCTGTGTACATGGCAAAAAAGCGTCTGCCTATGAGCAGGGCGATGACTTCCAGCGCCACCGTAGCGGCGCATACCAGCCGGACGCTCTGGCGGAAATACCGGATCAGCCGCTCTTCATCCCGCATCCCCAGGCTTATCCCGATCAGGGTAGAGGCGACGATGGGAATGGAAGAGGCCGGCAGGATTATGTAATTGATTAAATTTGCGGTATAGCCCTTTACCAGAAGCGCCTGCGTGCCCAAGGCCCCGATCATGGAGACCACGATTGTCTGGGAGAGCACATAGATGACGCTCTCCATTCCGCTGAATATGCCCAGGCGCATAATCTGCCCGGTGGTGGCCCGGAAACGGGATTGCCAGTTGGAGCGGAAGAACTTCAGGCGGATGTCCTTATCTTTGGCGGCCCGGCGGATATAGAAGATGCCGCCCAGGATATGGGCCAGGATGGCGGCAAGGGCATACAGGCTGATGTTCTGTCTGCCTGCGGGAACCAGCCACAGGATCAGGGCCTCCCACAGAATCCAGCTGCCGTTGATGAGGCAGCTCCCCGCCATGGCGGTCTTCATATTGCCGATTGCCCGGAAAGCAGTGGCGAAGGTGGCAGTGATGCCCTGGAAGACCGACAGGCCAAGTACTACTGACAGGTAGTCGCCTGACATGGCCCACAGATCCGAGGGGACATGTATCATGCGCATGATGAAATTGCCTGCGCCGAACCAGATGGCAGCCAGCAGAAGCCCCAGCAGGATATTGTCGATCAGGCCCACTGTCAGAATCTGGCGGCCCTCCTCATACTCCTTTCTGCCCCAACAGGGCGCCAGGAGGATGCTCTGCCCCGCATAGAAGACAGCGAAAGTGGTCAGCATCAGCGAGGAGAAAGTGCCCACCGCTGTGGTGGCGGCTATCGCCTGAGGGGAGAAGCGGTTGAGGATCATTTGGTTGATGCTGCTGCAGATATAGGCGAAAATCAATTCCAGCACGATTGGGTACAGCATTCCGTACAAGGTGTAATCCCTGGCCCCCGAGCCAGTTCCTGCGATCCATTTCTTCTGAGCTGTCTTCATCATCTTCGTGCACCCCGACACATAAATTTTCATAAAAAAAGCCAAAGCCCTGATTTTCCCATCCCGCGCAAGGTAAGTTGGCAATGTGCTGTTTGAAGAGTATAGGTGAAACTCTTTCTCTGCTGCCGCGCTCCTTTACGCGTGATGGCCGGCGGGAATGAACCCGCCAAAATGGCTTTGGTTATTTTCTTAGATGTATTTTAGTTTCATCCACAGCGAATGTCAACAAAAATATGACAGCAAAATTGCACAATAATTTTTCAAAAAAGTAGGAATTACAAGTGAATATTGCCAAATAGGATTGCCTGCTTACTGCCTCAAAGGAATGCTCATGTATGGTAAAGAAGCAAGCAACCGAAAACAAGAGATAGACCGCCAGCACCACACTATTCCGAATCAAAGAAACCAAAGACCAAAAGACAAGCATTGTGGTAAAATCTAAACTTTTGGATTTTTCCACGAATGCCTACGACTACGGAATCCCCTTCCAATTACTAATATCTTGACATAACTAATATGATTTGTTAAAATACAAATCGAAGTAAACAAAAGGAGGTGCTTTATTTTGCCCAAAATAAAAATTGATAAAGAATCGGTTATCAAGGAAGCCGCATATATGGCAAATACGATAGGCATAGAAAACTTATCCTTAAAAACGCTTGCAGCGCAATTAGGTGTTAAGTCCCCATCGCTTTATAACCATATTGACGGGTTTGACGACCTAAAACAGCAGCTTATGCTTTATGGTTGGAAAGAATTAGAGAACAGAATTATTGAAGCCGTAATAGGACTTTCTGGATATGATGCGATTAGAGCTATGTGCTACGCTTTCCATGAATATGCAATAGAGAATCAAGGAGTTTTTAGTACTATGCTTTGGTACAATCAGTTTGATAATGAACAGATGAACGAAGTGACTTCAAAAATGTTTACAATTTTTTTCAAAGTAACTAAGTCGCTAAATATTTCACAAGATAATTGTGTTCATTTAGTCAGAATGTTTAGGAGTTTTTTAGAGGGCTTTGCATTGCTTGAAAATCATAACGCATTTGGTAATACACAGTTGATAAAAGATAGTTTTGAATTATCAATAACTATTTTAATTGAGGGGACAAAAAAATTAGAGGGGAAATGATAGCGAATGGTATATCAGAATAAATTGAGGGGAACGGTTTTATGAATCGAAAAATCAGACAGATTATTTGTGTAATACTGTCACTAATTTGTGTTGTTTCTATATGGTATAAGCCTGTTTTGGCAAATGAAAAAAGTAGCAATTATAGCGATATTGACAGCCGGTTAAAAAAAGAAATAAAAGAATTGCATATTCCCGGAATGGCGATAGCCATTGTAAACTATAAAGAGGTACTGTTTTCTGAAACTTATGGAAATTGCGATAATTTAGATACGCCTTTTATTATAGGTTCCTTGAGCAAATCATTTACAGCATTAGCTGTTATGCAGCTTGTGGAAGAAGAAAAAGTAGATTTAGACACAAAAATATCTGATTATATTGATACCTCTGCCTATTTTATAAATGCGTTCGACGGAGATAGAATTACTATAAGACAGCTTTTGAATCAGACAAGCGGTTTAGGTACATATCAGCGTTTTGGAAATGCAAAAATAACAGAAAGTTACGGACAACATCAATATGCAAATATCAATTATGGATTGTTAGGAGAAATTATAGAAGCAGTCAGCGCAATTAGCTATTCAGAGTATATGGATAAAAACATTTTCTCTCCACTAAGTATGAGCCATACGGCAGCAACACTTATACAAAGCAAAGAAAACGGATTGATAACAGGGTATCGAAATTATTTTGGACTTCCGATTGCGGGAGAATCGGACTATCCCGATAAATATTCATGGTCTACCGTTCCGGCAGGTTATTTAAGTTCCAGTGTATCAGATATGGCAAAATATCTGCAAATGTATCTAAATGGCGGAATGGGAATCGTCAGTCAAAACAGTTTAAATGCTATGCTTTATGACAATGTATATGTAGATGGTGACAGCCCCTATTATTATGGAATGGGGTGGACTTTGACGGAGGAATATACAGAGCCTGTATTGGGGCATTCCGGACTGGTTGAGAATTATATGTCAAATATGTTTCTATTGCCGGAAAGCGGATTAGGAATCATTTTCCTCATCAATATGAACGATTATCTTGTCACGAACCAACTGGCGGATATTATAAGCAAAAATGTGATATTTGCTCTTTTGGGCAGAGAACAATATGATATATCTGGCAGCCCGTATATTGTAAGACACCTATTGCTGAATGGGGCATATTTAGCGTTGGTTGCAGTGGCGGTATATCCAATAGCAACAATAAGAAAATGGAAAAAAAAGAAACAAACAACGAGACTGATACTCTTTGACATTACAAGGCATGGCATATTACCGCTACTGTTACTCTGTTTGCCCTATATGGTAGGGATTCCATTATGGGTAGTATGGTATTTTGTAAAAGACTTGTTCCTTGTTTTGTTGGTAAATTCAAGTCTGCTTTTGGTTATGGGATTATACAAAATATTATTTGCGGTATTTAAGACATAACAGACTACGTGCGGTTATTGCTCTGAATTATAAAATACAACTGTAAACTATGCAATGCCCTATGTGGGAGAAAGAGGGAATTATTTATGGCTTGCACAGAAGCATACAAGGAGCATATCGAATACACATTTAATGCCTTTTGCAGAGTAGTCATACACTATGCAGCTATCAACGCATGGCGTGACAGGGATAAGCGGCGGCAAAGGGAAATATCCTTTGAATACCTCACCGAAGAAAAGTTTTACCCATTCAGTACAACAGATAAATATTTTATAGACCCTTGTAAGCAATACCCTGTTACGATATGCGGTCAGAGGGTTATCCTTACGAGCGGGGAGCTTGCCGAAGCCCTGTCCTCTCTGCCGGAGAAAAAGAGGGAAATCATCTACCTTTACTTTTTTGGACGTTACACACAGCAGGAAATCGGAGAACTATACGGACGCTGCCGGAGTACGGCGTGGCATCACATACACAGTGCTTTGCAAATGCTGCATGAAGAAATGGAGGTGCTTTTCCATGAGGAATCCTAAACTTGTGCCGTATGAAACTATTGTCAGAGCAACCAGCGGAGAGCCGGAAGCCATTGACGAGGTTTTACGGCATTATGGCAAAAGAATCCGGCTTGCTTCCCTTGAAAACGGACAGGTCAACAAGGACACCGAGGACAACATAAAACAGCGTCTTGTCGCTGCCCTGTTCAAATTCCGTTTTGATGAACGGGAAGTATAAGAAATTACTTCCATTTTTGGAAAAACGGATATATAATAAAGCAACAGCAAATCGGAATCGGTAGACATACCTTGTCGGGTAATAAAATAAGGCATTTCTCGCTTTGTGTCCTGTTTTTTATCGGGCAGTTTTGATAGGATTTTTCTGAAAGGAGGAAAAGCATGAACCAAGAAAAAATCGGAAAATTCTTAAAAGAACTCCGTAAGCAAAAAGGACTTACCCAAGAACAGATTGCAGAAAAATTTAATGTATCAAACAGAACAATATCCCGTTGGGAGAATGGCAACAATATGCCGGACTTAGATATTTTGATTGAAATATCAGATTATTATGAAGTTGACTTACGGGAAATTCTAAACGGAGAAAGGAAAAGCGAGAATATGGATAAAGAAATGAAAGAAACTGTATTGCGGGCAGTGGATTATACAAACGCAGAAGCGGAACGCTACAATAAGCGTGTACGGATATGCAATGGGATAGCAATGCTTTTAGTATTAGCCTACACTATCATTAAAGGAACAAGTCTTTATGATAATCCGACAGTTATGGCTGGACTGGATATTGTACAGGGATTTGCAGTCGGAATGCTTTTGGTGGGTTTGCTATATTCAAGCCGCTATGGTGCGAGGATTAGAGCATTCAAAAAACGACTGATGAAAAGGCAAGAATAAATCGAAGTTTGAAAGGAGTAACAGACATGGAATTTCCTTTTTATGATTCACCCGATACTGCTACGATTATCTGTTGTCATATATTGGAGCGTCAGGCACCTATTCTATATGTATCACATGATGAAGATGACGGAATGTGGCAATTTCTATGCGGGGAAACACACGAAACAGATGAAGCAAAGTTAGTGTCTTTAAAATGGGTTTTTGATTTAGATAACTCTGTTAGTACCTTAAAGGATATGCCTTGCGGTTACTATGCAGAAAGGAAAACCCAAGATGACGATTGGATTATCAGAAAGCGATAACTTCCTAATTGGACAAAATCGCTGCGCCACAGCCATGGCAGGCCATCGCGCAGCGATTTTGTTCAATAGGAATTTTCAAGGCTAAGGAGAATGTATAATGAGTAAAGTGAGTAGACAGTTTCTATAATAAAGCAGCAACAAATTCAATCGAGATTTGGAGGTATTAGCGTGAAAAAAATATATTGTATTATAGCACAGTTGATATTGTTGCTATGGTTTTTTTTGGCTATGACAGGATTGTGCTTTGGAAATAAATGTTTAGTTTCGAGGTCATATAAAGATGATGGTATATTTTTTCTAATTTATTTAATAGTAGTGATATTGTTCATTGTTAAAGAACAAATTGGTAAATGGTTTGTAATTGTATGGCTTACGATGTGGTTTGCGATACAGTTTATCTGCCATGAATGGTACACTATTTTTAATAAAGGATTTATGGGTACATTAGAAAGAAAAATTGAATATTTTTCAGGCACAATACAGTGGTTACAAATAGAAGGCAAATATATACCCGATGTATATCATGCTATATTGCATATTCTCATATTGTGTACCTTAATCAGCACCATTGTATATTCCATAAAATCACAAAAAAAGAAATAGAAATTCTGGTTTGTGGAATTATAGCCAGCTAAAAACTGAATAACCGCCGCTACATAGAACGGCACACCAAGACAGGAAATCAAGAAAAGGTTTCCTGTTTTTTTGCGCTCATTTTTGGCATTTTCAAAAAATGTCGGTATTATGCCGTGCAAAGGGGGGATAGAAAGAAATTTTCACAAATTCCCGCCTATTCGGGCTTGTGTGGTTTTGTAGGTAGCAGGGAGAGAAATATCGCCGCTGCTTTGGCAAAATCCCCGCTTGCGGCACTAAAGGTATTGACGGAAGCCCACACAGGGGAAGCCGCCACTTTCTAAGAGCAAGATTCTACCACAGTACCAAATTTCGCCTATCGGCTCATTTTGTCCTGCGGGAATCTTGTTGGGGTTGCCACCCCAAGCCCGCCTTTTGCGGCTTGCGCCGCTTGAAAAAATCCACCCAAGAAAGGAGGTTCACAGCCATGAAAAGATACAACACGCCCCACCGCCAGCGGGTAATCAAAACACGCTTGACCGAGGAAGAATACGCCGAGTTTTCCGAGCGTGTCACCCTCTGCAAAATGAGCCAAGCCGAGTTTATCCGGCAAGCCCTTACCAAGTCACGAATACGCCCCGTCATTACCGTTTCCCCGGTCAATGATGAACTGCTTTCTGCCGTGGGAAAGCTTACAGCCGAGTACGGGAAAATCGGCGGCAACTTGAATCAGATTGCCCGCTGTCTGAACGAGTACGGCGCACCTTATAACGCCCTCTCCCAAGAGGTACGAGCCGCCACAGCGGAGCTTGCCGCCTTGAAGTTTGAAGTCTTGCAGAAAGTAGGTGAAGCCGTTGGCAACGTTCAAACATATCAGCTCTAAAAACGCCGACTATGGAGCTGCCGAGCAGTACCTAACCTCCCGGCATGACGAGTTTACCATGAAGCCCACCCTTGATGAAAACGGGCGGCTTATCCCCCGTGATGATTACCGCATATCTTCCCTTAATTGCGGCGGGGAGGATTTCGCCATAGCGTGTATGCGCTCCAATCTCCACTATGGGAAAAACCAAAAGAGGGAGGACGTAAAGAGCCACCACTATATCATCAGCTTTGACCCCCGTGACGCACCCGACAACGGCTTGAACGTAGACCGGGCGCAAGCATTGGGCGAGGAATTTTGCAAGACACATTTCCCCGGACACCAAGCCCTTGTATGCACCCACCCGGACGGGCATAACCACAGCGGCAATATCCATGTGCATATCGCAATCAATTCCATACGGATTGCGGAAGTGCCGCTATTGCCCTACATGGAAAGACCAGCCGACACAAGGGAGGGCTGCAAGCACCGCTGCACGGACGCAGCTATGGAATATTTCAAAGCGGAAGTCATGGAGATGTGCCACCGGGAAAACCTCTATCAGATTGACTTGCTGAACGGGAGCAAGAACCGAGTTACCGAGCGTGAGTATTGGGCGAAACGGAAAGGACAAGCCGCACTGGATAAAGAGAACACTTCCCTTGCCGCCGCAGGTGAGCCGCCCAAACTTACGAAATTTGAAACCGACAAAGAGAAGCTACGGCGCACGATCCGCACCGCCCTGTCCTCTGCTACCTCTTTTGAGGACTTCGCCGGGAAGCTGTTACAGCAAGGCGTGACCGTCAAGGAAAGCCGGGGAAGATTGTCGTATCTCACGCCGGACAGGACGAAGCCCATCACCGCCCGGAAGCTGGGTGATGATTTTGACCGTGCCGCCGTACTGGAAACACTCTCCCAAAACGCACAGAACGCCACAAGAGCCGCCGAAAAGCCCTTACCCAAACAGGAATACTCCCGCAGCATAAAAGACCGTTTACAGCGTAACAAAGCCGCCATAAACGCCCCGAAGAATGACGGAGTACAGCGCATGGTAGACCGGGAAGCCAAGCGAGCCGAGGGCAAGGGCATAGGATATGACCGCTGGGCGGCTGTCCACAACCTAAAGCAAATGGCGGCGACCATAAGTATTTACGAGGAATCCGGCTTTTCTTCCCCGGAAGAACTGGAAGCCGCCCTTGCCGCCGCCAGTGCGGGCTTGCATGAAACCACCGGGAAACTGAAAGCCGTGGAAAGCACTTTACGGGAGAAAAAAGACTTGCAGAAACAGCTATTAGCCTACATCAAGACCAAGCCAGCCCGTGACGGATTGCGGGCGCAGAAAACGGAGAAAGCCCGGAGAGCCTACCGGGAGCAGCACGAAAGCGAGTTTATCATTTCCGAATCCGCCGCCCGGCATTTCAAGGCACAGGGAATCTCCAAGCTGCCAGCGTCCAAAGCATTGCAGACCGAGATTGAGCAGCTTACCAAAGAGAAAAACGCCCTTTACAACGAGTACCGGGAGAAGAAAGAGAACGTCCGGGAATTGCAGACCGTCAAGGGCAATATCGGGCAGATTTTAAGACGTGAGCCGGAACGGGGAAAGGGGCGGGAAAATGAACGGTAAACGCCCATACATGGACTACCCACAGTACAGAGCTGCCCGCCGCCTTGTGCATGAGTGCTGCAACTATGACAACGGCAACTGTATCTTGCTGGATAACGGCGAGCCTTGCGTATGTGTACAGAGTATCAGCTATTCCCTTATGTGCCGCTGGTTCATTGCCGCCGTGCTGCCGCTGGACGGAAAACTGGAAGCCGCCCTTTTGCACCGGGCAGACAGGAAACGCTGTACCGAGTGCGGCGGGTATTTTCTCCCCAAATCCAACCGGGGGAAATACTGCCCGGATTGCGCCGGACGCATGAAAAGAATCCATGCCGCACAGCGCAAGCGGAAACAGAGGGGTAAATGTCACGCTTTAGGATATTCCAAACCCCCGTAAATCACAATGTCATTAACTTAAGGAAAAGAACAATACCGGATGTCTTTACACCCATTCATGGGATAAAGACATCCGGTATTGTTCTAGGAGTCAGTCTTACCATTTGACGGTTTTATACTGTAATTATCAGGCAAAACAATCTAATGCG
>CAJTHM010000043.1 GCA_910576125.1 Lachnospiraceae bacterium | reverse complement strand
GGTGGAGATTTTCAGAGCGGAGCGGCGAAAATACGACCCGACCCTTGACTGGCTGGATAGGTGGAACGGAAGGGAAAGACAAAAACTTGAATCAGCAGAAAGGAAATCTAAATGAATAAAGCAGATACAACAACTATCACCACAAGACAGGAAGCGCCGCGGCTTATCCGGCGGATAGGCACGACCACTTATGAGGTATCTATACATTTCAGTGATACCAGCAAGGAAACAATGGCTGATAAAATCAAGAGATTGATTGAACAGGACATTCAGCTTGTGTAACGGTAAATATGTCCTTGACACACCGTCCGAAAAGGAACACTGATTTTGGAAACCGGGAAAATGTTACAGCGGTACAAATACCGTATCAAAGTGCTAAATACGATTAACTTCAAAAAATCCATGAAATACAATCCCTTTGCCTATCTGCGGAGCGAAAAGGACATTTTGAAGTTAGTCAATACCATTATCGCCAACACCAAAGGCGACGGGGAAAAATCCGGCGAGGATTTCTGGGTGAAAGCGGAAAAGCTCTACTACACCGCGCTAATCGGCTATATCTGGTATGAAGCCCCGGAGGACGAGAAGAACTTCACGACGCTGCTTGAAATGATAAATGCGTCGGAAGCCCGCGAGGACGACGAGGATTTCCAGAACCCGGTTGACCTCATGTTTGAACGTCTGGAAGAAAAAGACCCGGAACATTTTGCAGTCAAGCAGTACAAAAAATACAAACTTGCGGCGGGTGATATATGCTCTAAATGACTTCTTAATCACGAGATTTTCTCATGGTTAGTGAAGGACACATTTAGAGCATATTTCATGTAAGGAGGCAGACGCTATGACGAAAACCAAAATCACTCCATTATACGAAAGATTGAGCCGTGACGATGAATTGAATGGGGAATCCAATTCCATCAGCAACCAGAAATCCATGCTGGAAGATTACGCCCACCGCAACGGTTTTCCCAACCCGACCCATTTCACGGACGATGGAATCTCCGGAACCCGGTTCGACCGCCCCGGATTCACTGCCATGATGGAGGAAGTGGAGGCCGGGAACGTCGAGGCAATCATCATCAAAGACATGAGCCGCCTGGGGCGTGATTATCTCAAAGTCGGCCAGGTCATGGAAATCCTGCGGCAGAGAGGCATCCGGCTGATCGCCATCAATGACGGAGTAGACAGCGCCAACGGAGAGAATGATTTTACCCCGTTCCTGAACATCATGTATGAATTTTACGCCAGAGATACCAGCCGCAAGATTAAATCCGTGTTCAAGGCAAAAGGCATGAGCGGCAGGCATCTGACCGGCACAGTCATTTACGGCTACTTGTGGGACGAAAAGCGGGAACACTGGATTGTGGACGAAGAAGCCGCTGACGTAGTGCGCCGGATATTCGCTATGACTTTGGACGGATACGGCCCCTATCAGATTGCGAACCGGCTGTCACAGGAAAAGATTGAGATACCTTCCCTGCACCTTTCCCATTACGGGGAGGGCGTGAATCAATCCAAGACGTTTAAAGACCCTTATGGCTGGGGTTCTTCCACTATCGTCAATATCCTGAAAAAGCGTGAGTATTTAGGCCACACCATCAACTTTAAGACCCGCAAACATTTCAAGGACAAGAAAAGCCACTATGTTGACGAAAATGAATGGGTAATCTTTGAGAACACCCACACCGCCATTATCGACCTGGAAACCTTTGAGAATGTGCAGAGAATCCGCTCCAATGTGAAGCGTTATCCGGACGGCTGGGGGGAAGCAGCCCCGCTCACCGGCCTGCTCTATTGCGCCGACTGCGGCGGCAAGATGTACGTCCACCGCACCAACAACGGCAAGCGTATCTCACAATATACCTGCTCCCGCTACAGCAAGGTTCCGGTTGGTGTCCTCTGCGCCACCCAGCACCGAATCAACGAAAGCGCCGTCCTAACACTGGTTTCCGATATGCTCCGGGCGATTGCGGAGTATTCCAAAAATGACCGGGCAGAGTTTATCAAAGCGGTTCAGGAAACCCAGGCCGAGCAGCAGGCCAGCGACATCACCAGAAAGCGGAAACGGCTGGCGGCGGCACAGAAACGGGCCGGGGAACTGGAAAAACTGATATGCAAGATTTATGAGGACAATGTGCTGGGCAAGCTGCCGGACGCAAGATATGCCGCTCTGGACGCACAGTACGCAAAGGAGCAGGAATCCCTTTCCGGCGAGATTTCCGAACTGAAAAAGGCAATCGCCGGATATGAGCAGAGCCGGAAATCAGCGGAGAAATTTATCGCCCTTGTTGACAAGTATGAGAATTTTGACAATCTGACTACTACCATGCTGAATGAGTTTGTGGAGAAAATCCTTGTCCATGAGCGTGACCGGAAAGGCAGCATTGAAACCACGCAGGAGGTTGAGATTTACTTCAATTTTGTCGGAAGGTACATACCGCCCCACTTCGGGGAAGTGAACCTCACGCCGGAGGAACTGGAAGCCCTGCGGAAGAAAGAGAAACGCAAGGACAAGCTGCATCAGGCATATCTCCGGCGCAAGGCCAACGGGACACAGAAACGATACGAGGATAAAATCAAAGCAAAGAAAAAGACTGAAATCGAGGCGAAGAAAGCCGCTATCCATGCCGAGGATATGGAAAAAGGCGTGTTTATCCCGGCCAGCAGCCTGCCAAAGAAGGAACCACAAAAAGCACCAATGCTAGCCAGAGCCGCAATGTAGGCGGCTGGCATACCACAGAAAGGACAAGGAGGCATGCACATAATACATTAAAGGCGCAGGCAGAGGAAATCATACAAAGTGAACTGATTTATGATTGATGGAAGGGAGAAAGACGAATGTTGACTTTTGAGAAAGTATTAAATGTGTTTAGCGATTACCTTCAGCAAGACCCGCTTTATGAAGTTATTCTTACCAGCCATGGGTATACCTTGATGGCATGGGAGCCGGAAAGGAATGAATGGTATCAGGCGGAACTTATGGAAACGCCGGAAATGTTATTGGACGCCCTGCTGGACGCTTATGCCGGTTTCCTGGAAGATCAGATGACAGAGAATGACAGAGAACTGAATCCGTCAGAAGAAGCGGAAATAAAAACAAGGTGTAAAATATTACAAGAACAATGCCAGTCAAGTTGACAGCCAGGAAATGGAGAACACGGGTTATGTGTTCTCCATTTCCTGCGGCCTTTCTATCTCTGCAATCTTCTTGGCTGTTGCGGTCACAATCTGTAGCCCATTGTCACTCATGCTATCCAGCAATGCATCCAGCTGTAACCGCCGGGTGTCCTTCCCCGCTGGCTTGTCTAAGAGGAACTGGTCTACGGATATATTGTAGCGGAGCATAAGCTCAAAGAAAATCTGTAAACTTGGGTGCTGCCCCTTGTTCTCAATGTTCGCAAGATAGCGCGGCGAGATAAACATTTCGTCGCTTACTTTCTTGCGGCTTTCCTTGCGCCCTGTCCGCGTTGCCTTTATCGCTGCCCCAAAAGCCTTGAAGTCGTATTTCGGTACTGGTCTTTTTGCCATAGTTATTCACCCTATTACATTTTACTGTTCACCTTTCTTCTTGGATATGTCTACGCTGTTCTATCAGTTAGCCAAAATAATTCATAAAATGTAATCGAGAAAATTTTGTGTTCTTTATGAAATCTTCAAAAATATCAGCTATTCTTTTCCCATAATCAAAAGAAAGGACAGTACAGACTATGGAAATGATTTTGAAAACAACAAACCTCTGCAAATCTTTCAGCGGGCAAACAGCCGTAAACAACATATCGCTGAACATTGAAAGAAATTCTGTCTATGGACTATTGGGACCGAACGGTGCTGGGAAATCTACGACGCTCAAAATGATTACGGGCATTTTGAAACTGACCTCTGGGAATATCGAATTTGACGGTCACGCATGGAAACGCAGCGACTTAAACCATATCGGAGCGTTGATTGAAATGCCGCCGCTTTATGAAAATTTGACTGCCTATGAAAATCTGAAAGTAAGGACTACTATTTTAGGACTGACAGATAAGCGGATTGACGAAGTGCTGCAAATCGTCCGACTGACGGAAACAGGCAAGAAACGAGCCGGACAGTTTTCTCTTGGTATGAAACAGCGTCTTGGAATTGCGGTTGCATTACTAAACAACCCGAAACTGCTCATACTTGATGAACCAACCAACGGGCTTGACCCGATTGGGATTGAAGAACTTAGAGAACTTATTCGTTCTTTTCCGGCTAAAGGTATTACGGTTATCCTGTCCAGCCACATTCTTTCAGAAGTGCAGCAGATAGCCGACCATATCGGCATTATCGCGGGTGGCGTTCTTGGATATGAGGGAAAATTGAACGCAAGCGAAAATTTGGAACAGCTTTTTATGGACGTTGCAAAAAGCAATCACAGGGAGGGTTAAGGCATGAACTATCTGAAATCAGAACATTTGAAATTCAAGAGGACAATATTGAGCAAACTGGTTTTCATTGTTCCACTAATCACAGCTATTTTTGCGTGGCTTATGGGTGGATTTATGGGGTATCAATACATGACACTTTACTGGTGGTATGCGTTCCTGCTTCCGGGAGCAATCGCAATTTTGTGTTCTTTGTCACACAGAAAAGAAGAAAGCGCCGGGAAATACTATTCGGTATTTTCTATGCCTGTGAACCTTTCAAGATTTGAATTTGCCAAGGGCATTATCTTAGTCGAAAAACTGCTTGTTTCAGCGATATTTTTAGCATTGCTTATTTCTATCAGTAATATCATTGCTCCGGCCACGGCAGTATACTCCCTTTTACACAGCATTATAGGAAGTATCGGGATTATCCTTGCGTCTGTCTGGCAAATCCCTTTGTGTCTGTACTTAGCGCGCAAAACGGGAATGTTTGTACCGATTGTGTTAAATACAATACTTGGGATTGTTCTATCTACTGCTACCGCATTGGGAAATACAATAGCATGGTGGTTTGTACCGTATTGTTGGGCGGCAAAACTGGCAGAGCCGCTTATGGGAATTGAAATAAACGGAACTTATGCGGGGAATTGTGGATTTTCTATAGCCATTATGATTTCCATTTCGTTGTCAATACTCTTGTTCCTTATTTTGTCCTATGCCGACGCAAAGGATTTTTCCAAAGGGAGGTAGGTGGAAATGGGTTTTATTTATGCGGTTCGTTCTGAACAGGTAAAAACGAAGCATACACCGTTTTGGGCTATCCATTTTTGTATACCTGCTATCGGGGCATTGTTATTTCTTGCTTACTATTCCCAGTATGGCAGCACAGCAGATAGTAAAAAGCTCAAAATGATATTAGAAATTACGACAACGTTTTTTCCATTGTTGATAAGCGTTATTGTCGGTCTGAATGTTGCACTGGAAGAAAAGGCTTCACACTTCCAAACGCTGCTTGCTGTACCGAACCGACACAAAAATATGCTTGCAAAATTAACTTATCTTTATGGTTCTGGGGTATTTGCATTATTCTTTCTGTGCCTGCTATTTGTGGTAGGCATACATCTTTTGGGAATGGCTGATACAGTGCAGCTTGGAATGCTGATCGGAGCCGCCGCCGGGATGGCATTTTGTAATTTGATAATATATATCTTGCACCTGTTCCTTAGCTTCAAATTTGGATTAGGGTTATCCCTGTTTTGGGGCGTATTTGAAAGTCTGCAATGTATCTTGTATAGCAATATCGAACTAAAAGGCATAGCAAGGTATATTCCCTTTTCATGGTCTATGAATTGGGTAAAGGATATTTTGGGCCAACAAATTTTCAACTATGGAACGGAAAAAATATGGATTGCAGCATTAACAACAGGCGGCTTGTTGCTGACCTTATTATGGTTTTCTCATTGGGAAGGACGGAAAAATTATGAATAAAAACGGAAAAATGTTTATCGTCGTGCTGCTTGTTTTTGTTGTATGCTTTTCTCTTGCGGGCTGCTCTTTACAGGAAAAAATCAAGGAATATTCCAGTGATAAAGAGCAATGCTATCTGAACGCAGAGAATGTGACGCAATTTTCCTTTAAGGGAAACGACTATACGATTTTGGAGGATAGCGTTTCTAATGGTGGGCTTGGGGAATGGACTGGATATATCCGGCAGCTTGTGGCGGTAGACGAAACAGGAAAAGTATTGCTTCAAGAAAATACAGAATCCGCTACCTTTCGGACGTTGGCAGATTTAACAGACAAAGCCCCAGAAGCTGCTTATATTATCCCTTTCTTGAATGTGTACGCAGCCCCCAACGCTGACGATTATCTGATCGTAGATGTAAACGGAGAGTATCACAAAGCTGTTAGAAAAGAAAATATCAAAGACACAGATACGGTCTTTGACTTCAAGGACACAGAGCAGTCTATGAGTGGCAAATTTGAAATCAATCCCGAAAATGCAACGCAGCTTCTTTGTGACGGGATTATTTATCAAGTAACCTCTGATACCGTTTCAAATGATGAATTAGGAAGCTGGATTGATATTCTTGCGGAAAGCGTTACATTCGATACGGAAACGAAACGCCCTTTGTCCAAAGAGGATTTGAACAAGATTGACTGGAACGGAAAAAACGCCGGACAGGGGCGGGAACAATGGTTTTACGCAGATGTTTACGAGATTTACGGTACGGATAAAACAGAAGCGGTTGCGGTAAAAATAAATAACCGCTACTATATTGCAGCGCAGAAATGACCGCTTTTCTGCCCTTGCGGATTATACTATAATATGAAAAGAGCAACGAAAGGAGGCGACACTATGGCAGCAATCCTTATGGTTGATGATGAACGACCTATTTTAGAGCTTGTGAAAAATGGGCTGCAAAAAGATGGACATTTCATTACTATCTATACGTCTGCCGCACAGGTTCCGCTTGATAAGCTGAACAGATACGATCTGATTATACTGGATATTATGATGCCGGATATGGACGGATTTTCTTATTGCAATAAAATCCGTTCATTGGTGGACTGTCCCATTCTCTTTTTGACAGCTAAAACAATGGAAAATGATATTACATTCGGGCTTGGTCTGGGAGCAGACGACTATCTGACAAAACCATTCCGCATTGCGGAGCTACGGGCAAGGGTAAATGCCCACTTACGCCGGGAACACAGGGAACGGCATACCGCCCTTACCTTTGAACGGATAAAAATTGATTTGTCCGCAAAGGAGCTACGGGTAGACAATACACCTGTTCCTCTAACCAAAAGTGAATATCTGATTTGTGAATACCTTGCAAGAAATAAAGGACAGGTATTTTCAAAAGAACAGATTTATGAAGCTGTTTTCAGCTTGGAGGGCGACAGTGATAATTCTACTATTTCCACCCATATCAAAAATATCCGGGCGAAATTAAGCAAATTGGATATTCAGCCGATAGCGACAGTTTGGGGGATAGGGTACAAATGGGAATGAAAAAAACAACATCGTTGAAAGCGTCTTTTTGGAAATTCTTATGTATGCTGCTGATCGGGCTGATGGTTTCGGTAGCTATTCCATTTAGTCTTATCCTTGCCGGAACCAGAATAGGCTTTATTACTTATGCGGATTATTCAGAACGCAGCGCAAAAAATCTTGTTCCAATTATTGCCGCAACGCCGGATTTAACAGATGTGCAGCTTCCTATGGGGTGCAAATACCTCGTATTGGATAAGAATTATCAAATGCGGGAAACGTCTTTAGAGGGCGACGATTTAGACAGGGCTATGGAGTATGCTCTATCTGGAAAGATAAACGAAAACCTCAACAAGCAATATCTATTTGTTACCCGCGAAAATGAATATGTGGTGCTTCAATATTACATTGGCTCACAGTTTATAGATGAATGGTTCTATAATCATTTTCCCTCACCAGAAATTCTGCTATATATCCTCATGGGGATAAACTGTGTCGCGGTCTGCGTGATATTAACAGCGAAGTTTGCAAAAAATATGCGGGCGCAGCTCTCCCCACTTTTTGAAGCAACAGAAAAAGTGGCAGAACAAAATCTTGATTTTGAGGTGGGACACTCAAAAATCAAAGAATTTGAAGATGTGTTATGCTCTTTCGCTGATATGAAAAATAACTTAAAATCATCTTTAGAGAAACAATGGAGCGCAGAGCAATTACAAAGGGAACAGATCGCGGCACTCGCTCACGATTTGAAAACGCCTTTAACTGTCATTCAAGGAAATATCGACTTGATAAGCGAAACAGAGCTTGACGACGAACAGCGTTTATATGCGGGGTATATTACAGAAAGCTCCGGGCAAATGGGCGTTTATATTAGGACGCTGATTGATATATCCCGAACAGTAGCCGGGTATCAGCTCAATTTGGAGGAATTTTGCATAGCTGATTATATGGGACAGATTGAAGCACAGGCAAATTCATTATGCCTTACAAAAGAAATTTGTTTACACATGGAAATAGGAGCAAATTTAGGAACTTTCAAAGCAGATAAATTACTGCTGGAACGAGCAATTATGAATGTGATAGGCAATGCGTTAGATTACTCTCCACCAAAAGGGACAGTCTATGTAGAGGTGCAAAAGCCGGACGACTTTCTGCAAATCTCTATAATAGATGAGGGAAGCGGCTTCACGCCGGAAGCCCTACATCATGCACAGGAACAATTCTTCATGGGGAATAAGAGCCGAACCTCAAATATGCACTTCGGTATGGGACTATATATTACGAGCAGCATTATTAAGCAGCATAACGGGCAGCTCATATTAAAAAATTCTGATAAGACAAAGGGGGCGCAGGTCATTATAAAAATTCCATATTAGAAATTTGGTGGGCGGTACTGCGGTATCGCTCATTATTTTTCAAATCTTTATGAAATCCACAAAATTAGCGTTTAGCATATAGGAAAAGAATAGAAATAAAATCTGCCGCACGACGGCAAAAGAAAAAAAGCCGTCGTTCAGCAGAGGTCTTTTCACACGCTCTTTTTGACGCGGCGGCTTTTGAGAAATCAAAGCCGCCGTTTCTTTTTTATCTTCTCAAGGAATGATGCGGTATTACTGCAAAAAGTGGCGGCTAAAGGAGGTAGCCGCCATGAAGCACATACTGTATCGACAAAATCCGACGGTCATTGACTTATCAAAAAAAGCCTGATCCTGGCCAGGGGATATTTTACCCATAAGTATGCACTGTCAAGTCAATTAAATACTGTTCACAGTTCCATTACACCCGATTGCATTTCACAGCCGGGTGTTTTTATATGCCTATGGGTAAAGCAAATGCCAGCCCGTCCAGGCTGCCGTTCCCCGCCCTACTCCGTTCAGAAACCTTTGCAAAAATCTGAATGGAGGAAAGACGGATGGAAGTCACCATCAACATAGACGGACAAGCCCTGTCCGTGGAGGTCACAGTCGAAGTATACGAATACCTGGACAGAGCAGACCACAAGGAAGAAAACCTTGCCCATGAGAAGCGGCGGCACTGGGACAGTCGGGAGTTTGACGAGTACATAATCCTCACCGAAGGGCGCTCCTGCTACTATCAGACACCGGAACAGTGGGTATGCAGGAAAGAAACTATGCTGGAGATTAAAGCCGCCCTTGCGCTCTGCACCGAGGCACAGCGCCGCCGGTTCCTGCTCTACGCACTGGAAGGTTTAAGCTATGCCGAGATTGCCGGACTTTGCCGCTGCTCCAAAGCTGCCATACAGGACAGCATTGAGGAGGTACGGAAGAAAATCAAAAAATTTTTCTGATACAGACCCTACGATTGACTGTTTTCGGGCTAACCAGTGAAGGGAACTTTTTCCCTATCACATTATCGGGGAGGACAAGCAGGAAACCGCTGCCTGTCCTCTCCGCATTTTAGGAGAGATTAGCCATGAAAACAATCAACCTGAAAAAGTATTATTACCCGCTCTTTGTCACGGACACATTTATTGAGGTATCGGACGAGGTGGCCGAGGCTCTGCTGCTTATGCGGAGGGAGGAAAACAACCGCACCCATAAAATCTGGTATCACAAGGCGTACTATTCCCTTGACTGTGAGGACGGGATTGAAAACTGTGCCTTTGATTTTACCGCCAAATCCCCGGAGGAGATTCTGCTGGAACAGGAGGAAGAACAGCTTTTCCTTGCCACACTGGAACATCTGTCCGAAGCTATGAGTAGTCTGACGGACATACAGGCGAGGCGTATCCATGCCCGCTACATACTTGGCAAAAAACTGATTGAGATTGCCGCAGAAGAAGGCGTGAGTGTATCCGTGGTACAGCAGACAGTTAAGAGCGGATTAAAACGAATGCGGAACTATTTTGAGAAAAAGAAGTGGAGGGAATAAGGCAAATGAATTTTACCAAAAGCGAACTGGAAATGCTCTACCAGTATGCCGCACCAACGAAGGAAGAAACCCTTGCCGGGCTGAAAGAGATTGTGCCGGTTCTGGAAAGGAAGGACGATTTACTCTCAAAAGTGATTGCCTGGAATACCATACGGAAACTGGAAAAACTGGCGGAGCCGGAGTGCAGCCGGTTTATTGCGGATAACCGGGCCGCCTTTATCGAAAAGCGGGATAATTCTATCCGCCAGAGGCTTGCCGCTGCCAAAGCCGGGAAGGGGGAGCCGGTTCTGCAGGGGCATGACCTGGCAGGTATGGAGCGGTTCCTGCCGGAAACAAGGCATATGGTAACGGTGGATATTTTGAACAGTGACAGCCAGATGGGATTCCCCGGAGAGCGATACCGCTTTTTCCTCTCTGACGAGGGTTACAAGAATGCCAGAGCCAGTGAGAACCGGGGAGAAATCAGAATCAGGAACCATGCCGCTGTCATGGCCGGGAAACTCTACCCGGACAAGAAGCCGCCGGCGCAGGAACGGTGACAGACAACAGAATCCAAATCACAGCAGGGCAACCGGAAACGGCTGTCTTTTTTACCGCCCGAAAGGAGGTGATTACAAATGCCAGATATAGGCAAGCTGAAAAGCCAGCAGGAAAAAGTAAAGACAGAAATCCGCCAGTTAGAGAACCGCCAGAAGATTCTCCTGAACCGGAAAACGGACGCAGAGCGGAAAGCCAGGACACGCCGCCTGATTGAGCATGGGGCAATCCTGGAAAGTATCTTCCCTGCCACTACCGCCATGACCGGCGAGGAAGCCAAAGCATTTTTATCCGCCATTTCCCGCCTGCCGGAAGTTGTGCGGCTGCTGAAAAACGAGCCTGAAAGCCAAGGTATACAGCAATCTTAAAAATCCAACGGCGCACTTATACACCGTTCCGGTGCGTGCGCCCTGCCGGGGGCGTGGCGTCCTCTGGACGCAATGGGGTGCTACACTCCCCAAACCCCTTGTGCGCTCCGCCGGAAAGGACACCCGCCCTGCGTCTGCCCTTTCCAGCGAAGCTGATATATCCCACCCGAAAGGAGGCGAACCGCCATAGCCATATTTCATATGCCCGTTCAAATCATCAAGCGCAGTAAGGCCAAGTCTGCCGTGGGCGCTGCCGCTTACCGGAGCGGAACGAAAATGACCAACGAATGGGACGGGATTACCCATGATTACACCAGAAAGAGGGGCGTTGTCCATTCCGAGATTATCCTGCCACCCCATGCCCCGCCGGAGTACCAAGACCGAAACACCCTCTGGAACAGCGTGGAAATGGTTGAAAAGACCAGTGACGCACAGCTTGCCCGTGAGATAGAGATTTCCCTGCCGGTAGAACTAAACCGGGAGGAACAGCTGCGGCTTGCCCGCTCCTTCATCAGCGATACTTTTGTCGCCGCCGGTATGTGTGCGGATTTTTCTATCCATGACAAGAAAGACGGAAATCCCCACTTCCATGTCATGCTCACCATCAGGCCGCTAAAGGAGGACGGGCAGTGGGGAGCGAAATGCCGGAAGGTCTACGAACTGGACGAAAGCGGCCAGCGAATCCCCAACGGCAAAGGCGGCTGGAAGAACCACCGGGAGGACACCACCGACTGGAACGACAAGGGAAATGTAGAGAGGTGGCGGGCTGCCTGGGCAGCTTACGCCAACAGAGCGTTGGAGGCGGCGGGCAGGCCGGAACGGATTGACCATCGTTCCTACGAGCGTCAGGGCATTGACAAGATACCTTCTATCCATCTGGGCGTTGCCGCTAGCCAGATGGAGCGGAAAGGCATTGCCACAGAGAAGGGAAATATCAATCGCCAGATTGCCGCCGACAATAAGCTGCTAAAGGAGATTAAAGCAAGGATTACCCGGCTCTATAAATGGACAAAGGAGCAGGCGGGGAAACCGGAAAGAAAAGACAGTATCATGGCGCAGCTTTACGAGGCACAGCTGTCAGAGGGGAAACCCGGCTCCCGGTATGGGAAGATAAGGAACCTGAAAGAAAGCGCTGCCCTGTTCAATTTCCTGAACGGCAACCACATTACTTCCATGGAGCAGCTTTATGAAAAAGTGGCCGCCATGAACAAAGATTACTATTCCCTTCGTGGGAAGATTGTCACCGTCGAGCGGCGTATTAAAGTGCTGGACGAACATCTCTCCATGTGGGAGAAATACGAGAGGAACAAAGGAACCCGCCGCCAGCTTGACAAGATGAAGCCGGGAAAGAAAAAGGAGCAGTTTGAGCAGAAGCACAGTGCGGAACTGGCATTATATGAGGCCGCCGTCCGGTATCTGGAAAAGCTGAAAGCTAACGGCGAAGAAATCACCCCGAAGAAATGGCAGGCCGAGGCCGACCGCCTGAAAGCGGAGAAATCGGTACAGTACCAGAAAATGAAAGCCATGCGGGAGGACATCAAGGCGGTGGAGAACCTGAAAAAGACAGCGGAGCAGTTGGCCAGGACGGAAAATGAACCAGCCAGAAAGAAGGAGGAACAGGAATTATGACACAGCAGTTTATCACCATGACAATTACCATCACCGTAAAGATACCCGTGCCGCCCACGCCGCCAGCGCCTGCGGGGGCGAAAGCGCCGGAGCCAGTTTTCCTTTTCAGGGAAGGGCAGCCGTCTTTGTGCCGCTGCAAGGTGAGATATGGGAAACAGGCGGCATGAGCGAATCCCGGCCATGGACTACCGGCAGTACCGCAGGGCGAGGCGGCTGGTGCGTGAGTGCTGCAACTACGACAACGGCCAGTGTATGGCGCTTGACGAGGGGGACGGGTGCGTCTGTGTCCAGAGCATTTCCCACTCCCTGCTCTGCCGCTGGTTCCGTGTGGCGGTGCTGCCCTTAGACCACCAGCTGGAAACGGCGCTTTACCACCGGCTGGAAAGCAGGCGGTGCAGCGAGTGTGGCGCTCTTTTCCTGCCCGGCTCCAACCGGGCGAAATACTGTAGGGAATGTGCCGCCCGTATGAAGCGGAAACACGCCACAGAGCGCAAACGGAAACAAAGGCGCTTATGTCACGCTTTAGAAGCGGAAAAAACCTTGTAAATCAGGCACTTTCGGAGCGTGTCGGAGGGGAGGCAATACTTTTTATCACTGACACCCCAAAAGCCGCCTTAAAATGCGTACAGAGGCTTAAAAAAGCTATTCAGAACAAAAGGAGCAACTAAATGACAGAGAACCGACGATTTTATTACCTCAAGCTGAAAGAGAATTTTTATAACAGCGAAACCATGGTCATCCTGGAGAGTATGCAGGACGGCCTTCTGTACTCCAATCTCCTGCTCAAGATGTATTTGATGTCGCTGAAAAGCAGCGGCGTACTCCTGCTGAATGACTATCTGCCCCATACCGTGCAGACCATAGCTACCTTTACCCGGCATCAGGTAGGCACGGTGGAGCGGGCTTTGAAGATATTCCAGGAGTTTGGGCTTGTGGAGATACTGACGGACGGGGCCTATTACATGAGCGACATCCAGCTGCTGATCGGCCAGTCTTCCAGCGAGGGGGAGCGGAAGAAAAAGGAGCGTATGAGGCTGAAACGCCAGAACCTGCTCCCGTCCGGGGAAACGGACATTTGTCCGTCCAATGGCCGGGTGGACAAATGTCCGCCTATATTAGAGTATAGAGATAAAGAGATTAGAGATAAGAGTATAGAGAATAGAGAGGGGGATATGACACACGCCTATGGGAGATACCGGAATGTATTTCTATCTTCCGCAGAACTGGCAGAACTCCAAACAGAACTTCCCTCTCTTTGGGAACAGTACATTGAGCGGCTGTCCGAGTACATGGAATCCAGCGGAAAAGGATATAAAAACCACGCCGCCACAATCCGGCGCTGGGCGAACGCCGACAAAAAGAAGGAGAAACCGCCTGCCCGGAACCGGGATTACAGCGTAGAGGAAGGAGAAACCATATGATTGAGATTACCGCAGAAGTCCGGGCGGCCATTGACCGGGCCGCCGGGGATATGGCGCTTGCCGGGGACGAATACATAGAACCGGCTGACGGGCTTATCCACTGTAAGAAATGCCATGGCAGCCGCCAGACCGTTGTGCCGAGGTTCGGAGGCTCCGGCTATTTCATGCCCCGCTGCCTCTGCCCCTGCCAGCAGAAGGCGCAGGAGGAACGGAAAGCCCTGGAGGAACAGAGGGAACGCATGGAGCGTGTCAAACGCCGGAAGGCGCAGGGGCTTCAGGACAGATACCTTTATGATTACACTTTTGCCAATGATAACGGCCAGAATCCCGTCATGGAGAAAGCCCATGCCTATGTGGAGCATTGGAAGAAGGCATACCGGGACAATGTCGGCCTTCTGCTTTTTGGTGACGTGGGAACCGGGAAATCCTTTTTTGCTGGCTGTATTGCCAATGCCCTGCTTGACCGTGACGTGCCGGTTCTGATGACAAATTTCCCGTCTATCCTGAACCGGCTGACCGGCGTGTTTGCCGAGGACAGGGCGGCCTTTATCGCCAGCCTGGACGATTACAGCCTGCTTGTCATTGATGATTTAGGAGTGGAGCGCAGTACCGAGTATGCCATGGAGCAGATGTTCACCGTCATTGACAGCCGATATCGGAGTAAGAAGCCGTTGATTGTCACAACAAACCTGAAACTGGAAGAAATCAAGAACCCGCCAGACCTTGCCCACGCAAGGATTTATGACCGCATACTGGAACGGTGTGCGCCGATTCTTTTTTCCGGTAAAAATTTCCGGGAGGAAGGAGCCAGAGCGACCAAAGCGGCGGCGAAAGAGATTGTGAGTAAGGGATAACAAAACCTGATTGTATGTAAAGGAGAATTTATGGGCAGCGAGAAAATCACAGAGGACATTACCACCACGACACCAGATAAGGACGCTCCCGCACTGGTGAAGAAGATTGGCCGGACTACCTACATTGTGAGGGTTCATTTCAGTAAGACCAGCAGGGAAACCATGAGCGACAAAATCAAGCGTATGCTGAAAAATGAGATACAGCAGATGTAAAAACGATAATAGAAACAGGCCGGGAATCAGAAATGCGCTGGCTCCCGGCTTGTAAAATCAGGAGGTTTATGGTAGTATGGAGATACGAAAACAGAAGGGAAAGCAGGTGGGAAGATTGACAGTGACGGATAAGCAACATCAGGAAGATTTGCAACGTTTGCGTTTGTTAAGGCCAATCGATGATGACTTTATGCGTTGTCTTTTCAAGGATAACATTCCATTGGCTGAATTTGTGTTACGCATTATCACTGATAAACCGGATTTAATTATTACTGATTGTGAAACACAGAAGGATATGAAAAGGCTGGCTGGGGCACGTTCTATCTGCTTGGACGCATATGGAACGGATTCAGATGGGAAAAAATATGATTTAGAAGTCCAGAGGCAGGACAAGGGAGCAGACCCACACAGGGCAAGATATCATTCAAGCGTAATGGATATAGAAAATCTCCATTCAGGTCAGGAATTTAAAGAGTTACCGGACACATATACAATTTTTATTATTGAAAAAGATTTTTATGGTCAGGGCGAAGCTGTTTACCCGATTGAGAGAATCAATCTTGCAACGGGTAAATCTTTTGAAGATGGGGAGCATATCCTTTATGTGAATGGTGAATATCGTGGAGAATCCGATATAGGAAAACTCATGCACGATTTTAATTGTACCAAAGCAGATGATATGAATTTTGAATTGATGGCAAACCGAACACGATATCTAAAAGAGAATCCGAAAGGAGTGAGCGAGATGTGTAAAATTATGGAAGATATGAGAAGTGAATCTTTAAAAGAGGTCGCTCTTCGTATGCTGTCAGCTGGAAAATATGCTCTGGAAGAAATTGCGAATATTTCTGGACTTTCTCTTGATGAAGTAAAAAAACTGAAAGCGGAACAGACAGCATAAATGGTACTGACCGGGAATCTAAAAACAGGTTCCCGGTTTTTTGTTTAACAAAAACATATTTACTTGTTATAGTCTTGCATTTTATTATACGTTTTCGCCAATTTTATTTAAGGAAAAATCTTCGCTCTTTTTGCATACAATACGCAACTTATTGGGAAATTTTATTTTATGACGACTTAATTTATACGACCCAATTATTATATCAAGCAATTCTTGTTTAGTAAAAGATGTGTCACCTATACGAGTAAGTCCTGAGCCTAATATAGATATACATACATCATTCTGCCCATAATATTTATCAATCTCTTTCCAGAACAACGATAAACATTCGAGAAATTCATCATAAGAAAAAAATCTTCCCAGTCCGTCTTTATCTAATTTTGCAAATGCCATCAATAAATACTCGCCATTTGGTAGTATTATACCAGATTCATATCTAACTTTGTTGCGATATTTTGATTTGCTTTTCATGGGTTTTAGCTGTGCGTTATCAATTAAATTTTGCATATCTTGTATAGGATTTTCTTCAAGGTACTGTCCACATATAGAAGTTGGTTTTACATCTGAAGGAGAATCACCTACCTTTGTCGTAAAACATTCATCAAAGGTAATTACTTTTTTGCAATTCCTCATTTCAAGCAAATCGCCATATTCAATTTGAATACTATAATTGTTTCCTTTTATGCAAATCTTTTTTCGACGATATAAATATAGAGCACTTATCCCTATCGTCAATAAAAGCACGATAAGAAAAGACAAAACACGAGTTAATACAATATTCATATCATTAGAGAAAAATGGAAGTAGTTTACATTTCTCAAAAATTGCTTCAGGAACAAACGTAAAAATCACTGTAATTATGCTCAGTGCCCATGTACCACTTTTTCTTAAAAATTTAAGCATATCCAAGAACCCTTTTTATGTAGGTGTAGTTACCAACTTTTTCACCAAGGTAATTCTTTATCCAAAAAGGCTGTGCATCTGATTCATAATCTTTCATGTATGAAGGGAGCCAACTTGTTTCTTTACGTAACGAATTATAAACCACAATAATTGGTTTTTTACGTTTTTTGGCTTGCTCAAATTCATGGCGAAGATATGAAAATGAATTTATGTTGCCAACGTCACTATCTTCTTCTCGTGAAAAGGTTTGAAATACTTTGCACATTTTGGAACCATTGGCATTATGCTTATATGGAGTACAACTACAGTTTAACCTTTCTTCCGTTGCCCGTGAACAGCTACTGCCTGCTTTACGATAGGCGGTCATATCACCCACCACAAAAATAACAGCAGAAGACGCATTTATCTGTTGATTAAACTCCTGTTTTAAGTCACAAGGACGACAATCAGGATCGTTTGAAATACTACCAGAAACCACTTTAGCCATATCTATAAAATCTACTTTATGCAAATTATCAGTACCCCATTGATTAAGAACAGCAACGACATTTCTATCACCACTATCAAACGAATAATCAGCACTAATATAAACTCGTTTAGCCATAATTTCATCTCCTTCATATTTTGTGATTCATAAAAGTAATGCATTGTAGCTGCAACCTAGCACCTATTTCCATTTGTTGGACTATATGACAAAATTATTTTATCACAAGTATGCCCACATTTCTACAAAATTCGTGCGATTTTTCGGTTAGACTATTGAGCAGTTTGTTTCTTAGCCATTCAAATGTAAATTTTCTGTGAATTTGATTAAAAAGTCCTTTACAAAACGTCACTGGCAAGACCGCAAAAAGCATACTTATCTCATGCGGCGCGAGGTTAGCCCCATTCGACATTAAGGAGCTGCGGGAGCTTATGGAAACCGACGAAATGGAGCTTGACACCATAGGCGACAGAAAGACCGCCCTTTTCGTCATCATCAGCGACACCGACGACACTTTTAACTTTGTCGTTTCAATCCTTTACACACAGCTATTCAACTTGCTTTGTGACAAGGCAGATGATGAATACGGCGGGCGGCTTCCCGTCCATGTTAGGTGCTTACTTGATGAATTTGCGAATATCGGGCAGATACCAAAGTTTGAAAAGCTCATTGCAACGATACGGAGCCGGGAAATATCCGCGTCAATCATCTTGCAGAGCCAGTCACAGCTAAAAGCCATTTACAAAGACAACGCCGATACCATAGTCGGCAACTGCGACACCACGCTTTTCTTGGGCGGCAAGGAGAAAACCACCCTTAAAGAAATATCGGAAATTTTAGGAAAAGAAACGATAGACAGCTTTAACACGTCCGAAACAAGGGGGCGGGAGCTTTCGCATGGGCTGAACTATCAGAAATTGGGAAAGCAGCTTATGACGGAAGATGAAATCGCAGTCATGGACGGAGGGAAATGTATCTTGCAGCTACGCGGGGTGCGCCCGTTCTTTTCGGACAAATTCGACATAACGAAGCACCCGAAATACAAGTACCTGTCCGACGCAGACCCGAAGAACGTCTTTGACATGGAAAAGCACCTAAGACGCCGCCCCGCCATTGTCAAGCCCGACGAGGTTTTTGACTATTACGAGATTGACGCGGCAGACTTACAGGAGGACGCAGACCATGAGGAAACGTAGCGCAGAGGAAAAACAAAAGCAGCTTGAACGGTTTTTAATGAATGTTGCGGAAGCCGCCGACGCTGCATTATGGGAGTATTGGCGGGAAAAGGAAGCGGAACACCGCCGTTTTGCAACGGAGTATGTCACGCGCCGGGGGCTTATCCCGCAACAGTGACAGCATGGCAGACCGCCGGGGGACAGGGGAAGCTACACTTCCCCTACGCTGCCTTGCGGCAGCTACCCCTTTGTGAACTTGCGGGAAGCGAACACCTTGCTATGCAAGCTATTCACTTCCCGCAAGTCTGAATAATACCCGTCCGGCAGCACAGCGGGACACCGAAAGGAGGAATGGAAGCAATCACATCTATCCATACCGGCTACATGATACGCGCCCCTACTTTCCGGCGCAGTACACAGCGGCAGGAGCCGCACCCCTTACAACTGAATACCGCCGCGCCGCAGAACTTACGCAGCGCGGGGACAGCCGCCTTTATCAGAGGGCGGTTTTTTTGTGCGGCGGCATATGCTGACCGCCTTTTGTCCGCTTGCCGGACAGCCGCAGACGCGGCAGAAAGGATATATTTATGGCATTTTTCAATAGCGCAGTAGACGTTTTGCAGACCCTTGTTGTAGCACTTGGAGCCGGGCTTGGTATCTGGGGCGTGATTAACCTCATGGAAGGCTACGGCAACGACAATCCGGGCGCGAAAAGCCAGGGCATGAAACAGGTCATGGCTAATTAGAGGTAATCAAAAGAGGAAAGGAAAAGCACAATCCAGACGGAACCGGCGATACCGTCAAGAAATATTTGTGAGTTAGCAAGAAACCTGATATAATGGGGGCAAGCGCCCATCCGG
>CAJTHM010000042.1 GCA_910576125.1 Lachnospiraceae bacterium | reverse complement strand
GAGAAAAGCAATCCCCATACCCGCACCTTCAGGCCCCGCGGCCCGGTACAATCGGAAAGCATCAGATTTAGGGCATTTTATCTTTTGTACAAGTTATTCTTTTCTGTTGCCCTAAATCAGATGCTTTCCTTAGATATTGTACCATAATTTCCCATGTCCTGAAAAGAGAGAAAAAGATTTTCCCATAGGATACACTGGTGGAAAAGAGGGGCTTTGACCGGGCATTCCGGAGGGAGAGTAGGGCTGTGACGGGCGTATTGAAGAAACTGATTGGACTGCATAACGCTCCCCTGTGCCCGGCTCCGTAGAAGCCCTTTGTGCCCATCAGGCCGGCGGAAAGCCGGATTGACGCAGGAAGAGCTGGCCGAGGGCATCTGTTCCCTGCAGGCGCTGTCCAGAATCGAGACTGGGGTGTCAGGGGTCAGACATGACTACAAGGGGGATGCTTGACAAGCTAAAATGAATATAGTAGAATACAAAAATAAAATCAAAGACGTTCCTTGATACCAAAGCGGATATTTTAAGAACTAAAACTTCGTAAAAGCTTCTTAGGAGTCGGGATACGCAATGCAAACTGACGGAATGCGGATGCGTGTGCTGGATGTTAGAGAGGAGAATGGCAATAATGAAGAATAAAAAGTGGTCTTTCGGCATTGGAATTGGTGTCTGTATTCTTCTCTTGGGAATGATGTGCATAGTGATTCAGAATTTCGGAAAATCCAGAGGAGAAGAGGCAGATTTTGCAGATCAGTTCACTAATAGTGAAGAAGAGAAAATGTATAATTATATGGAAAAGCAATTAGCTTTGATACTTGAGCGCACGGGCATGGTTTGGGATTGTGAAGTAGATATAAGTTATTCGGAAAGCGGGATTGTCGGAGCCGACATTAAGATTACTGCACCCGAGGGCAGTATTGGAAATGATACCTTGCGGACAGATATAGCAGAGGCCATTTCCAAAGCGCTTAACATCAGCACGGAAAGTATTACAGTATCAGCTGATTAATCTTTTCAAAAATTCCATAATGAAATTGTTGCATGGCATCGGTTAGAAATAATCGGTGTTTTTCTGTACTAGAATAGGAAAGTTTTTCGTAATGCAGTAGATGCGGATTGCTGCCATGGCGGCGGAAAGGGAAAGAATGGGAGCTATATTGGATTTGAATGGGAAATGGGAACTTGGCATTTGCACGGATGAGCAGTACAGGAGCCTGAGTGAGGAGATTACCGGGGCGGATGCTCTGAAACAGAGTGGGATTCTGGTGATAGATGGGACTGTTCCCGGCAACTATGAGCTTGATTTGGAGAGAAACAAGCTGATTCCCGATCCGTTCATGGGGAAGAATCTTCTTCTGGAACATGAGCGGGAAATGAATCATTTGTTTTATGGAAAGAAATTTGAGATTCAGCCGGAAGAAGATAAGGTTTATATGCTCGAATTCGACGGCATAGATACAGTTGCCGAAATTTACCTGAATGGGAAAAAACTTCTCAAAGTCGATAATATGCTGATTGGCCATACGATTCAGCTTGCCGGAAAAGAACTGATGCGAGGATGCAATGAAGTTTTCGTGCATATCATTCCGATTGCCGTCGAAGCAAGGAACTATGACTATCCATTGCTTACATGCGCCCAAAAGTTTGGGGCGGACGGTCTTTATATCCGGAAAGCCCCTTATATGTTCGGATGGGATATTTTTCCGAGGATGCTCGCGGGAGGAATCTGGAAAGACGTGCGCCTGGTGGAAAAGCCCGAAGCCGGATTTAGGCAGAGCTATTTATTTACCAGAAGTCTGGCAGAAGATTATAGTTCTTGCCGGCTGGAATATTTTTATGAGATTGAAATAGGCAGTCTGCCCTACATGGGATTTTCAGTGGAAATCGAGGGGACTTGCGGCGATTCACGCTTCTTCCAAAAGGCCGATATATGGTCGAAGTCGGGACGTCTGGAAATCGGGCTTGAAAGTCCGCGGCTCTGGTGGCCCAGAAGGTCCGGGGAGCAGAATCTGTATGATGTCGAAGCGAGGCTGGTAAAGGATGGAAAGATTTATGGATCCAAAAAATTCAGGGCAGGTATCCGCACTGTATTTTTGGAGAGGACCAGCCTTACCAATGAGAAAGGGAACGGAGAGTTCTGCTTCATTGTGAATCATAAAAAGACGTTCATACTGGGGACGAACTGGGTTCCTTTGGATTCTTTCCCCTCCAGGGGAAAAGAGCGGATTAAGCCTTCTTTGGATTTGGTGGCGGATCTGAACTGCAATATGATTCGGGCCTGGGGAGGCGGATATTACGATGACGATGTGCTGTACGATTTATGCGATGAGCTCGGCATCCTGGTGTGGCAGGATTTTATGCAGGCCTGTGCAAGGTATCCGGAGACGCCGGAGTTCCTGGGCAAGATGGAGGAAGAAGCGGTGTTCCAGATAAGAAGGCTCCGTCAGCATCCGTGTCTTGCGCTTTGGTCCGGGGATAATGAAAACGACCAGGGCTTCTGGTATGGGACAGGCGGAAGAGTCGATCCCAATACGAACCGGAATACCAGATGTGTCATCCGTCAGGCAGTCCGCATGAATGATTACGTGAGGGATTATCTGCCCAGCTCTCCTTACATCGATGAAGCTGCATTTGAGAACAAAGCGGGTGATACTATGATTCCCGAACAGCATCTCTGGGGACCGAGAGACTATTATAAAGGGGATTTCTACAGGAATGCAACGGCTCACTTCGCGTCGGAAACGGGGTATCACGGATGTCCTTCCGTAGAGTCTGTCCGGAAATTTATCACAGAGGAGGCGCTGTGGCCCTATACTGATAATGGAGAGTGGCTGCTGCATGCGTCCAACCCCACGGACAAGCCGGATGAGCCTTACGCCTACAGGATTGAACTGATGGCGGAGCAGATAAGGGTTCTGTTTGGAGGAGACGCTGAAAATCTCGAGGAATTTTCGCGTTTGAGCCAGATTTCTCAGGCAGAGGCAAAGAAATACTTTATCGAGAGATTCAGGATTGGAAAGTGGCGCAGAACGGGAATCATCTGGTGGAATGTGATCGACGGATGTCCGCAGTTCTCGGATGCAGTGGTGGACTATTACTTTGACAAGAAGCTGGCGTATGGCTATATCAGGAGAGCGCAGGAGATGGTGGCGCTCATGTGCGATGAGCCGGATGAGAATGCATGTGTGCGCCTGATGGGCATAAATGATTATTCTGCGGCGAAGCGCGTGCACTATCGTGTGTCTGATGTCACGGCCGACAGGGTGGTCTCGGAGGCGGACGTACTCCTTCCTGCAGATTCTTCCATTGAGATTGGGCTTCTGGATACAAACGGCAGGACTGCGTTCTATGAAATGGAGTGGACTGTGGACGGCAGGAGCTGTCGCAACCATTATGTGACATGGGCGGTGCCTTTCAATAAAGAAGCGTATATAAAATATGCGCAGAAAGCCGGGATAATCAAATAGATTGAGTGCGATGAAGCCCTGGCAGAGTTCAATGAGAATTTGGAAGCCGACGGCATTCAGACTGAGTACCGCAATCCTTTGAGGAATCAGAGGATTGCGGTTTCTTGATGTTCAGATATTTTGTGGCGGTAAATTCTTTAGAAAACTTTAGAAAGATAAACAGATTATAAAAAATCATATATTAGTTATAAAAAATCATTGAAAAAACTATAACGTTG
Source organism: Lachnospiraceae bacterium (assembly GCA_910576125.1). Classification (GTDB taxonomy): domain Bacteria; phylum Bacillota; class Clostridia; order Lachnospirales; family Lachnospiraceae; genus Acetatifactor; species Acetatifactor aquisgranensis. The sequence continues at coordinate 19,672 of CAJTHM010000042.1, read as the reverse complement.
GGATATAATACGAAAAATATTCAGTGATTGACGATTTGGAAAAGGAATCTATACGTTTTTATGCAATATACCAGAGAGACTGCCATTGCCAGGCTGCTGGATGGCTATCGGGCTTATTTTAACATAACGATGTTTGAAGAAGAACACAAGCCTCTCACAGCCATCTGTGAGTTTTTTGAACATTCGGAAAAATATGTGCTTTCCAGGCAGGCCAATCTATGGTCCGCCAATTGTGAAGAATTCGTCTACCTCTTCGATGTAGAACACCTCACCCGGGAAATCTATGAGCGCTGCCGGGACGAGGCCTATGAAGACGGCATGAAGCGTGCCAATATCGGGCCGGGACATATGTATACCTATATCACGCCGGTCTTCGTATGCGACACCTGCCAGGAGGAGGCCAGAAAGGCATTGAAGAAATGCCGCATTTACAAAAGTTTTCGATTTTCCCTGCATGGGTGGATGGACTTCCACGCTGCTGTGCTGGAGGTTTCTGAAGGGAACCGCATCACCACCAACAGGAGCGGAAGATGTGTGGAGGAAATTTTGAAAAATGTACTATCACTAAATAAAAGGAAAAGGAGAAAGGTTTTATGAACACGTTAGTACTGGTTCTGATTTCCATAGCCATTCTTGTGTGTGGATATATCCTCTACGGCGGATGGCTGTGCAGGCAGTGGGGCGTGGGCGAGAGCAAGGAAGAGACTCCTGCCCATACCATGGAGGACGGTGTGGACTATGTGCCCTCCAAGACCCCTGTCCTGATGGGACATCATTTTTCATCTATTGCGGGCGCAGGCCCTATCACTGGTCCTATCGGCGCGGCTATGTTCGGCTGGGTGCCGGTGGTGCTCTGGATTCTGATCGGCGGCATCTTCTTTGGCGGCGTACATGATTTCGGCGCTTTGTATGCGTCTATCCGCCATAAGGGGCAGTCCATCGGCGAAGTCATCTCCGCCAACATGAGCAAGAGGGCGAAGAGGCTGTTCCTGATTTTTGCCTATCTGACTTTGATTCTGGTAGTGGCTGCATTCGCATCCATCGTTGCATCCACTTTCGGCGCAAAGTATGATGAGGCAGGCGTCCTTGACAAGGTGGCAAGCGCGTCCAACGCGTCTGTTGCCATGGTATCGCTGTTGTTCATTCTGATAGCCATCGTATTCGGCTTCTGCGTATACCGCAGGAATATGTCCATGGGCATCTCCACGATTTTGGGCATTGCGGCAATCGTAGTCATCATGGCTGTCGGCATGAATTTCCATCCCCTGTATTTCTCCACCAATACATGGATGATCATCGTAGGGATTTATATCGCTATCGCGTCTGTGGCCCCTGTGTGGATTCTGCTGCAGCCCCGTGATTATCTGAGCTCTTTCCTGCTTTATGCCATGCTGGCGGTGGCGCTGGTCGGTGTTATAGGGGCACATCCCAATATCGACCCTGAGCTGTTCCCCGCGTTCGCCGGCTTTGCCGTGGACAATGGAAACGGTATGCAATATCTGTTCCCCATCCTGTTCACTACGGTGGCCTGCGGCGCGATTTCCGGTTTCCATTCGCTGGTTTCCTCCGGTACCACCTCGAAACAGCTGGATAAGGAAAAGGATGCGAAGCCCATCGCTTACGGCGGGATGCTGCTGGAGTGCGCTCTGGCTATTCTGACGGTATGCGCCATCGCTTACGCGAGACAGACCGGCCACACGGCTGGTGCCACGGATATCTTTGCAGGCGGCATCGCTGCCATGGTCGCCGCCATCCCCGGTCTGGCAGGGCTGGAGCATATCCTGTACACACTGTTGATTCTTACATATTCCGCGTTCTGCCTGACCTCTCTGGACACGGCCACACGGCTTGCAAGATTCATGTTCCAGGAGTTCTGGCTGGAGCCCGGACAGACGCCTGCCGACGTCAAGGACGGCTATAAGAAAGTGCTGGTAAATCCTTATTTTGCCACTGGCCTTACCGTGATTCTGGGCATCCTGCTTGGAATGACAGGCTATAGCAAGATCTGGGGCCTGTTCGGATCCGCGAACCAGCTGCTGGCCGGACTGGGCCTGCTGGCCGTGGCTACATGGCTTGGAAATATCGGCAGAAATAATAAGATGTTCCTGTTCCCTATGGCGTTCATGAACATCGTGACAATCTGCTCTCTTGCCATCACCATTAAGAACCAGGTGGGCATCATCTCGGCAGGCGGGGCGGACTGGGGCCCTTACGCACAGACCATCCTGGCAGTGCTGTTGATCATGCTTGCGATTCTCCTGGTGATTGAGGGTATCCAGACTCTGTTTGGAAAGAAAAAGGCTGCTTAAGGACAGGAACCGAAAGCAGTGATTTGTCTTGAATAATTGCCCTAAGTTGGTATTCTTATATCAGCTTAGGGCTTTTTTCATTTTTCAGAGAATCCGCGCACATTGTATGGGCCGGATTCGTTATTCACAGTGAAGAGAGGGAGTGAGGCCGTGTCCGCGGACAGAGACATGGATTTGGAAATGCAGTATGACAGGATTTACCGTTACTGCTATTTTAAGCTGCATAGCCGGGAGGCGGCGGAGGACATTACTCAGGAGACCTTTCTCCGTTTCCTGGGAAGCGGCAGTTATCAGAGCATGGGAAAAGCTCTGCGGTATTTGTACACGATAGCGCGGAATCTTTGTATCGATGAAGCAAGGAAACAGATACGCCGGGGAGAGAGTAAAGCGGGGACTGATGCAGAGGGGCAGGACATGGATTCCTACGAGGCGGAATGTCAAGAGGGAGGCGGCATGGAGGAGCGCCTGGTGACAGTGCTGGCAATCCGGGAGGCGCTGCTGGAACTGGAGGAGGAAGAGCGGGAACTGATTCTGCTTCGGTATGTCAACGAAGTCCCGGTGGATGTAATCGGAAAAATATATGGAATTTCTCGTTTTTCTGTCTATCGCAGAACAAAGGAAGCGCTGAAATGCCTGAGAGAGAAGCTGGGGGAGGAGGATTTTGTATGAGCGGTGATAAAAAACTGCGGCGAAAATCACAACAGAAGCAATCGATATGGAAGAATCGGCAAGACTGGTCATATGCGCTGAAGAAAGCGTTTGAAGCGCCGGCGCCCCGGCGGAAAAAAACATTTCTGCGGGGCATCCGGCAAAGGCGGGTCAGCAGCTGCCAATTTGTCTTACAGCAGGCCTCCTATATCCGCAAATGGGTGTGGGCGCTGTCTCTTGGAGTATTTCTGACGGCGCTGGCGGGAGGGCCCCTATTGGACAAAGACATCCTGTGGCTGCTCTCTGCCTTGATGCCTTTTCTGGCAATTTCCTCTGTGACAGAGTATGTCCGGGCAGAAGCCTGCGGCATGGCAGAACTGGAAATGGCAACGAGATTCTGCTTAAAAAGCGTTCTCCTGGCGCGGGTGGGTGTGCTGGGAATCGTGCATTTAGGGACACTGAGTCTGGTTTCTCTGTGCGGATACCGGGAGGGAATGCCGATATTCCGGACAGGAATCTATCTGCTGACTCCCTATCTGCTGACCGATGCCGTGTCCCTGTGGCTGGTCAGGAAAATACGGGGCAGGGAAGCGCTTTATGCCTGCCTTGGACCGGCTATAATCGTGGGAATCCTGCCAGTGATAGATAAGTGCACAGGCCTTTGGCTGTGGCAGAGCGGAAACTTTGGCTGGTGGCTGTGGGCCGCGGCCGCATTATGCGTCATAGCGGCCTGTGAATGGAAGAAGAGCATGGAAAGGATGGAAGAACTGACATGGAGCTGATGATTGACCGGGTTTCAAAACAATATGGCAGCAAGATTGCCGTGGACAGGATTTCCCTGAAACTGCAGAGGGGAATCTATGGGCTGCTGGGTGCCAATGGAGCGGGGAAGACTACGCTGATGCGCCTGCTGTGCGGCATCCTGAAGCCTACCAGCGGATCGATCTCCCTGGACGGCATGGATGTGGCCACAGAGGAATATCGGGGAGAATTGGGCTATCTGCCGCAGGATTTCGGCTATTACCCGGATTTCACCGGAGAGGAATTTCTGCTGTACATGGCGGCCCTGAAAGGGCTGAACAAAGCGGAGGCAAAGCGCAAGTCCGCGGAACTGCTGGAGCTGGTGGGCTTAGGAGAGATGGGAAAGAAGAAAGTCAGGACATATTCCGGAGGCATGAAACAACGCCTTGGAATCGCCCAGGCATTGCTGGGGGAGCCTCGGCTGTTGATTCTGGATGAACCAACGGCAGGCCTGGATCCAAAGGAACGGGTGCGGTTCCGGGAGGTAATCGCCCGGTGGGGGAAAGAGAATATCGTGCTGCTTTCGACCCACATCGTCTCTGATATCGAGCATATCGCGGACACTATCCTGATGATGAAAGACGGCCAGATGATTCATCAGGGCCCATGGGAGAATCAGGAGGACTTGGAGGCATTTTATCTGGAGCGGATGTGAATGATCCGCCAGGCCAATAAAGGCGAACGGTCATGCATGCGGCAGGAGCACAGACTGGCATATGCGCTGCTGCGGACAGAAAGGTGGAAAGATGAAGCAGATATGGACATTGTATCGATATGAATGGAAAAAAATCGTGAAACGGAGGCTGGTCTGGATATGCATGGCGATTTCGGCGGTCATGATTGCAGCCACTGTGGGAGGCACTGTACTTGATATCCTCTATGAGGATGATGGCGAGACGGAGACCATGTACCAGGCATTCCAGAAAGACAAAGCCTATCAGAAAGCCCTGGAGGGAAAAATCATCAATCAGGAGCTGTTGGAGGAGACCATGGCGGCTTATGGAACCATCCCGAAAGATGTGGAGCGCTATTCCCAGACAGAGGAGTATGAGGCTTACGCGCGTCCTTACAGCGCGATTTTCCAGTATATCAGGATAGCTACGGACATGGTGACAAAGGAGGCCAGGCAGTGGGAGGCGGACGAGAGGGAGCTGTACGACATGCATCTGGAAATGCTGATGCGGGAGGCGGATTCCTGCAGATTGTCCCAGGATGAGAAAGATTTCTGGCTGGCCCAGGAAGAACGGAAAACCTGGCCGGTGGAGTTCCGGTATAAGGAGGGGTACTGGAGATTGCTGGACTGCGGCTATACCATAGGGCTGCTGGCGATTGTGGTGACGGCAATCTGCCTGTCCGGTGTGTTCGTGGAGGAGCATGTGCGCAGGACTGATCAGTTGATTCTGAGCAGCAGACATGGCAGGCAGAAAGCCTTTTGGGCCAAATTTCTGGCGGGACTGACCTTTGCGCTGGCTTTGTCGATTCTGTTTTCTGGGCTGTCATTTCTGATTGCCTTTGGGATTTACGGGGCCGAGGGATTTACGGCAGATTTTCAGTTGGTGAGCGGCGGATTTTTCCCGCCTTTGAATGTCGGGGGAGCCGTGCTGCTCTATTATGCCTGTATGGGCATAGCTGTGGTTTTCGTTGCGGCCTTTGTAATGGCGCTGTCAGAATTGCTGCGCAGCAGTATCGGGACGCTTTCTTTTGTGGTGGGTGTGGTGATTCTGGGTATATTCGTGAACGTGCCGGCGCATCTGCGGATTCTGGCGCAGGCATGGAGTTATCTTCCCAGCAACTTTATTGCTAACTGGAATGTTTTCAATGCCCGGCTGGTTGGCCTGTTCGGTAAGTTTTTGATGCCCTGGCAGGCGGTTCCGATGCTGTATGTGATTCTGGGGATTGGGCTTGCGTTTCTGGGGAGACGGGCATTCATGCGGTACCAGGTGACGGGGAGGTAGGAGATGTTTGAGGTTTTGATACCTGGAGAGGGCGGATTTTTCCGTCCTTTTTTTGTATATGTCCTTTTCGGAAAGCTGGGCTTATGGTAAACTATAAGGAACAGAGGATATGATAAGGTGTCTGGCTGCTGCAGAACAGACGGAAAGGGCGGAAATGATGAAAAGCGCGGTATTTTACGGAAAGCATGATTTGAGGATTGAGGAGCACGAGATGCCCCCAGTGGGGCCGAAGGATGTGCTGATTCGGGTGAAAGCCTGCGGGGTCTGCGGGACGGACGTGCATATCTATGAGGGGGACAAGGGTGCGGCAGAGGTGACGCCGCCTGCCATATTGGGGCATGAGTTCGCCGGTGTGGTGGAAGCCGTGGGCGCGGAAGTGGCTGCCTGCCGGGTGGGCGACAGGGTCTGCATCGATCCTAATTGTTATTGCGGTACATGTGGGCCCTGCAGGAATGGGGTGGCTCATTATTGCGAGCATATGATCGGATATGGGACTACCGTGAACGGCGGCTTTGCGGAATACTGCGCGGTGAATGAGAGGCAGGTGTACCGATTGGGGGAGCGGACTTCCTTTGAGCAGGGCGCTATGGCGGAGCCGGCAGCCTGCTGTCTCCATGGAATCGATATGTGCAAGGTTCAGCCGGGTTCTCAGGTGGTGGTCATCGGAGGCGGCATGATAGGTCTGCTGATGCTGCAGCTGGCCAGGCTCATGGGTGCGGCAAAGGTTGCGCTGCTGGAGCCTGTGGAGGAGAAGCGCCAGGTGGCGGTGAAGCTGGGGGCGGATGTCTGCATCAATCCCTTGCAGACGGATGTGAAAGCGGAGCTGAAAAAGGCTGGCTTTACCTGGGTGAATACGGTCATCGAGTGCGTGGGCCGTCCCTCCACCATCCAGCAGGCTATCGACATTGCCGGGAACAAGGCGGTGGTGATGATGTTCGGCTTGACGAAGCCGGAGGAGACCATTGCGGTGAAGCCTTTTGAGATATTTAAGAAAGAGCTGGAACTGAAAGCGTCCTATATCAATCCTTATACCCAGAAGCGGGCGCTGGATTTGATCGACAGCGGCCGCCTGGATGTGAGCAGCATGATTTACGGGACTTATGGGCTGGAAAAGCTGGAGGAAATTTTGAGTAGTCCCAAGGCCAGGGCAAAAGGAAAGTATATCATATGCCCATGAGGCATGCCTGTACATGAAACAGATAGCTCGTGCAGGCGATGGCGGGAAAGGCCGGAACCGGAGAAAGGAAAATGAAATGGACATACAGATTGACATTACGGATACGGTATTAGAGACCCGGCGGCTGATTCTGCGCCCCTGGGAGGAAAGCGACCTGGAGGATTTCTATGCATATGCCTCTGTGGAGGGCGTGGGGGAGATGGCGGGCTGGAGGCATCATGAGTCTATCGAGGTTTCCAGGAGTATTTTGGAGGACTTCATGTCCCATAAGAATGTGTTCGCCCTGGTGCACCGGGAGTCCGGCCGGGCCATCGGGTCGCTGGGGCTGCACCCCTCCTGGGCCAATGAGGATGAGGCCTACAGGGATCTGAAGGTGAAGGAGATTGGCTATGTGCTTTCCAGGGAATATTGGGGGCAGGGACTGATGCCGGAGGCCGTGAGGGCGGTGATTGGATTCTGTTTCGACATCTGCGGGCTGGACGCGTTGACGGTAGGACATTTTTCTGTAAACGGCCAGTCGAAGCGGGTCATAGAGAAGTGCGGATTTCAGTTCGTCAGGGAAAGCCGGTACCATGCAAAGCAATTGGGGAAGGATTTTGACGATATGAGATATATTCTGCTGCGCTGAGAACCAAATACTGCTTGACAATATCCGCCATGTGCTTTATTCTGAAAATGTGGATAACATGTTCCACAAACTTTCAATTTCAGTAATTCTAAGTTTTAATAGCGTTTCTGCTGTTTATCACTGAGAAAAGAGAAAGACGGAAAAAGAAAATAGGCAGGAACGATGCTTTGACGGCGTTTCCTGCTGGAAGACAAGGAGGAAGCACTATGGGGATGGAAAATGACGCATTGTTGTCTTATCTGGAAGACGATGCACGTTTCGCGGATTTGTTTAACTGCTTTTGCTTCGGGGGAATGCAGGTGGTGAAGCCGCAGGAGCTCCGGGAGGCATCGGAGGTGTACACGGCGGCTCCGGACGGGAAGGACAGGAAAGGCGGAAAAGACGGGCAGAGGATACGGGACATCAAGAGGCGGCTGGAGTCTGGCGGATGGCTGAAGATACTGACCGTGGAGGCACAGCGGGATGTCAGTTACTGTATGCCCTGGCGGATTATGGAATATGACTGCAGGGAGTATGGGCAGCAGGTCCAGCAGATTCAGCGGAGGAATCATGCGGCGGAAGAAGCCGGGGAAAAGCATGTCTACGCCAATGCCGGGGAGCGGCTGGGGAGGTTTCGGAGGGAAGACCGTATCGCGCCTGTGTACACGTTATGCCTGTACCACGGCGTGGAGGAATGGGATGGGCCAAGGTGTCTGAGGGATATGGTGGATTTTGGGACGGCGGGTTCTGAGGAGGCGCAAGGGGAATGGGAGAAATGGTTCGCGGATTATCCCATGCGCCTTGTGTGCGCCAACGAGGCTGCGGACTGTACGGGGTTTCGGACATCCCTGGGGATTGTGTTCGCGCTGCTGCCGCTAAGGAAAGATAAGGCGGGTCTGAGGCGTCTGCTGGAAGAGGACGCCGCCTACAGAAAGATGGATGAGGAGACGGCCAGGACGGTGGGCGTGCTGATGGGAGTGAAAAGGTTTATGGAGCATCAGGAAAAGTATAAGGAAGGGGAGGGATATAACATGTGCCAGGCCATTAAAGAGATGATGGAGGACAGCAGGATGGAGGGCGAGAAGAGCGGCTGGGAGAAAGGCGAGAAGAGTGGAAGGAAGAAGGAGCAGGCGGAGGGAATCCGCATCTTCATCCAATCGAACCGTGACGATGGCACGGAGGAGGATGCCATTGCAGGCAAACTACAGAAATATTATGAAATGACAGAGACGGATGCATGGAAGATGTTGAATGGCGGCAGAATCTAAGCGAGAACTTTTGACTTTAGATACGATATTCCCAATATAATGTATCCTATAAGGTGGACTCGGCAAGCATTGTCCCTTTACCGGACTATAGACAGAAAGGGGGTCTGATTGACTTGCTTTCCGCGAAGTTTTTCCTGAACATGGAAAAGGCATGTTGCACTTGTGGTGATTGTGGGAACCAGTAGGAACTGAGCCTGTATTTTTTGGAGGGAAAATTTTTGGAATCAGCCCTTGACTCTCACACTGTGGCATACTCTATAGTGGAATTGAGCTCAGGAACGCACATATATGTGAGGAGAAACCAATGTTAAGAATAGGCGATTTTTCAAAGCTGTCGAGAATCAGCATCCGCATGCTGCGGCATTATGACGAATGCGGGCTACTGAAGCCGGAAATGGTGGATTCCTTCACCGGGTACCGGTATTATGGGGAGTCCCAGCTTCTGGGGGCCGGGCGGATTCAGGCATTGCGGAGTATGGGATTCGGCGTGGCCGCAATCGGGGAAATCCTGGAGAAATACGCGGACGGCGGGGAGCTGGAGCAGTTCCTGGTCAGGAAACGGGACGAGATGGAAACGCAGTACCGGGAGATGCGGCAGAAGATGCGGCTGATCGACAGCACCATTGAATGGCTGAGAAAGGATGGGAGCATTATGGGATATGACGTGAGTCTGAAGACGTTGCCGGAGCGGTATGTGGCGAGTGTGAGGATGGTGATTCCGGGGTATGACTCGGAACATATTCTGTGGAAGACGCTGATGGAGGAGACGGCGGGGATGCATCTGCAGGATGGAAGCCCCTGCTATACTATGGCGATTTTCCATGACGGGGAGTATAAGGAGCGGAATGTGGACGTGGAGGTGCAGAAGTCCGTGGCGGGAAACTATCAGGACAGGGGACATGTGAAGTTCAAGACAGAGCCGCCAGTACAGATTGCCAGCGCTACTTACCGGGGAAGCTATGAGCAGATTGGCCAGGTGAACAGCGCGGTGGCGAAATGGATTGAGGATAACGGGTACGAGATGAACGGCCTGTCGTTCAATATCTATCATGTGAGCCCTCATGAGACGCAGAATCCGGAGGAATATGTGACGGAGGTGTGTTATCCGGTGAGGAAGAAATAGGGCTTGCGGGCCGCGGCCCGCAGTGGAAACGGCGGGAGGCCGGGTGTGGGAGCTGCTTACACCCGGTCTCTGTACGGTGTCGCTGTTTGTGCCCATTCCGGAGGAAGAGGGCGGAAAGCCGCAGGAAATCCTGAAAGGAGTAGAGGAATGATATTAAGTGTAAGCAGGCGGACTGACATCCCCGCCTTTTATTCCGAATGGTTCTACCAGCGCGTCCGGGAGGGATTCGTATGCGTGAGAAATCCCATGAACGCGCGTCAGGTAAGCAGAGTCAGCATCTCCCCCAAAGTGGTGGACTGCATTGTATTCTGGACGAAAAACGCCGCTCCGATGATGGACAGGCTGGATGAGCTAAAGGAATATGATTATTATGTTCAGTTTACCATAAATGACTATGGCGTTGAGGTGGAGCCGTATGTCCCGGAACTTCTCAGACGCCTGGAAACGTTCATGCGGCTTTCCGAAAGAATCGGCAGGGAGCGGATAATCTGGAGATATGATCCGATACTTTTCTCTGATAAATATACCCCGGAATCTCATCTGAAAAGTTTTGAAAAAATAGCATCGGCGCTTGGAAGATATACGGAGAAATGCGTGTTCAGCTTTGTGGATATCTATCCCTCAAAAAACAGCGGCAATCTGAAGCGTCTGGGTTTTTGGCAGCTTTACCCGGAAGAACTGGACAGCTTCGCAGGAGAGCTTGCCCGCATCGGAAAAAGCAGCGGACTTGCCCTTGCCACCTGCGCGGAGGCGGTCGATCTCGCAAGGCATGGAATTGAGCACAACAGCTGTATTGACAAGGCGCTGATAGAGCGTATCACAGGCGCGTCCCTGGATGTGGGCGGCGACGGGCAGCGCGGGCATTGCCGCTGTGCCAAATGTGACGACATTGGCTCTTATGACACCTGTCCCCACGGCTGCATCTACTGCTACGCAAACTTTCGCCCGGATATTGTCTCGGACAGGGTGAAAGCGTACGATGTCAATTCCCCTATTCTCTGCAGCAGCATAAAAGAAACGGATAAAATCACTGAAAGGCCGGTGAAATCTTATAAGCGGGAATATGAACAGCTCACTTTTCCTGGCTAAGGCAAAGGCTTCCGTTTTCTGCTGTTGCAAAGGAGGCACATTGGGGCTGTTGGAAAATGGCTGCATCGAATCAGCAATTCATGTGCTTTTCCAGGTCTGGTACAGCTGCGCAATCACCAGCTCGATGGGGGCTTTTTTGATTTCCATATCCATGATGCCCTCAGCTTTTGACAGTTTTCCCAGCAATTCCCGGATGGGCAGTTGGGACAGGTCTACTTCAAATTCAAATACGCCGTTCTGTTCGCCAAGGAGCCTGCAGCCCGCAAGTTCCGGCTGTCTGCCGTCTGTGATGACGGTAAAATGTGTCAGATTTCCCGTAATTTCGCGCAGTCCGTCAAAGCTGCCGTCGTACACAAGCTTTCCGCCGGAAATCATCAGGATTCTCCGGGCCATCTCCTCCAGGTCATCCATATCGTGGCTGGTCACCAGAATGGTGACGCCCTCTTCCTGATTGATGCGCTTCAGGAAATCTATCATCTGGCGCTTGGCCACCACGTCCAGCCCCAGCGTGGGCTCATCCAGCAGGATTACCTCCGGCGAGTGCAGCAGCATCAGACCTAAATCCGCCCGCATCCGCTGCCCCAGGGACAATTCCCGGGCAAAAGTATTGCGGATTTCTCCCATGTCCAGCAGTTCGGTGACCATGTCCAGGTTCCTTTGGTACACCTCGTCCGGAATGTCCCAAACCACCTTTTTCCACTCAAAACTCTGTATCACGGGATGATCCCACCACAGCTCCGTCCGGTTCCCGAACAGCACCCCAAGCCTTTTCATGAGGGCAATCCGGTCTCTTACCGGCGACATGCCCAGCACGGACAGCGTCCCGGATGTGGGCTGGAGCATGCCGGAAAGCAGCTTCATAGTAGTGCTCTTCCCGGCTCCGTTGGGCCCTGCGTAAGCCACGAACTCGCCCTTCCCGACTTGGAAAGAGACGCCGTCCAGAGCGGTCACGGTCTTCTTTTCCTGCCGGAAGATAGTCCTGATGCTTTCTTTCCATGAAATGCCTTTCCTGCTCCCCTGGGCTTCCTTTTCAGAATCATTTTCCTTGTCGGAACCGCCTGGGGTTTCCTTTCTCTGCCACCGTGTGAAAGACTTGGTCACGGACTCTGCGTTTACGGCCGGATTCTCACGAGCGATGTCCTCCGGCACTATATCTGTTAATCCCTTTTTTGACATAATATCGAAATCCTTTCCTGAAAAAATGAGCTGCGGCAAGCGATAGCAGCAGCGCGAATATCGCCGGATAAAAATTCTCAAAAGCAGTTGTCTTCCCCAGCAGAATCATTGTCGGAAACCATGCCATAAGGCCTGCCGGAAATATGGTCAGCAGGGGGTAGCGGATGTAGACCGGCATGCCTGACAGGGGAAATGATTTGGTATGCTCCATGCTGTAGACCACGGTGCTGGCTATCTCCTCGCACTGTACCGGCGCGTAAAAAGCAAGGCTGGAAAACAGGTATGAAGCCGCAGTCACAACCACCATGCTGGCAATCAGCTGGAAGACCAGCATCCCCGGCCACCACCAGGGCAGCGTCGTCTCCAAGTGGCGCATAGCCACCCACAGCATCCCGATACCTGACAGCAGGCTGCTGGAGCCGGTGAAAGGGAAGATTCCCACCGTCAGCTGCACGCCGTAGGGCAGAGGTATGATGAACATATGTTCCCATTGCCCTCTGCCGATAATCCTGCTGGGAAACAGCGCGTTGCAGCCGCCCATCATGTTGAGGAATCCCATCACGATATTGCCGTAGGCCAGCATGAACAGAACCTCGAACCAATCCATGCCGCCGATTCCGCCGAACTTCCATGCCAGCAGGAAGATTCCAATGATGGATGATATGTTGGAGACGATATCGGCCGTGATGACGATGGCCATGAACTTTGCGTCCCGGGTCAGGGAGGCCAGATCCATCCGGGCATATATCCCCAACAGTTGAAAGTACCTTCGGATTCCCCGAAAAATCTTTGTCTTTCTTTTCATTTTATCCACCGAAACTCACCATCCTCTCTCTGGATTTTTGGAACCACACAGCCGCCGCGAACCATATCACGATGTTCCAGAACAACTGTGCCGGAATCACTTCCGAAGCCGCCGCGCTGCCTGTATACAATGACAGAAAAGCCCCGCCCATACTGCCGAAAGGCTGATACTGCATCCACCTGTCCATGCCGAAGGGCAGTATCTTAAAAGGAATCACTGTGCCGGAAAAGAAGGACACCACCGCGCTCCTGATCACATAGGTGAGCCAGGAGACATTGCGCAGCCTGATGGTGACGCAGTAGAACAGGAACTCGAAAGCGAATCCCAGGGATACGCACAGAGCCAGAGACGGAAGCGCCCACAGCGTCTTTGGCAGAATCCGGATTCCCAGAAGCGGCGCCGCCAGGAACATGGGCAGCGAGAACAGGAGCAGCTGCGGCATCCACTCGCCGATGGTTCTTGAAATCACCTGCCCGAACACGGGCATGGGGCGGGTGAACATCTCCATGCTCCTGGCATCGTAATCCCAGGCGGACAGATAGGTATTGACGATCGTCAAATCTGCCAGCAGTGCGTTGACATAGGTATAGCTCAAAAGCTGCGGTGCCGACATCTCCGCTTCATACCCGCTTTCCGCCAGAATCTTCCAGATGAACAGCAGTGGCACCAGATATACCACTTTCATCACCATATCCGGAACCATGTACAGCACGCCGCCGCCCGTCTTGCCCTGCATGGCTGTCCGGGCAGTGGCCATATATTTATGAATCATTTCATTCTTTCCTTTCTGCCGCGTCTCTGCGGCATTTATCTGAAACATTCAGGAATGTGTCAGGACACAAAAATACCCTGTACGGACTGCCTTTGTCCGCACAGGGCCCTCATTTCGCATTCAAATCTGCCGTACAGAAGATTGGCGATATTCAGAATATAACCAATCGCAAAACCGTCGCACTTCCGATTATCCCGTCACATGGTGAGCAGCGCACAAAACAATCCGTTTCCCCAAAAGGGCATAGTTGTCCCCTAAAGCTGCCACTTTGTAACCGAAGCTGCGCACAATATCGCTGCCTGGAAATAACTTCCGCTCCATCAGAACTTCGTATCGCTTCATGCTTCTCACCGCCTTTCCTGCCATATCTGGCATCCATTATACAACTCTTTATGGAAGTTTGCAATCTTTTTTTGGAGGAATCGCTGAAGAACTGCCGAGAACAATTATATTCATTTTCCCCCCTGGCGTATCGGCCGTTTATCCTGTATAATGAGTCTGTATGGAAAGAGGTGATGTATATGAAAGTGTATATAAAAGAGTATCGGATTGGATTCTTAGCTGAACAAGGCAGCGCCCATGCAGAATAGCAGTTATATAGAACTCTGCGTGGGCTGTTGAAACTATATAATCTGCTGTTTCTGCACTTGTTTATCAAACATAAATAAGGAGCGGGAAAGATGCAGTATAAGAATGCAGCGGACATATTGCCTTCCAGGCTATTGCGGGAAGTGCAATGTTATATCGAAGGTGAACTTTTATATATCCCCAGATCCGAATCGAAGCAGGAATGGGGCGCAATCAGCGGATCGAAAAAGTTTTATTTGGAGAGGAACAGCCAGATCAGGATGCTGTTCCGGGAGGGCAGGTCAATCCAGGAACTGGCTGTGAAATTCGGCTTGTCCAACAGCACGGTGAAAAAAATCATCTATCAGAAAAAGTGACAGGAAAGAATCTCCCGGAATTGCGGACAGGCAAATTCCGGGAGATTCTGTGCTGAAGATCTCTTGTGTTTTTAGGGAAGCCGGCTCCTCTTTTCAAAGAAATGGTCTATCTCTTTTTTGACAGACTCTGCGGAAAGGGATTTGGACAGATAGCCCTCAGGTTTGAGCGAAATGGCCTTTTTGACGCTCTCCCGATCCACCCTGCAGGTCAGGAAAATCACGGGGATATCTGAAAAGTCCTTTTGGGTGCGGATCATTTCCAGCACCTGGCTGCCGTTGCAGACCGGCATCTCATAATCCAGCAGCACCAGATCCGGCCGGGCAAGGGTGATGCTCCTGATGGCAGACATGCCGGAGTCCGCCGTCAGCACTTCGTAATCGCTGCTGAGTAAGTGCAGCATTGCCTTGCGCATAAAGTCCGAATCGTCCACCACCAGTATCCTGCTTTTCCGGCGGGCCCGGGCTTCCGCGGTGCTCTCAGCGGACGGACTGCTTTCCGGCCTGACGAGGGGCGGGTCAAGCCGCAGGCGGTTCTCGATTTCAGCCACGGCATTCTCTGTGACAGCCGAAATGCCGCCCTGGGGCGCCTCCGAAATGGACATGCAACAGGCAAAGTACCCTTTGCCTGTGTCGAACAGAAAGCTGAATTCCGGACTCTGCGCAGTGTATATTTTATAGAACTGCTCGTAAGTCAGCAGATGTTCCTCCGCCATTTCAAATATCTCCCATGACGGAAAGCGCCGCCTGATGCGCTCCACAAGCTGCTTTGCCGCGTATTTTGCCACACTGGACAGGATTGTGTCAGTGGCTTCCGAATTGGCCTCCATGATATTGCCGATCGTGCTGCCGATCAAGGGCTCCTCGAATAGCAGGAAGAAATCCCTTTTCCTGTTGTCGCTGCCGCTGTAGACCAGATGGCAGTAGATTCCGTCTCCGAATTTCTCCCCGGCGTAGCAATTGCTGATCAGACGCGAATCCAGCCGGAACATGCTGTGCAGCAGGCTGGCGATGGTCTGGCCCATCAGGGCCTGTTCCTCCTCGGGCAACAGATTCTCCCAATGTTTGATAGGCTCGCCGCTTACGATCATATGGTCTTCAATCAAGGTATGTCCGATCAGCCATCCCGCGCACACGCCCAGAAAATGGTGGATGGAGGCGGCAGAGTAGTCTGTCTGCTCCAGTTCCTTTTCAAGGGCGGGCAGCATCCGTTGGCGGAAATCCCTGTGAATACGCTTATGGGCTTCCAGCCCGGGATAACCGATGGAGGCCATATAGGTTTCCTCATCTGCAAAATGCTGGATGGCATGGTCTTTAAAATACTTTATCGCCTCCTGACAGGCAAAATGGCTTTTTTCTTCTTTCTGTCCAAAATCAAACAATTTATTGAGAATGCTGAGAAGTTTTTTGTGTTCCTTGTCGATTATGGGTACTCCTATGTTATAGTGTTCATTCCACAATAAATGATTCCCCATAGGCCCTCCTACATACTCTTTTCTATAATGTATTCAGTGCCTGCGGAAATGTGCCAGGATACGACGGATTTCTCTCTTATTCGCCTGGGGGCCTGAGAGGAGCGGCCACCGTGGTGGCGGAGGATCCTGTCTTCGGGAGAATCTGCTATGGAGGCTTCCTGGAGGAGACGGGGGAGGGCCTGAAAGTCACATGCCATGACGGCGTGGGGAGACGTTTCCATTATATTGGAACAGAGGGGCGTATCCACACAGAGTGCACCCATGGAGAATGGGCTTCGGCCGGAATCTGCATAAGCGGGGATTGCAGCCTGATTACGCTGAAAGCGGAATCCGGCCCCTGGAAAAAGGAGAGCCTGGCCGTGCGCATTTTAATAGAAGACTTCGGGGACTACCGCCTGGCCGGAACCGATACCGTGATTCGGGGAGGCGAGTGGGCCGCTCTCCCTGTGCCTGAGGGAGAGGCAGAGTTTGTGCTGGAGCGAATTTGTGTTGCGCACGAATAAAATTTGCAGTAAACTACAATAAAAGACCGTCAGCTATATCTGTTTGTTTTGGACAGATCAGGCAATGCTGACGGTATTGAGGAAACAGAATCGAGGTAATGAGGAAATGAAAAAGGAATTTCACCAGGGTAATAGAGCGAGGGTATATGAGGCCATGAAGCCGCACTCTCTGCTGGTCATGTTCTCCGGGACAGAAGTCCGCAAGACCAATGATGAGCAGTATCCTTTTTATACCGACAGGAATTTCCTGTATCTGACAGGTCTGGACAGCAAGGAATTCGTGCTGCTGGCCAGCAAGGACGCTGAGGGGCAGGTAAAAGAAAGGATTTATATCCTGCCCCCGGATTTGATGACAGAGCGCTGGACGGGCGCGCGGATTAAGGCTGATGAGGCGGCGGAGCAGTCGGGCATTGAGGATGTGGCCTATGTGGGTGGGTTTGAGATGGATTTCCACAGGCTGGCTTCCATGGGGAATTATGGGTATCTGTATCTGGACACCTGCCGCGCGGAACCGGGAGACCGGGAGACGCCTGCACACAGGCTTTGCAGAAGAGCGGCGGTGGATTATCCGTTCCTTAAGATAGAGAATGCCAACGCCATCCTGCGCAGGCTGCGCACCATCAAGCAGCCCTGTGAGATAGAAGCCATAAGAGAGGCCGAGAAGATTACCAGAGACGGAATCGTGGCCATGATGAAAGCATCCAAGCCGGGCATGTATGAATATCAATACAAGGCTGTCTTCGACTACGCGCTGGGACAGCACGGGCCTCAGGGACCGGCGTTCCCGTCCATTATTTCCGCGGGAAGGAATAATTTCTGCATTCATTACTATGCTTATAAGGGGCAGGCACATGACGGGGACATGATATTGAACGATGTTGGGGCCTGGTACGACAACCTGATGACGGATGTGTCCAGGGGATGGCCCTGCAACGGGAAGTACGATGAGCGCCAGAGGCTTCTGTACGAGTGCGCCCTGAAGACTTCTGATCATATGTTTGACATCATCAAGCCGGGAATGGCCATGGAGGATGTGGACAGGGAATCCCACAGGTACAATGCGCTCCTGCTGAAAGACGCCGGCGTGCTGGGGAGCGTGGACGAGATAGGGACTTATATGTGGCATGGCGGCTCCCATCATGTGGGCTACGACGTGCACGATGTGGTGGAGAGGCCGGAATTCATCGCGCCGAATATGGTGTTCTGCGTGGACATCGGAATTTATCACGAGGAGTGGGGCATCGGTTTCCGGCTGGAGGACAATTGCCTGGTGACTGAGGACGGCTGCGAGAATCTGTCTGCGATTACACCCAGGACCATGGAGGAGATAGAGGATACCATGAAAAAGGGCTCTGTGGCCGTTTCCTAGAATCCGGAATCAGGCACAGGCCGGGCTACCCGGAATTTTTAGCTGTCAAGCAGTATAAATGCCAGAGCGGACGGATTCCGGGCAGAACCGGGAATGCGGACAGAGAAGAAGAACCGAGAGCGGGGCAGAACAGGGATTGGCAGCCTGCTCCGCTTTGGCAATAGGGAGGGATGGTATGGATGATAAGATGCGGATACATTGGTCGGTTTCCTCGATAACGGCCATTGTGCTGGGAAATATTTTATATGCGCTGACGGTGAAGCTGTTTCTGCTGCCGGCCAATCTGGTCAGCGGAGGGGCCACGGGCATCGCCCTGGCGGCGAACCATCTGACAGGCGTGTCAGTTTCCGGATTCCTGTTTCTTGTGAACCTGGCTATGCTGTTCCTGGGCCTGATTGTGCTGGGGAAAGCCTTTGTGGTGACCACGCTGGCCAGCACGTTTCTGATTCCGGCGGCCCTGGAGATGTTCGACCGTATCCTGGGAGATTTTGTCCTGACGGAGGATATCCTGCTGTGCACGCTGTTCGCCGGGCTGGGCGTGGGAATCTCTCTGGGAATCGTGATCCGGACCGGGGCTTCCACGGGCGGCATGGACATTCCGCCGCTGATCTTGTACAAATGTTTTCGGATTCCGGTCTCTGTGAGCATCTACGTGTTCGACGTGTGCATCCTGATGATGCAGGCGCCCTTTCACAAGGCGGAAAATGTGCTGTATGGCGTGCTTTTCGTGCTCCTTTCCGCTCTTATGCTGGATAAGACCATGATGATCGGGACGACCCAGACGGAAGTGAAGATTATGAGCGGCAAGTCGGAGGAGATACGGGCCGCCATTCTGGAACAGATGGACAGGGGCGTGACTTTGCTGAACGCGGAGGGAGGCTATCTCCACGACAAGACGCAGATGATATTCAGCGTCATTTCCAACCGGGAGCTTTTCAAGCTGGAGAAGCTGGTCCATGGAATAGACCCCGGCAGCTTTATGGTGATTACCAGAGTGAGCGAGGTAAAGGGACGGGGATTTTCCCTGGAGAAGCAGTGGAAGACAAATTAGCAGTCATGTGTGCGGGAGCACCGTATTGTGCGGTTGAATCTGGAGGGATAGGGATGGAGAGCGGAAAACAGGAAAACGAGAAGCTGATAGAGGATATTTTAAAGCACCTGGATGCGGAGACCCGGATGGGGGTGGTCCGCATGAGCGTGGAGATGGACGATGAGAAGAGCGCGTCCGGGGAGGTCTCCCATAAGTGCTGCAATATGTACGGCCGCCCGGCCAATGAGACGGTGGGGCTTCTGGACTGCTATACGGACATGAACGCGGGCAGGCCGGACAATGAAAGATGATGTAACGGTTTACTTTATGGGGAGCGGTATGTTATACTTTGATTGGAAATATGGCGCCTGCGGCCGGATTGTGGAGAAAGCCGCCTGAAAGGGGATATGGCATGGCGGATATTCGTTTGCCTTACGGAATCGGTAATTTCGAGAAAGTACACTTATGATCTCTCGGAATTCTGATTGATCCTGCCAGCGAAACTCTGGCATTGGACTTTGACAAGTGGATATTATTCAAAATTGAAAAAATGGGTACAGAAAATAGACATAGTACTGTTGCTATGCCGGAAAATAAGGTATACTATTTATAGGATTATGCTGC
>CAJTHM010000041.1 GCA_910576125.1 Lachnospiraceae bacterium | reverse complement strand
TCGGACCAAGGGTTTGCCTACAGCTTCCTTCAGATTCCACCTCACGATGGACACCCTTGCTGTTCAGCTATACACTTCCTCGTTGCCTAGGCGTGTTAGGGACTTTCACCCATTAGAGCGCGCCCATGGCGCGCAAACCAAAAAAGCCGGGACATTTCATCCCGGCTCCCTTTATACCATTCCCCTTCCGCGGCTTCCCGGAGCAGAAGCACCCCCGCTCCAGGCTCCCGGCAGCGCCCCGAACAGCTCCCAGCATCTGCACCCACAGACTCAATTTCAGCCTCCAATCAACACCTGTTTTCCCCTGAACGCAAATCCATACTTTTGAATCCGCTCTGCCGGGAATCCCTTTTCCAGCAGCGCGGCATCATACCCTTTCTCCTCAATCTGCTGCAGCGCAGCCTGTACCGTATCCTCAAGGCTCTTCTCTTTTCTCGGATTGTTTACCTTGAATTCTATAATAATCGCATCTCTTCCGCAAGTATTTGATACCGCGTCCCCGGCGGGATTCCTCGGCTCCAACAGCACATCATAGCGCCCAAAGCCACTCTCCCGGTTGGAGGTAATGCTGTATCTATCCGCCAGATCCACCATCAGTCCCAGCACAAAACCGTGGTAAAAACGCTCCGGCTCCGCTTCCTCCGATGGCTTCACCCCCGCGTCAAAGCTGCTGAACGTAGCCAGCGCCACCCGGTTCATATACAGATTCATGGCATCCAAATCTCCCAACAACAGAGCTTTGATAAAGGTATTGTAATGGGGCGTATAGTCGCGGAACCACCCGTCTATCATCCGCTCGAACATCAGCTTCACTTCCCGGTTGGTAAGCTTCAGCCCATACTTCCAGCTTCCGTAAGGAGGCCTTTCACAGCTCTCTACCCTTAAATATCCACTGGCCAGAAGCAGGCTCCAGACAGCGCTCTGGCTGTAATCAAGTTGGTCAAAAACGATTTGTTCGTCAATCTCCGTATATAAGATTCCATCCCCAAGCAAAAGCTCCATTGTCATCTTTATATCCGGGCTGCCCTCCCGAATCAGCTTGCCCACCAGGCTGTTAGAACTGGTGTTTGCCCAGTAAGCGGCAAATCCACCATTTTTTAGATAATTCAGAATAGACCAGGGGTTATAAATATCTCTCTGCCTGCCAAAAGTGAAGCCGTCATACCAGTTCTTCACTTCCTCCTGCCTATCTCCCATCCCATATTCGTCCAGCGCGGCAAATACCTCCTGTTCCGTAAAGCCAAAGCTGTCTGCATACAAATCAGACGTAGCAGTCACCACCTCCAGATTGTTCAGATCGGAGAAGATCGACTCCTTGCTGACACGAGTGATTCCGGTCATGATTGCCCGTTCCAGATAAGGGTTCGTCTTAAAGGAGGCATTGAACAGGCTCCGTAAGAACTCCACTACCTCCCGCCAATAACCGTGTACATAGGCTTCCTGCATGGGCGTATCGTATTCGTCCAACAGCAGGATGACCTTTTTGGCATAACCTTTCCTTCTCCCGCTCATTCAGGCATCCACTGTCCAGAAGGAAATCATATTTGTCATACAGTTCTGTAATAATCTGACAGATCTGCGTCCTGGCGCCCGGAAATGTGGTCTCCTTCACCCTGGCAAAAGAAAGGCTGATGACGGGATATGTCCCCTGCAGCTGCCGATACCGCTCTTCCTTCCAGATGGAAAGGCCTTCAAAGAGTCCTGCCTTCCCTGCACATTCCACGGAAAAGAAATATTCCAGCATGCTCATCGTCAATGTCTTGCCAAAGCGTCTGGGGCGGGTAATCAGAGTAACGGCATCCTGATTCTCCCACCATTCCCTGATGAAATCCGTCTTGTCAATATATACTGCTTAACGATTTCACTTGCCGTGAAATCAGACTGCATAACGCTGACCGGTTCAATCGCATGATTGCATTAGGCAGTATTCAGCGTTATGCAGTATAAAAGCAGTTCGCCTGAATCAATTGCTCGAAATTTTGATGTCCGATTCCTACAGTCCTTGCTGCCATACTACGCCTCCCATATCCTGAACCGCTTTCGCGGTTTCCCAGCATCCCATTACGAAGAAACCCTCTTTTTCATTCACATTATCCTACAGCACCCCAAACAACCCCCTGGCGTCCTCATCCCCAATAATCCGATCACTGCCCTTCCCCTCATTCGCCAGCATCGCCTCCACCTTGCCCGCAATGGTCACATCGATGAACCGCCCCACATCGATCCCCCGCAGCTCGAAGAACAGCAGCGGCTGCTCGTCCAGGCGCACTCCCACTCCGTACAGGGCCGCCGCCACATGCTTGCACAGAAGCGCCCAGTCCGGGCAGCTGCAGCTGAAGCTGATCTCCCGGGGCGTGGGGAACAGGCCGTCCTTCCCCTGGAACAGCTCCTGCATCTGCTCCGGGAAATTCCCGTTCAGCAGCTCCTCCATATTTTCAATCTTGCTGCCGCATTTCTCGATGATTCCCTGGCATTTCTCCTCGGAAAGGGGGCTGATGCGGATTTCCACCTTGTAGGGCACCTTTCTGGTTCCCTGCACCCTGGCCTGGATTTTTCCCTTCTGAATCTTCAGATCCAGCACCGCTCCGGCTCGGACATAGCGCTTGCCCCTGTCCAGACGGCTTTCATAGTCCGCATACCGCTCCAGGTTCTCGCACCAGGCCTTGCCCCACCAGTTGCGCACGATCGTCCTGCCCTGCACCGTGACGGGCTCCAGCGCCGCGCCCTTCTTCTTTTCCTTTTTTCTGCTCTCTGCCGCGTTCTTTTTGATTTCCGCCGCGGTAGGCTGCTCATACGTTGCCGTCTCCCAATATCTGTTCATCCTGTTCTCCTTCCAAGGCCTGGACTTCCCTTTATGCCGACTACAGGGCCTGCCCCAGCAGCATCAAAATGCGTCGCGCCGCTCACGTCTTTTCGCCATGCCGTCTGTCTAATCGGCGCCATTCGGAAAAGCACCGGCCAATCCCATGATATCCGGCTCTTCTTCCGTGTGCAGTTTCGGACTTCTTTACACGCTCAGCTTCAGCATGGCCATCAGCTCCTCATTGCCCAGCTCCGTGATCCACTTCTCCCCGCCGGAGCCGATCACGTTCTCCGCCAGTTCCTTCTTGGATTCGATCATGGCGTCGATCTTCTCCTCGATGGTTCCCTGGCAAACCAGCTTATGCACCACCACGTCCTTTTTCTGGCCGATCCGGAAGGCCCGGTCTGTGGCCTGGTTCTCCACAGCGGGGTTCCACCAGCGGTCGAAATGGATCACATGGTTGGCTTTGGTCAGGTTCAGGCCGGTTCCCCCCGCCTTCACGGACACCACCATAAAGGGCACATATTTCTCCCCCTGGAAATCCTCCACGATCTTCCCCCGCTTCGCCACCGGCGTGCCGCCATGGAGCACATGTCCTTTTCTCCCGAAGACCTGCTCCAGGAACGCCGCCAGGTATTCCGTGATTTCCTTGAATTGCGTGAACACGATCACTCTTTCCCGTTTCTCGTATATGGTCTCACAGATATCCTTCAGCATCAGGAGCTTCCCGCTCTCCTCCATGGCATAGGCGGACTGCCCCAGGTACTGATCCGGATGGTTGCAGATCTGCTTCAGCTTCATGATGGTGGTGAGGATGATGCCGCTGCGCTGGATGCCCTCCACCTTATCGATCATCTGCTCCATGTCCGCCACCGCTTTCCGGTAGAGGACGACCTGCTTCCGGCTCAGCGCCACATAGTCCACGCTCTCCAGCTTCTCCGGCAGATCCGAGATGATTTTTTTGTCCGTCTTCACCCGCCGGAGCATGAAGGGCGACACCATTGTCTTCAATCTCATGTAGCCCTCCGGATGCTCGTTTAAGCCCTTGCAGTATTCATGGAATTCTTTTGCGGTGCCCAGGAGCCCCTTGTTCAGGAAATCGAACAGCGACCACAGGTTCATCAGCTCGTTCTCGATGGGCGTGCCCGTCATCACGATGCGCATCCGGGCGCTCAGCTTCTTGATCTCCCGGGTCTGCTTGGTGCCGGGGTTCTTGATGGCCTGTGCCTCGTCCAGGATGACGCAGTCCCATTTGATTTCCTGCAGGCCCCTGACACGCGCCGCCATGCCGTATGTGGTGATGGTCAGGAACGCCCGGCTTTCCGCCAGCTCCTCTTCCAATACCCCGGCGCTGCGTCCGTGGAGCAGCATGAAATCCAGTCCGGGCGCAAATCTCTCCGCCTCCCGCTGCCAGTTGCCCAGGAGGGAAGCCGGCAGCACCAGAAGGGCTCTGGCCGTCGGGTTCTGGGTGCGCAGCCTCTCCAGATAGGCCAGCACCTGGACCGTCTTCCCCAGCCCCATGTCGTCCGCCAGGCAGGCTCCGAAGCCCAGCCCGTCCATGTAGTTCAGCCAGGTATAGCCGTTCTTCTGGTAAGGCCGCAGGGTAGCCTGGAATGTCTTCGGCACCGGGGCTTTCCGGATGGTCTCGGGCTTGCGCATGTGCGTCAGGAATTCCGCCAGCCACTGTCCGTTGGACACCGCTGCCCCCACGTCCTTCTGTCCCTTCCCCTGCCCCAGCTCCAGCTGCATGGCATCCAGCAGGGTCATCTCTCCCGGCATTCCCTCCAGCCTCGCAAGCAGCTCCCGCAGCTTCTCATGGTCTACCTCCACCCATTTCCCTTTCAGCAGCGCTAACCCTTCAGTCTGCTCCAGGAGCCTTCGCACCTCCTCCTCGGTGAGCTCCTCCCCGTCCACCACCAGCTTGGGACGCACGCCGATCAGCGTGTCAAAGCCCAGCATGGAGGGCTTCTCGTCCCCCAGGCTGGCCTCCAGGGTGACGCCCGCCGCCTTCCTTTTCCACCAGTTGGGTATCCGGCACAGGATCCCCGCCTGTTCGATGTCCTCGATCCGTTTCAGGAAATCGTAGGCCTCCTGTGCCGTCAGCCGCAGAGGGTGGAACATCTCGCCGCTCTCCATGAAGCCCGCGATCAGCTCCGATACCTCCGCGGCGCGGTTCAGGCAGGACAGGAGCTTCAGGAGCTTGTCCCGTTCATCCTTATACTCTGTCAGGGCATATTTCAGCGGCACATGGCGCACCTTGCCCGCCGCGTCTCTGGTGGCATAGGTGGCCAGGAAGGCAAAGGGGTATTCGTCCCCCCTGTTCTCCACCAGGTGGAAGAAAATCCGCTCGGGCACATGGAGATGCTGGCTCTTCTCCGTCAGGTACATCTCCACCGTCCCCTGATAGCCCCGTATCTCCTCCCTGAAAATCTTCAGCAGCCTGCGGAAGACCGCGGCGATCCACTTCCCGTCCACATGCTCCGCCCCGATGGCGAAGGGCACCGCCCGCAGGAGCGCCTCCACATCCTCTTCCAGAGCCTTCACCTCCACCTTTTCCCGGGCCAGTTCCAGCTCCGGCAGCCTGGTCAGGCATCTCAGGAAGGTGTCGGATACCAGGTACAGGAAGCTTCCGGAGGCCGTAGGATTTTCGCTCCTCTCCTCGAATCCCATCTGGTACAGGGCATAGTATCTGTCCGCCTCGAACCGGCTCCTCCATGCATCCCCGCCGCTCTCCTCCTGAAGGGACGGGGCGTCCGGATAGAAATCTTTTTCCGTGAAAATGAACTGCAGCCCTTCCCCGCTGGTATTTGTCTTATCCATAAAAATCGTCCTTCCGTGTTTTTTCTTTCGATATATTGTTATCTGTCCTTGATTTCAAGGCTGCCCTGCCGTTCCCGCGGCTGTCTGCCCCCGCTCTCACGAATCCGCCTTTGGCCTCCCGTCCTTCCCTTTCGCCCCCAGGGCCTCAAGGGCCGCCTCCGCCTTTGCCGCCACCTGCTTCTTCCGATTCTCCCTGGCAATCTCAAACAGCGACCTGACAATCTCCTTCAGCGCCTCCACGGTCTCTTCATCCACCTCTTTCAGCGCGGCGATCACCCCGTTCATGCTCTTCTTCCACTCCGCCGTGAAATCGATCAGATTGTCCGCCTGCGAAGCAGTAATCACCTGATACAACGTGTCCACGAAGGTGCGCAGCTGCTGTTCGTTCAGGGACAGAATCCACTGGTTCAGGTTGTTGTCCATCTGCTGTCTGCGCTCATACAGACGGTCTGCCCGCACCAGATGGTTCCCCGTCACCAACCAGGTATAGGGGTCGTGCTGGAGCAGACCGAAGGTCTTGCTCTTCACCACCTGAAAATACATGCCGGACTCGAATATCATCCCCACCAGAGAGGAATTGGGCAGAATCTTCACCACCCTGTCCGCTATCTTCCCATAATCGCACTCCCGCAGCACCTCCGGCCGGAAGCCCGGCCCGTCCATGCTGTAGATCTTCCGGATACGATCCTGTATATCCGGATTGCAGTTCATGGCGCTGTACACCGCCAGGTTCCCGCCCTTGGAGTGGCCTCCCACATAGAGCGGGCCGCCGAATCTCCCGGCCACCCTGTTCAGATACTCCACGCTTATGGCCTGACCGGGCACCGGCGTGAGGAACGCCATGTTGAAGTCCTCCTTCCACCCTACGATAGTCTCGTCCGTACCCCGGTAGGCCACATAGCGGCTCCCGTCCCCCAGGGTAAAAGTCACCGCCGAGAACTGGGTCTCCCACCGCTCCTCTATTACATTTACGTAGTAATTCAGTTCCAGGTTCCGGAAGCGCTTCCCCTGAACCATCCTCTCGTAGAGGGCGCGGTTCGGCTTCTCATAGCGCACGTCCGCAAAGAGCTTCTCAAAATCCGGATGCTCCTTCAGGCTCTCCAGCGTGACGCCCGGCCTCTCAGACGGCTCCTCCGGGAATCCCTTCGAGACTTCCGCTTCGGCCTCGGCTGCCGTTTCCGTTTCTGCTCCCATCCCTTCGGATGCCCCCGCTTTGGATGCCTCCACTCCAGATGTCTCCACTTTGGACGCCTCTGCTCTGGACGCCTCCGCTCCAGATGTCTCCGCTCCTGATGCCTCCGCTCCAGATGCCTCCGCTCCAGATGTCTCCGCTCCAGATGTCTCCGCTTTACACGCCTCCACTCCAGATGTCCTCACTTTGGACACCTCCGCTCCAGATACCTTCACTTCGAACGCCTCCGCTCCAGATGCTCCAGATGCCCCCATTTCAGATGCCCCCGCTCCGGCATGTAATCCGCCTCCCGCCCCCGGTACGCCGGGCATGCCATCCTCTGCCCCAGGCACCATCCCGTCAAACTTCAGATACGCAAGCTGGCACAGCGCCAGGCTGTCCACATCCGTCATGGGCATTTCCCGAAAAGTGTATTTCCCATATTTTTCCAGATAGTTCAGCAATGTCCCCATCTTACACCTCTCCCGCAAAACATCCTCATTCCTGTCCCGGATTCGGCGCTCCGGCATCCCCATATCCCTTCCGGCCCGGCTTCCCCCCATGCCCCATATGCCGCCTCCGGCACTGCCCTGCAGAACCGCATCGACCCCAAATCAATACTTCCCTGCCTTTTCCGCAGATGGGAGGGGAATCAGAGCACGCTGCATATTATAACCACAATCATGAAAACAATGATATACAGTGCCCATGCCCACTTATTTCCCAGATTCACAGTCCAGCTGCACTCATGATTCCGCCTCTTGACAATCAGCCTTTTATCCTCTCTGTTGAAATATATCCTTCCCGTTATCCATCCCTCGTCCCTGTGGCCTGATTTCATAAAAATCCTCCATACCGCCCTTGACGGCTCAAATCGAAATGTGAACCCCCTTCCTGCCAGATTTCATACCGGACTTCACGCGTTCCTGGTATACCTGCACCGCGGAAAGGAGCAGCAGCCCCAGAACGCGCCGAATTTCCCCTTGCGCTTCACCAGGGCCCCGCCGCAGTTCGGGCAGCTTTCCTCCGTTGCGCTGGCCCTGCTCCCCGAAGCATTTCCCCCCATGCTCTGCGCCCTGCTCCCCAGTATCCTGCCCATGCATTCGTAGCACTGCCGGTTCATGTCACAGTCCTTCAGGGCTCTGTGCGCCCCCTGGGTATCAATCCCGAAATGGGCTGCCAGATCCGTCAGCCTGTATCGATACAGCCCGGGCAGACAGCTTTTGGCCAGATACAGCGTATCCACATAATCGTTTGGCACCGTCCGCTTCAGCGCCCTGGCAGCGCCGTTATAGAGGAAGAGCATGTCGAAGGTATGTATATTGTGTCCTACAAGCACGTCTTCTCCTATGAAGGCAAGGAACCTGCCCAGCGCGTCCCGCAAATCCGGGGCCTCCCGCACCATCCTGTCCGTGATGCCATTGACCCTGGAGGCCGCATAGGGAATGGGCCTGCCGGGATTCACCAGCGTGGAGAACTCCTCCGCCGCTTTTCCCTCCCGCACCCGTATGCCGGAGATTTCAATCATCTCATCCGCCTCAGGGCTCAGCCCCGTGGTCTCCAAATCGAATACCACATAATCCCTTGTGTACAGGCTCAGCCTTTTTCCTCTTTCCGCTGCCATCGCATCCTCCTTGGTTCTTTTACCCTTTTCCCCTGCCCTGCAGGACAGGCTTTTATATGAGGAAAAGAGGCTGCAGCAACAGCCCCTTTCCAAACGATACATTTCTCTTATGTTATTTTTCCTTCTTCGGAAGGAATTTCTGCCGGAACACATACCACAGGCTTCCCGCCAGGCAGATGGAGGAGTATGCGCCGCAGACGATGCCCACCATCAAAGGCAGCGCGAAGTCCCGGATGCTGGTGACGCCCAGCACATACAGCACCGCCACCATGATGAATGTGGTCAGGGAGGTGAAGATGCTCCTGGACATGGTCTGGGTGACGCTCTTGTCCACGATGTCCTTCAGGTCGTCCTTGTGGCTCATGGTCGCCATATTCTCACGGATACGGTCGAAGATGACGATGGTGGCGTTGATGGAATAACCCACAATGGTCAGCATACAGGCCACGAAGGTATTGCTCACGGAGACCCTGGCCACCGCGTAGAACGCCAGCACCACCAGCACGTCGTGCAGCAGCGCGATGATGCTGCTTAAGCCGAACCGGAGGTCCTTGAACCGGATGCGGATGTAGAGCAGCATGAATATGATGGCCACCACCACCGCAATCACGGTGTCTGACTTCATCTCACTGCTGATGACGGAGCTGATGGTCTCGGAGGTGATCATATTTTCCTCCACGCCGAACTTGTCCACGAACATCTGGTTCAGCTCTTCCCTCTGCTCCACGTTCAGGGTGGAAGTCTTGAAGATGACCTCATTGGAGTCCTGAACCGTCTGGATTTGAACCGCGCCTCCCGCGATCTCTTCAATAAAAGGCGCCACCTCGGCATTGGCCTTCTCCAGCGTCATAGCCTCAGGGAACGCCACCGTGGTAGCCGTACCGCCCTTGAATTCCAGGCTATAGTTCAGCGCGTCCCCGGAGGACGCCTTGTGCACGCCCATGACGATGAATCCGGCCGCGATCACCGCCAGGGAGACACCGAAGAAGATGCCTTTCCTGGAAACAATGGACAATGCCTTGCGCTCCCTGCCCACGCCGTAGAGCTTCTCGCTCTTAAGTCCCAGGGCATAGAACGCGTACAGCAGATATCTGGTCACCACCAAAGCCGTGAACATGGAGAGCACGATGCCCAGCGCCAGAGTCTGCGCAAAGCCCTTCACCGTGCCGGGCCCCAGCAGGAGCAGTACGCCCGCTGCAATCAGCGTGGTGATGTTGCCGTCGATGATGGCGGAAAGCGCCTTGTCGAAACCGATTTTTATCGCGTTGCGCACCGTCTTGCCCGATGCCAGTTCTTCGCGGATACGTGCAAAGATAATCACATTTGCGTCCACCGCCATACCGATGGACAGGATGATGCCCGCCACGCCCGACAATGTCAATGTCATGTCAAAGCCGTTCAGCAGCAGAATCACCAGCGCCACATAGCACAGCAGCGCGATTCCCGATGCCAGGCCAGGAATCAGATACACCGCTATCATGAAGATGATGACCAGCGCCAGGCCGATGGCCCCTGCCTTCAGGCTGGTGTCGATGGCTTCCACGCCCAATTGGGCGCCCACCACCTTGGAGTGCAGTTCCTCCAGCTCCAGCTTCAGGCCGCCGATGCGGATGGTGGATGCCAGGTTCTCCGCCCTTTCATAAGACTCCATGGGGGAAATCTGGGCGCTGCCGTCAGTGATGACCGCGTTCACCCCGGGAGCGCTGATGATGTTTCCGTCATAATAAATCGCCAGGGACTCATTCTTGTCAAAGGCCCTCTGTGTGACTTCCGCGAATTTCTTCGCGCCCTCGTCCGTCATGGTCAGGCTCACCGCGAACTCCGAGCCCATGTTGGTCTGGAGGCTGCCAGCGCTGGCTTCCTTCACATCCGTGCCCTGCACCTGGATGGAACCGTCCTCCAGCAGTTCATCGATGGTCTTGTTCAGCACATACCCCACGCCGTAGGTGCCGTCCGGGTTCTGTACTGTCTGCTGGCTGTAGTTCTGATTGCCCTGGTCGTCCGTCTGGGCGATGAAATACAGCGTACCGGGCCTGCCCAGCTCCTGCAGGATGGCATTGGCATCGCTGACGCCGGGAATCTCGATATTGATCCGGTCGGTGCCCTCCTGATAGACAATGGCCTCCGTGCTGTAGTTCTCCACGCGCTTCTGCAGCTTCGCTATGGTATCGCTCATGTCCGTGGCGCTGGGTTCTTCGTCCCCCACCACCTGATAGGTGATGCTGACGCCGCCGGCCAGGTCAAGCCCCAGATTGATGTCCGAGATGCTGCCGTCGCCCTCCGGATTCACGCCGAAGATGTCCACATAGGTGACGCCTATCAAAGCCAGCAGGACACAAAGCAATACTACAATCGCCTTGTTCTTTTTCATGTTCTTTTATCCTTTCTTTAATTTATGGTTCTGCAAGTATCCGTCAGGTACCAGGGCTCTCGGCTCGGCATAGCGCACACGCCCGCCTGTGTCCGCGCGTTTCAAGAGCATCTGGCGGATGCCTGCCGGTTTATAGCTCCGCCTCCGCGACTTTCAGCATAATCGCGCATTCCACGCGCTTGCGCTCCAGCTCACAGCCCACATCGTAAGCATCGTTGATATTGCCGTGGAAATTATAGGAATTTGCTGCGCAGCCGCCGCTGCAGTAGAATTTGGCAAAGCACTTCCTGCACTTCTCCTTGGCATAGACATTGCAGCTCTTGAATTCATCCCGGATATCACTCCGCAGAACTCCTTCCTCCACATTGCCCATGAGGAATTTTTCATTCCCCACGAACTGGTGGCAGGGATACAAATCACCCCAGGGCGTCACGGCCAGATATTCCGTCCCCGAGCCGCAGCCGGAGAGCCGCTTAGCCACACAGGGCCCTCCCTCTAAATCTATCATAAAGTGAAAAAAATTGAAAGCCTTTCCCTCTTTCCTGCGCTTTATCATTTCCGCCGCCAGCCTGTCATATTCCTCCTTCAGCGCCGGCAGGTCTTCCTCCCGGATAGCGTAATCGTCCTCCGGCCCCGCCACCACGGGCTCCACGGAAATCTGCTGAAAGCCCAAATCCGCCAGATGCAGCACATCCCTGGAAAAGTCCAGATTATTTCGGGTAAAAGTGCCACGCACATAGTACCTTTCCTGCCCTCTGCTCTCGGCCACCTTCTGGAACTTCGGCACAATCAGATCATAACTGCCCTGTCCGCCTCGAAAAGGACGCATTTTATCGTTAATTTCTTTACGGCCATCGATGCTTAAAACGATATTTGCCATCTCGCGGTTGGCGAATTCCAGAATCTCGTCATTCAAAAGCACACCGTTGGTAGTCAGAGTAAAGCGGAATTTCTTGTTGTTCGGCTCTTCCAGGCTCCGGCCGTACTCTACCAAATCATGCACCACCTGCCAGTTCATCAGCGGCTCCCCGCCGAAGAAATCCACCTCCAGATTCACCCGGTTCCCGGAATTAGCTACCAAAAAATCCAGCGCTTTCTTCCCTGCCTCCAGGCTCATCAGCGCCCGCCTGCCATGGTACTCTCCTTCTTCCGCGAAACAATACTTACAGGCCAGGTTGCAGTCGTGAGCGATATGGAGGCACAGCGCTTTCACCACTGTATGACGCTTCTTAAAGTCAAAGACATAGTTCTCGTAGATATCCTTTGCAAACAGCGTCTCGTCCCCCACAAGCTCCAGAACCTCATCCACAGCCTCCGAAATCTCCCCCACAGGATAGGGCAGGTTTTCCCCTTCTAAAAGAGAGTTTCTGACGGCATCCGCATCCCTCACGCCCTGTTCCACAAGGGATTCCACCAGCGGAATGATGTCGTAGACCACATCGTCCACCACATGGATGGAACCGCTGTTGACATCCATGACGATATTGTATCCATTGCTTTTATATTGGTGTATCACTGAAATATCCCTTTCCCTGTGCCTAAATATAGCAACAAAGTTCAAGCAGCGAAAGAATCCGCTGCTTGCCCTGAATGAAAACGCACGCTTATGTAACTATCGTAGTTACAATTCACGACTCCTTCTGCGTCACAGCCGTAAATAGCAACACTATTTTACCTTCTCACAGCTCTGATTTCCCACTGTGCAGGAAGTCTTACATGCAGACTGGCAGGAGGTCTGGCACTCACCGCAGCCGCCTTTCTTCATGGATTCTTTCAGGTTCCTTGTGGTCAAAGTCTTGATATGCTTCATCTCAAAAAAGCCTCCTTACATTTTCTTGAAACTTTTTGTAGTATATCATAAAATATCTATTTGTAAAAGGGTTTTTTCAAAAAAAGTGGCACTCCTCCGCAAACTGCTGCTTACTTTTAGATGGCATAAAGATTTTCCGCTAAATCAGTTTGATTTTTCAAGTCTTATAAAACATATAGAAAAGGAATCGCTCATACCGGATATTATTGTTGACACGGACACAGGGATAGAGTTTTATGGTGCAGATACCGTTTCAAAAGAAATTCTGATCAGCATTCTTAAAAATTTTAATATGCTTGATAACCTTGCCCAAAATGACAGCAAACAACAATATGAAAAACATACACATCTTGGTGTCAAAAGTCATCGCCCTGTTTGCAGGCATTGCCGCTCTGCGGAGAACACCGGGCATTCCGGCGTGCTGTCCCTGCTGACAGCCCCGGAATGCCTGGCTTGGGGATGCAGATCTGGATGCCGGTCTCTCCTGTACGGATCTCCTCACCTCCTGCCGCCGCAGGCGCCCTGTCCGGGGAAAACGACTATGCTGCCCGGGAGCCTTCCCCGGTTCACGGTTCGTCCTCCCAGTATTCCTCCAGCCGCTCCAGCGCGGCCTGGGCTTCCGCGTCCCCCTGTTCGGCGGCCTTTTCATACCATTCCGTGGCCGCATACACATCCGGCTCCACGCCCCTTCCGGTTTCGTAGCATAATCCCAGGTTGTACTGGGCGGTAACGGAGCCCTGCACGGCTGCCTTGGCGAACCACAGGGCAGCCTTCCGGTCGTCCTGCGCCACGCCGTTGCCTGTGATGTAGGCGATGCCCGGGTTGAGCTGTGCCTGCATATGCCCCTGGGCTGCCGCCTTCGCGTACCATACCGCGGCCTGGGCGCTGTCCTGCTCCACGCCGTATCCTTATTCTCACAGACGATTTCCCCGCCCTCATTTTTCCTGGCGCCGCAGAGCCCCGTCTGTCCGGGGGCAAGACTACAGTGTGTATGCAAACCTGACACCCCCTGCGTCGGAAATGCCGCTTTCGGCGGCACATACAGCAGAAAAGCATTTCTGTTGTCAGCAACAATTGGCGCAGCCGGAAGAATGCCCTCCGGCACATCTCACAGCACTTTAGCATAGATATAGCTGTCAAAGCGCACGTCCATATGATACTTGCCAAATTCCGCCCGCCTCTCCACAGCAAACCCGAATTTCCGCAGCAGGGCATTGGACGCAAGGTTCCCCACCGCCACCTCTGCCGTCACCTTCTCTCCGCCCCTGGCCCTGATCCACTCCATCGCCAGCCCAAGGGCTTCGCTGCCATAGCCGCTTTTCCAGTGCTTCCTGTGGATGCAGTAGCCGATATCATACACTTTTTCCCTTTCATCGGGAAACATGCAGAAGGATCCCACGGGTTCCCCTGTGTCCGCAAGCTCGATGACAAGATAATATCCCAGCTGGCTCTCCCCGAGGGTGTCCAGCGCTTTCTGATAAGCCTGGTCCACATACTCCGCGGTAGGATCGCTCATATATTTCCCGTTTTCTTCATGGAACCACATGCCCGTCAGAAACTCCAGGTCGGACTTCTCATAATTGCGGACAAGGATCCGCTCCCCCCGCATGGGGTTGTCTATCCTCATAAGTCTTCCTCCTCCCAGCCCGGAATCCGAAGCGTCCGGATATAGGCCGCAAGCTCCCCGGCCATCTCCTCTGCCTCCGGTATCCGCAGATGCCCCGGGGTGCCTGCGCCGTTCCTTCTGAACGTATATTTCGTAATCCTCCCGTCCAGCAGGGCGATCCCGCCCTGGGCGATGTCGTGTATCTGGGCATCCAGCTTCCTGGCCGTCATCCAGGCGCAGGAATACCAGCTGTTGGAATATTCCCCATTGTGGACCGGATCCGGCTTTCCCACGTACTCCACCGCCTCCGACACCTCCCCGGCGGACACTGAGTCTCCGTACACCTCCATCCTCCGCTTCGGGTTCTCCCTGGCGGGCAGCAGCCGTTCCCCCTCCCCGATCTCCAGCCCCGGAAAGACCATCTCATGACAGGCGTCCTGGCGCTTGAACAGCAGGAGCTCATGCTCTCCGCCGTCTTTTATCGGAATTTCGCATTCCGTCGTCCCATCCTCCGGAAGCCGCAGGACGGACTGCTCTCCGTCCAGAAGATATCCCAGGAAATTGTCCCAGTAGGCATGGCGGTTCTCCACATGCACCTTCAGCACCTGGCCCGTAAACCTGACCGACACGCTGGTGCAGGGAAAGATGAACACGGGGGCATGGCTGTGGCTCCAGTCGATTCTGCCGCTGTAGACCAGCAGGGGATTGTCCGGTTGTATTCTCATTTTGTCTTCCTCCCTTGATCAATCGCTATAGGGCATCGCAAATTGCTCTCTCCTAACTATTTTACCAGAAATCCCCCGCCATGTACATCTAAAAAATTATCCCTGCCGCAATACAGCCACCCCCCATCCATAGGCAGCAGCTCTTCTCCCCTGGTGAGGTAAAACCGGTCATACCGCATCCCCGAAGCCATACTGTACACGTCAAGGACATGCTCTCCTGCTCCAACCGCAAGCCGTACCACTGGCACCCACTGGTAAATCTGTTCCGCCTCGTAGCGGAACATGCTTCCGCGATTATACAGCTCCTTCCTTGGAATCATATTTCCATCTAAACCTATACGGTATGCCGACTCCTCTATATAATTGAACTTGGTCAGCATCCACAATCTGTAGCTGCCGCCCTCGCAGCAAAACCGATAATGCATCGCCGGCGCCTCCGCAGAATCTTCCCATTTCAGCTCATTTATTTGATATTTTGTTTGTAATAAGCAACAGCAACAGACTAATTACAGAAGAAACCATGCCTACTGCCGTCGCAAAGCTATATTTACCAAGCTGAAGGCCATTTTGCAGCACATACACGTCTAAAACTGTAGAAACCTCTAAATTGGCATTGTTCGTCAAAGGATAAACCGAATCCAACCCTGCATTTAATAAATTGGGCATACTTAAAATCAACAGCAGCACGATAGTTGGGGTAAGCGCCGGAAAAGTAATATATTTTACCTGTGCCCATCTCCCAGCCCCATCCAGCCTGGCTGCTTCATACATTTCCTGTTCTATAGAAGATATTGCCGCCAGGTAAATAATCGTTCCCCATCCGATTTCCTTCCATACACTGGCCAAAATCACGATTGGGACAAACCACTTTGTACTTCCCATAAAAAATATCGGTTCTCCGCCCATTGCAACAATGAGCTGATTTACGATTCCTTTATTGGGCGATAATATAGATTCCAGCATATATGCCACAACAACCCAGGAAATGAAATGAGGTATATAGGTTATTGACTGCACTATCCTTTTAAAAGTCATATTACCAATCTCATTAATCAGCAACGCAAGAATAATCGGCGCCGGAAAAGTAAATATAAATCTGCTCATAGTCAGGACTAATGTATTTTTGACCACTCTCCAAAATTCGCCGTCACCAAAAAACCAGAAATTATCCAATCCTATAAATTTTGCATTCCAAATAGTATTCCCTGGTCGAAAATCCCGGAATGAAATCTGTAATCCCAGCATTGGGATATAGCTAAATAGAATAAGGAACACGATACCCAGCAAAATCATCAAATATTGGCACTTATACTTTTTCAAGTTATGTAGAAATTGTTTCATTTCTCTCCCCCTAACATAATTATATTTTATATAAAATATATTAGTTTCTTTTTATATAAATTCAACTATGTAATTCTTTGAATTATATAACAAAACTTAGAATAGCGGAAAAAATATACAAAATAAATAAGGTGACGGGGTCAAAAGTCCCCTAATATAGTACCTTGATGCCCTGACTGTAATATCTTCATTACAAAGAACTTTCCAATTTATACAAAAAAGCCGCCACAGTAGTTTTACTTACTGCAGCAGCCTTTGCTGTTCAATCTGCTATCCAATCTCCTGTTCAGCCTGCTCTTCCCATCTGCCGGTCTCCTCCCTGCTTTCTTACCTGACCGCCTCCTTCGCCTGTTCTAAAGCAGCAATCACCCTGTCGCACCAGGCATCGAACGCCTTATCCTCTTTCCGGCACTCCTCATGGGCCATCACATACTCCACCGTCCTGCGCAGGCCCTCCTCGGCGCGGATGGCAGGACAAAAGCCCGGGACAGCCGCTTTCAGCTTGCGGTTGTCGAAGACCACTGTATTCGCCTTGTCCCCGATCAGGCTCCCTGTAAAGTCATAAGGCCCCACCGCCGCCAGAAATTCCGAGGCCACATGATACGCTTTCAGTTCCACGCCCAGACAGTCCGCCACGATTCCATAAATCTGGTTCCAGGTCAGGGACTCGTCATTCGTAATCTGGAAAGCCTCCCCGATAGCGTGGGGATTCCCCATAAGGCCCAGAAATCCGTCCGCGAAATCTTCATTATAAGTAATGGTCCAAAGGGATGTGCCGTCGCCGGGAATGATGACCGGCTTTCCCTCCAGCATCCGCTTCAGCACCTGGAAGCTTCCATTGTCGCCATGCACCCCCACGGGCACTGACCGCTCGCTGTAGGTATGGCTTGGCCGGACAATGGTCACCGGGAAGCCCTTCTCCCTGTACATCTTCATCAGATATTCCTCGCAGGCAATCTTGTTCCTGGAGTATTCCCAGTAAGGATTTGCCAGGGACGTTCCCTCGTCTATCCGATAATCTCTCAACGGTTTATGGTATGCCGACGCGGAACTGATATACATGTACTGCCTGGTCCTGCCCGCAAACAGGCGATAATCCCTCTCCACCTGCTCCGGTACGAATCCGATGAAATCGCACACCACGTCAAACCGAAGTCCCTTCAGGGCTGCTGCGGCCGCTTTCTCGTCCCCGATGTCGCACCGGATCTGCCTTACATTATCCGGCATCCCCTCACTCCTATTCCCCCGGTTCAGCAGATACAGCTCGTCCCCCCGCGCTGCCACCTTCCTGGTAATCGCGCCGCTGATTGTCCCCGTTCCTCCAATGAACAATACTTTCATACCTTCTCCTCCGTTTCTGTCTTATCTGGTTTCTCTAGCCGAATCTCCAGGTCCCGCGCACCCGGCATCACCCTGTACCGAAATCCAGGCAGGGCTTTTGTGCCGGTTTCACGCCCCTGAATAAATTATAGCTGCCCGTCCGCCTTTCTTCAAGCCTGTCTTTGCGGAATCTTCCTCCGCGATACAGCCGAAGAAGTGCGTGCGCCAACTCACTATCTGCGGCAGGACCATGGATAGTAATGGGGAAACCATGCCCGGCCATACGGCCGCTCCGGCAAAGAAAGCCGGCCCGGAGGCAGGGGGCTTTGCGGAAACACCCGGGGATGCCCTTCCTGCCTGATGCAGCGCCCATATCTTCAGCTCAGCATCCCGCCCAGCATCCCGCCGCCCGCGCACAGCGCCAGTGTGGTAAAAAATGAGCTCCCCACCTGCATATCTCCCTTGCCCGCCACAAGGGACATCACCGCCAGTATCAGGAAATACGCGCCCCCCATCAAAAGCCCCCACAAAAACCGCCTGCTCTTCATCCGCTTTCCCGCGGCGAACCCGCTGAACAATGTGGCCACCACGTAAATCACGATGATGGCGGCGGAAACCGTCCTCTCCCCGAGCCCGAACTTGTACAGCGCAAAGGCTAAAAGCGCCAGCAGCACCCCCGTAAGTATGTACGAAAAGAGCAGACTTTTCAGCAGAAACGCTACCTGTATCTCCTCCGTCCCCTGATTCCGATTCGTATGTTCCATAGTTCCTCCTGTCCGACTAAGGCTTTGCCTGTTATCGGCCTTTAGTCTATAAACTTTTTATAAAATCATATGCATCCGTGTCCGATAACTTGACAAACAGCCCTCTATTCTGTATATTATTTTTGATTACCATTGACCATTATCGCGGCAGACGGCATCCAAGACCGCCTGTCAGTACGACAAAGGAGTGACTTTTTTTGGACGTTCCAGAAGGCATACAACTTATCGTTCTTCTCTTTCTGATTATCCTGTCAGGCTTCTTCTCCTCGGCAGAGACGGCTTTCAGCACGGTGAACCGCGTGCGCATGCGCACCCTTGAAGACGAGGGCAGCAGACGCGCGGCAAAGGTGAACAAGATACTGGAAAGCTACAGTAAGATGTTGAGCACCGTTCTGATTGGCAACAACATCGTGAATCTGTCCACTTCTGCCCTGACCACGACTATCGCCTTACAGTTCGGCATCCCGGTGGCTGCAGCAACCGGCGTCCTGACTCTGGTGATTCTGCTGGTAGGCGAAATCGTTCCCAAGACATGGGCCATGCTCTCCTCTGAAAAAATCGTCCTTGCCTACTGCGGCATCATCTACAGTCTGATGCAGGTCATGACGCCTGTCATCTTCGTGGTAGACAAAATGTCCAACGGCATCCTGCGCCTGCTGCACATCGATCCCAGCAAGAAAATCACTACCATGACCGAGGCGGAGCTGCGCACCTACGTGGACGTGAGCCATGAGAGCGGCGTCATTGAATCCGAGGAAAAGGAAATGATCTACAATGTGTTCGATTTCTCCGACGCGCTGGCCAAGGACATCATGGTGCCCAGAATCAATATGGTGACCGTGGACGTGGACGCCACTTTCGAGGAAGTGCTGGCTACTTTCCGGGAGTCAATGTATACACGTTTTCCCGTATATCAGGAGGACAAGGACAATATCATCGGTCTGATCAATATCAAGGACTTCATCCTTACGGAAGACGAGGAGCATTTCCATGTCAGGTCGATTCTCAGGGACGCCCATTTTACATACGAATATAAAAAAGTGGCGGATCTGCTCTATGAACTGCGGGAGAAGACCACCAGCGTCACTTTCGTGCTGAACGAATACGGCGCCACGGTAGGCATGATTACGCTGGAGGATCTGCTGGAGGAAATCGTCGGTGAGATTCGGGACGAGTACGACGAGGACGAGGAGGAATACATCCAGGAGCTGGCGGAGCGCACTTATCTGGTGGAGGGCAGCATGAAGCTGGACGACATCAACGATGAGCTGGATACAGAGCTGGACAGCGAGGACTATGACTCCATCGGCGGCATCATCATCGAGAGCCTGGACAGACTGCCCGAGGACGGCGAAGAAGTCACCCTGGAAAACGGCATCCGCCTGAAAGTCCAGGGCATCGAGCAGAACCGCATCGTCAAGGTGCTGATGACTCTCCCCGAAAAATCGGAGAACGAGGAAGACAGCCAGGAGGACAAGGAGGAATCCGAAGACTGAGTCATCCGAAACGTCCCATAACATACATTTTCGTGCGCCTGTCTTTCGGCCACCTGAACAGGCTGTCAGTGCTGCCGGATTCCACCACCTCTCCCGCAAGGAAGAAAGCCGTGTAATCCGACACCCTGGCAGCCTGCTGCATATTGTGGGTGACGATGACCAGCGTATAGTTCTCCCGCAGCTTTTTTATCAATTCTTCTATTTTTCCGGCAGAAACCGGATCCAGGGCCGAGGTCGGCTCGTCTAACAGCAGCACCTCCGGTTCCACAGCCAGAGCCCTTGCGATGCACAGCCGCTGCTGCTGCCCGCCTGACAGCCCCAGGGCGGGTTTTTTCAGCCTGTCCTTCACTTCATCGAAAATAGCGGCTCCCCGCAGGGCATGCTCCACTTTTGCTTCCAGCTGCCCTTTATCCTTCACGCCCTGGAGCCTGGGACCGTAGGCCACATTATCGTAGATGCTCATGGGAAAGGGATTGGGCTGCTGGAACACCATGCCCACCCGCCTGCGCAGGCAGGTGACATCCACCCTCTCGTCATAGATATCCTCTCCGTCCAGGAGCACTTTCCCCTCAATGCGCACATGCTCCGCCAGGTCGTTCATCCTGTTGAGGCATTTCAGGAAAGTGGATTTTCCGCAGCCGCTTGGCCCTATCAGAGCCGTGACCTTTTTCTCCCTGATTTCCATATCCACGCTCTTCAGCGCCTGATTCCCGCCGTAATAAAGGTTCAGGCCCCTTACCGATATCTTGCTGTGGTCCATCTCTCCAAACCCCCATCTAATCCCTTTGGCAGTCATCCGTCCTGCCGGCGCATACCAGCTTCACCAGAAAGTTCATCAGCAGCGCCATCAGAACCAGGACGCAGCCGATGCCGAAAGCCGTCTCATATTCCCCATTCTGCATCTGCAGATACAGTTCCACTGCCAGGGTCCCGCCGGGCTGAAAAATTTTTTCATATAATAAGGACAGATCTCTGCCAAGACTTCCCCCGAATCCGGGCAGAAGCCTGGCGCTGCCCGCCGTAAAAAGCAGGGCCGCCGATTCCCCTACAATGCGCCCCACTGCCAGGATGATTCCTGTCAGGATTCCGGGCATGGCCGTGGGCAGCAGGATGGTGCGGATCAGATGCCATTTCGGAGCACCCAGCCCCAGAGCCCCACATCGATAGCCCTCCGGCACCGTATCCAGCGCCCGCTGGGTGTTGCGCACAATGAGGGGCAGCACCATCAGGGCCAGCGTCAGGGAGCCGTTCAGCAGCGAATATCCCATCCCCAGCACATTCCCGAAGAACACCATGCCAAAGAGTCCGAATATCACAGAGGGAATCCCCGCCAGAATCTCCGTAGCGAATTCGATAAGCCGTATCAATCTGCCCGGTTTAGCGTATTCTCTCAGGTAGATTGCCGCCCCTGTTCCCACAGGCACTGCCACCACAAGGGAGAGCACGATGACATACAGCGTATTCAAAAGGCTGCCCGCAATGCCCACCGTCCCTCTCCACAGGCTGGTGACAGAGGTAAGAAAGCGGAGACTCAAGACCCTGAACCCCCTGAAAAATATGTACCCGATGATCCCCAGCAGCAGAAATACCGAAAAATAGGCCGCACCATAGACTGCCGCCCACAGGAACAATTCCGCCGGTTTTCTCCTTTTCTGATAAAGTGTCTTCTGCGTCATTTTCTTCCTCCATGAACTCCTTTGCTTTTCACTCTCTTTTCACCGAACGATATCCCGGTCCACCCCTGCCCAACGTCCGTCCGGCCGCCCCTTAAAATCCGCGTCAGCCACAGATTCAGCATCATGATGAAAGCGAACAGCACAAGGCCTATAGTAAACAGCACCTGCCTGTGAAGGCCGTGGGCATATCCCATCTCCCCCACCACGGCCGTAGTCAGGAACCTGACAGAGCTGAAAGGGAATGGCATATTGACGCTTCCCCCGGAGACCAAAGTAATCGCCATAGCCTCTCCCACAGCCCTGCCTATGCCCAGCACCACCGCTGTGGCAATGCCGGGACCGGCGGCAGGCAGCACAGCCAGAAAGCAGGTCTGTGCCCGGGATGCCCCCAACGCCAGAGAGGCCTCTCTGACAGAGGGCTTCACCGCCCGGATGGAGGCCTCGCTGATGCTGATTACCGTGGGCAGCATCATCACTGCCAGCACGATGGCGGCGGAGAGCAGGTTCGCCCCTCCCGTAAACCGGTGGGTACTGGAGCCTGCAAATATGCGCCGTTCCAGCCTGTACATCCAGGGATTCAGCAGATAGACGCCCAGCAGCCCATAGATGACGGAGGGAATCCCCGCCAGCAGCTCCACAGTGCCCCCTACCAGCCCTGTCGTCCGTTTCCCCGGCGTTTCCGCCAGGAAAACCGCCGTCAGCACACCCAGCGGGATACCTATGAGAGACGCCAGCAGGGTGCCCACAACGGATGTCAATATCACATACAGGATTCCGAACCGGGGCTTGGCGGCGACAGGGCTCCACTGGGTGCCCAGCAGGATTTCCGCAAGTCCGACCCGCCTGATTGCCGGTATGCCGCTTTTCAGCATATAGACCGTGATGGCTGATACCGCCAGGAGCGCAAAGGCGGCGCAGACTGTGCACAGCGTCTGCGCCGCTGCTTCCTGCGCTGCTCTTCGCTTCCGACGTTTTATTTCAGATATGTCTCTTTCCATCGAATCATCTCCCTTACCCTATGCCACAGGATATGCGTCCCCTTTCTCTTGGCTCAACCGCGGCAAGTCTGTGGGATGCGGTTTCATTTTGAGTCATCATACCCTATTCCAGCCGGTTTCAGTTCAAAACTCCCATCCGGAACGGCGAGACCGGCTTTTTCCGCTATGCTCCGTCCTTCTTCGCTGTAGACATAGCAAAACCATAGCCGCACCAGCCCGCTCTG
Source organism: Lachnospiraceae bacterium (assembly GCA_910576125.1). Lineage (GTDB taxonomy): Bacteria > Bacillota > Clostridia > Lachnospirales > Lachnospiraceae > Acetatifactor > Acetatifactor aquisgranensis. The sequence continues at coordinate 4,927 of CAJTHM010000041.1, read as the reverse complement.
TGCGGACAGTTCTCCATGCGTCACCATAAGGAACGGGCGGCTCAACAAGTAATTTCCTTCTTTCACATTTTCAATGGTCGGCTCAACCCCATCCAGCGAAAGCGCATGGACGTTATTCCGTTTATCTTTTTCTGCCGCGATGCTTACCGCGTCAAATGATACATAGCCGATTGCTCCGGGCGTGGATGTAATCCTTGCCATGACAGCTCCTGTGCTGTCCATTTCGTTGCCATATGTACACCGGCCGCTTATCCCCAGCAGCCCCTCGAAAGTCTCTCTGGTGCCGGAACCGGCCTCTCGGCCAATCGGGACGATGGGCACATCGCCGCCTCCCAGCTCCGCCCAGTTTCTGATTTTCCCTGTGAAAATGTCCCTTAGCTGCCGTTCCGTGATTTCCGTCACGGGATTGGCAGAATCCACGCATACGGCAATACCGTCCAGCGCCACCACATACGCCCTGGCTCCCCTGTCCGTTTCTTCCTCCGACAGATTTCTGGAGATATTTCCGATGTCCGCGCTCCCATTTACCACGGCTTCGATTCCCGCGCTGGAGCCTGTGAACTGCACTGTCACGGCGACATCCGGATACTGTTCCATGAAGCCCTCCGCCAATGCGTCTGTCAGCTTCTCCATGGAGGAACTGCCCGCCAGATCAAGCGAGCCTGGCGGATACGCCGCGCCGCCGTCCCTCTGCCGCTCCGCCTGTGGCCCGGCACAGCCCGCAAGGCTTCCAATCAGCAGCGCGCATAAGACAGCGCCCCGAAGCCGCCCGCGCCTTTCTTTTCCCATATTCACGCTCCCCGCCTGCCCTCAGCAGCTTGAACCGATTCCGCAAAACCCGGTATTTCCGCTAAAGACGCTCGAATTCCTTTCACGCCGCGCTCCATACAGTAGCCAGGATTCCCTCCGCGATTGCCCGGGCCGTCTCCCGGAACCTCTCGTCCAGCAGGCGGTTGTCCGCATCCGTATTGATGAAGCCCACCTCCACCAGCACAGACGGCATCTGCGTCTGGTTCAGCACCACCAGATCCGGCCGTTCATTCACGCCCTGGTTCTCATATCCCACCTGCTCCAGCCTGGCATTGATATTTTCCGCCAGCCTTCCCGCCTCTCCGTAATGATTGTATACAAGGGACTCTATCCCCTCTAATGTCAAATTGATGTTATGAATATTTATCCACTCTTTTTGTCGAAATTCTTCGAAACCTTTGCGTTTCCAAAGGGTTCATGTTAAATAAATGCCAAATCGATGAAAAATGAACATGAAATGAATGCCACCTCTTTCACTCAGTAAAATTCCATTCAATTTGCACCCGCTTATTCTTATAAAGAATTACCTTCCTGATAAAAGCATCCGCCACCTCCTGTGTCAATGCTTCCAGGTGGGAACAGCGGATAATCTGTTTCATATCCTGCTTATCCCTGTTCATCTCTTCCTTAATCCAGTCGTATTCAGTCTCCGCTTCCTGGTACTTTCCTGACAGTTCTTCCGCCTGCCTGGCCAATCCGTCAGCCCTTTCCCGATACTCCTTTGCATCCATACGGCCCGCAGCGTAATCCTCATAGAGGGCATCCTTTTCTTTCTGTATCGCATGAGACTGTATCCTATACTCTTTTTTCTTTCTCGCAAGCTCCTCCAGGACTTCCTTCCGGAACTGCTCCAGCATTCCCTGTTGCCTGATCCGGTCTCCTCTCCGCATCATTTCCTTGCCCAAAAGAAAAAGCACCGTTTCCTCCAGGATAGAAGCATTGAAATAAGTACAGCAATCCGGTATCTGTAGGATGGAATGTTTCCTGCACCAAAAATGGCATGGGACTTTTCCGTTGGTATGTTTATAGTTTAAGGAATATCCGCACCCGCCGCAATAAATCTTCCCGGTCAGCGGATGCTTCTCCCTTTTCCGTTTTGTAGAATTTCCCGGTGCCGTCTGTGCGGCACGGGCAAAAATTTCCGGTGTCACCAGCGGCTCATGGTGATCCTTGATTACTTTCCAGTTACTTTTGGGAACCGCATTTCCGCTTTTGCTCCCTACAGCTTTACGGACAGTCTTTCCATAAGCCATCTCCCCTAAGTAAAAACGGTTATTCAGTATATTCCGGACTGCGGCCCCGCTCCATGTATGATTCTCTTTCAGGTTAACCCTGCGGGGATCGCGCAGCTGTGTTGCAGTGGGCACTCGTTCCTCAAAAAGTCTTTTTGCAATCTGCCGGGCAGTCATCCCGTCAGCGGCCATGGAGAAGACATAACGGACAATCTCTGCCTCCCTTTCATTGATAACCACTGCGTTTTTTACTTCCTTGTCTTTCTCATACCCTAAAGGAAGCAGCCTGGACACATATTCTCCGGCAGCATATTTGCTTTCAACGGATGACTTTGTTTTCACAGAGATATCCTTGCTGTACAAATCATAGACCAGCGTTTGGAATGCTGTATCGAAAGCAAGCGGCATGCCCTTCTGTTCTCTGCTGTCATAGTTGTCATTTATGGCAATAAAATCCACTCCCATAAAAGGAAACACCTGGTTCAGATAGGTTCCTGCCTCAATATAATTTCTGGAAAAGCGGGAAAGATCTTTTACAAGGATACATCCAATCCGATTCTGCCTGACCGCTTCCAGCATTTTCCGCATCCCCGGACGCTCCATATTGGTGCCGGTGAACCCGTCATCACAAAATTCCAGGACTTCACTGCCCGCCAGTCTATTATCTTTCCTGATGTATTCCTGAAGGTACGTCCTCTGGTGGCTGATGCTCAGGCTTTCTCCCTCTCCCGGACATGTTGATTCAGGCTGTGCATCTTCTGTAGAAATCCGCAGGTATATGGCTGTCTTTCGTTTCTCCCCCACTTCATGCCTCCCCTCTCATGATATCTCTGTAACGGAACACAACCTCCGCCCGTCTCCCCGGGTAGACATAGATTCTCTCAATCAATTCCTCCACCAGCTCCCTGGTCAATTCTTTCTGGCTTTTACATTTTATTAAGGAACGGACAGCCTTCAGATATACTTTGCGTTCTCCATCCAGCCTTTCCGCCTCTTTCCGGCACTGGTCTCTCAGCTTTTCCAGTTCCTGCAGACGTCCCTCTTTCCGGAACCGGTAACAGGCATACTCTTCCCGAGACAGCTTTCCTGTGCAGAATGCCATATATTTTCCTCCCTCCTCTTCCGACAGCGCTGAAATCTGCCCTTCTGTCTTCTTTAACCTTCGTTCCAGCTCTTTCCTCTTCTGCTGAAGCATATCCTCCATTTGTCCGGTAAAACTTTTAGGCTTTTTCAGCCGGGCAGCGAATTCCGTCCTGAGCAGTACAAGGAGGATATCCGACAATTCCGTTTCGTATATATGGTTGGCAACCGGGCATGTTTCCCTCTTGGTTCCTGTGCTGTCCAGACAGAAATAGCAGTCTTTCCTCTCCCGTCTCCCATCCGCATAGTCCCTTACTTGGCTGTGCCGGGTCATTTTCCTGCCGCATACGCCGCAGTACAGGATACTTTGGAACATATTCTCCCCTATGGGGCACCCTTCTGTAGGATGGTTATGGCTGCGTGTCCGTTCCTGTATACAACGGTGTATTTCCTGCGCCTGCCCATAAAGCTCCGGACTCACCAGGGCTTCATGGGTATTTTCTTTCCTGACCCATTCTTCTTCCGGTTTTTGGATATGGCTCTCCGCTTTCCGCGCTGTAAGGGAAGTCCTGCCCTGTACCAGCCTGCCGAGATAAGTCTCGCTTTTCAGGATACCTTCCACTGCGCTCTTATCCCAGCCTTTATATGCCGTTTCGGCCGGACAGCAGACCTCTTTGGTTTTCTTATAAATGGCAGGCGGGTTGATTCTTCGTTTATTCAAGCTATTTGCCACAGCCTGGTAGCTTTCCGTCTCCACAAATTTCCTGTAAATATCACGGACAATCTCCGCAGTATTCCTGTCCGGTTTCAGTTTCCTGACCCGTCCCTCCCTATATGCCTCGTACCCGTAAGGCGGCGGACCCCCCACATAGGAGCCGGCCGCCCTGCGCTGTTCCAGGGACAGCTTGCTCTTGACGGAAGCGTCTTTGGCATACATATCATTTACCAGATTCTTGATTTCCGATACCATCTGCTTTGTGCCATTGCCCTCTTCTCCCGTATCGTACCCATCCGTAACCGCTATGAAACGGACTCCCAAAAACGGGAATATTTTCTCAATATAATTTCCGGCTTCCAGATAGTTCCTGCCAAACCTGGATAAATCTTTCACAACCACACAGTTAATGTCACCCAGGCGTATATCCTGCATGAGCCTTTTGAATGCGTCACGTTCAAAATTCGTCCCTGTTTTCCCCAAATCTATCTAATAGCCCATTTTGATACAATTTTATTTTCCCTATACTTTTTTATTTTGCCTCGAAAGGGGGTTCAAATGTAAAAAACGCCTTTAAAATAAAAAAGTGCCCTCGGCACTTCAACCCCCTAGCCCCCATTCATGGGGGAAAAATTGTGCGGCACACAATTAGGGGTTTCCTTTTTTGCTGTTTTCCTGCATAATAGTCTCATGAGCATACTACAGAATATTTTCAGAGACCATTATGAAGAAATAATCTATATTCTTCATCCACGTGACTCAGTCATCGAAAATGTTGATAAGATGATCCACTGCGGCGATCCTTCCTTTGGTGGTGCAATGTATGGCTGTCCCCACTGCGGCAAATTGAAATTCGTTCCTTTCCGCTGCCACAGCCGCTTCTGCCCCACCTGTGGGAACCTGTACGCCATGCAGCGCACTACCTCCATGTCCTTTAAGCTCGTCAACTGCATCCACCGGCACTGTGTCTTCACCATCGACAGCCAGCTCCGGGACTTCTTCCTTGAGGACCGCTCCCTGCTTGACTGTCTCTTCCATGCCGTGAACAGCGTTGTTTCACGGATGTTCTTCAAACAGAACAAGTCCATGA
>CAJTHM010000040.1 GCA_910576125.1 Lachnospiraceae bacterium | reverse complement strand
CCCCCCGGAGACGACGGGGTAGATAGGTGCGGGGTGCAGGCGCAGCGATGCGCACAGCTGACGCATACTAATAGGACGCAGGCTTAACCAGGGAGATGCGGGTTCCGCAGTCAGTATTCGGTTTTGAGGGCACAGCCCCCAGAGATTCCTCGATAGCTCAATGGTAGAGCACTCGGCTGTTAACCGAGTTGTTGTAGGTTCGAGCCCTACTCGGGGAGTTGGATAAAGCTTATAGACATCAAAGTTTGCGATGATAAGGAAGTAATTTTAGATTAGGCGGTATAGCCCCGATTACAAGGGCTTTACCGTCTTTTCTTGCGCTCAATGAGTGCATATTCTTTATACGCCTTGCTGTTTCGGTTGCGTGGCAGAAAGAAGCTTCATACTCTGCGGCCCCTCTATGATGATAAGCTCTTTTTCGTCCATGCCGTTCAGCATCCGGCCAATGTGTTTCCGGCGCCCACTTTCGCTGCCCGGCATTTCAGTTGACAAGATTGCAGAATGGCTCGCGCAGAGGTATAATCAGCAGGAAATTTGAAAACTACACACTAATCACAAAATTCTATGATATGCTCTTTTCGGAGGTGGCCTTATGCAAAGAATTTTAGTTGTCGAGGATGATTTGGATATTCAGGAATTATTAAAGAACTTTCTGCAGGAGGTGGGCTATGACATTGTTTTAGCGAATGACGGAGTGGAGGCCCTTTCCGTATTTTCCACCGCACAGTTTGATTTGGTACTGCTAGATGTGATGCTCCCTAAAATTGATGGTTTTGCTGTCTGTGAGCTAATACGCAAACACTCCAAGGTTCCCATCATCATGCTTACCGCATTGAGCGGCGAAGAAGAACAGATACGGGGGCTGGATTTGCAGGTTGACGATTACATTACAAAGCCTTTCTCCATGCCGATTTTAATTCGCAAGATTGCCGCCGTTCTGCGGCGGAGCGGCGGGCCGGGGGAAGATGAAAATAAAACGATTGCTTACCAAAACCTTGTTTTGGATTGTGACAGCTACACGGCCACGGTGGACGGAAGCGCTTATGAACTGACCCAGCGGGAATTTGAAGTGCTGAAAGAACTGCTGACCCATCAGGGACGTATCTTGACACGGCAAAATCTTTTGGATAAGCTGTGGCGGTATGACTTTTATGGGGACGAGCGCGTGGTTGATACACATATCAAAAACTTGCGGAAAAAGCTGGGCATTGATTTTATCCAGACAATCAGAGGGGTGGGATATAAAATTGATAAAGAAAATGAAAAGCAGTCTATATGCTAAGGTGTTTTTAATTACATCAATCATGCTGTTATTTGTATCGCTGTTAGTGTTCGGTCTGCTGGCATGGCTGATGCCACAGACCTATTCTAACAGGCTAAATATAATTTTAGATGAGCGGACACAAGAATTTATTGCGGAACTGGAACAAGTGCCGTTTTCAGAAAGCGGGGGCTTGTTCGACCAGTTTATTGCGAATACAGAAATCAATTCAGTCGAGTTGTACAACAGCGGAGGCGATTGGATTACATTACCCACAAAAGAATTTGACAATGAATGGGAGGGGAATATCGCACAAACGGCAGTCACTGGCCTTGGTGAAATCTCTCCCGTTTTATCAAACCAATACTATTTTTCTTTTTCTGACTGCAGTGACCGTTATACTCTCGTTGTCTATGGTGAGGCAGAACAAATTTCGGAACTGCAACAATCCTTTATCCGCGTTTTTCCGATTATCTTGCTATTAGTATTGGCGATTGCCCTTGTCGTATCTTGGCTGTACTCTCATATGATTACAAAGCCCGTACTGGAAATCAGCCGCATATCCGAAAAAATGTCTGACTTGCAGTTGGATTGGACGGTTGATGAACAACGGACTGATGAATTGGGAACGCTGGGGAAAAGCCTGCACAGGCTATCCCGCAATCTTTCAGCCGCCCTGTCTGATCTGCAAAGCGCAAACAGAAAACTTGAAGCCGATATTGAGCATGAAAAGGAATTAGAACAGGCCCGCACAAATTTCTTTTCGGCGGTTTCACACGAGCTGAAAACGCCTGTCACCATCATCAAAGGCCAGTTAGAGGGGATGCTGCTCGGCATCGGGGCCTACAAAGACCGCGAGAAATATTTGACAAGATCGCTGGAAATTGCGAATACCCTTGAAACAATGGTGCAGGAGATATTGACAATCTCCCGGCTGGAAACTGTGGGGACGGATTTCAAAAAAGACTGTTTGGATTGTGTTCAGATTATCAAATCCTATTTAAGTGAAACCGAAGATTTAATTGCGGGAAAGGACTTGCAAATACATCTCGATGCTCCGCCATCCGCTCTTATGGCTGGAAACAAACTGCTGATGGAGAAAGTGTTCTCGAATCTGATAGGGAATGCAATCAAGTATTCCCCGCAGGGAGTCTCTATTTATATATCTGTCCACACAGAACATGGACAGATAAAATTTTCTGTTGAAAACACAGGGGCACATATCCCGGAGAATAGTATTCCGAAATTATTTGATGCGTTTTATCGTGTGGAGCAATCCAGAAGCCGTAAAACCGGCGGGAGCGGGTTAGGACTGTATATCGTGCAGGAGATACTGCGCCAGCATGAAAGCGAATGTACGGTCTGCAATACACAAGCCGGGGTAAAGTTTTCTTTTACAATTTGACAGACGCAGGAAAGCGGCGGGCGATTGCTCCGCCGCTTTTCAACTACACATAAATCACAAACGAATCCCAAACGTATCACAAAAAAAGGTGGTATTCTTTAGGTACACTCAAAGAAAGGATGGTGTTTTTCAATGAACACAAAGAAACTACTCGCCTTAGCCCTCGGAGGGGTACTGCTTGTGGGATGCCTGGCCGGGTGCAGTACCGCAGCAGCATCCCAAGGCGGAACCTCTCAACGCGGAACGACTTCCCTGCCGATGACGGAGGAATCAGGGCAGACTGTCGTTGCGTTTGCTGAAGGCAACGGTTCCTCCGCCGAAATTTCCTATGAAGAACTGTTCAAACCCTATGCGCAGTTTGGCCTGACATACGATGCCAGCAAAAACGAACTGACATACAATGGGAAAGCGGTACGGTGGTTTGAGGACTACTATACCGTGGAGAACGGGATGCAGGCCGGAAACGACTTTTTTAACGAGAATGGTGTGGTTGATGTATATGCTGTCCGTGACCTCACCAGCATTGTCCGCGCCGAAGATGGTTCTTTCGACCCCGGCGGAAAGCTCACTGGTGTAAAGGAGTTTTCGGCGGAAGAATTTGCCGCCCGTGACATCGAGGCAATCAAAAATCCGCCTCCCGTCGCTGCCTTAGCTGGTGACCCGCCCTCTGCAAAGGAACTTGAAGATATGGCAAAGGAATACGAGGCGTTTGGCGTCACCTATGACATCAAAAATGACCGGTGGTACTTCAACGGTGAAAAGGTTCGGTTTTTCCGGGATGTGCTGACCTCCAATGGCGAGGGGCTGACCAGCGGGAAATTCAAAGGGGCACTCCGCACGTTGGGGAGCACGGACGGAACTGTCGACATTTATACAGTCCGTGACTTTGCCCACCTGGACGCCTCCGGGAATGGAACGCTGACTGGCATTGAAAAATATAGTCAAGCGGAATTTGACGAACGCACCCAGAGAGAGGAACAAGCAAGCTCCGGCTTCTGTACCGTAGAGTAACGACTGCCGCACGACGAGGTATCGCTAAGATTTCTGCGGACTTTCGGACTGATTACAGTGATGTTGATTACATTGCCTTGCCTAACCTTTTGGGTGTAACAGGGGTATGGCTTGCGGTACCGATAGCAGAACTAATCACCATGATTGTAGCGCTGGTTTTTCTTCAACAGAACAGGGAAAAGTATCACTACGCATTATACGCATAAAAAGAAGATTTCCATGCTGTCCGGCGGTTAATAAAAAACCGTTGTGCGGCGGTAAAATCATCATGCACCAAAACAGAATATAAGCGGCAAAAGGGCGGTTTAATACCCCCTGCTGGGAAGAATGGGGTGAGAGAAAATCAGATATTCAACCTAATTTTCCCGCCGCCAGGGAGTATACAATGCTGGCGTGGGATTCATGGCAGAGCATAAAGATATAGCTGCAGGGGTTACATAGTTAATAAGTTACAAAGCTGAGTCCGGCCATATAGTATTAAAGCAATTGTACCGCCTCTATTCTATTGGAAAGAAGTTGTGGTCATGATAGAGATAAACTTTTTCAACAGAGGGTTTACCGCGTTCTTCCGATAGAAAATACCATAAGACAAAGGCTCATTGCCGGTGATTGGAATGATGCGGATGTCCGAACTGATGAAATGCATCCGCGGCAGGATGGAACAGCCATAACCGGCTCTTACCAGCGTAAGGAGAGCCTGCAGATTATCGCAGATGTAGATGGATTCCGGAGGGATATGCTGCGCGATGCGGTTCTGCATCTCCGCCGCCTTGAATGGAACTGCATAGGAATTGCAGACCACGATATTCTCCAGATACAATTCTTCTTTTGCCAGCTCTGTCCTGTCGGCGTAAGGGTGGGTATCCGGAACGATGCAGCACAGCGGGATCCGGAACAGCTCCTGATAGATGATGTCGTTTTTCAACGGAATGTCATCCTGAAATCCGAACAGCAGATCAATCTCTCCCTGGTAAAAAAACCCCAGAATGGAACGGTGCGGTATCACCTTTAAAAACGGATACAGCTCCGGAATCTGGGCCCGGCATGATTTGAGGACTTTGCAGAGCAGGTCCAGGATTGCCTCGTCCGTGCAGCCGATGGTCAGGATCTGGATACTGGAGGACTGGTGCCTCTGAATTTTCCGCGATGCGGCGTCCAGTCTTCCGACTACGTTTTTCGCGTCCTCCAGAAAGCTGATGCCTGCCGGGGTAAGGGTCACCGTCCGGGTGGTGCGGTGCAGAAGCCTGGTTCCAAGCTCCTCCTCCAAAGAATGGATCTGCCTGGATACCGCGGACTGGGTAATGTTCAAAATTTCTGCCGCTCTGGCAAAATTCAGATTTTCCGCAACCTGGATAAAACTCTTTAATTGGTCAGTATTCATGGCGTCCACCTCGATTTCCGCGGGCAACGAGCCAAGGCCCTGCCTGCATGGACCTGGCGACTGCCGCAATAATCAAATATTTCGCAGTTTGCTGTGGAATATTTGATTATTGCGTTTTCGTCATTGATATACCATATTGTCAATTCACTTTCAAGAGGGAATGTGGTTTAATATAGCATATAGCCCGACAGGGTTATATGCCGAGAGTCTGTCAGTAATGGCCGGCATATTTTTTTAGATAAAGGTTAGCACTCGAAAAAGGAGAGTGCTGACAGCAAGAATTCAGGAGGTAAGAAGATGGATACAACCGTAACAAAAACAAACCCGCTGGGGACGGAACGGATCGGAAAGCTGATCCTTACGTTTGCTGTCCCCAGCATCATTTCCATGGTGGTCAACGCCTTGTACAACATTGTTGACCAGATCTTCATCGGTCAGGGGGTAGGGTATCTTGGCAATGGCGCCACCAATGTGGTCATGCCCATGACGGTGATCGCGATCGCGTTAAGCCTGCTGATCGGTGACGGAGCCGCGGCCTACCTGAGCCTGAAGCTGGGCGAGGGGGATGAAGAGTCAGCGGCCAGGGGCATAGGATGCTCTATTTCGGTCATGGCAGTGGCCGGCGTTGTCCTCTGCGTGTTGTTCAACCTGTTTCTGGAACCGTTATGCAGGCTGTTTGGCGCGACAGAAGACATCCTGCCTTACGCCATGGATTATGGACGGATTATTTCCTATGGGATCCTGTTCTCTTCCATTGATTCCGGCATGGCAGGCATGATCCGCGCGGACGGCAGCCCGAAATACAGCATGGCAGGGCTTCTGGCGGGCTGTATCACCAATATCATCCTTGACCCGATCTTCATCTTTGTGTTCCATTGGGGCGTGAAAGGAGCGGCCTGGGCGACGATCGCCGGGCAGATACTGAACGCTTTCCTGTATCTTGCCTACATTTGGAGATTCAAGAGCATTAAGCTGGATAAGAAGTGCTTCCGCGTCTCAGGGAAAGTGATGGCGAAGGTCAGCAGCCTGGGCATATCCAGCTTTATCACGCAGATCGCCATCGTGCTGGTCATGGCGGTCACCAACAACATACTGGTATCTTACGGCGCGCAGTCGAAATATGGCGCGGAGATCCCCCTGACGACCATAGGCATTACCATGAAGGTGAACCAGATCGTCTCAGCCGTCCTTCTTGGACTGGCAACAGGCGCGCAGCCGATCTGGGGCTACAATTACGGCAGCGGGCAGAAGGACAGGGTAAAGCAGGCATACCGTATCATACTTGCTGCGTCAACGATCATGCTGATCCTGGCATTTCTGGTGTTCCAGCTCGCCCCCATGAGCATTGTCCGGCTCTTTGGTTCGGAACCAGAACTGTACAATGAGTTCGCGGTGAAATGCTTCCGCATCTTCCTTCTGGCGTGTCCGATCAACGGGCTGCAGATGGCGACAGGCATTTTCTTCCAGGCGATCGGAAAACCGACACAGGCAACCGTGCTGTCCCTGTCCCGCCAGATCGTTTATCTGCTCCCGGCCACCTTGTTGCTGCCGCTGGCATTAGGGGTGGAAGGGGCGCTGTGGGCAGGTCCGCTGGCAGATGCGCTGGCGTTTGTCACGACTCTGATCATGTTGAAATTATATTGGAAAAAGATTTAAGGAGGCGTCTATGGAAGGAAGGATTATCACCATAAGCAGGCAGTGCGGAAGCGGCGGGCACAGCATTGGGAGCGAACTGGCCAAAAGGCTGGATGTGCCGTTCTATGACAAGGAGATCATTGAGATGGCGGCAAAGGAAAGCGGGTTCCACAGGGAGTTTGTCAAGGAAAAAGGGGAGCATATGAACAGCAGCCTGCTTTTTAATATCGCCCGTTACGCGTCATATGGGGGAAGGGGGCGCTATGAGGAGTATCAGCCGCTGCAGGACCAGCTTTACTTTGCGCAGGTAAAGGTGATTAAGGAACTTGCGGGGAAAGGCCCCTGTGTCATAGTGGGCAGGTGCGCGGATTATGTCCTGCGGGACAGGAAGGATGTGCTGAACGCTGGACCACGGGCGGATCGTGGAGCGGGGGGACCATGAGAACCTGCTGGCCAAGAAGGGGATGTATTATCAGCTTTATACCGGCAAGCTGGAGCAGGAGTGATCTGTTTGCTTGATTGTTGAAGTTTGAGGTAAGGCGCAGACGGAATGAAAATTTTCGAGTTTTCCGGCGCGTATTTCATGCCGTTATCGAGAATTGTCCCCACTGCCTCGGCAGTCCGGCGCAGATTAAATCTGCGGGTACGCCGGCTGACAGCGCCTGTGCCGTTAACGTCTCTGCCGATTCCATGACGGGATGCACATTCTCCTCAATCAATCCGCCCTCCCGCAGGGCGTCTGTCAGTGCCGCGCGGGAGAGCACCCTGCCCGCGTTTTTCACAAGAACCGCCAGCAGCCTGCATTTCGCAGAGCCCGGACGCACCCTGGTACCGTCTGCAAAGAAATCCGGCGACGCGAAATCGGACTGATACCGTCGGTCAACATACAGATTGCCTCGCTTTTCTGCGCGTTCCGGCAAAGCGGTGATACGCTCTCTGAGTACCATTAAAGAAAAGGGCTTTTTCACGTAATCGCAGGCTCCGGCGCCTGTCGACCTATCTGAATTCCCTTGCCAGTAGAAAAATAATTTAACAGAAGTGTGTGTTTGTGGTAGAATAATGGTATCGAACCATTCGACAAACTGCAGCTTTATGTAGGAGGATTCATAGGATGACATTGTGTCAGGCTGTATATTTATGAAAAGAAAGCAGGTGTGAATATGAAAGTATGTGTGATGGAGAATTTGGTATATCAGGAGGAAGCAGGGACGGCAGGCATGCTGGATTTGTATCTGCCGGAGGGAGAAGTCTGCGGAGCGCTTTTGATTTTTTACCATGGAGGCGGCCTGGAGGGTGGAGATAAGGCCGATAACAGAGGCGTGTATCAGGAGCTTGCGGAGGCCGGTGTCGCGGTGGTGAGCGCCAATTATCATATGTATCCGGAGGCGAAATATCCGGCCTTTGTGGAGGACGCGGCCCGCTGTGTGGCATGGAGCCTTGAGCATGTGAAAGAATATATTTCGTTTGAGCGTGTGTTCATCGGCGGGATTTCCGCAGGTTCGTATCTGTCCATGATGCTTCATTTTCAGCCGCGGTTCCTGGCGGAATGCGGCGTGGAGGAAAGCGCTATAGCAGGATATATCTTTGACGCGGGACAGCCTACCGTCCATTACAATATCCTGCGCGAGAGGGGAATGGATACCAGGACGGTCCGGGTAGACGAAGCGGCGCCGATTTATTATTTGGACCAGGAGAGGCCGGAGAATAAGGATCAGAGATACCTGTTCCTCATTTCTGACAACGATATTGTCGGGAGAAAGGAGCAGAATGAGCTGCTCATGCGGACTATGGAGGCTTATCATTATGACAAGTCCCAGATAGAATACAGGATACTATGCGGATATGGGCATACGGAATATACCGGCGTGACGGATGAAGCGGGTAAATATCCGTATACGGCGCTGTTATTGAACTTTATATTCGGGAGAATGGATGATGCAGAGGAAGAACTGGTATCGAAAACATGGTAATTTCTATCAGTTAAAAGTCGTTCTCCTGTTGGCATTCCACAGGCTCTGAAAGCGGGAAAGCCGTCAGGACAGGAGGATGCCGGAAGGTAGTAGATTCTTGAAATTTACCGAAACTTATCGTGCAGAAGAAACTTCTTTTGGGCTCTTTCGTCTATTTGGATAGAGGCGTGAGAGAAAGGGGCGGATGGATATGAAAAAAAGGAATATGATTCTGGCGCTGGCACTGGGGATGATATTGGGTGGATGCGGGAGCAGGGTAGATGCCGGTACGGGGACGGCAGTTAAATCCGGAGAAGAAACCGGCATACAGAATGAGAGCGATTTGAATGCGGAAAATCAGGGAAAGTCTGAAGCAGGCACCGCGGGCCTTGAAAAGGGCGGCGAACCGGCAGATGGCAGCGAAGAGGCGGCAGGGAATGCGGGGGCCTCCGATAACGGTGATGAGTCCGGCGGCAGCAGCGGCGGGCCATCTGACAGCGCCGGGGAATCTTCCCCCAATGACACAGAAAAGGAGCAGAATAAGGAGACGGCAGCAACAGAGGTGACCCAGGGCGGCCCATACGGGGAGATATCCCTGAGGGTGCCTGATGGCTGGAAGTATGAGACATTTCCCATGGACAGCGAGGAACTGGTAAGCGGAGATTACGGAATTCATTTTTACCCGGAGAGCGCGGCGGAAGGGTTCATCGAACTGGCCTATATCAATTTCTTTGGTGTCTGCGGTACAGGGCTGCAGGAGGAAACCGTGAACCTGGCGGGAGGACCTGCCAATATCGGCACTTATGACGGCCATGAATACTGGGATTTCATCAGCTTCAGGGAGCAGAATGACGGTATGGTGGCATTGGCATATTCGGTGGAGGGCTGGTGGGAGGAGTATGGGGATGACGTGATGGCGATTCTCGACACTCTTACTTTCAAGCCGGATGTGAAAGAGGGCGGCGCATATATTTTTAAAAATGAGTCTGAGAAGCTGGAGATCGGGCTGTCTTTTTCCCTGGAAAAAATATCTCCCACCGGGGCGGTTCTTGTATACAGCCAGTTTGACGGAAAAGCGCCCACAGGAGAGCTTCAGGACGGAGCTGACTTCGTGCTGGGGCAGTACCGGGACGGAAAATGGGAGGAAGTGCCGGTAGTGGTCGAGGGGGCCTATGGATTCAATTCCATTGCCTATATGATTCCCAAGGAAGAAGTGACGAAAAGGGAGCTGGACTGGGAGTGGCTGTATGGACAGCTTCCAGCCGGAGAATACCGAATCGGAAAGACGGTCATGGATTTTCGCGAGACGGCAGATTATGACAACTATGTCATTTATGCATATTTTATTCTGAACTAAGATAGAAAATTAAAATTCCCTCTTGCCAAGGACGTGAAAGTGTGGTATCATACCTTTTGTTAAGGCTGCAACGGCTCCATGGTCAAGCGGTTAAGACATCGCCCTTTCACGGCGGTAACACGGGTTCGATTCCCGTTGGAGTCATATGACTTATCTTAGGTCAGTAAAAGAGCCCGAAAGGGTATGCGGACCTTTAGCTCAGTTGGTTAGAGCAACCGGCTCATAACCGGTCGGTCCTGGGTTCGAGTCCCCGAAGGTCCATTTGAGAGCAATCTCACCGCAGATTTCAAAGAGAGAAGAAATTCTCTTAAAAGTGGTTATAGTCCTGTGCGACAGGATTGTAATAGAATACGGCCCAGTGGCTCAGTTGGTTAGAGCGCCGCCCTGTCACGGCGGAGGTCGTCGGTTCGAGTCCGATCTGGGTCGTTTGCATTCGTTTCATACGGAAGCAGTGGTACGGTGTGTTTCTTTCGGCACATCGTATTGGTCTGTAAAAGGGGTCTTAGCTCAGCTGGGAGAGCATCTGCCTTACAAGCAGAGGGTCATAGGTTCGAGCCCTATAGGCCCCATTTTTGTGCGCTGCGCCGGGAGATGTTTTTTTGGCTTGCGCTGTCAGGATAAATCCGCTATAATTTTCTTAGCACATTCGTCAAAACGATTATTTTCTAATGGATTACAGCGCCAGGGACAATGAATCGGGCATGGGAACAGGGGGAGACATTTATGATTAGAATCATCACGGATTCCGCGTCGGATATCGTGGACAATAAGAGGGAGGATCTGGTGGTCCTGCCGGTGAGCATCACATTCGGTGAGGAGGAATTTCAGGACGGAATCAATCTGACCCATCAGATGTTCTATGAAAAGCTGATAGAGTGCGATGAGCTTCCTGTCACCAGCCAGGTGCCGCCCTTCGCTTTTCAGGAGGCTTTCCGAAAGGCGGTGGAGGCAGGAGAGCAGGTGATTGCCGTTACGCTGTCCTCAAAGCTGTCCGGCACATGGCAGAGCGCCTGTGTGGCCGCGGAGGAATTCGGCGACAGGGTGCGGGTGGTGGACAGCGAGAACGCCAGCATCGGCCAGCATGCGCTGGTGGAATACGCCCTCAGGCTGAAAAGCGCCGGACTGTCCTTTGAGGAGATCGTGGAGCGTCTGGAGGCGGATAAGGGCAGGATTCGGCTGATTGCGCTGCTGGATACGCTGGAATACCTGAAAAAGGGAGGGCGCATCTCGAAAGCGGCGGCCATGGCCGGGAGCCTGCTGTCCATCAAGCCCGTGATAGCGATTCAGGGCGGCGAGGTAGCCATCCTGGGAAAGGCCCGCGGCTCCAAACAGGGCAATAACCTGCTGGCGGAGCAGATTACAAAGACAGGAGGCATTGATTTTGAGAAGCCTTTTGTCCTGGGATATACAGGACTTGACGATTCCGTGCTGCAGAAGTATATTGTGGACCATGAAGCTTTCTGGAAATCTTCCGTGGATGCGCTGGAGACTTCCAGCGTAGGAGGTACCATCGGAACTCATGTAGGGCCCGGAGCCATTGGTGTAGCGTTTTTCTCGCTTTATGAGTCATAGAGGTGGATGGGAATGACATATGATTTTGACAAAATGACGGACAGGCGGGGCGTAGGTTCGCTGAAATGGGATGTGCCGGAGCGGGAGCTGCCTATGTGGGTGGCGGACATGGATTTCGAGACTGCACCGGAAATCATCCAGGCGCTGCAAAGACGGGCGGCGCACGGTATTTTCGGGTATTCCGTGGTGACGCAGGACTGGTATGAGGCCTATCAGAGCTGGTGGAGACAGTGCCATCATCTGGAGATGGAGCAGAGCTGGCTGGTCTTCTGCACAGGGGTGGTGCCCGCTATTTCCAGCGCGGTGCGGAAGCTGACCACTGTGGGGGAGAATGTGCTGGTGCAGACACCGGTATACAATATTTTCTTCAATTCCATACGGAATAACGGACGGAATATTCTGGAGAGTCCGCTGGTATACGATGGCGGGGAATATTCCATTGATTTCGGGGATCTGGAAGAGAAGCTGGCAAATCCTCAGACTACGCTGATGCTCCTGTGCAATCCCCACAACCCGGTGGGAAAAATCTGGGACAGGGGGACCCTTGCCCGGATCGGAGAGCTTTGCGAGAAGCATCATGTGCTGGTGCTGTCGGATGAGATTCACTGCGATCTGACGGATCCCGGATCTGAATATGTCCCCTTTGCCTCCGTGTCCAATCTGTGCAGGGACAACAGCGTCACCTGTCTGGCTCCCACGAAGACTTTCAATATCGCCGGCCTGCAGACCGCGGCCGTGATGGTGCCGAATCCGGTCATCCGCCATAAACTGGAGCGGGGACTGAATACGGACGAGGTGGCGGAGCCCAATGCCTTTGCCATAGGGGCTGCGGTGGCGGCGTTTGAGAAAGGCGGGCCGTGGCTGGAGGAATTGAGGGAATATCTGGCAGGAAATAAAAGGCTGGTCCGCAGTTTTGTAAAGCAGCATCTGCCTGAAATCAAAGTGGTGCCCTCTGAGGCTACCTATCTGCTTTGGCTGGATTGCGGCGAGATTACGGAGGACGCGGGGGAGCTGACCAGGTTCATCCGCAGGGACAGCGGCCTGTACCTTACGGAGGGTGAGGAGTACGGCGCCTGTGGCAAGCAGTTCATCCGGCTGAATCCGGCCTGTCCCAGGGAACGTCTGGAGGACGGGCTTAAACGGCTGGAAAAGAGTATACAGAACTGGAAAAAAGAAAAAACGCAGTAGAAAAAGGAGGAGATGGAGAGATGAAATGTATGGGATGTGGTGCCGAGCTGCAGGAGGGCGCGCTGCTGTGTCCGGCATGCGGCAGAGTGCTGTCTTCGGAGGATGTGGCGAAGCAGAAAGCGGAGGGCGGAAATCTGACTAAGAAAGAGTTCTACAAACTGCCCGGTATGAAAGCCTGCAGGGGCAATATCAGGGGCTGTGCGATTATTCTGTATTTCTGTTCAGGGGTGACGATTCTTGCGTCGCTGCTTTTGACGGATACGCTTTCTGCCTCTATCATAGACGGCGTGCTGCTGTTGGCGCTGGGGCTGTGGCTCCAGTTCGGGAAGAGCAGGATATGCGCTATCCTGACCCTGGCCTATGGACTCTTTAATATGATTATGGTGGCCATACAAGCCGGCGAGGTTCAGGGCTGGCTGATTCCCCTGGCGGGCGCGTGGGCTGTGGCATATACCTTTAAGTTCCACCATCTGTGGGGAAAGTATAAGAAAGAGGGAGTGCTTCCCAAGGAGGCAATCAAATAACCGGGTATCAGGGATTCTGAACTATTTTACATAAAATATCCTTTAAAAATTCTTGACAAACAAAGCCTACAAGCGTAGTATGGAATAAAGACTACGCTTGTAGGCCTTTTGCGTACAGAAAATATGGTAAGCGGAAAATAAGATCGGAAAGCGGAGGGACGGATATGAATGACAGGATTTCAGAGAGTGAATGGACGCTGATGGAGCTGCTGTGGCAGGAGGAAATGACCCAGCCCCAGCTGGCGGAGAAGCTGGGAAAGAGATGGAACAAGAATACGGTACATACCTTTCTGACCAGGCTCTGCGCAAAGGGATTCCTCCAGGTGGACAAGGAGCGCTCCCCGCATGTGTACCGGGCGATCGTCTCCAGAGAGACCTGCGAGAAGCAGGAACGGCAGAGCTTTCTGGAGCGGGTGTATCAGGGCAATGTAAAAAACATGGTGGCTTCCTTTGTGAAAGACAGGCAATTGTCTGCCGGGGAGGCCGAAGAGCTGAGGAAGCTGCTGGACGAAATCTGAGGCGCAGGAACAGGGCAGGGAATGCGGGGAGACAGGGGGAGAATCATATGGACATCTGGACGATATTGGAATATACGGCATCCGTCACGGTGATAGGTCTGCTGATATGGCTGATTAAACTGATCTTCCATGACAAACTGGATGCCAGATGGCATTATTTCATCTGGCTGGTGCTGTTGGTGCGGATCATTGTGCCGGTGAGCGCCAGGCCTGTCCCCACGCCTTTCTCCGTTTTTGATGAGATTCCCATTGGGAAATGGATAGAGATGGGGAGGATTCTGGCGGAGAAGAAAGGCTATGGAGAACTGTCTGCCATAGCCGGCCGGGTGTATCTGTGGGGGGCGGTTATGCTGGGAGGTTTCTATCTGGCCATGTGGGCGATTCTGCGGATACAGGTGGCAATGGCTCCCGGGGCGGATGCGCTGAAGCGTGAACAGATAAATGAAATAGCGTCCAAATACGGCCTGAAAAGCTGCAGGGATATCCGCATCCGCAGGAATGCCGCGCCTTATGTCTGCGGATTGCTGTGCCCGGTACTGGTGCTGCCGGAGGGCGGACTGCCGGAGGAATCCGTCATCGTCCACGAACTGCTGCACAAACGGTATAAAGATGTGCTGGTCAATCTCGGAATCCACGCAGTGCGGGTGGTGAACTGGTTCAACCCGATCGTCTGGCTGCTGACTTCCGTAGTGTTGAATGACAGCGAGGCGCTCTGTGACCAGAGGGTGCTGGAGCGCTGCGGAAAGGAAAACGCGAGGCATTATGGGGAATTGCTGATTGGCATGAGTACCGCCGCAGGCGGGGGCGGAAAAAATACTGCCACGATAGGCACTTCCAACATGGCAGGCTCCTATCGGAACATGAAGACGAGAATCCGCCGTATCCGGGATTTCACGAGAGTGCCCGAAAAGATTGGCCTGGTGACTCTGTGCATTACGTTGATGCTGGCGGCAGCGGGCACAGGCAGTGAGGCGCAGGGCGGCTACACACTGGAATTACCGGAACTTACGTCTGAGAAAGACCTGGAAAGAGCCATGCTGTATGCCAGATGCTACCATGCCCGCACCCCGGAGGAGGCAATCTATCTGTTCATCCGCTCATACGAACAGAATGATTTGATATATCGAATGTCCGTGATGCCTGAGAAAGAAATCCCCCGATATGAGGAATTTGCCCGGAAATGGTTCCTGCAAAAGGAGCTTACTGCCCGGGCTGAGGTTCCCCCGGGAGAGAAAGGGGGCTTTCCCTGCTATTTTCCGGAAAAGATTGCGGGCATGGAGGATTATCGTGTGTGCAATCTCCTGTATGATGAAACGGAAGGGACTGCGACAGTGTACGCCATACCCAATGCAAAGCGCGGAGAAGCTTTTGTGGAATGGAAACTTTCGCTGACAAAGGAGGACGGATGGAAAGTCTGGCTCACCGAGGAGAGCGGGATGCATTCCGGGGAATACATCCCCGAATCATTGCTTTTTGGCACAGCGCGGATGGGGGACTTCCTGGTAGAGCTGTCTGCGTATAATGAGGGATACTATGACCAGCTTGGGGCACTCCAAACCGCAGGGTTCTTAGCTTTTTCGCAAAAGGAAGAGGAGAGCGAGACCTGTCCGACATACTTTTCCGCGGAATATAAGTACAGATGCTTGTATCTTACCTACCTGGGAGAAGAGTCGCTGGAGGGGCATGCCGTGAAAGTCACGGTCGGAGAAACAGACTTAGATGAAAGTCGGGAACAGCCATGGACTATGGCAGGAGCAGAGCCGCCTGTGCCGGAAGAGAAAGTCAGGACGCTCACTTACAGTTACGGTGACGGCAACGGAAACGGCAGAGCGGCATTTGACGGAGCAGAACTGATGACAGGTGAGCCCAGGCTCATATACGGAGTCGGAGACGGCTATTCGGAGCCTGGCCTGTGCTGGAAAGAAAGTGACAAAATAGTCTCTTATGTCCGGATTTATGTGGACGATGTGCTGGCAGAAGAGGGTGAGATACAAAGCAAAAATCTGTGAGCCGGAGGCGGGGAATTTGTGGAGGAGCGGCTGGAAGAGAGGGATTGACATGGAACGGGCATCCTTGAAATATTTAAAATGGGGAATGGTATTTGCTTTCCTGAATATTCATATCGGAACTTTGAACCTGCTGCCGGATTTCGCGGGAATGCTCTTATTCTACGCCTCCATACGGAGCCATGCCAGGCAGACACAGCCGGAGCAAAGACTGAGGCCTTTGCTTCTGGTACTGGCAGCGGATTATTTCCTGCACTGGATATGGCCCTTTGAGAACGGTCTGGAAGGTCTTCTGATGCTGGTTATCTCTATTTACACAATCTATGTGCTTTTAGGAGAAGTGGCAGGCAGAATCAAAGAACATCAGCCGGACAGCGCAAAACGGATCTGTTTCCTTCGGGGCTGGGCAATCCTGCTGCAGATGGCTGCTTTTTTCTTATCACCCTATGAATATGGGACAGTGGACGGCGTGATAGGGACTGCCATGGTCATGATGTGGATTGGGCTGATGGTAGTCATATCGGGAATTTCGCCGGAAGATATCATGGAAACAAATCTGCGGTAATCAGGCGGAAAGGGCTTGATCCCTTTCCGCCAAATCATCACCCCCCTGCTTCAACAGGCGAATACAAGCTCTCCAGCTTCTTCAGATACCGATACCGTTCCTTCGCCTGCGCTGCGGCTTTCCGGAACAGTTCCTGCGCCTCCTCCGGGCGGAAGCGGCGCAGGGCGTCATAGCGGATTTCTCCGTCCAGGAATGTTTCGTATTCCAGCTTCGGCTCCCCGCTGTCCAGCACGAAAGGATTCTTCCCCTGCTGCCGCAGGGCGGGGTTGAAGCGGAACAGGTGGTAATATCCTGCGTCTACGGCCTTTTTTGCCTCATGGGGCGTGCTCCCTAAGCCTGCCCGGATGCCGTGGGCGATACAGGTGGCGTAGGCGATTACAAGGGAGGGGCCCGGGTAAGCGGCGGCTTCCGTTATAGCCTTTACGGTCTGGTTCAGGTCGGCGCCCATGGCAATCTGTGCCACATAGACGTTTCCGTAGGTCATGGCCATGGAGGCCAGGTCTTTCTTCCGGGTCTGTTTGCCGCCGGAGATGAATTTGGCGGTAGAACCGGTGGGCGTGGCTTTGGAGGCCTGGCCGCCGGTGTTGGAATAGACTTCGGTATCCAGCACCAGGATGTTGATGTTTTTTCCGCTGGCCAGCACATGGTCCAGGCCGCCGAAGCCGATGTCATAGGCCCAGCCGTCTCCGCCGATGACCCACTGGACAGTGTCCGGGGCCTTGGATGGAGCTTTCCCATGGGCAGGAACAGAACTGCCGTCGGAGGTGGCGGGCTGTACCATAATGCCGCGCTCGGAAGATGATGCCTGTTTATGGGCCGTACCGCGTCTGCTGATTACTTCCTGAGCCATCAGCATGCCGAAGCCGAATTCCGCCGCGTCCTCGAAGAGGGAATTGGACCAGGCAGGACCTTGACCATTTTGGTCAACAGCATATGCGCAGGAGGGCGCTGAGTTGCCCCAGATGGAGCTGCAGCCGGTGGCATTGGCGATATACATGCGGGGGCCGAAGAGCTGGGTCAGGAGCTTCACATAGGAGGTTTCCCCGCAGCCCGCGCAGGCTCCCGAGAATTCCATCAGGGGGCGCAGGAACTGGCTGCCTTTCAAGGTGTCCGGCCGGAATTTTTCCACGGCTTCTTTGCAGGGCAGCAGGGGCTTACAGTAGTCGAAGACCTCCTGTTGCCTTAAAAGCTCCTCTTCCGCAAGGCGGATGACAGGGACCATTTCCAGCGCTTTGGCAGGCTCTTCTCCGGGACTCCTGCGTTTTCCGGGACAGATGGCGGCGCAGGTGCCGCAGCCGGTGCAGTCGGCCCGGGAGACGGTGATGGCAAAGGAAGAGCCGTCCAGGCCCAGCATGGGAACGCTCTTCATGCCCTCGGGCGCAGCCTCCAGCTCCTCCTTTGACAGGGCTGCCGGGCGGATGACCGCATGGGGGCAGACGAAAGAGCAGCGGGTGCACTGGATGCAGTTTTCCGGCTTCCACACAGGCAGCTCCGTGGCCACGCTGCGCCTCTCGTGGGCCGTGCTTCCGGGAGGGGTGCAGCCGTCGGCATAGGGGAGGAAAGCGGATACCGGCAGTTCATTGCCTCGCTGGTCGGTCACGGGCTGCTGGATGTTCCTGACGAAAGCCATCATCTCAGGACGGTCGGGATAGCACAGGTTGTCCAGCGGGGAGCGGGAATGCGCGCCGTGCCCGCAGCGCTTCCAGCTGTCAGGGACCGGAATCTGCCTCACTTCCAGAAAGCCTCTGTCGATGGCCTGTCTGTTCATTTCCAAAATATTTCCGCCGCTTTTGCCATAACTTTTTTCCGCCGCCTGTTTCATCTTGTTTTTGGCGTCCTCCGGCGCCAGAAGTCCTGACACGGCAAAGAAAGCGGCCTGCAGGATGGTGCTGGTCTTATTGTTCAGGCCGATTTCCTTGCCGATTCCCAGGGCATCTATGACGAAAAAACGTATATCATGTTCCGCCAGATAGGCTTTTGTCCCATCCGGCAGATAATCTTCCAGTTCCTCTGGCACGGATTCTGTTTTCCCGGAAATACGGTTCCGGGTGCTTGCGCTTTCTTCCGGGAAATGGAAGTTGAGCAGGAAAACGCCGCCGTCTTTCAGTTCCTGCGCCATGTCGTATTTATGCAGATACACCGGATTCTGGCAGGCTACGAAATCAGCCCTGCGTACAGTATAGGCGCTGCGGATGGGGCTTTTCCCAAAGCGCAGATGGGAGATAGTCAGGCCCCGGGATTTTTTGGAATCATATTCAAAATACCCTTGGGCCGTCATGTCCGTATGGTTGCCGATGATTTTGATGGCGTTCTTGGTGGCGCTGACCGTTCCGTCTCCGCCCAGCCCCCAGAACTTGCAGGAGACGATGTCCGCCGGGGCGGTATCGTGGATGGGGGGCACATCCAGGGACAGGCGGGTCACATCGTCCGTGATGCCTACCGTGAAAAAGGGTTTGGAGCGGTTCCCGTAAACCGCCGCAATCTGGGCCGGGGTGGTGTCCTTGGAGCTCAGGCCGTAGCGGCCGGAGAAGATTCGTATCGTACAGGTGTTTCCGCCCGCCGGGAGAGGACATCGCGCGGACTCTGCGCAGGCTGCCGGGTCAGTGTGTGCCGCCGGACTGGGGCAGGCCGGCATGCCGGAAACAGGTATTCCCTGCTGGACCAGCGCCGCCACCACATCCAGATACAGGGGCTCCCCGGAGGCGCCCGGCTCCCTGGTGCGGTCCAGCACCGTAATCCGGCGGGCGGTTTTTGGCAGTTTCTCCGCCAGATGGCGGCTGCTGAAAGGCCGGTAGAGATGCACGTTGATCAGGCCGTATTTTTCTCCGGGGACGCTGTCGATATATTCCTTTATGGTCTCGCAGACGCTGCCCATGGCGATGACGACATGCTCCGCCTCCGGGGAGCCGTAGTAGTCGAACAGGCCGTAGTCAGTGCCAAGGCGCGCATTGATTTTGGAAAGCTGCCGCTCCACGATTTCGGGCAGAGCCAGATAATAGGGATTGGATGCTTCCCTGGCCTGGAAGAAGATATCGGGATTCTGTGCGGAACCATACACTTTTCCGTGCGACGGATGCAAAGACCGCTCCCGGAAACGCGTCAGCGATTCTGGAAGAGTGGATGCATGTGTTGCGTGTTCCGGGCAGGATTTCTCCTCACTCCCGTACAGCATGGCTTTGAGCTCATCATAGTCCCAGACCTGTATCTTGTGCAGTTCATGGGAAGTGCGGAAGCCGTCAAAGAAATTCAGGAAAGGAATCCGCCCCTCAATAGCCGCCAGATGGGCCACAGGGGACAGGTCCATGACCTCCTGCACGCTGGCCTCTGAAAAAATGGCCATGCCTGTCTGCCTGCAGGCGTAGACATCGGAATGGTCGCCGAAGATGGACAGGGCGTGGGTGGCGATGGTCCTGGCAGCCACGTGGACGACTCCGGGCAGCAGTTCGCCTGCCATGCGGTAGAGACCCGGCAGCATGAGGAGCAGTCCCTGGGAAGCGGTGAAAGTGGTGGCCAGGGTGCCCGCCAGCAGCGCGCCGTGGACGGCGGAGGCCGCGCCGGCTTCGGACTGCATCTGGGAGACCACCATGGTCTGGCCGTGTATATTCTTTCTGCCCTGACCCGCCCATTCATCCACAAGCTCTGCCATGGGAGAGGAGGGGGTGATGGGATAGATGGCGGCTGCCTCGCTGTAGGCATAGGCTACATGGGCGGCTGCCTGATTGCCGTCCATGGTCTGGAGCGGGCGGGACAGGGGATGGGTTGCCTGGTTGGATATATTATCGCACATAAAAATGACCTCCGGTAATAGGATAAGTTTCGTTTTCCTTATCTTTTCCCGGAGGCTTTCCGTTTATGCTCTGATTCAGGATGATAATACCGTAAAGTTTATTTCAGGAAACCGTTTACAATCTGCGCTTCCGCCTCCGCTTCCGTGAGCCCTAAGGTCATCAGCTTGGTGATCTGCTCTCCGGCAATCTTACCGATGGCGGCTTCGTGGATCAGCTCCGCGTCCAGATTGGCGGCGGTAATCTCGGGAATGGCGCTGATGTGGGCACGGTCCATGATGATGCCGTCGCATTCGGAGTGGCCGGTGCAGCGGTTGTTTCCGTTGATTTTGGAGTAGAAGACCTGCCTGGAGTCGTCCTTGGCCACGGAGCGGGAGATGATGTTGGCGCTGGAGCCCTTCCCGTCCAGATCCACCTGGAAAGAGGTCTCGGCTACTTGGCTGCCATGGGTCATGAGCTTTTCGGTGACTACAATCCTGGCGCCGTCCGCCAGCTTCGCGCCGGTGAAGCGCTTGGTGGAGTCCACGCCTTTGATCTGGACGGTCTCCATCTCCATGAAGCTGTTCTCGCCTACTTCTACCATTGTCTTGGGATTCATGATGCGGCTGCCGCTTCCGTCGCCGCTGCCGTAATGCTTCTCCACGTATTTTACATGGGAATTCTTTCCTATATAGAAGCTGTGGAGCCCGTCATGGCGGCTGTCGCTGTCTCCGCCATTGTGGATGCCGCATCCGGCCACGATGATTACGTCGCAGTCGTCTCCCACGTAGAAATCGTTGTAGACCATCTCGGTCAATCCGCTCTGGCTCAGGACTACCGGGATGTGCACGCTCTCTTTTTTGGTCCCGGGCTTGATGATGATGTCGATGCCCTGTTTGTCTTCCTTTGTCACGATATCGATATGGGCGGTGGTGGAGCGCTCCACGCTCTGGCCATTGGCACGGATATTGTAGGCTCCGGCGGGCATCTCGTGCAGCCCGGCCACCTGCTCCAGTAAAGTTTTCTGTATCTCGTCCATAGAATTTCCCCGCTTCTTTGATGAAATTGTTTGGCAACTGTTTCTGTAAATTATTTCAGCGCACACAGAACCGGAAATTAACTGAAATAGTTAATTTTGTGTCTGTTATGGTATCTCTGTGCTTTCGGTGAATTTATACTGCTTAACGATTTCACTTGCCATGAAACCAGACTGCATAACGCTGACTGGTTCAATCGCATGATTGCATTAGTAAGTATTCAGCATTATGCAGTATGACGGCAAAGGTATCGTTATAAAGAGACAGGCTGCCGATAGAATTTGCAGCCCTCCGTGCCTTTCAACAGTTCCGGCAGGATGTCCCCCCTCTGTCCCCTTGCCTGCACCGTGCCCTCCGCCAGCACTACAATCTCGTCCGCGATATTCAGGATGCGCTCCTGATGCGAGATGATGATGAGGGAATTATCGCTTTCCCGGTGCATCTCCTCAAAGACCTGAATCAGGTTGTTGAAGCTCCACAGATCGATTCCCGCCTCCGGTTCGTCGAACACCGACAGGGGCGTATTGCGGGCAATGATGGTGGCAATCTCGATTCGCTTCAGTTCGCCGCCGGAGAGACTGGCGTCGATGTCGCGGTTCACATAATCCCTTGCGCACAGTCCCACCTTGGCCAGGTAGTCGCAGATGGCGGGAAATTTCACCTTGGAATCCCCCCCTGCCGCCAGCTGGATCAAATCCCGCACCTTGATGCCTTTGAAGCGCACGGGCTGTTGGAACGCGAAGCTGATTCCCAGCTTTGCCCTTTCCGTAATGTTCAGTCCGGTAATATCCGTACCATTATAGAGTATCCTGCCTGAGGAGGGCTGCTCGATTCCCATGATCAGCTTCGCCAGAGTGGACTTGCCGCCGCCATTGGGCCCGGTGATGGCGATGAAAGCATGGTCCCCAAAGGTCAGGTTCACATCCCGGATGATTTCCTTATGCTTTTCGGCGTCGTCAGACACCTGAAAGCAGAGGTTCTGTAATTCCAGCATATCTATCCTCCTTGAGAAACTTTTCCCTGTAACACTGCTTTTGTGTTAAAGTGTAATCCTGTTACAGTATAGCACAGAAATCATAAAAATCCACACTGGTTAGAAAAATTTTATGATTTCCGCCAGACAGCATGAATCATGCCTTTCGCTACAGGCACAGTGATGGTGCCCGCAGAGCGGGCCGGGGAGCGGAGGATGCGGATATCCGGATGTCCTCAGTCCTGAAAGAAGACCACGTCCTTTTCACGGCCGGTGAAGACGGCTACGGAACGGGGACGCATGATGAATTCGTGGTCTATCTTCACTTCCTGCCCCTCCGGGTAGAAGTAGCGCTGGTGCTCATCGCCCCAGGTATTCACGCTTAAGAACCATGTCTGACTGGAAGGCAGCGCAGGGAGCGTGATATGGACATCCTCCCAGTGGGTGTTCACCGCCACATATACCAGGTCATCAGCGCCAGTCTCCGGGTTGTAGCCCGCAAAGCTTACGGCCAGCATCCAGGCATCGTGGGAAATATAGTGCTCCTCTCCATTGATGCCGTGGGTGAGCAGAGGCTCCATGCCGCAGACGGCCTCCGGGAGCATCTTGCGGATGACGGGATGCTTATGCCTGTAGGCAATCATAAATTTGAAGAATTCAAACAGATCCCTGTTCTTTTCCAGCAAGCTCCAGTCCAGCCAGGAAATCTCATTGTCCTGACAGTAGGCGTTGTTGTTGCCGTACTGGGAATTGCCGAACTCGTCTCCCGCCAGGAACATGGGCGTCCCGCGGCTGCACATGAGCACGGCGCAGGCATTGCGGATCATGCGGAAACGGAGGCTGAGGACTTCCGGGTCGTCGGTATCGCCCTCGGCTCCGCAGTTCCAGCTGCGGTTATCGTCGGCGCCGTCGGTATTGTCCCAGCCGTTCCCCTCGTTGTGCTTTTCATTGTAGGAATAAAGATCGTACAGGGTGAAGCCGTCATGGCAGGTGAGGAAGTTCACGCAGGAATTGTATCCGGCGTAATTATTGTTATTGTCCGAATAAAAACCGCCGTAGAGGTCGCCGGAGCCGGAAATGCTCCAGGAGGCCTCCCAGGAATGCCAGTTCTCACCTTTTAGAAAGGAGCGCAGGGAATCCCGGTAACGGCCGTTCCATTCCGCCCAGCGCTTGCTGGCGGGGAATTTCCCCACCTGGTACAGGCCGCCAGCGTCCCAGGCCTCGGCAATCAGCTTCACATTGCGCAGGATAGGGTCGGTGGCAAGGAGTTCCAGAAGAGGAGGATTGTTCAGGGGCGAGCCGTCCTCGTGCCGGCCCAGGATGCTGGCCAGGTCGAATCGGAAGCCGTCGATGCGGTAGCTCACAGTCCAGTAGCGCAGACATTCCAGAATCAGCTGGCGGACGATGGGATTGTTGCAGTTCAGGGTATTGCCGCAGCCGCTGAAATTGTAATAATTGCCATTGGGGGTCAGCATATAGTAAACTTTGTTGTCGAAACCTTTGAAGCAGAAAGTGGGGCCTTTTTCGTTTCCCTCGGCGGTATGGTTGAATACCACGTCAAGAATGACTTCAATGCCGTTGTCGTGCAGGGCTTTGATCAGGAGCTTCAGCTCCGTGCCCTCCTGACCGGATTCGCTGCTGGAGATATAGTTCGTGTTGGGGGCAAAGAAACCTACCGTGTTGTACCCCCAGTAGTCCAGGAGCTTCTGGCCGTTCACCTCTCTGGAATTGATGGCCTCGTCGAACTCAAAGATGGGCATCAGCTCCACAGCGTTGATTCCCAGCTCTTTCAGATAGGGAATCTTCTCCATCAGCCCCGCGAAAGTGCCCCGATGGGTCACGCCCGAGGAGGGATGGTAGGTGAAGCCTCTTACATGCATTTCATAGATGACCAAATCGCTCAGGGTACGGTTGGACTGCGGCATGTCGCCCCAGTCGAAAGAATCCCTGATGACACGGGCGCGATAGCATCCGTATTTCCTGTCGCCCCATATCCGTTGTCCGGTCACATAGCGGGCGTAAGGATCTAAGAGCACCGAATCCTTATTGAACGTGAGCCCGTGATGGGGGTCATAGGGGCCGTCCACCTGGTAGGCATATTCAAAATCCTCATCATCCAGCCCGAACACGATCATGGAATAGACATCTCCGATTTTGTAGGCCTCGGGGAATGGGAGGCGGGCGTAGGGAGTGGTTCCGTTCTTGTGGTAGAGAAGAAGCGTGCAGGAAGTCCCATAGTGGGTGTGGACAGTGAAGTTCACGCCTACGGCCAGCATTGTGGATCCGTGCACATCATAAAATCCCGGCCTTACAGGAAATCCCGCGATTTCCGCCATGGGAATCAGGGATGTGTGCAGTTCCGGGATGTATTTCTGTGTAAAATGTTTCAAAATAGTCCTCCTTAAGGTAAGGGCCCTGAAGCCCCCACGAATAAAAACATAAAATTAGTATATAGAAAGATAATAGAAAAAGCAATTAAAAGTAAATAAAAAAATCAAAAATAGTACTTGACTTTTCAGCGGGAAAAGGGTATGATAATTTACGTTGCAGGTGATGAATGCCTCAACGGATGTGTGCGTTTAGCTCAGCTGGATAGAGCGTTTGGCTACGGACCAAAAGGTCGGGGGTTCGAATCCTCTAACGCACGTTATTGTGTAAAAAGCGAGAAAGCCTTTACAATGGGCATTCTCGCTTTTTCTGTTTTTTGATGAATCCCCTGTTTGACGGTAAGAGGTTGTGGGCAAAGTGGTCTTGTGATAGAATGAATTATGGAGTAAGCATGTATTTTGAGGGGTTGCTGACATATTGGAGTTGTAGGAATGGGAAAGGCAAGCCGCCATCGGTCGGCATAGATAAGAGAACAGCATTCGCATACAAAAAGCAAGCCATAGAAGCGAATCTGAATATGAGCCTTGGATTTGGTGCCAATGATACAAAAATGTTCAGAAGGGAGCAGAGGGATTTGTTCCGATGCGGAGATTTCACAGACTGCTCTGTGCTTAAATTTGATGTGCCTGTTACGGAGTTTAGCATCAAGGTTATAGCATGCCGATTGGGCATATCGGGGTCAGCTATGACAGGATATCAAATTAAAAAAGCCCTTTTGCAGGCTTTTTTATTCTGCACCATGCAGAGTCTTGCGACGATTCCGGTTTAACCTTATTTGCACTCGTCTTGTCAATTCGAAATTATAATAGCACTTGTTTGAAGGAAATGTCAATAGGTCGAATGATAAAAAGCATAGAAAATAAAGAAGGATATGGAAAGGGGAACACGAATGATGCAGAAAGAATATTATTTAGGGTTGGATATGGGTACTTCCTCGGTTGGTTGGGCTGTCACGGATGAAAACTATAAACTTCTAAGGGTAAAAGGAAAAGATTTGTGGGGAATAAGAGAATTTGAAGAAGCTCAGACAGCGGCAGAGAGACGGAGCAAGCGTATTAGCAGAAGAAGACGTCAGAGAGGCATTTTATCAGAGATTGGAAAATAGCAAATACCATTTAGAAGATAAAGACGAGAAGGTTCAATATAAAAATGGTATTTTTAATGACTCAGATTATCAAGATAAGGACTATTTTAGACGGTATCCGACTATATTTCATCTTCGGAAAGAGTTGATTCTGAATCCGGCGGAGCATGATGTAAGATTAGTTTATTTAGCATTGCTCAATATGTTCAAGCACAGAGGACATTTCTTGAATGCCGGTATTTCAGGAGAGGGGAATGAGAAAGGGATATATAGTGTATATCAGCAGTTCTGCTGTGCGCTTATGGAAGAAGCGGAGATATCATTCCCGATGGACATCAGCGGAGAAACCATAGAGGAAATATTATCCTGCAGAGAATATTCTCGAACGAAAAAGGCAGAGGAATTGGCGAAAGCGTTTCAGATAGATGTGAAAGATAAAAAGAGGACAGGATTTGTAAAAGCTGTCTGTGGATTGAAAGTGGATGCGAAACTTTTGTTTGGAGATATTGCTGCGGATAAGGACAAGAAGATAGAAATATGTTTTTCGGAATTTGGATATGAAGAGACGATTCCGGAGATTTCGGAAACATTAGGTGAAAAATACTATGCTATAATCGAAATGATGAAAGAAATTTATGATATTGGCGTGCTGGCAAATATCATGAAAGGCTATTCCTATTTATCTGAAGCAAGGGTTGCTGAATATGATAAGCACGGAAATGATTTAAAAATATTAAAAAGAGTGCTGAAACGCTATGGAATGGCAAAAGAATACAATTATTTTTTCAGGAGCGATTCTGCAGGAACATATTCTGCATATGTAAAATCGCTGAATTCAGGAATAAAGCGCAGAAGAGAGATGAAAGAGCGCGGTCGGGAGGACTTGTATAAGGCGGTCAGGAAGTTGCTGAAAACCATGCCGGAAGATGATGCGGATGTTAAGTATATTCAGGAAGAACTTGAGAAAGAGAATTTTCTTCCCAAGCAGTTGACTGCTTCCAATGGTGTCATTCCCAATCAGGTCCATGTCAAAGAAATGAGGAGAATACTTGCAAATGCGGAAAGCTATTTACCATTTTTGTCAAAATGTGACGAATATGGTTTGACCGTAAGCGAGAGGATTCTGCAATTGTTTTCATTTCAGATTCCCTATTATGTTGGGCCGCTTTCAGAAAAAAGTAAGACAGGATGGGTAATCAGGAAAGAGAAGGGAACTGTTTTACCATGGAACATCGAAGATAAAATCGATGTAAAAGCAACTTCGGAGGAGTTTATTTCCCGAATGGTCAGAAGGTGCTCTTACATAAATGGGGAGAAAGTGCTGCCAAAGACTTCTTTGGAATATGAAAGTTTCTGTGTGTTAAATGAGATAAATAATATTGCGATTGATGGAGAACGGATTCCTGTTTCTTTGAAGCAGGAGATTTATAATGTGCTGTATAAAAAGGGGAAAAAAGTTACCAGAAAACAGTTGGTGAATTACTTGCGGGCGCAGGGAGTTTTAGAGGATGAAACACAGCTTACCGGTATAGATGAGTCAATCTATAATTCGCTTTCTACTTATGGGAGATTTACTGCTATATTCGGAGAGCGCATGGAAGAAGATAATATCAGGAAAATGGTGGAGGAGATTGTGCTTTGGTGCACGATATATGGGGATTCAAAGAAATTTTTGAAAGAGAGACTTGAAGAACGATATGCGGAACATCTGTCTTCCGAACAGATAAAAAGGATTACAGGATTAAAATTTAAAGACTGGGGTAATCTGTCAAAAGAGTTTTTGGAAATGCAGGGATGTGATAAGGCTACAGGCGAGAGCGTTTCTCTGATTAGAATGATGTGGGAAACGAACCTGAATCTGATGGAATTATTGAACAGTCCACAGTATACCTACAAAGAGGAACTGGAAAGCAGACAGGGGGCTATGTTGAAGACTTTGGTAGAAATACAACCGGAGGATTTGGATGATTACTATTTTTCGGCTCCGGTAAAGAGAATGGTATGGCAGACTCTGTTGATTATGAAAGAATTGGAAGAGGTACTAGGAAATCCGCCCAAAAGGCTATTTGTGGAAATGACACGGAAACCTGATGAAAAGAAGAAAAGAACAGTCACAAGAAAACAGAAGTTCTTAGATTTGTATAAGAATCTTCAAAAAGAAGCAAAAGACTGGGTTGGTGAGATTGAAAGGGCAGACGCAGATGGTACGTTAAAAAGTAAAAAGATGTATCTCTATTTCACGCAAAAAGGCCGTTGTATGTATACAGGAGAAAAGATAGAGATTGAAAAGCTTTTCAATGATAATCTTTATGATATCGATCATATTTATCCAAGACATTTTGTAAAGGATGATAATATCGATAATAATCTGGTACTGGTCAAAAAGCAGGTGAACGCTCATAAAAGCGATGCTTATCCATTTGTATATTTCAGGTAAGACAGGGGAGAGGATTGCGTTAAGGAATGCGGTTAATCTTTGTTTAAGGCCGGAGTGGCTTCAGTATGTGAAAAAATTAGAGAAATACGATGAGACAAAGATTGCGGGAGAGGGATTGTCAAAAGAACGTAATTTAGAGTTGTATATGCTCTTGTTGCAAAAACATCAAACTGGAATATATGCGAAACGTCCTAATCCTATGGGTGAAAAACTGTTGAAACGAAACGAAAGATTTAAGCAATTAGACATTTTGGAGCAATGTGATGTTTTGGTGCAATTGTTGCAGCTGTCGGCAATAGGTATTCCAAGTGCCAATCTGTCATTATTAGGTGAGGCTAAACAATCTGGAACAATGAAGATGGCCAACAAATTGAATGGCACAAAAGAATTTCTATTGGTGAACCAGTCTGTCACAGGGATTTTTGAAAGTCGTATTGACTTGTTGACAGTATGAGCTGGCGCACAGTGGTTATTGCGAGTAGTGCGAAGCTGGATTATCAATTAGGCTTTTTGGTAATCAGGAAGTCGGATGTCGTAAAAATACATATTAGTGAAATATCGACACTGATTATTGAGACGATATCTGCTTCCCTTACAGCGGCATTATTGAGCGAGTTAGTTAAGAAGAAGGTCAAGGTCATCTTTTGTGATGAAAAGAGGAATCCGTCTTCAGAATTGATACCGTATTACGGAGGTCAAATTCCATTTGAGAACATAGAAAAAATCGTATCTTCCAGTTATAGAACTAGGAGATACGATTTGCATTTAATTTGTCCAATTTGCTGCCGAATGTTCAATCTTATCGCTTATTAAGGCAAGTATCAATAACAGACCATCTGTTTCATTCATTATTCCGTATTTTCTGCTTTCGTTGCCTTGAATATACCCACTATAATTCTGGAAATATAAATTTAAAGCTTCGTTATCATATACACCATTATCAAACAAAACAAAAAAATCATCCCGATATTTGTTAAAGATATATTCAATTAGGTTTCCATTATCTAAACTTTTTTCTATATCTTCAATGGTTTCTTTTTTTCCTATGGATATAAGATGCAACACTTCTAATTGAAATAAACCGATACCCTTTAATGACTTTGGATTCAACATAATCTCTCCTCTTTTACAGTAAATTTTGTTTAGAGCAAGAATTAGATATTACTCTTTCTTTAAAATCTGCTCTACTAACCCTTATATAATATTATACAAATCTGTATTCCAAAAATCAATATATATCTGAATACTTTTAAATATAAGTTTCCCAATCTGCCGTACTATAGAGGTGCAGCAGATCAGGTGTTTTTCCTTGGCCGCCCCCTTGGTCGCTTTGGTTTGTCTTCCGCTGGATTTTTCCTCGGCCTGCCCCGCTTTTTAGGCGCTGGCTTAGGAATCGGCTTTGAAAGAC
>CAJTHM010000039.1 GCA_910576125.1 Lachnospiraceae bacterium | reverse complement strand
GGCCTGATTTCCAGTCAGAACACACTAAACAGAGTATTAGTATACGGAATTCTATATGTAATAAAGTCCGCAAGATGGAAATCAGCAGTTTTAATGGTTCAAAAAGCAATTTCTATAGTACAGCAGATTGGGAAAGTTTTAATTCATATGTGTCCTCGCTTTGGTTATTTTATAAAAAATCGTTCTTTACAGATATTGGTTCTGGGATTTGCGCATCAGAAATTTTACGGAATAGCCCTTTTCCTCACAAATGGAACGGACCATATCTTCGGCAATCTCCCTTGAACTGTCGTTCACGCATATGATACAGTTGCTTTTGCTGAGATGAAAGATAGAGGACTTGGGCCAGCGGATATAATAGGAAATGCGTTTGCTCAGGAGAGCCTTTTCGATAAGCTGCTTGCATTCCAAGTCTGCGACTTCGCATAACTCTATTTCATTGTTCACTTTCACTGAAGTATATAATGGCTGTTCCATGATTGACCTCCTTGGTGTATGCTGATACTTATTATCTCATAACTATATA
The DNA here is from genome assembly GCA_910576125.1 of Lachnospiraceae bacterium. GTDB lineage: Bacteria > Bacillota > Clostridia > Lachnospirales > Lachnospiraceae > Acetatifactor > Acetatifactor aquisgranensis. The sequence goes on along the minus strand of CAJTHM010000039.1, from coordinate 29,641 downwards.
CGCCTTTGTGTACCTTAAATTTAAGAAAAGAACAAGATGTTTTCCGTGCCAATATTATATCATAATTCGACATTTATATGCAAGTATATAAGAAAAGATGCAGCCTGGCAAAAAGCCATGACACATGTGGAAACGTCATGGCTTTGAGCGGTATTTCAGGGAAGTTATTCTGTGTCTTCTAAGCCGGCATCCTGCAGCGCATTCTGTATATCGCGTTCGTTGGCGGCCCATTCCTGCTGTGCCAGGATTGCCTCGTAGTCCGGATTCGCAAAGAATGCGGCATCATGCTGGCAGTGAGGGGTATCAGAGCCGTATGGCAGCGGTTGTCCATCAGGACCAAGCGGCTGCGTGACACCAGAGGAACCCTGCAGCAGGGCCGGATCCTCCTGGAACGGCAGATCCAGCGCACCGGGTATTTTCATCGGACACTCAGGGCTTGCGGGCAGCAGGTCATAATGACAGATATCTCCCACATAATGTATGTTGCATGGATCCGTAGGAACGGTTCCCGCGGCAAAGTATTCACCACGTGTGGCCGTGCAGACACCAGGGATGGGCAGCAGGCCTGATTCGATGCATACTTCAGCGCGGACGATGCCCTGGGGTGTGGTGAACTTCTCATCGGGCAGGTTCTCGTGGATGCGGCTCATGATAGCTGTCCAGAGAATCTTCGCCAGGTCGGATTCCTTTCCGGGATTTGTGGTGCGCAGGCCCACATTATTGTCATAGCCTGTCCATACGCTGCAAGTGTAATAAGGGGTGAAACCGGCGAACCATACATCATGATAGTCATTGGATGTACCGGTTTTTCCGGCGATGGCCATAGCATTGCTGAAGTTACAGCTGGCCCCGGTGCCGCCTCCTTTTACCACGTCCACCATGGCATCTGTCAGCAGGAAAGCAGTGGTCTCCTTGATGACCTGCCTGGAGGTGGGATTGGTATTGTCCAAAAGGATATCGCCGTCCGTATTGGTGACCCTGGTGTAGAGTTTTGGCTCCACATAGGCCCCCATGTTGGCGATGGCTGCATAAGCGGCAGTCAGTTCATAAGGGGTCACTCCGAAAGTCAGCCCTCCTAAAGCCAATGTCTGGTTGATATCTGTGTAGAACCGTTCCTCGCCATTGGAGTCCCTGAGCCACACGCCGTCTGTCAAAGTCGTGAAGCCGAAATTCAAGAGATAATCATAACCAAGCTGGGGCGTGATGACAGTCTCTGTCTTGGTGGCTATGATATTCAGGGATTCCCGTATGGCTTCCCGGATGGAGTTGATGCCGCGGTAGCCGCTGTACCAGTTCTTGACAGGAGTGCCGTCACTGAAGTTGAACGGCGCGTCCATATAAGTGGTGGCCAGTGTCTGCCCCGCGCTGTCGAGAGCGGGAGCGAAAGCTGCCAGCACCTTAAATGTGGAACCTGGAGAGCGTTTGGCATCGGTGGCCCTGTTCAGGGTACGCCGTCCTTCCTTGGCGCCGCGCCCGCCTACGATGGCTACTACATAACCGGTGGACTGGTCCTGGATGGTCATCGCGGCCTGCGGCTCTGCGGTCATGGAGATTGTCTCGACATAATTGTCCTCTCTGTCGGCTATGCCCAAATCAGCCAGCACAGCCGTGCGGTAGGTTTCGATGGCTTCATAAGCCGCATCCTGGGAGCTGAATATAAGGTTAAAGCCTTTGTCCAGGTTATCCTGGAACCAGGTCATCATATTTTCCTTGCTGAAGTTGTACTGTTCCTCGTTTGCACCGTACACAGTGAGGGCGTAATTCAGATACCAGTACACGTTTTCCGGATAATTTTCCGGATTGGAGAATTCCTCGTCGGCTATGGCCTGGATAGTAGGATCCATGGTGGACTCGATACGCAGGCCGCCGGAAGTCAGCAGGGTCTCTGCCATAGACTCGCTGTATCCTGCGATATTGACCAGATCGTCCCGCACCTGTTCGTACACGGCATCCGAGAAATAGGAGCCCGCAGTAGTATTGGTAGTGGTCTGGAAATCGATGTCATGCAGCTTGATGCGGTCGTATACGGCATCTGTATCCGCCATGGCTTCCTCATATTCCTCATCCGTGATAAAGCCCAGCTCCAGCATATTGTCCAGACAGTCTTTCCGGCGGCCGGCATTCGCTTTGGGGAAATGAATGGGATTGAAACCGGTGGGATTCTGGGTGATGGAGGCGATGACGGCGCATTCCGACAGTGTCAGATCGCTGCAGGATTTGCCGAAATACCGCTGGGAGGCGGATTCCACGCCCAGGGTGTTCTGGCCCAGATTGATAGCATTCATATAGCGCAGCAGCACATCTTCCTTGGAGAATTCCTTGGAGATGGCCAGAGCCAGATTCTGCTCCTGGATCTTACGTTTGACCATTTTAATCATATTGCCGTCTTCTTCGGTCCAGGTGGTGAAGATAGTGTTCTTCAGAAGCTGCTGGGTAATCGTGCTGGCGCCTTCCTTTTTCTTGCCCATGGACTCTACGAAATGCCAGCCGGCACGGACGATTCCCTGGATGTCGATGCCGTTATGCTGGTAGAAACGCTCATCCTCCAGCGCCACGAAAGCCTCGCCCAGATGCTTCGGGATAAGGTCCATGTTGTTGATCTGGATACGGTTGGAGTTCATGCTGACATACTGGTCGATTTCATTGCCTTCGCAGTCGTACACGATGGTGGCTTCGCCTGTGGCGACAACATCGCTTAAATGAATCCGCGGGGTGGAGGCCAGGATGCCTTTGAAAGCGCCTATACCGGCGGAAACACAGCAGATGACCACGCCGATGACTGCCGCCAGGCTCAGCTTCACCAAAGTCAGCGCCAGCTTTCTGCTCCATTTCTTTGACTTAGCGTTAAGTGCCCGCTGTTTGGCCCGGACACCTCTTTTTCCATAATTCATTTGATTCGCCTTTCTGATGAGACGCATGTAATTATCGGTTTTGATCCCGATAATCCGGGTCACACGCGTATTTGTATCGATTACAGGGACAGTCTTTGGAAACCTATAATCAAATCCTATTATACCAAAAAATACTATGTAAATAAAGGTTTTCTTTTTCTTCTTAATAATTGTTTCACATTTTGGACAAATTATGCTATCCTAAAGGCAGGAATCAGAAAAGAATTGGATGGGAAACATATGGATAAAAATAAGGAAAAAGAGACTTCCTGCCGGGTGCTCCTTGAGGGCGGCCAGGGGGAGTATGTGGAGAAGAAGTCCCGCTTCATCGCCACGCTGCGCAAATGTGAGAGCGAGGAGGAGGCGCTGGGCTTCCTGGAGGAGATGAAGAAGAAGTACTGGGACGCCAGGCATAATTGCTACGCTTTTGTAATCGGGGCCAGGGGAGAACTGACCCGCTGCAGCGACGACGGGGAGCCCTCCGGCACGGCGGGACGGCCCATGCTGGAGGTGCTGACGGGAGAGGGAATCCGCAATGTGGTGGTGGTGGTCACCAGGTATTTCGGCGGCGTGCTGTTAGGCACCGGGGGCCTGGTCCGGGCTTATACCCAGGCGGTGAAGGAAGGGCTGCGAAACTGCGTCACGGGCAGGATGCGCCATGGGTACGAGATGACGGTGGAGGCGGACTACGGAGATGTGGGAAAGCTTCTGTACCTGCTGGGGAATGCCGGGATAGAGCCGCTTTCCGCGGACTATGGGGAAAAGGCGGCCCTGCGCCTGAACGTCCCGGCCGAGGCGCTGGAGGCTTTGCGGAAAGAAATGGCAGATGCCACCAGCGGCCGGGCGAAGCCGGAGGGGCTCAAAGAAATTTATTACATTGACAAAGAAACAGGCTGAGGTTAAAATAAAAAGAGCGGCGCAGGTCCCGGGAGCCGCGGAAGGTTCTGAAAAGTACAGCATTTCGAAAGGTGGTGGTTATAATATGAAGAGTCAGAAAATGAACAGCGACAACCCTCTTCCTGGTCGAAGTAGCCAGCCAATATTAAAACCACATAAGGAGAAATGCTATGGAGAGAAGAATCGAGTTAGAAGAACTTAAGCGACTTCTTGCCGCCAAGAAGTATACGAATATCCGTCAATTTCTTGCCGAGCTCAATGAAGCGGACATCGCTTTCCTCATGGAGGAGCTGGAGGAAGAAGAGCGGCTGAAAGTGTACCGTATCCTGCCAAAGGATTTGGCGGCGGATGTGTTTTCCTATCTGGAATTCGACAGCCAGGAGGCAATCATCAACTCCCTGTCCGACAGAGAGGCGGGCAATGTGATCGACAATCTGATGGCGGACGACGCGGCTGATCTGCTGGAGGAAATGCCTGCCAATGTGGTGGAGCGGCTTCTGGCCAATGCGAACCCGGAGACCCGCCAGGCGGTGAATCAGCTGCTGCGGTATCCGGAGGACTCCGCGGGCAGCATCATGACGGTGGAGTATGTGTCCCTGAAGGAGAGCCTGACGGTGGATCAGGCCATTGAGCGCATCCGGGCCGTGGGGCTGGACAGCGAGACTATCAATATCTGCTATGTGCTGGACGCCAGGCGGGAGCTGGTGGGGACAGTGGCCCTGCGTTATCTGCTGCTGAGCCAGGGGGATGAAATCATCGCCGATATCATGCATGAGAACGTGATTTCCGTCAATACCCTGATGGATCAGGAGCAGGTGGCGGAGAAATTCAAGAAATACGACTTCATCGCCATGCCCGTGGTGGACAACGAGAACCGTCTGGTGGGCATCATCACGGTGGACGACATCGTTGACATCATGGAGGAGGAGACCACGGAGGACATGGAGAAGATGGCGGCTATCGTGCCCAGCGACAAGCCCTACATGCGGACGACGGTGGGGGAGACTTTCAAAAAAAGAATTCCCTGGCTGCTGCTGCTGATGGTGTCGGCCACCTTTACAGGGGCGATCATCGCTTCCTTTGAGGACGCATTGAGCGTATGCGCGGTGCTGACGGTGTTCATTCCCATGCTGATGGACACAGGGGGGAATGCGGGCGGCCAGGCCAGCGTGACCATCATCCGCGGGCTTTCCCTGGGGGAAATCACCTATCGCGATGTGCCCAGAGTGGTGTGGAAAGAGATCAGGGTGGCCGTTCTCTGCGGCGGGACGCTGGCGATAGCGAATTTCGCCAAGCTGATGCTGTTCGACCGGGTGGGGATACTGGTGGCCTTTACGGTGTGCCTGACACTGGTGGCGGCGGTGCTGATGGCCATGCTGGTGGGGTGCCTGCTGCCCATCGGGGCCAAGCGGCTCGGATTCGACCCGGCGGTGATGGCCAGCCCGTTCATCACGACGATTGTGGACGCTTTGTCGCTGTTGGTGTACTTTCGGTTCGCCACTATGCTGCTGGGGATTTAAGGGACCGGAGGAGCGCCGGTAAATTCCTGAGGGTGCAGTCCGGTTACTCGGAAATTATAACTGTTAAGCAGTATAAATAGCGGAATGACGGGGGTGGTAGAAGGATACCACCCCCTTTTTCAAGGGTGGTATGGGAAATCATCTTGCAGAATGCAGGGCGCTTTCGGTAAAATGAGGGCATCTGCAGATGGTTGTGCTCTGACCTGTTTCGGGAAGGGCGGAGGCCGGGCTGCCATGCCTGGTAAAATGAAAACAGCGTCTGCCAACGTCCGGGTGCTGGCGGGGCAGACGCGGAACTGGAATAAGAGGAAAGGTGGGAGCGAGATGAAAAATTTTAGGGAGAAAAAATTTCTGAAGAAATTAGGGAAGGTACTGGGATGCAGATGGTTATGGTCGGCGCTGGGGATTGCCTGGATTCTGTACTTAGGTCTGGCGATATATGGAGGGCCCCGCAGAGTGTGGAAAATTATCCGCTATTGCGACGTATGGGTTCCTATGCTCCAGCTTTGTATCATTGTACTGATTCTGTACCAGGCCGGAATGGTGAAGGATTTCTTCCGGGGCTTTGCAAGAGCCTTTGCCAGGAAAGGGAAGGGATGCTCCAGGATGGAGCTGCGGAGGTCTGTGGAGGCGGTCCGGTGTGTGGAGAAGGCGGCTGTGGTAGCCTGTATCATCACATTCCTGATGAATATTATGGATATGCTCGCCGACGGGTTTTCCGCAAACATGCTGGGAAATGCGGATATGTTTGTCACGGTAGTCTCTCTCCTTACGGTAATGATGAGCGGCGACATCCTGTTTACGGCGGTTCTCATTCTTCTGCTGATGCCTGTGAAGTTCAGGCTGGAGCGGATGCTGATCTCCTACATGGAGGAGCCCCAGGACAGCGAGGCGGAACGGGCGGAGGCGGACGGCCAGAGAGTGTACTTTGGGCTCAGGGCCATGGGGCTTACGGACAGGGAGTCGGAGGTGGCCAGGCTGGCGGCAGGCGGCATGAGCAACCGGGAGATCGGAAAGGAGCTGTACATCGCGGAGGGGACTGTGAAGAAGCATATGACCCATATTCTGGAGAAGGCGGGGTGCGCGGACAGGGAGGCTCTGGCGGTGCAGGTGAGGAAACTGTAGCCCCAGGGTGAAGATATATGTGTAGTATTTTTCTGAAAAGAAAAGCAGCCGGAATGGGGATGTTCCCGGTTCCGGCTGCAGCTTTTATGTGATTGGGCAATGCCGTATGGGGTCAGGCAGTCTCGAACTTCAGGGGCATCTGGCTCTGTCCCCCCGCAGCCTCCTGGGTCAGGAAGTCATACTGTGACATGTACAGCTCATAGTAAGCGCCTTTCTGGGCCACCAGCTCGTCATGGGTGCCCCGCTCCAGGATGCCTCCCTTGTCGATGTACATGATGCAGTCCGCGTTCTTGATGGTGGAGAGCCTGTGGGCGATGATAAAGGAAGTACGCCCTTTCAGCAGCTCGTTCAGGCCTTTCTGCAGCAGGATCTCCGTCTCCGTGTCGATGCTGGAGGTGGCTTCGTCCAGTATCAGGATCTTCGGGTCGGCCAGCAATGCCCTGGCAAAGGAAATCAGCTGCCTCTGCCCTGCGGAGAGCCTGCTTCCCCGCTCGTTTACCTCCGTGTAATAGCCGTTCTCCATCTGAGAGATGAAGTCATGGGCGCACACGGTCTTGGCGGCTTGTATGACCTGCTCGTCGGTAGCCTCCAGGTTGCCGTAGCGGATGTTGTCCATGATGGTGCCGGAGAAGATGAAGCTGTCCTGCATCATCACGCCCATCTGGGTCCGCAGGGAGCGGATGGTCACGGTGGAGATGTCCGTGCCGTCTATGAGCACCTGTCCGGAATCCACATTGTAGAACCGGGAGATCAGGTTCACGATGGTGGACTTGCCGGCGCCGGTGGGGCCTACGAAAGCGTAGGTCTGCCCCTGCTTAGCGGTGAAGTTGATGTTGTCAAGGATCCGATGACCCGCCTCATAGCTGAAGCACACGTCTTTGAACTCCACCTGGCCCCTGATGGGAGGCATCTCGGCAGCGCCCTCCGCGTCCTTTACCAGAACGGGCTCATCGATGGTTTCGAAGATGCGCTCCAGGTAGGAGATGGCGGTCAGCAGCGAGTTGTAGAAGTTGGCCAGCGTATTGATCGGGGCCCAGAAGCGCCCGATGTAGGAGGTGAAAGCAATCAGCACACCTACCGTCAGCGTGGCGTCCGGAGCCAGGATCCAGCGGATGCCCAGCACGTAGATGAAGGAGGTGGTGATGACGGAAATCATGTCCACGCTGGGGCCTAAGGTAAAGTTGAACTTGACCGCATGCATCCAGGCCTTTTTGTAGTTGCCGCTTAAGTTGTTGAAGATATGGTTGTTCTCATTCTCGCGGACAAAGGACTGGGTGACCCGGATACCGTTGATGCTCTCAGCGATATAGGCGGTCAGATTGCTCTGCTTGTTGGACTGAATCTGCCAGGCCTTTCTCTGCTTCTTCTTGATGAAGACAATCACCAGGGCCAGCAGCGGCAGGCCGCAGAGGCACACAAGGGTCAGTCTCGGATCGCAGAAGAGCATGAAAAAGATGATGAAGAACAGGTTGCACAGGTCCGTGATGGTATTCACGATACCATTGCTCAACAGGTCGCTCAAGCTGTTCACATAGTTCACCACGCGCACCTGTATCTTGCCGTGGGGCCTGTCGTCATAGTAGGAGAAAGGCAGCTCCTGCAGGTGGTTGAAGATATCCGTGCGGATGGCGTGTATGATGTTCTGGCCCACCGTGCTCATGATCTTGATCTTGAAGCGCATGGCGATGCCGGAATAGGCGGCTACCGCCAGCGTCAGGAGGCTGACAATCCATATCCCCCTCATATCCTTTTCGGGGATATAGATGTCCATGATCCTCTGAAAGAAAATGGGCACCAGCATGGTGGCGGCGGAGGCGCTGAGCATCAGGGCGATGACCACCGCCATTTTTTTCTTATAAGGGGAGACATAGGCTCCCAGACGTTTCAGCTGTCCGACGTCAAAGCTGTCTTCCAGCACTTCGTCCATATCATATCGATTGCGTGCCATGATTTACTCCTTTTTTAAGCAATGCTCTTTTTCTGCAGCAGTTCCTCGGGAATCTCACCGTACTGGTTGTGGAAAGCCTTGGCATAGTAGCCGTCCATTGCCAGCAGCTCGCTGTGGGTGCCCCGCTCGATGATGCGTCCCTCGTCCATGACCAGGATCAGGTCGGCGTCTTTAATGGAAGAGATGCGGTAGGCGATGATGAATACCGTGCAGCCCTCCTTGATGCTCTTCAACTGTTTCTGGATATAGCTCTCCGTCTCCATGTCCACGGCGGAAGTGGTATCGTCCAGGATCAGGATGGAGGGGTCTTTCAAAAGGGCCCTGGCCAGGGAAATCCTCTGCTTCTGGCCGCCGGAGAGGCCCATGCCCCGCTCGCCCACGATGGTGTCATAGCCGTCCGGCATGGATTTGATGAAGTGGTTGGCATCCGCCATGATGGCGGCTTTCTTCACCTGATCGAAGCTGCAGTCGGGCCTGCCGTAGGCGATGTTGCCCTCCACCGTGTCGGAGAAGAGGAACACATCCTGCATGGCCATGCCGATATTGTCCCGCAGATTGTAGAGGTCCATGTCCCGAACGTCCGTTCCGTTCACCAGCACCTGCCCGGTGGTGGCGTCGTAAAACCGGCACAGCAGGTTCATCAGCGTGGACTTTCCGGAGCCGGTGGAGCCGATGATGCCCACGGTCTGTCCGGCCTCTACCTTAAAGCTGATATCCTTTACGATATCCTCGTCGTCCGCGCTGTAGGACACGTCCCGGAATTCCACTTCCCCGCGTATCTTCTCATGGGAATAGTCGAATTCCGCTTCCGGTTTCTGTGTCGGGGCGAAGCGGGGAGTGCGCACTTTGGGCTCCTCGCTGTAGGTAGCGTAAATCTTCTCTACGGATGTAACGAAATTCTGGATATCATTTACCCACCAACCGGCCATGCGCAGCGGCGAGTTCAGCATCCACAGATACCCGTTGACCTTGACCAGGTCTCCCAGAGTGACTTCCCCCTGGATGACCATGTACCCGCCGTAGAGCATCAGCACCACGGTCAGGGCATAGGCCAGGATTTCGAAGATGGGCACATATTTCATCCACACCCTGGAACCCTTTATCTGGGCGTCCCGGAATCTGTCGTTCTCAACCTGGAATTTTCCTTTTTCGTATTCTTCCTTGGCGAAAGCCTTTACCACCCGGTTGCCGCTGATATTCTCCTGGACGAAAGCGTTCAGCGAGGAGAAGCAGTCGCGGTTACGCTGGAAAGCGGGCTTCACCTCTTTGGACTGCATGAAAGTGGAGATGGCCGTGAAAGGCAGCACCACCAGCATGCACAGAGCCAGCTTCGGGCTCACCGTGAAAATCATCACCAGAGCGAAAGCGAACAGCAGTACGTTCTGGTAGACGGAGTAGATGATGCCCGCCACGAAATGCCGGATGGCGTCCATATCTCCTGTCTGGCGGCTCATCAGGTCGCCTGTGCGCTTCTTGTTGTAGAAGTTCAGGTCTTCCTCCAGAAGCTTGCGGTACACGGTGCTGCGCATGTCGTAGAGGACGCCCTGAGAGGCTGTCTCGAACATGAGCAGGTACAGAAAGCGCAGTACGCAGGTCACCAGCGTGATCGCCACCAGGCACCCGATCAGCTTCGGCAGCAGGTCATAATTGCCTGCCACGATGACGTCGTCCACCATGATGCCCGATATGTAGGGGTTGACGATGGACAGAGCCGCGATGACCGTGGTCAGGAACAGGCCGCTGATCATCAGTTTCCGGTACTTCTTCAAGAAGCCATAGAACCATTTCATAGGTGTCATACGCAAATCCTCCCTGGAATGTGTCTTCTAGGTTGTTTTTACATTCCTTCCGCCCGGTCAATGTTTCGGGCTTATGGTACATTGTACTTTTTGGAATACAAAAAGAAATGGAGTATCTTGCACCCTTGATGGAAAATTTTGTACCCGGAAAGAAAGTGAAAAATTGTTTTACTTTTGAACCCAAAAAGGGTAAAATAAGGAAACAGGATTAATCGGGAACCAGTAGGTGGAGCCCCGCAGAAAGCAGAAAGACAGGATATAGGTGTGAAGATGGAAAATCAGCAGATGAGAGAAATTTCCATAGACGAGATGAACCCTACTTTCCTATTTATATGGAAGGGGATCAGACAAAAAGATATGGAGCCCAGCGAATACAGGAGCCATGATTATCTGGAGATAGCGTATATCTTTGCCGGGGAGGGGAAGTATCGCATTGAGGACAAGATTTATCTGGTGCAGGAGGGAGACCTGCTCATTTTAAATCCCGGTGTCAGGCATCAGGCCCTGAGCTGCCCGGAGGCGGAAGTGCCGTCTACGGAGTTTTTCGTGGGCTTTTCCGATATCAGGATCACAGGCTGCCAGGACAATTTTCTCCCGCTTCCGGGCGGGGAATACATCCTGCATACCGCAGGGGAACTGCGCCAGAGGTTCCTGAAGATCTGTTCCTCCATGGAGGCGGAAAACGCCGTGCGCAGGCAGGGACGGTATTTCATGATGAAGTCCTATCTGGTACAGCTTCTGCTCTTGATCATAAGGGAGCAGTGCGAGCCTATGGAGAGGCCCAAAGGCTGCGCTTTCGAGTCTGCCAACAGGAAGTATGTGGTGGAGCAGATCATAAGCTACATCGAGGACCATTACAGCGAGAAGATTTCCCTGGATCAGATCGCGGAGAATATGTACTTAAGCCCGTTTTATATTTCACGGATTTTCAAAAACGAGACGGGAAACGCGCCAATCAGGCATCTGATCAACATCCGGCTGGAGAAGGCAAAAGAACTGCTGGAGGGCGGGTATGAGGGGAGCATCCAGGAAGTGGCCGCCCGGGTGGGATATGACGATGCGTACCATTTCAGCAAGCTGTTCAAGAAGCGGTACGGGATTTCCCCTTCCCAGGCCAGGCGGAGCGGGTGAGCCGAAAGATTGTCAAATTTTTAACTTATCGAAAAAGTGTTTTAAGATGACGCGGATTTTGTTATAATGCATGATAACAGAATCATCTTTTGGTTTCTGCTATAGATTCTGGTAAGAAAAAACGGGACGGAGGTAACCTATGAGGTATTTCTTTCAATCGGTGGTAGAGAAGAAGGACAAAGGTTATATGATTCAGATTCCTTTCAATGTGTGGGAGGTCTGCAAGCAGCGGGATCTCATCCAGGCGGAGGTGATTCTGGACAACAAGATTATCGAGTGTGAGCTGCTTCCCATAGAGAAAGGGAATTACGAGATTCATATCGGTGACGACGACGCGGTGAGCGTGGAGCTGGGGGTGCCCCACAAAATCCTGCTCCATATATCCGGTTCTCTGATCCGGATGGATCAGAACAGCCCCTACAGTTTTGAGAATCCAATCCGCAGGATAGACGGCATTAACGTCATCATTCAGCCGGAGGACGGGCTCTGCGGCCAGTCCTGCGTGGCCATGCTGGCGGGGAATACCATAGCGGAGGTAATCAGCGTCATGGACTGCAGGGAGTGGCAGGCCACAATGGGAATGATGATTTCCGCGCTGAACTATTATGGAATCGACCATGCCGACGTCATTAATTATACGGAAGGCCGTGATACCGTGCTGCCGAAATGCTGTATCATGATGGAGAAGATGGGGCGCTTCTGCCATTACCTGGTGCATTTCGACGGGAAATTCTACGATTCCAACCTGGGAGTGCTGGAAGAGTATGACATGTCCAAGCTGCTGGGATATCTGGAGATTAAGTGCTAGTTGCCCGGGGGCAGGAGAATATGATTGATACAGGGTTGATATAAAGAAACCGGCATATGCACAAGACATATGCCGGTTTCCTCTGCGCCTGTGGGGCGCATGCTCAAAAGGTATACTCTCTGGACTGCTGGTAAGAATAAGTCCGGAGCCTGCTCTGCCTGTCATAAGTCACGATATAGCATTCATTCGGACAATTCTCCGGAGCGGTCTCTTCGAGGATGGCGCTGAAAGCCGCGGGCTTTGAAGGCCGGGAATCTCTCTGCCTGGAGCCCTCATGTTCCCTTCTGGGCTTTGATACGCCGGATACCATCTGAACAGGATACACTTTGAAATAGCTTTGAATTCCGTTTGCTGCGTTAATCCCTCCTTGGATGTGTATTTCAACAGTGCCATTTATTTTGTTATAAGATATATCGGCGAAAAAGGCGGAAAAAATAATGGATTTCTAAAATAAATATTAAATCAGGACATAGGGAGGAAAATGAGAAAATAGGAGATAATGAAAGAAAACAGGAGGAAAAGAGAGAAATAGGTTTTTGGATTTCTGTGAATATGTTTGCAAAGATTTCCATATAAAACTATCATATGTTCTAACGATTAGCACTCAAATAAAAAGAGTGCTAACAAATATATCTCAGGAATCACGCGTGAGGCCTGGATACAAAAAATGAAGACAACAGGAGGCAATTATCATGAAATTAGTACCTTTAGGTGACAGAGTCGTATTAAAACAGTTAGTTGCAGAAGAGACCACCAAATCCGGTATCGTCCTTCCCGGACAGAGCAAGGAGAAGCCCCAGCAGGCAGAGGTAGTCGCGGTAGGCCCCGGCGGCATGGTGGACGGCAAGGAGATTAAGATGGAGGTGAAGGCCGGCGACAACGTGATCTACTCCAAATACGCGGGGACAGAAGTGAAGCTTGACGAGGAAGAGTTCATCGTAGTAAAGCAGAACGATATCCTGGCAGTCATAAACAACTAAGGAAATCTAAGGCCTGAAAGCACCAGGCCAAAGGTTTCTATACTGCATAACGCTGAATACTGCCTAATGTAATCATGTGATTGAACCAGTCAGCGTTATGCAGTCTGGTTTCACGGCATGTGAAATCGTTAGGCAGTATAAGTTGTCGGAAGAAACGCAGCGGTGTTTCTTCCGGTTGTGAAGCAAGATAAGTCAGAAAAATAAATCATTTAGAAAATGGAGGCATGATTATCATGGCAAAAGAGATCAAATACGGAGCGGAAGCCCGTGCAGCATTAGAGTCCGGCGTCAATCAGCTCAGCGACACCGTGAGAGTGACCCTTGGACCCAAAGGAAGAAACGTAGTACTGGACAAATCTTTCGGAGCGCCCCTGATTACCAACGACGGCGTGACCATCGCAAAGGAGATCGAGCTGGCGGACGCTTTTGAGAACATGGGCGCACAGCTTGTGAAGGAAGTGGCTACCAAGACCAATGACGTGGCAGGCGACGGCACCACCACCGCCACCGTTCTGGCCCAGGCAATGGTGAACGCAGGCATCAAGAACCTGGCAGCAGGCGCCAACCCCATCATCCTGAGAAAAGGCATGAAGAAAGCCACCGAGTGCGCTGTGGAAGCTATCTCCAAGATGAGCCAGAAGGTGAACGGCAAGGAGCATATCGCCAGAGTCGCCGCTATCTCCGCAGGAGATGAGGAAGTAGGACAGCTGGTTGCCGACGCTATGGAGAAGGTCAGCGGAGACGGCGTCATCACCATCGAAGAGTCCAAGACCATGCAGACCGAGCTCGACCTGGTGGAAGGCATGCAGTTCGACAGAGGCTATATTTCCGCTTACATGGCTACAGACATGGACAAGATGGAAGCGACTCTTGAGAATCCCTGTGTCCTGATCACAGATAAGAAGATTTCCAATATTCAGGAGATTCTGCCTATTTTGGAGCAGATCGTACAGTCCGGCGCGAAGCTGCTGATCATCGCCGAGGACGTGGAGGGCGAGGCCCTGACCACATTGATCGTCAACAAGCTGCGCGGCACCTTCAATGTAGTGGCTGTAAAGGCCCCCGGCTACGGCGACAGGAGGAAGGATATGCTGCAGGATATCGCCATCCTTACAGGCGGTACCGTCATCAGCTCCGATCTTGGCTATGAGCTGAAAGATGCTACCATGGATATGCTGGGCCATGCCAAGTCCGTAAAGGTTCAGAAAGAGAATACCGTCATCGTGGACGGCGAGGGCGACAAGAGTGAAATCCAGGCCCGCATCGCCCAGATTAAGAAGCAGATTGAAGAGACCACTTCCGATTTCGACAGGGAGAAGCTGCAGGAGAGACTGGCAAAGCTGGCCGGTGGTGTTGCTGTTATCCGCGTAGGCGCTGCTACCGAGACCGAGATGAAAGAGGCGAAGCTCCGTATGGAGGACGCTCTGGCAGCTACAAGAGCTGCTGTGGAAGAGGGCATCATCTGCGGCGGCGGTTCCGCTTATATCCATGCTGCCAAGGAAGTCGCCAAGCTTGCTGAGACCCTGGAGGGAGATGAGAAGACAGGCGCCAGCCTGGTTCTGAAGGCTCTGGAGTCCCCTCTGTACCACATCGCTGCGAACGCAGGCCTTGAGGGCAGCGTCATCATCAACAAGGTGAGAGAGTCCGAGCCCGGCGTAGGCTTCGACGTGCTGAAGGAAGAGTATGTGAACATGGTTGACGCAGGCATCCTGGATCCCGCCAAGGTGACCAGAAGCGCCCTGCAGAACGCTACCAGCGTGGCAAGCACTCTGCTGACCACCGAGAGCGTCGTGGCCAACATCAAGGAAGAGACACCCGCTATGCCCGTAGGCGCAGGCGGAATGGGCGGCATGATGTAAGTTCCGGACATTGTCTGCAACAGAATACAACAAAAAAGAAATATGCAAAAAAGGAGTTGACGCGAAGACGGAATTGTATTATCCTGTCGGGCGGAGGCTCCTTTTCTGCAATGGAAAATGTTCTGAAGAGAAAATATATGCAAATAAGATAGACAAATAAAAAATGGGGGTGGTAGAAAATACAAAATTAGAGTAAAATAGAAAAGAATATTTCCAAATCATAGAAAATTTAAACATTTTATAACAGGAAAATCGAATTAGGAGGAAAGATATGAGGCTGACGGATTTACTAAAAGAAATAGATTACGAATGTCTCCGGGGCAGCGCCGACGCAGAGGTGTCTGCAGTCGTCTACGATTCCAGAAAGATTGTCCCTGACTGTCTCTTCATCTGTATCGAGGGAGCAAAGTTCGACGGCCATGACTATGCCGCGGAGGTGGTGGAAAAAGGGGCAAAAGTATTGATCGTCTCCCGGGCTGCAGATGCAGTGGCGGAAAAAGACGTGACTATAATCAAAGTGAAAGACACCAGATACGCCATGGCCTGCATCTCGGCCGCCTGGTTCGGACACCCGGCCGAAAAACTGAAAATAGTCGGCATCACTGGCACCAAGGGTAAGACCACCACCGCCTATCTGGTGAAGTCCATCCTGGAGAACGCAGGTTTCCGCGTGGGCCTGATAGGGACAATAGAGACCATCATTGGAGATGTCCATACCCATGCGGAGAACACCACGCCGGAATCCTATCTCCTGCAGGAGGATTTCGCCAGGATGGTGGAGGCCGGGCTGGACACAGTGGTCATGGAGGTGTCCTCTCAGGCGCTGAAGCTCCACAGGACCCAGGGATTTATTTTCGATTACGGCATCTTTACCAATCTGGAGCCAGACCACATTGGACCCGATGAGCATGAGAGCTTCGAGGAATACATGGCCTGTAAAGGTCTCCTGTTCAGACAGTGCCGCGTGGGCATCGTGAACGGCGATGATGCCCATACCGAGAAACTGGTGAAGGGCCACAGCTGTGAGCTGGAGACCTATGGCATGGGTGCGGACTGCATGCTCCGCGCGGAAAATCCGGAGCTGGTCCATGTTCCCGGTGAGCTGGGAGTGAATTTCCATGTGGCGGGCCTGATGGAATTTGACGCTCATGTGCCTGCTCCCGGACGGTTCAGCGTATACAACGCCCTGTGCGCCATTGCCATCTGCCGCCATTTCCAGGTGCATGTCCCGGACATCCAGCGCGCCCTGAGGGAAGCGAAAGTCAAGGGCCGAATCGAGAGGGTGAAGATTTCCGACAAATTCACTCTGCTGATTGACTATGCCCACAATGCCATGGCTCTGGAGAGCCTTTTGTCCACGCTGAAAGAATACCGGCCCGGGCGGCTGGTATGCCTGTTCGGCTGCGGCGGCAACCGCTCCAGGCAGAGGCGCTATGAGATGGGCGAGGTCAGCGGGAATCTGGCGGACTTCACGGTCATCACCTCCGACAATCCGCGATTCGAGGAACCTCAGGATATCATCGAGGACATCAAGACTGGAATCGGAAAGACAAAAGGGAAATATGTGGAGATCTGTGACAGGAAAGAAGCCATCGCCTATGTGATTTCCCATGCCCGGGAGGGCGATTTGATTGTCCTGGCGGGAAAAGGCCATGAGGACTACCAGGAAATCAAGGGCGTAAAATACCCCATGGACGAGCGGGTCATCATTCAGGAGCTGCTGGACGGGGGATTGGAGCATATTTAAATGAGGGCGAAGGATGAGGAAATCCGGAATAATTCGATTCATCTGCGATATGGGCATTGTCATTTTTCTTCTCGGATTCATACTGGCATTATGCTGGTATCTGGGCGGTTCTTTTGAGACAGCGCCTACAGAGGAACAGCAGGAAAAAGCGAGGATAGCGGCCATGCTGTGGATGCTGTCAAGCGGTGCGCTTTGCATGGCCTGTGCGTGGATTCGGATGAAGGCGGTGCGGCAGCAAAAGGGCGGAAAGAGGGCGGAGGGAAAGCTGTGAGCGAATGGTACGCGGATGTCATTGTGGACATCTCTCACGAGAAACTGGACAGGCCTTTCCAATACCGTATCCCTGAAAGGCTTTGGGGCAAGCTGGAGACAGGGGCCTGCGTGACGATTCCCTTTGGAAACGGCAATAAGCTTTTAAAGGGCTATGTGGTGGGCATAGGGACCGTATGCAAATACGATGCCGGGAAGATAAAGGAAATCCGGGGCGTCGAAATGGGCGGCGCAGGCGCGGAGGATAAAATGATCGCGCTGGCCGGCTGGATCCGGAAAAACTATGGTTCCACCATGATACAGGCCCTGAAGGTAGTGCTGCCGGCCAGGCGCTCCGTGAAGAAGCTGGAGCACAGGACGCTGCAGCGGGTCATGGGAAGAGAGGAAATCATCTCTCTGCTGGGAGAGAGCAGAAGAAAGAAACAGGCGGCCAAGGAGCGGCTTCTGCAGGAACTGGTGAATCAGGAGTCCATTCCCTATGAATGGGTCACAGGAAAGCTGGGCGTATCTTCCCAGACAGTGAAAAGCCTGGAGAGGACAGGGGCTGTCCGGGTTATAAGCACCCAGACCCTCCGCAATCCGGTCAGGCTTAGCGACACGGAGGAGCAGAAAAAGCATTTGAGCGCCGACCAGAGGCGTATCGTGGAAGAGATAATGGCGGACTTTGACAGAGGCCGCCCCGATATCTATCTGCTCCACGGCATCACCGGCAGCGGCAAGACGGAGGTCTATATGCAGCTGGTGTCGGAGATGGTGGACAGGGGCAGACAGGCCATCGTGCTGATACCGGAAATCGCGCTGACTTACCAGACGCTCCTGCGTTTCTATAACAGATTCGGCGACAGGGTCAGCATCCTGAATTCCAACCTTTCTCCCGGGGAAAAATATGACCAGTGCGAACGGGCCAGAAATGGGGAAATCGATGTGATCATCGGCCCCCGCTCGGCATTGTTCACTCCTTTTCCCGAGATCGGACTGATCATCATGGACGAGGAGCATGAGGGCAGCTATAAAAGCGAAGCTTCCCCCAAGTACCACGCCAGGGAGACTGCCATCGAGGCGGCCAGGCTTCATGGGGCCAGCGTGCTGTTAGGGTCCGCCACGCCCTCGCTGGAGTCCTATTACCGGGCCGAGACAGGGGAATATAAGCTTTTTACCCTGAAAGAGCGTCTGACAGGGGGACATCTTCCCCAGGTCCATACCGTGGATCTGCGCAGGGAGCTGAAAGAGGGGAACCGCTCCATTTTCAGCAGGAAACTCCAGGAACTTCTGGCAGACAGGCTCTCCAGGGGAGAGCAGAGCATCCTGTTCCTGAACAGGAGAGGCTATGCGGGCTTCGTGTCCTGCAGGGCCTGCGGCCATGTGATGAAATGCCCCCACTGCGATGTGTCCCTGTCAGAGCATAATGAGGGGAAAGGCGCGGACAGGGGCATATTGATGTGCCATTACTGCGGTTATCACGAGCCGAAGCCGAAGAACTGCCCGAAGTGCGGATCCAAATATATCAGCGGCTTCAAGGCGGGGACCCAGCAGATAGAGGAAAAGCTGAGGGAAATGTTCCCGGGGGTGCGGACCCTGCGCATGGATGGGGACACCACCCGGACCAAAGACAGTTATGAGAGAATTCTGTCGGCCTTTATGGGCGGGGAGGCGGATGTGCTCATCGGCACCCAGATGATCGTGAAAGGACATGATTTCCCGAAAGTGACGCTGGTGGGCGTGCTGGCGGCGGATCTCTCCTTAAGCGTGGGGGACTACCGCGCCGGGGAAAAGACCTTTCAGCTGCTGGCCCAGGCCGCAGGCCGCGCAGGAAGGGGGACGCTGCCCGGCGAGGCGGTAATCCAGACCTATCAGCCGGATCATTACGCAGTGGTCCAGGCGGCAGCCCAGAACTATGAGGGTTTTTACAAGGAGGAGATCATCTATCGGGAGATGATGGGATATCCGCCTGCGGCTCATATGCTGGCAGTGCAGATTTTTGCCAAAGCCCAGGAGAGGGGCCATACACTGGCGAATGATTTAGCGGATATTTCGAGGCGGTATTTTGATAATAGGACAGAGAGGACATGTGCAGATGCTCCCCAAAACGCCTCCGAAAGGCCCGGACAGCTGCAGATTATCGGTCCTGCGCCGGCCTCCATCGGCAGAATTAATGATATTTTTAGATTTGTGTTCTATGTGAAATGCCCAAAGTATGATAAACTGATACAGATAAAGGATTTACTGGAAGAGGAAATACAAACACGCCAGCTCACAAACGAACTGGTGCAATTTGATTTCAATCCTATGAATACAATGTAAAGAGACAATCGGAGGGGACAAGGAAAATGGCAATCAGGAACATACGGGAAATGGGAGAAGAGGTACTTGGGAAGACCTGCAAGCTGGTGACGGAGATGACGCCGCGCACAAAGGAGCTCATCGAGGATATGCTGGACACCATGTACGAATCCAACGGCGTAGGCCTTGCGGCTCCCCAGGTGGGAGTGCTCAAGCGCATCGTGGTGATAGACGTCACAGGGGAGGATCCCTATATCCTCATCAATCCCAGAATCGTAGAGAGCAGCGGCGAGCAGACAGGGATGGAGGCCTGCCTGAGCGTGCCGGGCAAGACAGGCCAGGTCACCAGGCCCAATTATGTCAAGGCGGTGGCGCTGGATGTGAACATGAGGGAATTTGAGGTGGAGGGCACGGAGCTGCTGGCCCGGGCTATCTGTCATGAACTGGACCATCTGGACGGGCATCTGTATGTGGAAAAGGTAGAGGGGCCGCTTCAGGACGCTGTAGAGGAAGAATCGTGAGAAGAAGTTCTAAGCCTGTAAAGTACACAGGCTAAGAACTTCCAGGTTTGCGGCAGATGGAAAGTTTGTTTTGTGTAGGAAGTCCTGATGGTTTGCGGCGAATGGGAGGTTTTGGAATGAAGATTGTATTTATGGGGACGCCGGATTATGCGGCGGTGGCTTTGCAGGCCCTGATTGAGGCGGGACATGAGATTACGGCGGTGGTGACTCAGCCGGATAAGCCTAAGGGGAGGAGCAGCGAGCTGGTCCCTCCTCCGGTGAAGGCTTGTGCCATGGAGCATGGTATTCCGGTGATGCAGCCGAAGCGGATCAAGCGGCCGGAGGCCATAGAAGAGCTGCGCGGATTTCCGGCGGAGGCTTACGTGGTGGCGGCGTTCGGTCAGATTCTGTCCCGGGAGATTCTGGACATTCCGCCTTTTGGCAGCCTGAACATTCATGCCTCTCTGCTGCCGAAATACAGAGGGGCGTCCCCTATCCAGCATGTCATCATAGACGGCGAGGAGCGGACGGGAATCACTATCATGCAGATGGATGCAGGAATTGATACCGGGGACATTCTTTATCAGAAAGAAATCGGGATTTCGGCGGAAGACAATTATGAAACGCTCCACGACAAACTGGCGGCGCTGGGCGGCGAGGCCATCGTGGAGGCTCTGTCCTTGCTGGAACAGGGGAAACTGAAAGCGGTAAAGCAGGATGATGCCTTAAGCTGTTACGCGCCCCTTATCGGCAAGGAGATGGGGGAAATCGATTTTTCCCGGGATGCCATGGCGATAGACCGCCTGATCCGCGGCATGACCCCGTGGCCCAGCGCCTTTACCAGCTATAAGGGGAAGCAGCTGAAGATATGGCGGGCAGAGCCCGCGGTGGCAGAGAACGTCTTCGGACGTACCCCGGGGGAAATCCTGGGGACGGATAAGGATTCCGTGACTGTGGCTGCGGGACAGGGAGCGCTGCGCATCCGCGAGCTGCAGTTAGCGGGGAAAAAGAGGATGACGGCCCATGATTTCCTGCTTGGAGTCAGAATGCGGCCGGGAGAAGTCCTGGGAGAAGAGTGACAGAGATATTTTCCGTGACTTGTCTGCAACGCTGCAGGATGAAAAGCGGCGAATGCATTTGCCTGCAGGAAAGACAGTGGTCTGGGAGACAGGCCCCGCAGATGGGGCCGGAACAGGAGGTAAAGTATGTATTGGGATCCTACGTATATCCTGGTAATCATCGGTATGCTTATCTGCATGGGCGCCAGCGCCATGGTGAACAGCGCCATGAGTAAATACAGCAGAGTGCGCAATGTCAGGAACATGACAGGGGCCGAGGCGGCCAGACAGATTCTGAACAATGAAGGCCTGTACAATGTACAGGTGGAATGCCTGCCCTCGAACAGCGGGGACCATTATGACCCCCGCACCAATACCGTGCGGCTGTCCGCGGGGAATTACAATTACGCTTCCGTGACGGCGGTGGGGGTGGCGGCCCATGAATGCGGCCATGCCATTCAGCACGCAAAGGGCTATGCGCCGCTGAACATCAGATCGGCTCTGGTGCCGGTGGTGAATATCGCAAGCCGCCTGGGGATGCCCCTGATTTTGCTGGGTGTGATTTTAAGCTGGAATCAGACTTTGATTCAGATTGGTATCCTGGCATTCTCTCTGGCGGTGGTGTTCCAGCTGGTGACGCTGCCGGTGGAGTTCAATGCCTCTGCCAGGGCGGTGGCGAAAGTGGAGCAGTATGGGCTGCTGACCTCGCAGGAGGCAAAAGGCTGTAAAAAGGTGCTCACCGCGGCAGCCATGACCTATGTGGCGGCGACGGCTTCCGCCGGATTGCAGCTGCTGCGTTTGGTACTGCTCTTTGGCGGCAATAATAGAAGGAGAGACTGACAGTGGGCGTGAACGCGCGGGAACTTGTGCTGGATATACTGCTTGCCCTGGAGCGGGAGGAGGATTACTCCCACAGGCTGATCAAAGCGGTATTGGACAAATATGACTATCTGGAGGGCCGGGAAAAGGCTTTTATCAAGCGGGTGACAGAGGGGACGCTGGAGCGGGGACTGGAGCTGGATTATTATCTGAATCATTATTCCAGTCTGCCCGTAAATAAGATGCGGCCCCTGATACGCTGCCTGATGCGTATGAGCGTCTATCAGCTGGTATACATGGATGCGGTGCCTGACAGCGCCGTGTGCGACGAGGCCTGCAAGCTGGCTGCCAGGCGGGGGTTCCAGAGCCTGAAAGGCTTTGTGAACGGCGTGCTTCGCAGGATTTCCAGAGAAAAAGGCCCGAAGTGCACGGGCATAAGAAATCTCCCCCTGCCGGATGAAATAACCTCCCCTGTTTTACATGATTCCGTCAAATATTCCATGCCGGAATGGCTGGTGGAGCTGTGGCAGAGGGAATATGGCCGGGAGATTACCAGAACCATTTTGCGGGGACTGATGGCGATTCACCCGGTATCCCTGCGCTTTTCCCTTGGAATACCGGAGGCAGAGCGGGAAAGACTGTGCGCATCCATGGGGGAGAAAGGGATGACGCTGAGACAGAGCCCCTATCTGCCGTATGTGTACCTGGTGGAACATGCGGAGGGAGCGGAAATGCTGGCGGGATTTGGGCAGGGGCTGTGCACGGTGCAGGACATCAGTTCAGTGCTGGCGGTGGAATCGGCAGGAATCGGCGAGTCGGATTTTGTGGTGGATGTCTGCGCCGCACCGGGCGGGAAGAGCATTTTGGCATCCGAGAAAGCCAGTCGCGGAAAAGTGCTGGCAAGAGATTTGTCGGAGGAGAAGCTTGGCAGGATAGCGGAGAACGCAAAGCGCATGAAAGCTGAAAATATACAGCTGCAGCTGTTTGACGGTACATGTACGGATGAAAGCCTTTTGGGGAAAGCGGATGTGGTTCTGCTGGACGTGCCCTGCTCCGGGCTGGGAGTCATGGGCAAGAAAAGGGATATCAAATATCGGATAAAGCCGGAGAATCTGGAGAGTCTGCAGGAGCTTCAGCGGCAGATTGTGAAAGCCAGCGCCGGATATGTAAAGCCGGGCGGGACGCTTCTCTACAGCACCTGCACCATCCACAGCAGGGAGAATCAGGCTATGGTGCGCTTTCTGGTAAGAGACCTTGGGTTCGAGCCGGTATCTTTGGAGGGTGTGCTGCCTAAGGAGGTTCTTGCCGTGAAGAGACAGATGGCGGCACAGCTGGAGATAAGCGGGACAGCGCCTGCCATTCCGCTTACAGAGGCGGAAGAGGCGGCGTGTATACAGCTTCTGCCGGGATTTTTTGAGGCGGACGGCTTTTTCCTGGCAAGGTTCAGGCGTATAAACCCATGAGAAAATGAAAAAAGGAAATGGATAAAACAATGGATAAAGGAATCAGGAAAAGAATTGATGTCAAGTCCCTGACGCTGCCGGAGCTCATGGCAGAGATGACCTCCATAGGGGAAAAGGGATTTCGTGCCAGACAGATGTACGAGTGGATGCATGTGAAGCTTGCAAGGGATTTTGAGGGGATGACGAACCTCTCCAAGGCCCTGCGGGAGGAGTGCAGGCAGCGGTATACCTATACGGCCCTGCATGCAGTCCGCGTGCAGGAATCCAAAATCGACGGCACGAAAAAGTTTCTGTTCGAGCTGTCGGACGGAAATTTAGTAGAAAGCGTCTGGATGCAGTATAAGCACGGCAACAGTGTCTGCATCTCCTCCCAGGTGGGCTGCCGGATGGGCTGCGGTTTCTGTGCCTCCACGCTGGGGGGACTGGAGCGGAACCTGACGCCTGCGGAGATGCTGGATCAGGTTTATGCCATCACGCTACTGACAGGGGAGCGGGTGAGCAATGTGGTGGTCATGGGCATAGGAGAACCTCTGGATAATTACGATAATTTGCTGACGTTCATCCGGATGCTCACGGATGAGGACGGGCTTCATATCAGCCAGAGGAATGTGACAGTATCTACCTGCGGCCTTGTGCCCCGGATGAAGCTGTTGGCCAGGGAGAAACTGCAGATTACGCTGGCGCTGTCCCTGCATGCCACCACGGATGAGAAGCGCATGCAGCTGATGCCCATAGCGAAGCGGTATCCGATTGAAGAGCTGATGGAGGCCTGCGCGTATTATTTCGAGGAGACCGGCAGGCGGATTACTTTGGAGTATAGTCTGATCAGGGGAGTCAATGATTCGGAGCGGGACGCGGAGAGGCTCTGCCGTCTTGCCAGGCCTTTGCGCTGCCACATCAATCTGATTCCGGTGAATCCTGTGAAAGAGCGGGATTTCACCCGGCCGGATGCGGACAGAATCAGGGCTTTCCAAAATATACTTGAAAAAAATAGAATTAATGGTAGTATTAGAAGGGAAATGGGCCGGGATATTGACGGGGCCTGCGGGCAGCTCCGCAATGCGGCAGGAGTTTCCAAGTCTGCAAAGGACGCAGGCTAAGAAAGTCTAAATCCCGCGTGGCAGAACCCGGTGAAGAGGATTCTGCCGGACTTGCGCCGGCTTTCGGGTTTGCGTTTTTAGTAGTGTATCAGGGGATATGGAGGAAATAAAGCGTGCTAAAGACATTTTCCGTAACAAATATCGGCAGGAAGAGGAAAATGAATCAGGATTACGTGTATTCGTCAGAGCAGCCCATAGGGCGTCTGCCCAATCTGTTTCTGGTGGCGGACGGCATGGGAGGCCATAACGCGGGGGAATACGCGTCAAAGGTCACGGTGGAGACGATTGTGGAATATATAGCGGATTCGCCGGAGACGGATGCCGCGCGCATTTTTGACGGGGCGATACATTCTGCCAATGCACGGATACGCAGGCTGGCGGCAGCGTCTTCGCTGTTAGCCGGCATGGGGACTACGGTGGTGGCGGCTACCTGTGAGGGGGACCGCCTGTCTGTGGCGAATGTGGGGGACAGCAGGCTGTATATAGTGGGACGCCGGGGAATACGGCAGATTACCAGGGACCATTCCTGGGTAGAGGAAATGGTGCAGAGAGGCGGAATCGGCAGGGAGGAAGCGAGGAACCACCCGGATAAGAATATCATTACGAGAGCGGTGGGGGCCGAGGATACGGTGAAGGCAGATTTCTTTTCCGTGCGCCTGGAAGAGGGGGATACGGTTCTGATGTGTACGGACGGGCTGACCAATATGCTGGAGGATGAAGAGATACGGATGATTATGAACGGGGCCCGGGACATCGTGGAAAGGGCGCAGGAGCTGGTGGAGGCTGCCAATGACAACGGCGGCAAGGACAATATCAGCGTGATTTTGATTGAACCTCTGGCATAATACAGGCGGAAAGTCCCTGTTTTGTCCGAATAGTTAGAATGGAGAACGTATATGGTTAAAATTGGAATGATGATAGGAGACCGCTATGAGGTATTGGAGAAAATCGGTACAGGCGGCATGTCAGATGTATATAAAGCAAAATGTCATAAGCTGAACCGTTTTGTGGCCATCAAGGTCCTGAAACAGGAGTTCAGTGAAAACGCTAATTTTGTGTCGAAATTCCGTACAGAAGCCCAGGCGGCGGCCGGGCTGATGCATCCCAACATCGTGAATGTGTACGATGTTGGCGAGGAGAACGGCATTTACTATATAGTCATGGAGCTTGTGGAGGGCATCACCCTCAAGAAGTATATCGAGAAGAAGGCCAGGCTGTCTTTCAAGGAGGCTGTCAGCATCGCCATACAGGTCAGCATGGGAATTGAGGCGGCCCACAACAATCACATTATCCACAGGGACATCAAGCCGCAGAACATCATCATTTCAAAGGACGGAAAGGTGAAAGTGACGGATTTCGGCATCGCGAAAGCCGCCACCAGTAATACCATCACCTCCAATGTGATGGGATCCGTCCACTATACATCGCCGGAGCAGGCCAGGGGCGGCTACAGCGATGAGAAGAGCGATATCTATTCCCTGGGCATCACCATATTCGAGATGCTCACCGGCAGAGTGCCCTTTAACGGGGAGACCACGGTGGCCATCGCCATCAAGCATATCCAGGAGGAGCTGCCCTCGCCCAAGGAATTCGTCCCGGAAATCCCTGCCAGCGTGGAAGGCATCGTGATGAAATGCTGTCAGAAATCTCCTGACCGCAGATACCAGAACATGCAGGAGCTGATTGCCGATCTGAAGCAGTCTCTGATGAATCCGGAGGAGGTCATCGTGCAGAATGACCCGGACATGGAGGCGGGCACCCGCAAGATTACGGACAGCGAGAGGGCGCAGATTAAGCGCCGGACAGCCTATCATGAGCGGGATTACGAGGAGATGGAAGAGAGGCATTCCAGAGAGGAGTCCATGCGCCTGCGGGCCGAGTCCGAGCCCGTATATGAGGATGAGGAGGAGCCGGAGGACGAGGACGATTACGATTATAACCCCAAGATGGAGAAAGTGACTACTTTTCTCGCCCTGATAGCAGGAGTGGTCATCTGCGTGATTGTGGTAGTTCTGGCCATCAAGGTATTCGGAGACCGCGGCGACGGGAAAGAGGAGAATAATCCGCTGATTGCTTCGGAGGAAGAGTCCCCTACACCGTCGCCGGAAGTAAAATATGTGAAGATGCCGGAGGTAAGGGGCAAGAGCGTGGAAGAGGCCAGGAATGAGCTGAAGGAACTGGAAATCGAGTCTGAGGTGGGCTACGAGGAATCGGACGAGGTGGAGATGGGCAAGGTAATCAGCGCGGATGTGGAAGCCGGTACAGAAATCGAGGCAGGAAGCAAGGTGAAGCTGGTGGCAAGTGCAGGCCCCCAGGGCGTGGAGGTGCCCTCGGTGACAGGGATTTCCTATGAGGAGGCGCAGAGCAGACTTGCTGCCGAGGGATTCACAGTGACAAGGGAGGAGGCGTCCTCCAACGATGTGGCCGAGGGGCTGATCATCTCCCAGGTGCCTGCCGCCCAGACCAAGGTGGCAAAGGGGACCAATATCACTGTCATAGTGAGCCAGGGCAAGGAGAAAATCCGGGTGCCGAACCTGATAGGGCAGTCGGAGGCAGACGGCAGAGTGGAAATACAGGAGGCCGGACTGCAGATTGGGGATGTGGCCTATGAGAGCAGCGATGAACAGGGGGAAGGAAAGATTTTTTACCAGAGCTACTCAAAAGGCTCCTATGTGGAACCGGGGACTACTATAGACATCAGGGTCAGCACAGGGCCGAAAGCTGTCACTTATAAATGTAATGCCAGCATTCTGGCTCCCTCTGTGGAGGAGGCGCCGGATTACTCGTCCGGGACAGAGGTGCTGATTACGCTGGTCACGGATGACGGCAATGTGCTTTTGGAGACAAGGACGGCAAGCTTCCCCCAGGCGGCGAATTATTATGGGCTGACTGCTTCGGGAGGTACTATCACTATGACTTATACCGTGACTATAGAGGGGGAGCCTGGTATGGATTCCGAGGGCAATCCCATTGCTCCGGAGCCCGCCACGGAGGAGAGAAGCTTTACCAGAAGAATCGAGTTTGTGGAGGAGTAGCGGGCACGGATTTGACGGCCTGGCGGCTTTGAACTTGCGGGATTCCGCAGTGCCATGGAAATTTGGAGGTCAGCCCGGAAAGAGATTATGAGGGGAAGAATCATCAAGGGAATCGCGGGATTCTATTATGTGTGCTGCGAAGACAGGATATATGAATGCAAGGCGAAGGGCGTGTTCCGCAAGGACAACCGAAAGCCTCTGGTGGGCGACCGGGTGGAGATGGACGTGCTGGACGAGGCAGAGGGGCTGGGCAATATCAGCCGGCTGCTGCCCAGGGACAGTGAACTGATACGCCCCGCGGTGGCAAATGTGGATCAGGCTCTGGTGATTTTCGCCATCGTCAAACCCCGGCCGAATTTCAACCTGCTGGACCGGTTCCTGATTATGATGGGGCAGCAGGGGATCGACTGCATCATCTGTTTCAACAAGCTGGACATGGACGAGGACGGAAGCAGCAAAGAACACAGGAAGATTTACGATGCCTGCGGCTACCGCACTCTGGCGGTCAGCGCGAAGCAGGGGCTGGGCATAGAGGAACTGAAATCTCTGCTGGCCGGACATACCACCGCTGTGGCCGGACCCAGCGGCGTGGGGAAGTCCTCTCTCATCAACTGCCTGCAGAGCGGCGTGGTCATGGAGACCGGCGAAATCAGCGCGAAGATTGAGCGCGGGAAACATACCACCAGGCATTCTGAACTGATAGCCATAGGGGAGGGTGCTTATATTCTGGACACCCCCGGGTTCAGCTCGCTGGGGCTGTTCGATTTGGAGAAAGAACAGCTGGCGGGCTTTTACCCGGAATTTGCGACCTGTGAGAAATTCTGCCGGTTCGGCGGCTGCGCGCATATCGGGGAAAAGGACTGCGGCGTGAAGACGGCGGTGGCGGAGGGCACCGTCAGCAGGATGCGCTATGAGAACTATTGCCTGTTGTATGAGGAGCTGAATCAGATGCGGCAGCGGGAAGGGAACCGGAGGCAGCGGGGCAGGTGATTACGCTATGACGGATGAAAATGCATGAAAAAATGAGCGAAATATAGAGAAAGGAAGAAGCCTGAAAATATAAGGCTTTCTGGATGGGTTAAAGAGAAAATGAAATTAGGAATCGTTGTTTTACTAGCGATTTCATGTAATTCTATATAACTCCATGAATTGCTATAAAGTAGCATGAATAAAGGGTTTGCAGGAAACTCAAAGTGTATGAAACACCATATAATTCTATATAGTTCAATAGATAAATGGTGCGGTAATGGTGCGGTAAAAGAGTTTGGCACAAAATAGAATATTTGGACATCTGAATAAGTCCATTACTGATTATAGAAATATAGTCGATGGTGGGCTTATTTTAGTGCCTGAATCCCACAGACACATAAATGCACACAAAATCTATACATCATCCATCAAAGCCCTTATATGGGCACCACAGCGCGTCACAGGGGTATTCTACGCCCTTGCATCCCAGTAACTTAAAACAACAATTTCATTACTACAGAAAATCTACAGGAGGAGATCAGGAGACTATGTATGGCAAGGTAACGAGATATTTCCAGGATAGGGGCTACGGCTTCATCCTTGGAGAGGACAGGAAGACTTATTTCATCCATCATGCCAATCTTGACGGTGAGCATATAGAAAGGGGATGCAGTGTCCACTTCAAGCCGTTCCAGAATGAGCGGAGCGATAATAATGCCATGGGTGTCATCGTGGTTGATGCGCCTGAGAAGGGCAAAGAAAAGGAATCTTCCAATAGCAGAAAGAAGAAGCCCAGGCACCGTAAACCATGCAATGCAGATAAGGTTATCCTGGATGACAGGAAATTCTAAAGGTTCGTAAAAGCATTTTTTGAGGAACAGGAAGAAATGAAGGATGCCATGGAAGCATCTGATGGCAAGCACTATGAAAGGAGAAAGTGAAAGCGGCTGAGATGGAACAGAAGGAAAAGAGAGAAGCGGAGGAGATGCAGCAGAGGATGTATGACAACATCAGCGGACTGGTCAGGATTAACCCAAAGCTTGCAGAGGGTTATCTACAGATACTGAAAAAGCATGATGTCATCTAAGCGGTTTATAGGGGCATATCGGATAGGGGGACTTATCTGGTATGCCCTATTTTTTTACGGTTTCATACTATATGTAGAAATAAAGATGTATTTGTGGTATGATATCCATGTAAATATTTTTTGCCATGCAACAAATGAATCAGTATTTTGAATCCTTAAGAAGGATTGTCATCTGCACCAGGAGGCCAGAACATGAAGTTACCATTTAAGAAGAATAAAGAAGTAGTCTTCCAGAAAGTGAAGAGCCAACAAGGATTCACATTGGAAAACCAGGAAGGAAAGCTTACTGATTTCAGGGATGTAGACATCGAGGATTATCTGTCGGATATGTTCGTTACACCAGATGAATTTGTGA
>CAJTHM010000038.1 GCA_910576125.1 Lachnospiraceae bacterium | reverse complement strand
AGATTGATGGCCTGATTTCCAGTCAGAACACACTAAACAGAGTATTAGTATACGGAATTCTATATGTAATAAAGTCCGCAAGATGGAAATCAGCAGTTTTAATGGTTCAAAAAGCAATTTCTATAGTACAGCAGATTGGGAAAGTTTTAATTAAAAGAAAGACAATCCCCGATTGTTTGTAGTGTGGTTTCTTATCCATGTTTTTTCTCTCCTGCTTTGATGCATAAATATATGCATTGTTAAACAAGACCCCTTTTTCATTAAACTGCAAGTAACTAAATACAAAACATATAATTGCTATTACACCCAATACAATCGCTCCAACTATATTTCCCATAGCATTAACCTACGTAAATCCCGATTTATAGTATTCGTTCCTATTTCTCAAAAACAACAAAACCACATTCGTAAGGATGGTCGCAATACACACTTTCTTGCTTATCAGTGCGGTATAGCATACTTTTCAGTATAATTAGAAAATCTCCACCACCCGATAAAATCATGTATTCTGCCAGAATAAATAGCAGTAATTGATTTGTCATTACAGAAACCACTGCTGCTCCACCGCCTAAAACTAATGTAGGCATAGCAGTTCCCAGCAAATATTGCCACTTTTCCAACGGTTCAGAGCAAGTACAGTATGGAGAAAAACTACTCCAAATAAATCCAAAATCAATCGAATGAAAATGATTTTTCGCAAAAACCCCCAAGTGATGCCATGTATTAATTCATGTAAAATAGTTAGAGGAATAAAAAGAAACGCAGCTACAACAAATCCCAAAGAAATCTCCCCTAAATCAAAACCATTCACATTATAGTAAAACAAAAATGTTAAAGCTATAAATGGCAGCATACTCAAAGGTCCTAAAAAATTCGCTTGTCGAATATTGATAGTCATATTCTTAATTTTATATCCTTTTTGTTGCATTTCAGAGCTTATTTTTTCAAAGTCATTTTTACGTTTCAATTCTTTTTCTGTTAATTTTCTTTTATCGTCAGCCATAGATAATTCCTCCAAATTTTATACGCTTATTCCATTTCCCTGATTTGCTCAACAAGAGATTGCTTTTTCAGATTTCCAGTTGTGTAAGAAATCAAGGTAAACTGCACAATCAGCAGAATTGCTAAATATATCAATACGATCAACCACGGAAATGAATAATAAAAGTATGGATTCATCGTTTTCACAACTACCTGTACGGATAGGAAACCCAATCCAGTTCCCAAAACCACTGTTACAAGCGTAGCAAAAACTGAATAAATCAATCCCTCATAACACAGCATTTTGATCAGTTGCTTTTTACTCAAACCAATTGCCTGTAACATTCCAATTTCCTGCCTGCGGGACAGAAAGTTTGTGATTGTCGTATTGACAAGGTTGATGAAAGAAAAGCACACAACAATAACAGCCACGATCAACAATACCCCGAAAGAAAGTAGTTGAAGTCCGCTATAATAAGTGATACTTTCGTTTATGGTTTCCATAACCAAATCGCTGTTTCCGTCTATCCGTTGATTTAATGCGGCTTCAACCGTATCAAATTTTTCCATATCGGTAATTACGGAAATCGTACCTGTGCAATCTATCCCGGTCGCTTCATTCATAAGCTGCTCTGGAAGCGCAAAGCACTTTGAGAAGCCGGAGTAAGAATATTCATTTACAATGCCCATGACTGTATAGGTCTTTGTGCGAATTTGCCCGGATTCGGTTTTATAGTCCACTTCGACGGTATCACCCAACGAAGCCTCAATATCATAGAGATCGGCACGCTCTTGAAGCAAGACAATTCCATTGCCTGCCACCAGTTCATCATAATCAATCGTTCCCGCAATTCGCTCTTTCTCCAAATTCTGCTGCTCATCTCGGCAAAATCCCTGAATCCATTTTCCAGAATTGCCATTTACACGATATTCTGCGTCCGTGTAATACCAGCGTTTGATTCCTGTAACGCCATCAATAGATTCTACTGCATTTACAAAATCGGCATTTAGAAAATTCTTTTGCTGTAATCCAGACAAAGAAATACCGGCAGTGTCCCACGATTGATTTGCGTTGAGCTGGATGTTAAATTCACCGACAGGAAAAGCCCTGCCTCGCGCCTCTGAAACGCCATCATAGGAAACTAACATTGTCGAAATCAATACAACCAATACTCCGCCGAGTGAAAGAGAAAGTATTGTTAAAGTGGACTTTACCTTTTGTCTGGACAGATTCATTTTAGCAAGTGAAGCAGGCGTTATTTTACGGTGCAACACGGAACTTTCTTTCATTTTCCCCTGATAATCGGAATATCGCAATGCTTCCAGCGGAGATACTGCCGCAGCTCTTTTTACAGGAGTATAAATAGCAATCATCACAATAATAAATGCAAAAAGGCCAACCCCGGCCGTCACACATAAAGCAGTCAGCCAGTACCAACCGGCAGGAACCAGAAAGTACCCAATCACATTTCCAATAACCAGCCCAATCGGGATAGCAATGGCCGCAAGTAATTTTCCCTCGCGGTAAACCATCTTTTTGATCAGTCGCTTTGTTGTTCCGATTGTACGAAGCTGTCCATAGTTACGGATACTGCCTGCTACTGAAATATAAAAAATTGAATAGATCACAATGCCGGAACCAATGAAAGTTATAAAACCGATCAAGAAGTAGAACAGCATATCACTTCCACGATTTTCGTCCTTTATGTTGAAATAAGTGGAACGGACAATCACATTATCATCGGAAATTTCTAATTGCTGTGCCAGAGTATTTGCATAGTTGGCGGCTTCTTCCTCGCTCATATTTTGAGCGCCTTTCAGCCCAATGTAATAATCAATCATGCCCTCGTCGCCATACTGCTGTCTTACTAATTCTTTTGATATAATGGCTGTATAACGTCCAATATCGCCGGTTTTCACATTTAAGATTCCCGTCAATTTGAAATCATGGGCAGTGCCGTCAGAAAAGGGGATTTGAATTGTCTGTCCCAATTCATTTGAATAGCCCAAACTATCCAAAAAGGATTCCTGTACTACAATTTCATCCTCCGAAGCTGGTAAATCTCCCGAATAGGGCATACTCTGGGATGTCAGCATATCTGCATTTGCATAAGTAAAATTCACGGTTGAATGGTTTACCTGTTCAGAAAATGCGTTAAAAAATTCCCCGACCCACGCAATTTCTTCCTGCTTGTATAGTTCCTGTCCCTGTTGTTCAGAAATCGCATGATACATAATCTGCGCTGTTTTTTGGTTGCGTTTCTGCGTTTCCTGCATAACCCCAAAGCCATAGAGGACAATAGCAGACAGCAATGCGCTGGCAAGTGCAATCGTCAAAACAATAAAGATATTTCTTTTTCGATTTGCTGATATACTGCGGTTTGATATGCGCTTTACTATGCCACTGGTATCATTTTCAAAAGGCCATGTCATAGTCTGCCACCTCCTTATTCCACAATTTGTTCCTATTCCATCGCCCGCATTTGTTCAATCAGAGATTGTTTTTTCTGTCTGCGGACTGTCCATACAGACAAAATCAGCTCCATTCCGAACAATACCAGAATGAACAGACCCATTTCCAAAACCGGGAATTTGTAAGGCACTACTTTTCCGGCAAAAGCTCCTACACTAAATTTGCTGCAAGCAAAGATGGAAGCCGGAAGCCCAACGATCAGCGTCGCCAATGTTGCAAAGAATGCATAGCACAGCCCCTCGCAGATATTCATTTTACATAGCTGCTTTTGGGTCAGTCCGATGGAACGCAAAACACTGTTTTCCTGTTTTCTGGACATTTGATTAGAGAGGGTCGTGTTAATTAGGTTGATAACGCCAAAGAGGAATACCAGCCATGAAAGTACCTCCATACTGCCAAATACAAAAGAATTTATATTTTTTTCATACTCAATTACAGTGTTAATATCATCTAATGCAATATCCGTATGAGCGGATATAATATTTTTTAATTCATCCCTCACATAATCCGCTTTTTGGGGATCACTTACAATGCTCCATGAATAATCGAAAGAGGTGATTTCCGGGTGCAGTTCATGGAACAATGCTTCCGGTGCAAATTCCAATACACCGTCAAAGTGATGTGTTCCATGTCCATTATCCAGATTATTGTTAAACACCCCGGATATAGTAACCGGAATGGTTGATTTCCCGGAGATAAGTTCAGCTGTTTCTCCGACACCTATATGTTCACGGTTACTTGTTGCCGAATCAATTAGGATGCTGTGTGTATCCGTCGGCATAGTGCCCTCTATCAATGAAGCTTCAACCTTAGAATAATTTTGATCAGTCAGTATATCACACATACCACCATATTCAATTCCGTTGACGTTATAATTTATATGAAGGCTTTGCCTTTTTGCAATCACATCGGTTACACCGTCAATAGACAAAATTTCCTGTTTGAGTTCCTCATTCAGTGGATTTCCTGCTGCCATGACTTCTTGTTCTGACAACTTTGAATCCAGATAAACCTTATAGTCACCATCCGGGAACTCTTGTCTTGCAAGCGCCTCTGGGGAGCGCAGCAAAACAATGGAGGATACCACAAGCAGGATAATTCCACCCAAACTCAATGAGGCTACAATAGCAACGGTCTTTTTGCGGTCACGCTTAAAATTCGCAATTCCCATTGAAACAGGATTGAGCTTGATATTCTTTTTCCGGCTGCGGATGTCTTTTTGCGCCGGGGTAAAACGGACGGCTTCAATGGGGGAAATCCCTGCCGCTATTTTCACCGGCTTACGGATGGAAACAGATACCATGATCCAACTGCTTATGAGTGTCAAAATAACCGTTGTCACATAGGAAACAGCATTAAATCCCTTGGAAAACAGGAGAAAACCGCCGCATACGCCCAGCACTGTACCAATCAGAATCCCGATACTGCCGAGTTTGTGTCCCTCCCGCTTTACAATCCGCTTGATTTGCTTTGGCGTCGCGCCAATCGTCCGAAGCTGCCCGTAGCTCTGGATTTTGTCATTGATGGAGATACGGAAGATACTCTGGATCACAATATAGCCGCCGATCAGAACAATAGCAATCACACCAACAATCGGTAAAAAATCAAAGGATTTAGAAGCATAAGCAAAATATTTGCTGTTCATTTTGGGCATAGAAAGCTGATATTCCTCCGCAATCTCCCTGCAATAAGAGCTCATCAGTTCTTCGTCCAACTGAACGCTGTTTTTGAAATGGACATAGGCGCGATACCCAGCCGGATCAAACCCTTTCCATTCTGTCAGGGCAGCGTTGGAAAGAATGATAGCGCAGGTATTCGCTTCTTTTTCATTTACGCTGTCCATAATGCCGGTAACGACATAATCGCCATGAAAACTCTCTGTATCTAAGGTCACAGTGTCCCCGATCTTGGCATTGTGTCCATAGGTGGAAAGAAAGTATTCGCTTACGACAACTTCATTTGCCTTTTGGGGCAGATTCCCCTCCAATAGCTTCATTTGGTCGCGCCCAATCTCCATCATTTCTGCGTCATTATATACATAAGAGGCATGATAGCCCTGTTCTGAAAGTTCCTCACCCAGCATATAGTAGCCGCCTACGCGCTCAAACTCCGGCACTCCTTTCAGGGTTTCAATGTCGTTTTCCTCCACGCCCAGCCAGACCGCCTCATAAGTATCGAGAACCTGATTGCGCTGCATTTGTGTTAGGGAAGTGGACACGATTCCCGTAAAGCAGATCAGAAACGCCGCCAGCGCAACGGCGATCACCACCATCAGATTCCGGCGCTTCTCGCTTTGTAAACTTTTCTTTGCCAGCTTCTTTGTAATGGCGCTGGTATCATTCTCAAAAGGCCATGTCATAGCCTGCCACCTCCTTATTCCACAATCTTTCCGTCCTCAATGCGGACAATCCGATCTGCAAGGCGGGCTATATCGTCATTGTGGGTAATCATCACTACGGTTTGCCGGAACTCCGCACTGGTGCGTTTGATAAGCCCCAGCACCTCGGCGCTGGTCTTGCTGTCAAGGTTGCCGGTCGGCTCGTCGGCCAGCACGATAGCCGGTTTGGTAATCAGGGCGCGGGCAATCGCCACACGCTGCTGCTGGCCGCCGGAGAGATTGTTCGGCATATTTTTCAGTTTATCTTCCAGCCCCAGCAGGTGAACGATTTCGTCCAAAAACTTCTGATCCACCGTGTCCCCGTCCAGCTCCACCGGCAGGACTATGTTCTCATACACATTCAGGATGGGAACAAGGTTATAGTTCTGGAAGATAAAACCGATGTTACGGCGGCGGAAGATGGTGAGCTGTTCGTCGTTCATTTTCGACAGCTCTTTGTCCCGGACAATCACATTGCCGGAAGTAGGGGTGTCCAGCCCGCCCATCATGTGAAGCAGGGTGGATTTGCCGCTGCCGGAGGTTCCCACAACGGCCACAAATTCACCGTCATTTACGGAGAAGTTCACACCGTCAAGGGCGCGGGTAATGTTCGGCTCTGCGCCATAATGCTTTTTCAGGTCAATCGTCTGTAAAATGCTCATATTCAAAACTCCTTTCAAGGCTTTCTGCCTGTTGATAAGGGTATTGTAAAACCCAAATGTCCGCGAAATGTTACAGCGGCCCAAAAAATTCATTGAAAATCGGGGTGAAATGTTACAACGCTCGAACATTTCAAAAATTTCTATGATAATTCCCGTATTTGATCTACCAGAGATTGTTTTTTTATCTGCCGGATTGCCAAATACGAGAAAAGCATTTGGACAGCAAGCATCAGTATAAAATAACTGAACATTTCAACTGTCGGAAAATGATAGCTTACTTTTCCCAAAATACTCATTGCACTAAAGACGGTGCAGAGAAGATATCCGATAAGAGTTCCGCATGATATGGAAAGAAGCAGCACCCCTAATGTATAGAACAAGCCCTCTATCAATAACATTTTTGAAAGCTGCTTACTGCTCAAACCAACCGCTTGCAGAACACCCAGTTCCCGCTTCCGTGTCAAGATGTTTGTTATCAGTGTGTTTAGCAGATTGATAATGCCAAAAACCCCGATAAACATAACAAAAATGTAAACTGGCATACGATAATTCAATAGTTTTTCGTTGTATGCCTCTGCCCAATCATTCAAGGTACTGACATAGAGGCTGGAAGTCGGTGGAATTATCTTTTGGATTTCATCTTTTGCAGCTGCCCATTTACTGTCATCTGTATCTACAATAAATTGATAATTGAGGTTTTCAACAGGAACGATCTTTGACAGCATTTCTAAAGGAATAAATAGCGTATCATATCCGCCATACGGGATATCAGCGTCCACAATTCCCATTACTTTTACTTCCAATGTTTGTCCGCCAACTTCAATCAGAAGTTCGTCCCCAATCGCTGCATCCCACCCAAAAGTTTCTTTCCACTGTGGGCCATTTTCAATAATAATGCCATTATTATTGAGTAGTTCCTGCAAATCTGCTGTACCATCAATCAAATATTCTTCAAGCAATTTTTGAGAGCTTGGCATATATGCGTCTGAAACAACCGGTTCAATATCTCCCGTTGGCATACGGACATTCAAAACGGTGCCCTGGTATTCTTTTATTTCTTCCACACCATCTATGTCCAAAATGGATTCTCTAAAATCTTCTGTGAGCAGATTTGATTTTTGGAGTTCTGAATATTGTTCGCTGTTATGTGCCTGCGGCCCGTAATCGCCTAATTCAAGGCGAATTTCTCCGTAAGGAAAACTCCTGCGCGCCATCGCTAAAGGATCAATGGAATTAAAATATGCAGAGCTTGCCATCAGCAAAATTCCACATACCCCTAACGACAGGATCGTTAAAGCGGTTTTCTTTCTGTTCCTTGCAAAATTAAGGAAAGCTAAATTTTTCGCGGATAGAGAATGATGCAACACTTTTGTACTGTTGGACATTACATCATTATTGCCCGCCATATAACAGACTGCTTCAACAGGCGTAACATGAGCAGCAATTTGGGCTGGCTTAATTACAGCAATCATAACGCATAGATACACAAACAGAGCTGTGACAGCGGCAATTACAAATACCATTAAAGTGTTCCAGCCTTGTGGGACAAGGACATACCCCGCTATTGCACCGGCTAATATTCCAATCGGAATACCAATTCCGGAAAGATGGAATCCCTCTCTAAAAACGATTTTTTTCATCTGTTTTCCAGTTGCCCCTATTGTCCGCAGTTTCCCATATTCTTTTGTTTTTCTGGCTATGGACACATAGAACAGACTGTAAATAACAAGGGTACAAGACAAAGCGATAATAATACTGATAAATGCTATTACAGCGATATATTGACTGCTTCTCTGTTCAATGAGAGAAAAATAATATGTTGAAAACTGCATTTGCTCCGGCTGTATTTCCAATTCTCTGCACAATGTTGATAATTCAGCTTGTATAGCGGCCTTAGACCAACCATCAGATTCATTCAAACGGATATAAGCGGAGTATGCCGGTTCGCTGAGCTTGTTTTCAATATAGGACTGCGACACGAATACGGAATAATTTGAATTTTCGACAGGCAAAATACCACATAAGGTATAATCTTTTTCTCCATCTCCCAGATTTAACGATATAGTATCGCCTATGGATTTGGACAATCCAGTTCTATCAAGAAACGCCTTTGTGATAGCAATTTCATTTGTGGATTTGGGCAATTCTCCCTCTAAATCAGGATATTTTGCTAATTTCATCAGCGTTTCGTCCATTGAACGAACGGTTAATTTGTAGTCCCCATAAGATACTAGACCCAACAAATGACTTACACCCACTTGAACCCTATCGTCGTTTACTAATTTCGTAATGGTATCATTATCGACTTCATTGATGATTGCTTGATAACGCCCAGCCGCATCATTTAATGATTTTCGCTGCGAAGCAAAAAAATACAAGGTCGTTGTCATTATCAAACAGGCAGCTAAGGCAATCGTAATGATAATGAGGATGTTTCTGCTTTTATCTGCTTTTAAGTTTCGTTCTGCCAACTTTTTTGTAATGGCGCTTGTATTGTTTTCAAAAGGCCATGTCATAGTAGTATCACCTCCATATTTGATAAGGGTATTGTAAAACCCAAATGTCCGCGAAATGTTACAGCGGCCAAAAAACTTTATTGAAAACCGGGGTGAAATGTTACAACGCTCGGACATTTCAAAATCAGTCTGCCATTTTGATCCGTTCTACCAATGAATTTCTGCACTGAATTTTTAGACAGATAGCAGAAATTATAATAGATGTTATTTTTAAGCAGACACCGTAAATCAGTAATGGAATAAAGGGAAAAGTATATTGAAAATAAGTTAATCCATTCGCAGACAATATCCGTACTAACAAATAGCCCATTAAGGTTCCTGCCACAAGCGTAATAATCAAGCATGGAATAATCAGTAAGACGCTTTCATGCAGCAACATTTTCTTTATCTGCTTTTTTGTCATGCCGATAGACTCCAATATTCCAAATGCTTTTCTCCTTGTGCTGATACGACTAATCAAGGTGTTTGTCAGATTAAAAATGCTAAACATAATGACAAAGGCAGATACCCCATAAACTTGTACGCTGGTATTATGAATCGTATTTGCTGAAGATGCTTTTACCTCTTGTAAGGTTTCCATTACCAAATCAGGGTGTTGGGACAGTATTTCATTTAACTTGCTTTCTACTGATTTACCCACTTTTTCATATTCGGGTACGGACAAAGTTAAGGAAGCTGTTAAATCCATATCTCCCCACAACTTTTCTATGGTTTCTTTTGGAAGATAAAACCCCTCCTTCATACTTTTTTCGGAAGTACCGGCAATCAAAACATCTATGCTGTGTTCAGTTCCATCGAACCATCGTAATGTCACTTTTTCTCCTATTGACGGGCAAGTATGATACACTTCGTTCTGTACGCTTGTCCCTAATATAACCATAGCGTCTTGTTTCACCAATGTTTCGTATGTCCAATGGACAGGAAGCGTTTTCAAAATTTCCTCCTGATTATCAGGCGTAATCGGAATAATGGGAATTTCTAATTGTTCATCGTGATACTCAATAATGGCTGCGGTTCTCTCCGTAGTACAAATCTCTTTGACTTCCGGGATTTGTTGCAATTCTTCCATGAGTTCCTGTGAAAAAGGCGTATCAACTTGATACTCCGAAATACCATACGGTTTGGGGTTGACTAATGTATTGTGGTTAATCGTAATATAATATTCTCCATCTTCCAAATTCCCCATTCTCGCAAAGGAATCTGGATTCCATGATGATATAAAAGTGGCTCCAACCATAAATAAAATCCCGCCGATTGCAAGCGAGGCAATCGTCAGATTGTGTTTTTTTCGATTCTGCTTTTCGCTCAATACGGCTAAAGAATACGGTGAGAGACGAATATGATTTTTCCTGTTGCGCACTCTACTTTCTTTTAGTTCTGGATCGTTTCCAACATATTTTGTTGCTTCAATAGGGGAACTATTTGAAGCTATTTGTGCGGGCTTGTATACGGAAATTTGTACGATGATAATACCTAATATTATTGCAAAAATACTTGTGGCTATGGCATTGATAATCGTTATCCCATTCGGCTCTAATAAATATGCAAATATGATACCTACTGTAATACCGGCAGGTATTCCGAACAGGCAGAAACGATACCCCTCTTTACGAATCATCCGCTTAATCTGTTTTTCTGTCATGCCAATAGTTTTGAGCTGTCCAATCTGCGACACTTGATTTGATACCGAAAGGTAGAACACACTGTATATGACAATTCCGCTTGAAAATGCAATAAAAAGAGTAGCTAAAAGAACACCTCCCATTCCTGATCCACTAATAAGTGAGGAACAGAATTTGCTATTAAAATAAAGTTGGTTCCTGCTTATGTCTTGGGATAAAGCCAGACGATATACTGTATTCTCAAAATCAATAAGTCCCATTTCCGTGGCGCCATTTACACGAATCAAGGCACTATATGGAATATCAGATAATAACACACCCTGTTCTGCATACGCTGGGGAGACATAAAAGTAAAATGTTCCTGTTTCCACATTATCAGTAAAACCAGTAATGATGAAATCCTCTGTTTTACTCCCCGCCGTTGGTAAAGTGATGGTATCTCCTATATTTAGCTGATACCCCAGCTCTAATTGAACATTTTTATCAATTACAATTTCATTGTACTGTTCTGGACAGGTTCCACTGACTAATTCATAGGATTTTATAATTCCAAAACCAGCCGGCATATAAACCGCTTCAAATTTGATCCCATCCATCAGAAAACTATCACTATGCTTATAGGGTACAATATCTTCAAGATCAGGTTCTTTTTTCAGAACTTCTATCTGTTCTGCTGTAAGCCCCCCGATGGTAGCTTGCTGCATTTGATTCAAAATCTTTTGTTCACTAATTTTGCTGCCTTGTTGGAATAAGGAGATTCCCACAATCAAACTAATTGCCAGTGCAATCGTCAAAACATTAAAAAGGCAAAAAATACGATTTGAACATACATTGCGTTTTGCTAATTTCTTTACAATGGCGCTTGTATCGTTCTCAAAAGGCCATGTCATAGTTGTATCACCTCCATATTTGATAAGGCTATTGTAAAACCCAAATGTCCGCGAAATGTTACGGCGGCCAAAAAATTTCATCGAAAATCACGGTGAAATGTTAAAACGCTCGGACATTTCAAAAAAATTTACGGCGGGCAGCCGGAAATAGCCGTCCGCCGCGTTCTATTTTGTCGGCAGCATAATGGAAAATTCCGAACCCCTGCCCGGCTCCGAAACTACTCTGATATAGCCGCCCTGCCGGGTTACGATCTCGCGGGCCAGATACAGGCCAATGCCCACGCCCTGTTGTTCGTGTACTTCTTCCTCACGATAGAAGCGCCGGAAAATGGCGGCCTGATTGCTTTCGGAAATGCCCTTGCCGGTGTCGGCCACTTTGATCTCCACATACATTTCCCACAGTACCACCGACACTGTGATTTTCCCGCCTGTCGGGGTGTACTTCACCGCATTGTCCAACAGGTTAAAGAGGGCTTCGGATGTCCACTTGCTGTCATGGGAAACGGCCAAATCCTCCGGGCAGTCCACGGACACGGCGATTTCTTTTTTCTCCGCTGCATATACAATCCCACTCATAGCCTGCGCTACGGTATCAAAA
The DNA here is from genome assembly GCA_910576125.1 of Lachnospiraceae bacterium. Taxonomy (GTDB): domain Bacteria; phylum Bacillota; class Clostridia; order Lachnospirales; family Lachnospiraceae; genus Acetatifactor; species Acetatifactor aquisgranensis. The sequence continues at coordinate 18,094 of CAJTHM010000038.1, read as the reverse complement.
AGGTGGCCAGGTTTCTTATCCAACTGGATCACGCCCGTTTCCAGCCGGGAGGTTTTCACAAGGGCCTGAAAGAGAAAGTCCAGATTATCCGTCTGGCTGCGGATTCCCCGGATAAAGTCAGTACGCTCCGCCTCGGTCATAGGCTTTTCCAGCAGGGTGTCCGTCGCCATTTTCAGGTTGCTTACCGGCGTTTTCACCTGATGGGAAATATCCGATACAAGGGTCTGTAACTCCTGCCGTTCCTCATCCACAAGAAGGCGGTTCTCCTGCATGATCTGATAAAGCCTTGCCAGCCGGTGTCCGATTCTGGCAAACTGGGTTTCGCTGTCCTCTGGACGTTTTGGCGCTTCATTCCCGGCGATCATGTGGTCTAAAGTCTGGCACAGTCCAGCGGTAAACTGTGACAGCCGTTTTCCAAACGCCTGCGTCAGTACAAAAATCCCCACAAGGGCGCACAGCAGCAGCGCCCCGCCAGTCAGCAGCACCGCTGCCTGTTTTGTCACAAAAAACAGGGCTATGGTAATCCCGGACATGGAGAGGACAAGTCCCATTGCTACCCGGCCAAACAGCCGCTTTACCGAGAGGTTTTGAAACTTCATTTCGCCTCGCCTCCCGTCCACTGATAGCCCATGCCGTAAACGGTCTTGATGTAGGGCGTGCCGCCGTCGGATTCAATCTTGCTGCGAATCCGGCTGATGGAGGTTGTCAAGGTGTGTTCATCCACAAACTTCTCGTCTATATCCCACAGCTTTTCCAGAAGCTGCCCACGGGTCAGCACTTGCCGGGGATTTTTACGGAACAGGTTCAGCATTTTGTACTCCATCGGGGATAAGGTCAGGGGCTTGCCGTTTAGGGAAGCCGCCTGCTCCGAGAAGTCCAGAAACAGCCGCCCGTCGTCGTAAATGTCCTTGGCCGGTTTGTGGTGTTCCAGCATGGCGAACATGGCTTTGATTTTCCGCTGCAAGGCCCCGATCATAAAGGGCTTTGTGATGTAATCCACCGCGCCCACTTCATAGCCCCGTATCTGGTCGCTCTCCTGATCGTTGGCGGTCAGGAAGATTACAATGGTGTCCGGGTGCTGGGGCTTTATCAGCTTGCACAGTTCAAAACCATTCCCATCTGGCAGGTTGATGTCCAGCAGCACTAAATCAAATTCCCGCTGGCGCAGGACATCAGCTGCGGTTCTGGCATTTAGGGCAGAAGTCAAGCCGTACCCGTCTGCGGTCAGGTTATAGGCCAACATCTTATTCAAAAAACTGTCGTCCTCGACAATTAAAATCTGTTTCATATCCTCACTTCCTTTGCTTTTTGCAGATAGTATAACAGGCAAATGTCCGCGAAATGTTACAGCGGACAAAAAAATTAATTTTTTGCATTTCTTTGTTATAGCAGTTCAAAATAATAACTCTATTATAGGCAGTTATCAAAGGTTTATTAATGCGGCAACTGTAAACAAATTCTCTGCCAAAGACTCTTAAAACTACTGGCAAGCAATGCAATCTTCCGTAAGATTGCGTATTTAGCAGAAATCCCGTACCCGGAATTTCTGCTAAATGCTTGTTGGTGACATATCCCCAAACCCCTGAGATCATTGCCGTTGGCAATGGCTGCGCGTTCCGTTGGAACGCTGAAAAACAAAAGCGGAGAGAACCTATTATCGTGATTTTTGCGATTCCCTCTGCGGTTCCCGCCCGGTGGGAATGTCCAGCAAATGCTCCACATTCGCCCGGACATTATGGAGCTCCTTCATATCAGCCCTGGCCTGCTTGTAACTGGAACGCTTTGACCCGGAAGTGACGCATATGATTGTGTTTGATGTGCTTTCGAGGGAATCTCCCATAGGAGATAAAGGTGAACGGATGCGGCTGTTTCTGACAGAAGCCGGATATAAAAAAGCGTTGGAGAATCAGGGCAGGTCTTTCATCCGGATTCTGAATCATGCAAAAGTGTCGCAGGGGCATTTGAGGTATGACCGGCCAGACGGAGAACGGTAAAAAGGTTCTGTTACCTAACCAATGTATGCCTTTGAATATATACGAAAACATATGGATTTATAGACAGCGAAAGGTATCCGCTTCTTTATCTTCGCTGTATAATTTTGCAAAAAACATACAAACTATATTTTGACATATCTATTGACCTTTTGGGTATAAATATGGTAGTATGGAGGTGGAAGGAGTGGATACCTGTATGCTGAAGGAATATCTGGAAAAAAACTATGGTTATAACGAACCAATCTTCATAAATGAGATCCGGCTGGATGGGCTTAATGATAATGCGTTGCGCCAGTATTTCAAACGGATGCTCAGGTCAGGCGATCTGGCGCGTTTTGATACCGGGATTTATTATCTTCCCAAAGCATCACGGCTGCTGAAAAAAAGTTATTTAGATCCCATGAAAGTCATTATGCGCAAATATGTGCAAAGTACAACAGAAACCTATGGATACTTCGCCGGAGCCACTTTTGCCAATCAGATTGGTCTAACAACCCAGATGCCGGCAACGCTTGAGATTGTAACGTCAAAAGAATCGACAAAGGGGCGTACCGTTACCGTAGGCTCCCAGGCCGTCCGGCTGAAACGGCCCGCCACAACTATAACATCGGAAAATGCAGGACTGCTCCAATTTTTGGATGCCGTTTCCCAGGCAGAAAAATATTCCGAGCTTTCTGATTCTGATACTGGGATTCTTCTGAAAAACTATGCAAAGCAGCAAAATTACAGTAAGGAGCTTCTTTCCGGCGTGCTGCTTGGCATTACGGGTCCTACTGCAAAAAAACTGATTGAATGGGGAATTATTTATGAATTTACATCATGACCACGAAGCATTTAGTGAGCTTATCATCGCTGCTTCTAACGAACTGCATATACCTCCCGGAATCATTGAAAAAGATTATTATGTTACACTTGCGCTCCGGGAGCTGGCCTCCAGGGTAAAGGGAATGGTTTTTAAGGGCGGGACATCCCTGACAAAATGCTATCAGATATTGGAACGCTTTTCGGAAGATATTGATATTTCCTATGCAGCATCGGAAGGTGTTCCTGGCGAAAGCCGCAAGCGGCAGCTAAAAAAGGCGGTTGTTTCTTCCATAGAGTCTATGGGGTTCTCTGTTGCAAACATCGAAGAAACCCGCAGCCGGCGTAGTTATAACTGTTACAGAGCCAGTTATTCCAGCATCTATTCCTCGTTATTGGAATTAAAGCCGGAATTAGTCATTGAGACCTATATCGCCCTGTTGCCCTTTCCGACAGTAAGCCGTATGGCCGATAACTATATTTACCGTTTCCTGAAAATGACGGAGCAGGGGGAAATGGCAGAAGAATTTGGACTTATGCCTTTTGAGATCACAACACAGGCGATTGAACGGACTCTTATTGATAAGGTTTTTGCCCTCTGTGATTATTATCTGTCAGATAAGGTTGACCGACATTCACGGCATTTATATGATATTTACAAGATTATGGAATACACGAAGCCGGATGCATCTTTGTCAGGACTTGTACAGGAAGTTCGGAGCCTGCGGGAACCTCTTCTGGTCTGTCCGTCTGCTAAAACAGGGGTATGTATCAATGACGTTCTGGCAGAGATTGTAAATAAGGAAGTATATCGGAATGATTACGAAACAATTACTGGTAAACTTTTATTTACATATGTTCCTTATGAAACAGTCATTGGTGGGATAAAGGAGATTATCAGCAGAGAATATTTCAGAAACCTTTAATGAAGTCAATAAAATCTTTCCTTTTTTGAAACTGTGTTTCCAGTGGGAAATCACTTATGAATATACATTGTAAATGGCAGATAAAGATTTTATTATAAAATATATAAATTGGGATTAGCTGTAGATGTGGCGGGTGAACATTGGATACCGCTGATACAGGAATTGTAAAATATAGGGAGGAACCCATTTGGATACAACTGAGAAAAAGAAATCACGTGATTTTAATATTTACTACCTGAATTTTAGTAAGGTATATGAAATCGCAATGATGATCAACAATGTTATCCTTACTAAAATTGAAACCGACAAATCAAGTAGCTTTGAAGAGCAGTATGGCTTCACATCGTCTATCTCTGCACAAGGAACAAAACAGTTCCTTGATGGAATTAAGGCATCTATTTCAGCAGACGCAAGGGAAACTTCTACATCATCGTCAAAAGTAGTGGAAAGTTTAGACGTAAAAACAACTAAATCTATCCTTTTGCGTAGGATTATTGAGCAGTGTGCCTCTGTGACTTTATTGGACAACTCGGCAGAGGGCAATCTTGTAAAAGTAGATCGCGTTAAATTAGGACTGCTGAACGAGGAAAGTCTGCGGCAATTCCTTATTTTACGCCGTGATGCATTAAAGGGTATGCAGGTAGAAGGTATGGAAGTAAATAATCTGGTCAGTTCGATGTTGCAAGACTATGCCTACATTTTGAAGGGACTTGTATATGATGAAAGTATGAAAGAGCCAGTGTCTGAAATTATCATTAAGATTCCTATGGAGATTCAATAGGAATTTGAAAACAAGTACAATATCAACGATTTGCTTATTGGTCATGTATCTATCGTTGGCATTTATAAAGGTATTGTAGGCGAAGAATTTATTACTTCAAATACATTTACTTATTTCCAAGAAACAGGTGCTCGCAAGGAAAAGCAGGAGGAAACTGCCAGCAAAATAATCAAAAGCAACACGCAGTCTGTATCACATAACACAAAAACAAAAAAGAGTGATGATGATTATCACTTTGTTGACACCTTGGCGATAATTCAAGATGTGGCATTCAAGCTGGAAGAAATCCCCGCTCCAAAGCTTCACTGGTGGAATCGCATTGGTGTTTGGTTGAGTAAACTGTGGAGGAAATAACTATGGATTGTACATTGTTTACATACCGTAATCTTGAGGAATTGAGGAAAATCCAAGAAGAAAGAGAAGTATTTGCCTTTATATTCGGAGAGACGAAGGATATGCTTGATTCATGTTCTGACGTTTGCATTGACATATCTGCCTTAGTTTATTTTCTGTTAAGCAACAAAAACAATATAGAACTGACATATATAAATTTTACAAGTATGGCGGAGGATACAGTTGTAATTGCAGAAGCGGCTATTGTGGAAAATGCCATAGAATTACTGCCTCTTTTGTTTTCTGGTCATAAATGCTATTTTGAAGAAGATGATGAAAGGAATTCCAGCACTGAGGAAAAGCACGAATTTAAGCCATATCCCAGGCAAAAGATATATAAATACAATAATATGCAGGATTTGGACATAATTATTCGATACGCAGAAACGAATGACATTCCAATTTCAACTTTTTCTCAGGCAGGCGGTGAACTGCGAAAAGTATTTGAACAGTTCAATAACTCTTCCAAATTGGCTATATTGGATTTGACTTCAGTTTCATATGCAATTGAGGACAACAAAGCTCTGATTTATGCACTTGAACAATTTCTTAGCATTATGCCAAATATCAGGGTTATTGCACAAACTGTTCAGATTGATGTGCTGCTAAAATATTTTCCACTGTTTTTGGATGGACAGGAACCTGTCTGTAAATTGCTTCCTGATTTATCCAGTTTAGGAGAAAAAGAACCTGAAGAAAATAAACTTACAAAAGTTACAGACTTAAGTGCCGGGGCTTTTGACACATTCATCGATACATTCAATCATAATTTGATTGGACATAAATATTTTAAAGATAGACTGCGGTATGCTCTAAAGAATTTTATTTTTCTAAACAAAGCAAAGGAACAGAAAATTCTTTCGATTTTCCTGTTTGGTCCATCTGGTATCGGAAAAACTGAGGTTGCAAGACTTATTGCGAGCGGGCTTCAAAATGATTGTTATTTAGCCAAAATCAATTTCCAGAATTATAGTAGTCAAGATGCATTAAATAGTTTGATTGGGAGTCCGGCAGGTTATGTTGGCTGTAATCATGGGGAATTAAGTGAGAAAATCAAAAAGAGCAAAGTAGGTGTACTGCTTTGCGATGAATTTGAAAAGACTACTCGCCCGGTTTTATCTTTCTTTCTGGAGTTGCTGGAAGAGGGTCGTTTCACAGATTCCATGACAAGAGAGTATGACATGAATGGATATGTTATTATCTTTACTTCGAATCTTATCAGCGAAGCAGAATATAAGAAAGCTATTCTTCCTGAGCTTCAGACACGTATTGATTTAGTATGCGAATTTGAAGAGCCTACAATGGCAGAGAAGACAGCCTTTTTGGATTTGCTACTGGAGAAAGCAAAAATTAAGTATTCTGAGCAATTTACAGAGATCGAAATGACTGAAGATGAGAAAAAGCAGTTATATGCCTTTGAGTATTCGTCTATTTCGGCATTGAGGGATATCAAGCGAGTGTTTAACAACCGCCTCATGGATTACTTTACAGAAAAAGGTGTTTTGCGATAATAAGTATTGATAGTTCACATACGATTCAATGTCTCTTGACATTAAAAACACTACCATTTCGAAATGGGAGAAAAATATTCTGCAGCTACGAGGAGACTTGTAGCTGTTATTTGATTTAATTTAGGCATATTCTTATTCTTTTACTATATATAGCTTCTTTTCGTTGACTGATTCCATATCTTGTGCTACACTTCCCATGTAATTGATTTTTGTGCGAATCCTTTTTAGGGAGATACAGTCAGAAACGCCTGTATGCGGTATCGGTTCCGCATTGCACACGCTGTTAAGTTTGTATGAATGTGCCAGCAGTATCACTACGCCCTGTAAGTGATATACCGCTGGTTTTTATTTTGGAAAATTTATAATCTCTATTCAGAGCAGGAATGACGCTGGTTCACAGGAAACTGTGGACGCCGGAAATATCAGTGAGGTCATTCCTGTTTTTTTGCTGTCCGGAAGCCGGAGGGCTTATAAGGATAGAAAATATTGACAAGGAAGAAAGGAAGGTGGAGAACGATTGCAGAAAGTAAGATGGCTGGATCAGGACTGCAACAAATGCGGCAGGCAGTTAAACAGCTGGGATGCTCGGTTATCAAAGACTCTGGCATATAAATATCCCTGCTGTGAATCCTGTATCGCCGGGGAATATGATATGTCAGCGGAGAGGCTGCGGGACCGTATGGAAGACTATTTCGGGATGCGCCCCTGCCAGGGGCTGTAGGGAGGAATTAAGATGAAAGAAGATTATAAGGAATATAACCTGTTGACAAAACGGCTGCTGGAAGAAGGATACTCGGCGGAGCATCATCCGGATCATGTGCGGGTTGAGGTTCCCATGTGGCAGGAGAAAACCCTTGATAATTATGATGGAGGGTTTACCTATGAACGCTGGTGGATCTTTGAACAGACTTTCAAGACCCCCTGCGGCCTGCAGTGCAAAGGGCTCCAGTGCCACAGCAACATGAGTTACATGGGAATCGAGTGGACTTTTGAAAATGATATGGCTACCATCCGCTGTCCTTATGAAAAGAAAGAGTGTAAGCTGAAACATGAATATCTTCAGGAGAACAAGGTACTCAGATATGAGTGTGAGGTTCATATGGCCGAAGAAGAATATTTCTATGAAGGAAGTGTAGAGCATATCTTAAAACTGCATGATGATGAGATACGGAGACAGGAGATCAGTTTTGGACTGCAGAGGAAGGGGCGCGTCTGCCGGGAGCATATGAGGTTCAACCGGGATACACTGGAATGGGAGATGAATTATGACCCGTATTACTGCGGATTAAGCAGATGTGCAGGGATGTGTCCGGTTCTGGGGCATGAACTGGATAAGAAAAGAGGGAATGTATTTTATCCATATCTGCAGCATCCATATCTGCAAATCGGCTCTTTGGATGTAATGGGGGAACTGGCAATCAATCTGATTTCGATCAGCTGCCGTATTTGCCACGCCCCCCGGCAGGCCCTGCACGAACAGGGCGGGGCTGTTACAGGCTGCGGATAGCGTCGCCGCATCATAGCCCCGCATACGCCGCCGCTTTGCCAGAGCAGCGCACGCTGCAGGAACTCTCCCCAAGTCTTTAGGGAGCCGTGAAGAAGTACCATTATGATCTGCGCCATCGTCGCGTCCGGCCTACCACAGCCGGTTTCGTGGGTTGCGTTTACCGCTCGGACATCCTGGATTCATCACCTCCTTAGGCCGCCTGTCACCGCGCCGCCCCATCTGCCGCTCGGAACACAGAATGAAGTACCTGTACGAAATGTTCGCAAATCCCCGCAGCAGCTTATCCATGCCATCCCACAGACTGTCCAGATGGGTGCGAAGGTCGTCCACGTCGGCAGCGTAAATACTCCCGGTCGCATGGTTTTTCAGTCTGACCTCGCCCCATTCCTGGCTGTCTAAAAATTTCTGGTAGCCGGCATCCGTAAGGAACAGGCGCATCTTGTCGCCTTTATCCCCGACAGGGGCATTACCTGAAAGCACGTCAAAGACAATCATGTGCTTTACTTCCGGGTCAAAGCGTTCCAGGGCCATGATGTCATGCCCCTTCAATTTCTCCGCACCGGATTTCTGCCTGGCCTCTGCCAGTAGTTCCCCCATCGTCTTAGGTCCTGCCGGAATCCGGTAGTTTTTCCGAATATCCTGAATGAGCGCCAGACAGTCTTTTTCCGGCATGGCGTCCAGCTTTCGCATAAGCTCCGCCGCCGTTTTCCTCTTTACCGGGTCCGGTATATAGGGGAGGCACATGCGCAGCTCATAAGTGACACCTGATTTCCCATAGCCTTCCGTCTGGAAGATCAGGCGCTTTTCCATTTCGTTCAGTTCCATGTGAATCTCCTTTCGCCTGAAAATGGATATGAAAAAAGGGCGTCCACCTATAAAAGTGAAACGCCCACAGCAATCAGCGGCCAGGCAATACACCGGACCGCTGGCGTTATTAAATTTTGTCGTTAATGAAACAGCCTCCCTTTTTTCGATATTTTTCTCGTCAGATTTCAACTTGGAAAAGGAATTGAATAAATGACGGCAAACGCTCAAACCCCTTGAAAATAAAGGCTTTTTCCGTTTGTCGTTATTATACCGTAATGGCACAGCGCGGTTTCGCTTTTAATCAACATGGGATTTTCGGTACTGGCGATTGGGGAGCGCATGGGGCATGAAGCGGAGAAGATTACATACCGATACGCACACTTATTCCCTACAGTTCGGACTGAAATGGCGGAAAGGCTGGAAATGGAGCGAATGACAAAGGAGGACTAAAAAAATGGATAAGGCACTTGATTATAAAGGAAGATGGCGCAATCATACAGTGGCGTTCCGGGTATCGGACGAAGAAGCAAAACTGTTAAATGATTTAGTGGCGTTATCGGGGTTGACAAAACAGGACTATATCACAAGGCGGCTCTTGTGTCGAGATGTGGTGGTACAGGGCAATCCGAGGGTGTATAAGGCTCTGAAAAACCAGATGGCGGCAATCCATGAGGAATTGAAGCGCATGGAGCGCATAAGCCCGGACAATGACGAACTGCTCTACACACTACAAGTTATTGCAATCACGTTGGACGGTCTGAAAGGAGAAGATGAATGACAGGAAAAAGAAAAACGACTGCTTCCGTATCATCTGTTGGCGCAGATGGGAAACAGCCGATTATGAAAAATCACACTGAAATTATAGCAAATGAAACAGCAAAAAACAATCTGCAAGCCACTGATTTTTGTGGCTTTGACACAAATAACTGCAAAAGCCCGGAGAAATCCGGGTGCAGTTTGCAGACGATTTCCATGACAGAATTATATGACACTCTTTACCCGCCGAGGTCGCCGGTTGTAGATGGTTTTCTGTACGGCGGAACATATCTTTTCGTAGGTGCGCCAAAGGTGGGGAAATCCTTTTTTATGGGGCAGCTTGCCTATCATATAGCAATGGGGATTCCCCTGTGGGATTATCCCGTCCGTAAAGGAACGGTCTTGTATCTGGCTTTGGAAGATGATTACGCAAGGCTTCAGCGGCGGCTTTCACAAATGTTTGGCATAGAGAGCGCAGACAATCTCTATTTTGCGACACAGGCAAAGACACTGAAGGAAGGCTTGGACGGTGAATTAGAGGAGTTTGTGAAACAACATACAGACGCAAGGCTGATTATCATTGACACACTGCAAAAGGTGAGGGAAGTCGGCGGGGAAACGTTCAGCTACTCGAATGATTATGAGATTGTAACAAAGCTGAAAGCATTTAGTGATAAATATGGTATCTGTCTGTTAGTGGTACACCATACCCGCAAGATGGAATCCGGTGATAGCTTTGATATGATTTCCGGCACAAACGGATTGCTTGGGGCGGCTGATGGGGCGTTTATTATGCAGAAGAAAAAACGGACGGACAACACGGCGGTTCTGGATATTGTGGGGCGTGACCAGCCAGACCAGGAACTGACAATCGAGTTTGACCGGGAGCGTTGTATCTGGAAATTTAAAAAGGCAGAAACGGAACTTTGGAAACAGCCGCCGAACCCACTTCTGGAAGCCATTAACGAATTTCTGGCGGAAGGCAGACCAGAGTGGGAAGGAACGGCAACAGAACTTCTGAAACAGTTGCCGGATATGCAGTTATCGGCAAATGTGCTTTCCAGAAGATTAAATGTGGTAAACAGCCAGCTATTAAATGACTATGGTATTTTCTATGACAATAAACGGGGGCATGAGAGAAGAATCATTTTAAAGCGGCTGGAACGGAACGAATAAAAAGCGACGATATGCGTCGGTTGCGACGGTATTTCAGATAGCGGGGCGGTATAGAAAATACCGTCGCTATCGACGCAAACCGACGCAGAAAGGGATATAAAATGAAAAATGTGCAGATACCTTATGATTTGTTTATGGCGTTGCTCCGGTATCATCTGGTGGAAGATGGTTCTTGTGCTGATGAAATCCGGCGAGGGCTGGAAAAGAAACTGGATTCTATGGTGCGCCATGAACTGTACGCAAAATATAAGACAGCACCAACGGAAGAAGAAAGAGAAAAAGCCAGAAAAGAATATCTGGATAAGCGGGGAGTGCCGGACAGCTTCCGCTGGTAGTTTTTCCTTCGGCGATAATTAACAGGGGCGTGTCACGCCCCCTGTCTATTAGTTGACAAGGAAAAATGAAGGATTGCCATACGGAATGAAGTGCCGGACAATGTGGCACTGACAGCGGCAGTAAAAGGGCTGGAACAGCCGCCCGTCCGTAAGGACGGTATGCTATCCGAAGGATAGCTTGCCCCCGGCAGGGCGCAAAACCTGCTTGCAGGTTGCATTTTTGTTGGCGTAGCTGACAAAAGTGCTTTTGCGTTACTTTCGCAGAAAGTAACAAAGGAGGGGCTTCGCCCCGATACTTCCCGGACTTCTAATGTTCGGGAAGGTTCTTCTATTTTGTGCCGTATCCGGCACTGATTACCCTTAAAGGGGAGAAAGGACAGAGTGATTGAAACGAACAATTAGCTTTACTACAGGGAAAGGCTCGGTCAACCATAACAGCAGAAAATTTCATGCAACTAATATTGACCCGGAACGCAGCCACTTAAATATAGAATATTTTAATCAAAATATCAAAGACGTATATCACGAATTATTTGATGAAGCACTTGCCCGGTACAATGAAAAACAAACCCGGAATGACCGCCGGATTGACGATTATTACGAGAAAATATTATCCGGCAAACAGGAAAAGCCGTTTTATGAGATTGTTGTGCAGATAGGCGATAAAGATAATATGGGGGCAAAAACAGAGGACGGACAGCTTGCCGGAAAGATATTGGACGAGTATATGAAAGGATTCCAGAAACGTAACCCAACACTTAAAGTGTTCAGTGCCTATTTACATATGGATGAAGCAACGCCACATCTACATATAGATTTCATTCCTTATGTCACTGGAAGCAAGCGGGGGCTTGAAACGAGGGTATCACTGAAAAAAGCACTGGAGGCACTTGGATTTAAGGGCGGTACAAGAAGTGAAACGGAACGGAATCAATGGTATGCTCATGAGAAAGAACAGCTTTCCGAACTTATGCTGAATCATGGAATCGAATGGGAGAAAAAGGGAACACACGAAAAACATTTGTCTGTATTGGACTTTAAAAAACAGGAACGGTCAAAGGAAGTTGAAGAACTGGAAAAGAAGAAAACGGAATTGCAATCAGAAAATCAATCCTATGAGGAAATCAACGAAAATCTAAAAGGGCAGTTGAGCGAATTAGATGATGAAGTCCGTTCCATGCAAAACGGCATGGAGAAATCAAAAAAGGAAGCAGAAAGCGCAAGGAAACAGGCGGACAAATACCAGAAGCGTATGCAGGAACTCGCCCCAATGGTGAAGGATATGGAACATATGGCGGCAAAGTTTTCAGACAATCCAGAACAGGTGCTTCCAGAAGCCGGGAGCATAGAAAGCGGAAAGTCATACCGGGAGAAGAAAGCAAAGCCGCTGATGGAGAAGATTGTAAAGGTATTACGTTCTGTTTATGCGTCCTATCTGGACGTTTCCAGAAAGTTTGATAAGTTGCAACTGTCTTATAATCGGACTGTGGAAAAGGCAAATAATCTATCTGACCGTTTCCATGAAATTTATACAGAGAATCAGGAATTAAAAGAAATCGTCCGGGATTATGAATGTGTAAAGGCGGTGCTTGGAAAGGAGAAAGTGTCTGGCATTGTTCAGATGGAGAAACAAAGAGAACTGCTGTTGAAGGAGCAAAAGCGGGTAGCAAGAAGAAAACAGAATCGAGAAGCCCGGTGATAGCCGGAGGGCTGCTTAAAGCCCTCTTGGGTGTCATACAGCGAAGCCCTGCCAGTTTGTCAAGGGCGGCGATAGCCGTTTATTTACCCTTGACAGACTGGCGGGGCTTTGCTATTTAGCGGAAGGCTCATGCTCTCTAATGCCTAAATCGCCTTGAAAAATATCAATCATAATTCTTGCGCCTAAACGGAAACCGTCAATGAACATTTCTGAAAATTCATAGGGGATAACGTCAAGCTGTTCGTCCATGATTTCAATGAATTTCTTATCCAGAGGTGGATTCACTTTGCTTAAAGTTTCGATGAAGTCATCATAGTGTTGGTAGTGTTCTTGATAAATTTTTCGGTATTCTTCACTTCTGGGAGAATATTGCTCTGCCGGGAAAATCTTGCCCTCATACAGTTCTGACAATATGCTTTTCATAAATGCTCTCCTTTTACTAAAATACAATATTTGACACATAGTGAATGTCAATTCTTTTATAGTTTAGCATATAATAGAGAAAATGACAATCACTAAATGTCAAATAGGAGAGGATTTATGTATAAGAATAAGGCGGCTGATGGTGAAAACAATATATGCGGGCAGAAAGTAAAGGAAATCCGGGAGCGGCTTCCAGAGAAAACTTCACAGAGGAAGCTGGCGGATATGCTGCAAGTGGCGGGGCTGGATATAGATAAAAATGCTGTGCAAAGGATTGAGAGTGGCAAAAGGTTTGTGACGGATATTGAGTTGAAGGTTATTGCAAAGGTGTTGGGAGTGAGTTATCAGGAATTGTTGGATAACTGATAAGTGGTATATGTTTTTATGAGGTGTTTTAGTGGGTGATAGGGATTAGTTTTATTTTTTAAGTTTATGTAGAATCTCAGTTTTTCATGAGATTATCTTGATATATAGTTGAGATTATGATATTCTAATATAAACCGATAACAAGTAGAGAATTGTTAGGAGAAGTCGTATGTCGGTATGTTATGATAAATTGTGGAAGATATTAATAGATAAAAGAATGAATCGGACAGATTTAAAAGATATGGCAGGAATTAGTTTTAATGTTTTAGCAAAGATGGGGAAGGGTGAAACAGTTTCACTTGAGAGTCTACATAAAATTTGCAAGACATTAAATTGTAATATAGGAGATATTGTAGAATTTGCGGATGATGAAGCTGATGCATAGTAACGGTTAGTGGATTACTGAAATTTGAAATGGGGAGGCTATATTATGCAAAGACCGTTAACTTGTGTTGAAATTTGCGCAGGAGCAGGTGGTCAGGCTCTTGGGCTTGCGTTGGCTGGATTTACTCATGTTGCACTTGTTGAATATGAAGAGGATTATTGTAAAACTTTGAAATTAAATCGTCCTGAATGGAATGTAATATGTGCAGATGTTCATGATTTTGATGGAAGATCTTATCGAGGAGTGGATTTGTTGGCAGGCGGTGTGCCTTGCCCTCCCTTTTCGATTGCAGGCAAGCAACTAGGGAAAGATGATGAGCGGGACTTATTTCCTGAAGCGATTCGATTGATTAAAGAAATTAAACCTAGGGCTGTTATGTTGGAAAATGTGAGAGGATTTTTAGATTCAGGTTTTGATGAATATCGAAAACATATTCTTAATGCTATAGAAATCCTTGGATATGATACACAAATTAAGTTATTAAACGCTTCTGACTTCGCTGTTCCGCAGCTTCGCCCTCGCGTGGTAATTGTTGCTATACAAAAGGACGAAAATGTTTCTTTTTCATATCCCAAAGGGAATTTAGGATGTGCGCCGACAGTTGGAGAAACATTATATGATCTAATGGCAGAGAATAAATGGAAAGGCGCAAAACTTTGGGCACAAAATGCAAATAAGATTGCGCCAACTCTAGTTGGTGGTTCAAAAAAGCATGGAGGCCCTGATTTGGGTCCGGTAAGAGCAAGAAAAGCGTGGGCTGAACTTGGCGTAGATGGTCGCGGAGTGGCTGATACAGCACCAGAATTGAATTTTGAGGGAATGCCTCGTCTGACTAGTAGAATGATGGCAAGGATACAAGGATTTCCTGATACATGGACATTTGGAAAAAAGAAAACTGCCGCTTGCCGTATGATTGGAAATGCATTTCCACCGCCAGTAGCGCAGGCAGTGGGAGAAAAAATAAAGGAGTGCTTAGGATATGAATGCGTTGATAGCGAATGCGAGATTTCATTTTCACAAGCGGTTGTTTGAAACGAATACGTTAACATTGACTAAAACAGGTGTGGCATCTAATGCGGACACCAGCAGTAGAGGGTCAAAAGCGATAGCAGGAAAAATTGTGGACATCTTGGTGGGTGAACATCATCACACAGTTAATGCTGTTGATAAAATTTCAGGGCAGACGCTTGGAAAACAATTTGAATTATTGACGATGGAATTTTTGCAGGAAACATTTCCGCATTTGCAAAATCTCCGTCCTGGACAATGGTCGATATTACAGCTTGGAAATAATAACAGGTTGAAAACAAGTGATTTTGAGCAGTATGAGCATTTGGCATATTTGAGCGCATTAACAGCGGAGAATGCACAATTAGCGGCGGCGTTAGGAAATGATTACCTTGTTGCACCAGATGTGGTTATTTATCGTAATCTTTATGAAGATGTAGAAATAAATGCGGAACAGTACATAGTTGATGATAAAATTAGCAGAATGGCAGACATTAGGAAGACGAATGGTGGCAAGCCGCTACTTCATGCGAGTGTATCAGCAAAATATACGATGCGGAGTGACCGGGCACAGAATAGTCGCACAGAGGCATTGAATTTGATCCGTAATAGAAAAGGACATTTACCTCACATTGTTGTTGTGACAGCAGAGCCTATGCCTAATCGATTAGCATCGTTGGCGCTTGGAACTGGAGACATTGATTGCGTGTATCATTTTGCGCTTTATGAATTGGTTCGAGCAGTAAAAGAGGTTGGTTCTGAAGATGCGGCTGAAATTTTGGAAACGCTTGTACAGGGGAAGCGATTGAAAGATATTTCAGATTTGCCGTTAGATTTGGCTGTATAATAATCAAGTAGAGTGCAGGTGTGAAATACAGATGAAAAGTGTATTTATTATATTGGGAAATGGATTTACAATAGATTTTATAAACAAATACAATGCTTTTCTCGAAAGTAAAAAAGAGAAGAGAGTGTGTATAAATGTTCAAAATCTATTTCAATATGGGGAGGTAATAGGGACACCTTGGGATGATAAGCCTGGATTTTTATCATATAAGATATGCCCTGCTTTATGGACTTTAGGGGCTCGTCCTAATAATAATGCGGCGGAAAGTAATGGATTAATTGAAGAAATTATTTCTTGTGCCAATATGTTTTTTGATTTTATTAATGATCCAAATCAAAAAGCGAAAAGATTGAGCATGATAAATTCAGATGATAATAGAATTTACTTGCGTGCATATTGCGAATTAATTGTTTATTTGAGGCAGTTGTTTTCATGGTATGATTCGCTGATTGATGATGTGTTATTGAAAGAATTTGTTTCAACATGTTCAGATTGGGGATGGCTTTCATTTCTACAAACTTTGAATTTAAAAGAATTTAAGAAAATTATTTTTGTATCATATAATTATGATGTTTGGTTGGAAAGAATATTAAGGTGTTTGGGACTAAACTATAGTGTATATGGATTTGATGACAAGGACGATGATGTTATAGAAATAATAAAGCCACATGGCTCTATTAGTTTTGTTCCAAAGAATCATATAGATAGATATGACATAAATTACAATGTGGATGTTGATGGGTTGAAAATTGATGAGTTAGAATTAAAGTATGATGGCTTGACAAAATATTCAACTGGTGCAATTATTCCTCCGGCAGGGGATTCCGCAAGACTACAGATAACTTCGTCATGGGCATCCACTATCCGAAATGAAGCTATCAAGAAAGCAAAAGAGTTGTCAAACGATAAGGAAAGCATTGTTGTAATGTGCGGAATATCTTATTGGCATGTTGATCGAAGGGAAATTGATGAGTTATTGATAAACCTTAATTCAGATACAGAACTTACATTTATCAATCCTGTTCCCCCCAGAGACTTGAATGCAGTGCTAATTAGTATTTTTAAGAATTATGTGCTACAGACATCATCAGATAATATCGGAGGAATTATTAATGGCTAAATTTTTTGAAAGAAATTCGACTAAACTTACGGTATCAGAATTTTATGACAATTATACATTGAAAAAATATAATTTTGAGGCAAGCTATCAAAGAAAGAGTGATGTTTGGGCAGAAGATAAAAAATCTTTTTTGATTGATTCTATTTTAAAGAATTATCCGATTCCTGCTATATTTATGCGTCCTATTGTGGATAGAGATGGAAAAACAAAATATGATATCGTTGATGGAAAACAGAGGCTTCAAGCGATAATCAGTTTTATTGAAGAAGAGATACCATTAACAACATATTTTGCGGAAGATGGGTTTTTAGATGAACAAAGTAGGAGTTTAGCAGAAAATATTGCAGGGAAAAAATTTGAAGACATAAAGAAGGAAAAGGATAGTGGAGACTATGTTAAACAATTTTGGACATACGCATTACAAATTGAATATTTATATGAAGATGATTTAGATTTAGTTTCTTCTGTGTTTGATCGATTAAATAGGAATGGAGAGCCGCTTAATCCGCAAGAATTGAGAAATGCAAAATATTCGACTACTCCTTTATTAAAGTTAATTAAAGAATTATCGAATATATCGTTCTTACAAGATAAACGTGAGCGTTTGAAAATTGAACGTATGGAAGATGAAGAATTTGTTTCAGAACTATTTTTTTTGGTTTTGAATAAGAAAACTTTAGACTCTACGCCGACTGTATTAGATGTACAATACGAAAAGTATAAGGATAATATGGAGATACTTAGAGAAGGAGAAAAGGAATTTAATAAAGTTATTGAATTTATGGAAAGTTTGGAATTAGATTATGAAAATAATAAACGGCTATGTTGGACTACCCATTTATATACATTGTTTTCATTCTGCTGGTATTGCATAAATAATGATGTTGAAGTTGAAAAAGTAAAAAGTTCTGTTTCGAACTTTTATAATGAGTATTTTTCAAAAAATACAAAATATACTGGTTATTTGAAAGAGTATAAAGAGGCTGCTTCTAGCAGGACACGTTCAGCAAGCCAGAAAAATAATAGAATGAATTCTTTGCTTAAATATTGTAGTCTTAATGTGTCAGAAAAAATTTAAACAAGTGGCAACATTTTGGCAACAGAAAATCAGTAAGCCAGAATAATTGGTGTCTGCTGATTAAGTGAAAATCCATTGATTTCACTGACTTTTACAGCATTTTATGATAAAATAAATGCAAGGTTTTTAGCAAAACCACTTCATTTTTCTTGCAGTTTTCATAGAAGACTACCTGCATAAA
>CAJTHM010000037.1 GCA_910576125.1 Lachnospiraceae bacterium | reverse complement strand
TTCATCTTGGGATACCTCTCTGTTCAATAAGATTTTTACTAACCCGCAAAGTCAGCAATCTTATTTTACTCTGAGGTATCTTTTTATCAACCACCTTTCTTGGAATTCCCTATGTTTGTATTATACAGGAAGCTCCTTTCAACATTTAACTGTTTTTGTTTAAGTGTTGCATATAGAATACTAAATAAATTCCGTTAAGTCAAGTGGTTTTCAAGAAAATCTTAACTTTTTTTATTTAAGTTATTCTTGCTATTCCTATTGCACCATGTTATACTAACTTCAACAGATTTGTTTAAGTACAGTCATGCAAGGCTGTACCACTTTCACTACAACGGAGGTTTTATTATGGCAATCGGCAAACGTATCCGCTTTTTCCGCAACCGAAAAGGCATGACACAGAAACAGTTAGGCGAAATCCTCGGTTTTCTCGGAAAGACCTCTGATGTCCGCATGGCACAGTATGAAACCGAAGCGAGGACGCCAAAGCACGACCTTGTAAAAGAAATGGCGAATATCTTTGATGTAAGCACCCACGCCCTCACCGTGCCGGATATTGATACCTATATCGGGCTTATGCACACACTCTTTGCGTTGGAAGATATGTACGGGCTGAAAATCGGGGAGATTGACGGGGAAATCTGTCTACGCCTTGACAAGTCCGACTATTCCACCTATTCGTCCATGTTTGATATGTTCCACGCATGGCAGGAGCAAGCCGCCAAACTGGAACAGGGCGAGATTAGCAAAGAGGAATACGACCAGTGGCGGTACAAGTACCCGGAACTGGACACCTCAAAGCATTGGGCGAAAGTCCCCTCACAGGCGGTCAGTGATATGCTTATGGAGGAATTTCAGAAAATCGAGAAAGAAGAAAAGAAAATAGCTAAAAAGAAAAAGCAGAAATAAGCATAAAAAGACCTTGCCGATATTCAGTTTCCATATCTGAAAATCAGCAAGGTTTTCTTATGCCATTGATGTAATTATTTATTGCGTGATGTGAAAAATGTTGCCAAATCGTTGCCAGAGCCTAAACAAATTTGTTTGCAACCCGCATAAACACTAGGTTCTCGAAGTCCATTTCATCACTCGAACTCTATAGTCGCCGGCGGCTTAGGACTCATATCATAACAAACCCGATTCACTTGCTCCACCTCAGCCAATATCCGTTTCGTAATCCTCTCCAGCACATCCCAGTCCACTTTCTCAGCCGAAGCCGTCATAGCGTCAATCGTATTGATTGCGCGGATAATCACCATATACTCAAACACCCGCGCATTATTTTTCATCCCCACCGACTTAAAGTCCGGCACCACAGTAAAGTACTGCCACACTTTCTTATCCAGCCCCGCCCTGGCGAATTCCTCCCGCAGGATGGCATCCGATTCCCGCACAGCCTCCAGCCTGTCCCTGGTAATCGCGCCCAGACACCTTACCCCGAGTCCGGGCCCGGGGAACGGCTGACGGTACACCATGTCGTGGGGCAGCCCCAGTTCCACGCCGCAGGCCCGCACCTCATCCTTGAAAAGCTGCTTCAGCGGCTCCACCAGTTCGAACTTCAGATCCTCCGGAAGCCCTCCCACATTGTGATGGGACTTCACTATCTTCGCCGTCTTTGTCCCGCTCTCAATGATATCGGGATAGATGGTGCCCTGTCCCAGGAAATCGATTCCCTCCAGCTTCCTGGCTTCTTCCTCGAACACGCGGATGAACTCCCCGCCGATAATCTTCCGCTTCTGCTCCGGATCCGCCACCCCGGCCAGCTTGCCCAGGAAACGCTCGGAAGCGTCTACATAAATCAGATTCGCATGCAGCTCGTCCCGGAACACCTTCACCACGCTTTCGGACTCATTCTTGCGCATAAGCCCATGATTCACATGCACACATACCAGCTGGCTGCCAACCGCCCTGATCAGCATAGCCGCCACCACAGAAGAATCCACGCCACCGGACAAAGCCAGCAGCACTTTCCGCTCTCCCACCTGCTGCCGGATCAGCTCTACCTGATCCTCGATAAAATTCTTCATATTCCAGTTGGCTTCCGCCCGACAATCCTCAAACAGGAACTTTTTCAGCGCTTCCTGCTCCGGAAGAGCCTCAAAACGGGACTCGCATTTCGACTGGGGATAGTCAACGGAAATCACAGGATATCCCAACTCATAAATTTCCGGCCGCACCTCCACCGCCTGTCCGTCCACCACGCGGTTCTCACCGCCGTTCAAAATGATGCCCTTTACATTCGGCAGGGCCTGCAGCTCCTCCGCCGTGATGTCATGGGGATGTATCTCGCTGTACACGCCAAGGGCGCGGATGTCCCTGGCAAGGACCGTGTTCTGGGTGCTGCCCAGGTCAAGAATAACGATTAAGTCTTGTTTCATCGCAAAGCTCTCCTTCTCTTCTATCCATGGTGTATGTTACCCGTCGTCCTCGCAGACACGCCGCTTCAGGCGGGCCTGCGGATTCTTATTTCAGTATAAAAGCATCTTTGGCAGATTGCAATCCCTTTGTCAAAAACTTATCCCGACGTTTCTCCAGCTCCCTCTCCCTCCAGGATTTCCTGCAGCCTTTTCCAGTCCCTGACCGCCATGATTCCCTCTTTTTCTCCGCAGGGCAGATCCGATGCCCCCAGATACCAGACCGGGAAAATCCCGGCATTCATCGCGCCCATTATGTCGCATTCATACTGGTCGCCCACATACCAGACTTCCTCCGGCTTCAAGTCCGCCTTTTCCAGAGCCAGGTCAAAAATCCTTTTGTTGGGCTTTCGATACATATACTCGCTGGTGGCGATGATGAACTCAAAATGATTCTTCGGGACAATCTCGGCAATCCTGTTCCGCACCGCCTTTCCCCCATAGGAAATATTGCTGATCACCCCTGTGCGGATTTGATTTTCCGATAGAAATTCCAAAAACGCTTCAATCCCCTCCGTGGGCTTTCCGGGCGCGGCAGCGTCCCAGAATACACTGTCAATCTGCTCCGGCGCAAGGGACAGTTCAATCCCCAGCGACTCATACAGATAGGCAGTGAACATATGGTTCGGCACCTCTATCTGAAACAAATGGCGCCTCTCCGGGTCAACCCTCCCCAGCTCCCTGTTGATTTTCTCCGCCTCTGCCTGCACCTGCGCCGCGGATAGTCCATGCCTATTTTTCACGGCATATTTCAGCACTTCCTCCGTCCCTTTCACACCGTCAAATTTCGCCTCGTCTGCCAGTGTCTGCCCATAATCAAAAAGTACCATCTTCGGTCTCTTCACTGTTTTCCCTCCCCCGCATACCCAAAACCCCTGAATAGGTCTCCTCTTCCACAGCCTTCTCCGTAAAACAAATCCCCCAAGCCGCACCCGGGAGAATGCCCACACCCGGAACACTCTGCCCTGTGAGCGCACTTCTCACACTTACCACCTGACGCTCCACCGCTCCGAATACTCGCCGGATAACTCCTCATGGCGCACATTCCTCCGCACCGCATCCTCCGACTCCTGCTTTTTACGCAAAATAGCGTTAAATTCTTCCTCGTTTAACGGCAACTCCGCCCACTCGTCTTTCCAGGCCGAGAGATAGGCGGCATTGCTGAGGGTCAGTCCCCGAATCCCCTCCACACCCGGCGCAATGAGCTCTTCTCCATAGAGCACTGCATTGGTATAGTTCTGCAGAATCTCCAGATGCCCCCCGCCCGGTTCTTCCTGCTCCATAATCTGGCAGTCCACTTTCTCCTGAGGCATCCCCTCCTTTGAGGTTTGGCAGATCTCCCTCTCATCCCGCTCCAGCAGGAAAAGCTTCAGGCATCCATTCTCCACCACGGCTTTCCCCAAAGTCCCGCTGATTTCCATCCGGTTTGTACCGGGATACTCCCCGGTGGAAGTGATGAACACCGCGCTGGCGCCGTTTTCATACTCCGCATAGATAGTAGCGTCATCCTCCACCGCAATCCTATGGTAATGCCCCTCCTTGCAAAATGCCCGCAGTCTTACCGGCATCCCCAGAATCCACTGCCAGATGTCCAGGTTGTGGGGGCACTGGTTCAGCAGCACGCCGCCTCCCTCCTCGTTCCAGGTGGCCCGCCAGTCGCCGGAATCATAGTATGCCTGGGTGCGGTACCAGTTATTGATGATCCACACAAAGCGCTTGATTTCCCCCAGCGCGCCCTCCCGCACCAAATCATGCAGCCTCCTGTAAAGCTGGTTCGTCCGCTGATTGTACATGATGCCGAACACGGTCCCGCTCTCCGCCGCGGCCTGGTTCATCCTGGCCACGCTGGCGGTATCGATGCCAGCCGGCTTTTCCGTCAGCACATTCAGTTTCCGCCCAAAAGCTTTCTCCGCAATCACAGGGTGCAGCTTATGAGGCGTGGCAATCAGCACCGCGTCTATCTCCCCGCTGTCCAGAAGTTCCTCATAATCCCGATACAGAGAGACTCCCGCAAACCGTTCCTCCGCCCATTTCAGGCGCTCCTCCCTGCAGTCGCACACTGCCGTCAGCTCCGCGCCCTTTACCCTGGCCCCAAAGAGCTGCACCGCATGTGCTCCTCCCATGTTTCCGATTCCCACGATTCCAAAACGCAAACTATCCATCTCCGTCCCTCCCGACTTAGAAGATTTTCTCCAGCAGTTTTATATATTCACTAATCAAATCACTGGTCTTCTCCGCATAAATCGTTTCCTTTGCCAGCGTCACATTGTCCGTAATCACATTGTCCACGTTCAGTTCCACCATCTTCCGGATGCCGGCCTCCGTATTCACGGTCCATGCGTACAGCTGCTTCCCCTCCCCATGGACTCTGGTGACCAGATTCTCCGTTACATTGGCAGCCTCCACGCTGAAATGATCCGCCGCCTCCAGCGCCGTGATGTCCCCATAGGCCAGGCTCATGACATAGACCGTCACGGCATCCGGGTTATAGTCTTTCACATTCTCCAGCACATGATAGACCTGGGAAGTGATTACGCACTCCTCCAGAAAGTCATATTCCGTCACGATATCCACCACAGTTTTCTCAAAATCCGTCTCATGGCCCGTGGGCTTCAGCTCGATGTTCAGCTTAATCAGATTCTCTTTAGCAAACTCCACCGCCTCCGCCAGCAGCGGAATCCGCTCCCCCGCGTGCTCCTCTCCAAAAAGATTGCCGGCATCCAGCCTGCTCACCTCATCGCAGGTCAGCTCCCAGGTATTGCGGTTCACGCCCGTGGTGCGCTTGAAATTGGTATCATGGATGACGATAATCTGTCCGTCCTTTGTCTGCTGCACATCCAGCTCAATCCAGTCCGCGCCCAGTTCGCTGGCCCCTGCAAAGGCGCTCATGGTATTTTCCGGATAGTCCACAGATGCCCCTCTGTGGGCCGTGACCTCCGTGGTTCGGGCGTACTCAATGTTCAAGTTGTATTTTCCCAGCTGCAGCCCATAGGTGAACGCCACTCCCAGAATCAGGGCCACTATGGCGATTCCCGCGCAGACCGCCCGCATATGCGATTTGTCCCAAAGTCCGCTCTCCCTCTCCTGCAGCCGCAGACTGCGGATTTCCTCCCCCTGCTCCCGCTTATGGGCATAGAACAGAACGCTGATGCCCGCATAGCCGATGGGCATGGACAGGGACATGAACACCACCGCCGACAAAGCGATGAACATCCAGATAATCGTGGACACCAGGCTGTTCAGCAGCACAAAACGCTCCAGCATGCCATCCACCGCCATAATCAGCAGAATCCCGATCAGGACACAGCCCAAAAAACCCAGAGATATCACCAGCTGCATGGCAACCAGAGAAAGCAGGTCCCTGACATGCCTTTTTGCTCCCAGACGACGGCTGCGCCTTCTGGCCTCTTTAAAAGGAATGTCCTCCAGAACCAGATAATGCAGCGAATACAGCCAGCGCAGCAGCAATGCCGCCAGCAGCGCGACCAGGGCAATGCACAACACCAGCAAAATATGGTTTTTCTGGATATAATCCTGAATGAATCCCGGCACCTGAATGGTAGAGATTACCCCGGAGGCCAGCCCCAGGTTCAGGAACGGAATCAAAAACAGGGTAAAGAATGTCAGCGAAAGGCTCTTAAGATGCAGCATTCCCGCACATTTGCGGCCAGACAGCCGAACCACGTCCGGCAGGCGTACTTTTCGGTTCTGGCAGGACTGATCCAGTATGATGATTACCGTGGCGATATCGAACATGGTATATGCGGTCATAAGCAATAGCAGCGCAAGAAATGACACAATCGTCACCGGGTGGATAACAAAAAACAGGATATTCTCCACTGTCAGATACCTGTATCCTGTCATCTTCATCGTCAGACGGACGCCTCCTGAGAACAGCGGCACGGCCACCAGAAACGTCAGCAGCTTGAAAACGATTTCAAATTCTGCCAGCGCCTTTCGGTTCTGATTCACCAGCCTCCCCAGTTGCCTTACTTTCCCCATTGATTTCCGCCCTCGTGATATGCTTTCCGATTTTCCCCACTAAACACATTATAGTGAATCTGCCCGAAAAGTCAATCATTATGACGAAGCCCTTGCAGAAGTTGGAGAAAATAGTTATAATTGCAATAGATTCCGATAAGTCAAAGATGGAGGGCAATCATGCAGGAAGAAAATCTGCTTCAGAAAATCATAGATATCGTCAGGGACTGTGAGGGCATCCTGTTGAATGCCACTGATATGGAACGGAAAATCCACCAGAAGGCCGGCAGGGGAAACTTCGTGACAGACTACGATTCCAGAGTACAGGCAATCCTGCAGACCCGCCTGCTGGGGCTGATTCCGGATGCCGTATTTCTGGGGGAGGAGGACCAGATGGACCATACGGATATTTCAAAGGGCTATGCCTTTATCGTGGATCCCATCGACGGCACCGCCAATTTTACCAGAAATTATCATGCCAGCTGCATCAGCGTAGCGCTGGCGCTGGACGGTTCTCCTATCCTGGGGGTAGTGCATAACCCCTATCAGCAGGAGACCTTTTGTGCCTTGAAAGGAAAGGGCGCGTATCTGAACGGCGAGAGGATTCACACTTCGGACAGGACGCTGGCGGAAAGCCTAATTCTGTTCGGCACAGCTCCCTACAATGAGGCGCTGACCCGGAAATCCTTCGAGGTAGCCTACCGCTATATGTCCCGGGCGGAGGACCTGCGCAGAAGCGGTTCTGCCGCTATTGATCTGTGCATGGTAGCATGCGGCAGAGCTGAATTCTTCTTTGAGTTGGCACTGTCGCCTTGGGACTACGCCGCCGGAGCCCTGATTGTGGAGGAGGCCGGAGGCTTTGTAAGCGACCTGCAGGGGCGGCCCCTTACCTATGACCACAGGCAGGCCATCGCTGCCAGAGCGCCAAGGGTGGAGCTGCTGGATGTCAGTCTTTGAATAGCCCCTTATAGAATCCGTGGGGTTATTTTAAACTGCTATTAGTTGTATATTGATTTTCTATATGATAATATTAAAATGGATTTTATAAAAAATATTCCAACGCCGAAAAGTTTTTGGAGGAGCGTGAAAATGCTTATCGGGTCATTCAGATATATGATAAGGCGCTTCAGGAGGAACTGCTGTATTATATGGGCGCTATGGAATATCAGCCCAAGCGGTATCGCAGGAATTTCCGTTTCCCAATGCGGGTGACAGTGGACGGCACGACATAAGATCCCTTCTTCCAGCGGTCGCACCAAATCAGTTCTGTTCTGTCGCAATTGAACATCACGCCGTCTGTAATAGTGAACCACTGATTTTCGAAGGATATCTCCAGCTTTTTATGCGGCTGGTACCCCTCAATCCCAAATAGTTGCTTCATATAATCCGGTGAGCAGGGCACAGGCCCGGGATAGGTCGTGTACATCCCACTGAATCTCCTTCAATTTGGAGGACAGCCTTACAGATGCAAGGAAGAGGCAGTGATCATCCACCACCTCCTTCGGGACAGTGAACCTGAAACTGATACCCATGACCGGGCTTTTCATCCCGACTTCCGTATGCTCAAAGTACAGGGCCAGATGCGGCAGCGGTCCAGGCGAGACAGCGTATAGCGGGCCTCGTTCCTGAACCGGCCTGTGAACCACATGTGCGGGGGTGTCCCCCCTCACCGGTTCATTTGTTCTTGACCGCAGAAAGCATTTTCTGTTGTATTATGCCATCCACCTGGCCAGCACCACGCTCATCACCGTCCCCGCCAGGGTGGCCAGCAGTGCCCCCGTCAGGGTAAATCGGGTCTTCGTCACCTTCGCCGCCAGAAAGTATACACTCATGGTGTAGAACACCGTCTCCGTGCAGCTCATAAGGATGGAAGTCAGCATCCCCGCGTAGGAGTCCGGCCCGGAAGTGCGGAACACGTCCAGCACCAGCCCTGTGGCAGCGGAAGAAGAAAACAGCTTCACCACCAGCAGCGGCAGCATCTGAGCGGGCAGACCAACCGCTGCCGCCGCAGGGCCGAGCAGCGTCCCCAGCATCTCGAAAAAGCCCGATGCCCGCAGCATCCCTACTGCCACCAACAGACCGATAAGCGTAGGGACAATATCCGTCACAATCTTCAGTCCGTCCTTTGCGCCCTTCAGAAAAGTCTCATATACTTTCACTTTGGAGACAAAGCCATAGCCAACGATAAAAAAGATTAGGATAGGAATAACAATGTCCGAAAGATGAGCCAATGCGTTCATACCGCTTTTCCTCCCCTGCCCTTTCGTCTTATCGATGATGTTCCGACAGATGTGTCAGCTCTGTGAAAACCCACGTTTCCACCAGACAACCACCCGATTTCACTGGCTGTCAGATCCGCGCTGCTGCTCTTATGGCTTTTGCCCATACTGTTTCCACCCACGCCGGTTCTAGCGGAATGATCCTTGATTTTACAATACACGATTGCCACCAAAGTGCTCACCAGCGTAGCCGCAATGGCCGGGGCAATGATTGCCGTCGGATTGGCGCTGCCATACTGGCTTCTGTAAGCAATCATATTCACAGGAATCAGCTGTAGAGAGGAAATATTGAGAATCAGGAAGATGCACATCTCACTGCTGGCACGCCTGTCCCCGCTCTTTCCCGGGCTGCCCCCATATGCCTCTTCTCGCCTGCGCCCCCCTCTCGGTCTCCAGATACTCCGGGTTCCCCCGCTGTGCCTCCAGCTTCGCCAGCTCCTCCATGGCCTTTAACCCTTTTCGTGTCAAGTATATGATAAAAAATTTTCCAAAATCTAACATTTGGAATCCCGGTAAACGGCTCTAAATGCAATTCCTATTTTTACACATTTCATTGCTACTTTTCCAGCTGCACTTTCTAACATGCGCTTTCTTTCCGGATCTGTTTCCTCTTTTTGCTGTTGTTCCAATTTTACAGCCAGCTTTTCATATCTTTCATACAATAGCGCAAAATTATGTACAGGACGATAAAGCTTTAAAATCTTTATCATTTCACGTCCCTTAGGGTCATCAGAATCAATCCCCCCTAATTCATTACGATAAAAAATATTGTTATAATCAGTTTCTACAGGATTATAGAACAACTTATTTTCAATTTTGTTGTTATGCCTAATATCCCCGCTAAACTTTTCACCCTTTGAAAGATTGCATTTGGGACATGACCACATCAAATTTTTATAGTCCGTCATCAATGAATCTTTAATACCCTTAAAAGCATTTTCTGGTATAAAATGTTCCACATGATACGGCACTGTCAGCAAATCTTCCGGCATATTGCAATAACAGCATCTCCTATGAAAATCTTTTTGCAGATATGGCTTGTACTTCCGTGGTTTATCAAAACTTTCCTGACAGGTTCTCTTTATCACATGATCCTTAAATTTCTCGTATTTCATTTCCTCATCCTAACATTTTTTCATATTCCCTTAATTGCTCAAAAGCATCTTTCAACTCGCCCATATCTAACATTGCGTCTAATTTTGTTTGATATATTTGTTTATATTTACTTAATTCTGTCTCTATCCTGATAATATTCATTAAAGCATCTTCATTCTCTCCATCTTCATCTAACTTTTTCAGTTCAACAGAAAGACAGCTCTCTAACTCATCCCTGCGTTGCGTATATTTTAACATATTTAGACAGATATTGCTTACCATTTCCTTTGTTTCCGGTGCTGACGGTACCAAAAATGTTTTTTTCGCATATACCTTGTCTGCATCTGTATATTTTGATTTCTTACTTTCTTCAGGTGCATTTGTTAAGATTACAACTGGAAATTCCGGAGTCTCCTCGTGCATAAAGTCAATAATTTCCCATCCTTCTATTACCTCTTTCGCGGTATCCAACTTAAAATCAACTATCAATGCCTGAACTTCTGCTTTTTCTATATCATTCCTTATCTCACTCAAAATATCTTCTTTCGCTCTTAAATCCAATTCATACTCCTTAAATCCAATGTCAAAGTCCTCTTTATTGTCTAAAATAGATACCTGTATATCATCACGTTCGCTTTTTACATCATCTATTATCCCAATTCTATACATCAGCTCCTCCGTTCCGATTTTTCCATATAATCTCCAGACCAAACCCTTTTGCCTTATCCATAACCGAAATAATACCGTCATATCGTTCTACGGTCTCTTTTACAACCCAAAGCCCTAGCCCTGTTCCTTTCTCTCCCTTGGAAGTCTCTCCAATTTCAAAAATTTTATCAGGATTATCGCGAAATTTTTCTGCCAATCCTGGACCATTGTCCTCCATTAAAAGATGAATTGTATTATCCTGTTTTTTTATTGTAAAAAGAATCTTCCTATCCTCATTATGCCCCTGTTCCAGAAACCATGCGGAATTCAGGATGAAATTATTCAGTATAATATACATATCAACGATAGCTATCGATATATAATCGTCAATGCTCTCATCCTCCACCAAAACAGGCTCCACAGCAATATGCTTTCTTTTTAAAAGGATTTCCCATTTTGTAATGATATCTGAAATCATCTCTTTTAGTGAAACATATTTCTCTTTTAAATTATCCTTCCGCAATCCGTCCATAATAACATCCAGAAAAGCTGCCGTTAGTTTGTCATTTTCTTCCAATATATCAATACGGTTATATGGATTATAAGCAGGTATCCCCTCATACTCTTTTCCCTTTAATATGTAATTTACACGGCTTCTTATTTGGGGGGCCTGAACATGAAATTGTGTGTTTATCGCATTAAATTCATGAAAAAAAGTATTTATCAAAATCCCAGAAGAACTCAATACTTGAAGAATCTGCTTACTGTTTAACTCCCGCTCCGAGTCCTGCATCATTTGATATACTGTATTTAACATTTCTTCTTCTGAAATCTGACCATCCTTTTCTGTCTCTTCAGCAGTATCCTTCTCTGTTTTATCTTGCTTCTCTGTCCCCCTATCTTTTTTCGATTCCTGAGCCCTGCGAACTGCTTCTTCCTGTACTCGTTTTACATAATCCGATATTTCCGACTCTACAGACTCTACCCATCTGGCATATTCTCTATATATGTACTGCCGGTCAAATTCAAATTCTTTCAAACATTCCTGAATCAAATTGACAAATATATAGTATGTATCTGTCAGGGCTATCCCCTCTCTGTTTGCCATATCCTCTAAATATGGATTTGATTTTCGTCCGATTTTTACCAGGCCTATCATCTGATATGGCTGTACCCGCCATGCTCCCAACTTGTGCGACACTGCGGCAGGGCTTTTCTGAACACGGCTGCTCATTCCAATCCAATCATACATCGCAGCCCCCTCGTCCCCATAAGGACGCACCTTGAAATCGTCTCTGTATATTTTAATACCCGAAAATTGTTCCAGTAATTTCTTTCTCTTTCTAACTGACACTGGCTTCATAACCCCATAAGCATTTGGCGCATTTCTTAAAAAATACATCTCTGCCGAAAACGGCCCTACTTTTTGTATCTTTTCTAAACTATCTTTCGGCAGAACATCGGTTACATTTTTTACCCGCAGAATCTCTTTGTCATAATCTTCTCTTCTGTAGTCTTCTTTCTGAAATTTCTCTCTGGCCCAGAACTCATCCAGAGATTTCCTTTTGGAATTTCCATACCTTTCTATTGTCACAGTTTTTTTCGTCAAATCGACTTCATTTCGAAGCAGACGAATATAAAGAGCAGAATCCCCGTCATATTCCATACAGATTCTATAGTCATAATCTTCTTTATCAATTGCTACCTTTTCAGTCCGAAAATCATATTCCGAATAAAATGCATTTTTTACCCTTACCTCAAATCTATCTGCGCTACCGATAGGGTTGATGCTTTTCAAATTTGTGTTTACTTTTCTGAACAGCCGTTCACTCCAGGCTTCTCTTAGCGGATTGAGTACAAACAGGGTTCCTGATGACCAATCATGCTCATCAAAAATATCGAGATTCTTTCCTGACATTTCTCTGACAATATCCAAATATCCTGTCTTCCGGACATCCAATTCTGCCTTCACATCACCAATCAATTCAGCGTTTACAAACTGATTCCAATCCATGCTCCATTTTATAGTTTCCTCTCCGAAAAAAGTTTTTGTATACATTACTGACTTCACTGATAATTTGTCCAGAGCTAACCTTCCTATTCCTTTTGCCCCTGTCTTTATGCGCCCCTTTTTCGATTGAAAGTTATGCTCTTTATCACTGGTTCCAATATACATCCATGCTGATTTTACAATGTCCCAGGTCATCCCCGTTCCATTGTCTGCTATTATAATCCTATTATGTGAAAACAAAATACTTTTTAACTGCTCTTGAATCTGCTCAGGCAAATCTTGTTTCTTTTTTAGTTTTTCTCCCACATGATCATAACATTTCAACACACATTCCATCTCTTCAACAGATAAGCACTTTGAAAAGTCAAAAAAAAGCGCTTCTTCCGGAACATCCGGAAATGGTATATAAAATTCCACATACACACAACTGGCATCTGCATCATAAGCATTTTTTATCAATTCTATCAGAGCGCCGTCAACATCCGCTATATTTTCACGCCCCAACAATCTGGCCGCCTTGGCTCCAACCTGAAATTCTATCTGCTGCATGTCATTCACCACTTTTCTTCAAATACATATTCTTCCACGTCATGCGGACTGATTCGATAAGTTTTTCCACTTGCATGTATCCCTATGGCTTTGATGTAATTTTCAAAATCATCGCTTTCTATTATCTGCTCTGCCTGCTCAATTGTATAATTCTCTTTCGGAACAATATACATTCCTGAATAAGGCACTGTTTCTCTGTCTAACCGGTAATATTTTACTTTTCCTGTAATCAAAGTAGAAAGCAGCAATTTTTCCTGATTAATATGCGCCAAAGCCTGAGACCTGCCATATTCAAACCATTGACATTTTTCGTCCACATCTCTTTTTAATAATTTCCCTTTAAACTGCTGTAAATAACTCTTAATTCCAGGAAACTTCTCTGTAAACTCATCTTCAGAATATCTGTGATAACCTTCCTGATCATAATAATAGGGAAAAATAATATATGTGTCTGTATTACTCTGCTTGCTCTTAGGGCTTGCAGAGGGATGTAGTCCATTTTTTTCCAGCCGACATCCATTTTTTTCTACCCATTTATCACTCTCCTGAAAATCCTGTATCAAAAATGCCTCATTCAACAAAGTTGCCACCGGAGCCGACACTTTAAAGCAATCCCCGAACCTCTTTTTCCCTTTCACTTTAACAACAGGACTATCAAAAGTCCATTTTTCAGACAAAGTTCTTTTATAAACCAAACAAGTTTTTTGCTTCTCCATATCTGTATAAATAAAATTATCTTGAGTATTTCTTTTAGAACAAACCACAATCGCAGAGGATGTCTGATGCCCCTCGAAAATTTTCTTGAATTTAAAATCTTCCAATTCCAACAAATAAGGCAGTATATATTTTCTCAATTCTTCCGAATATCGGTTTTTCATAAAATTATTCGGTATTAAATAAGCCATAATACCATCTTCCGCAAGGGACTTTATCGCTGCTTCGGTAAAAGCATAGTAATAATCCGGTTTTCCTATTTTACATACTTCATATCCCTTTTTAATAATCTCTCTATCCGGCCCAGATAAATTATAATATGTAACATAGGGAGGATTTCCCACAACAAATTGGTAAATGGGATCCACATTGGATTTTAGCGCATCACCTATCAAAATATTCCACTGCACATCTTGAATTCCCAATTCCATTGCTGTCCTGTCAAGATTATCCCAGCATTCTTTATAAATATCAGGTTCCTTTTCAATTCCGGTAATGTCTCTTTCCAATCCTCCTTTTATTTCCACGTCAGTTTTTTCTGTTCTGCGTCCGTCTAAAATATATCTTTTGATAATTTCACACAAAAACCTGCCTGTTCCGCAGGAATTTTCAAGAATCTTTTTCCCATACAAATGATTGACATACCCAATCTTATCCAGCATATAGCTTACTATTTCCGGCGGAGTAAATACTTTACAGGTCTTTTCTGCCATTTTGCATTCTTCCTTATCGTAATATTTGCTTTGATTTTAACACAAGATTCAAAAAAAGTCATTATATTATCTTCTATCCCTTCCCAAATTCACATCATCCATCTCATCAGCACCACGCTCATCACAGTCCCCGCCAGGGTGGCCAACAGCGCTCCGGCCAGGGTAAAACGGGTCTTGGTCACCTTAGCCGCCAGGAAGTATACGCTCATGGTATAGAACACCGTCTCCGTACAGCTCATGAGGATGGAGGTCAGCATCCCGGCATAAGAATCCGGTCCGGATGTGCGGAAGATGTCCAGAACCAGTCCCGTTGCCGCAGAGGAGGAGAACAGCTTCACCACCAAAAGCGGCATCAGCTGGGCTGGCAGTCCAGCCACAGCTGCAGCCGAACCAAGCACTCTCCCCAGCATCTCAAAGAAACCCGAAGCCCGCAGCATTCCCACTGCCACCAGCAGGCCAATCAGGGTTGGCACAATATCAACCACGATCTTCAGCCCGTCCTTCGCTCCCTTCAGGAAGGTTTCATAGACTTTTACTCCCGAGACAAAGCCATAGCCTACAATAAAAAAGATCAGGATGGGAATCACAATGTCCGAAAGATGCGCCAGTGCGTTCATACCGCTTTCCCTCCCCTGCCCTTCCGTCTTTTTAGTACTATTCCGGCATCTGTGTCATTATTTGGGAAGCCCACGCTCATGTGGGATATCCCCCCGATTTCACCGGCTTTCAAATCCGCCCTGCTACCCTTATTGTTTTGATCCATGCTGCATCCATTCATACGGCTTCTGCCCATGCCGATCCTTGCGGAATAGTCCTTGATCTTGCAGTACACGATGGCCACCAGGGTGCTTACCAGCGTGGCCACTATGGCGGGCGCAATGATGGCTGTGGGATTGGCGCTGCCGTACTGGCTGCGATAGGCGATCATGTTCACCGGAATCAGCTGCAGGGAGGAAATATTGAGAATCAGAAAGATGCACATCTCATTGCTGGCACGCCTGCCCGCGCCCTTTCCCCGGTCGCCCCGGCCTGCATTCTCCTGCCTTCGGAAGCTTTCTCCTGCCCTGGATCCCTTTAAGTTCCTTCCTGCTGCCGTCTGCATATAAATCTGTTCCCGGGTTTCCCTATCCCTGCGGGTATCCCCTCTCCGGCTATTCCCTGCTCCTGGGGCATCCCTCACTCCGTATTCCGCCTCCAGATACTCCGGGTTCCCCCGCTCCGTCTCCAGCTTCGCCAGCTCCTCCATGGCCTTTAATCCCGCCGGCGTGCAGGCCCAGCCCAGTCCCAGCACATTGGCTATGATATTCGTGGCTATGTACCCCTGGGCAGGATGCCCCTCGGGAATCCTCGGGAACAGGAATCTCAAAAAAGGCCGGATTCCCACCGTCAGCTTCTCCACCAGCCCCGCTTTCCCCGCTATCTCCATCAGCCCCATCCACAGCGCCACCACCCCGGCCATGGTGAAACAGAGGGAAATCGCCTCTCCCGCACTGTCCAGCGCCGCATTCGTCACCTCCGCCATATGGCCCGTGGCCGCTCCGTAAATCACCGCAAGCAGTATCATGCCCGCCCATATTCCATTCAACATTTCCCACACCGCTTTTCTTGTCTGGTCATCCTCTCTATCAGCATATGCATGGGAATATTCGAAATAGCACCCGATTTTCACAGGGAGAGCGGCAAAAAGGAAAAAGCGCCCCAGACCCATCCGTCTGGTGAGCGCCTTTCCCTCATTTCATGATTCTTGCCTTGCCGATTCTCTTACAGAGTTCCCTGTGTGAACAGGCTCTTCACATGAGCCACCTCTTCCGCTGTCGCCTTGCTGGCGGGCACATAATAGGACTTCTCCCTGGCTAACTGGTAAAGCTCCTCCTGGGACTGCTCACAGGCGTTGCGGATCTGCTTCAGGGTCTGCTTCAGCTCCTTGTTCTCAGACTGCGCGATCATGCCTGCGTAGCGGGTAAGCTCCCCGTTGATGCCTGCCAGTGTATCTGCTACCATTGTCTTTTCCTGCATCTCTCTACCTCTCATTCTGGAATTCGTTCAACTTCGTGGGTCAGTTCAAAAACTTCATCAGCTGCTGCTTATTGTCCATGGCGGATCTGGCGCCTTTTTCAAAAAACTGCCTGATCTGGGGATCCTCCGCCTCTTTGGCGTAAGCCTGCATCTTGCAATGGGTGGTGTCGAATCCGCCTATGAGATGACGCAGATTCTGCAAATCCAGTTCTGAAATATTGCTCATTTCCTTAACCTCCTACTCCCGGCGGCGGAGGTCCCTCCACGGAACGCCTGCCGCCTGAAAACCTGTATCCGACATTTTAAGCTAATGCGCTGTATCCCGGGGCAGAAAATCTATCGTCAGCTTTCCGCCGCGTGAACACAAGCTTATTATTGTCCGCCGAAAAAAATATATACCGGAAAATGTCGAAAACCAGAAACCGACACTATTGTCGATTTCTGGTTTTTTGTCCATTTTTCCCCATATCTGCCGTTTTCGTGATTTTCACAGCTGATGCCTTACCACGCCATATTCATCATCCAGCCTGTAATAAGGACATTCCCTCTGGTTTCCCGACAGGAACCGATACATCTCGTCCTCGTCCAGATTCACCAGGCAATAGTAATAATCATAGTCCTCATCATATACATAATTGACACATGTGTCACAATTGTTCGCCGCCATGTTTCTTCTCCTGTTCCATTTCCGCTCCGGTTCCGAACATCCATTTCCGTTTCTGATTTCAGCCTCTGTCTTCCTGATGCAGGCGGGCGTAAATTTCCCGCTTTCCCACGCCCCTGTCCCTGGCCACCTGCTTCATGGCCGTCTTGCTGTCCATGCCCTGTCCCTCATAATAGGCCATATGCTCCTCTATGGACACAGCCTCCCAGGAAGCGATTTCCTCCTGCCGCAGCTCCTGAACGCTCTTTCCCTCCACCACCAGCACATACTCCCCTCTCGGCTCTTCCTTTTCACAGACAGCCAGCGCCTGGGAAAGGGTGGCAGGCAGCACGGTCTCGTATTTTTTGGTCAGTTCCCTGCAAAGAGTAATCCGCCTGTCCCCCAGGCTCTCCAGCAGTTCCTCCAGCGTACCCCTCAGATGATGGGGGGCCTCGTACAGAACCACAGTGCGGCTCTCCCCCGCAAGTTCTCCCAGGATAGCCCGCCGCTCCTTTTTATCTCTGGGCAGAAAGCCCTCAAAACAGAACCGTCTGGTGGACAGCCCGGACAAAGCCAGCGCCGCGATACAGGCAGAAGGCCCCGGCAGGCTGGTCACCGGCACATTGCTTTCATGGCACATCCGCACCAATACCTCCCCGGGATCCGAAATGGCCGGAGTGCCCGCGTCCGTAATCAGCGCGATGTCCTGCCCGGCCAGCAGCTTTCCCACCAGCTGCTTTGCCTTTTCCACCTTATTGTATTCGTGATAGCTGGTCATGGGCGTATGGATGTGGAAATGGTTCAGCAGTTTAATACTGTTGCGTGTATCTTCAGCCGCAATTACGTCCACTGACTGCAGGGTCTCGACGACCCGCGGCGTCATGTCCCGCAGGTTCCCAATCGGTGTGGCACACAAATATAATGTTCCCGCCATCGTTCCTCCTCCCGGCTCTGTAATGTCTCTTTGCCATACCCTCCCGAACTTCCATCACGGCCTGCATCTTGCTTTCTTCCGTCCTTGCCTCAGTACCCATAAATCTCCTTAA
Source organism: Lachnospiraceae bacterium (assembly GCA_910576125.1). GTDB lineage: Bacteria > Bacillota > Clostridia > Lachnospirales > Lachnospiraceae > Acetatifactor > Acetatifactor aquisgranensis. Next base: position 12,836 of record CAJTHM010000037.1, on the reverse strand, counting down.
TCTCCGGCATATAGACCCCCGGCTCCCGGAATACGATCAGCGGCTTCTCCACCGTCATCCGTGGCTTTCCCCCGCGCACCGCCTCCAGCAGCACCATGTTGGGCTCTCTGTCCGCATAAGGATACACCAGCTGCATCCGTTTCGGCTCCAGCTTATGCCCCGCCAGCGCCGTCATGATTTCCGCCAGCCTGAAAGGTCTGTGCACCAGGAAAAAATGTCCCCCGGGCTTTAAAAGCTTCTCCGTCTGCCTGGCCACATCCTCAAAGGTGCAGAGAATCTCATGCCGTGCAATGGCTTTCGGCGCATCCGGGTTGGCAATGCCGTGCCGCCCTATCATATAGGGCGGATTGCATGTGATACAGTCAAAAGAAGCAGACAAGAATATATGGTCTGCTTCTCTGATATCTCCTGTGATAATGTCTATTTTGTCCGATAGACCGTTCATTTCCACGCTTCTGGCCGCCATATCCGCGCTGTCAGCCTGAATCTCCAGCCCTGTCAGATGCGCGCAATGATACTTCGCCTCCATCAGCAGCGGAATAATCCCCGTCCCGGTGCCCAAATCCAGCAGTCTGTCCGACTCCCTGGCCCGGGCAAAACCTGTCAGCAGCACCGCGTCCATTCCAAAACAGAATTTCTTCGGATTCTGGATGATGCGGTAGCCGTTCCGCTCCAGCTCGTCCACACGCTCGCCACTCTTAAGCCTGACCGTCTCCCGGTCCTGCCTGTCCCTCTGCGTGTCTTGCCTCATGCCTGTTTCTGTTGTCATAACGGTTCTTTCCATTTTGATTGCTGTCATGGTTTTCCTGGTTCTGGCCATTCTGGCGGTTTCTGTCCTGGCGCCTGCGGTTGTCATGACGGCGCCGATTACCGGGATGCTGGCCTGCCCCCTGTCCCCCGGACGGTCCCTCTGTCTGCTGGGGGGTCCTGTCGTGATGCTGCGCCTGCCTTGAATCCTCCTCGGGATGTCTGCCGTTCTGCCTGGGCGTTCCGTTCCTTTGTCCCTGAGGTCTCTGACCGCCCTCAGCCCGCGGACCGTTTGGCCTGCGGCCTGCTTCCGGCTTCTGGGACCTGTGCTCCTCATTGGAATGCTGCCCGGGCTGCCTGCGGTTTCCCTGCCTGTTCCTGGCGTTCTGACGCTGGGCTTCCTCCGCTTTATTTGCCAGCTCCTGCTCCTGCCTCTGCCACTCTTCCTCTTCCAGGCGCTCCAGCTCCTGAAGCTCTTCCTTGGACAGCTCCATTTTCTCTTTCTTGCTGTGCCTGCGCCTGAAATGCAGCTTTTCCACAGGGTACTCTTTGATTTCCTTTTCATCCTCCGCGTCTATGACCACTTTCACCAGCTGGCGCAGCACATTGACGCTCTGCACCGTGCCTTTCTGGCCCTCCTCGGTAGTCACGGAATCCCCGATGCCGGGAAGCCTCCTGTTCAGCTCCTCATAGGTCTCCTCCTCGTTTTTCAGACAGCACATGAGTCTGCCGCATACGCCGGATATCTTGGCCGGATTCAGGGACAGATTCTGCTCTTTCGCCATCTTGATGGACACGGGCACAAAGTCCGCCAGATAACTGTGGCAGCACAGCGGACGGCCGCAGATACCGATGCCCCCCACAATCTTCGTCTCATCCCGGACGCCTATCTGGCGCAGCTCAATCCTGGTCTTGAAGATGCTGGCCAAGTCCTTTACCAATTCACGGAAATCAATCCGTCCGTCAGCGGTGAAGTAGAATAGCACCTTATTATTGTCAAAGGTATACTCCGCGTCTATCAGCTTCATCTCCAGTCCGTGCTCGCGGATCTTCTCCAGACATATCTTGAAAGCCTGCTTTTCCTTGTCCCGGTTGTCAGCCTCCTGCTCCACATCCCGCTGGTTCGCGATGCGGATTACCGGTTTCAGAGGCTGCACTACCTTTTCCTCCTCCACCTCCATGATTCCCGCCATCACCGTGCCGAACTCGATTCCCCTGGCAGTCTCCACGATGACGTGGTCGCCCTTTTTTATCTCAAATCCCAGCGGATCGAAGAAATAAATCTTACCCGCCGTCCGAAACCTTACGCCTATTACTCTAACCATCTATCCACCTCACTGCGGCAAAATATGCCCTTTCATCATCGAATGCAGTGCTATTTTAACACATTCCGCCGCAAAAAACCATAGTTAATAATGGAATTTGATTTTCCATTCAACTATTCTCCTGAATGGCCAGCATCAAAAGCTCCATGACCAGTTCAAAATTCACATTGGCATCCAGCCGCTGCTTCGCGGTATCCAGCGCCTTTATGATATTCTCGATGCCCTCGTAGCTGCTGCGCTGGGCAGTCCGGCGCAGCGCCTGTATCTCTTCCCTGAAAATCAGGTGATTCATATCGCTGGTGGCCTTGAACATCAGCGCGTCCCGATACCAGATTGCGCAGATATCCAGATAATCCTTGATTTCCAGCTTGTACTCCGTAATCTTCTTCACAGCGGTCATGATTTCAGCCAGATCCATATCCTGTATGTATTTCAGCAACGCCAGCGCTTCCGCCTTTATGTTCTCGAACTCCTCGCTGGTTGCCAGCATCTTGGCCTTGCCCACATTTCCCCTGGCGAACGCCGCGCATACCTCCGCCCTGTAGTCCGGCACCTGGAGCTTGCTGCACAGATATTCCTTTACCAGCTGATCCCCCACCGGCTTCATGTTCAGAACCACACAGCGGCTGAGAATCGTGGACAACAGGCTGTTCACATTGGATGTCAGCAGCAGGATGACCGCATACTCCGGCGGCTCCTCCAAAGTCTTCAGAATGGCGTTCTGGGCCTGGACCGTCATCTTCTCCGCCTCGTTTATGATATACACCTTGTAGGCGCTGCTGTAGGGTTTCACAGCTATATCGTTGTTCACCTGGGAGCGGATATCGTCCACGCTGATAGTGCCCGGTTTCTCGTGGACAAGCTGGATGATGTCCGGATGATTGTTCGACAGGGCCTGCTTGCAGGAACGGCATTCCTGACAGGGCTCTGTCTCCCCCCTTTCACACTGCAGCGCCATGGCGAACACCCTGGCGATAAATTCCTTTCCGGAAGATTTTTCCCCATTGATGATATACGCATGAGAAATCTTCCCTGTGGCAAGCGCATTCTGCAGATGCTCCTTTATCTGCTGCTGCCCGATAATGTCCTGAAAACCCGCCATACTCCCCTCCTATTCCAGTTCCGCATCCGTTCTTCCGCTGCCGGAGACTCCGCATGGAGCTTCCGGCCATCCGATATCCGTAAATCCTGTGGGCACTGGCTCACGTAAATATATCCAACAGCAATCCCCGAATCTCCCCAATCGTATTGAGGATTGCCAGATGGTCCTGCTCATCTTTCATCAGCTCCTGGGCCAGATTGTCCAGGTTCTCATCCACCAGCCGGATGATTCCATAGACCCTGTGCCGTCCCCTCCTGTCCAAAAAGTTCTCTCTGGAAAAAGCATGGGAATGGGTCACCACCTCGTTCATGAACTCTTTCACCAGCCGCCTGTAATGCTTCATGTCCTTCACGTCCCGGCGCTTGGCCAGCCGGTCCCCCTGCATGGTAATCTCCTCCATGAGAGTCTGCAGCCTGGCCTGAAGCTCTGCGCCCTCCACATGGCTGGCAAGCATGAATTTAAAGCTGCCGTCCGCAGGCTGCACGTTCTGCACCTGCTCCACGGGAGCGCTCTGGCCCACCTGCGTCACCTTTATATCCATATGCCTGCCCTCCTTTCCCCAATATGCCCCTTGGCCAGGCGAAAACTTCCCTTTTATGAAGCCCGTCCCTGCGGCACATAATCATTTGATAGAAATCTCATCCCTGATGTAGCCTTTGATTTCCGCAAGGCACCGCTCCAGATCATCATTCACAAAACGTCTGACGATGCCCGCCTCCCCGATTTTTTCCTCCGAAAAATCCTCGCTGTCCGCCAAAAACCTGCGGCACATCTCCCCATACTTGGGATTCTCCTGAGTAAGCTCTCTGGAAAGCGCCCTCTGAAGCCGTATGCCATCTTCCAATTCTACCATCACCGGCAGCATTCTGTCCACTCCGAAATAATCCTGGAGCTTCCGATAGGCTTCCAGCGTCCCTATCATCAGATAACTCCTGGCCGTATCCCGTATCTGGTCATCATCCGCAGTGAAATACCTCCACAGACCATGATAAGTGTGGTAAGCCCTGTCTTCGATGACTTTCCCCTGCTCTTTCAGCCGTTGAAAACCATTCTCATCTGTGTAAAAATACTCCACACCATCCCGCTCTCCCTCGCGGATAGGTCTGGTGGTATAAGGCACTATTTTTGTCAGATTCATTCCGCCGTCCGCAAGCAGCCGTTTATAAATCGTATCCTTTCCGGCACAGCTCTTGCCCATCAGGCATACTATCTTGCCCACGGCCTACCCGACCTCGACTACATGAATCATGTTCGTGGTGCCGGCCACTCCCAGAGGCACACCTGCCGTGATTACCACTACATCGCCCTTTTTCACGTAGCCTGCTCTCTTCGCCTCCTCCACCGCGTTGGCGAACAGCGTCTCGGCGTTCTCCTCCTCCTGTATCTTCAAAGGCGTCACGCCCCACAGCAGGTTCAGCTGCCTGCAGACCTTTTCCTGTACCCCGCAGCCTATGATAGGGCTCTGGGGCTTGAATCTGGAAATGGCGGCCGCGGTAAAGCCCGACATAGTCACCGTGATGATTGCCGCCGCCTCTAAATCCATAGCAGCCGTGCAGGTGGCATAGGCAAGCGCCGTGGTGATGTCCGCGCCCTGCCCATGCTCATGGCGCCGCATCCGTTTTCCGTAATCAATATCTTTTTCGGCACATTCCGCAATTTTCGCCATGGTCATCACTGCTTCCACCGGATATTTTCCTGCCGCGCTCTCCCCGGAAAGCATGATTGCCGTGGTGCCGTCGTAAATGGCGTTGGCGATATCCGTGGTCTCCGCTCTGGTAGGCCTTGGATTCTTGATCATGGACTCCAGCATCTGCGTGGCAGTGATGACATGCTTTCCCTGGTCATTGGCCAGCTTAATCATCTTCTTCTGAAGTATGGGCACCTCCTCGAAAGGAATCTCCACGCCCATATCTCCCCTGGCCACCATGATGCCGTCAGATACGCTCAGGATTTCTTCCAGATTCTGGATGCCCTGCATATTCTCTATTTTGGCGATGATTTTCATATTGCAGTTATGCTCTTCCAGAATCTTCCGCACTTCAAGGATGTCTTCCTTACATCTCACAAAGGATGCCGCCAGAATGTCATGGCCCATCTCAATGCCGAACAGAATATCCTCCCTGTCCACCTCGCTGATATAAGGCATGGACAGAACCGCCCCCGGCACGTTGAGGCCTTTATGGTTGGAGACGAAGCCGCCGTTCACCACACGGCAGACGATTTCTTCTCCGCGGATTTCCTCCACTGTCATCTCAATCAGGCCGTCGTCAATCAGGATGGTAGTGCCCTTTTCGATATCATTCTTCAGATTCTTATAGGAAATCGCAGCTTTCTGCGCCGTGCCCAAAATCTCCTCTGTGGTCAGCACGAACTGCTGGCCGCTTACCAGCTCTGCTCTGCCTCCCTCGAAATCCCGCAGGCGGATTTCCGGCCCCTTTGTATCCAGCATGGTAGCCACAGGAAGCCCCAGTTCCTCCCTGGCCTGCACCACCCTCCTGAACTTTTCCCGCTGCTCCTCATGGGTGCCGTGGGAAAAATTGAACCTGGCCACGTTCATCCCCGCCAGCATCAGCTCCCGCAGCCGCTCCACGCTTTCACTGGCCGGGCCTATGGTACAGATGATTTTTGTTCTTCTCATTTTACTGACCTCTCTTTTCTTTCTGGATTCTGGTGCTGTGCTGGAATCTCACCAGCTCTTTGACTATTACATCGGAACAATAAAACGAAATTTCGTTTTCCTCATAATCACCGACTTCATATCTTGAACCATTTTCATATCCTCTTCCAGACATGTCTTTGATGTAAAATCCCGAAATCTGTCCGTTTCCTCTAAAACACATAGCATTTACATCTGCAAATTCCAACTTGATATAATAACCATCGGAACAAGTCATGATAAGTGAAAGATTTTTGTGTTCTTCTCCGGATTCACACTCAAATATATTTTCCCATTTTAGCGAAGTAATTGTATGGAACATATGAAAATGCCCGATTTGAAAATCCGGGAAAACGGCTCTGATTTTCTCTAAATCCACTTCCGCGCCTCCACTAATAAAGCGTTTACCTGTATAAGCATCCTTAGGGCATTCTACAGAAAAAAGGGCACTTATTATAGGATTACCGGGACAGAAATCACTTCCGCGGCCTCCCCCCGGCGCTTCTTTCTTTGGACGCCCTGTACCTGGAGCCCCTGCTCCAGGGCATTTCGAATCTCTCCGCACAGCCTTTCCGTCATCCGTTCTCCCGGCACCAGCAGCGGCACACCGGGCGGATACAGATTGATAAATTCCCCTATCAGTCTGCCGACACTCTCTTCCAGAGAAGTCATTTCCGTCTTCCTGTCCCAGGCTTCCGCCAATGGAATGATTCCATCGTCCTGCCTTTTTTCCCGGTGCTCCCCTTTCTCCCGGCGCTCCGGATTGCTGTCTGAAACCTCTACGCAAAGCCGTCTCTCAAAGCTTTCCACGTCTTGCCTCTTGCGCCCCTCCTCGAAGTTTTCCGCATCTTGCCCACTACACCTTTTCCCATGCCCCTGTGCCCTAAATTCACAGAAAATATTCTCCGCCCTCTCTCCTCCCAGGCTGGCGTCTATCTCCAATAGCGCCCGAGCCATGCGCCGGTATCCCTCCTCGCTATCGTTCACCGTGAACATAGCCAAAACAAAACTCACAGCTGCCATCTCCGGCTGCAGATGATATTTCTGTAACAAAATATCATACAACTGTCTTCCAGTCAGGCCGCTCTGCTTTACCGAGACCAAAAGCTTGCCCACATCCTGTTTTCCGTCTTCCATCGGCAAAAAACGCAGATACCGGCAGCAATCCGTCAGATTCCGCACCAAGCTCTCATAGCGTTCCCTGAAGCGAACGAAAACGCTCCTGTCTTCTTTCACATGTTCCAGCGCATTGTCGATGCCCGCCATCAGCAGATAGGAGGGACTGCTGGACTGATAAATGCGCAGGAACCTCCGAAGGCGCTCCCTGTCAATCCTGCCGCCATTCACATGCAGCAGCGCCGTCTGTGTCAGGGCGGGCAGAGTTTTATGGATGCTGTGGATGACCAAATCTGCACCCAACTGGCAACTGTTCGGCGGCAGTCCTCCACCCAGCCCCAGATGGGCTCCATGAGCCTCGTCCACAATCAGCGGAATCCCTTTTTCATGGACAATCTCCGCGATGGCCCGGATGTCCGATATCCTCCCCTCGTAGGTGGGAGACACTATCAGGACAGCCCCTATGTCCGGTTCCCACTCCAAAGCCTGCCGAATCTGCCATGGCTCTATGGCATCATAAATGTCATATTCCTCCAGAAAGGGCGGATACAGATATGTGACAGAAAGCCCTCGCAGATAAGCCGCATGATATGCCGATTTATGGCAGTTGCGGGCCATGAGAATATGTCCGCCTACAGGCAATGCGCTGCTGACCGCGCTCAGAATCCCGCCGGTACTCCCATTCACCAGATAAAAGCTTTCCTCCGCGCCGTAAAGAGCGGCGGCCTCCTGCTGCAGACTGCGAAGAATATCCTCCGGCTGGTGCAGATTATCGAAGCCGTCTATCTCCGTGATATCTATTTTATACAATTCCTCCGGAAGCATTCCGAAACTTCTGCGCTTGTGTCCCGGCATATGATAAGGATAGATATCTCTTTCCGTATAATTTGATAATTTTTCAAATAAATGCTCCACTCCGCTCAACTATTCCCTACTTTGACATGCCTGTCTCTGATTTGATGTACTGTCCCTAACCTGGCATGTACCGCGCCATGCCCTTTATAGATATATAATGTCTCCAAAAGCGAGCACCATTTATCCGCAGCTGTCACAATCCATGCCTCTCTGCAGCCTGGCGGCACCACAGTCAGCGGCCACATATGCCGGCTTATGATATTCTCCTCCCGGACAGTCAGCCGATATTCCTTTGACGCATTCCGCAGGGCCGTGCCCGGATGATAAAAGCCATGGAGCCTGTGAGGATTTTCCTCATCGGGAATGTGCCAGTCATAGAGAAAATAGTCGTGGAGCAGCGCTCCCCTGATCAGCTCCCTCTTGCTGCAGGAGATGTGCAGATACTCACTGAGGGCAATGCTGCATCTCGCCACGCTCAGTACATGAGCATTCACAGTCACATCCCCATGCTGGATATACTCTTTCATCCGATGGAAATTATGCGATTTCAGAATATCCGGAGCCACCTCCCGAATCTGGCGCTCTTCCCTCCGAAAACGCTCCAGTTTTTTCCGCCATCTTCTGGCCTGTCTTTCCGTACGCTTTTTCGTCATTTTCCTTTCCATATTTTCCATATTTCCCATATTTCTTTCTTGACTCATATCTCTATTCACATTAACCTGAATGTCTCGGCAGATTCCGAACATACGCTCCTCCCGAATCTATACTACACGCCAGCAAAGTTTGCCGCAAATCCCGACTACAGACCGCCATCGTACCGGCATCCCTGTCACCCTGGCCAGCCCCCACACAGAACCTCATGAACAGGCTATTTCCCGTTTATTCTATGGGAACCTCCACCGGCACCTCACCTTCCACCGGCACCTCGCCTTCCACCGGTATCTCACCTTCCTCCGGCACTGCGGGAGGTCCTATATAAGGGATCCCCTGAGGATAATAGCAAATCACGGGAAAGCCTTCCGATACATATTGGTAAATCTGCGCCGCCATGCTGGGCGGAAGATTGATGCAGCCATGGGAGCCGTTCGTTATAAAAATCTCTCCGCCGAACGCGCCTCTCCAGTTGGCGTCATGCATACCGTAATTCCCGTAAAAAGGCATCCAATATTTCACCGGAGTGCGATATGTCTCTCCTACCAGCACCGCATCGGTAGATTTGTACAATAGCCCAAACACACCCTCCGGCGTCACACAGTCAAAAGAGGAAATCATCGTGCCGGACACAAAATCCGTCTCCAGCACTACCGCTCCGTCCTTATACAGGTACAGATGCTGGCTGTTCATATCCGCCTCTATGTAAGAATTCCCGATATCATTATCTCCCTTTTGCCTGGCTCTGATGCTGTACGCAGGTTCTTTCTCAATGCTGCTCCCCTGATATATCAGTTTTGTCAGCTCCTCCGTCTCACTCTCCACATCAGTCTTCCATCCATAATTCCGCCCGGGAAGCGATATCTCATATCCGTAGGTGGTCATGAAGTTCCTCCTGCGGCCATAGGTATCATATGATGCTGCCTGTTCCTTTACAAAAGTCCCGATGGCTTCTTCATCCAAGGTAGCCTTGCCGTCTTCAATGGAAACCCAGTCTTTCAAAGTTTCATTGTCCAGTACGACTTTCGTTCCGTTCCAATCATAGACAACCTTTGTACCAAGCCATTTGTTCGCATTGTCCACAATGCGGTTCAGCTGCTTATCATCCTTTTTCACAGTGGCATCCAGATAGCACTCCAGCTCCTCCAGATTGATCGATGCCTCCTGCGCTCCAACTGCCTCCACGATAAGGAGAATCGCTTTCTCCACATCAAGCACTGTACCTGTGGTCTCCGGAATGACTTCATAACCGCCCAGTTCCTCCGAATAATCGCTGATATAGGCATTCTCTGGTATCCGCATATTACTTCTCTTACAGGCATCCCAGGACTTTACCGTGCTGTTCAGCAACGACTCGTCAAAGGTCATGTCCTGTTCCAAAGTATAGATATAGCTTCTGTCCAGATAAGCCTCGAACCACATGAACTCATCCTGCTGCTGCAGCAGCGACTCCACAGCCTCCCTCGTACCGACATAGTTCAGCCGGATATCCTCCGGCGCAATGACACCGAGGATTGTATCTCCTTCGCCTGTCTGGTAGTCCCGGCCCACCACCGCCAACGCATACTCGCTGATACGTTGTTCCAGCGCTTCTATGATAGGCGCAGCCTCCATATCGCCGCAGTCCATACCATTTATATTCGTATTTGGGAAAAAATGGGTTTGATAATACACTACCCCCCGGTAATAAAGATATGCCACCACTGCCAACGATGCCACAAGTATAAGAAGAATCGCGGTAAGAATAAACTTTCTTTTTCGCTTCGGCTTCGGCTTTTTTTTCTCTAAAATATTTTCCGTTTCCGCCATTTCTCCAGTCTGTCTCTCTTCCATCGTGCTTCTCCCTAAATGAATGATTATTCATATATGCATTTAGCTTATTATAGCACATATTATCACAAAAATATAGCATCAAAAGGCTGAAATTATACCTTTTCATGCTATATATCCACCAAAAATATCCAGAATCGATCTTATCCCATAATACAAGTTTTCCCGCTAAATTATTCCATGTCAGCAGTCTTTGCCAGAAAAGTAATCTTCGACTCCAAAAATCTGACAATTACATCGGCACCCACAGCCATATACGGCAACATCATCAATAAATACGGAAATATATACCTTGTCTTTGCTTCCCATATCAGGCTAAACAGAAACCCGCCAAATACTGCAATTAACAGCACATATTTATCAATACTCATCCAATCCTTATGCCGGGCAATCAATAAACACAAAATCGACGCATAAAGAATCATCTGGAAAATCTTCATATAGGAATTCACCAATCGATACCAATAGCCCTTTTCATAAATGCTTGATGCCAGCTTTCCCTGTGTTCCCACCACATGATTGTTGGAAACAATACACTGGTACATCGGAGCATTCCACTGAGCATTCATTTTTCTTACAAAAAAATCTACCATGTACTCCGGATTCCCGCCAAACAAACTTATATAAGCTTTCAAATCCTCTTTCGCATACTCTGTTGTAAGTCGGGCATCATTTTCACATTCAGCAAACAGATTTACTCCATAAAAATTGTGCCATCCTGAATACCCATAGTCATCATTCAGTCCCATTACAATAAATGCCATAGCCGGAAGCGCATCCGCATTTTTGTCTTTGACATCCCTGTATGCGAAATTCAGGCCTGCATAAAACAACATGAGTCCTGCAATCATCGCAATTCCCATTGCTAAGGCGCTTCGTCTCTTCGTCGAATCACAAATCAGCTTCACTGCCAGGACAATCCACAATGCAATAATCATAATGATAATATTGCTCCTCAAAAGAAACGCAATGCCCGTTGTCATCCCCAGCCAGATAAGTTTTCCGCCCCGAAGCCTTTCAAGGCAGGATAGAAAGGCCCACACAGAAAACATCCCAATCTCTAAAGAACATAAATCGCTATAAATAAAAGGCGTATATCCATACATAGGAAAACAAGTGAACACAAATAAGATATAAAAGAGTTCTGCACTTGCGTTATCTTTTACAAGATATCTGACAATCTTCATACCTGACAATATAATCAAAGGTAGCATCATAGCAGTAAAATAGCTAAATGCTTTGTAATCATTTTCCCCGAACAGCCTGTTGAAGAATCTCAATACGGTTATCAGTCCCAATTGCTGTGGATAAACCGCCAGATATTCACCGGGGCCAAATGCACTGTAATTTCCCTCTTGAAACTGTCTCGCATATGCTAATATGTATCCCGGATCTCCCCATGGAGCCGTTTTTGTCGTCGCAATCCAATAGACAGCAAATAAGACCGCAAAAATACAGACGACTGCCAAAAGCACATTTCTCCGCTTTTTTGTATGAAAATACTTTTTCAGCTGTCCATAAAATGAAAGCAAAATAAAAGCAAGACTAAGCACAATCAAATTCAGCACAACTGAATTATGCCTAAAGTATATATGTTCATCCGTCAATTCGCCGCTATTTTCTCCGGTTATCCCCAAACTATGGTAAACCAGAATGCCAAACATAATCATTGCAAGGATACAAAATACCTTACAAAAAAAATTTTCAGTAATCTTCCTTTGGCAAGCCTTTTTTAACATTTGTAGTCCTCTGTATCTAAATGCTTTTTTATACAGCAAAAAATGCCCAGAACCGGAATCGAACCAGTGACACGAGGATTTTCAGTCCTCTGCTCTACCAACTGAGCTATCTGGGCATTCAAACTTATTGAACTCTTATTCATAAGTTTGTAGTAGCGGGGACAGGATTTGAACCTGTGACCTTCGGGTTATGAGCCCGACGAGCTTCCAGACTGCTCCACCCCGCGTCATTATTCAATTGATATATTCTATTTCCCCGAAAGGAAATGGATGGAGGTGGATTCGAACCACCGAAGCAATTTGCAGCAGATTTACAGTCTGTCCCCTTTGGCCACTCGGGAATCCATCCATTAAGCCGATGATCGGACTCGAACCGATAACCTGCTGATTACAAATCAGCTGCTCTGCCAATTGAGCCACATCGGCACGACACCTATTTGATTTTAATGGGGCCTATAGGGCTCGAACCTATGACCCTCTGCTTGTAAGGCAGATGCTCTCCCAGCTGAGCTAAGACCCCATATGCATTTCCAGAACCTGGCATATGTCCTCAAAATACAAACGACCCAGATCGGACTCGAACCGACGACCTCCGCCGTGACAGGGCGGCGCTCTAACCAACTGAGCCACTGGGCCATTCATAACTTTTATTTCTGGGGGCTGTGCCCTCAAAACCGAATACTGACTGCGGAACCCGCATCTCCCTGGTTAAGCCTGCGTCCTATTAGTATGCGTCAGCTGTGCGCATCGCTGCGCCTGCACCCCGCACCTATCTACCCCGTCGTCTCCGGGGGGACTCCTGGCCGAAGCCTCGG
>CAJTHM010000036.1 GCA_910576125.1 Lachnospiraceae bacterium | reverse complement strand
TTCCATGTCGGACTACTACGCCGAAAGGCGAGTAACTTGTTAAGTTGATTGAACCGCCGTGTACCGAACGGTACGCACGGTGGTGTGAGAGGTCGGAAATTTCTCAATTAGAGAAATTTCCTCCTACTCGATCGGGGGGGAAACAGAGAGGGGAAAGGAATCATGAGATATCAGATAAGACATGCGCTGGTGCAATACGGCGCGGACACCATACTGGAGGACGTAAATTTCGAAATCCGCGACAATGAGAAGATTGCCGTGGTGGGGCGCAACGGCTGCGGCAAGACTACCCTGCTGAAGCTGATTCATGGGGACATCCATATGAACAACCTGGACAGCGACGAGACCTGCGGCATCACCATGGCCGGGAAACAGCGCATCGGCTTTCTGCACCAGATCAGTTTCCCGGAGGTTGAGACTACGGTGGAGGATGAGATCAGGAAGACTTATCAGCCCGTATTCGCCTGCGAGGCCAGGATGAAAGAGATTGAGCAGCAGCTCCAGTCTGTCCAGGACAATGCCCTGCTGCGGGAATACGACGGACTGCAGCAGCAGATGGAGGCCCTCAGGGGCTATACCTGGCGGCAGGACATGGAAATCATGTTCCAGAGATTCGGCTTCGCCCTGAAAGATTTAGAGCGCCCAATCGGCAGCTTTTCCGGCGGCCAGCAGACCAAGGTGGCCTTTATCAAGCTGCTGCTGAGCAGGCCGGACATTATGCTGCTGGACGAGCCCACCAACCATCTGGACCTCCCCACAATCGAGTGGCTGGAGGCATATCTGAAAAATTACGACAAATCCGTAGTCATAGTGTCCCATGACCGGATGTTCCTGGACAGGATCATCGATGTGACCTATGAGATAGAATATCACCGAATCAGGCGCTACCCCGGCAACTATTCCGCTTTCGTGGAACAGAAGAAGGCGGCTCTGGCCAAGCAGGAAAAGGATTACGAGGCCCAGCAGAAGGAGATACAGCGTCTGACGGAATGGATCGAGAAGTGGAAGAACACGCCCACCAAGGTATCGGCCACCAGATCAAAGCGCATGGCGATTGAGCATATGGTAAAGATAGAGAAGCCCAGGCGCTTCGACACAAAGGCCTTTCACGCCCTGTTCCAGCCGCGGACCACCAGCTACACGGAGGTGCTGACGGCCAAAAATCTCGGCATCGGCTACGGGGCGGAACTCTCCAGAGTCTCTTTCACCCTGCGGAAAGGGGAAAGGCTGGCGGTCATCGGGGAGAACGGCATCGGAAAATCCACGCTGCTCAAGACCCTGACAGGCATCGTGGAGCCTTTGGGCGGCGCGTTCTCTTTCGGGCCCAATGTGGAATGGGGATATTTTGACCAACAGGCGGCCACAGAGACCCATGTGGATCCGGAACAGACGGTGCTGGACAATTTCTGGGAGGAGTATCCGAAGCTTCAGAGAGAGCAGGTCCGAGGCGCCTTGGGGAGTTTCCTGTTCTCCGGGGAGGATGTGGACAAGAAGATGGGGCAGCTTTCCGGCGGAGAGAGGGTGCGGCTGGCGCTGTGCAAGATGTTCCAGACCAGGCCGAATCTGCTGATCTTAGACGAGCCCACCAACCATATGGACATCGTGGGCAAGGAGGCTCTGGAGCAGATGCTGGCGGCTTTCCAGGGAACCGTGCTCTTCGTGTCCCATGACAGGTATTTCATCCGGCAGATTGCCACGGGGATTCTGGAATTCGGGGAGGGGAAAGTGACCCAGTACCCATATCCTTACGAGGACTATCTCCATGAGAAAGAAAAGAGACTGGCGCTTTCGGGCGCTGCGGAAAAGGGCGGCGCGGCTGGTGCTGCCGCCGGGGGAAACGCAAAAGGCGGCGCGGCGGGCTTTTCCTCCGGGACAGACGCGAAAGGACGCGCCCTGCAGAGCGCTCCTGCCATCTCGGATGTCTTCGACAAGAAGACTTATTACAGCCCCGGAAAAATAAAGTCCCGGCTCACCAGGCAGCGGGAGAAATACGAGACGCAGATTGGGGAGAGCGAGCAGCGGGTGGCCGAACTGAAGCTGCAGATGATGAATCCTGACCTTGCATCGGATTACGAGAAGCTGATGGAACTGCAGACACAGCTGGATGCGGAGGAGCAGAATCAGGAATCCCTCCTGGAACGGCTCCTGGAGACGGAGACCGCGCTCCAGGAGCTGGAGTGAAAGAGGAATCTGGATCAGGTTTTTGACTGGCGGGCCGTCAGGAAATGATTTTCAGGACTTCCTCCATGTCCCACTGCTTTGAGGGGAGAATGACGGCCTGTGAGCCTCCTCTTAGGGGTGTATTTACAGGGAAACTTTACCATAGCTTTGGGGCGCTGTCAATTTCGCCGATATGAAGTGCTTGTTTGGTCTTTCAGGGCGGTTCCCGGCGAATGCACGGGATTTTGTTTAGGAAAAGCACTTTGGAAATTGAATGTGCTGTTTCGTTGGTGTATAATGGAGGGCATATCAGGATGCGGCTGTTGTACACGGGCCGCGCCCCGGACAAGGAGAGAGACCGTGCCGCCCTTAAGCGTAATGATAAAGCCCTCATCCGGCAATTGCAATATGCAGTGCGACTACTGCTTTTACTGTGATGAGATGAAGAACCGAAGCCGGGAAACATACGGTTTCATGACAGAAAATACACTGAAAAACGTCATACGGAGAACCATGCTCCGGGCGGAGGGGCATATCAGCTATGCTTTCCAGGGCGGGGAGCCCACTCTGAGAGGGCTGGATTTTTTCAGAAAAGTGATGGAATACCAGCGCAAATACAATCGGAATAACGTACATGTAAGCAATGCTTTTCAAACCAACGGATACGCGCTGGACGATGCATGGTGCGGATTTTTTCATGAAAACGACTTCCTGGTGGGGGTATCCGTGGACGGGACAAGGGATATCCACGATTCCCTTCGGCATGCCAAAGCGGATGGCGGGCCTACCTTTGACCGGGTGGCAGAGGCCGTACGGCTGTTGGAGAAGCATCAGGCGGATTACAATATCCTCACCGTGGTCACGGGCCGGACAGCGGGCAGAATCCGGGAGATATACCGCTTCTATGATTCCATGGGATGGAAATACCAGCAGTACATCGAGTGCCTGGATCCTTTGGGGAAGGAGTGGGGCAAAGAGCCCTATTCACTGACGCCGGAGGCGTTCGGGCAGTTCATGGTGGAGCTGTTCGGGCTGTGGTATGAGGACCTGAAGCGGGGAAAGGTGCCGTACAACCGCAAGTTTGAGAATTATGTGTCGATTCTGATGGGGCGCATCCCGGAAGCCTGCGAACAGCGTGGAATCTGCGGGATGCAGATGGTGGTGGAGGCGGACGGCAGCGTGTACCCCTGTGATTTCTATGTGATGGATCGGTACCGGCTGGGCAATTTCAACACAGACCGTCTGGACGACATAGACGCCAGGCGGCGGGAAATCATGTTCGTGGAGGAATCCGGGAAGATTTCCCGGGTCTGCAGGGACTGTGGATATTACCGGGTCTGCCGGGGCGGGTGTCAGCGGAGCAGGATATACTATCCGGACGAAGGGGGTTACCGCAGCTACTTCTGCCGGGGATATCGCAGTTTTTTCGGGGAATGCCTGGGTACATTGAAAGAAATCGCGGACAGGCTGGAAAGGGGGCAGGCGGGAAAGTGAAAAAGAGAGCGCAGGAGCCCTTTGGTGCGGATGCGGGGCTTCCGAGACAAATTGATGCAGGAAAGGACAGGACTTTCCGGGCGCAGGCCGCTATGATCAATGCGTGCAAGGAGGTTTTGTGGGTTCCTGTGAAGCGGATCTGAAAATTGGATCCCCCTTTTTTCAAATCTGCAAAATATTGACGCGGACGATTTTGTATATTAGAATAGATTCCGGAATAGAAACATTGATACGATGAGAGGCAACGGGCCTGCCGTGAATTGCATCGACAAAAGCTGATTTGGATTATGGAGCATGAAAAATTTATGGATAAAAATCGGAAATGAATTTTGAGAATGAACCAGGAGGAACATAACCATGAAAACACAAAACGAACTGAGAACCTTACTGCGTTCCATAGATCACAAGGGCTATCCGGCCTACAAGTCTCTGGCGGGCGCGTGGAAATTCGACAGATATACTTTGGGCATCGACCATGTACAGGGAGACCCTTTCGCGTCCCCCTCCAGCCTCCATGTGGAAATCCCCCACACGCTGGCCAAATTTCCAGAGGCCTGCTACCAAAAAGACTGCGCCCGCATCGCCCTCCAGGACTATCTGGTCAGACAGGTGGGCAAGCAGTTCGAGCAGTACAATTTCAGGGCAAAGGGCTCCGGAAAAAGCGGCCTGCTGTCCATCAGCCGCTGCGGCCAGGCGGTGCTGGAGCGCAGCGCCTGTGAAATCACGAAAAGCGGCCTGATTGTCCGCTTCCACGTAGGCTTCCCGGCTTTCGGGCGAACCATCAACGCGGGCGAGCTGGACAAGATTCTGTTCGACTTCCTGCCCCGCTGTGTGGAGAACAGCCTGTTCTACGCCAGACTGGATGCCGGAAAGGTACAGCGGGCGGTCTTTCTTGCGGAGGATCAGGAGAGGGTCCGCCAGATTCTGAAGGAGGAAAAGCTGGTGGCCTTTGTGGCCAACGGCTCCGTGCTGCCCCGGAAGAGCGGCGTCTCCGACCTGCCCATGGCGGACAGCGTCCCTTTCCGGTCCCCGGCGTCCATGGAAAGGACATTCAAACTGCCCCATAAAGGCGAGATCACCGGCATGGCCATCCCTGAGGGGATTACCCTCATCGTGGGCGGCGGCTACCACGGAAAGTCCACCCTGCTGGAGGCCATCCAGATGGGAATATACGACCACATAGAAGGAGATGGACGGGAATTCGTCATCACTGACGACACGGCCCTGAAGCTGCGGGCGGAGGACGGCAGGTCCATCCGCAACGTGGACATCTCCCTGTTCATCAACGACCTGCCCAACAAAAAGGACACCACGAAATTCTCCACCGAGGACGCCAGCGGCTCCACCTCCCAGGCGGCAGCCGTGGTGGAGGGCATGGAGGCCGGGACGCGCCTGTTCCTGATTGACGAGGACACCTCCGCCACCAACTTCATGGTCCGGGATGAGTTCATGCAGCAGGTCATCGTCCGGGACAAGGAGCCCATCACGCCTTTCCTGGAGCGGGCCGGGGAGCTTTACGGGAAAGCCGGAATCTCCACCATACTGGTGGCCGGAAGCTCCGGCGCGTTCTTCTATATCGCCGACCATATCCTGATGATGGACTGTTACCGCCCCGTGGACATCACGGACCGGGTGAAGGCCCTGTGCGACGGCCACACCGCTCCCAGGGTGAAAGCGCCGGGATTCGCGGTGCCGGAGTTCGACAGGGTGCTCCCGGCTTTCCGGAAAGCCCAGAAAGGACGGGGCAGAGGATGGGACGGCAAGGAACCGGGGCGCAGGAATATCGGCTATAGCGGCGGAAACGATGGCGATGGACAAGGGGATGGAAGCGGATATGATGGAAGAGGCCGCGGCGGAAGAGACGGCAGAGGCGGCGACCGGGGATACAGTGTCGGCGAGAGCCGTGGCGACCATGGCGGCAGAGACGGCAATGACAACAGAGGCAGAGGCGGCGACCGCGGCGGACGTGGAGACAGCCGCCACGAGCATATGAAGACCAAGTCCTTCGGCCTGGAATCCTTTTCCCTGGACAGGGAGGAAGTCAATGTGCGCTACCTGGAGCAGCTGCTGGATCCGGAGCAGGTCAACGCCCTGGCACATCTGCTGTGCTATGGTCTGGAGCAGGTCATGGACGGAAAGAGGACTGTGCGCCAGACGGTGCAGACCATCTGGAATGCCTGGGAAAGAGAGGGCTGGAAGCCTTTCGCCGGTTCTTTCGTGCCCTGCGGCCTGGCGAAGCCCAGAATCCAGGAGCTCTACGCCTGCCTGAACAGATTCAGGGGATGAGAAACTGAGTTGATATTGAAGTATGCAATGAGGGGATGCCGCTGTGGCGCCCCTCATATTTTTCCGCAAGAAATTCTGCACATCTTGGCCAGATTCTTCATTAGAGGACTTCATGAGGCCGGTATTTCCCGATAATTAATGCTCGCGGCTGAAAAGATCAGCCATGTTCCCCGGCGTGAGCATTTAAAGATGACTACTTTGTGGCTTATAAATGGCAATATTGTGACAATATATAAAATATAATAATCAGAAAAGCACATTAAAATATATGTCAAAATGAAAATAAAATTGATTTATATTGGGATATTTTGGCAGATTTTGAAAAAAGAATGTAAAATACGACATAAAGTAGTCATAAAAATGAAAAAATAAATAGATATGCTTAAAACATATTGACAACATTATGAACACATGATAATATTTGTATAAAGATTTGACTATTGAGAGCAGCGGCCTGTACCGTATCGTCCTGAAGGGGAGGCTCGTCGATGGCAGTCGTGTATTTTGTGCTCACGAAGAAGATTTACAAAAAATGCGATGAGAACGGAGGGCGTTCCGATGAAATATTACATTGCTGCGGACGGGGGCGGGACAAAGCTTCAGGCAGTCCTTTATGATGAAACATTGCATGTCATAAATACGGCCCGGGTCTCCGGCGTGAATTCCAATTTCAAGCCGGTGGAACGGATAGCCGCGGAGATGCATCATCTGGCTGCGGAATTGATTCCGGAAGATATAGATGGGATAGAGAACGTGACCCTGAGCGTTGTAGGCGATGGAGAGATGCTGCTGGATGCTTTGAAGAGCCGGCGTCCGGTGAGGAATTGCTGTTACTATGGGGAAGGCGAGGTGGCGCTGGCGGCTGCCGGCGTGCTCTATGGCGTAGTGGCCCAGGCCGGAACCGGTTCGGACGCCTTTTTGGTCCAGCCCGGGTTCCGGGACGCGGTGGGCGGCTGGGGCGCCGTGCTGGGGGATGAGGGAGGCGGATACGACCTGGGGATAAGGACATTGAAAGCCGCCATCTATGCCTACGACGGACGCGGTCCGAAGACTGTCCTCCTGGAAATGCTGATGGAGAAATGGAATCTGTCCCGGCCGTGGGACATGATAGAAAGGCTGGTCAGGAATCCGGATTCCCGGGAATTGGCGGCATCGGCAACCTATCTCACCGCGGAAGCGGCAGGACGGGGCGATGAAGTGGCGCTGAAGTTATATGAGGACGCGGCCCATGAGCTGTCCCTGCAGGTGCTTACCTTGCTCAGGCGGCATGGCGGCATCTGGGAGGGCCCTATCGTAGCTTCCGGGGGGACATGGAAAGGCTGCGGCAGGATGTTCGATACATTCCGCGAGGATATATGGAAGGTCTATCCGGACGCAGTGGTGGACCGTCCTTTCGCTGACCCGGTGGTGGGCTGCGCGATCCGGCAGAGGATGGCGGAAGGAGAACAGTTCAGGAATCTGAAAGACATGATAGAGGAAGAGTTCGCGCCTTTCCTGCTGAAAGGGCTGTTTCCGGATTGATATTGTCCGAAGGAAGCCTGATATGAAAGGGGGTAAAAATGAGTACTGTGAATGTTTACTACAATCGGATTACAGAAATCATGGAGGAAGTCTTTTCAAAGGAAGGGGAAGCCATGGAAAAAGCGGCGGCTGTCCTGGCTGACGCCAACAAAGAAAAGCGCTCGGTTTTTGCATTCGGTTGTAACCATGCGGGTCTGATCACGCTGGAACTGTTCTACAGGACGGGCGGCATGGTGACGGTGAACCCTGTCCGGGTTCCGGGGATGATGCTGGAGGTATCTCCCATCACTATGAGCAGCGAGATGGAACGTCTGACGGATTATGGCCAGGTAATCTTCGATTCTCTGCCTGCGGAGAAAGGCGATGCGATCATCATCCATTCGGTATCGGGACGGAACGCAGTGACCATCGATATGGCAAAGGCGGCAAAGGAGAAGGGGGTCACCGTAATCGTGGTCACCAACATGAATACGGCGACATCAGTGTCTTCCAGACATCCGTCAGGAAAGAAACTCTACGACTTTGCGGATATCCTGATTGACAATCATGGGGATCTGGGCGATGCCGCGATTGAACTGGAGGGCTTCGCACAGAAGATTGCGTCCACTTCCACGGTTGTGGGAGCCGCGATCCTGAATGCGGTCATCGCCCGGACCTGTGAACTGTTATGGGAGCAGGGAATCCAGCCGCCTGTGTTCATGAGCGGCAATATCGACGGCGGTGACGCCTACAACAAGGCTGTCATCGCGCAGCATCAGGAGAACATATTTTATATGTAAACTGCATAACGCCGGAATTCGCCATACTGTATCGGTCAAACGTATATGGCTGGCGTTAAGTAGTCAGATCGCTCGGAAATTTTAGCTGTTAAGCAGTATAAGTTCCGGATAGGGAACTGGAATAGGAGAAAAACTATGAATTTACTTGATTGTTATCAACAGGCTGTATCGGATTTGCTGTTCAAGGTAAGGAGCACGCAGCGGGAAGCGATTCAGAAAGCGGGGGAAATGGTGGCCGATGCCCTCATGCATGGCAAACGTGTCTACTTTGGCAGAATCTGCCACTCCATCGAAATGGATCTGTTCAACAGAGGCGGGGGTCCGGTCTGCTATCAATTGTACGAAGCGGATAAGACCGAGCTGAAAGAGGGAGATGTCCTGTTCGTCAGTTCTGTGTCGGGGCGCACGCTGGAGGTGGTGAACCTGGCCTATGACAGTGTGCAGGCGGGAGTGAGAGTAATCGCCCTGACCAGCATGGAATATGCCCGGGCGGTGGATCCGGTCCATGAATCCGGAAAAAGGCTGCATGAGTTCGTGACCCTTGCGCTGGACAACTGTGCGCCTGCCGCCGAAGCAATGATGGATGTGGAGGGACTGAAAACCAGGTTTGCCGCGGCATCCGGAATCGCATCCGACTTTATCATGTGGAGCATTACGTCCGTGATGGTGGAGACCATGCTGGAGGCGGGATGCTGCCCCGGC
Organism: Lachnospiraceae bacterium; assembly: GCA_910576125.1. Classification (GTDB taxonomy): domain Bacteria; phylum Bacillota; class Clostridia; order Lachnospirales; family Lachnospiraceae; genus Acetatifactor; species Acetatifactor aquisgranensis. Next base: position 22,384 of record CAJTHM010000036.1, on the reverse strand, counting down.
ATTCTGAAGAGCCTCAATTTCCCCGGAGGTGCTGAGTTCAACGAGGAAGTGAAGAAGCATTACGAGGAATATGGCTGGTAAATGTTGAGTCGTTTTCATTTTGAAAGGAGAAAGGTATGAGAAGAGTAAAGAAATTTGCCGCGTTGCTTTTGTGCGGAACGATGACGATTTCCGCCCTGGCCGGATGTGGAGGGACGGACGGTGGAACGAAAGATGATTCCGGCAGCGCCCCGGAATCCAGCCCGGCAGAGTCTTCTGATGGCTCCGAGGAGAGTTCGGCACAAGAGGACGGCTCTGAGGATACGGGAAACGCGGAAGGGGAATCGGCAGGCGGATCGGATTATGCCGAGACGATTTCTTTCAGCATGACCTCTTACAATACGATTGCAGGTACGGACTATACATCCGACGATTTCTATAAGTATGTGGCCGACCGCTTCAACGTGGACATGGACATATGGGCCAACGAGCCCAACGCCGCCGACGAGAAGTTCCGCCTGTGGATCAGCGGAGACGGACTGCCGGATGCGGCAATCTGGGAAGGCATCAACTATGTGGAATATTATGATTATATCAATCAGGGGCTGCTGCAGCCGCTGCCGGAAGGATGGGAGACGAGATGGCCTGACATCAACAGGATGATTGAAGCCACAGGGGAAAAAGAATTGCTTACAGTGGACGGCAGGATTTATGCCATTCCCCACGGCGTCTATGGCAACTATCTGGAGATGGATCCGGTCATATCCCATATCTCCCTGGTGTACAGACAGGACTGGGCAAAGGAAGTGGGCATGGAGGATCTGGGAGCCGATTACACCATATCGGAATCCGAGCTGAAGGAATATCTGCAGAAAGTCAAGGCTGCGGGACTGACCAACGACGGCGCTTATGTGAGCACCGCAATCGGCACGATGGTATGGATGTTCCGGAATCTGTACGGTATCATGAACAACTCGTTCTATGAGGGCGAGGACGGCTTCATCTGGACGCCGCTGGGACAGAGGGAGCAGTGGATAAAGCTTATAACCACCATGAGGGAATGGTACAAGGAGGGGCTGATCGATCCCGACTTTGCGGTGGTCAATGACGCTTACGATGCCCGCGCTTCCATGATGTCCGGCACATTGGCGGCGTTTTACGATACGGGCATGGCGGGGGGGCTGTCTTCCTACCGCGACGGTTATGTGAAGAGCAGTGCGGACCATGAATATGAGGACATCGGCGTAGCGCATGTAATCGCCGACGACGGAACCTCCTGGATCAGTGCTGTCAGCAATTCCTGGACAGCGCATGTATTCTCCCCCAAGACGGATGCCAAGACTCTGGAGAGGATTCTGGACGTGATGAACTGGTTTGCCGGCAAGGAAGGGTCCGCGGCAGCGCAGTTGGGCATTCCTGATGTAGACTGGGAGTACGATGCGGAGGGGAATCCCCGCTACATCCAGACCACAGAGTATCCTTCCCGCGCGCCCCTGGCTTTGCTCGGCTGGTGCGGCGACGATTTCGGATATACAGGCGCAGTTGAGAGTATCAAGCAGTGCGATATCGATGATACCCGCGCAGTGTTCGAGGCAAAGGACAAGGGAAATATCGTTCCTGTTCAGATAAACTACGCCAATTATAGCAGCAACGCGAAGGATATCTATTCCGTCGATGTGGGTTCCAAGGTGGCGGAGCTGGCGGTAAACAATGATGACATCGAGGCGGCCTGGGACGCGTTCATCGAGGAGAACAGAGGAATGTGGGAGCCTTTGCTGAATGAGCTGAACGAGTACTACGGATATACGGACTGATTTCTCAGGAAATAGATATGAGGCTCTCCCTGCCTCCTTTCGGAAAGGAGGCGGAGGGAGCCGAAATCATACCCGAAGGAGCATAAATGAAGGGAGGCAATACAAATGGCAAATGAATTTCCCGTAAAGAAAATGTTGATCTGCGGCGTGGACATTTCCGAGTACAGAATCGTCTGTGCGAGAGAGGCTGCGCAGTGCGTGAAAGATGCTGTGGACACCCTGGCGGAGATGGTCCAAAAGGCGGTGGGATGCGGACTGCAGGTAATCGGCGAGAACGAGACGGCGGCACATGAAATCGTCATCGGCGATACCAATCGGAATACCGAAGCCGTGCTGCAGGCCAAGGCATCCGTAAAAAATGATGGATATGTCATTTTGGCGGAGGGCAGCCGCCTGTTCATCACCGGCAATCTGGACAGGGGCGTGAGCTACGGCGTCTATTCCCTGCTGGAGGACTATGTGGGAGTCCGTTTTTTCGCAAGCGACTGTACGGTCATCCGTGAGGCGGAGACCGTGGAGGTGCCAAGGGATATCCGTGTTGTGTACAGCCCCCGATTCGAGTACCGGGACATCGGCTGGTACGACCGGATGGAGGATCTCTCCCTGGCCTGCAGGAATAAGCTCAACAGCGTCTGCGGCAGGCGCACGGATAAACCGGAGGCCAATGTGTACGCGGAGCGTTTCGTACATACCCTGTCTATTTTGAACGGCGGGGGGCATGAGATAGACAGCCAGCCCTGCCTGACGGATGAGACTGTGTACCAGACCGTGCTGTGCAATGTGAAGAAATGGCTGTCTGAGAATCCCGATGCCTCCGTCATATCTGTCTCCCAGAACGATTCCCATGCGGAAGGCCTGGGCTGTCAGTGCGAAAAATGCCGCGCCATCGATGAGGCGGAGGGCGGTACGCCCATGGGTTCTTTGCTTGCTTTTGTGAACCGCATCGCCGGAGACATCAGGGAGGAGTACCCGGATGTGGTGGTGGACACCCTGTCCTATCGGTATACCAGAAAGCCTCCAAGGAAAATGGTTCCTGCGGAGAATGTAGCCATCCGGCTCTGTTCCATCGAATATTGCTTCGCTCATCCCCTGGACGGCACGGACTGCGAAGAGAACGTGGACTTCAAGAACCTCCTCCAGACCTGGAGCAGGCTGTGCAAGAGGATGTATATCTGGGATTACACTACGGATTTTGCCCATTACCTTGCGCCTTTCCCGAATCTGGCCATTCTCTGGGACAATATTCAGTTCTTTAAGAACAATGGTGTGGCGGGCATCTATGAGCAGGGGAACTACCAGTCCCTGTCCGGCGAGTTCGGTGAGCTGCGGGGATATCTGCTGTCGAATCTGCTCTGGAATCCTGATATGACCAAAACAGAGTATTTCGCCATGATGGATGAATTCCTGGAAGCCTATTACGGCGCAGGCTGGCGGCATATCAGGAGATATATTGACAAGACTTCGGCAAAGGCGGCCGAGACCCATCTGCATATTTATGATAAGCCCGATGAGTACCGCCCTGCGGATGACGTGGACAGCGAGACAGGGATGCGCTTCGCGGATTTGATGACAGAGCTCTGGGAAAAAGCTCTGGAGGAGGCGCGGACTGAGGAGCACAGAAAGCATGTGAAGAAATCAAGGATACAGAATGAGTACTATAACCTGTATACGGATTTCAACCAACAGATTGAACGCAACAGGGCCTTTTATGAGAATCTGAAAGAGGCCGGCATCACATGGTTCTGTGAGCCATGGGAGCTGCCGGAGCTGGAGGATTTCAGTCTGGAGCCTAAGATGTGGCCTAAATACTGCAGAGAACTGTCACGGAAAAACAAAGCGGAGGAGTAGAATGGAAAACGGATTTCCGATTAAAAAAGTACTGATATGCGGCAAGGACATTTCTGAATATGCAGTGGTGTGCCCGAAAGGCGCGTCTCCGTTTTTGACAGAGGCGGCCGAGACCTTTGTCCGGATCATCCGGGAGGCCATCAGGCAGGAGCTGCGGGTGATGGACGAGGACGGGGCCGCGGCATACGAAATCGTCATCGGCACCACGAACCGGGATACCGAACTGGTGCGGCAGTCGAGGGCATCTTTGAAGAATGACGGATATGCCATCCTTGGGGAGGGCAGCCGCTTATTCATCACCGGCGGAAACGACAGGGGCGCGGGCTACGGCGTCTACTCCCTGCTGGAGGATTATATGGGCGTGCGCTTCTATGCCAGCGACTGCACTGTCATCCACGAGGCGCAGACCGTGGAGGTACCGGAAGGCATCCGTGTCCTGTACAGCCCTGTTTTAGAGTACCGGGACCTGAACTGGTATGACTATATCAAGAATCATGATTTCGCTTCCAGGAATAAGGTGAACTGCACCGGCGGCAAGAGGACGGATGTACCGGATACATCGCTATATGCGGAAGGATTCGTCCACACGCTGTCAGCGCTGACGGAAGAACCCCATGTACCGGATGTGCAGCCCTGCCTGACCGATGAGGCGGTCTATCGAAAAGTGCTGGGCAATGTGCGCAAGTGGCTTGCGAAAAATCCGGGAGCTGCCATCATTTCCGTCTCCCAGAATGATTCCTATCCTGAGGGCCTGGGCTGCCAGTGCGAAAAGTGCCGCGCCATAGACGAGGCGGAGGGGTCTCCCATGGGTTCCCTGCTCACTTTTGTGAACCGCATCGCCGGGGAGATCAGGGCGGAGTATCCGGACGTACAAGTGGATACCCTGGCCTATCGGTACACCAGGAAAACACCGAAGACCATCGTGCCTGCGGACAATGTCATCATCCGTCTGTGCTCAGTGGAGTGCAGCTTCGCCCACCGGATGGACGACGCGGACTGCGAGGAGAATGCGGCGTTTCGTCAGACGATAGAAGATTGGGCGAAAGTCAGCGAAAAGCTCTATATCTGGGACTACACTACGGATTTCGCCCATTACCTTGCCCCTTACCCGAACCTCCACATCCTGTGGGATAATGTACGGTTCTTCAAGGAACACAATGTTGTAGGCGTCCATGAGCAGGGGAACTATCAGGCGGTATCAGGTGAGTTCGGCGAGCTGCGGGGCTATCTGCTGGCAAAACTCCTCTGGAATCCCGACATGACGAAAGAAAGATACTTTGAGCTGATGGACGAGTTCCTGCAGGACTACTATGGCGAGGGCTGGCGCTACATCAGGGAATACATCGACAGGACGGCGCAGAAAGCAGCCAAAAGCCACATGCATCTGGACGACCGCCCAGAGCGATATCTGCCTCTGGAAAGCGATGAAGACAGGGATTTCGCAAGAGAGATGACCGGACTTTGGGAGAAGGCTCTGGAGGCTGCCGGCACGGAAGAATACAGGAATCATGTGAGAAAATCGAAGATTCAGGATGAGTACTACAATCTGTATATGGACTTTGACGGCCAGGTGGAGAGGAACCGTGCGCTGTACCAGAGCCTTAAGGAGTTCGGGATTGCATATCACTGCGAGTCATGGAATCTGCCAGAGCTGGAAGATTTCAGCGTAGAGCCAAAAATATGGTCAAAATACTGCCGCGAACAGGCGGAAGCGAAAGACCAAAATTGATTGTATCTTGACAGGATTGACAAAATATGGTATTTCTTTCAATAGGACTTTGACTATAGAATCGTGAAGAAAGCAAGGTAGGGCGAGTGAATCAGGAACGGCGGGAACAGATTATCAAGATGGTAAATGAAAATCGTATGGTGAAGAACAGTGACCTGATGGAGCGATTCGATATATCCATAGAGACTGTCCGAAGGGATTTGAAATTCCTGGAGAAACTGGGATATATACAGTGCGTCTATGGCGGCGCGGTCATAAAGGGCGCCGGGGTGAACCAGGCGGATTTCAAAGTCAATTCTGCCAAGAATGTGCAGGAAAAGAACGCAATCGGGCAGGCTGCCGCAAAGTTGGTGGACAGGGGTGACACTCTCTATCTTGAGGATGGAACCACTGTGATGGCGATGACGCAGTATCTGAAAGATGTGGTCCCCATTACGGTAGTCACGAATTCTCTGCGGATAGGAATGGCCATGAGCGGGGTGCTGGACTGTACTGTCATGCTTCTGGGCGGGCAGCTGCAGCCGGGCTCTCTGGAGATGCAGGGCTTTCAGACAGAAGAGAATCTGAAGATGTTCAATATCGACAAGGCTTTCATTGGGGCTACGGGCATCACGGAGACGCATTTTACGGACAATCCTACAGACACAGGATACATACGCCGCCGGGTCATCAATGACAGCAGTCAGGCAATCGTGCTGGCCGACCACTCTAAATTTGGTGTCCGCAACGCGCTGAAGTTTGCCGCCATAAACGAATTGGATATCGTGGTCACGGATGACGGGACGCCGGAGAAATATGTCGAATGTCTGAGAAATACCGGGCTGGAAGTCGTTGTAGCAAAGGTGGATCAGAAAGTGTAGTATTTACAGGCGCTGAGAATGAAAAGAGGCTGAAGCAGATTTTTTGTCTGCAGCAGCCTCTTTTGGCATTCAGGATTTTGTCTATTCTACCGGTTCCACTGAGACGCTGTCAAGAACGCTCTGGAACAGCGGCTGCGCTTCTCCCAGATAGGATTCAGGAATCATGTAATCGAGGGTGACATAGAAGTCGCCGTTCTGGATGATGACATAGCGTTCGTAGTAAGAATAGCCCTCGTCATCCTGGACTATGCCTGTGCAGTCAACGGCCGGAGCGCCGCCGATGGTGGTCTCTATGGCCTCATAGCCGTTCTCTCTCAAAGAGTCCGCCAGATCCGTCAGGCTGCTGCCATCCTGTAAAGTAAGGCCGGAGAGATACAGGACGGACATATCCCAGGCATTGTCTTCCTCATAGCGGGAACAGACTATAAGATCGTCCTCCTCCGAGGAATGCTGAAACAACCATGGATGAGGGCAGGAGAAAGTCAGGCCCAGCCAGTCCACAGTGCGCTGCGTCATCACGGGCACAGGCGTTTCCGGCGTCTGGGCGAAAGCGGCGTCCAGTTCCTCCTGCGTGATGGAGATAGAGACTTCCGCGCCGGTATCAGCCAGAATCTTCTGGGCCGCCAGCCTGGTGAGGGGAGCCAGGGTGGAGAAATGGTCCGCGCCCTCGATCACATAGCAGTGGATGTTCTCGTTGTCGGTGGCTGCCTCCATCCGCTCCAGATTGGCGGAATTGCCGTCCCTGCCCTCGATGAGGAAAGTAGGGCTCTTGACATTGTCCAGCCAGTGGATGGGGGAGCGCATGGTGAACTCGTCCTCATTGTCGGTGTCGAAAGTGAACTGGCTGTTGTTGTGGTACTTCACCTCGTCCACTGCGCCGAAGCAGAAGACTGCCCGGAACTTATCGGTGTATTCGGATGCCAGCAGAGCGCGGGTCCCGCCTGTGCTGTGGCCGCCCAGATAGATGCGGTCAGGATCCACATAGGGCAGGGAGGCCGCGTACTCGTAAGCGGATATGATATCGTCCACCTCGCCGAAGAGCGCCTCATAATGGCCGGGATTGCCGTTGCCGCCCCGGAAAGAGGGGTACATGGTCAGCAGTCCGGCCTGCCAGAAAGCGGAGCCTGTCTGGTCATTGTCCCATGCGGGATAGCACCAGGGGAAGTCGTCAATGCCGTTGCCCCAGCCGCCTACCACCCATATGATGATGGGATGCTTCTGGCCGTCGCCGGGGTCGCTGGACACATAGGCTGCCAGGTCGCCCACCTTGGAGGGATAGGAGACCAGGTCGAAGAGCCCCTCGGGAGGCTCGGGGATGGAATAATCATCGTTTTCCTCCCGGGCCAATGTGGTGGTGAAAGCGTCGTGGGCTTCGGCGAAACTGCCGTAGCTTTCCACCAGGGCCAGGGCCGAAGCGTTGTCCGCCAGGGGATTTTTCCTGGAAGAGGAAGACTGCTCTTCGGTGCTTTCCTCTTCAGATTCAGAGCTCTGTTCCCCGGAGGGCTGCTCCGATACGCTTTCAGGGGAGGAACTTTCATTTCCCGTGGATTCGGGAGCACCGCAGGAGACTGTCGCAAAGACGGCAGCAGCGGCCAGGAAAAGCATGAAGGCTTTTCCGCGTAAGCTTCTTTTCATGAGAATTACCTTCTTTCTTTTTTATATGAATTCTATGATTCAAATGATATTATACCTGGTTGTCCGCTTTATGGCAACTCTTCTTTTCATGTCTTGCGCTGTCCGCGTCCTTCACGCTGAAAGAAAAATAGGCCGGATATCATATTTTCATGGAAATATGTCCGATATTGGTGTAAGATAAAAGAAAATGGATTTATTCTGTTTCGGCTGGAAAGGAGCAAGTCATGAGATATTTGTTTCAAGGGGACTCTATCACGGATTGCGGCAGAGGGGATTATGAGAATCCGTATGCCACAGGGTGCGGCTATCCGCGCCTGCTGGAGGCGGAGCTGATGGCCCGGGACGGGGACTGCGAGGTCATGAACTGTGGCATCAGCGGCAATCGTGTGGTGGATTTGCTGGCCAGGTGGAAGAAGGACTGCCTGAACCTGAAGCCGGATGTGATCACGATTCTGATCGGCGTGAACGATGTGTGGCATGAGCTGGGAAACCGCAATGGGGTGAGCGCTCCTCTGTTTGAAGAAGTATACAGGATTCTGCTGCGGGAGACTTTCGCTGCGCTGCCGGGCGTGCGCATGGTCCTCATGGGGGCCTATGTCATTCCCGGCCTGGCCACGGATCCGGAGTGGGAGAGATTCTCCGGTGAGGTGAAAGCCCGCAGGGACGTGACCCGCAGGCTGGCGGAGGAGTTCCGCCTGGATTACGTGGATCTGCAGGAGGCTTTTGACGAGGCGCAGAAGAAATTCCCGGCAGCGCGCTGGTCAGGGGACGGTGTCCATCCCACCGCCGCAGGGCATGAGCTGATTGCGCAGGCCTGGAAAAAGGCTATGGGGCTTTGACGAGAGGCGATGTCTCCAAAATTCCAGACAAAACGGAAACGAGGAAGCGACAGTACCGGGGGTTGTCTGGTATTGCACGGTGAAAGGAAACATAACGCCGGAATTTACCATACTTCATTGGTTAATCGTATATAGCTGGCGTTATGTAGTCAGGCTGCTCGGAAATTTTAACTGTTATGCAGTATAAGTAGGAGGAACATGAAATGAAGATTTTGAAAGTGACAGACGCCGCGTTCGGCAGGTACGGCAGGGTGGTGGAGAACGTGGACTTCACCGGATTGGTGGAGGAGCTGAAGAAAACGCCGGTCCCCGGGGACGTGGTCTATGAGCCCTCAGTGGAGGCGCTGGAGGCGCTGCCCGTGATGGAGGAACTCTCCAGGGTGATTTACGGGGAGATGCCGATCCAGATTGGATACTGCAACGGGCACAACACCAGGCTCAACGCCCTGGAGTACCACAGGGATTCCGAAATCAACGTGGCCGCAAAGGACGCGGTGCTGCTGCTGGGGCTGCTGACGGATGTAGAAGCTGACCATACTTACGACACGTCCAAGGTGGAGGCTTTCCTGGTGCCTGCCGGGACCGCGGTGGAGATTTATGCCACCACCCTGCACTACGCGCCCTGCCATACAGGCGAGGAAGGGTTCCAGATGGCCATCGTTCTGCCCAGGGGGACGAATTATCCCCTGAAAGGCAGCCACAGGAAGGTGGCGGAGGTTTGGTCCGGCGCAGGCGTCACAGATGAGGACGCCATGCTCACCGCCGTGAACAAGTGGCTGATTGGCCATGCGGAGGGCGGCCTGGACGAAGGGAGTTTTCTGGGGCTGAAGGGAAAGAATCTGGATCTGGAGGACTGAGGGCCGCAGAGGATACGCTGCCCGGTGCCCTGCCAGGGCGGTCCGAAGCCCGGGCGCAAGGGGACTGCATCCGAAGCCCAGGCCTGTCAGGATATAAATGGACGAAAGCTATCGTCAGGAGGAATGACATATGTTTTACATAGGTATAGACTTAGGGACATCTGCCGTGAAGCTGCTGCTGATGGACAGCGACGGAAAGATTGTCAACATCGTATCAAAGGAATATCCCCTGTATTTTCCCCAGCCCGGCTGGTCGGAGCAGAATCCTCAGGACTGGTACGAGGCAACCGTTCTGGGCATCAAAGAACTGATTCGGGACGTGGACAAGTCCCAGGTGGCAGGCATCAGCTTCGGAGGCCAGATGCACGGCCTGGTGATTCTGGATGAAGACGACAATGTAATCCGACCTGCCATCCTCTGGAACGACGGCAGGACAGGGGCGGAGACGGAATACCTGAACAGGGTGATCGGCAAAGAGAAGCTGTCGGCGTACACAGCGAACATCGCTTTCGCGGGCTTTACCGCGCCCAAGCTCCTCTGGGTGAAGGACAAGGAGCCGGAGAATTTCGCGAAGATTGCGAAGATCATGCTGCCCAAGGACTACATCGCCTACAAGCTCACCGGCGTGCACTGCACGGATGTGTCGGACGCGTCAGGGATGCTGCTGTTCGACGTGAAGAACCGTCAGTGGTCCAAGGAGATGTGCGATATCTGCGGCATCCAGGTGTCCCAGCTGGCGAAATACTATGAGAGCTATGAGGCCGTTGGCACCCTGCTTCCCCAGGCGGCACAGGAGTTGGGCGTCCCCGCATCCGTCAAAGTGGCGGCAGGGGCCGGGGACAATGCCGCGGCGGCGGTGGGAACCGGAACGGTGGGGGACAATATGTGCAACATCTCCCTGGGCACCAGCGGCACCATCTTCATCTCCTCGAAGCAGTTCGGGGTGGACAGCCACAACGCGCTGCACTCCTTTGCCCACGCCGACGGGAGCTATCACCTCATGGGCTGCATGCTCAGCGCGGCCAGCTGCAACAAATGGTGGATGGACGAAATCATCGGGACGAAGGACTACGCCACAGAGCAGCAGTCCATCGAGAAGCTGGGGGAGAACCATGTGTACTTCCTCCCTTATCTGATGGGAGAGCGCTCGCCCCACAACAATCCAGACGCCAGGGCTGTCTTCCTGGGCATGAGCATGGACACCACCCGGGCGGACATGACCCAGGCGGTGCTGGAGGGCGTGGCCTTCGCCCTGCGGGATTCCCTGGAGGTGGCGAAGTCCCTGGGCATCCGGCTGGAGCGCACGAAGATCTGCGGCGGCGGCGCCAGGAGCCCCCTGTGGAAAAAGATTGTGGCCAATGTGCTGAACCTGAAGGTGGATGTGCCGGAGAGCGAGGAAGGGCCCTCCATGGGAGGAGCCATGCTGGCAGCCGTGGCCTGCGGCGAGTACAAAAGCGTGGAGGAAGCCGCCGAAAGAATCGTGAAAGTGGTGGAGACCGTAGAGCCGGAGCCGGAACTGGCCGCCAGATATGAGGAAAGGTATCAGTATTTTAAGGAAATCTATCCGGCCTGCAAGCCGTTGTTCCATGCCTGGATTGCGGGAAGAGATTCAGGTAATTGACAGGGTGTCGTAGCCCGGCTGTACGAGGAATTGTGCATTGGATGACGAGCGGATAGCGCCAGGCGAAAGTCTTGGACAGGCTCTTGACGGGAAGGCGTTTTTTCGGTATCATATGTGTGGGGCAGGGATGCAGATTCCTTGCCCGGATTAAGTTCGCATGGAATAAATTCGCACAGAATATGAAAAAGGAGGCTTGTTTTATGGGAAGACCCGAGCTGATTGCGTAGCACAGGCTATCGCAATTTATAACCACAAACGCCAATAATTGCCGTCTGTACAGGATAACGAGTGAACGCATCGGCAATCCGGAGTTGAAAACGGCAATTAAATGCGTTCACGAGTATAAAAGATAAATTTGCTATAGCCGTGCTCCCTTAGGAGAATATACAATTTCAGGAGGGCATGATGGGCTATAGGAGAGCAGAAGAGATTCTGCCGATGGAAGTCATAGAAATCATCCAGCGGTACGTGGACGGAGAGAGCATCTACATCCCCAAAAAGGCGGAGAACAGACAGGCCTGGGGAAGCGGCACCAGAATCAGGCAGGAGCTGCTTGGCAGGAACAAAGCCATCTTTGCGGACTGGAAGCAGGGGGCGGGGATCGGCGAACTGGCGGACAGGTACTTCCTGTCGGAGAAGAGCATCCAGCGTATCGTGCGGGAAATGGGCCGTAAGGATTGAGGCCGGAGATGACAGAGAATGGAAAGACGAGGGGCTGTCGTGGAAAAACGCATTTAAATGCGGTTTCCCGATAGCCCCTTTGCTATAGTATGCTGCGGCCCGGCAGGATTCTACAGCACCTTCGCCAGGAACTCCCGGGTTCGGGGCTGCTGCGGGGCGGAGAAGATTTCCTCGGGCCTGCCCTCCTCCACGATTTTCCCGTCCGCCATGAAGATGACCCGGTCGGCCACTTCCCTGGCGAAACCCATCTCGTGGGTGACCACCACCATGGTCATCCCTTCCTTGGCCAGCTCTTTCATGACCTCCAGCACTTCCCCCACCATCTCCGGATCCAGGGCGGAGGTGGGCTCGTCGAAGAGCATGACCTCCGGATCCATGCACAGCGCCCGGACGATGGCGATGCGCTGCTTCTGGCCGCCGGAGAGCTGGCTGGGATAGGCGTTCGCCCGGTCGGCCAGGCCCACCCGCTCCAGCAGGGCCTTCGCCTGGGCTTCCGCGTCCGCCTGTGGCTTCTGCAGCAGCTTCACGGGGGCCAGGGTCATGTTCTTCAGAATCGTCATATGGGGGAACAGGTTGAAATGCTGGAACACCATTCCCATTTTCCGGCGGTGGAGGTTGATGTCGGCTTTTTTGTCCGTGATGTCCACGCCCTCGAACAGAACCTGTCCGCCTGTGGGCACTTCCAGCAGGTTCAGGCACCGCAGAAACGTGGATTTGCCGGAGCCGGAGGGACCGATGACTACGACTACCTCGCCTTTGCGGATGTCGGCGGTGACTCCGTCCAGAGCCTTGATTTCGCCGCCGCCGAAAGATTTGCGCAATTCTTTGGCCTGAATGATGTACTCAGCGCTCACTGCTTCTCAGCCTCCTTTCTAACTTCCCTACCAGGAAGGTGAAGAACATGACCAGCACCAGATAGATCAGGGCGGACATCAGCAGCGGGAACAGATAATCGTAGCAGTTGCCGCCGATGATGTTGCCGGCGTAGGTCACGTCGGTCAGGCCCACATAACCTGCCACCGCCGTTTCCTTCAGCAGCACGATGAACTCGTTGGCCAGGGTGGGCAGCACGGCCTTGAAAGCCTGGGGCAGGATGATATAGCGCATGGTGGACACATAGCCGAAGCCCAGGCTGCGCCCGGCCTCCATCTGGCCCTCGTCGATGGACATGATGCCGCCCCGGATGATCTCCGCCACATAGGCTCCGGAGTTGATGCCGAAAGAGAGGGCGGCCACCATGACCTTGTTGCGGCTGGAGGCGAAGACGATGAAGTACATGATCATCAGCTGCACCACCGCGGGGGTGCCCCGGATGACCGTCAGGTATACCCTGGCCAGGGCGTTTAGGAAGCCCAGGACGGGTTTGATGGGGCCGTGCATCTCTGTGTGGTTCTTGTCCCAGGAGACTCGAATCAGGGATATGACGATTCCCAAGGCCACTCCGATGAGCAGCGCCAGGAAGGTCAGGAGCAGGGTGTTGCCCAGGCCTTTCAGGTACATCTGGTACCGGTCGTCGAAGATGAAGCTTTTATAGACATCATAGCCGAAGTCGTTCAGCCACTCAGGGCCGTTCTGGATCCAATCCGGCGCCACCAGGGGCCAGCTTTGGGAGGCGGAGGGTCTCATGTGCAATTCTCCTTATTATAGTTTGGCATCTGCCCCGCCCGGCATCCGGACATGGGCCGGTGCCGTGGGGAGCAGACGTTTTATACTCACGAGCGATGAAATTTGCCGCGATGTCTCCAGCATCTTTCGCTCGTGGGTCGGGTTGCTTGGCAAGTTTTAGTGACCGTCAGTATAAATTATACTGCCTAACGATTTCACTTGCCGTGAAACCAGACTGCATAACGCTGACTGGTTCAATCGCATGATTACATTAGGCAGTATTCAGCGTTATGCAGTATAGCTATTGATATCGGAAGAGCCGTTCAGGGCATGCGCCGTCCGCGGCAGGGCGGAATCAGTCGGCGTTGATGTATTTGTCGACGATTCCCTGTATGGTGCCGTCCGCGATCAGTTCCTGCAGAGCGGTATTCACGGCTTCGTACAGCGCCGTATTGTCCTTGCTCATGCACGCGGCATAGTCCTCTACGGCATACTCGGTATCAAGAATCTTCAGGCCCTCTACCTCGGCCACGAAAGCCTTGGCGGGCTCATTGTCGATGATGACGCAGTCTACCTTGCCGGTGACCAGCGCCTGTACGGCATCGGCCCCCTTGCTGTAGCGGTCCACAGTGCCTTTTCCCGCCTCCTCGATATCTCCGCTTGCGTAGATGTCGCCTGTGGTGTTGCGCTGGACGCCTATGGCATGATTCGCGCCGTCCTTGGTCAGGTCGTCTGCGCTGGTGATGTCGCTGTCTTCTTTGACGATGACTACCTGGATGCCGGTGGCGTAGCTGACAGTGAAGGCAACTTCCTCCTCGCGGTCAGGGGTGATGGTCATGCCCGCCAGGCCGATGTCAGCCTTGCCGGTGGAGACGGCTTCTGTAATGTAATCGAACTCCATGTCGTCAATCTGCAGCTCCAGGCCCAGCTTTTCGGCGATGGCCGCTGCGATTTCGGCATCGATGCCTGTGACCTTGCCGCCCTCTATGTATTCATAGGGCGGGAAAGTGGAATTGGTGGCCATGGTGAGCTTGCCCTGTACGGCGGTGGTGAAGCCGGCCTCTGAGTCGCCGCTGCCGCTGTCTGCAGGCGTGCCGCCGCAGGCTGCCAGGGACAGGGCCATGGCGGAAGTCAATAGCAATGCAATCAGTTTCTTCATAAATAATGTATCCTCCCATGATAGATTCATCAGCCTTTCATTTAGTAAAGCCAATGGACAGATACTAGCATTTAATGCATAAAATGTCAATGGATTCTGCGAAAAATAGGAGAAAAATTAACGGAATGAATATTTTTCCGGAATATGCATGAAATTTTGCATAAAAGGCGGGAGGCGGAAGGAGTGGATTAAGATGGCTGTGCCCAGAGGCTTGGTCCTTTCTTGACCCCGCGGCTTGCTGCGGGGAGTTTTGGGGGTTGCTGACATCAATGGACAGAATTCGGTTTGTGAGGGGTTCTCTCCTCATCGCGCCCGAGGAGAGTTATTTATATTTGGGCTGGCCGCAGGTTTGGAGCATAGTTGTATTGAAAAAAGTGTGAGGTGGAAAAGGGCGGGGGGCTCTGATAAGATGAGGAAGACCAAAGCGGCGGAGAGGTTTCTCCGGCACATAGGGAGAAGAGGGGCCGCTGCCCTGAGACAGGATTGGATATAGAGAGGAGTTTGTTCTTATGATGACACCCAAGCAGTTTGCATAGCAGAGGCTATTGCAAATAAAAATCGAGGAGTACTGTGATGGCCTTTGCATATTCCGTGAAAGAAACGATCAGGGAGATGCAAAATGTGCTATTTTGAAAAAACTGAATACAGAATCCGCCCGGTGTCCGGGTATAAAATCCTGCGCTTCTGCCCCGGCTGCGGGGGCAGAAGCGTCTACGGCAGCACCGGGAACTTCCGCGTCAATGCCAACGGGAGACAGGTTGACGTATGGCTGATCTACCAGTGCGAAAAGTGCGGGCATACGTATAATCTTGCCATATATGAGAGAGTACGGCCGAAAGAGATTCCGGGGGAGGAATATCGCAGCTTCCTGGAGAATGACGGCCAGGCCGCCCTGCGGTGGGGCACTGACAAAGGCGTCTTTGCCAGGAACAGGGCGGAGATAGACTGGGAGGATATTTCCTATGAGGTGATTCCGGTGGACGGGGCGATTCCTGCGAAAGACCGAAGGTCGGGATGCCGGGGAGATGAGAACCAGGAATGCCAGAACCGGGAAATGGAATGCCAGGGGAACAGCGCTATAGATGGAAAGGCGGAAAGATGCCGCAAAAAGCTGCTGATTATCTTCAATCCCTATGAGCTGAAAATCAGGGCGGACAAAGTGGCAGCGGAAGTCTGCCATATCACCAGGAGCAAGGCCAGACAGTTGGCAAAAGAAGGGAAGATATCACTGCCCCGGAACTATATCGGGAGAAGGGCGGAGATAGAGATTGCGGAAAGCCCTTGGGAAACCTTGGACATCCGGGAAACCAAGAGAAACGGAAAAACAGATTAAAATAAACGAATTAACGAAAATAAAGAAATGGCTTGAGGATACGGCGGACGAGCCGCTGGAGGAGATGGGCAGCTTTTTCGCGGCCCGGGTGGAGGGATATGAAGAGCATATGTCCGTCTGGAAAGACTGCTATAAGTGGATGGCTCAGATGATTCCGGAAAGGACGCAGACCCTCCTGGACATCGGCTGCGGCACCGGCCTGGAGCTGGACGAAATCTTCCGGCTCCGGCCGGATCTGGCGGTCACAGGGATTGATTTAGAGCAGGCTATGCTGGACCGGCTTCGGAAAAAGCATGGCCGCAGGAATCTCCGGTGCATCCGGGGGGACTATTTCCAGGTCCCCTTCGGAGAGGCCTGCTTTGACACAGCGGTTTCTTTTGAGACTTTACATCATTTTAAGCCAGAGGATAAGGAATTGTCTACAAATAACTGCTGCAAGTTTATGGCAATTTTTATTGTATTTCCGGGCTTTTGCCTGAAGCAATTGCAGCAGTTATTTTCCGACAATTCCTAAGCTCATTGTATTCAAAAAACTGTATGACAGCCTGAAGCCCGGCGGCTGCTATCTGGAAGTGGACTATATAGCGGAATCGGAGGAGATGGAGGAGTATCTGTTCGCGGAATGTGCCCGCAGGCGAAAGAAATGCGGGATTCCCGAGGACACCTTCGTGCACTTTGACACGCCGCTGACCCTGGAGCATGAGATGGAGCTTTTGAGGGAAGCGGGATTTGGCAAAGTGGAATGCCTGGGGTATTCCGGCGAGAGCGACACGCCGTTATTGCGGTCGGTGAAATGAAGTCAGAATCCGAGGAGGTGAAGTATTTTGCTTATAAAAACAGACAGGCTGATTATCCGGGATTTAGAAACGGCAGACGGGCAGATTTTTTCCGCCATGGCATCTGACGGCAGCTTCGACGATGTCGGCTTTGACATAGAGTGCGGCAGCTGGATGGATGAATAGGTGGGTGAAGCGCGCCAGCTGGCCGCCGAAGATGATTCCACTGCCGATTATCTGGCTTATACCGTGGAACTGAAAGATACGCATGAAGTGATTGGTTCGGTTGGATGCTCCTATTATAAAGATATGGAAAAAGTCGGCATTGTGTATTTCGTGGGAAGGGAATACAGAAATCATGGATATGCGGCGGAGGCGGCAAAGGCGGCAAAGGCATATGTCCGGTATTTCCTGCAGCAGTATGAGCAGGACGAAATCATCGCGACCATCAGGGAAGACAATGTTCCATCCTGGAGGACTATAGAAAAAGCCGGATTTAGGCTGACAGAGGAAAACTGTATCAGGATATTGACGATGAGACAGAGCAAATGTATCGGTTTTACAGTTATAGAAAATAAGGCGGAATTTCATCCGCATCACCGTAAATAATTCACCGATAAAATGGCTATCCCCAGAACGGTGAGCACAACGCCTGTGGCCCGGTTCAGGGTCGCCGCGCTGGCCTTGTTGGCGAACTTGGCGGCAATCCTGGCCCACAGCAGCGTGGACGCCACGCAGAAGACCAGGCACCCTATATCGGGCATGCCGCCGATGGCGAAGTGGCTGGCCGCTCCCGTGAAAGCGGTGAATGCCATGATGAACACGCTGGTTCCCACAGCCGTCTTCAATTCGTAGCCCAGTACGCTGGTCAGCAGCAGAAGCATCATCATGCCGCCGCCCGCGCCTACGAAACCGCAGATGAAGCCTACGATGGTGCCGCTGACTGCGGACTGGAGGATGCGTTTCCTGGCGCTGACCGAGGCCATGGATTCCTTTGTGGTCATGACCGGCTTTACGATGAACTTGATGCCCAGCAGCAGCGTCATGAACATGGAGAAGCTCCCCATGGTGGTGTTGGGCACCAGACTCGCCACAAAGCTGCCCACCAGCGTGAAAACCAGGACAGCCCCCATCATGACCACGCCGCCTCGGATGTCCAGGTTCTTGTTCTTGCCATAAGTGTACGCGCTGACCGCGCTTGCCAGGACATCGCTGGCCAGGGCGATGCCCACGGCTTCATAGGCCGGAAGGCCCAGGAAGGTGATCAGCATGGGGCTGATAACGGCGGCAGCGCTCATGCCCGCGAAGCCGGTGCCAAGACCGGCGCCTATTCCAGCGATAAAACAGATCAGAAATTTAAACATAGCAAGTCTCCTGTTCCAGTTCTGCGGATTCCCGTGCCGCTATCTTACCGAATATCTCCAGTCAGCACAGGCGTCATTGAGATAAAAGGGAATGGATGTTTCCCAAAATACGCTCATTATATTGCTTCATGACATGGATTTCGCTCTGGGAAAAGCCGTCCAGCAGGGCTGCGGCGAAAGCTTCCTGAGCGGCTTTTCCGTCACGGATGATGTCCCCGGCGCTTTGGCAGAGCTTCAGGTGCGCCGTCTTCCGGTTGCCGTCCGCGTATTCTTTCCGAAGATATCCTTTTTCCTCCAGGAGCTTTACGGCGGCAGATACCTGGGATTTGGATAGATACCGGATTTCGATGATGTCAGTGGCTGTGTCAAAACAGGGATTGTTGGCCAGGAAGAGGAGGATGTCCAATTCTATCCGGGCCATTCCATGCTTTGCGCAGACCCCGCCTACAAATTTTCCATAAAGCGTTTTGACTGCGTTCTGATGTTCCCATGGATTCAGCGGTATCATTTTGCCCAGGCTCCCTTTTGTTCTTTTTAGAACTATTTTAATACAGAAATGCCATTTGTCAAATAAAATATTTATAAAGAGGAACCTGTGGACCGATACTTGCACAGAAGCATGAAATGAGGTAGAGTATAAATGCGATGCGTGAAATGGATTGTGGAAATCAGCAGGGAGAAGGACTTGACCATTAATCTCCACCATGTGATGGATTTCAGCTCCGTACAGATGTTCGAAGCCGTAATGCTGAATACCGGCGCAGTCGTCCACAGTTATGGGGAGTATCTGGAAGAAGCAATCAGACGAATCTGCCCTATTCGGTGGAAGAGATTTACGGCATTCATGCTTCTGGCCGGTACCATGATTTGAAAAGAACCTATAACGAATTGTACCATATTTACAGCCCGGAAGTGCTTTCCGGCAAAGTGGAGCCGGAGGTTGTGGTGGTGGAGGACTCAAATGCTGGCTAACAAGAGCAGGCTGAACAAAGCTTATTTACATGAGAAAATGAAACAGGCTATTTTGGATGTGATAGATGGCGTAAGTCTGCAGAGATAAGAAAACAAGGGATGCTTCTGGCCCCAGGGGCAGGAAGGAAGAGGAAATATGATTGTATACCGAAGCTTAAAGGAAGAAGAGATATGCAGGGAACTGTTCGCCGGATTCATCCGCCGCCAGGTCGTGACGAAGTGCTGGCGGCGGGAGGAGGGCGAGTGGGTAATCCGGGAGGCACCATTTGTTGACGACTGGACGGAAGAAGAGTATCGGATATTAGTCAAGTGCCTGAAGAATACCGCGTCCACAGGGGGCTTTGTGTTCGCGGCTTTCTGCGACGGCACCCTGAAAGGCTTTGCCTCGGTGGAGCCCGCGCTGTTCGGCGGAGAGCAGGGATACCTGGATCTGTCCTGTATCCATGTGTCGGAGGACGCGCGGGGGAAAGGTATCGGAAAGGCCCTTTTCCTGGCTGCAGAGGACTGGGCCAGGGCCCGCGGCGGGCGGAAGCTTTACATATCCGCCCATTCCGCCGTGGAGAGCCAGGCTTTCTACAAGGCCATGGGCTGCGTGGAAGCGGAGAAGTACCATCAGGGGCATGTGGAGGCGGAACCCTATGACTGCCAGCTGGAGTGTGAGCTGTGACGCTCTATTCTATCAACCCATGCCTTTTCAGCCTGGAGCGGATGTCGTCCGGGGTACTGCCGTGTATCCTGGCGATTTCCGCTATTTTGATACCGGACAGATATTCTTCTTTCAGCTTCCCGTCCTCTTCACGCCCTGGCCCGGCCAGATAGTCCACTATCATTTTCTGGACACTCGGCGGATACTTAATCAATTGGTAGGGAACGCCCGAGGGAGTCACCTTGTCCTCCAGCAGGATTCCATATTCCGTCCCTTTTGCGGTGGGCTTTTTGACGAAAACCCCGTTGACGCCTTCCTCATGGGTCAGGCCCTGGGATACGAGATATTCCCAGATGATGCCGATGGTGACTTTCTTCACGCCGTCTACGGTGCAGATGCGGTTCAGCTCATTCTTGATGTCGCTGATGTAGTACAAATCCTGGTAGACGAATTGCGCCGCGTCCTTCTCGCCGAGACGGAAATCGGCCTTTTTCCCTTTCCTGTTCCTCGCAGGCTTTGCGGCGGCAGCGGCTGTCCCTGTACCGTTGTCCGTATCGGCGGCCTCCGTCTCCATGCTGATCACCGCATGCGGGTGGGCCTCCACGAAGGAGGCGATTGCCGTCAGGAATTTCCCGCCGTATTTCGCCAGCTTATTTTCGCCCACGCCGGAGACGTTCAGCATGTCATCCGCCGTCCTGGGCAGCTTCACGCACATGTCGATCAGGGTCTTATCGTTAAAGATAATGTAAGGCGGCAGCGATTCCGCCCTGGCGATTTCCAGCCGGAGCTCCCGCAGCTCCTCGAACAGGTCGTACCCCGCGGCCGTAAGGGAATCGGTGCTTTTCCGGCGGGCAGCCTTCTTACGGTCAGGCTCCTTCTCCTCATAAAGCCGCATGATGACCCGGGTGCCTTCCTCTTTCAGCGGCGCGATATTCCCCATCTTCAGCACGCTGTACTGATCCTCTGTCTGATAGAGATAGCCCTCCTCCACCAGCTGGCTGATCAGGCTCCGTATCAGGGCTTCATTGCGATCCTTCAACGCCCCGTAGGATTTATAATGAATCGTGCCCAGCTCCCGCAGCCTGGCCCGGTCAGCGCCCAACAGAGTTCCGGTGACGATGGTCAGGCCGTAGCGCCCCCTTGTCTCCGCCACACAGTTGATGATCTGCTTTGCTTCCGCAGTCATGTCCGTCTCCTTATAATCCCTGTGGCAATTGCCGCAGTTGTCGCAGGGCAGGCGGGGCTTCTCGCCGAAGTAGTTCAGGATATAGTTCCGAAGACAACCGGTAGTCCGGCAGTACCCCTCCATGATCTGGAGACGGCGCAGGTCCCGCTGTTTGATTAGCTCTGTGTCCTCGTATTCCAGTCCGGAGAAATCCTTTTTTTCCAGCAGAAATTTATTGATGATGATATCCTGTGCCGAGAACAGCAGAATGCACTGGGAAGGCTCCCCGTCCCGCCCGGCGCGCCCGGCCTCCTGGTAGTAGTTTTCCATGCTCTGGGGCATGTTGTAGTGGATCACATACCGGACGTTGGACTTGTCGATGCCCATGCCGAACGCGTTGGTGGCCACGATGACGGGGGCGCGGTCATAGATGAAGTCCTCCTGGTTTTGCTTCCTGGTGTCATTGTCAAGGCCGGCGTGGTACCTGGTGACGGGGACGCCCCTGTTTCGCAGCGTCTCACAGAGCTTGTCCACGTTTTTCCTGGTGGCGCAGTAAATAATCCCGCTTTCCGTGGGATGCTTTTCTATGTAGCCTGTTACGAAATCGTCTTTCCGTCGTATGCTCTCCACGCTGTAGTAGAGATTCTCTCTGTCGAAGCCGGTCACTGTCACATTGGGATTCATGAGATTCAGGATGCATAGAATGTCTTCTTTCACCTCTTCCGTGGCGGTGGCGGTAAAGGCGCTGACGATGGGACGCCCCGGAAGATTCTTGATGAAGTCTGCGATTTTCAGGTAGCTTGGGCGGAAATCCTGGCCCCACTGGGAGATGCAGTGGGCTTCGTCCACCGTCACCATGGAAATGTCCGCCCGGCCTGCGAAGTCCGTAAAACCGTAAGTTTCCAATCGCTCAGGCGCAACATAGATGATTTTGTAGATGCCCTCCGCCGCCCGGCTTAAGGCTATGCCTATCTGGGTCTCCGTCAGGGAGGAGTTGATGAAGGCGGCATGGATGCCGGCTTCGTTCAGGGCCTTCACCTGATCCTGCATCAGAGAAATCAGCGGCGATATCACCAAAGTGATGCCCGGCAGCATCAGCGCCGGAACCTGATAGCATATGGACTTGCCCGCGCCGGTGGGCATGATGGCCAGCGCGTCCCGGCCCGCCATGATGGATGATATGATAGCTTCCTGTCCCTCCCGGAAGGAGTCGTATCCGAAGTAGTGTTTTAACGTTTCCCTGGCAGTCACTTCCTGTTGTTTCCTCCTGAAATTGTTTTTTGGGCCTTCTGCGGAGCCTGGATTTTATTATAGAACTTGAATAATAGAATCCTTTTTGGATTCTATTATAAGTTTCCCAATCTGCCGTACTATAGAGGTGCAGCAGATCAGGTGTTTTTCCTTGGCCGCCCCCTTGGTCGCTTTGGTTTGTCTTCCGCTGGATTTTTCCTCGGCCTGCCCCGCTTTTTAGGCGCTGGCTTAGGAATCGGCTTTGAAAGAC
>CAJTHM010000035.1 GCA_910576125.1 Lachnospiraceae bacterium | reverse complement strand
CCGAACCAGGAACCGATTGCCGCAAATACACGGGTCACGTTGTTGTAGGCATTGGTGAACATGGTAAGGAACCACGTTGCCACTTGGGCCAGGGCGTTCTTTATATCGTTCCACCTGGCACCGAACCAGGAACCGATTGCCGCAAATACACGGGTCACGCCTTTATACGCTTCCGTGAACCGGTCCGTGAACCACTTGCCCACGCCCTGGAAAATGGAAACCAGGCCATCCCACAAATTTTGAAAAAATTGTTTGATGTTCGCCACCAGATTGTCTATAAATTCCCGGAACGCCCCGCAATTATCGTAAAGAAGTTTAAAGGCTCCGGCAAACGGATTGACTATCAGCAGCAAAAGCCCCTGCCAGTTCGATTTTATGAAATTCACCACGGCCTTAAAGGCGTTTGGTATTGTGACGGTGAAAAAGTCCGCAATGGAACCGAAAACGTCCGCCGCCACTTCCTTTACTTTGTTCCATATGGCAATTACTTTGTTTCGGAAATCCTCATTCGTTGCAAACAAGGTAACAAGTGCCGCCACAAGCGTTCCTATTATCGTTACCACAATGCCGATAGGATTGGCGTTCATTGCCGTGTTCAAAAGTTTCTGTGCAATCGTCACGCCCTCGGTGGTTGTTTTCCATACCTTAAAGGCAGAAATCAGCCCTTGAATCATTGTTACCACGTTCCATGCAAGCATCCCGGCGGCAATCCCGGCAATAATGGAAATAATCTGTGACCCATGCTTTGACACAAAAGAAATAAATTCCTTTACCTTGTCGATAACCGCAAGCACAATGGTTTTTACTTGCGGTATCTTGCTTTTGACTTCTTTTATTACATCACTGATTACTGGCTGTAGTTCTTCGCCTATGGGCTTTATCAAATCAACTTTGATGTTCCGCCCTAACTCTTCAAACTGGTTCCCCAGGTCATTGTATTTATTCTCATTTATCTTTTCCAGGGCATCATTGGCGTTGGAAATCTCACCCTGGGTATTCACCAGGGAACGCACTGCATCTTCTCCCAAATCCTCCCATTTGGTCCCGTAAAGGGTAACGCCCAAAATATTGCGCTGCACCTTATCATCACAAGAAAAAAGGGCATTGTTCACTATATCAAAGGCTTCCCTTGCACCTTCGCCGCCCTCTGCGAACTTCTTTTTCAAATCCTCCGCATTAAGCCCCAATTCCTTAAAGGCATCATCCGCCGTTCCGTCCTTTACCCTTATGCCAAACTCTTTCACGGCATCATTCAGATAATCAATCTGGAACGTGCCGTTCTTGGCACCATTCGCCATCATGTTAAATGCTTCCTCTGCGGAAATCCCCAGGTCATTGTAATACACGGAATATTCTGCCAACTGGTCCGCAAGGTCCCCGTTCTGGTTCAGCCCCTTTTGTGCCCCCTGTGCCAAAAGGTTGTATGCTTCCTCGGAAGAAATACCAAACTGCTTCATCATGGCATTAACGCCCCGGATGCCCTCGTTTACGTCTATATCAAAGGTATCACGCATCAGAATGGCGGTTTCCGTGGTGTTTTTCAGTTCTTCATCTGCAAGGCCCGTCTGCTGCTTGACTGCCGCCATGGCCGTTGCTATGTCGTTTATGTCCTCGCCAAAATTATCCTTGTATATGCTTAAAAGGGTTTCTTCCAACCCCTCCACTTCACTGTCTGCTGCCCCCGTCTGTGTGATGACTGTGTTTAATGCCTTGTCACAATCCGTTTCAAACTTTGTGGCATATGTAGCGGCGGCAACGAATCCGGCCCCCAATGCTTTTGCCGCACCCTCCGCCGCTTCTCCTAGCTTCCCTAACTTTTCCTTGAAAGTCCCGGCCTTTTCCTCTGCCTTTTTCAATTCTTCGCCGGAAAGAGCGGATGACTTCCCCAATTCTTCCACGGCCTTGTCCGTCTGCCTTGCCGCTTCCTCCAAATCCTCCAATTCCAGGCTTGTCTTTTCAATTTCCCTTTTCAATGCCCGGTATTGCTCTTCCGAAACCTCTCCCCTTTGGAACTGTTCTTGCACTTGCCTTTCCGCCGTTTTCAGAATATCCAGTTTTTCCTTGGTTTCCTCAATGGCATCACTTAAAAGCGTTTGTTTCTGTGCCAGGGCTTCCGTGTTCTTGGGGTCCATTTTAAGAAGTTTGTTTACTTCCCTTAGTTCTGCCTGGGTATTCCTCACTTTCCCATTCACGCCGGAAAGTGCCTTTTCAAGTTTGGTGGTATCTCCACCAATCTCAATAGTGATTCCCTTTATCCCCTTGTTTGCCACGGTATCAGCCCCCTTTCTTCTTGAAATTTCTTCGTAGCCCCTCACGGTCCGGCTTCGTCTGCTCCATCCGCCAACAGTTTTTCAGATATTCCCGGCCCTCTTCGGTCTGTGAATTTTCATAAATCATTGCTTCACGCATGAAAAACAGATAAACGTCAATCTCCATTTCCTGCACTTCGTAAATGTCTATATGGCAATAATCCATCACCAGTTTTTCCGGGCGTGTAAGCAATGTGTACGGTATCTCTTCCCCTTTATCCTGGCGTGGATAAAAGGGCATGGCTAGTTTGGGTTTGTTTTCAGTTCGTCCACAAACGACATATAGGCTTCCAGGATTGCCGTACACTCTTCTATGTCGTAATCCTCCAGGTCCTTTTCCGTCACCCTTACACGGTTCATATTGTTGTTAAGGACTGCCGCCAACAGTCTGTAAATGGCTTCCGTGTCCTCCACCGTGGCGTTTTCCTCTTCCACGTCCTGGATTTCCTTAATGGCTTCAAAAACCTGTTTCTGCGGCATCCTCACAATGATTTTCCTGCCCTTTTCCACCACGTTCCCGTCCCCGTCCACCTTGTCTTTCAGCGTGAACGGCCAGAACGTCCTTTTCAGCTTGTTGCAATTAAATTCCTTTACTGCCATGCCCTCATTCTCCTTTCATGGAATAAGCGGCCTGGGGGCTTCTCCCTGGCCGCTCTTACGGTCTTATACTTCGCCGCCGGGTTCCTCTTCTCCGCCTTGTCCCCCTCCGCTTTCGGGTCCTGCTGCTTCCTCTGTAGCGTCCATATCCTCTTCATACAGAATAAGCGTGCCCTCCTTGTCCATGGGCTGTGCCTTAAACTCTGCATCAATGACGGTTTCGCTGTCCTTGGCAAATGCAATGGTAAATCCGGCCTGGTTGTTTCCAACGATTGTTACCCTTACGTCCCCGTCCACCGGGTCTTTATGTACAAAATGGATAACATACCGCTTTCCATCCGCATTGCCGATTCCTCCAATCTTCACAATGCGTTTCTTCTTTGCCTTGTCCTCCGTGACCCTTGCGGTCTGGCATAATTTCTGTAACGTGGTTCCGCACCAGGTCATAATCCCGGATTTAAAGGTTGCTTCCTCTTCCGTTATGATGACCTTGGAAACCTTTCCCATATCGTCTTTGGCTTCGTAGAAAGACGGTGCATATTCGATTTCAGCACCGCCTTTGATATAGCCCAGGCGGTTTTCTTCCGTTTCCAATGCTTCATTGGTTGGCAATTCCTTGTCCGTGCCCTCAAACTCCGTACAATACAAATCGCCGGAACCTAAGACAATGCTTTCTTTGTTCATGCTCTTTTCGCTCCTTTCGTTTTGGTAAGCAGCCCCTTTACCTCATAGGCCGTCTGGAAACATTCTTCATCCGGGATAGGGGCCAGGTACATTTCATATTCCACATCCGGGAAAATTTCCGCTTCCATCTTTCCGGCCAGGTCCTCCCGTTCTTCATCATCCGCCACGGTATATAATTCCAGGTCAAAATCCCTGGCCTTTAAATTGTTTAGGTTGTCCGCTCCCCTGCCCGTATCATGCGGAAGCATATAAACCATATAGGGAAGCGGCGGCACCGGGTCATCAACGGTTCCCTCAAATTGGTTCTTCGCAAGCGGTATTCCGTGTTTTACAGAAAATGCCTTTGCCCTCTGCACAAGTTCTTCAACCCCCACGCTATCCCCTCACTTTCTGCGTTATCTTCTGTACGGCCAATTCCCCCAGGGTATCATTTACGGGGCCGATATGTTCAAACGCCCTTACCCTGCCGCCGTGCCTTGCCTGGTGCCCTTTTTCCAGTAAATGGGTCAGTTGGTAATTTTTCTTGTTATACACGGAATATCCGTTCAATCCAGTAATTGCGGATGCCCTGCTGCCCCTTACGTCATGCGTCCAGTCCTTGGTATATTTCCCGGTTCTCTCCGTGTACGGTCCGCCCTGCTTCAACGCCTTTTCCGCTGCGGCGGCGGTTTCTTTCAAGCCCTCATTTACGGCTTGTTTCAACTCCCCGTTTGTCCATTCCTCCAACTGTGACATTATGGCATCCCCCAGGCCGTCAATGGATGTCCTCAATTCTTACCAGCCCTTTCCCCGGCGTAAAGTTCAATCTTCCCGTTGCTTTTGGGGCCGTATGTCCGATAGACAGCCAATGTCCTGCCGTCCACCACTATTTCCGTCTGCCCCTCATATTCAAATCCCCAAACCTCAACCATCATGGATGCCTTGAAACTTTTCTGCCCTGCTGCCGTAAATTCATCACGGCCTACCGGGTGGATTGTCCCATAGGCTTCTTTTTCCAGGTATTCCTTTGGGTTCTTTTTAACCAACAGTTTCACTATTGCTTCGATTGTAGCCACCGCCCTTTATTTTCGTGCAAATCATGTTGTATGATTCCATCAACTCTTTGTGGTTGTCCGGGTGTCCAAAGTTTGCATCCGCATAGAGTAAAGCGGCTTCCACAATCAACGGGTCCTTTATGTCCTCCGGCCCTAAGTATGACGGATGCACCCCTATCCGCTTTAGGTCTGCAAGGGCAACCTCTACCAGTTGCCCCACGTCTATGTCCAGGGTGTCAGTTGACATTTTGCGAATCCGCAATTTTGCCCTGGAAATCAGTTCTTCCTTTGTCATGCCCTGCCGCCTTTCCTGCTTCCTACTTTGCCGCTGCCGGATTCTTTACACGGATGAATCCATTCTTGGCAACCACGTTTCCGCCCATGAACACATCCGCACGGTAGGCAACCTGGCCCTGCTTAAATTTGTAATGCTCGGATTTCCTTGCATCAATATCACTGAAAATTGCCACTTCATAATTGCTTAACGGGCCGTATGCCATGGCATATGCCCCGGCGGTTCCTCCAACCTCTCCGCAAGCGGAATTTATGATAAAAGGCACTTCATCAATGGTTCCCGTGTTGCCATGGTTCTTGATTGTGTACACCTTGCGGCCCTGCTTGTCACGCAACTTTGCGAACTTTTTAAGGTCCTTTTTATTGAGGATAAGCACGGCAACGTCCTCCACATCTTCATCACCGCCATAGGAATAAATGATTTCATCCAGGGTCCCGTCATCAATGGCCGTAATCGTGGTGATGTCCGTGGACGGGTCAATGACCTGCTCCTTTTCTTCTGTGGGATTGAAAAAGATGCCACGGAACTTTCCAGTGCCGCCCGGCCCCACTAAAATCTGTCTGGAAGCGTAACGCTTGATTGCACGGGTCACGCTGTCCTCCACCACGGCATCATAATCCGCATCCGGCAATTTAATCATTTCTTCCGGCTCTTCGGCATAGGCCGTGATTTTCTCCCGTACAATCTCCGCATAGTTAAATTCCGGCTCGGAAGCGTTGTAGTCCGCTCCCTCTGCGGTGCTTCCTGCCCCGTCCCCATAGGAAACCACATAGGGCCGTCTGTAGCTTTCGCCGCCCGGAAGCGGAACGGTATGCACCCGGTCAATGAGGGAAGAAACATTGTTGAACGTGGGGGAAATGTCCGGGCTGTCATGCTGCGGCATCACAATCCCGTTGGCGGTGGAAATTGCGTTCCTGGGACTTGCCAACGCCTTTGCCTTAAAAGTGACTTTCTTCCCGTCCTTTAAGGCCCTGCCGCTCTTTGCCCTGGCCTGGTTCTTCGGCTCCTGGCTCCCCTCTCCGGCTCCCGGTTCCTCTGCCCCCTCTTCCGGCTCCGCTGTCCCTGCTGCTGCGGCGGCTGCTGCCATCAATTCTTCCCTTGTCTTGATTTCATCCAGGATTTCACCAATCAGACGCATTTCGTCCATGGCATCCGTCAATTCCTGGCCGGAAAACGCCTGGGCTTTCTTCCCCAGGTCCGCCGCCCGGTTTTTAAGTTCCTTTTTGGAAAGTTTCATCAACTCTTCTCTTGTCATTGCTATGTTCTCCTTTCTTACTCCCTCACCTGGTCATGTACTCCATGGCAAGTGAAACAATCTCTTTCCGTCTGTCCTGCTCCCCGGTGTCCTGCTGCCCTGCTGCACTCTCCGGCTTTAAAATCTCCCCTGGCGTATTATGGCAATACAGTTTCGTGTAATCCTGCACCGCTGCGGCAATGGTGTTTTCCTCCCCCACCTTTACCCGGAAATACTCCGCCGCCTGGGTTCCGTTCAGCCATGTTTCTGCTTCCACCATCCCTTTCACCGTTTCTATGTCCACACCCTCCGCCAGATGTTCTGCATAAATGTTCATAATGCCGCTTTCCACGGCATCCAGTTTTTCCGCCATCTTTCTAAGTTCCGTGGCGTTCCCCTCGCACCCTGCCCATGGCTTGTGAATCATCAGATAAGCGTTTGACGGTATGGTTGGCATATCGCTGTCCGCAAAGGCAATGACGGAAGCAATGGACCCGGCCAGGGCATCCACATGGACGGTTTTCTTTCCCTGGTATCTTTTCAGCATATTGTAAATGGCAATCCCGGCGAATACGGAACCGCCGCCGGAATTGATGTATATGTTCAAATCCTTTCCCCCGGCTTCCGCAAGGAAATTCTTGATTGCATCCGGGTACTGGTCCTCTTCCTGCCAGGCTCCACACCAGTCTGAAACAATGTCCCCATAGAAATATAGGTCCACGGTGGTTTCCGCCCAGTTTTTAAACTCATAAAATCGTTCCACGGTTGCGTTTGCCCCATCCCGGCACGCCGTAAATCTTTTCTTTGTCCTCGGCATCCTCCTAACCCCCTTTCATGGCCGTAAAATAAGCATTGGCCGCCGCTTCCATTGCCCGGCGTTGTCTGTCCTGCTGCCCTGGCGGCGGTTCCCCATTTCCGCCCTGCTGCCCGTCCTTTCCCACTTGGTAAAGGCTCTGGTCCCCGGCTTTTACATAGTTCAGCGAAACCATACGCACGTCCCCGTCCTCCGTTGGCGGATAATACATAAGTGCCCGGTATTCGTTTATTGTCATGGCTCCACGGTCAAACATGTTTCCGCCTATTGTGTCCCTGGTCTGCAATGTCGCATACTGCAAAAGGTTGGCGGTAAACTCTATCTTGTTTCCATACCCTATTTCCCGTGGCGTAAGAAGTTTAAATGTGAACTCATAACCCAACTGGATTGCTATTGGCTCAATCACATTTTCATAAAATGAAATCCATTCCTGGTCTGAAAGGGTGGAAGTCAGCACCTTTTCATTCACGCCGTAATAGCGGTATACGTTGTCACGTAAGAAAGTAATCTGTGCCGTAGGCAACGGCGTGGTCTTTGTGCTGATTTCGTGGAACTCATATGTGCTATCCAGTGCCGCAACTCCCCCGGCGTTGGAAGCGTTCATATATGATTCCTGGAACTCCTTGGCCTTTTCCTTTAGTTCCTTATCATCTGCAAGGTTGCTATATTTCAGATACCCGGAAAGGCTATTGGAATGGTTTACAATGTTCTTAATCATTTCCCCGGATGTTTCCACAAGGTCCAGGCTCCGTTTTAACTCAATATCCGGGGATGTTCCCAGGAACCGCTTTTTGTTGTACCTTGCCTTTATGTGGATGACGTTCTGGTAAGGCACCGTGTACGTTTCCCCGTCATAATCCCAACGGAAACGGAATAGGACGTTGTGGCGTTCATCCTCAAAAATGCGGTAACTTTTCGTTGTAATCGGTTGTATGCTCGTTACCCTTGTAAAATCCTCATTGTAAAAAATCACGGAAAAGGAATTGGAAGTATAAACCAAATCGGATGCTATGCGGTAAAGGAAATCATAGGTTGACATTTCCGGGCATGGCCGCAAGGTCAAAATCCTTGCCAGATAGTCATTTTTCACCGTCAGCCCTTTTTCATCCTTTCGGATTACCTGGGGCTGTAGCTTGCCCACGTTCTTTGCTATGGCATCCGCTATGGCTCCCACAATGTCATTATCCCGTAACGTCCCCGTTGGCACATATTCCCCACGGCTCAATAAAAGCGGTCTGTACTTCGCCCTAAAGGCTCCAAACACGTTTGCAATGATTCCCGTACTATTACCCCCTTTCCTCAAAAATAGGCCCATGGAACACGCCCATGGACCCATTGTAAATATATTCGTGTTGAAATTCTGACCCACTTTAAAATCCTGCTGCCGGACGCCGCCTTATGCCGCTTCGTTCAGCAGCTTCTTTCCAATCTCGCTATGGTATTTTGAAACCATTGTCATTGCATCAAATACAGAAACCGCCCCGTCTATCCTTAACCGCTTTTCAATCTTTACGGGCTTCATGCGGCTGTCATTCATATTGATTTCCACGGCCACGTTCAAAAGGTGGGATGCCAAAAGGGTATTGTCCCCCAGGTTATACTTTCCGTCCTTTAAATCCCCCTCGAATTGGTGCAGGATAGGCGTTAGGTTGGTGCCCTGGTAAACGTCATCCGTCTGGAACCCGGCCATTTTAAGTTCGTCTATCAAATACCCTGCCATATATCGGTCATAGCCTATTTTCAGAGGACGGATTTTATAAACCTTTACCAGTTCTATGAACCATTTGTAAACGTCCTTGTAATCCACCTGGTTTTCCCCGGATATTTCCAGGAACCCCCGTTCCCGGTGCAGATTGTAGGGCACGTTATCTTCATTCACGGCCACTTCATACCGTTTCTTGGGCATATAGAATTTTGTTATGACGTTCCATTTCCCGTTCTTCCAGATAACGATTGATGCCGCCGTAAGGTCCGTTGTGCGTGAAAGGTCTATGCCACCCACGCAATAACAACCCCGGAACTGCTCCAAAGTAAGGTGTATGTCCTCGTTTACGGCTTTCATCACGTCCCAATAGTCAAGCCATGCCACACTGGAATTTTGCTTGATATTACAGTATTTTGTAAGGAACTCCACTTTCTTTGAAAGGGATGCCCTTGCAATTTCTATCTGCTCAATGTAAAATTCCTCTGTCACGGAAACGCCCAGGTTGGGATTGCTCTTTTTCAGTTCTTCCAGGCTGTCCCATTTCTCTATATTGTCAATCATGTAGAGGAAAGGCAGAATCCGGCTTTCCTTGGAATTGCCCTTTAGGAATGACGTTGCACGCCGCATCAGTTCGTCATATACCCCGTCATTTATGTACCCTGCCGTTGATATGGACAATATAAGCGGCTGCTTCCTTGCCCCCAGGGCGGAAGTCATTACTTCGTACTGCTTCAATCCCTGGTCCCCCGGCCAGGCTTCCATTTCATCATTGACAACCATCTGCGGATTGAAACCGTCTGATTTTTTGGAATTAAAGGCAATCTTTTTGATGCTTGTGTTAAATTCCTTGATGTAAATGTCACTCCGGCGTTTCTTCGTGATGCTTTCCAGTTCGTCATCCGCCTGGACAATCTGGTAAAACGCATCATACACAAGGTCCGCCTGGTCCAATTTAGGGGCAAGGAAATAAACCTTTGCCCCATACTCCCCATCTATATACGCCATGTATGCCGCTATAGCGGCGGCGAATAATGTTTTCCCGTTCTTACGGGCAACAACAACGAAAACCTCCCTAAACTGCCTATACCCGGTCTTTTTATCCATGATGCCGAATATGGCACTTACAATGGCTTTCTGCCACAATTCTAATTTCAGTAAATCGTTACGGCCCTCGGAATGGTGGCAAAAGTTTTCTATAAAAGTTATGGCCTTGTCTGCCTTTTCTCCGTCAAAATCCCACTTGCCACTTTTAAGGCCATCCACAAGGATTTTGTAAATGGTCCTTATCCACTCGCCTACGGTTACGGTGCCGTTTTGTATTGCATCCCAATACCGAAAGATATAATTATTTTCCATTCCTCAACGCCGCCAATCTGCTTATGTTCTTTTTCTCCTTTGGCGGCAGATATTCAATAAGCGTGTGGATTATGGCCGTATACTGGCGTGAATACTTTTCATAAATTGTGGCAGACGGGTGGGCCTTTACAAACTTCTGGGAAGCGTTCACGGTTTCCGTTGTAAGCCCCTCTTTTTTCAGTTCTTCCTTGGCCTGGAAGCACGCCACTTTCAGAAATGCCGCTTCCTCTATCAGCGAATTTACCAGGTTTTTCTTGTCCTCATCATCTATCCCGTCAAACATTGGCTTTAAAAAATCTATCTCTTTTTTTATCCGGGCCGGTGTGATTTTGTTTACTCTTCTCTTAGGTTTCGTGTCGGATTTCTCTTTATTTTCATCCAGTTTTTCCGCCTTTTTTGGCGTGTCGGTTTTCTTCGACTTACTTAAAGAAGATTTTTTCTTTTCCTCCATGTTCATCCCCCCTCATATGCGTGCGACCCTGCGGAGTTTTTTTGAGGTATCTCCCTCGGTTCTTCCGTCCCCTCCAAAATTCTGCCCACCGGGGGGCGTACCCTCTCCTTTTCTCCTGGCGGCGGCAGCAGGTTCCCGTTTCCGTCAAATCGGTAACGTGCGGCGTGCTTCGCCTTATGCTCTTTGTTGTGGCAATCCTCACAAACCAATTCCAGATTGTCCAGGGCAAGCGTTACCCTGGCATCATGGATATTGCCAGGCGTTATATACTTCTTGTGGTGGACAATCACACCGGGAACGAAACGCCCGGCGGCTCTGCACCGCTCGCACAATCCGTTTGCACGCTTGATTGCTGTCTGCCTTGCTTTCTTCCAGGCATCCGACTGATAGAAACTCTTTGCATATTCTTTCAACTGCTGCCACCATCCTTTCTCTGTACATGATTAAGGGCCTACAGATATTCCCATCCATAAGCCCATGTTAATATAAATCATCCCTATATTCTGACCCGTTTACTGTATGCCCTGCTGCCGCCTGGCTACTTTGTGACAACCGGGACAAACTGAAAGGTCCATGCTTCATCCCGGATAGATACAATGTTCCCATCCTCATTGATTGCCAGGACTTCAAGCCATATAGGCTTTTCTACAATCTCACGGTTGCTTGCATCCATTCCATCACGCATCTTTATGGCTTTCAGTGCAAGCGCATTTAAGACAATCCCTCCGTGTATCACCTTGAATCCGTTTAAACTAATTCCGTTCATTTCTATCTTCCATTCCTTTCCCACCCGGCAACATATCCATTGCCTGGGCAATCCGTGTTATAAATTCCGTCCGATACTCATAGAACTGGCGGCGGCCACACAAGGCATCCGCTATGTATTCATAGGGCGTATTATATACAATGCTCTCATAAATCCTTTTCTGCATCTGCCGCCTGGCCTGGATGCTCTCAATATTCTGGCAAGAAGAACACAAGGCATCTTCCACAACGGCGGCGGCCATAATGTCAAAGGCACTGGCCTTTCCGGCTTTTATTCTCTTTTTCCGCTTTTCGTTGCCTTGTATGATACTTCTGGCTACTGCCTTAATATCGGCATCCATCCTTTCCAACCTCTGCCCCCCCTATTCCTCATAGGTCTTTTTCTGCACTTCGGAACGCTCCACCTTTATGCTTTCCTTTGTCATCTTGGAAACCCTTGCCTTTATGCCCTGCCCTACGTCAATCGTGATGCCTTTCATGGCCTTTTCCTCTATGGCATCCACGGCCCGGAACATGATATTTACAACGCTCTGGTCAATGGGCTTTTCCGCCGTGCTGCTGAATAGTTCTTCAATACGGTTCTTTGCTTTCTGCACCCGTTCCTTACTTTCTGCATACTTTTTGGCTTCCTCACACTGGCACCTACACGTCACGGCTTCGTTTACTTCATCCCGGCCCCATCCCATCATTGTATGGACAACGCCGCCCTGGCCGCAAAAGCGGCAATATCCCGTCTGGCTCTCCACGCCCTCCGGCATTTCCCGGCCCTCTTCCTGCTCCATTTCCCTTAAATCCTCTTCTGGTATCGCATGGCCGCCGTCTGTCTTTTTTCTCATGCCTTATCCTCCCCTTTCTTTGCCTGGTTATAGGCATCCATGGCAACGGTAAGCACCGCCGCCGACTGCTCCACGCTCAACTGTGTACCCGTCACCAGAAATGCCAGGTTCTTGTTTATGGTTTCCAACGTATCTTCCAACGTCATGTTCTTTAGCGGCTTCCCGGCGGAAAGGTCTGCAATGGTCTTTATTATCGGCACCTTGAAATATTCGTCTACTGCTGCCATGTTGGCGTTTATGGTGCTTTCTGCCCGTGTCGGCGTGTGCCTTTCACACTTGCGGCAATGCTCCCGGCAGAACATACGCCCCATTGGAACGCCGTCACACTTCCCGTCAATCCACGGGGCGTTTAGGCACTTTGCAAGCGGCATCTTCCCAGGTTCCTGCAAATAGTCCAGGATTTCCGCCTTTGCTTCCTCCGCCCCATGGCATACCGCTGTCTTATAGCCCTGCTGCCGCAACCCTGCCATAAATGCTTCCTGCTCCGGCGTTGCTTTGTTCCGGCCATACTTCATTTCCAGATAAAGGCCGTGGAAATTATGGCTTGCCACGGGCAGACACACATCCGGCACGCCGCTTTTCAGCCCCATGGCCTTTAATACCGCCCCGTTTGTCCTCTTCCCCTCGTTTGGGACGTGGTACATAAGGGAAAGGCACGGCAAGACGTGTGTATTGTTCCCGGCCCACACGAAAAGGGCCATCTGCTCCGTGGTTTCCCCTTTCTTCATGTTCTGCATCCTCATTTTCCAAACCTCCTATTCTTCCTCAATGGCATATTCCCGTTTACGCCGCTTTAGGTCCTCCAACATCCTTTCCAGGATGCCCGTTTCCTCTTCATTCAGCCAGGTATAATATTTTTCAATCATCTTTACGGCATGAAGTTTCCGGGCGTTTTCCTTTTCCTCTTTGGTTGTGTCGGTATCTGACACATTGGCTTCCCTGGTTTCCTCTTCCTTGGTCTTGCGGTGTTTTTTCTCTTCGGCCATGGCCTTTATTTCCTCCGCCCCCATGCCGCCTTTGTCCTCGGAAGCCTTTGCAATCTCTTTTTGGGTTCCCTCGTCTGCCCTGGATGCTTCCATGGCCGCCGTGATGCCCATATTGCCTTTCTGGAACTGTTCTTTCACTTCCGGCGTGGCGTTCTGGTCTATGGTGTTAAGGGTCCTTATCTTTGGCACGCTCTCCCCCATCACCGCCGCCACATAATCCCGGACCCTCTCCCCTGCTTCCAGGACAAGCAAGCCTTCTTTCCGTGCCTGGGTCAATACCTCTTTCCAGTCCGCTGCCTGGGTCATAAGGTCATAATCCGACATTTTGCGGTTGAACGTGTTGCCGATTAAAAGCGCAATCCGAAATTCTATTTCCGTCATATCCTTGTAGCGGCAAGGGACGGTTTCAAACTCTTCTTTCCCCTCTGCCACAAGGATTTTTATACCTCCCAGGCGGCGGTGGCCGGAAACAAGCCAGTATTCCCCATTTACACGCCCCAATACAAGGGGCTGCTGCAACCCGTCCATTTCAATTCCCGTGGCTATTTCCTGCAATTCGTCCATGCTGTATTTATTATGCTCCGTCACAACAATGTCCCGGTAGTCCAGGTTGATTTCCCGGTAATCCTTGTTTTCCCCTACTTCCGCCCTGGTTGCGGCGTTCACGACATCCAGAATATTAAATCCCATCCCTTAACCCCTTTCCCCTGCTGCCAGGTTCCCAAATTTCTGCACATACTCCGCCACAAAGGCTTTATAATCCTGGGCGGCTCCGCTGCGTACACTGTAGCGTGTCGGTGTCTGGTGGTAGAACGTGGCATCCTTGGCCTTTGTGGAATGTCTGATTTTCTGTGAGAAAACAGGGCATCCGCTCTTTGCCCTCAACCAACTTTCCGCCGCTTCGCTTGTATCCGACTTCTCATAGTCCGTAATAAGCACCCCGGCAATCCTAGCCTTTCGGTTCAACGCCTTAACCTGGTTTATCTGCTCCACCAGTTCTTCCAGGCCGTCCAACGAATAGGCATCCAGGCACACGGGAATGATGATTTCATGGGTTGCCACCATGGCGTTTATGACGTTCATTCCCAGGTCCGGCGGATTGTCTATGATGCAATAGTCATATTCCCCGGCAACTTCCCCCAGGGCGGTTTTATAACGGTCATGCTGTGCATGGTCCTGGTCTGCCTTTACGGCAAGTTCCGCCAACTCCATGAAATAGTTGCAAGGTATTACATCCAGTTTTTCATCCTCCGCAATCCCGGAAACCCTCCGAATACTGTTTTCCCCCATGTGGCCGGTCCGCATAATCCGGCACGCTTCCGCCTCCTGGTCCCGGTTGTATACCTCAAACATACGGGAAGCGTTCCCCTGCTTGTCATTGTCAAACAACAATACCCTGCTGCCAGGCCGCTTTCTTTTCTTGTCCCCCTCTGCCAACAGTTCCGCCATGGAAACGGCTGTGGTGGTCTTGGCACACCCACCTTTTAAATTGATTACTGAAACAATCTTCATTTCTTGTTAGGCTCCTTTCGCTTAATCTTCACCATACGGGCGTATATGTAGAACGCCGCATTGATTCCGTTGTACTTAACCTCTGCATCCAGAAATTCAAATCCAGGGTATGCTTTTTCCATCTGGCTTTTCAGTTCTTCATGGTCCCTTGCCATCCGCTCCACATTGCCCTTTTTAAACTTTGAATAGCTTCTTGTCGGCTTGTCCGGCTTTTTAAGGTTCTTTGACGGGCACCATCTTTTTGTCCCGTGTGGGTTCTGTGATATGTATGTGGCAAGCCCGGTTATAAGGAAATCATCATCCGGCTTTATCCTCCTGGTGTTCGGTCTGTCACATTTCCCCCATAGTTCTTCCAGTTCGTCCCGGTCCATCCCGTCCCCGGATAACAGAATATGGAAGTGTGGGCGTTTGTACCCGTCAAAGGCAAGGATATAAATATATTTTGCATTGTCCAACCCGTCTTTTTTCCGGCGGCGGTTTATCCGCTTTATGAAATTGGTTATATCTTTCCTGGCCCTCTCTTCATCACCAGGCAGACAATCATCATTCCATCCAAATGTGGCCCAAATATCACCCTTGCCGAAATTGATATTTGCCAGGCGTATTAGATAACGTCTTGCGTTCTTATCGTTTAGGTTCCGCTGTGACGGCCTGGTTTCCCTCTTCTTTGCCGTTACTGGCATATCCTTTTTATCCTTAAAGGCCGGGTATACCTGGCTTTCCAGTAATACCGTTCCGTTCTGGATGTTCTCCGCCTTGGTGGTGGTAGTCCGATAAAGGCACCCCACCTTTCCATCCTTTAACAGCTTTTCCAACTCCCACTCTTCCAGGGTGTCACACTGCTTTTGGTATGCTTCCTCATAATCGTAATCATCATACAGTTTTTTCATGTTCCCCACCTTTATATGTCAAGCCCCTACCCTCTTTCCTGCTCCTGGGCATCACTTCCCTTTTCCTCCCCTCCCTCCCCTCTTCTTATCACCATCAACCACCTATGCCTTTATATCTTTCTATAAATCCCCAGGGTGTCCGATATGCTAATACCCATTACAAGGACGGGCAAGGGGCACCGCCCATTTTAAAAATCAGTCCAGAAATCCATCAAACGCTTTCTTTATCAGTGCAAAACCGAACAAGGCCAGGCCGGATATAATCAGCATTGCCGCCGCTACTGCCGCCATAATTATGTAAATCTCCATGTTTTCCGCCTTTCTTTCTATATATGGAAGAAAACCCTTTCTTTCCTCCATATCTTGTGCTATACTGTCCTTGTTAAGTTCCAACCCGGTTGCTTTTGGTGTTCCCCACCTTGCAACCGGGTTTCGCTTTCCCCGTTCATGCTTCCGGCAACTCTCCGAACATACTTTCGTATGTTTCCGTTGCGTAACGCATCAAAAGGGCTTTTGCTTCCTCTTCCTCTATCGCTTCACCATACGTCCTTCGGAAATCTTCCTCATGGGTCAACAGCCAGTTCCCTTTTTCAGATTTCCATAACTCGCAATCATACGTTTTTCCTACTTCTTGCCCCTGGAATACCGCACGCATTAAAGGGCTGTCATTTTTATACCATTTCCTTACTGCTGCCACCCGTTCCATCTTGTCCGTGTCATACTTCATTCCGCCAATCACAAACCGCATCCGGCACCCCAGGATTCCAAACCACGGATGGTTTCATATTTTGTATACAGAATATTTATAAGGTCCTGCTTGTGCCCCGGCGTGATGCACCCGGCGGCTTCCTTTTCATAGATTCTTCCGGCCACATACCCGGCCCGGAAATCCAGTTCCGCCAGGCTCTTGTAATTTTCCAGTTCCCGGTCAATGACCGCCATCATTGCCTTTACTTCCCTAACCTCTGCCAGTTCCGGGCGGATGCCCCGGTGGTTCCTGCTTCCAGTGAAGAGGAACGGCACCGCCTTTTCCCGTTCCACGGCTCCCAATATTACCGCAAGTGCGTTTCCCATGTTAAGTTCCTCGCTTTCTGATTCCTATTTGCCAATATCGTGATATTTCCGGCGGAATTTCTTATATGGCGTTCCCTCTTTCCGGCTACGGCAATAGCCATTCCATTTGTAGCAATCCCTGCATCCCGTCCGGCAATAGTTCAGATATTCCTTTTCAAAACGGCGTTGCCAGTTATGCAAGCGGTCCAATGGTTCTTCCAGGAAAATTCCATACAGCGCACCAATCACACGTTTAATCATCCCGTCCCATTCCTCCCTACTGCTGCAACTTATATTCTTCCACTATGTCCACAACCCGGTCCATGATGCTTTCCAGGGCTTCAATAGGCATTGCCTTATCGTCTATGTAGAAATCCGCATAAACTTTTCTCGTGTCATTCCCCCATCTGTCCATCTGCTCCGGCAATGGCACATTCACTGCATCAAAGATAATGCCCTGCTCTGTACACCATTCCACGGCATCTTTCAAATCCTTTCCGGCTCTGCTTGTCCAGAGGATGATTTTATGGCCGTTGGCTTTCAGCATCTTCACCGCCGCCACAACCTTTGCCTTTGGTCCCACGATTTCCGGGAACCTGGTAACGGCCAGTGTATTGTCAAAATCAACTGCATAAATCGCCATAGTCTTTTCCCTCGCTTTCTGCCTGGCCGTCTGCATCCGCCTGGCTCATTTCATATTTCAACAGCATGGCCGCCACCTGGACCATTTCACAAGCGGCATCCACGGCCTGGCGGTATATTGCCATTGGCTTTGCATCTTCCACCAGGAAACAAGCTATCTTTTTCCCTCTTACGCCGTCCCATAACACGGCAAGGGAAGATTCCGCATTGTCCAGGGCTTCCTTGGCTTCCTCCATCTTCCCCAGGGTCACGGCGTAACCCTCATGGCGGCTATTGAATAAAGGGAACCTTTCGTTTGCCCGGTTCAGTTCTGCCTGGGCGGCGGCTTCAACCTCTGCCCTTAACTCATTCATTGCCATGGCTTCCATCCTCCCTTTCCCCGTCCGTGTCCTGGTCCTGCTGCCCGGCATCCATAGGCGTGTATCTGCTCCCGTCCTCGCACCCTCCGCAGATAGGAAGTTTCTTTCCCTTTCTGTAGTGGAAGCACGTTTCACAACTCCATGTTTCCGGCACCCTCTTTTCCCCGGCGGCTTCCCTGGCCTTTAACTTTTCCGCATTGTCCAGGATGATTTCATTAAGCCGTTCCCGTTCTGCCAGTTCCACGATATTTTTTAAGGTTTCCACGCCCTTTTCCAACCGCTCTTCATCCGGCAGCATACGCAAGAAACGCCTGGCGGAAGTAATCATGCTCTCAATCTCATAGTCCGGGTGTACTTCTGTTTCCGGCAGAATCTCCGGGGCTTCCATCTTCCCGGTAAGCATTTCCCGGATATACTCATGGGGCACGTTGCACCTGGCCGCATTTTCCATTAACTCCGCCTTTGCCGCTTCCCTCATAAGTTTGTAAAATTCCATGTACTTCATGTCCACGGTGCCGTCACCTGTGAATCCATCTAATAATCCCATGCCCTTATCCTCTCTTTCTATCTGTGAATCCTGGATGCAAAACAATATAAAGGCTCTGCATCAATTTCCAGTTCTTCCCGGTTCTTATAAATCAGCAGGGAGAACCACTCTTCCCCCTCTTCCTCCGTGAAACGCTTTGCCAGTTTCTCAAACCCAAAACGGGAATTAAGCCTTGCCCCGGCCACCATGTTTGACAGCTTCGCAATCTCACGGCTGCCCAACGTCACGCCCTCTTTGTGGTACTGCTGCCACTTTCGGAATGTTTCTTTGAGATATTCCAGAAAATCCGGCTCCACCACTCCATTGATAGGCGTATAGCTTTTATAATTTGCTTCCGCCGCCTTTAATCTGTCCATCCTCTTTTCCTCGCTTTCCTGGCCCTCTGGCCGTTTATCCAGGCACGCCGCTGCATAACCTTTTTTATCCTGGCAATCTTTTCCTTGAACTCCGGCCAGTCGGTTATTTCCACCTTTACTTTCATTTCCGCCATCTTTCATTCCTCCTAAATGATGATTTTGTAATATAGGGTCATCTGCAAATCAGAAAAGCGGAAATCCGGCGTTTTCTCCGGCTCCATTGGCGGCATCAGTCCCCGGTCTTTCCATTCCTTATGCCGGATTTCCGGGGATGCCCTAAACCGTTTCACCTGGGCATCCAGAATGGCATCCGCTACGGGGTCATGTGTCAGCAATGCCTTATACCCTTTGTATATGGTTTCCTGCCCTGCTTCGCTTTCCGCATCCCGTACAATCATCAGATTGTCCGAATTGCATATCAATTCCAGGAACTCCCGTACCACCATGGTTTCCACCCTCGCTTTCCGCTTTGATTATGCCGATAAATACACGCTCTGCACACGGGACCGCAATACTGTTTCCCAGGGCCATGTAACGGGCATTGTCTGACATTTCCCTGCCGGATGCCCCGTACCTTGTCCAATAGTCCGGGAACCCGTCCAGGCGTTCACATTCAAGCGGCGTAAGGCGGCGAACCCGGTACTTTACCGCTGCGGCAATCCGCTCAATTATCACGGCAAGGGTTTCACTTCCTCCCCCTGCTGCCCCACGGCTCTTTTTTATGGTCCCCACGCCCTCCTTGAACTCCGCATAACCGCTTTGTGTATAGGCTACGGCGTGCCGGTCCGTGCTTGTAAGCGTTGGGGCAACGTCCTGGTTTATCCCTAATTGGTTTCCGCCGTGCTTTGCATCCCGGCCAATGACGTTTCCGGCTATGGTATAGACGGGAAGCAAGTAAGGGCCAGTCTTTCCACCTCCGCCCCCTGCCCTCCCCATAAGGGTTACGCTCTTCTTGGCGTTTATGTAAATCCTATCCGCCGTCCTGCCGAAATCCAGTTTCATTTGTCCGCCTGGTTCCTCTGCCAGTCCTCCGCTATCCTCTCCAATAGGGCTATCTTTAGGATTGTCGGAACTTCCTTTTCCCTCTTCTCGGCCCGTGACAGAATACCCCAACACGCTTTCGCACTCAAAAAGTATTTGTCCGGCACGTCCATTTCTAAAATCTGTGACAAGGTAGATTCTTTTTCTACGTTGGGGAACTCCCCAAAACTGTGCGTCAAGCTGCCGCCATGCGACTGTCCGCAAATCCCCCCCTGGTTCCTCAATTCCAACCAATCCGGCGGATGCCCATTTCCCACTTGTAGGCATTGGAATACTGGCTTCTGTGATTTCTTCCAGGACCCGGCGGAAATCCTCTCCCTTATTGCTTGAAAAAGCCCCGGCCACATTTTCCCATATGATATACTTTGGATATTCTCCATCTGTCTTTTCCCTCATTTCCCGTATAATCCGCACGGCTTCCATGAATAGGCCGGAACGGGAACCGTCAAGCCCCGTCTGCTTCCCGGCCACGCTTAAATCCTGGCAAGGGCTTCCGAAACTGATAATATCCACCACGGGGATTTCTCCGCCTTTTATCCCGGTAATGTCCCCCAGGTTCACGGCATCCGGGAAATGCCGCCCTGCTATGTCTATACAGTTCGGCTCTATCTCGCTTGTCCATACGGTCTTGATGCCGTGCCGCCCTGCTGCCAGGGGAAACCCGGCTATCCCGTCAAAAAGGCTTCCCAATGTCAACCCGGCGTTCATTTCAACGCCCCCGGCCTGGACGGTTCGTAGACAATCATCACCGTGTAAGAAGTCCTATAGTCTGCAATCTCCTTTCCACGGATGACGGGCAAGGTTTCCGTTCCATGCTCAATTCCCATTATCTCCGCCCCGTCTGCTTCCAGGGCGGCCAGGTTTTCATTTACCTTTGTTTCAAGGTCTTTCAAATCGGTGTCCCTTTTTAACATGATTTTCATGCTTAAACCCTCGCTTTCTGTTATTGGCCCAAGGAAGCGGCTATTCTATCACGTTAAGGCTGTCATCTATCTTGAAAAGCCTTTTTCCGCAATCTGTACAGACGGCATATTTTCCAGTGTTCCTATATGTCAATCCGCTATGTAGTTCCGTGCTTTCAATCTCTCCCGTTGCCATGTCCACATAATATTCCCCGTTGCCGCTTATCCTCTGCCTTACCGTGAACATGGTGCCGCCGCATCCTGGGCACTTCTTTATTGGAAAATTATATTTTCTGTCCATCTGCTTCCCTTTTTTGGATTTCGCATACCGCAAGCGGCCATCCGTCCGCATCACGCCCTACGGCTTTATAGGATGACAGCTTGCAATATACCGGGTGTTATCGTACAACCTTTTAAACGCCGGATAACTTCACCGGGGCGTGGCATGGTTTTCTAGTTCCCGGCCTACCTGGGAAGAATAGGCGTGTACGCTTCCCCTGGTAGGTACTTTTTGCACCAGTGCAACCCATCAACAGTTTGTAGGGGCTTTGGACCCTCACGCCGCCCATGGTCAGCATGGCCGTTTTAGTTGCCGGGCGGTGTTGGCCGCCCTGGGTGGTGCTATACATCTTCTTTATCCTGCTGCCTTGCTTTCTTCATTAAGTACCGCTCTTTATCATTTCTGGTAAAGAAAACGGGACGTGTGGTGATTCCGGCGGCATCCAGTTTTTTCTTTATCTCTTTTAATTCCTCCCGGTAAATACTTTGCATCCTGCTTGATGGTTTTCTTGTATAATCCAATGGGGCTTCCGATACATTTAACAGTTCCCGTAAAATCTCGGCTGTGGTTGCCCCGTACCGTCTGAAATATCCACGTTCTATATATGTTTTCTGCCAGACGAATAATTTAAAGCCCAGGGCCTTTTCCACCGCTTCCAGGGTCTTTTCCAGGTCCGTGTCCATTGTCACCGTCCTATAAATCCAATCCATATTCTTGTCCATGTTAAGTTCCTCGCTTCCTGCCCTGCTGCCGCCTGGCCTATAATGCTTTCTGTGCTACCTCTGCCCGGTAAGGCTCCCCACCTCGTTTCAATTCATTGTAGATAGTTGCCCTATGCACTCCCACTTCATCCGCAATGGCAGAAACCTTTACCCCTGCTGCGTGCATCCTCTCAATGGTCTGGCGGTCCGTGAAGTTCAGCCGTCTATTTCCTTTCCTCATGCCCTTTTATCTCCTTTCTAGTTTTGGTGAAATAAAAAAAGAGTGCCCACAAGAGTTTTTTAATTCTCTTGTAGCACTCTCTTATTTTCTGTTAAAAATAAGATGCTTTAGAGTATATTTCCCTTGTCGCATCTTATTTTACAATGAACCAGAAAAGCTTCATATTTCTATATCCGGTCAAATGCCTGCTTTAAGTCCTCAATCAGCACATCGGCTCCCTCCAGGCCGCAGTGGATGCGGATCATAGATCTGCCCTCCTGGCCCAGTCCCAGGAACTCCAGCTCCTCCTTTGAGGCAGTATACAGAGGGCAAAGGGCAAGGCTTTCAAAGCCGCCCCAGGAGCATCCGATTTC
This sequence comes from Lachnospiraceae bacterium, assembly GCA_910576125.1. Taxonomy (GTDB): domain Bacteria; phylum Bacillota; class Clostridia; order Lachnospirales; family Lachnospiraceae; genus Acetatifactor; species Acetatifactor aquisgranensis. The sequence goes on along the minus strand of CAJTHM010000035.1, from coordinate 11,869 downwards.
AAAGACTTTCAGGGAATCCACCAGTTTCTTGGCCTCATCCGGCGTCCCCTTGACGATGAAGCTCATGAGCCCTGTGTGGCCGGTCTGCTGAGATCTGATCAGCTCTGCCTGAGGATGAGACGCCAGGCCGGAATAATACACTCTCTCCACTTTCGGATGGCTCTCCAGAAATTCCGCCACCGTCATGGCCGTCTGCTGGTGTTTCTCCACCCGCAGATTCAGGGTGCGCAGGCCGCGAATCGCCAGCCACGCCTCCATAGGGCCGATGATTCCGCCGAACCAGGGCCTTATATTGTTCAGAAGCTCTTTCCCCAGCTCCTCGTCCTTTACAGCCAGAATCCCGCCGATGATGTCGCTGTGGCCGCCGATGTATTTCGACATGGTGTGCATTACGATATCTATTCCCATTGTCAGGGGCTTCTGATAGACCGGCGTACAATAGGTATTGTCTATATATGTCCTGATTCCGTGCTCCTTCGCGATCTTCGCAACACCCCGGATGTCCACCGCGCAGAAGACAAAGGTCGCGGGGCTCTCCAGAAGAATCATGTCCGTCCTGTCACAAATCAGGCTCTCCAGCTCGTCCAGGTCACGTCCGTCCCAGTAAGAGACTGTCATATTCATTTTGGGGATAAAGTACCCGTTCAGGATTCCCTTTACCGGACCGTATACATCTCTCATACAGATAATGTGGCTTCCGGCCCTGCACACTGCCAGAATCGCCGATGAAGCAGCCGCCATGCCGCTGGCGAAAGCCACCGCCGTACAGCCCTGCTCCAGAGCCGCCACCTTTTCCTCCAGGATATGTACCGTGGGGTTCGCTACCCTTCCATATACATAAGCGCCGGTCTTGCCGTTATTCAGATAGCCGTCCATATCCTCGAATATATGGAGCGAATTCATGAATACCGGAGGAGTCACCGCGTTCAGATAATCACTCTGTCGCTCTCCCACATGTGTCAGTGCCAATCTATCCTCTCTCATCTCTTTCTCCTTCTGCATTGCGCCGTTAAGCTCCGGCGTTTCACACCTTGTCCCAGATTGCCCTCGCCATGGCCAGTCCGATTTCCGTGCCTTTCTCACAGGGCTCCATGCCCTCGAATTCCAGCGATATGTAGCCGTCGAAGTCCGAGTGTTTGATGGTCCTCAAGATTTCCCAGATATCCATATCCCCCTGGCCCAAAATGGAGCCGCGGATCATCCTGCCGCCCATGGTCTCGAACCAGCTGCCGTTGTTGCAGTTGAACATCTCCGTCTGGTCAGGGAGCAGTTCTTTCTTGCGGATATAAAAGTCTTTCAGGTGTATCATCTCAGCCAGGTGCAGACAGCGCTTCACAGCCGCCACCGGATCCTCGTCCACGCAGAGGAAGTTGCCCACGTCCACCGTCATCTTCAGGTTCGGCCGGTCGATGGCCTCAATCAGGCGCAGCACCCTTTCAGAGCCATTGATAAAGAAGCCGTGGTTCTCCATCACGATGTTGATTCCTTTCTCGGCGGCATAGTCGCAGAGAATCGTGCCGTTTTTGACCATCTGGGGAAATTCCCGGTTGAAATTATAGATGGTGTTGGTGGAGAAAGGACGCACGAAAGAAGCCACGTCGAAGCGCATCCTGGAAAGGCCCAGGCCCTCGGCGGCATCAATATGGCGCTTCACCCGCTCAATCTCCATCGCCTCTTCCTCTGAATCGGTCTTCAGAAGATTGGCGTTCACCGAATAAGTCGAGATTTCGATTCCGGCAGATTTACATTTCTCCCGCACATGATCAATCAGCTCCCAGTCCAGCGTCCTCTCCGGCGTCACAAAGGGCAGTCTGAAAGGAACGAATTCGATGTGCTCGCACCCATGCGCCACCGCATAATCCACCACATCGTCCACCGACATCGTCCCGTCTTTCATAGCGGGATCCAGACAATAGCAGCTCATACCAAATTTCATAGCAAATACCTCCTTTTGCCTTTCTCATGCTCCCATCAGATATCCCGACTCAAAGGCTTTCCGATTTACTTCCACAGTCCTGGGCGGGACGGTGGCTTCAATCACCTTGAGCCAATCCTCTTTTTCAAAGCCCATATATCTGGCGGCGGCGCCTAAGACTACCACGTTGAACGCTTTGGGAGCGCCCATTTCCACCGCTTTTCTGGTAGCATCCACGATGACTGTCTTTCTGGCGGCCCGCAGGGTGTCCAGAATGCCCTCCGGGTACCGGGCCGCTCCCGTCACCACCGTGATAGGGTCAATGCGCCAATCGTTTACGATGACTACGCCGTCACTTTTCAGGAAATGGAGATAGCGCAGCGCTTCCAGCTTCTCGAAAGCAATCAGCACGTCCGCGCAGCCCTCCTCCACGATAGGCTCCGCCACTTCCTCTCCATACCTCACAAAAGTCACCACGCTGCCGCCCCGCTGAGCCATGCCGTGTACCTCTGAAAGTTTTACATCGAATCCCGCGCGGATTGCCAGATTCCCCAGAATCCTGCTGGTGAGCAAAGTACCCTGTCCCCCCACGCCTACAATCATGATATTTTTTACGCTCATGCCTTGTCCGCCTTTCTTGTCTCTATGGCATCGAATCTGCACAGCTTTGCGCACAATCCGCAGCCGTTGCACATGGTCTCGTCGATGGACACCGTTCCGTCCTCATTCTTTGTCAGCGCAGGACAGCCAGGTCTCAGACAGGCTCCGCATTTCTTGCATTTCTCTGGAATCGGCACGCATTTATTCGGGAATGCGACACCTTTCAGCAGTACGCAGGGCGCCTTGGTGATGATGACGGACACCGCGTCCCGCTTCGTCTCCCGCCTGAAAGCCTCCTCCAGCCCCTCCAGGTCAAAGGCGCTGATTTCATACACATGCTCAATGCCCAGGGAACGGCACAGGTTCATGATGTTGATTGCCGGAACTACTTCCCCTTTCAGGGTCATGCCCGTGGCTGCGTGGTCCTGATGGCCGGTCATGCCCGTGGTGGAATTGTCCAGAATCACCACCGTGCCGCTGGACTGGTTGTAGACCATATTCATTAAAGAGTTGATTCCCGTATGCATGAACGTAGAGTCGCCGATGACGGCCACCCAGTCCTGGATGTATTCTTTTCCTCTGGCTTTTTCCATGCCGTGGAGGGTGCTGATGCTGGAACCCATGCAGATGGTGGTGTCCACCACGCTCAAAGGCGCCACGGCCCCCAGGGTATAACAGCCGATGTCTCCCGCCGCGTGGATTTTCAGGCGGTTCAGGACGGAGTATACGCTGCGGTGGGGACATCCGGGGCACAGAATCGGCGGTCTGGCCGGAACGGCTGCCGGCTCCACGGCAGGTCCTGCGGATGCCTTTTCCTGACCCGATGCCGCCTTTTCCGGTGCGTCCGGCTGTCCCTGGCTATTGCATTCCGGCACCCGCTGCCTGATCATATTCGCGCTGTATTCGCCCTGGACGGTAAAAATCTCCTTGCCCACGGCCTTTAAAATGCCCCAGGATCTCACCTGCTCCTCGATCACAGGCTCCAGTTCTTCAAATATGTACAATTTATCTACTTTGGAGGCAAATTCCTCAATCAGCTTCCTGGGCAGGGGATGCACCAGGCCCAGCTTCAGCACGCTGGCTTCCGGCATGGCCTCCCGTACATATTGGTATGGTATGCCGCTGGTGATGAAGCCTACCGACAGATCCCGGTACTCCGCCCGGTTCACAGGCAAGGTGCAGGCGTCCTCCGCCAGCTTCTTCATGCGCTCCTCCACTATGATATGGCGCTTGATGGCATTGCCGGGCATCATCACATATTTGGCGGTATTCCGTTCATAAGGAAACGGCTCCTTTTCTGTCCGTTCCGCCAGTTCCACAATGCCCTGTGAGTGGGAAAGCCTGGTAGTGGAACGCACCATCACCGGCGTATCATAGTCTTCGCTCAAATCAAAGGCGAATTTCGTGAATTCCTTGGCCTCGGAGCTGTCGGAAGGCTCCAGCACGGGTATCATCGCCGCCCTTGCCACCATCCGGCTGTCCTGCTCATTCTGGGAGCTGTACATGCCCGGATCGTCCGCAGCCACCACCACCATGCCGCCTCCAACGCCTGCGTAGGCAGCGGTGAACAGCGGATCCGAGGCCACGTTCACTCCCACATGCTTCATGGAGCACATGGAGCGCGCTCCGGCCATGGACGCGCCGATAGCCACTTCCGCGGCCACCTTCTCGTTGGGCGACCATTCCGCATAGACTTCTTCGTACTTTACAATCGCCTCACTGATTTCCGTGCTGGGCGTACCGGGATAAGCCGCCGATACCTTTACGCCCGCCTCGTAGGCTCCTCTCGCTATGGCCTCATTGCCAAGCAGTATCTTCTTCTCTGACACGTTTTTCCTCCTGCTCTCAATTTCGTAGTTCTTTTGATTATTTCCTAATATTTTAAGGTACTTTCCACACCGTGTCAACTATTTTCACTTTTCTTCGCTATCCCGCAATCTCCGAAAGAGCGCCGTATTAACCGGCAATCCGTCCGGTCATGCGCCCCTCCACGGTAAAAGAATCCTTTTTAGGGATTCCGATTTCCTTTTTCCAATACGGGCTCAGGCCTCCGCCACAGCCTGCTTCATCGCTTTCACATACCGGTACAGTTCCGGGGCGGCGCCCTCGCCATGCCGGGCGATGATATCCACGATGGCGCTGCCCACGATGGCACCGTCGGACACCGCGGCCATGGCTTTCGCCTGCTCCGGAACGCTGATGCCGAAGCCGATGGCGCAGGGCACTTCCGTGACCTTGCGGATACTCTCCACCATGGCTCCGACATCCGTCCTTATCTCACTGCGCACTCCGGTCACGCCCATGGAGGATACCACGTAGAGGAATCCCTTTGCCCGGGAGGCAATCTCCTGTATCCTGCTCTCGGAGGTGGGCGCGATCATAGACACCAGCGCCACATTGTGGGCGTTGGCAGGCTCCTCCATCTCGCGCTTCTCCTCGAATGGCAAATCGGGGATGATGATGGCATCCACACCCAGTTCCCCGCACTTTGTGAAAAACTTATCATATCCGTAATGGAACACCGGATTGGCATATGTCATGAAAGCAAGGGGAATCCGGGACCGCTCCCGCACCCGCCGCACGATGTCAAAGGCCCCATCCGTGGTCATGCCGCCATTCAGGGCGCGGATATTGGCAGACTGGATGACAGGCCCTTCCGCAGTGGGATCGGAGAAAGGAATACCGATTTCTATCAGGTCGGCTCCGGCTTTTTCCATTTCCAGGATATATTCCACCGTAGCGTCCGCAGTGGGGTCTCCCGCCGTCAGGAATGCGATAAATGCCTTTCCGTTAGGGGTATCGAATGCTTTTCCCAGTTTATTTTCCATCTTTCCGTTGTCACTCATGGATGTCCCTCCCTCTGTATCTTGCTATCGCCGCCACATCCTTGTCTCCCCGCCCGGAAAGGCAGATGATGACGCTCTGATCCGTCCTGTAATTCCTCGCTGTCTTCATCACATGTGCCACTGCGTGGGCGCTCTCGATGGCACAGATGATTCCCTCCGTCCGGGCGATGTACTCAAAGGCCTCCACGGCCTCGTCGTCAGTGACCGGAACATACTTTGCCCGGCCCGTGTCGTGGAGATGGGCGTGTTCCGGCCCGATGCCGGGGTAGTCCAGCCCCGCGGAGATGGAATACACCGGGGCAATCTGTCCATACTCATCCTGGCAGAAATAGGACTTCATGCCGTGGAATATGCCGAGGCTTCCCGTGGCGATGGTCGCCGCCGTCCGGGCTGTCTCCACGCCCTTGCCCGCGGCTTCGCAGCCAATCAGTTCCACTTCTTTGTCTTCAATAAAATGGTAGAACGCGCCCATGGAATTGCTCCCGCCGCCTACGCAGGCCACCACCGCCGCGGGAAGCTTTCCCTCCTTTTCCAGAATCTGCGCCTTTGCCTCCCCGCTGATGACGCTCTGGAAATCACGGACAATCATGGGAAATGGATGGGGACCCATGACGGAGCCCAGCACATACAGGGTGTCGTCCACCCGGCTGGTCCACTCTCTCATGCATTCGTTGACCGCGTCTTTCAGGGTCTGAGTACCTGAGGTGACCGGGTGCACCTTTGCCCCCAGAAGTTCCATCCGGTATACGTTCAGGGCCTGTCTGTCCGTGTCCTCTTTTCCCATGTAGATCTCGCATTCCATCCCTAAAAGCGCCGCCGCGGTGGCAGCAGCCACGCCATGCTGCCCCGCGCCGGTCTCCGCGATGATGCGGGTCTTGCCCATCTTTTTGGCAAGCAGGGCCTGGCCAAGCACGTTGTTGATTTTATGGGAGCCGGTGTGGTTCAAGTCCTCCCTTTTCAGATAGATTTTCGCGCCGCCCAGGTCTTTTGTCATTTTCTCCGCGTAGTACAGCAGAGAGGGTCTGCCCGAATATTCCCGGTTCAGGTCATCCAGTTCCGCCTGAAAATCCGCATCGTTTTTGTACCGCTCATAGCATTCCTCCAGATAAATCAGTTCGTTCATCAGAGTCTCGGGGACATACTGTCCGCCGTGTATTCCGTATCGTCCTTTCGTCATTTCCTGTTTCCCTTTCTGTGTCATTTTCTTATTTGTTCTTTTGCTTTAAGTATAATCTTTATCTTTCAGAGCTGCTGCCTCGCTCTGACATCCTGCCCCATCTTTTCCCGCCTGCCAGATCAGTCATTTGGAAAATCCCTCACAAGAGAGGTCACTGCCAGCATCTTCTCCAAATCTTTGATTCCGTCCGTCTCCGCGCCGGAACTTAAGTCCACCGCATAGGGACGCAGCCCAAGCGCCTGTGTCAGGTTTCCCGCATTCAGGCCTCCCGCCAGGAAATACGGCCTGCCCACATCTGCCAACAGCCTCCAGTCAAAGGTCTTCCCCATGCCGGCTCCGGCATCGAAAAGCAGGTAATCCGCTTCTGACTCCAGCCATGCGTCCACATCGGCCCTCTTCCTCGCTTTCACCGCTTTCAACACAGGCTTTCCGGAACAGGCCTTGATAAATCGGATATCTTCTTCCGTCTCGTCGCCATGCAGCTGCGCCATCTGGATGATTCCCTCATTCAAATAGGAAAGAATCTCTCCGCAGGGCGCATCTGCAAAGACACCCACAGCCGGTATCCCGGCGTCCAGCGCCCCGCGGAACTCCGCTGCCTGCATCCTGTCTATGCTCCTGCGGAACCCGGGCGACAGGATGAAACCGGCATAATCCGGCCTGGCTCTGTTGGCATAGCCGATGTCCTGCGGACGGAAAAGCCCGCAGATTTTTATTCTTGTCCTGTCCATTGCATCCTCCACTTTGTCACACTCCAATCCAAAACGGACATCATGCCTCTTTGGCTCCACCAGATTCCCGCTCCGGCAAATGCCCCGAATCCCCTCATTCCCGGCCCAGACTTTCCGGCAGGTGCTTTACCCGCGATTCCCCTTTCCCTCTTAGCAGCCGCAACATCTCCGCCTTGTCCTCCGCCCGCATGAAAGTCTCCCCAATCAGCACCGCATCCGTATCGTTCTCCTCCAGCCTCGCGATATCCTCTCTTGTCTTCATCCCGCTCTCCGACACAAAGAGGATATCTTTCGGTACCAGTTTCCGCAGACGCAGGGAATTTGAAATGTCCACCCTGAAATCTTTCAGGTTCCGATTGTTCACCCCGATGATTCCCGCACCTGCCTCCAGAGCCGTCTGCACCTCAGCCTCATCGTGGGCCTCCACCAGCGCGGACAGTCCCAGTTCCTTCGCGATTCCCGCATATTCCGCAAGCTGCACAGGGGAAAGAATTGCACAGATCAACAGCACCGCGTCGGCCCCTATGACCTTTGCCTCATAGAGCATGTACTCATCCACCGTGAAATCCTTGCGCAGCAGCGGAATGGACACATTCTTACGTATTTCCGTCAAATGCTGATTGCTTCCCTGGAAATAATAAGGTTCCGTCAGGATAGAGATAGCATCCGCTCCGGCCTGCTCATATTCCTTTCCGATCTCCGCATAAGGAAAGTCAGCCGCTATGACTCCTTTCGAGGGAGACGCTTTCTTTACCTCGCAGATAAAGCTCATTTCCCGCTTTGAAAGAGCCTTTTCAAAAGGAAACTCAATCGTTCCGGCGCCGGCCGTCTCCCTGGCTTTCGCCCTGATTTCCGCAAGAGGCGCTTCCCTTTTGGCCGCATCGATTCTCTCCTTTGTTTTTAACGCTATTTCGTTTAAGACATTCTTTTCTTCCATATCCATACACCTATATATATCTCTCTGCCTTATGTTCCGTGCATGCCTCCGGGATGCCATACACAGGCTGTTGTCCTTATGCTTCATTGGAAAGCCGGATAAATTTCTCCAGCTGCTCCAACGCCCTGCCGCTGTCTATCATCTCCCGGGCCAGCTTCGCAGCTTCTTTCAGGCCGGGCGCCTTTCCGGCCACGAACAGCGCCGCACCCGCATTGATGACCGCCGCATCCCGCTTTGCCCCTTTTTCCTCACCGGAGAGAATCGCTCTGGTGATAGCGGCATTCTCTTCCGGCGTGCCGCCTTTCAGCTCCTCTTTTGCGTATCTATTCAGCCCCATCTCTTCCGGCGTGATGGTATGATGCCTGAATTTATCTCCCTTGAACATGCAGACTTTCGTAGGCCCGCAGATGGAAATCTCATCCAGCCTTTCCTCTCCGTACACCACCATGCCTTTCTTTACTCCCAGATTGGAGAGCACATGGGCCATGCTGTCCAGCAGGCTTTCATCGAACACGCCCATGATCTGCATGGAGGGATTGGCCGGATTGGTCAACGGCCCAAGGATGTTGAATACCGTCCGGATGCCCAGTTCCCTGCGGATTGGCCCCACATGCTTCATGGCCGCATGATACTTCTGGGCAAAAAAGAAACAGATGCCGGAATCGCGCAGGAGCTTTTCCGCTTTCTCCGGCTCCTGGGAAATGTTCACTCCCAGGGCCTCCAGGCAGTCCGCCGCGCCGGATTTGGAACTTGCCGCGCGGTTCCCATGCTTTGCCACCGGCACTCCCGCCGCCGAGATGATGAGCGCCGCCGTGGTGGAGATATTAAAGGAATCGGAACCGTCCCCTCCTGTGCCTACGATTTCCATCACCTCCAGGTCATGGCTCACGGGCAGGGCATGGCTGCGCATGGCCTCCGCGGAACCTGTAATCTCTTCGATGGTCTCCCCTTTCATGGCAAGAGCCGTCAGATAGGCGCTTTTCTGCACTTCCGAAGCCTCTCCGTTCATGATTTCATTCATGACCTGTTTCGCCATGTCATAGCCGATATCTTCTTTCTTTGTCAATTTCACAATCGCCTCATCAATCCTCTTTTCCTTTCTTCCCGCGATTGCCTTTGCGCTCTTCTCTTCTGTCTTCACCGCCGCGGATCCAGCCATCTCCCACATCGTCTCCGCCCCCTTTTTCCCGTCATGCGTCTCCTTAAGTCCCCGGGCATCGCTGTTCTGTATTTCCAAAGGCTCCGGAATATCCTTTGGCTTTCCCGGCTTACCCGCATACCGCAGGAAATTCTCCATGATGCTCCTCCCCTTTGGCGTCAGAATCGATTCCGGGTGGAACTGTACCCCGTAAACCGGATACTGCCTGTGCTCCACCGCCATGATTTCCCCCTGCTCCGTGACAGCCGTCACCCGGAGCGCATCAGGAATGCTTTCCGGAGCTGCCGCCAGCGAATGATATCTTGCCACAGTAATCTCCCTGCTCATCCCTGCAAAAAGCACGCTGTCCGTATCCCGTTTCACTATGGACTGTTTACCGTGCATCAATTGACCCGCATAGGTGACGGCAGCGCCGAACACCTCGCAGATAGCCTGATGCCCCAGACAGATGCCCAGAATGGGAATCCTCCCCGCAAAGCGCCGGATGACGTCTTCGCAGACTCCGGCATCCGCAGGCTTGCCCGGCCCGGGCGACAGGATGATGTGGGACGGATGCATGGCCTCAATCTCCTCCGCTGTCTTCTCGTCATTCCGGATTACCTGCACATCCGGATTGATTGAAGCCGTCAGCTGATATACGTTATAAGAAAAGCTGTCATAATTATCAATCAAAAGAATCATTTTAATCCTCCATGTCAGACCAGTTTACTGCGATCAGGGCATATTTCAGGCTCTGACTCAAATTCTTCCATTCTTTCGGAATCCGCTGCCGCCAGGATGGCATTCTTCACAGCCGCCGCCTTCTGGATGCACTCCCTGTACTCCTTTTCCGGCCGGCTGTCCGCCACGATTCCCGCGCCGGAGCGGATGAACACCTTGCCGTTTTTTGAAAATGCCAGACGGATGGCGATACAGGTGTCCAGATTGCCGGTAAAGGAGACATATCCAATCGCTCCGCCGTATATCCCTCTCTTGTTGTTCTCCAGCTCGTTGATGATTTCACAGGCCCGCAGTTTCGGCGCTCCCGAGAGGGTGCCCGCGGGCAGGATGGCATCCACCGCGTCCAGGGCGTCCCTGTCCTCCCGGATATCCCCGCTGACCGTGGAACCTATGTGCATCACATGGGAATACCTCTCCACGGACATATATTTCTCCACCTCCACCGTTCCCACTTTGCTGATCTTCCCGATGTCATTGCGCCCCAGATCCACCAGCATATTGTGCTCCGCCAGTTCCTTTTCGTCCGCCAGAAGCTCTTTTTCCAGCCTGGCATCCTCTTCCTCACTGGCGCCTCTGGGGCGGGTGCCCGCCAGCGGGAAGGTGTGGAGCTTCCCATCCTCCAGCTTTACCAGCGTCTCAGGGCTCGCTCCCGCTATCTCACCGTCCGTGCCGGAGAAATAGAACATGTACGGGGAGGGATTGGTAGTGCGCAGCACACGATAGGCTCCCAGGAGACTTCCCTCCATCTCCGCCTCCAGACGGTTGGACAGCACCACCTGGAAAACATCTCCCTCTTTGATATAATATTTTCCCCTCTCCACCATCCTGCAATATTCCTCCTCATCGAAGAGAGGCTTGAATGCGGATTTCAGCTTCAGGGGAGCGTCTGCCGCCTTTTCGCCGCAGCGGATCAGGCGGCTCATTTCCCGGAGTTCCAGCAGCGCCTTGCTGTAATTGGCCTCTATGTCGTCTGTCTTCACATTGACGATCAGGACGATTTTCTGCCTGTAATTGTCAAAGGCTATCACCTTGTGGAACAGCATCAGGTTCACATCCTGGAATCCCTCCTCGTCTTTTGCGTCCAGCTTCAGCCCAGGCTCGCTGTATTTGATATAATCGTAGGAGAAATATCCTACCAGGCCGCCGGTGAAAGAGGGAAGATAGTCGAATTTCGGGCTGCGGTTCTCCTCCACCACTTCCCTGATGCAGTTTCGGACGTCCTGTGCGGGCTCCAGGTCCATCATAGGCGTTTTGACCCGAATCTTTCCATTGTAACAGGTCAGCTCCATCAGCGGGTCATAGCCCAGAAAAGAATATCTCCCCCATCTCTTATCCGCCTCGGCGCTCTCCAGCAGATACACGTGGGCGCTGACCCGCTTCAATATCCGCAATACCTCGATAGGGGTGAAGATATCCGAGAAAATCTCCGTGCTGACGGGAATGACCCCATATCTTTTTTGTTCCGCCAGCTTCTTGCATTCCTCCAGCGTAGGCTGTGTCTTCATAACATTCTGCTCCTTTCCAAAGCGCAGCTTTCCCTCCCCTATGGCAAGCGTCAGGCCCCCGTGAACGGCACTGCCATGCCTCGCAGGAATCGCTTATACAATAAAAAAGTGCCTTCGGCACTTCAACCCCCTAGCCCCCATTCATGGGGGAAAAATTGTGCGGCACACAATTAGGGGTTTCCTTTTTTGCTGTTTTCCTGCATAATAGTCTCATGAGCATACTACAGAATATTTTCAGAGACCATTATGAAGAAATAATCTATATTCTTCATCCACGTG
>CAJTHM010000034.1 GCA_910576125.1 Lachnospiraceae bacterium | reverse complement strand
TTCATCTTGGGATACCTCTCTGTTCAATAAGATTTTTACTAACCCGCAAAGTCAGCAATCTTATTTTACTCTGAGGTATCTTTTTATCAACCACCTTTCTTGGAATTCCCTATGTTTGTATTATACAGGAAGCTCCCTTTTTGATGTATAATGAGTTCACCACAGACCATTACCTCGAAAGGAGCCAATGCCCATGGACATTATACATTATCTGCTACAACTTATTCAATACCTTTATCAGCAAAACTGCTGGCTGATCATGTTCATCTGCAGATACATCCCACTCAGACAGTCCAAAGAACCGGAGGTTCAATATATGCCAGCAAAGCCAGTCAAAGCGAAAGAGCAGTGCCGTCTGGTCATGGAATGTCGCTCCAGTGGCCTGACAGACCACCAGTGGTGCAGGGAGAAAGGCATCTGCCCAGGTACATTCTACGGCCGGGTGCGCAGGCTCCGCCAGAAAGGATATCAGGGCATACCGGAGCTGGTTCACAGCCAGCGTGTAAGCACAAAACAGGAGATTGTCAGGATAGAGCCTGACATCCGGCAGGGACGGGATGCCTCCCCCGCCTCTTTTGGAGACTGCGTGTCCGGCATTCTCGGTTCCAGCCATGGAACTATCCGTAGCCGGTGTGGTACTGCGCATCCCCAACGGGACAAATCCGGCGCTGCTGAGAGAAACCGTCCGCCTGATTGGAGGCGGATCATGTTAGGAGATATTTCGGCTACGGACGAGATTTATATCGTCTGCGGCTACTTAGTACAAAAGGGCCGTTACTCGGCCTTTTCTTTCACCTGTTCCGGCTTCTGCCTGCCCTCGGTGTACTCAACTACTTTGTCATTGTTAACCTATTAGTTACGATAATTGTTAAACATGGAAATAGATTTTGGCTTGTCTAACTTTCCTATTCTTCAACAGTAAAAATTTCCTCGATTGAAACATGAAATACCTTTGCAATGTTCCATGCCAAAACCAATGATGGATTATATTTACCCTTTTCAAGATTTCCAATTGTTTCTCTGCGAACTCCAACCAAATTTGCTAAATCTTCCTGTTTCATATCAAATCTTGCTCTGAACTCTTTTATCCTGTTCTTAATCATTTTTTGTATTAACCCTCTCTTTAATTTCTAAAGCAAAGGTAGAAAAAGCAAATATCGCTATTGAAATACCAAATCCTAATGCTGTTCCGGCAGCTAAAGGATTGCTGCTCATCTTAAAATAAGACAAGGCAAATGTAGCAGCAGTTGTAATGAAAAGATTAGCAAAGAAAGCCCATGAAGCACACCTTTTTATTGTATCAACAAACATTTCATCGGGAGTCACCCAAAAATACTCAAAAAATAGGACAAAAGCAAAAAACGATAGAAACAAAGGTTCGCTCCCAATCAATCCCCATACGCCTAACAAAGAAACAAATCCAATACAGCCATACCAATTTTTCATAATTCATTCTCCTTTTTTGTTTGTGGTATATTTCGCTCTTTATGTTATAAATATACCACGTTAGAAAATGAGTGTCAATAACTTATAAAGAGAAATATGAGGTATGAGAGGGATTCCGTAGTAGTCGGCATTCGTGGGAAAATCTAAACTTTTGGATTTTCCCACAATGCTTGTCTTTTGGGCTTTGTTTTTTGGTTCGGAATAGTGTGGTGCTGGCGGGGGCGCAGGAAGCTGTAACAGGCGCCCCAGAGGGCCAGGTCATAGCCGGGGGCACCATCGATGCTGTCGAAGCCGTTCGCAGGCCTGTAGGAGGCCTTATAGGTGCGGTTGAGCCTTTCAGTCATCTGCCTGAAGGGACGGAGCTCCTTCGATACCTCGTCGCCATCGGTGAGGCCGGTGACCCGGGTGATGGTGAACCTGAACTTTTCGCCGAACTCATGGAAGAACTGCCGGGCGGGCCAGGGGGTAGGCGCTGTAGCCATCGGCGATGAAGCGGAAGCCTTCCGGGAGCTCCCTGAGGTGTCGGAAAGCCATGCGCAGGCGGCGGCTGTCCTGAGGGGAGAACCCGGCAATTTTTTACAACCACTATTTTGAAAAACCGCCCGCTGTTACCAGCACCGAACGGCTTTGGATATATCCCGGAGGGATACAATAGGTCTGCAAACTTACAAACATTGTATCATCTCCGGGAGTTTTCCGCCGCCTTGGCCCTGTCCGTCCCGTTCCCCCGCGGGGCAGGACGCTCGCAATCCGGTCAGTCCTTTTCCTCCACATTATAATATTTCGCCTGCGCATTCCACATCTTCGCGTAGCTCCCGCCTGCGGCGAAAAGGGCTTCATGGCTTCCCTGCTCCGCGATTTTACCGTCTTCAAAAACAATTATATGGTCACAGAACCGGCAGCTTGCCATCCTGTGGGAAATATAGACGCTGGTTCTGCCCTGTACCATTTCACGGAACCTGGCATAGACTTCCGCCTCCGCCTTCGGATCCAATGCAGCCGTGGGCTCGTCCAGAATCACCACCGGCGCGTCCCTGTAGAGGGCACGAGCCAGCGCCAGCTTCTGGGCCTCTCCGCCGCTGATTTCCACGCCGTCCCCCATGTCCTTGTAGAGATAGGCGTCCAGCCCTCCGGGCATCCCGCGCACCATGGAGCCCGCCTCCGCCTGCTCCAGCACCTCCCAGATCCTCGTCTCATTCCGCTCTCTCCCCGCCGTGACATTCTCCCACACCGGGAAGGCGAACAGCTTGAAATCCTGGAACACCACTCCGAACAGGCTTCTGTACTCCTCTTCGTCATACTTGCGGATGTCCACGCCGTTCAGGGTGATGCGCCCGCTGGCAGGCTCATACAGGCGGCATAAAAGCTTGATGAAGGTGGTCTTCCCGGCGCCGTTCCGGCCCACCACCGCCAGCTTCCCCCTGACCCGAATCCTGCAGTCCACATCCTTCAGCACCAGCTTCTCCGTGCCCGGGTACCGGAAGCTCACATGCTCAAAGGCAATCTCATACTCTCCGTCCGTGCGCTTTTCCACCGGGATGGAGCCCTTCACATGCAGATTCTCCGTGTCCAGAAAGGCCAGGAACTCCTCCATATAAGTACATATCTTCTGCAGATCCCCGTGGACTGCGATCAAGGTGAAACAGGCTCCCCCGAACTGGTGCAGCGCCCCCACGTACTGGGTAAAAGCCCCCACTGTCACAGCCCCTGTGACCACCTTCAGAGCCGCCAACAGATAGGCTCCCACAATGAAGACGCTGTCCACCAGCCTGTTGGCATTACCCTGTTTCCTCTCCACATCACAGGCATCGGAAAAATGTCCCCAGGATTTCTTCAGAAAGACGGAGAGATTCTCCAGAATCATATCCTGCATGCCATAGATGCGAATCATCTTTCCCGCCTTGAAGTTGCCCAGCACTTGCTGGGTCAGGTACATCACCCGGTCTTCCACACCCGTATGGGACTCGAAAAGCGCCCTCCGCTCTTCCGCGAACCGCCGGAACGCCCTGTATGCGCCGAATACCGTCCCCGCCATCATCCCCGCCAGCAGCAGCGCCGAGGGCACCGGCGACGCAAGGGCTCCCAGGACGCCGAACCCCGCCCCTGGCTTTCTCAGGCACAGATGCGCCACAAGGGAAACGGAAAGCAATAGATTCACGATTGCTTTCAGAATCTCGTAATAATGATACAGCAATGTCCCCAGGCCGCCCTGCATGTCCGATGTGCGCTCCGAAAACAGAAGCTTCTCCGCCACCTCCGGTCTCTCCATGGTCTCATAATCCATGGAAAAAGCTTTTCTGCGCAGCCAGACATAGAACACCAGCCAGATTTTCCTTTGAAGACATTGCAGTCGTCTTATAATCAGCCGCGAAGCCAGGCCGAAGAACAGATTGGCCAGCAGCAGCATCAGCGCCGCTCCGGCTGCCTGACGGTATTGTCCCGCCAACAGGGCGTCCACCAGCCCCGCCGTCAGGAACAGCCCGATATAAATCTGCCCCAGGGAAAGAACCAAATCCAGCAGATACATAGGAATCACGATGGAATCTTCGGCATGGATCATTTTCAGCAGCCGAAAGCCTGTCTTATGAATGGATCGGAATGTATTCATGACTACTCCTTTTTCACTTATTCCGGGCACCCGTCAGACAGATGCCATTCCTTCCGGAACCCTGTCCACAGATTCCGGATTCTTCTGGTAGTATCTGGCCTGCAGGGCAAAAAGCTCGGCGTAGGGCCCGCCTTCCCTCATCAGGCTCTCATGGCTCCCCTCCTGGACGATCCGCCCTTCTTCCAGGAAAATGATCCTGTCGCAGAACCGGGTGGAGCTCAGCCTGTGGGAGATGAAGACCGCTGTTTTCCCCTGAATCATCTCGTCATATTTTTCATACATCTCGCTCTCCGCGATTGGATCCAGGGCGGCAGTGGGCTCGTCCAGGATAACTACAGGTGCGTCTTTATACAGTGCCCTGGCCAGCATCAGCTTCTGCAGCTCCCCTCCGGAGAACGTGACGCCCTCCGGATCCATATCCTTGTCCATGCTGGTCTGCTCTTTCTTCGGCAGCGACTGCACCCGTTCCAGGAGCCCCGCGTCCTCCAGGCTCTTGCGCAGCCTGGGGCCATCCTCCTCCCCCGCCTTTACACAGGTCACATTCTCCGCCACAGGGAAGGCAAAAGTGAACACGTCCTGGAACACCACGGCGAACTCTCGAAAGACCTCTCTCTGGGACAGATCCTGAAGCTCCTGTCCGTCCAGGCAGACCTTTCCGGAAGTGGGGCGGTACAGTCCGCACAGAAGTTTGATCAGCGTCGTCTTCCCGGCTCCGTTCAGCCCCACCAGCGCCAGCTTCTCCCCGGCCCGGATCGTCAGGTTCAGGTCATGGATCGTATCCTCTCCGGAATGCCCTTCTTCCGGGCATTCCATGTTCCCTTCATACCGGAAACAGACATGCTCCAGCCGTATCTCATGGAGCTTTCCCGCCCGCTTCGGCCCCGGTTTCCCCTCTTCCACGATTCCGTATGACATGAAGTCTCGATAATTTTTAATTATTTTTTCGTTTTTCGCCAGATTGATCACCGCTTCCAGAAAACCTCTCACCCAGTTCTCAAACCCCGCTATAATCCCCAGATACAGCAGAAAAGCCGGGAGAGCCAGTCTGCCCGCCGCCATCCGGCCAAGGAGCCATCCGTAGACCGCCACGTTCCTGGCAAAGGAGAGCAGATGGTTCGCGATGCCCGCTGCCGTATACCCCTTCTCCTGCCAGTCCAGCAAAGAGACGCTTCTCTCTATCATCTGATAGAACGTCTTCAGGAACCATTTGTCCATCCCGTACATCCGGATGTCTTTCCCGTTTTGGGGGACAATGGATTCCCTCCTTAAGTACTGGAATCCGCTCCACTTTCCATCTATCTCATCCTCTGCCCGGAGGGCGCGCTTTTCCGCCACCCCATGGAACCATGTGACCAGGAGGGTCTGGGACACCAGAAGGAGCAGCAGAAAGATGCTTTCCCGGCCCACAATGGCCCCATAGACCACAAGGCCGCACAGATTGAGCAACAGGTTCCAGAAGCTCTTGGCATAGGCTTCTATGCCGAAGTGATTCCCATTGTATACATTCCGCTTCGCCGCTTCCCACATCTCCCGCCCTTTGGCAGTCTCCAGGCTCTGACCGTCCATCTCCAGGGTCTTGCGGTTGAACTCGTACATGATGTCAACGCGGAACAGGAACAGGGTTTTGTCCCGCATGGCGCGCAGATGCCCCTGGAGATACCGGGCTGTCTGCAGCAGAATCACGTACCCGGCCACCAGCAGAAGAATCTCCCCCGGCGCCCTCCCGCTCACCAGACAGGCCGCAACGGCTCCGGCCAGCGCGGCTTCCAGAAAGGGAAGGAGCACGCCGAACACCAGATCCCCGCCGCAGAGGGCAAATGCCCCCGGCCCTTCCTCCTGTCCCAGGCGGCGGAATACGTACCGGCAGTTGTCCCATTTATCCCTGATCCGCTTTCCTCTGGCCTGGCCTCCTTCCGCTTGCCCTCCTCTGGCATGCTTTCTTCTCATCTGCCTTCTTCTCGTCTGCCTTCTATCCTGTCGTCTGTCTGAGTTCTTCTGTTTCCACATGCCGCTCCCTTCCTATAGCACAGTGTTTTTCTATTCTTCCATCTGTAATAGCTTGATGCCAGAATCAAAACCATATGCAAACACGAATTGTGTTAATTGTTTGAAAATTGTTCGCCAAATTCCCATGCTTTTATCGGGTATGTCCACTGATAACCTTTTGCCCCA
Source organism: Lachnospiraceae bacterium (assembly GCA_910576125.1). Lineage (GTDB taxonomy): Bacteria > Bacillota > Clostridia > Lachnospirales > Lachnospiraceae > Acetatifactor > Acetatifactor aquisgranensis. Next base: position 28,810 of record CAJTHM010000034.1, on the reverse strand, counting down.
ACATCATGGCTTAGCAGTATAGCGAAATCTATCGCGCTAAACCAGTCAGCTGAGTATGGCATAGAATCAGATTCATTTATAATACTGCTCCTGAGACCGCCACAGCTGGCAGTATTTCCCAGGGCAGCTTTCGCTGTGAAAGTATTGTATCTGGCCTGCTTTCGCATATGGCGGAGCATTGGATGCATGGCAGTTCAGGAAACAACCTCCGGGAGACCATCTCGGCTTCTCTGGCTCACATTATAAAACAGGAACCTTCCTTTGTGGAGGTTCCCGCACGAAATGCCGTATTTTTTTCACGAAAAGTCAGCCTGTTCCAGGGGCAGAGTCACCTCCGCCGCGAATATCCCCGGCTCATTGGCCAGGTTCAGGTAGCCGTGGTACTTGTCCACCATGGCCTTCACCCGCTTCATGCCCAGGCCGTGGTTGCCGCGCTTCCTGCTGATATAGTTCCTCTCGTCAAAGTCCGGCTCCTCTCTGGCGGAGTTCTGGACGGACAGGTAGAACTGGCTGGTGTTCACCCTCATGTACACCCTCAGGAAGCGGGCTCCCTCCTCCATCCGGCCACAGGCTTCGATGGCATTGTCCAGAAGGTTCCCCAGGATCACGCACAGATCCACGTCCGCCACGGAGATCCGCTCCGGAAGCTCCGCCTTGCAGTTCACGGAGATTTTCTGCCGCCTGGCCAGGGTCAGCTTGCTGTTCAGGATGGCGTCCGCCATCAGATTCCCCGACTTCACCAGCGTGTCCACCCGATCCAGCTCCCTTTCCAGCTTGTCCAGGTAGGCCCCGATCCCCTCCAGGTTCCCCATGGTCAGCTGGGCCTTCATCACTTGCATATGGTTGTGGTAGTCATGCCGCCAGCCCCGCATGTCCATGTAGATTTCCCGGATTTCCCCATAGCTGTGTTCCATGAGCTCCTTGCGGAACGCTTCGGTGCGGAATTCATACCCTTTTTTATAAAAAAACAGCGTTCCCTCCACTGTCAGGAACAGCAATGCCGCCAGCGCAGCGCCGCCCCACAGGAACGCGCCCCTGAGCCCGTCACCCATCTCCACCAGATCCGTGCAGCCTGTCACCCAGGAAAACCCGCCCAGCGCCAGAAATGACACGGCTGTCAGAATGGCGTTGACCGGTCTCAGACTGTCACGCTTTCGGGACAGCAGTAACAGGAAAAGGTACAGGACAATTTCATGGGCACAAAAAAGATACCCTTCCGGCAGCGCGGTTCCCAGCTTTCCGCACAGCCCCGGCAGCCCGGAGATTCCGGCCATGCACAGGCCCGGCAGCAGAATCCGCCGCCACTGTCCGGCAAACGCTTCCTCGTCGAAGAACAGGTCGTACAGCTCCGTCAGCCCCAGGGCCAACAGCCAGCCGAACCAGAGGGGATACCAGAGAGAGCCGCACAGGCAAAGCGCCGCCAGACAGAATCCGATCACACGCCTTCCGGCCCCTTTCTCCAGGCAGCCCACCTGTTCCACGTAATACCAATACAGGATCAGCCACAAAGCCTGAAAGATTCCCCGGGAGATTTCCCAGAACTTCTCTGCTTCCATCTAAGCCCAAACTCCTTTCCGGCTTTTGCATTCCATCCGGTGTATTTTGTCGGCAGATTCGCTCACGCCTTCTATCTCACGCTATAGCCAGGCCCGACACCGCTCATGGCTTCTGCCCCCACCGCGGCCGGGCTCGGCCAGGCTCACGTCTTCTGCCATCCCCGATAGTAGTCCAGATACGCCTGGTTCAGCGCTTCCCAGCGGTTCCGGGCCACGGGGAGGGATTCTCCGGTGTCCATGGTCACTTCTTTCCTGGCAATCCGGCCCACATGACCCATGTTGACCAGGTAGGAGCGGTGGATTTTGAAGAAAGTCTCTGTCTGCTCCCCAATCCGCTCCTCCAGCTCCCGGATTCCGATTCTGCTCCGCAGCGGCTCCCCGGCCCGGACGCAGTGCACCTGTGTATTATGCGCATCGCTTTCCAGGTAGCAGATATCCCGCAGCTTCACCCTGGCGGCCCCCCAGGGGGTCTCCACCAAAAGCACAGGCTCCTCCTGGCCGCAGCGCTCCCAGGCCCTGTCCAGACAGGCAAAGAGTTTCCCCTTCTCCACCGGCTTAATCAGATAGGACACGGCTTCCACTTCATAGCCCTCCAGGGCGTAGTCCGCGAACCCGGTGACAAAAAGAATCTGCACGCCCGCTCCCTTGTGCCGGAGCCTGCGTGCAAGCGAAATCCCGTCCATACCGGGCATATCGATATCCAGCAGCACGATATCCGCCGCTCCCTCCTCCCATGCAAAAAGGAGCTGTTCCGCGTTCTGGAATCTATCTGTCCTAATTTCCATTTTCTTCTCCGCTGCCCACTCTCTCACATAGGTCTCCAGCAGAGAAAGCTGCAGCGGCTCATCATCGCATATCATGAAGCGCAGCATGCTTCTGCCCTCCTCTTTCCGGCAACCGTCCCTGGACATGGCGTGGGAACTGTCGGAAAATAACTGATGCATTGTAGACAATTCCTACTCTGCCATCGGCTACCGTTGCCGCTGTATCACCCTAGCCCTCGGCCACCGATGCCGCTACATCCGCAGCAGCCACAATCTCAGGGCCGTCTGCCGCTTCCGCATTCTCTGCCACTTCCTGGGAATCGTCGTATTCCTTCTCTTCCTCGTCTCCCCAGAGGGAATCGTATTTCTCCTTCTTCTGCCTGCGCACCATGGCGCCTACGCTCTTCGCTGTCTGGTATATTTCTTCACTGTATTCCATCAATTTCTTCTCATCCGATGCGGGGACGATGGCACCGCGCATGATGCGGCGGGCCACTTCCATGATTTTGGCCATGTCCACCGCATACTCCTCAGCCGCGTCTGCCTGTTGATCCGCCACTGTGGCGTTCCAGTAGGCGCAGTACTGGTCTGCCAGTTGGTCGAGATAGTCCTGGTATTCCTCCTGTTTCTCGTCCAGCGCTTCCAGGGTCAGTTCCAGCGTGGCGGCTTCTCATCTATACCGCTCCGCGCCCTCCGGCGTGGCTTCCATCCGCTTGCGGAGATTCTGAAGCTGCTTTGATACGTCCGCCTTTTCCTTTCGGTACCTTTGCACTTGTTCTCTGTAGATGCTCTGAGCTTCTCCTATCTTCATAACTATCCCCCTGCCTTTCCGGACGATATCACTACGTCGCCGCATCATCGTTTTTCCGTTCACATATTACTATTTATCCATGGACCGCTCTCTATCCATTATATCGTCCTACACTCCCGAATAAATAAGGCTGGCTTCTGTATGCCGGCAATCAGTAGTTCTCCGCGCTTACTTCAAAATAGCTCCGGGGATGGTTGCAGGTGGGGCAGATTTCCGGCGCCTTTGTGCCAACGACGATATGCCCGCAGTTGCGGCATTCCCATACTTTCATTCCATCCGCTTCCTTTCTTAAATTCCTTAGCATTCCTTTTCCTCAGCACTTGCATTCCTTAAGCCTGGCCTGGGCAAATGCCTCCACTACTATTATTGGGCTCATACACTTTGCTGATTTAAATTCACTATATCACTATCGTGAATTTATGTCAACTATTTTTATCAGATTTGTTGATTTTTCTTCACGTCCGTGCTATTATAGTGCAAAGAGAAAGGCGGGATAAAATGTTAAAACTATACCAAAACATAAAAAGACTGCGCGAAGCAAAAGGGCTTTCCCAAGATGCCCTTGCAAAATTAACAGGATATACTGACCGTTCTTCTATCACCAAAATCGAAAAAGGGCAAGTAGACCTACAGCAATCTAAAATAGAGCTTTTTGCGAAGGCTCTCGGAACAACATCCCGAGAGTTGGTAGGATGGGATGACGGACTTCCAGTCAAGAAAAAAGGCGTCGCCATCAACGTCCTGGGCCGTGTAGCTGCCGGCACCCCCATCGAGGCCGTGGAGGAAATCATCGACACTGAAGAGATTACCGCAGAAATGGCCTGCAAAGGCGAATTCTTCGGATTGCAGATTCATGGCCAGAGCATGGAGCCCCGGATGGTGGAGGGCGATGTCGTCATCGTCATGAAGCAGGACACCGCCGAGACAGGGGACATCGTGATAGCCACCGTGAGCGGAACCGATGCAACCTGCAAGCGTCTGAAGAAGTACAGGGACGGCATAGAACTGATCCCCATCAATCCCTCCTACAGTCCTATATTCTATACAAACGCAGAAATCGAGGAAAAACCTGTCAGGATTCTAGGCAAGGTGGTGGAACTGAGGGCAAAGAGCTTTTAGGTTTTTGTAAGAATATTTCACAAGTCAGAGTTACGATGCCGCAACTCCCTTAAGAAAGCGAGGAACGACTTATGGACTTAGCACAAGATAAGACTTATACGGTTGAAGATATCTACGCCCTGCCAGACGACCAGCGCGCAGAACTGATTGACGGCCGGATGTACATGATGGCTCCGCCGCGGCGGATTCATCAGGAACTTGTTGGACAGTTCACAAAAGCGATCGGGCAGTACATCGATGCGCATGGCGGCCTGTGCAAGGTCTATCCTGCCCCCTTTGCTGTATTCTTGAACGCAGACGAGAGGAACTATGTCGAACCAGACATTTCTGTGGTCTGTAACAGGGACAAACTTGACGAATATGGCTGCAACGGCGCCCCGGATTGGATCATCGAAGTGATATCGCCCGGCACAGACCGGATGGATTATGGCATAAAGCTCTTCAAATACCGTTCGGCTGGCGTCCGCGAATACTGGATTGTGAACCCCATCACACGCACGGTCACGGTCTATGATTTCGAGAACAATACCGGAACCACACAATATGCTTTCGATAACGACATACAGTCTTGCATCTATGGGGATTTCAGCATCCGGATTTCTGATTTGTTACGGTAGGCGCAGTGCTGCCGCGTGGGATGCCGGAACCAGTTTAGGCCATGGCGCAGAACATCAGGAAAGCCGCAACCCCTTTGATTTTACTGAACAAATCCCGGACTTGCGGCTATGATGCATCAATCGGGATGACAGAATCCGGGCGCCTTTTCCCGCTTTTTCAAATCTTACTACGCGGCTTTATTTTATCCCCATGGAAGTCCAGCCCATGAACCGATTCTCTGATTTTACCCTTACAAAAGTTGCTGAAACAATAAAAACAAAAATAGCGGGAAAGCCCATAAAATCAAGCCTTCTCGCTATCACTTTTTAATCGGGGTGACAGGATTCGAACCTGCGACCTCCTGGTCCCAAACCAGGCGCTCTAGCCAAGCTGAGCCACACCCCGAGATGACACAAGCCCAAACCCCTTTCGCAATCCAAAAGCAAAGACCTGCATCTTTCCCATTATAGCGCATTTCCCGCACCACTGTCAAGGGATTTACAGATATTCAATCACAAAATCTGCCTGCTCTCCCTCCACCTCCATGACGATATAGGACGGCCTGCGCCCCTCCTGCCTGGGATAGGACAGGCTGCCCGGGTTCACCGCTATGACACCCTCCCGCCTGTCCACCACCGGCTTGTGGGTATGCCCGTACATCACGATGTCAAAACCTCTGGCCCTGGCCTCCCTCTTGATGACCTCGCTGCCCATGGACACATAGTAATTGTGCCCATGAGTCACCCATACCTTAAAGGAACCCAGTTCCAGCTCCAGCTCCCTGGGCAGATAGGAGAAGAAATCATTGTTCCCCAGGACAATCTGCACAGGACAGGCCGCCGCATTGGACAGTACATACTCGCCGCCCTCCGCGTCCCCGCAATGAATCACCAAATCCGGCTTCACTCGTTCCAACGCCTTGAAGTAATTCTCATTCTTTCTGTGGGTATCACTGACTATCAGCACTTTCATAGCTTTTTCAGCTCCTCCCTCATCAGCCGGAGCGCTTTTCCCCTGTGGCTTACCAGGTTCTTCTCCTCCTCGGTAAGCTCTGCCGTTGTCTTGCCCATCTCCGGCACATAGAAGATAGGATCATAGCCAAAGCCATTGCCTCCTTTCTCCTCATAGCCAATTCGTCCTTCTATGGCCGCCCTCACAGTCAGCTCCCTGCCGTCCGGCAATACCGCGGCGATGGCGCACACGAATCTGGCCGTGCGCTCCTCCTCCGGCACGCCCTCCAAGCGGCGGATCAGCTCTGCGTTTTTTACACTGTAGGGAGTATCCTCCCCCAGATATCTGGCGGAATAGACTCCTGGCTCCTTTCCCAGGAAGTCAATCTCCAGCCCTGAATCGTCCGCCAGAACCAGTCCGCCCTCTGCAGCGGCAGCTACTGCTCTGGCCTTGATCAAAGCGTTCTCTTCGTAAGTCTTCCCGTCCTCCGCGATGTCCGTCTGAATTCCCGCCTCTTTCATGGACAGGATTTCCGGATATGTATCTGCCATGATAGAGCGGATTTCCCGCATCTTTCCCGCATTGCCCGTGGCAAAAATCACTCGTTCCATTTTTCCCCTTTTCCGCGGCTCCTGCCAATGGAGGTCATTCCATCCTATGCCGCCTATGTACCTTTTCCTCTCCAGTCCTGCCCCTGAGACCCGCCAAGACCTGCCGCAGGGACGCGCTCTGGCGGCGGATTTCCGCCTTCTGCCTGACGCTATCCCCTGGCTCTCGGCGGTTTCGGCCCCAGGAACTGATAATAATATGCTTTCATCATGCCATTATAAATCTTGCGGTTCTTATCCGCCTTCCGTCCGATGTCCTGCTCGGCATTCCCATAGGCGGAAATCAGGTACATGCTCCAGGTATCCAGCAGCCGGAACCTCTCCCCGATTGTCCGGTACAGCGCGGGCATCTCCTCCTTGTCGTGGAGCCTCTCCCCATAGGGCGGGTTGGTGATGATAAAGCCGTACTTCTTCGGATGGCTCAACCGGGCCACGTCCCGCCTCTGGAAATGAATCAGTTTCTCCACCCCAGCCCGCTTCGCGTTCTCCCTGGCAATCTCCACCATGTGGTCATCGATGTCGTACCCCTGTATGTCCGTCTCTATCTCCAGGTTCACCAGGTCCTCGGCCTCCTCCTGGGCATCCTGCCACCGGCCCTTGTCTATGATATGCCGCCAGTCCTCCGCCGTGAAGTCCCGTTCCATCCCCGGCGCGATGTTCGCCGCCATCATGGCCGCCTCGATGGGGATGGTGCCGCTGCCGCAGAAAGGGTCCACAAGCACCCGCTCCCCGTTCCAGGGAGTCAGCATGATCATGGCCGCCGCCAGGTTCTCCGCGATGGGCGCCTGGGCCACCAGCTTGCGGTAGCCTCTCTTGTGCAGGGACACTCCCGTGGTGTCCAGCCCCACGGTGACCTGATCTTTCATCAGAAATACCCGGATGGGAAATTCAGCACCGTCCTCCTGGAACCAGTTCACATGATAGATTCCCTTTAAACGCTCTACCATTGCTTTTTTCATGACAGACTGAATATCCGAGGGACTGAACAGTTTCGATTTGATGCTGGCCGCTTTCGCCACCCAGAATCGTCCGTCCTCTGGTATGTAATCCTCCCAGGGAAGCGCTTTCGTCCCCTCGAACAGCTCTTCAAAGGTCTCCGCATGGAAGCTTCCGACCTTTATCAGCACCCTCTCCGCCGTCCGTAGGAAGATGTTCGCCCGGCACAGGGCCTCCTCATCTCCCGAAAAAGTCACCCTGCCATCGACCACTTCTGAAATATCATATCCCAGGTCATCGATTTCCCGTTTCAGTACTGCCTCCATGCCGAAATGGCATGGAACAATCAACTCAAATTTCCGCATCTCTTTCCCTCATCGCGTCTTCTGGCGTATAGTCTATGTAAATAGGGGCACTGTACATAGCAGTGTCCCTATCACCAGAAAGAGCTTAGTAGTTTTTATTCTGGTTGTTCTGGTTCTTGCTCTGGTTGTTGTTCTGGTTCTTGCTCTGATTCTGGTTCTGGTTCTGATTGTTGTTCTGGTTCTGGCTGTTGTTCTGGCTGTTCTTGCAGTTCTCAGAATTGTTTGCGTTGTTGTACTTATTGTTGTCCATTTTCTTTCCTCACATCCTGCCGCTTTTTTCGGCACTCCTGCTGGAAACCGTTTTTACGGTTCTTTGTTATCGGTTACAGGAGTAGTATGGGAGGTTTTTCAAAAAAATATGCTTCCCTTTTCTGGTACTTTAGTACTATTTTAGTTCAGCCAATCCCGGAACACCTTTACCAGGAACAGAACCCCCAGTATTGGCAGCAATATGGGCAAAAGCGCTGTAATGACGGAAAATACCGCGCTCAGGACCAGCACCACTATCACAAGCCCCAGTATCAGCCAGGCCCACAGGGGAATTCTCGCAAAGAGGCTGACAGGCCTCTGTCCGACCGGACCCTGGGGCTGATATCCTGTATCCGTCTCCCCTCCGTACCATTCACTGCTTCCCCCGTATTCCGTGCTCTGTCCGCTGCTGCCTCCGGTCTCCGCGATGGTCCTGGCGATAAGTCTGGGATCTCCCAATGCGGACAGCACTTCCTCCTCGCTTTTTCCCTTGCGGATCTCCGTATTGATATAGTCCTCGTAATATTCCAGATTCTCCGCAAGCTGCCCGGATGTCACCTTGCCGTTCAGCGCCAGGCGCAAGGCCTCTAAAAATTCTCTCTTCGTCATATTCCTACCATTTCTTTCTGGGGCAGATATTCTTTGCCACTGCCGCCCGAAGCTCCACATAACAGCCGCAGCTGCGGCACATTCCCTCCAATAGAAGTTCACACCCCTTGCAGACCGCAAGCCTTTCCTCATACAGCGGCTCAGGAGCCCTGATATCCTCGTCCAGATTCGCGATATATTCCCGCAGCGAGCGGAACATCTCCTTATTCCTACATTCCTACGAACTTATGACATTATACTTTCTTTACTTTACGAAATCAATCCTTATCATCCATTTTGTTCATTCAGGTCTCAAAACATAATGGGCAAAGTTTTCTAATTGATACAAATCTTGGATTGATATTGTTTTATGTCCTTACAAAATTAGCAAGACTCTCAAATACACCGAAAGTCTTTTCAGCATCCTTTTTAGCTTTGTACCCTTTCAAATTAACAAGACTCTCAAACTGTTATCCTCCCGCCTGTGCCATTTTCTTAGCTTTGCACCCTTTCAAATTAACAAGACTCTCAAACCCCAAATAAAGAGATTCTCCCCAAGTCCGCCGCTCTGCGAAAGCGGTGTTAATTTGTCATAAATCAATTATACACAAGTCTCTATCCAAAATCCAGCCTTTTTCACCACTTATTGGTGCTGAATGAATATACTCAATAATTATGAGATTTATCTTCTCACAAAAAACAAATTCATATAATTGCTTTAATTCATCAACTGTTAAACATTGTTTCAGTCCAACAAATACATAATTTTTCATCCCACAAACATGGCTCATTACACGCAAGTACTCCACTATCTTTTCCAACAGGCATTCCCCAAAACACTCCATTTTGACATTATATAATTTCATCAACCCAACAATATCAAAATCCAAATCATATTCCAAAGCATATGGCACTTGTCTCGACAATTCATCAAGATATGCCACAATGCTCCCATTTAATGATATGCTCTCATTCATAAGAGATGTATTCGCCTGTTCCTGTAATTCCTGATACAGCCTGTTGATAACGCGCTTTCCATTGGAGTCTAGCGCAAACGGATTAAAGATACAATCCACTTCTTTTGCTATATTCCTGATTTCCCCTTCTTTAGACAGTATGAACCCGCCTTCCCCTCCCTGTGTCTGATTCCAGATATCACACAGGATTGAGGAATATGCTTTCGGGTTTTCTACCGAAAGAACCGTAATCTGGTTTTCCGAAAGTGCCATACCCAAATTATAAGCTTTATATATCAGCTTCATATGATTACCAACTTCTCATCAGAGTCCAAAATATCAGAAACTTTATTTCCAACTATATATTCTATACTGGAATACTGCTTCTCAGTTATTTTAAGCAACTGTACTATACCAGCATTTGGCCTGTGCTTCTTTATATTATCAATAACAGCATCAGCCGCTGTACTGTTTTGGACCAATTTACAATATACAGATTCCTGCATCATCATGAATCCCAATTTTATCAGAACCTTCCTGAACTCACGATAATCCTTTCTGTTTCTCTCCGTCAGTACAGGTAAATCAAAAAACACAATCACTCTCATATACCTATAACTCATTTCGATAAAATTTAATCAATGATACATCACTCTCATTAAGCGCATCAAAAACACTGCGGCAATAAAGTTTGATTGCATTATCGACACATTCCTTTCTCCCTGATATTACTACTTCCTGTTGTAATATTTTCAGGATTCTCATCTTCTCTTCGTGCCCAAATCTTTGTGGATTCATATCTTTCACAGCGCAATCCACCATAGGCCGAAGCGGTTCCATGATATCAGACCCCAGATTGAATGGATTGAACACATTATCATGAAACAATCCCATCTGGGTCATGTAACCATTTGCCGCAATCTCACGGTTGCAAGCCGACAAAATAATAGCATATCCATAATTAGTGTCTGCTTTTTAAGTCTGTAAACCATTGATTTTACTGACTTTTCAGCATATTTATGATAAAATAACTACAGGGGTTCTGCATCCAGGCATCGATTTTCCTTGCAGTTTTACCCCAAATCCTACCACGGAATGGAGCAAAAAGCCATGTACAGACCAACCGACAGAACCCAGCATTCTTTCCTTGACTTCAACCAGCCCATGGGGCTGCATATGAACCCGGACAACCGATGGGTGAAGATGGCCGACAGCATCCCATGGGACGAGTTCGAGACCAAATACGCTGGCCTGTTCCCCAGCGGGACGGGGAATGTCGCGAAGCCCCTGCGCATGGCCCTGGGCGCACTCATCATCCAGACGAAGTTCCAGTACTCTGACAGGGAGCTGGTGGAACAGATTGCGGAGAACCCGTACCTGCAGTACTTCATAGGGCTGCCCGGCTACCAGGAGGAGGCGCCTTTCGATGCCAGCACGCTGGTGCTGTTCCGCAAGCGCATCACCATGGAGATGGTCATGGAGGCGAACGAATCCGTGCTTTCCCGGAAAGATGACCACAAAAGGCCGCCTTCATCAGGGTCTTCCACCGAAGGAGGGAGCCCGGAAAAGGAACCACAGAACAAGGGGACCCTGACCCTTGACGCGACCTGTGCGCCGGCCCATATCCGCTATCCCCAGGACATCTCCCTGCCCAACGAGGCAAGGGAATTCCTTGAGGGGATGATAGGGCGCTTCTGCCGGTACTACAGCCTGCCTCTGCCGAGACGCTACAGGAGGCAGGCCAGAAAAGCATACCTGGCATTCGCGAAGTGCAGGAAGCATACGGCAAAGAAAGTGCGGGCAGCAATCCGTAAGCAGCTGGGATATGTACGCCGGGACATCGGATACCTGGAGCAGTTCATGTCGGAGGGCCTTGTCCCGGACAGGAAGGACATCCCGAAGTTCCTGACCATACTGAAGATGTACGGACAGCAGAAGTACATGTACGATCATAAGGTGCATTCCGTCCCTGACCGCATCGTGAGCATCAGCCAGCCATGGCTGCGCCCCATAGTCCGGGGCAAGGCCACGGCCCCGGTGGAGTTCGGTGCCAAATTCGACCTGAGCCTGGACACGGAAGGGTATGGACGAATCGAGAGGATATCCTTTGACCCTTATAACGAGGGGGCCACCCTGCAGGAGGCTGTGGAACGCTTCAAAAAGCGTACCGGGCACTATCCGGAGAGGGTCCTGGCAGACCAGATATACAGGACACGCGACAACCGCAGGTACTGCAAAGGACATGGAATACGCCTGTCGGGTCCCCGCCTGGGGAGGCCGGCCGCCATAGTCTCCGCCACAACCAGGAAACAGGAATACCAGGACAATACAGACAGGATAGAGGTAGAACGGGTTTTCAGCCTGAGCAAACGGTGCTATGGCATGGGGCTTATCGTGACCAAGCTGGAAGAGACCCAGCTGACCACAATCGCATTGTCTGTATTCGTGACGAACCTCTTTAAGATTCAGAGGCGGATACATTCTGCCCTTTTACGGATATGTCAATTTTTTGACACAAAATATGCTGTATTAAGTTTTGCTTGGCTTAGCTGAACTTAATCAGCAGACACTAATTAAGCGCTGCGTTAATACTATCCTCATTCGTCCTTGCAAAGTCCTTTCCAAAAAGGGCATTAAAATACACCTTTGCCGCATGGCCTTCCCGGTTTGACTCATCTGCGAATTTAATTTCATCGACATATTGCCACAGCATATCCGCTTCACGCAAATGACATCTCTCCAGATATTCTGCCTGTTTCCGTATTTTCTCTTTTACGATTTCCGTCCAGACAGCATCTTTCATCTCCTTAGTCCAGCCCATCTGTTTTCTGATTTTCATGCTGGTATCATGACATCTGCCAAATTCCATTAGAGAACATATCAAAGAACGCCCCCATACCCGAAGATACAAGAGCGTTATCAAACTATTAAGGGCAGAGATATTTTTTCATCTGCGTCCTTATCTTTTCTTTTGCGATAGAAATAGATTTACCCACCGAAGAAGCAGTACAATGCTCCATTTCAGCAATCTCATAGTAATTGAAATCGTACTCGTAATAGAGCAGGAAACGCCGCCTCTGTATCTCTGGAAGAGCGGCAATGGTACGGCGGAGCAGTTCGGAGCATTCCTGCTCAATAATCAGCTCGTCAACACCTTTCGGCGTAACCCTTGCCCTTTTGTTAAGGGCTTCATCGGAAAGCTCAAGAAATTCTTTGTGGCGTTCATCTGATTGCAGCAGGTTACGGTTTCTGCGCTCCATTTGCTGAAACTCTATAAAGAATTGTTCGGATACCTCTAATTCGTGATAGCCGCCTTGCCCGTCCTTAAAGCTGATAAAATACCTTGTGCCGTTTTCTGCCGCTTCCTCCCGAAGCGTATATGTCTTAACTCGGTATGCCATTATGTTTTTCCTCCTGCGAAAAAATAGGGCGAAAGGTTTTTGACCTCTCACCCCATAGTCCGCAGGCGAATGTGTTTTTCTTCCCTTACCGCTTAAAGGCTTTCAGCTTTTTCCGCAGGTGTCCCATCCTTGCATAGACAGCCCCCGTTGTCAGACCGACAATCGGGGCAATCTCCTTTGTGGAATAGCCCTGCATTTTTAGGAGAACGATTTTCAAAGTGCGCCTGTCTACTGTAACCAATGCAAGGTACAGATTTTCGTTTTCAATCTCGTCCAGCAAATCAGCCACCGTTCTAACCTCCGTCTGCTTCTCCCTGTCCGCCATTCCCTCAAGGTATTCCCCGACATCATTCAGATAGCGGTAAAACCGTCTGGCGGCATTAAAATCCGCCCTGTCATAGATACGGATTTTCTCAATGGTATCCTCGTCAACACCGCACCTCCGTAAAATCTTTTCCTCAGCTTCTTTCCAGATACGCCATTTGCGTTCCTCCCGCCCGTGGTTATATGCCATTTCTTTTCCTCCAATCGGGATTCCCATAAATCCAAGATTGAGAGGGCAGTATGAAAGCCCCCTCGATTTCCCAAAGGAAAAATCAAAGGGGGCTTTGCACTTAAAATCTGCTTTCCATTATTTTTCTGAGCTTTGCCAGAATTTTGAGCTTGTGTCTGTTTACCGTACTCTGGTCTACATTTTTCATCCTTGCAATCTCTTTCGAGGAAACACCGTCAAAGAAGATTGCCCATATCAACGCCTGCTCATCGTCCGACAGCAAGAGCAGGGCGGCGTTAAGCCTGTCCAACATCATGGAATGGATAACTGTTTCCTCAACGCCTGCCGCTTCATCAGCGATAAAGTCCAGAGCGTTACCCTCGCTGTCAACAAAGCCGTCCAATGAAAGCAGGCTGTTCTTCGTATCCAGTTTCTGAAGATAACGCCACCGCTCTTTATCCCGATAGAAGTCCGTGTACTGTTCCCGCACAACCTCAATCAGACAGCCCTGCACAGGGATAAAAAGCTTGTCCGAATATGTACGGTCTGCTTCTCTGCGGCGGCAAAAATCCATATAGGACAACTCCGCATAGCTGCCATTCTCTTTGATATATACCTTTCTCGGTGCGTATTTCACCGTAGACACCTCCAATCTGAATTTTGAAAATCGTTAAAATCCAGATTGAAAGGCGGGGAACGGCAGCCTACGCCAGAAACCGCTTTACGGCGCATTTCTGCAAAAAGTGACAAAAGAAAAACCGCAAAGGCTGTCACCACATAAGGAGATAATTTGAAAACATAATTGGAATACAGCTTATGGGCGATAGCAAAGGCAAAAGCCAGCGTAAAAGTAGGAATGCTTTTCACGCTGGCTTACTCTATATAAAAATATAATCACATATTTGTTAAATGTAATTTCTTTTGCCACAATGCGGAAAAGTAATGCAAAATTCAAAGCAGCACTTAGCGGTTGATAATGTGCATATCAAAGCAGTCAACAACTAACCCAAAAATAAAATTATGGAGGATTAAGACTATGGAAAAGACATTGTTTGAATAGATGGGCGGGACATATACAAGGGTTGGCGATTATTATTTGCCTGCTCTCGCCTTACCTGCCGAAAAAGAAAAGCATATCGGCGTATGGGGACAGAGACATGCAAAGTATTTGAAACAAAACCATAAGGTTTTATATATGAACCTCTTTACCAGCGGCAGGCTGAATGAATATCTTGCAAGTGTAGACGCACTGGCAGTAGATATGTTTTTTCGGCTGGCAACGAAATATTCCGACAGGCAGGGCGTGACAGAACAGTTGAAATCCGAAAACCAATTCTTATGGATTCAAAAGATGAATAACATTTTGGCGTGTGTAAGGGAAGTTGTTGAAAATGATATAATTTATTCATAGGTGAATGACAGCGTTTCCGTAATAAGCGGCAGTCCCATTCAAACCTAAGCAAAGACAGTAAGATAGAAAGACAATTTGAGAATTGAAAAATCCCATGTTTTCATGTATAATTGGAAAAAGAAGTTAGACTGGAAAATTCAAATTTTGATACCTACAATTCTTTAACACCTAATTCGTATTATAAAGTGTTACAATAAAATCCGCAATGCCTTGATTTTCCTACAGTTTTGGTAAGTGAGGTTTCCCTTAGACTTTCCCTTATGTTATATCCTTTTCCCTTGTGTTACGACACCTCATAAGGGCAAAAATAAGGGAAGTAAAATTCGGTAACAGCTAATAACATTATATAAATCACATAAGTCGGCTGGAACTGATGGTAATGCTTTTACTATAACAGATTATCAAAGCTACAACGGATAAAGGAAAGGATAACACAGATTTGAATATCGTACACGCTGAATACAATCAATTTCACAACTCCATAGACATCAATTATTACAATGGGTTCATTCTTCGGATTGACTGTGGCAAGGCAGAAGATGGATTGATTACTACACCAAACTCTCAGAGATTGCTAGATGCTCTTGCAATTGACAAGCCGCTAGAATATGCTCGCTTGTATTTAAATCATGAGATGCAAGATTGGGTAAGTGCAGTTGATATAGATACAATATTCTAATGATATTCATTTAACATTATATGAAGAGGGTGTTTTGATCAACACCCTTTTTAATAGAGTACATAGTGTATCGTCTTATTCTTGGATACAAAGATTTTACTTGGCACTTTCATTATAACTAGTTTTTTTACCATGTGCATCTGTATAATGTAACACGCCCTTTAGATATTGCACCTCATCGTCCGAAACAGCTTCAGCAATAATCTCTTGTTTACCACTTATTTTTGAGCATTTATAGATAGCACTGTTTTTCTGATAATAAATAACTTTATCTGTAACAATAAACCAATTTACAGTAGCAATATTTTTTAAAATTTCATCAGCATCGTTAGATTCATCTTTTCTTAATCCATAAAAATCCTCTGTGTTATCGCTTCCTGCACTGTATACTAATTTATCTTCAAAAGACTCTAAATCAACGCTGCGTACAATAATATTTGAACTATTATCATCTTCCAAAAGATAATAACAGTAATGAGCATCTACAAAAATGTTAGTAATCCTTTGTTGAAGTGGAATTATATTTCGTGTTATTGCAATAATATTATTTTTCGCATCTTCACAATATACCAGATTTTCATTCTGGTCAATATAATACATATTTCCACCAATGGTCATATTAATCTGCGCATTGAGCGTACCATCAATGATAACTTCTTTATCCTCACTTATCTCTCCACATCCCGTCAAACAAAAACATATGAGTAAGCAAGGCAAAATCTTTGAAGTCATTTTTATATATTTGCTTTTTCTGTGATTTGAAAATTTACCAAATACAATGTAAGAAGAAAGCACTATCAAAAATATATCCATAGACAATACGATCAACATCGTTTTCGTCTCGATTGCTTGAAAAACAATCACCTTTTTTAATTGATTATCTATGATCTGATGTGTATATCTATCTGGCCAAAAGAACCCATTAGCTGAAAGAAGCGGTGTAATCCAAGGAATTCTATACAGTATCGAACTATTTGAAAAAATCATTCTCGGTAATATTACCAAAAGAACTGCTAATACCATACAAATTTCTCTTCTTTTAAGTAAAACTGTCATTAACATTGCAAAGCTTACAAGTAACATACATCCTAATATTGTTACTATAAATTTAAAAAGCAGAGCAGTTCCTAGTGATATTCCATAACGTGAATTTTCATAAAATTCGATTGTATTTAAAGGATAATCCGCATGATGTAGTCCAATTGTAGACACCAAATACATGATGTGTACTATCTGAAATAAACTAGCAGAAATAATAGCACCTGCAATTCCGATAAAAATCTTACATCCCGTCAGTCTATTTCTTCCACATGTTGATACAATCATAATATTCATCTCATTTTCATATTCTACACTAAACAACATTACGCCAAGTAAAACCACAAAAACAGCTAATAAATAGTTAATATTATCATGGCAAAGAATCGACTCCCATCCCCTTGTATCCGTCAGATATCCGCTTCCTGAATCCGATTCATATAGATAAACATGGTAAAAAGATTCAAAAGCCTGCTTTTCAAGCTTGTTAGATAACATATTTACAGTATCTTTTTCTAGTTTTTTATATTCTTCTTTGATCTGTGTGGTCTTCTCCGTTGTGATTTTTCCTTCATACTTATCAAAAAAAGAAGTATAATATGATTCTGAGTTGCGAATTACCGTTGTCGTATCATAACCAGTAACAATATGATATGCTGCATTTAGAAAAAGAAACACAAAAAGAAATAAAATCAAATGCTGTTTTATAAATACTTTATATAACTCAGATCGAATCATGAAATCACTTTCCCCTCTTTTCTATTACAAGCATGGTACAAAGCAGAATCACTATTAGTGTAGCTTGTACACCATACAAGAAACTATGAAATGTCATAAAATGTCCACAAAATTTTATTTCTTTTAACGATGTTGCCAGTTCTTCTAATTTCAGAAGTGAAAATGGACTGATTAATGTCAAAACATTTTCCACAAAAGTGATTCCACTATTAAATCCACTAAAATATAGAAAAACTGATGTATACCCAATCATCGCAATAAACGCTGCATAAGTATTTTTTATCAGTCTGGCAATCATTGTCAATATGACTGCTATAATCGCAAAGCCAATACACTTAGACAAGACCTCTAGTAAATAGAATTCAATTACAGATATATTAAGCGGTGTATATCTATATTCATTGATAGAATACAGCATCATTTTTGTTCCACTTAGCCCATACTGCATATGAATCACTACATAATTGATAATCCCAAATAGTAATTCAAGCCAGACAGCCACAAAGATATGTGCTATCAATTTTATTGGAATATACAGTTTCCGTCCATAAGCAGATGTAATTTGAATAATTTCCATCGCATTCTTTTTCTCTTTGGAAAAGGTTGGAATAATTCCTACAATTAGCAACACCAAGATAAACAGATCGGATTTGTCATAAGATAATAAATGTTTCCATCCTCCTGTCTCATAAAAATATAATGGATTTCTATTTTTATAATGTTCCAAAATGAATGAATTTTTTTCAACTTCGTATTTATTATTTTTATCTGAAAAAAAGCGAATATTTTCCTCTGCTTTTTCAAGTGACCCATCATTCAATTCCTTATATGTAATAAGATACTTGATTGGATTATAAAAGTGGACTGTTAAGAGGCTGTAATCTCCAAATGCATATCCTGTATGCATACTTGAGTCATATTCAGTGCTATAATCACCACTTACTAAATTATGATACCTTTGGTATTCTTCGGATACATAGGATACTTTTTCAGCATTTAACTTTCCATCCAAATATTGATGTAATTCTTCATAATATTTATTTTCTTTTTCTGACGCATTTACTTTTACATAATCTTCTGTGAATCCACCATTTGTATGATAATCCCATTCCAACCAAAAGAAATTGATTATAACCAGAATGATCATCATGAAAAAAAATGACTTTCTGATAAATTCTTTTCGAAGCTCAAAGTATAGTATTTTCATGAATATCACTTTCTTTCTTAAAAATTGACAAGAATACTTCCTCTAACTGCGGTTCAACTATTTTAGCCCCTTCTGGAGCATGATCACTAATCACTCTCAAATAAACTCCATCATTTTCTCTTTTCATGTTTGATACCAAATACGCTTTTTGTATATCCTTTGATTGTTCTTCACTTACGCATAGTGAAAATACTTGCCCTTTGATACCATTTCTCAATGCATCTGCCGTTCCCTCACAAATAACATTCCCTTTTTGCAGCATAATAATATGATTTGCTATGTATTCAACATCAGAAACAATATGGGTTGCGATAAGGATCATTCGATCTTTTGCAATTTCTGTAATGATATTACGAAATCGAATTCGCTCTCCAGGATCAAGACCAGCCGTAGGCTCGTCTAATATCAATATTCTTGGCTCGTTTAATAGTGCCTGTGCAATTCCCAAACGTTGTCTCATTCCACCGGATAATTCTTTTATTTTTTTCTTTTTCTGTTCTGCGAGATTAACTGCTTCAAGTACCTCCTTAATCCTGCGTTTTCGCTCGGCCTTCTTAATTTCTTTTATGCAGCACATATATTCCAAAAATTCATCCACTTTATAATTGGGATAAAATTTCGGATATTGAGGCATAAAACCAATTAATTTCAGATAGTCAGTTCCTAAACTTTTTATATTAGTTCCATCTAAAAATATTTCTCCGTCCGTGGCATTTAAGGCACCAATCAAAATATTGATCAATGTAGTTTTTCCTGCTCCGTTTGCCCCCAACAAACCATATATTCCATTTTCAAAGGTCATATTAACTGATTTAAGTGCATTAAAATTCCCATATTTCTTTGAAATGTTATTTAGCTGCAAATACATGATAAACCACCTTTCCAGCATCTCCGTTTCCTATCAACAGATAATCGTTTTCAGAATTACAGAAATCGTAAAACCTAACACCTTTCTCTGTTGAGAACGGAATTTCGTTTACGCACTCTTTACTTGACAATTGATATATCCGTACCCTGTGCTTCATCAATTCATTGTCTAAGCAGACATACACAATCAGATATGCTCCGTCACTTGTGACAGTAGCAAATGTACTTTCTGTATTGTCCACAAGAAATACGTTAGATTGATTCTTTTGGCAATCATATATAACTACCTTTCCACTTGAACTATGTGTTGCCGGATCTTCACTATCATTTAGCACAAGACACTCTCCCGACACACGAATTTGACTTGGACTATAATCGTCCTCTTCTTCATAAACTATCTGATCAGTACTCAAATCCCAATATCCATATCTTGTAGTTACTGTCGTTTCTCCTTTCTGTTGATAAAATCCTACCTTATTTTCATCAATAAAAGCAATCTCATATCCAGAGAAACCATCCTCTTCAATTTCATGAACTTTTTGTTCTCCACTTTCAACATTAAGGACATATATTCCATTTATTGTACTCCATGCAATATGATGACCTAAAGGATCAATCTTAGGTTCTGGCTGACTCTCTTGAATTTCTGTCATCAGTTCCTCTGAAATCATACTTTTCAAGTCAATTACATTCTTTTCCTGCAATTTTTCATCGTATGAAATAAATTCATAGGAAGTTTTATAATCAGATGAACCTTTACTTATTATAATTCCATTTACCTGTTTTGCATTATCTACATCTTCTTCAAATGTTGATTTGACTATTGCATAACCGTCTTTAATTTTTTGATATGCGTCGATAGTTTCCGTACTTTCAACTGGTACTTCCTGTAATACCTGATTCAAACCTAAGTCTAAAAGAGTTAGGTTTTTATTTATCTCGTCATATTCTAAATCCACATACGAAATTTTATCGTCAATTGACTTATTTTCTGTATTCTTTTCAGAAAAATCATTTATTTGTGTATTCTGAATTTCTATTGAATCCTCTTTGCTACTACAAGCGGAAATTAGGCATATGCAAAATATTGATATTAAAAACAAACTAATTTTTTTCACTTAATCCACCTATTTGTTTATTAATAAACACCTTTCACTTTGCGTTGTATCATCTTGAATCAAATAATCTTCACCACTTGTCGCAGCAACTGCATAAAATGAGCAAAGTTCCTTATACTCCGAAACATCTATACACACATCAAAAACAGTCATTTTATCTGTTGTAGTATTTATTTCACAATAATCGCAATTGTCGACTTTAACAGGCTCATTATTTATAAAAAATGTAATTTTCTTTGCTACCTCTTTTCCTCCATATATTTGTAACGTAAGGTTTAACTTTCCGTTCTCAGAATACAAGCAATTCCTATTGTCTTCTGTTTTAATTTTAAGATATGAAGAATAATCCAATGGATTATCGGTATCATTTGTAACAAGACCTTCAAGCATTGCCATCGTTTCTTCTGGAATATCAGTAATAGTAGTTTTCACGATATCTGCTTTTGTTTCATTTATGCCTGATGCCTGCATATTTACAGGGATACAAATTGTAGAATTAATTTTTCCGCAATTTCCGAATGATGTATTTCCATCTTGCTCTGGTAAATAATCCGATTTAAAAACAGTTGCAAATTGCATACCTATCACATCACCTTTTTCACCAGATATTGGTGTGACAAGTGCTGTAAAGTTAATTGTTTCATTTGGACCTAGTGTAAAATAATGAACCATTTGTTTTTCACTTACTTTTCCATTCAACGTATATGAATATGGCTGAACCTCTCCATTCAAAAACAACATTGCAGCGACTTCAATATTTTCTGAATTATCCATTGTTCCAACATATAGTGGAACGTTCATTTCTGAACCTGAATAGGTATATTCATACTTATCGGCAGGCTGAAATCCCATCATAATTATTCCTTCTGATTTTTTTATAAGTTCATCATCGCTGCTTATTATAGATGATAATTCAGAATCACTATCTGTATTCAAATCTGATGATGAGTTATGATTACTAGTACACCCGCTACAGAAAACCATACAAATTACCATCACATACTCCATTACTATATATCGAATATGTTTCATTATTTCATTCCTCCTAACAAAAATAGTCGTAAGAGTATTATTCCCTTGCGGCTACTTCTCCAAATATTGACACTACGGCTAAAATGTTTCTGCTAAAAATTTAGCAACGCTACCTGTTCCCCTAGCCTCATGGCTTGAAAAACAAGCAAGTTTAGTACTGCTTGAGTAATTGGTTACTTTGATAACATCGTTGACCTTTGCATTATTCTTTGTAACACTTGCTGTAGCAACTGTTGCACCTGTTGCATTAACCTGAATCTCAACACCTGTAATCAATTTGTTAGCTGTCTTTGTAACAGAAGTTTTAGCTGTAACAGTTGAACCACTTCTTGTCAGTGAATAGTTCATTGTTCCAAATTCTGAAGTTGAAACAGTTGCTGCATTGGCTGTCAACGGAATACTTCCCAATAAACTTGCAGCCATAATTAATGATAATGCCATTTGCTTGATTCTCTTCATGATAACTTCCTCCTGATTTTATTTTTTTAACTGCGTTGGTACTTTTGGTTCATACAACAAACCACGACACAATGAATTTGCATTACTTCGAGCAATAGCTGTCACCGCTTGAAGTACGAGATGGGCACTTTTCTGGGGTGCCTTGTTCACTTGTTTATTGTCCATCGTTTTCACCCCCCTCCTTAATTGTCTGACAATTTCAGGCAACTTTATTTGTTTACCATGGTATGTGCTTAATATAACAGAGTATTTAATTTTTTCAATCCCTCTATGCACGAATGGTAGCCCAACATGCACGAACGGTAGCATATTATGTTGTGTACCCATTTTATTGATGATAAAATTATATTTGAAAAATAATTTAAGGAAGTGGAAACTATGCTATATATTGATTCAATGTGGGAATATATTGTTAATTTCTTAGAACTGGCTTTGTTTCTAATATTTATCCATACAAAATTGCATATTCGAGCAAATTATAAACATCAAGCAGTTTGGATGTTTCTTTTCGTATCCATTCAGTTTGCTGTTTTATGTACGCTCAATAAAATGGGAATATCATCCTATGTCCCCCTGATATCATCTTGTGTATTAGATATTGTATATGCAATTTTGTTTTATCGTGATAATTTGATTCTCCGTATCTTTTGGGGATTCTCATATTCCATTATATGTTTAGTTGCAGAACAGATTACATTCTTTATTCCAGTAACGCTTTATAAAGGAGCATCTTTGGAATTGTTATCAGGTGGGGAATTGCGAAAGCCATATACTATGCTGTACTTGGCAATGATAGCGATTTTTGTATTGTTATTTCATTATATTGGAAATAAAGACATATCTCTTTCCTCTTTCCAAAAAGTTGCATATATTTGTATCGCAATTTCTGGACTTGCAATCGGACACTACATATTAAGGCTGACTTTGGAATCTGTTGATAAATTTGATGATTCTTCCTTTTCGGCAAGACTCTCTTTGATTAACTTATTTTTTATTGTTTTGTTTTTGGCATTGATGCAATACATTTATCTGCTAGGATATTCAAAAGAAGAAAACATACGATTATTGGAAGAACAAAAGATTTATGAGCTGGAAAGGACTGAGTTCAATAGCTTATCTGAGACAGCAGAACGATTACGAAAAATGAAACACGATATGCAGATTTATGTGGATGCAATCAACGTATTAGCAAAAGACAAGAAATGGGATGAACTTATAGCATATACAGAGCAATACCATAACACTCTTACAACTACGCAAAGTGCCATAGCAACGGGAAATATTGCTATTGACTGTATACTTACCGCCAAACTTTATTATGCTGAAAAACACGGAATTAAGACAGAATATTCTATTATGGCTCCTGAAAATTTTCCGCTTGATTCTGTTGAACTTTCATCCATACTTGGAAATATATGGAATAATTCCATTGAAGCAGGAGAAAGACTTATAATCTCTAATCCAACCGAGCATCCGTACATTTATTTTTATATTAAACCTTACCAGAATATGATACTGATCCACATTGAAAATAATTATGATGGTGTGATAAAATGTAGCATTGATGGAGACATTTTGAGTGTCAAACAAGGAAAAGAACATGGACTGGGGATAAGACGAGTAAAAGAGCTTGTAGAAAAGGCAGATGGCGTATTGCAGATTACATCTGATAATAAAATTTTTTCCGTGCATATTATGATACCAGATAAGGAGAATGACAAACTACTATGAAAATGAAAATAACCATACTGGAAGATTCTGTGATTGAATTAGAACGACTGAAAAATGGAATAAGAAAATATGGGCAGCAATATGATTGGGATATTGAAATTGACGAATACAAATCGGGCGAAGAATATTTTTCAAAAAACTCCGAATGCACCACTATACAGGCTTCAGCATTTTTCCTTGACATACAAATGGGGCAAATGAATGGAATTGAGGTCGCTAAACGCCTTCGGGAATCTGGGTATCATGGGATTATTGTATTTTTAACAGCCTTTAGAGAATATGTATTCCGAGGATATGAAGTCAGAGCTTTAAACTACTTGCTTAAACCCGTCAAAGAAAATACTCTTTTTCTGTGTTTGGATGAAATTGCGAAAGAGTTATCTAATAATACATACATTTACCGAAACAAGCAAGAAATTGTAAGTATTCCCTACACAGATATATTGACATTTTCGAGCAGATTACATTATGTTGATATATTGACTGTAGACGGCAAATGCTATGAACAAATGTCTACCCTAAATAAGATTATTGTCCATTTGCCAAGTGAATTTATCCGAACCCATCGTTCTTATATTGTAAATATGGCACATATCTATCGTATTACATCAGGAACGATTGAATTGTCAAATCATCTGACTACACAAATTGCACGTTCTTATTCCAAAGATGTGATAAGTGCTTTCGCCAAATATACAACAAGATTTGATACAAGCGGGGATTTTGAATGATTACGAAGTGGGCTACATCTATTGCTAATAAGTTAGCAGAACTATCAGGGGAGGATGTTTCTGCGGATCAATTAGAAATATACATATATGGCTTAGAATGTTTCTTGAATACTTTTATAACCATAGTGTTATTGTTCGTATGGGGAGTTTTATCACATACACTCGGCTATACCCTAATTTGGGTAATTACCTTTTCATTGTTACGGCATTATACCGGAGGTGCCCATGCTCCAACGCAGTTAACATGTATCTTAGGCAGCTTTTTTCTCGGTTGTCTTGATAAGTGGGCTATAATCTATTTAAAGCCAACTGTACTAGGATATTTGATACTTGTCCTTATGTGTATATTATTTGCACCTATAAGGCCTCCCATTCCTTTTCCTGGCGGTATAATGGAATGCCCAGCTCAAACTTCTGATGGATGAGCCATGCGATTGTGGAAGCAGAGGCCAGGGAATGCATGACAGGGGAATACGGCACCGGGGACTTCTCCATATAAGGTGTTCCGTTTTTGCGGCATGCCCTGCATCCATAGGTTTCCCGGTAATGGTCGATCACCTTGAGGCTGGCAGGGATGAACTGTACCTCGGTACGGACAAACTCCTCACCGACTTTTACCATGGTGCCTCCGCACCTTTCACAGATTTGTTCTCTCTCGTCAATCGTGTGGAGCACTTTGCTGCGGGGAATGTCTTTTATCAGTTTTTCCCGCTGACCGGTATATTTTCTTTTTCGCAGATGCTTTTCGACCGCCACCGGATCCGGCTCTTGCGCCTTCGGATCGGCACAGGTTTCAATCTCATTAAAAAGAGACATCTGTCCCTCTATTTCAAGGGCAGACGTCTTCTCTGATTTTGTTCCATAAAGTTTACGGGTAAGGAAATCAACCTGCTCCTTCAGGAGCCGGATCTGCTGTTCCAGTTCTTTGATCTGTTTTTTGTACTCCTGTTCTATATCCGGCATGGGCTGAAAACCTTCCTGTTCTGATGGAACCATTGTACCATAAAACAGCAGGATTTTCCAGTATTTATAAGGAATTGTCGGTTTCCCCGGGCTTTTGGGGATCCCATTTCCGAACCGCTCTGGGCTGCTCCGGGTTCAGTCCCTCCAGCAGCCAGCGGAGCTGCTGATGGGAGATCCGTCTGGCTTCTTCGCCTGTGCGCGGCCACTGGAGGCGGCCGTTTTCGTAGCGCTTATAGAAAAGGCAGAAACCATCTCCTTCATAGTGGACGGCCTTGATCCGGTCCGCACGTTTCCCGCAGAAGAGGAACAGGGAATTGCTGTAAGGATCAAGCCGGAAGCTGTACTGGATGATATCGATCAGACCATCCAGCTGTTTCCTCATGTCCGTGTACCCGGTGCGTATATAGATTTTTTCTACCCGGGAGAGGTCGCCTAACATGACCGCACTGCTTTCAGGATAGTTTCCAGCAGGCCGCAGGGAGTATCCTCAAAGAGTTCAACCGTCACAGTACCGATATGGAGCACTGCCGCAGGAGCGGCAGTGAAATCCTGTCTGCCGCGAAGGGATACCTCCGTAAATTCCGCAGCAGCATCCGGCAGCAGCACAGTCTGCTCCATTACCGGCCTGGATCCATTCCTTTTTCGGGGCAGTTCCTCAAGCGCCAGCTTCCGGATCTTTGCGATCCAGTAATAATAGCTTTTTAAAGAGATATCATGCTGTTCGCACCATACCTGATTCGTCAGGCCGGAGGCTCTGCATTGCCGGACCACATCCAGCCAGTATTGAAGTTTTACCTGTTTATCCGGAGTTAAAGTGGAAATGTCCATGGGTATTCTCCTTTATTTGGATTTAGAGTTTTTGGAGTGAACCCTAAAAACTCTAACCCTGATTTTACAGGAGAACGCCATATATTTCACTACACGTTCTTATTTGACGCTTACGATATATGTAAATGCAAATGAAAGCTGCTTGCAGGCAAAAGAAATCCCTCCAAACTTCAAAAAGCGAAGTCGGAGGGATAGCAAAGCATGGGATAGCAGCTCACCGAACATCGTTTTTTTATTCGGTGAGCAAACTTTATATTTTATTGTTCCATAATATAGAGCATCTCAGTTGCCGCCACTGTATAGGTTTTACCTTTTTTATCATGGACGACTATTTTTTCTGTGTTAATCTCATCAATGGTCACAGAACAGAAGCTGATAGGCTTAACAACAGAAAAAGGTAGCTGCTGCCGTTTTTTTAGATTGCATTTCATATCGGTAAAATAATCTGCCAAATTCAAAGTAACATCCTCAGATGGAATTTTCGGGAGTTCCTTATATTTCTCCTTATCTGCATCCGTTATACTTGAAATTGCAGAGATATTTAATAACCCTCTTTTTCCTTTATCACCAATAAATAATAAGAAATTCTCTACTTCGGCAACGATAGCGATACAATATAATCCCTGGAATTCTCTATCATTTAAAAATATTTTCACCCATTTTCCCAAATACGGAGCACAAACCGAGGTGGAACCTATTTGCTCCACATTCATTTTTTGGGCTTTATCCCGTAAAAGATAGTCTAAATCCGTATCCAATAAATCACAAAGTATCAATAGCTTCTCCGTTTCGGGATAACCTTGGCCCGTTTCCCATTTGGAAACAGATTGTCTTGATACATTGCATCGTTCGGCTATATCTTCTTGAGATAAGCCCTTATTTTTTCTTAATTGTTGTAGAGTGTCTGCAAATGCCATAACCCTTCCTCCTTGAATAATTTGATAACTCTATGATAAAAAAATTTATGAACATATTCTACCAACTTTATCGTGCTTTTCCGCAACTTGAAGTTGCAACAGTATTTTCATGGGGTATGTATAGTATAATCGTTTTATTAACCTATTACAATGAAACATAAAACTTAATCCATATAGACAATTTCCTCGTTCACAATTTCCCTCGCACAAGCCCGTATGTTATTCATCCTCCCGACCCATTTTAAGGCGTTTTCAGCCTTTAGCCGTTCCGTGATACCCTGCGCCTGTTTCATGCCCTCTATGAGCCGTTCAAGGCGTTCCTGCGCCTGCCTGTCAATGTCGGCAAGGTAGGAATTGAGCCTGCCGCTTGTGAGAAGATTGAGGTATGTAACCCTGCGGTGCTGTTTCAGATAGTCCAAGTGCCGCCGCCCGAATAAGCCAATCGGCTGCTCCTTTTCGGCGGGTAATGTAATGCAGGGGATAAGGTAATCCCCCTGCCGCTCATATCTGCCGCCCAGTTCCTCAAAAATTGTCTTTGCCATGTCTTTCTACCTCCGTATTTTTAATTTGACCGTCTTTGCATGGGCGAACTTGATAATCAATTCGTCCACGCAGTCCGTATACCTGCCCTCTGCAATCAGCTTGTTTCGGAAATCATTTAAGCAGAGGATTATCACCCGCCGCTCCGTTTCATCAAGATACAAATGATACTTTTCCATTGTCTTTCCCCTCGTTTCTGCGGCGCATCTCCCAGCCGCCCGTGTTCCTTAAAACCTTTGCCTTGAAGCGGCGTTCCCCTATGTAACCGCCGAAGCGGTAACAGATTTTAATTGCCTGCTCTGTTCCTGCTTCGGTTTGTGTGCGGTCAAACACCTCAATGCGCTCCACCAAGAGATTGAGGTTTTCGGCGGTCAGTTCCTGTATCCCCACATATTCCGCCATCAGAGCCGCCCACTGCACCGCATTAGTCTGGCTGTCCTTGACCTCCTGCAAGGCGTTTTCAAGGCTCTGTATCTGCCCTAAAAGCTGTTCCTGCTCCGTCTGGTACTTGTCAATCAGACGGGCAAAGTTGTGTACGGGCCAACCGTCTTGGCAGCCTCGACCTTGGGGCAGGTTCACAAACCCCGAAAAGCGCCATGACGCTTAACGAGGAACTTCTTCAGCTTCGCCAGCAGGTTAAGGAACAGGAAAAAGAAATCCGCCGTTTAAAGAAGGAAAATGACTTTCTGGAGGAAGCCAGCGCTTTTTTCGCCGCGAGCCGTCTGAGGTCAGCAAAAACGAAAGAATGAAGTTTATTGCTCTTAAAACCAAAGACGGCGAATTAAAAGGGGATATCTTCTTTTACTGCAGAATCCTTCATGTCAGCAGGCAGGGATTTTACCAGTACCTTGCAAATAAAGACCGCCCATGGAAGTATCAGCCCCTGGCAAACGCCATGATGGAAATCCTTGAGGAAGATGATTGCAATGACACCTACGGCCGGATCCGCATGTATCAGGCATTAATGTTAAAACAGCCTGAAAATGTGGATATTCCCAGCGAACGTACTGTTTACCGTGTCATGGAGTATATCGGCATCAGCCATCATCCCAGGCGCAAACCAAACGGAATCACAAAAGCGGATCGGGAAGCCCGGAAATCAGAAGATCTGTTAAAACGTGATTTCAAGTCAGAGGAACCGCTGGCGAAGTGCGTAA
>CAJTHM010000033.1 GCA_910576125.1 Lachnospiraceae bacterium | reverse complement strand
TGACTCTTAATCAGGGTGTCCAGGGTTCGAGCCCCTGGTGGCGCACTAGAAGGACTGTTTTTGAGGACATATGAGCCTTGGGGACGGTTCTTTTTTTGTGCCCGGGAAACCGCATAAAATCGGCGTTTCTGGTACTTGCCGTATGTAAATGGATGTAATCTGCTGTGCATGGTGGTAAATGTCTCAAATCTGTCTCGCCGAGGAAAAATGAGGTTCTGGAGAACAAGATGTCTCACTTTTTTTAGGCCTTAAGTGCCATTTCCACTGCTGTCTGGGCATCTTCTTTGTCCAGGATGATGTGGTTGTAGACCTCTATCACCATCTTCTCGTTGTCTCCCAGTAACTCTGCAATCTTTTTGATGGAGACGGTCGGTATCTGGTAGCACAGGTTCGTGCAGTAGTTGTGCCGGAAGATATGCGCAGTCAGGTCGGGGGAGCCCATCTTCTGGCGGATGCCGGCCCATAGCTTGACATAGGAGCTCTTGGTCATGATATCCTTGCCGGCAGTGCAGAACAATCTTGGCTGGCTGATGCAGCGGCAGTACTCCTGTAGGAACGGAAGGACGTTCGATGGTATCGGGACTTCCCTGATGCCGTTCTGGCTCTTCGTGGACTTGATATATGGCGTGTTCTCGTCAAAGGCGAGGGATTTGTCCACGGTGAGCTTTTTCGCCTTAAAATCGAAATCTGAGCGTTCCAGGGCAAGGGCTTCTCCGCGGCGTAGGCCGCAGCCGTATATGATATATACGAAGGCCTTTTGCGTATTGGTGAAGTCCGCAGAAAAGACAGCGGCTTTCTCTTCTGATGTCAAAGGACGCTTGTCGGTCTTATGCTGCTTCTTGACTCGGATCCCATCGAATATTTCCATGTATATGGCTGGGGCGATATGCTTGTCGGTGATGGCGGCCTTGACCACTTGCTTCAGGGTGAGGAGCAGCTGCTCCTGGGTGCGTGCCTTGCCAGAGGCCGCGTTCAGGCACATCAGGACGTCGGTCTTCCGGAGGGAAGAAATCGGGACAGATTTCAGGATGTCCATATGTACCTCTATGATGCGCCGGTACATGGCTTTCGTGTTCAGCTCTGCATCGTGCTTGTATATGTCGAGCCATGTCCGGGCATATTCCTGCACGGAGACCTTGGACTCTCTTAGGACGTCGCGGTTGCGGACCTTTTCCTCCATCTCCCGGACCATTTCCTCAAGGGCCCGGCTGGACTTCTTCGTCCGGAGCGTCACCCGGTGCTTCACGCCCTTTTCTGTGTAGGTGCCGTCCCAGACCTTTGCCTGGAAGTAGCCGTCCTTGCCTTTTGTGTATTTTGCAGTTGCCATCTTGTATCATCCTCCTTAAAAAAGCGTATAAAAATAACAGCCCGCGAAAAATCGCTTGCAAGCTGCTCCCGGAGATGATACAATATTTTTGCAAATGTGGTATCCCTCCGGGGTATATCTAAAGCCGTTCGGTGCGCCAACACCGGGCGGTTTTTCAAATTTTGCAACTGTTTTTCATTGTTTCAAAGTTGTAGATTTCTTTAACTCCATTTTTTCTCCCGCAAAATAAAAAGTGCTCCCATTGGACACATCGTTGAGAGGTGTGGGAGCTTCTGTTACTTTTAGTATACCCCAAAACTCTCAAAAGTCAACCGTTTTTGAAAAAATGTGGATAAAACAGTGGATAACTTGTGTTTATCCAGTGTAGAAACACAAGATATGGTAATTGTCAATAGTAATCCCTCACTTTCCTTTGACTTTATTAAAACGCAGGAGCGGTTCAATCGGCAATCAGGTTTTTATGTTATGGGGGTTGCGACGTCGCAACTGGTTCCGTATATAAAAAGGGCGTAACCACTTGCTGCACCATACTATATTCTGCTCATTTGTCAAACTTTCCAGCTTCCTTTGCATGAGCCAATGCAAGGAGCGTAGGAGCTATCTCAGCATCCAGGAGCTTCCTGTATTCGCCAAAACTCAGCTCCTTGGTTCTTTGGGAATGCTCTTCCCGGATAGAATGTATCTCATCAATGGTCAGCGTAATATTTTCCATAATCAGAATCCTCCTAACATCATGCTTGGTGAATAGATGTCCACTTGAGGCAGGTTCAGGGACAGGTTCGTCGCATTTACGGCCTTGATAGTCTTAGGGTTCACGAAATGCTTGAAATTCCAGCTTACGATATAGCGGCAGTCGTTCAAGGTGGCAATCGCGATATGTGTGAGGTCATCAAGGCTCTTTTCCCTTAACACCCCGTTTTGAAGGTAAATATCTGCAAGCCCTTTTTCGTCCTCCGTGATCTTTACCAGTGTATAATCTAACTGCGCCAGCTCGCCAAGCAGAAAAGAGAGCTTCGGCTCGCTGCATTTGGAGATCTCCCGGATGACCAGATCGGAAATGACGACTTCAATATCTTGTCTCTCCTTGAATTGTTCCCACAGTTCCTGAGTCTCACGCATTTTTTCTGGAACGTCTTCCTGCTGCAGATGGCTGATTATGGAAGTGTCCAGATATACCTTCAGCTTTTTCATGGCATCTCCCCCTTTTCTTTTCGATATTTTATTGAAACGCCGTAGCGGTTTAATCGGCAATCAGGTTTTTATGTTACAGGAGTTGCGACGTCGCAACCATTGTGCTATATTTTTTTGTTACCGCCCCTATACCGGTACGGAAAGGGGGTGCACATGAGTTTATTTCAACCCTTTATTCTCTCCGTATTGGCCAGCGTAGTCGCCTACTACCTGTGCAAGTGGCTTGATGGAGATGAGTAGACGGTAGCCGAGCCCAAACGGTTGACTTCTCCGCAAAAGAAGGAGAACCCCCGGAAGTACCGCAAATACTTCCGGGGGTTCGTTCCTTTTATGCTACATGAGCATTCCAAACCTTTTGCCTATTGGCATTATAGCATATGCGGAACAGGAATGCAATATGCGCCCGGAGTAATTTATTGTATTTTATTGTATGAGAAAATCAGCCACATATTTTTATTGAAACGCTGTAACGGTTTAATCATTCTCCTACTTTTCCAAGAACTATCCCGATGGCATCTATCCCTCTTTCGTCCGGGACTATATCCGGATACCGTCCTTTGTCTTCATTGTGGGAGATAAGCCTGTTCTGTCCCGCCTCTTTTATGAAGCATTCGTTTCCCCTGACGAAGATTCCAATCTTTCCTATCGGGACTTCATCGGCTTTCTCCACCAGCACCTTGTCCCCATCAAAGAAAGTGTCCTCCATGCTCCGGCCGCTCACCCCGATGACGAAATCAGCCCTGCGTGACAGTGGGGTGTCCGGGACGGGTATCACCTCCGTGGGGATGTCCGGGAACAGGAACTCCCCTTTCCCGGCGGAGGCCATCCTCTGGTAGTAGGACAGGAAGCGCATGGGGATTATTTCGGCGGTGGCGGAGGGAGTATTGCTTTCTGGCACAGATTCCGCCGTGGAGCGTTCCCATTCCTTCTGGAGGGTGAAATCTACCATTTCCTTACCGTGGGGGTCGAGTACGCGGTATTTTTCTACTATGTCAATTTCCTTTATGTTGAGTTTGGGCTTTCCATCTTCATTATAGCCGTCAAATCCAAAAGCACCTAAAACGTCATTTACATTATACAGCTTACATAATTTAAGCAACATATCCGCAGACGGTTCTGCTCTTCCGGTTTCCCAAGCACTAAAAGTAGATTGCCGTATATTAAACATTTCATATACTTCTTTTTGTGAATAGCCAGCATTAACCCGCATTTCTTTTAATGTCTCTGCAAAATCTTTCTTCATGTCCTCCTCCTCCGATTATTTTCATTATAACAAATAATTTTATCGTGTCAATAAAAATATCAAAAATTTTGTTAAATGATATTGACAAACGAAAAAAATGGTATTATTATGCATATAACAAAATATTTGTTATTTGAGGAGGCGATAACATTGGACGCTCTTACTGCAAATGTTTCTGCGTATATTAAAAAAATGGGTATTAATTTAACTAAAGTCTCAAAGGATACAGGAATTCCTTATATGGCTTTATACGATAGCCTTTTTAATAAAGACAGGAACAGAGACTTGAAAGCAAAAGAATTTATTGCTGTTTGCGAATTTCTTGGAGTAAACCCCATGGACTTTGCAGACAAGGAAACCGTAGGAGGTAGGTGAGGAAATGGTGATACCCTTAGGCAGTAAATTTATATTGGCATTAAGAGAGGATGAAGAACGCAGAGTGCGAATCATGAGAGAATTAGATCGTAGGGTAAAAAGACTGGAACTACTTATGTTGAACGAAGCAGAAAACAAAATAGCCAGCCTTAAAGATGAAGAGGCTGGCGACGCTGAGGCAGAGGGGATAAATGCGATATTACCCATCGAGGAAATCATTAAGAAGCGAGCGAACGCTGCTCATACGGGTAGAGTCCACTAGGTTATAGAGCCGTATCAAGAGAGAATCATCTACAGGGTCAAACTGATTGTTGCTTATCTCAATGGCGAGTTTACTGGTATCATCTTGGACGCGCAAAGAGAGAATACAGTTATTGGGAGGAGTGGTAAGGGTTATATCATCAGAAAAGAGCAGTAAAAGTATAAAGCCGGATTTATATTGGGAATAGTAGCTGTAAAAAGGAATCAATTTGTAGCCGGATAATTCATCTATTCCGGTATTGCGAAAGGTATCGCTTACAGGTTTCAGGTCAAAGCAATCTGGCAGAGCAATCCACGTTAACTCGTTACACTTTGTTCTTTCTACGGCTTTGTTTACAAAATCCCTTACCTTATTGGTATCCATGTGAAAGTCACTCCTTTTTTGAAAGTCTGGCTATTAAAAAGTTGACATCTTGTCTTATTTTTATAGTATTTGATTCAGTAATTCCTGCCTTTAAGAGATGGATACATCGAAAAGCATGGAATATACAGCGAGGAGAGGAGATGAGCAGATATTTCATCTGGTATCCAAATATGTTCTCTTGCAGAGAATCTTGGGTTTTAGGGGAAGTTAAGCCATCTTCCCAAATGTTAGACCGTAATGCAATTAATTGTGAAAGCAATTTGGCTCTTTCTTGATTATAAGTTTTTTTCTGGACTATAGTTTTCGCATGTATTTTGCGAAAGATGCCAAGAGAAATAATAAAGCTTATAACTGACAAAATATCTGCAAGGTGACCGAATGTATTCCAATTCATGGGGG
Organism: Lachnospiraceae bacterium; assembly: GCA_910576125.1. Classification (GTDB taxonomy): domain Bacteria; phylum Bacillota; class Clostridia; order Lachnospirales; family Lachnospiraceae; genus Acetatifactor; species Acetatifactor aquisgranensis. The sequence continues at coordinate 40,035 of CAJTHM010000033.1, read as the reverse complement.
AAACCTCCTTTGTTATTTTAGCATAATGATAAAAATAGTTCAAGTATCAACAAAAATATTTCAATATCTATATAATCAATCCGGGTTCCTTAATGTTGACCCCAGAGACTTTGCAGACAAGGAAACCGTAGGAGGGAGGTGAGGAAGTGAAAGACGTAGTAGATACAGATAGGCTGGATGAACTGGCCAAGCCCCTAGTGGAATATCTGGCAGAGAACTGCCATCCGCATAGTGCAATAGTAATTACTGCAGAGCGGACGGCAGTCATAGAAACAGTTCTGTCAATACCGCAGAATGGAATCAGCTAACGGATTCTGCGATACCTGTGGACTTTGTCCAAGCGTGATAGAGCTGAACCGAGGGAAGATGAGTTCATGAAGGCTTCATATTCAGATCTGCTTACATTGTAGTATTGATATACAGCGCCGTCTGGAAATCCAACTTCCATGGTGTCATCTTCCCAGCCAACAGAACTGATTCGGCTGGAGGATACAGGTTGTCTTTGCATAACGAATTCCCCTTTCTTCAGTACTCGGGTACGTCAGTACCCTGTAAATACAGTTTAAGGGAGAATGAACAGAACATCAAGACAAAACAGTAGTAGAGGAGGTGAGAGACCATGGTATATCCAAGACCATTCATGCGGCTTCAGGAACTGAACAAGATGGGGCTCCCGAAAGAGTTCCTGTTCGAGGCCTACAGGTCCAAAGGGCAGACGTTCGCCCAGAAGATTAACCCATTGAAGCCGAACAGCCCTATCATATTTGACACGACTGGATTTGAGAAATGGCGGATTGACCGCTGCAAGGCGGAGAATGCGGGAATCCCGCGGAAGTGAGACAAGCCCTGGAAATGAAAGGAGGGAATAGGATGAAGAAAGAAGATATGTCGAAAGCGTTCTCGGATGAAGCGGAGTTCGAGGAGGCATATGTGAGGTTCCTCGGGAACCTGCCGCCAGCATGGAAAGGGATCCCGGACAGCCATGAAAGGCTGGATGCCTGTTTCTTGGACTACTTGGATGCTTTTGAGAGATGGGTGTTCCGCCATGCATATGAGAGCGGCTATGTGGCGGCGATGGAACGGATCGGTGGCGCGGATGGGGGGACAGGAGCAGCTGGAGATGGGCAGGACGAATGCCAGGAGGCAGGCGTCTTCGGACAGCTGAAGCGTGAGGCCCTGTATGCGCAGCGCTCATTCTCAGAAGAGCTGCTGCACGAGGTGTATGGCAAGGCGAAGATGGCAAGGGAACTGGAGGCCATCACGAAAGACGAGTTCATGGAGATCAACCATATGACGGTCTGCTTCATGAACACTGACCGTGAGTTCATCCGGCGCAAGAGCGAGGAGTTCTTCAGGGGCGGAACCGAGTCCGGAGAGGGGGAGCCCATGAAGGAATACCGGGTCAGGTACTGGGACAGGGACGGCGTGGAGAAATATCGTGAGCTCGACAGCAGGGAACATGCACAGGGCTTCTATGACAGGCTGGATGGGAAGGCGGAGATCCAGAGGTACATCGAGGAGCACCACGGGTATGAAACGGTGGTGTATCCCACGTTCGAAGTGTAGGGAAGGAGGGCTGAGCGTGGAGCGCAAGATACTGAACGCGAGCAACCTTCTTGGGACAATCGCCTTTTTGGACATATCTATTGCGATACCTGGGACAGTGGATGAGAATCCAGTATTGACAATGGCCCTGATTGCCGTATTTGCTTTGTGCGTATATCTGGCCATGAAAGAGGACGGGAAGATAAGATAGGCCCCACCGCCGACCAAAGCCTGGAGCCTATCAAGGACATAATAATGCTGACGCATCCATTATAAGGGATGCGGAAAGGAAAAGCAAGTGGGAATATTCAGGACATGTGAATACTGCGGCGCACATCTGGACCCAGGGGAGCCGTGCGACTGCCGGGAAGAGGAGGCCGCTGTAGGAGAGCGCTGCACCTGTCACGGGGCAGCATTGCATATTGACAGCCAATACAACCATAAGAAGGAGGAATCAACAGATGTCATTGGAGAGGAACATTGAGAGGATTGCGGACGCCCTGGAGGCGCTCGCAGGGATGAAGAGGCCAGGGATGCCCAATGAAGGGAACGCAGCAGTATCGCAGCAGCCGCCCGCACAGCAGGCTCCACAGGGGAACTGGCCGCCCCAGGGGGGACAGGTGCCGGTGTCACAGCCCGCAGGCATGGGGGCGCAATGGCAGGGCGGAAACGCGGCACAGCCAGGGAACATGCTGCCCCAGCAGAAGGGGGCACCGGCACAGCAGCCTGCAGGGGGCGGGACAGTGCCGACGACGGCGGCAGCGCAGCAGTACACGTTCGACCAGCTGGCAGTGGCCACCGCAAACCTCGCGACATCCGGGAGGGATGTGTTCGCCATATTGGGGCGGTTCGGCGTCAGCATGCTGATGGACCTCTCTCCGGAGAGGTACGGTGAGTATGCCGCGGCATTGAGGGAGGCAGGTGCAGTAATCTGATGGCAAAGAAGACAGAAGAAAGGAAACATGCCCTGCTTTCCGCGTCCAGTGCGAAGAAGTGGCTGCACTGTACCCCTTCCGCCCGGCTGGAGGATGCGCTTCCCGATGAACAGAGCGCTTATGCCGCAGAGGGCACCTTGGCGCACAGCTTCTGTGAACTGAAGCTGGCCAGGCAGTTCACGAACAAGAACATGACGGACAAGGCCTATAAGTCCAGGCTCAACAAGCTGATGAAGGACCCGCTCTATTCCAGGGAGATGGATGGGTTCACGGACGCCTATGTGGATTACATTACGGGCATCGCCTATAACCTTCCCAGCACGCCCTATGTGGCAGTGGAGAAAAGGGTGGACTACAGCCCCTGGGCCCCGGAGGGGTTCGGCACCTGTGACTGCGTGCTGATCTGCGGGACAGGGATGCACGTATGCGACTTCAAGTATGGCAAGGGCAAGGCCGTAAGCAGCCATGGGAACCCCCAGCTGATGCTCTATGCCCTGGGAGCCTGGAACGCGTTCCGGATGATCTACCCGATCAAGGCCGTGACGCTGCATATCATCCAGCCCCGTATTGACAACACATCTGCATGGGAAGTGCCCATGGAGGAGCTCCTGCGCTGGGGCGAGGAGATGGTGAAGCCCCAGGCGGCGAAGGCTTTCAAGGGGGAGGGGGAATGCGTGCAGGGGAAGTGGTGCGACGACTGCTTCTGCCGCCTGTCCGCCACCTGCAGGGCCAGGGCGGAGGCCAACATGGCGCTGATGGCGGAAGCGGAGAACCCGCCCGGCACAGGGGCCCCGCTGATGAGGCTCCCACCACAGCTGGGCAATGAGGAGGTAGGCTCCCTGCTGAAACGGGCGCAGTTCCTGAAATCCTGGGTGAACAAGCTCGAGGCCTATGCACAAGGGGAGATACTGGCGGGCCGGGAGGTGCCCGGGTGGAAGCTGGTGGAGGGGCGGAGCGTCCGTGCCATCCAAGACATCGATGCAGCCTACGAGGCCCTGCACGAGGCCGGCTACCCGGAAGCGGCATTGTACAGGATACAGCCGCTCCCGCTGGGGGAGCTGGAAAAGCTCCTGGACAAGGAACATAAGAAGATACTGGAGAAGTACATCGTGAAGCCTCCAGGGAAGCCGACGCTGGTGCCGGAGGATGACAAGAGACCTGCCATATCCTCCGCATCCATAGCGGAAGGGGCCTTTGGCGGGGAGAACGCATATAAGGAGGGAAATTGACCATGGCGATCACAACGGGAAAAGTAAGGGCAAGCTACGTGCACATATTCCAGCCGCGCACCCCGGAGAACGGCGGGGAGCCGAAGTATTCCGTCACGCTGCTGATACCCAAGACGGATACGGCTACCATCAACGGCATCTATGCTGAGATCGAGCGGGCAAAACAGGAGGGCGCCCAGAAGGTGTTCAACGGGAGCGTCCCGCCCCAGTGCAGGACCCCGCTCTATGACGGAGACGGGTACCGCCAGTCGGGGGAGGCCTTCGGGGAGGAGTGCAGGGGAAGCATGGTGATTACTGCCTCCGCGAAGCAGCAGCCGGTCATCGTCGGGCTGGACATGCAGAACATCCTGAACCCGGCGGACGTGTACAGCGGATGCTACATCAGGGCGAACATCAACTTCTTCGCCTATAACAGCAACGGGAACAAAGGGATAGGATGCGGGCTGAATGCCGTGCAGAAGATTGAGGATGGGGAGCCCCTCGGAGGGCGCGTCAGCGCTGAGGAGGCCTTCGGCGGCGCGAACGCCTATGCCGGTGGGGCTATGGGCCCTTATCAGCCGCCCCAGGGGGGCCAACAGGGCTACAGCGGCTACCAGCCGCCACAAGGGAGCCAGCAAGGCTATGGCGGCTACCAGCCGCCACAAGGGAGCCAGCAGGGCTATGGCGGGTACCAGATGCCACAAGGGAGCCAGCAGGGCTATGGCGGATACCAGATGCCGCAGGGAAGCCAGCAGGGCTATGGCGGATACCAGCCGCCGCAGGGAGGCCAGCAGAACCAGATGGCCGATCCCATAACAGGGCGTCCTGTGGCGCCTGGAGGGGTGATGGGGATATGAGGACCCTCCACATAGACCTGGAGACCTATTCCAGTGTGGACTTAAAGAAAGCGGGGCTGTACAGATACGTGCAGTCCCCGGATTTCCAGATATTGCTGTTCGCTTATTCTGTTGATGGCGGCACAGTAGACATAATAGACTGCGCCTGCGGGGAACGCGTCCCGGAAGATATCATCCAGGCACTGGGTGACCCGACTGTGGAAAAAGTGGCCCATAACGCGGCCTTTGAGATATACTGCCTGAACAAGCCCTTCTGTAGCCCTGTAGGCCAGTGGCACTGCACCATGGTGCATTCCCTCTACTGTGGGCTCCCTGCATCCTTGGATGCAGTGGGGAGGGCCATGGGGCTCCCGGAAGACAGGAGGAAGATGGGGGTGGGGAAGCAGCTGATCCGATACTTCTGCACTCCCTGCACGCCTACTGCCAGGAATGGAGGGCGCACACGGAACCTCCCGCACCATGACCGGGCGAGATGGCAGCTGTTCAAGGACTACTGCCGCCAGGACGTGGCAACCGAGATGGAGGTCTACCGGAGGCTGGAGGGATACCCCATCCCGGAAGGGGAGCGCCAGAACTGGATTCTGGACCAGCACATCAACATGGCCGGGGTGAAGATGGACATGGACCTGATCGGGGGCGCGCTGGAGCTGCACGGCAGGATAAGCGGCGAGCTGTCGGGGAGGGCAAGGGAGCTCACCGGGCTCGACAACCCGAACAGCGTGGCGCAGCTGAAGCGATGGGTGGAGGAGAACTCTGGCATGGAGCTGGAGAGCCTGGACAAGGCCACGGTGGCCGAGCTGCTGGCCGACAAGGACGGGGAGGAGCTGGTGAAGGAAGTGCTGAAGATTCGGAAAGAGCTGGGGAAGACTTCCGTAAAGAAATATGAGGCCATGAGGGCCTGCGCCTGCGACGATGGGCGGATACGCGGGCTCCTGCAGTTCTACGGTGCCAGCCGGACAGGGCGCTTTGCCGGGCGGCTGGTACAGGTGCAGAACCTCCCGCGGAACTACATCGAGGACCTGGATATGGCAAGGGGCCTGGTAAAGGCCGGGCAGCTCGATGCGGTAAAGGCCATCTATGGCGACGTGCCCAATCTGCTTTCCCAGCTAATCAGGACGGCTTTCGTGCCCGGGGAAGGATGCCGGTTCATCGTGGCGGACTTCTCCGCGATAGAGGCTCGTGTCCTGGCGTGGCTTGCGGGAGAGGAATGGAGGCTGGACGTGTTCCGCACACACGGGAAGATCTACGAGGCCTCCGCCAGCGCCATGTTCGGCGTCCCCATCGAGAGAATCGCGAAAGGGAACCCGGAGTACGCGCTGCGCGGCAAGGGGAAAGTGGCGGAGCTCGCGCTGGGCTATCAGGGAGGCTCCCGTGCGCTGGTCAGCATGGGCGCCCTGTCCATGGGGCTGTCGGAGGAAGAGCTGCCGGACATCGTGAGCCGCTGGAGGAAGAGCAACAGGAGGATACAGGACTTCTGGTATGCCGTGGAGAATAATGCCGTGGATACGGTGCAGTACGGGACGGCGCATGCCATGCCGAAAGGGATCAGCTTCTACCGGGATCGGGAATACCTTTTCATACGCCTGCCCTCTGGACGGGAGCTGTTCTATTACCATCCGGAATTGGTGGCTAACGCCTACGGCAGGAACTCGGTGGGGTTCTACGGCATCAGCCAGGCCACGAAGAAATGGGAACGGACAGAGACCTACGGCGGGAAGCTGACGGAGAACATCGTCCAGGCGGTGGCGCGGGACCTGCTGTGCAGCGCCATGATGAACCTTTTCAGGGCCGGGTATGCAATCCGTTTCCATATCCATGATGAGGTCATACTGGAGGTGCCGGAGGGGAGCGGCAAGAGCCTGGACGAGGCCATACGGCTGATGTGCGCCCTGCCGGGATGGGCTGAAGGGCTCCCTCTGGATGCGGCGGGGTTCGAGGGACATTACTACAGGAAGGATTAGGACGGCCTATGTATTATGACAAACCAATCAAGATAGCTACAGGCGGGAGCCGGAAGGCTGTGTCCTGGATGGTGCAGGAGACCACCTGGTCCGCTTTCCTGATGAAGCTCTCGCAGCCTGTCAGGACGCCAGAGACCTTCCAGGAGTACAAGGCCCTGCCGAAGCCGAAACAGGACGACCTGAAGGACGTAGGCGGGTTCGTAGGGGGCGTGCTGGATGGCCCCAGAAGGAAGAAAGGCTCTGCCGGGGAGAGGTACCTGGTCACCCTGGATGCGGACACCATAGAGCCGGGAGGGACGCAAGGCGTGCTGAACGCCGTGTCGGGGCTGGGCTGCGCCTATGCGGTCTACAGCACCCGGAAGCATGAGGGGGCCGCGCCCAGGCTGCGCATCGTGGCGCCGCTGGATGAGCCGTGCACGGCGGAGGAATATGAGCCAATCGCGCGGAAGCTGGCGTCCTTCCTGGGGATGCAGATATTCGACCCTACTACGTTCGAGTCCGTCCGCCTGATGTACTGGCCGAGCTGTTCATCGGACAGCGAGTTCGTCTTCCTTTATGAGGACAAGCCCTTCCTGTCAAGGACAGGGATGCTGGGGCTTTACCGGGACTGGCGGGACGTGGCCGAATGGCCGGAGGTGCCCGGGGCCGCAAGGATTAGGGACCGGTCCGCAAAGAAGCAGGGTGACCCCATGGAGAAGAGCGGCGTGGTGGGCGCGTTCTGCCGCTGCTATAGCATAGAGGCGGCGATGGAGCTGTTCATCCCCGGCACTTATGAGGCCTGCGTCGATGGGCGCTACACCTATGCGGGCGGCTCCACGGTGGGCGGCGCAGTGCTTTACGATGGCGGGAAGTTCATCTACAGCCACCATGCCACGGATCCCTGCAGCGGAAGACTCTGCAATGCCTTTGATCTGGTGAGGCTGCATCTGTTCGGGGACGAGGACGCTGACGCGAAGCCGGATACGCCTGCTGCCAACCTGCCGTCTTTCCTGTCCATGTGCAAATTTGCGGCGGCTTTAGAGCCCGTGGCACAGCTGCTGAACCGGGAGCGGTATGAAAAGGCGGTACAGAGCTTCGACGCGCCGCTGGACACCGCTGCGGAGAGCTTCGCCTGGATGGAGCAGCTGGCGACCCATCCGAAGACAGGGAGGCCCCTGGCAACGGTAGCCAATGTCCAGATTATCCTGGAGAACGATCCGCAGCTGCGCGGAAGAGTGTACCATGATGATTTCAGCGACCGGCCCATGGTTTGCGACCGGCTCCCCTGGGAGAGGTTCGCCTTTGACGGCAGGCACCGTCTATGGAAGGATGCGGACGACTCCGGCCTGCGCGGCTACCTGGAGTCCCATTACGGGATATCCACTAAGAACAGCATCCTGGACGGGTTCGCAGTATATGCGATGAACCACAGGGTGAACCATCTGCGCGACTACCTTATGGGCCTGCGCTGGGACGGCGTCCCCCGTGTGGACACCCTGCTGATAGATTATTTCGGGGCAGAGGACACCTTATATACACGGGAAGCGGTCAGGAAGTGCCTGGTGGGGGCCATAGCCCGGCTGCTGCATCCGGGCATCAAGTTCGACCAGATGCTGATCCTGGCTGGCCCGCAGGGCATCGGCAAGAGCACCTTCTGGCGGCTGCTGGGCATGAAATGGTACACTGATTCCCTGTACACTTTTGAGGGCAAGGAGGCCGCAGAGCTGCTGCAGGGGTACTGGATCGTGGAGTGCGGGGAGCTGTCCGGGATGACGAGGTCGGAGATGAACACGGTCAAGCAGTTCATCAGCAAATGCGAGGACACCTACAGGGCGGCCTACGGACACAGGACAGAGAGCTATCCCAGGCGCTGCCTGCTGGTAGGGACCACCAATGAAAAGGAGTTCCTGAAGGACGAGACCGGAGGGCGCCGTTTCTGGCCCGTGGACCTGTCCAGGCATCCGCCGCGGAAATCGGTATTCCGGGACCTTCCTGGCGAGGTGCCGATGGTCTGGGCGGAGGCGCTGCAGATGTACAAGGCGGGAGAGCCCCTGCTGATGTCCGGGGCGGCGCAGGGCCAGGCGCAGGAAGCCCAGGAAGGGCACAGGGAGTCCGACCCCAATGAGGGCATCATCGCGGAGTTCCTGCAGAAGAAAGTGCCAGCAGGATGGTACCAGAAGAGCCTGGCGGACAGGCGGAACTGGCTGGACAACGCCTTCAACCAGCAGCAGGCGGATGAAAGCAGCCTGGTATACCGGGACAGGATATGTGCCCTGGAGATATGGAACGAATGCTTCCGGCAGTTCACGCGGATGAAGAAGTCAGAGGCCAGGGAGATAAATGCGGCGCTTGGGCGGATGCCGGGATGGAAGCGGGCGGAGCGGGCGCTCCGGTTCGGAGGGGAATACGGAGTTCAGAGAGGATACATAAGGCATGTAACATAGCCCCCCTTTTTCCGCGTAACGGCTTCTGGCGGAATGTTACAGGCAGCCGTAACATTCTGTAACATTGTAACAATCGAATGTTTACACGGAAACGCTGGTAAATACTGGGACGGTACCTATCTGTAACATTGTAACATTCTTTTCTATATAGATAAAATATAAAGGGAAATAAGGGATACATATACCCTTGATACCCTTGATTTATATAAACAATATGCGCGTGCGCATACGCGAGGGATGCATAAGGGAGAGGGCCCCGGGAAGCAAGGGGCGGATTGGAGGAGAGATGAGGGAAAAAGAGATTGAGGGGTACCTTGTGGACAGGGCGGTGGCGATGGGGGGCATGGCGCTCAAGTTCGTCTCCCCAGGGTGCACAGGGGTGCCCGACAGGCTGGTGGTGCTGCCGGGAGGGAGGATCGGATTCCTGGAGCTGAAGGCCCCGGGCAAGAAGCCCAGGAGGGAACAGGCCTATCGGATCGCCCGGCTGCGGGCCTTGGGATGCCTGGCGGATTCCGCAGACTCCCGGGAGGACGTGGACCTGTTCCTGGCCAGCCTGTCCTCGGGGATCCCGGTTCCGGCCCGCACGAGGGGGCTCCCGGGAACGGAGGAGCGGCCATGAGATTCATGCCGCACGGCTACCAGAGGTACTGCATCCAGAGGATGCTACAGGAGCCGGCCCTGGCGCTGTTCCTGGGCATGGGGCTCGGCAAGACGGTCACCACACTGACGGTGCTGAACGACCTGAAGTACAACCGGTTCCAGATGCGGAAGTCCCTGGTCATAGCCCCGAAGAAGGTGGCGGAGGACACCTGGACGCGGGAGCAGGCGAAGTGGGAGCACCTGAGGCTCCTGAGGGTGGTGCCGGTGCTGGGCAGCCTGAAGAAGCGGATCCGGGCATTGGCGTCGCCAGGCGATGTGTATGTGGTCAACAGGGAGAACGTGGCATGGCTGGTGGACCATTACCGGAACGACTGGCCTTTCGACACGGTCGTGATAGACGAGTCCAGCAGCTTCAAGAGCCATCAGGCGAAGAGGTTCAAGTCCCTGCGGAGCATCCGGGGCCACATCGGACGCCTGTACGAGCTGACGGGCACGCCAGCGTCCAATGGCTACATCGACCTGTGGGCGCAGATCTACCTGCTGGACGGCGGGAAGAGGCTCGGACGGACGATCACGGAATACAGGAACCGGTTTTTCGTCCCAGGCAAACGGAATGCGACGACGATTTTCAGCTATGAGCTCCGGACCGGCGCGGAGAGGGAGATACAGGAACGGATACGGGACATATGCATCAGCCTTTCCGCTGAGGATTACCTGGAGCTCCCGGCCCGTATGGACAATACCAGGTACATAAGGCTGGACACGAAGGCCCAGAAGGCTTATGACGAGATGGAGAGGCAGAGGATCCTCGAGTTCGGGGGCACGACGCTGGATGCAGGGAGCGCGGCAGTGCTGAGCAACAAGCTGCTGCAGCTGGGGAACGGCGCCGTGTATAACATGACGGAGGACGGGAAACGGGAGGTCATTGAGATCCATGACAACAAGGTGGAAGCCTTCATGGAGCTGGTGGAGGAGCTGAACGGGAAGCCGGCACTGGTGTTCTATAATTTCCAGCATGACCTGGAGAGGCTGGAGCGTGCGCTGCAGAAGACGGGGCTGCGGGTCAGGCGCCTGGAGGGCAGCCGGGACATAGAGGCCTGGAACGGGCATGAGGTCGACATCCTCATGGCCCACCCGGCAAGCGTGGCATACGGGCTGAACCTGCAGCAGGGAGGGAGCGACGTGGTATGGTTCGGGCTGAACTGGAGCCTGGAACTCTACCAGCAGGCCAATGCGAGGCTCCACAGGCAGGGGCAGGGGCATACAGTGTTCGTCCATCACCTGGTGGTGGCCGGAAGCGTGGACGAGGATGTGATGGCGGCGCTGGGTGCAAAAGGCGACTGCCAGGCAGAGCTGCTGAATGCCTTAAAGGCGAGGGTGGAGAATGTTTTGGAGAAGGGTTGACATTCGGGAATGGAGGTAACCGATGATGTATGCGATGGACAGTGAATACCGGATACTTGACGATGCGATAAAGAGCGTCATGAGGCGGTCGGCGGGCGACGCGGTGCTGCTGGGCTACCTGCTGCGCCGCATGATGGACGAGAAGCTGTGGACAAGGCAGTACGACAGCCTGGACGGGTACCTGAGGGAGGAACTGCACATGGACTATACCATGGCGTGCCGGTTCGAGGCGATCAACCGGAAGTACTCCATAGGCGGCCACAGCAAGGAGATAGATGCGAAATGGGAGGGCTATTCCCAGGGCGTCCTGATAGAGATGCTGAACATGCCGTCGGAGCTGGAAGCGAAAGTGACCCCGGACATGACGGTCAGGCAGGTCCGGGAAGTGAAGCGGCAGGCAAGGCAGGAGAAGCTGAAGGAGGGGCAGGAGACCGCCATGGCGGAGAATCCCGTTACGGAGGCCCCGGCAGAAGGAAAACCGGAAGCGGAGCCCGTAGAGGAAGTTGCGACGTCGCAACCGCAGAAGGAGCCGGAAGAGCAGCTGCCGGGGCAGATGGATGTGGAGGACTTTCCGGAACTGCTTCCTGAGAGCGGGCATGGGGAGATGGCAGAGGGGCAGGATGGAATCCCGGATGCCGAGTACAGGGAGCTGGAGCCTGTGGAGGAAGTTGCGACGTCGCAACTGGATGGGACCGCACCTGAACCAGAGTTGGTGGAGACCGTTGTCCCACAGGAGGCTGAGGATGGCGGAGCGCCTGGAAAGGAACCGGATAAAGATGCCACAAATGAACTGGCAGAGGTGAAGAGGGTGCTGGCCAAGGAGCAGAAGATGCTGGACGATTTCCTGAAGGCATCGGAGGAAGATGGGAGCGTCCTGGAGAGCCAGATGTTCAGGCGTCTGGCCATCATAGTGGATGCCCTGACGGACATGGTGCGCCGCATGGAGGCTGCGGAGGCCGGCCCGGAGCCGGAGGAGAGGGAGCAGCCTCCCCTGCCGCCGCTGAGGAACAACGACCAGCGCAAGGAATGGCTGAAGTCCTACAAGGACTGGGGCCTTTGGTACAGGGACGACAACATCGGGATGGACTACTACAAATACGATTTCAATAACGGTGCCCGGCTGATTGTGGAGGCCTATCATGAGGAGGGCACGAAGTGCCACGGCTTCTGCGAATCCGGCCTATTGCATCTAGTGGGCGGCCCGAAGCCTCCCATGGGTCAGTATGGCAGCGGCAAATGGCAGAGGCATGAGAGGTACAGCAGGTATCCGAACAGCGAGACTGAACTGGTGGAGTTCCTGAAGGAGCTGCAGAAGAAAGGATAGGAGATGCGGAGAATATTGAAATATCCGGGTAGCAAGTGGAACATAGCCGTGAAGCTGGTGGGGCTGATCCCGCCGCACAAGAGCTATGTGGAGCCGTATTTCGGCAGCGGGGCGGTGCTGTTCAGCAAGCCGCCCTCGCGCATCGAGACGGTCAACGATCTGGACGGCGATGTGGCGAACCTGTTCAGGTGCATCCAACAGGATTCGGAATACCTGGCCAGGCTGGTGATGACGACACCGTACAGCAGGGAGATGTATGACGGTTCCTTCAGGCCGACACCGATCACGGGGATACCTCCGGGGGACGACAGGTTCCATAAGGCATGCCGTTTCCTGGTCAGGATGTGGCAGGCCTACGGTTCCCGGAATGACGGATACAAGAGCGGATGGAAGTATGATGCCACCGGGAGGGAGAGGATGTACGCCCTCTGGAACTGGTACGCGCTGCCGGTATGGATCATAGAGGCGGCCGAGCGGCTGCGGAAAGTCCAGATAGAGTGCCGGCCGGCGCTGGAAGTGATACGGCGGTTTGATTCGCCGAATGTTTTTATTTATATAGACCCGCCGTATCTGCTGGGCACCCGGAACCGGAGGCAGTACAGGCATGAGATGGAGGACGCGGATCACGAGGAGCTCCTGGAGACGGCCAGACAGAGCCAGGCGAAGATGATGATATCCGGCTATGAGTCGGACATGTACAACGACTATCTGCGGGGATGGCACAAAAAGTGCTTCGCCAGCTGTGCAGAAGGCGGGAAGGCGCGGCAGGAGGTGGTATGGATGAACTATGAGCATGATGCGCAGGCAGAACCGGAGGGGCAGGATGGTAGGGACATGGACTGACATCCCGGGATATGGCGGGAAGTACCAGGTGGACAAAGAGGGCAACGTGCGGCGCGTATATCTTTCCGGCAGGACGCGGGCATTGAGCCCATACCACAGGAAGATGTCCGGCAGCCAGCGCCTGGTGGTGAAGCTGACCAGGGATGGGAAACCCAAGGAGGAGGTATTGATGCAGCTGGTGGCCCTGACGTTCCTGGGGCCTCCGCCCAAAGGGCATGTACCGTACCATAAGAACGGCTGCCAGTCGGACAACTACCTGAACAACATCGCCTACATAAGCAGTCGGGAGCTGGGACTGCTGACCGGCGCGAAGTCCAGGCGCAGGCCGGTGGCGAAGATAGACAGGGACGGGTATCTGGTGGAGGTGTACCCTTCCGCGCGGGAGGCCGCAAGGCGGAACTACATGAGCTACCAGACGGTGATGGACCGGTGCAACGGGAAAGCGAAAGGCGCGTTCGCGCCAGACGGATATGCGTATGCGTGGGACGACAGCGAAGTCAGCATAAGACGCGCCATGAGGAAGATAGAGCAGAAGAAGGAGGGGCAGAGGAGTGGGAAGGATGACGGAAAAGGATGAATCCGGCAGATGGCAGGTGAAGGGGCTGCCGTGGGAAAGGCTGCAGGAGGGGCAGGCAATCACGAAGGAGACAGGCCAGATCCTGTACGGGTGCCTCTGCAAGCTGAAGGCCTATGAGGACTGCGGCATGGGCCCGGACCAGCTGGAGGGCTGGAAAGACAGGCTGGAGGACGTGGCGGCGCATGTATGCGACAAGCTGTGCCGCCATCCGATGGAGGTGGCGGAACAGGAGGAGCTTGATGCGATATGTGAAGGCTGCCCGGTCAGCGCATGTGCGGGCACCTTTCTGGGCAGATGAGGAGGCGTGAGAATGGAGAAGAGGCCCAGCGAGATATTGACGGATTTCCTGAATTTCCTCGAGGCACGTAGGATTGAGGAGGAGCTGGCAAGGGGGCAAGGAGCGGAATAAGTTGCACCGGTGCAAAATGAGAAAGATATGCATGGCACATATATGTGGGAGGAGGACAGCGATTGGACAAGACGATACTACAGGATTACATAGATGCCTGTGAACTGCTTAAGGAGACCGAAAGGGAAATCAACAGGCTGAACCAGAAAACGAAGACCATCATTCAGGACAGCGTGAAGGGCTCCTCCCATGAGTACCCTTATATAGAGCAGCATTTTAAGGTTCAGGGGACGGCATTTACCGTGAAGGATGACAGTCGCCTACGCTATGAAGAAAGGTTGCTGGAGCAGCGCAAGGCCAAAGCAGCGAGTGTCAGGCGCCAGGTGGACGAGTGGCTGCTGACGGTTCCTATCCGGATGCAGAGGATTATACGGTACAAGTATCTGGTGGGGATGACGTGGGAGCAGGTGGCCGTAAGGATGGGAAGGAGGGCTACTGCGGATAGCGTGCGGAAGGAACTGGAAAGATTTTTTGAAAAAGAATAAGTTTGTCCGTTTTGTCCACATTGTCCGTTTCTGATGTGGTAATATGGTATCAAGTCGTAGTAGACAAGGAAAGAGGCATAGCAGAACGCTGTGTCTTTTTCTGTTGAATAAAATGGTATTGTGTAGAAGACAGAAAGGTGATATAATAGCATGAAAATATTACCGGGGGATTTGAGCAAAATGAGGTTATACAATATTTATTATTTATGCAAAGAGTGCATTGGTGATATTGGCGGTTTAGATTTTGCAAGTTTAGCGAACAATCAGGGGTTTGAAATGCGGCATTGGGAAGCTTGCAAAAAGTCAATGACAATTATTCGCCAGATTCCATTTTTAAAGGATTATGTGGATGATTTTTATGCTATGATTCCTGTATTTGTGAGAGAAGAGATAAATCCGAGAATTGACTCGAACATAAGAAGCAAACTGCTTAAAAAGCAAAAAGAAATCTTTGATAAAATGCAGGCTGTAATTGAATTGTATGAGGGTTTGGATATAACATCAAATGAGAATGGAATCGATGTAAAGATGCCTCCTTGTGGTTCACTTAAAGAGTATATGGCATATTTGAAGGAGATTGACTTTATTTTCTGCCAATGTCCATTTTTGCAACATGAAGATGGTGAAATTAGGTACAATACTGTGGATGTAGGGTCACAGTGGCTTAATTTTTTAATTATGGCGGCTTCTGGAACAGCGGCAGTTGGTTATATCTTGAATAACTTGGCAATGCTGGTGGATAAGGCGGTACAGGTGAAGTCGCATTTACTGAACCTAAAACAGCAAGAGGAAATATTGAGGAGTCAGGAACTACAGAACGATATGCTGGAGGCAAGCATAGAAAGCTTTAATGTTTTGAAGAATCATTATTTATCCGAAGCAGTAAAGGAAATAGAGAATAAGAATGAGGATACAGTCCTGCAAGATGGAGAGGAACGATGGAAAGCTGAAAAAAGCCTTGAAAAACTCTGCAATCTGATGGATAAAGGCGTGGAGATTTATGCATCTATTGATGCTGACCGACAGATACAGGTGCTGTTCCCGGCCTTGGGAGGAAATGTGGAGCTGCCGGATAATATTTTAAAATTGATAGAGGATAAAAAAGAGGGATAGCTTCGGCTGTCCCTTTTCCGATATTCAAAAACGAAACGAATGAGAGGTGGTGATGGTTGAATGAAGAGATGAGGAACCAGGCCTTTGAGGACTATGAAAGAGGGATGAAATACAAGGACATCGCTGAAAAGTATGGTGTCAGCCTTTCCGCCGTGAAGTCCTGGGCGGCGAGGTACTGGAAGAAAGAGGGTTGCAACCCAGGAGGGAAAAAGTCGCAACCGAAAAAGAAGAAGGTTGCAACCAGAGGGGCGCAGCCGGAGAACCGGAACGCAGTCGGGCATGGCGGCACGGGCCCGCCAGGGAATAAGAACGCATTAAAGACAGGAGAGTTCGAAGCTCTCTTTTTTCATACCCTGGAACCGGAAGAGAAACGGCTCATAGGAACGATGCCGACAGATAAGGAAAGCCTGCTGCTCCATGAAATCCAGCTGCTCACCGTAAGGGAGAAGCGGATGCTGCAGCGAATCGAGGACGTCCGGACAGCAGCGGAGCCCGGAAAGGATGGGGAGCCTGTCCTGGGAATGACCCTTGTCAAGTGCCAATCGGGAATCGAAAAGGATAAAGAGACTGACCTAAACGAATACCATGGGAAACTGGGACAGATTCAAGCCATAGAGGACGCACTGACCCGTGTACAGGCCAGGAAGCAGAAAGCTATCGACTCCCTGCACCGGTTCGGATTCGATGATGCCCGATTGGAAATCGAGCTGCTAAAGCTTGAAATGGCATCTGCGAAACTAGGCGGCCAGGACACGGATACCGTGGACGATGGCTTCCTGGATGCGCTGAATGCCGAGGCAGGCCATCTGTGGGGAGATATGGATGGAGATTAAGGAACGTATCGCAGGCCTGAAGCAGAAGATGCAGGGGCTAAAGCAGAAACGGCAGAACCTCAACCGGATGCAGTTCTTCCGGTTCAAGCCGTTCTCCCAAAAGCAGAAGCAGATACTGACATGGTGGATGCCGGACAGCCCTGTGAAAGGCTATGACGGCATCATAGCGGATGGGGCCATCCGTTCGGGGAAGACGGTATGCATGTCCCTATCCTTTGTATTCTGGGCGATGAGCGGCTTCTCCGGCCAGAACTTCGCCATGTGCGGCAAGACCATCGGGTCTTTCCGCAGGAACGTGCTCTTCTGGCTGAAGCTTATGCTCCGCAGTCGTGGCTACCGGGTGGCGGACCACAGGGCCGATAACCTGGTGGAGATAAGCCGTGGCGATGTGACGAACTATTTCTACATCTTCGGCGGCAAGGATGAGCGCAGCCAGGACCTGATACAGGGAATCACCCTGGCAGGCGTGTTCTGCGATGAGGTCGCGCTGATGCCGGAGTCGTTCGTCAACCAGGCCACCGGCCGCTGCTCTGTCACAGGCTCCAAGTATTGGTTCAACTGCAATCCGGATGGCCCTTACCATTGGTTCAAGGTGAACTGGATTGACAAGTCCACTGGATACCTGGGCAAGCAGAAAGCGGCTGCCCTCCAGGAAGAGGCGCGGAGGGAAGGGAAAGACCCTGGCCTGAAGAAGCTGCTGTACGTCCACTTCACCATGGACGACAACCTGAGCCTGTCGGAGGAAATCAAGGCAAGATACCGCTCCGTGTATTCAGGCGTGTTCTTCAAGCGATATATCCTCGGCCTGTGGGTGATGGCCGAGGGTATCGTCTATGACATGTTCGATGTGGACCGTCATGTGACGGATGCCTCAGACGTAATCCGGCCAGATAGGCCGGAGTATTTCGTCTCTTGTGACTATGGGACACAGAATGCTACCGTCTTCCTGCTCTGGGTAAAGGATGCGAAAGGGAAATGGGTCTGCATCCGGGAGTACTACTATAGCGGCCGGGATGAGCAGAGCCAGAAGACGGACAGCAGATTCGCGGATGACATGAAGGAATGGCTGGATGGGATACGGCCGGAAAAGATAGTGATCGATCCATCAGCGGCATCGTTCATCGCTGAATTGAAAGAGAGGGGCTACCAGATAAGGAAAGCGAAGAATGACGTGGATGACGGCATCCGATATGTGGCATCACTTCTGTCCTTGGATAGGATTGCAGTATGTAGCTGCTGTGAAAATACGATCAAGGAGTTCGCGTCATACATATGGGACGCAAAGGCGGCGGAGCGTGGCGAGGACAAGCCGGTCAAGAAGTCTGACCATTGCATGGATGCATTGAGATATTTTGCGTATACGGTCATCCGGAAACCGAATGGGATGTCCATCCTCAAATAGGGAGGTAGGTGGCACGATGGAACTGGAAGTGATGAAGAAGCTGATAAAGAGATATGAGCCTGGCCATGTGGACTTCGCTAAAAAGTGCGATACAGCGGAGCGCTACTACCGCAACAGGACAGATATCTTCCTGCAGAAGAAAAAGGAGGATGAAGAGGGGAATCCAATCCGGAATGCGGATAACAGGATACCCCACAATTTCCATGGCCTGATTGTCAACCAGAAAGCCTCATATGCCTTTACGGCACCTCCTCTCTTCAATATAGGCAGCGAGCAGGCGAACCAGAAAGTAAGGGACGCTTTAGGGGACGGGTACAAAAAGAACTGCATGGAACTATGCGTGAATGCAGCGAACTGCGGCATTGCATGGGTGCATTACTGGCGCAGCGAGGACGGCTTTGAATGGGCCGTCGTTGACAGCAGGGAGGTCATCCCGGTGATGTCCAGGAAACTGAAAAGGAAGCTGCTGGGAGCATTCCGGGCATATGCAGACGTCGATGAAGCTACCGGGGAGGCCTATATGGTATACGAGTACTGGACAGAGACAGAGTGCCAGGCGTTCCGCCGCAGGATAGGGGATACGGTGGATGAGGGCCTGCTCTACTATGACATGTTCACGAATCCGGAGACGGGAGAGATGGTGTCGCAGTACCGGCACGATATGGGAGAGGTGCCGTTCATACCATTCCGGAACAACAACATCGACACCGATGACCTGGCCAACATCAAGCCGCTGATTGATGTCTATGACAAGGTCTTCAGCGGATTCATCAATGACCTGGATGACATCCAGGAGCTGATCTTCATCCTGGTAGGCTATGGAGGGACGGACCTGAATGGATTCCTGCAGGACCTGAAAAAGTACAAGGTCATCAAGCTGGATACAGATGATGGCGCCGATGCGAAGACGCTCAGCATAGAGATTCCGGTCGAAGCCCGGAATGCGGTGCTGGAGGCCACCCGGAAAGCAATCTTCGAGCAGGGGCAGGGGTTCGACCCGCAGCCGGAGAACTTCGGCAACCAGAGCGGCGAGGCCCTGAAGTTCATGTATGCCATGCTGGAGATGAAGACCGGCCTGATGCAGACGGAGTTCGAGCCTGGCTTCGCGAGGCTGGTCCGGGCCATATGCCATTTCCATGGCCAGCGGTGCGACAAGGTCGTCCAGGTATGGACACGGACGTCCATCAAGAACGATACGGAACTGGCCCAGATATGCCAGCAGAGCGTCGGCATCGTGTCAAGGAAGACGATTTTGGCAAGCCATCCGCTGGTGGAGGACGTGGAGGAAGAACTGAAGCAGCTGGCGGCCGAGGAGGAAGAGGCGCAGGAAAAGGCAGAGCAGTATGGAGGGGCCTTTGGCAATGCCGGAAAAGGCAATGAAGGGGGCGAGGGCGGTGTAGGAAACAATGAAAGATGAAAGATACTGGGCGGAGAGGTTCGTCCAGCTCGAGGCGTCCCAGCATGATTCATCAGAAAAGCTGGTTGAAGAGATCCAGAGGCAGATGCGTAGGGCAGAGATGGAAATCGGAAAGAAGATCGATGCATGGTATGGGCGCCTGATGGCAAATAATGGGGTATCCATGGCGGAGGCGAGAAGGCTCCTGAATGATAAGGAGCTAGAGGAATTCCGCTGGGACGTGAATGATTATATCAGACATGGCCAGGAGAACGCACGCAATCAGAAGTGGATGAAGCAGCTGGAGAACGCATCGGCCAGGGCACATATCAGCCGGCTGGAGCAGCTAAGGCTCCAGGTGCAGCAGGAGGCGGAAAGGCTGTATGGGAACTATCTGGACCGTGTGGACCGCCATATGAAGTCCCAGTATGAGGAGGGGTTCTATAAGACCGCTTATGAGATACAGAAAGGCATCGGTGTCGGATGGAACCTGTCCGGAATTGATTCGGACAGGCTTGAGAAGATTATCAGGAAACCGTGGGCGGCAGATGGCAAGAACTTTTCGGAGCGCATATGGAGCAGCAAGCAGCAGCTGATTGAAAACGTACATACCTCGTTGACGCAGATGTGCATCCTCGGCCAGCCCCCTGACAGGGCTATCGATTCCGTTGCCAAGGCGATGCGGACATCAAGGAACCAGGCAGGGCGGCTTATCATGACGGAGTCCGCTTTCTTTGGTTCGGAGGCCCGGAAAGACAGTTTCCGGGAACTAGGGGTGGAGCAGTATGAAATCGTGGCGACATTGGATTCTTCTACATCTGAAATCTGCCGGGAAATGGATGGCAGGGTATTTCCAATGTCGGAATATGCAGCAGGCGCCACAGCACCGCCGTTCCATGTATGGTGCCGGACGACTACGGTTCCTGCTTTCGGGGACGAGTTTGACCATATTAGTGAACGTGCTGCGAGGGATTCGGAGACGGGAAAGACCTGCTACGTGCCAGCGGATATGTCATATTCGGAATGGAAGGAAAAGTATGTCAAAAGTCCTGTTGCAGGAAAGGATTCAAGAAGGTATAATGATAAAAAGATGAAAATCAGCTTTCCTGATGACATCTCAACAATCAAGGGAATGACCCTACAGGTCATGACAGAATTGAATGCAGCACTTGATACGCTGAATAAGGAGTATGACATTAGGCTCCATTCCATTACCGTGGAATCTGCCGGGAAAGGAGATAGATTTGTTGTCGGCTGGTATGACGGTAAAATGGGAATGATAATCAATCAGGATGCAGATTTTGACAGAATAGTAAGGCAGATACCGAAAGAATATGAATCAGGATATTTTGCAGAGAAATCATTGGAAGATTGCATAGCACATGAAATGTTTCATGTAATGGTTTATCAGGACTGTGAATCCGAATCTGCTTACAGAGCAAGATATGAGCAAGTAGAAGCGCTGTATAGGCATCTGAAAGGGATTTCTGGATATGCTGACAAAACAGAATCAGGAAATGAAGCATTGGCGGAAGCATTCGTAAGAATCAGGAACGATGAGAACGTCCCGTTAATAGCAAAAATTCTGGTTGAAACCTATGTGGGAAAGTGGAAAAAATGAGTTTGAGAGTGCCTGTTTGTGATTACTGTAAACATTATATTGATGATTCAGAGGTTAAGGGAATGTGTTGTGAAGCATTTCCCGACGGCATTCCCCTTGAAAGAATGCGCTTGGAGGATGATGGTTCCGAATGTGCAAACGGAATCAAGTTTGAAGATAAGGATGGCGATTATTCGGAGTTTGTACCTGAGCCGGGAAGCTTTCTGGCCAAAATGCATCGGATTTGAATCTGTGAGAGCAGAAAAATTCTGTAGAAAATAAGAAAGACCGGAGATGGTCTTTGCTTACTTAGCTTATACCACATAAAAGAAAAAATGTAAGGAAAAGCATCTGACAATGGGTGCTTTTTTTCGTGCCCATCTTTAAGGGAGGAGGTGATGGGTGTGGCAGACATAAAGGTCACGCCGTGTGATGAAAAAACAGGCGCGAAGTGCTGGCAAATGGGATTTCAATCCCCGATGTGACAGAGATTTCCTTACTTGTCCGTGGAGACAGAAAGAATGAAGTTACCCTTACAATCCATGCGGACAGTTTTTAGTCAGCAGAAAGGTAAAAGTGATTCAGTTATTTCCCGGCTATGGGTGGGATAGCGGAATCAAGAAAGGATGGAATATCATGAAGAAAGAAGAATTCACGGCCCTGGGCATCAGCGAGGAGCTGGCGGCCAAGGCGGAGGCGGCATCCCGGAAAGAACTGGAGGGATATGTAGCAAAGGAGCAGCTGGACACGGCCAACGCAGAGAAGAGACAGCTGCAGGAAGATATCGTTTCCAGGGACAAACAGCTGGAGGAACTGAAAAAAACTGGCGGAGACAATTCGGATCTGAAAAAACAGATTGAGGAGCTCCAGAAGGCGAACAAGGAGGACGCGAAGAGGCATGCCGATGAGATGAAGGAGCTGCGCCTCACCAATGCCATCAAGCTTGCCGTGGCCGGGAAGGTGCACGACGAGGACATGGCCGCGGCCCTGTTCGACCGTTCGAAGCTGGTCCTGTCAGAGGACGGCAAGGTGGCGGGGCTGGAGGAGCAGCTGAAAGCGATTAGGGAGACGAAAGGTTTCCTGTTCAAGGCGCTTGGTTCCGGCCAGGGATACGACCCTGCAGGGGGCGGCGGAGGCGGGACGGTGAACCCATTCGCCAAGGACACGTTCAACCTGACGGAGCAGGGGAGGCTGCTCCGGGAGAATCCTGCGCAGGCCAGGGAAATGGCAGCTGCGGCAGGGGTGAAGATTTAAGAGAGAGGGATCAAGAAAGGAAGGTAAAAAGACATGGCAATCACAAAAATTACGGACGTAATCGTGCCGGAGCTCTTCAACCCTTATGTCATCAACAGGACGATGGAACTGTCCGCGCTGTTCCAGTGCGGTATCGTGACGAACAACGCGGAGTTCGACAGGCTGGCCAGCGAGGCGGCGAGGACACACAACATGCCGTTCTTTGAGGATCTGAACGGGGAATCCGAGCCGACCCTCGAGGACGTGAAGATGACCCCGGCGAAGATCGGCTCCAACAAGGACGTATCTACGACAATCTATAGGCAGAAGATGTGGGGCTCGTCCAATCTGGCCGCCGCCCTTGCTGGCTCTGACCCGATGAAAGCAATCGGAGACCTGGTCGCCACATTCTGGGCGCGGGACATGCAGAAGGAGCTGATCGCAATCTTGACAGGTGTGTTTGGGACCATACCGGCATCTGGTGAGGGTGAAAGCGCGGTGGCGGCGGAGGCACGGATGCAGGACCATATCCTCGACCTGGCATCCTCGACAAAAGCGGAGGGCAAGCTGATCAGCGCGGCCGCCATCATCGATGCCTGCCAGCTCCTTGGGGACGCTCAGAGCCAGCTGACGGGGCTCGTCATGCATTCCGCCACGAAGAGCTACCTGAAGAAAAAGGAGCTGATAGAGACCCAGAGGAGCTCCAACAATGTGGAGTTCGACACTTACCAGGGGCGGCGCGTCACGGTGGACGATGGCTGCCCGGTGGACAAGGACGGTGTGTACACCACGTACCTGTTCGGCAACGGTGCGGTGGCCATGGGGAACGGCTCTCCTGTGGGCCATGTGTCCACGGAGATTGACCGTGACAAGCAGACAGGCGCCGGCATTGACTATCTGATTAACCGGAAGGCTTTCATCCTGCATCCCCGCGGGATCGCCTATACCGGGGCGGTCAGGGAGCATGTGGAGACGCCTACCCGCGCCGAACTGGCCATGGCGGCGAACTGGAAGCCGGTGTATGAGAGCAAGCAGCTCCGCATCGTGGCAATCAGGCATAAGGTCGCCTGAGGAAAGGGCATCAGATGGACAATGCGAACCTGACGGAAGTACGCAAGGATCTGGAATGTATGGGCTCTTCGCTGCCGGAAGCCTTCTGCCGGATGGCAATTATGCGGCTGGAGGCCGTCGGATATACGGCATGGGATGCACCAGGCTTATGGAATCTGGCATTCAGCATCAGGAAAGCGGAACAGGAGGTGCTGGATCACTGCCATATCGATGAGGTTCCCAATAGCCTGTACTTCATGCTCTGCGACAGGTCGTGTGGGCATTTCCTGCATGGCCTGAAGCAGTCGGGCAGGCTGGAGATTGAAGGAATCGACCTGTCCGGAATCCTCACGTCTTTGTCGGAGGGTGATGTGAAGGTCGACTTCGACAAGGGCGCGTCCGATGAAGCCCGGCTGGATGCCCTGCTGGGAGCAATGATGGGTTCTGGAAAGGAGCAGCTGGCATGCTATCGAAAGCTCAGGTTCTAAAGGCCCGCGAGGCCGTGGAAAGGATGTATACGGGCACCTGCATGGTCACGGAGCATCAGAAAGTGAAGAGCGGTGCATCAAAGTTGGTGACATATGCCGACAAGGTGGTTCTGGAAGACCAGCCTTGCCGGCTTTCCTTTAAGGGATTGGATTCTGCACAGCAGACAGAATCGGCGGCTGGCATCGCACAGGTCATCAAGCTGTTCTTGGCTCCGGACATTGCGGTAAGGCCTGGTTCAAAGGTGACAGTGACACAGGATGGCGTGACGGCAGACTACAGATGCAGCGGCGTCCCTGCGGTCTATCCCACGCATCAGGAGATTATCCTGGAGCTGTTTGAAAGGTGGGCATGAAATGGGCAAGATGGGGAGGTTCAGCTTCAGAGGCCTTGAAGACCTTCAAAAGGAGCTGAGGAGGCTGGACAGGAAGACAGACGCGTTCCTACAGTCGTGTGCGAGGGAGCTCGCAGCCCGTCTGCTGCGCATGGTGGTGAAGCGCACCCCGGTGGGCGAGTATGGAAAGGGCTATGCGACAGATGCGGACGGCAATCGTGTAAGATATAAAGCCGGCAAGAACAAAGGCAAGGTCAAGCGGGTGGTTGTCAAGAAAGGCGGTACACTGAGGCGTGGATGGACGGCCGGCGGGCCGGCAAGGGGATATGCGGATTCGCTGGCAGTCCACCATCGGGGTGACACCTATGCCATCGAAATCGTGAACCCGGTGGAGTACGCTAGCTATGTGGAGTATGGGCACAGGACAGCCAACCATAAGGGGTGGGTCAGGGGGCATTTCATGATGACGATATCGGAGCAGGAGCTGCAGACCATCGCCCCGCAGATTCTGGAGAAAAGGATCAGGGAGCATCTGGGAGGTGCCATGAAGTGATAAACACAATCATGGAAGCCATCAGCGTCGCCCTGGATGCTGAATTTGGCGACGGATACGAGACCTATATCGAGGAGATATCCCAGGACATGGACGGCCACGCTTTCTTCATCCAGTGCCCGAACCCTACGGACAGGCTTTTCCTGGGTAAGAGGTATTTCAGGCAGAACCAGTTCTGCATCCAGTATTTCCCGCTGTCAGAGGACGACAGGAACCGGGAATGCTATGAGGTCCTGGAGCGGATGAACCTCTGTCTGGAGTACATAGATGTGGACGGCCCCATGATGGGGACGAAGATGAACGGAAAAGTGGTGGACGGCGTCCTGAGCTTCTTCGTGAACTATGACTGCTTTGTCTATAGGCGGGGAGAGGCCGTCCCGATGATGGAGGAGGTCTCTTCCGAGACCCATGTGAAAGGATAGGTGATTGGATGGCAGGAAAGAAGAAACCGGCGGAGGCGCCGCCGGAGAGCGGCAGGGAAACGGAGAACAGGTTCCCGAAGGAGCAGCTGGCCGCTTCGGCGCGGTTCCGGGAAAGGAGGGATATCCTGGAGGCCCTTCTTGAGGCCGGCGAGCTCTATACAGTGGGAGCCGTGGAGGAGAAAATCGAAAGGTATATGAAAGGTAAGGTGAGATAGGGATGTCTTTAGGTGGAGGCACTTTTGTGGCGCAGAACAAGGAGCTGCCGGGCGCATATATAAACTTCGTCTCGAAGTCCGCTGCGACTGCGGCCCTTTCCGGAAGGGGCATCGCGACGATGGCCCTTGAACTGGACTGGGGCAGGGAAGGGGAGATCTTCGAAGTGACGAACGGGGATTTCCAGAAGAACAGCACGGAGATATTTGGCTATGAGTACACCAGCGATAAGCTGAAAGGGCTCCGGGACCTGTTCCTGAACACGCGTACCCTTTATGCATACCGCCTGAACGGCGGAGGCAAGAAAGCGGGCAACAGCCTTGCGGAGGCCCGCTATTGCGGGGTGAGGGGCAACGACCTGAAAGTCGCGCTTCAGGTGAATGCTGATAATGCGGCCCTGTTCGACGTGAGGACCATCCTGGGGACGGATGTGGTCGACGAACAGACCGTGTCAAAGGCGGATGAGCTGGTGGACAACAGGTTCCTGAAATGGAAAGCGGGGGCCACTTTGGAAGCGGCAGCCGCGGTTCCCCTGACAGGTGGGGAGAATGGGACGGTGAGAGGAGAGGACCATCAGGCATATCTCGACAAGGCTGAGTCCTATGCCTTCAACACTATGGGGGCAGCCGTGACGGACGATACCACGAAGTCGCTGTATGCAGCCTACAATAAGAGGCTGCGCGACGAGATGGGCGTGAAGTTCCAGCTTGTGCTCTATGATTATGCAAAGGCCGACTTCATGGGCGTCATCAGCGTGAACAACAGGGTCCTGGACGAGGGCTGGGGCGAGGCGGGCCTTGTGTATTGGGTGACGGGCGCCTCCGCAGGATGCGCGGTCAACAAAAGCAACCAGAACAGGAAGTATGACGGCGAGTTCACCGTTGACACCCCATATACACAGAGCCAGCTGAAAGCTGCAATCAAGGCAGGGAAGTTCACTTTCCACCTTGTAGGGGCCGATGTCCGGGTGCTCGAGGATATAAATACCATGGTGACGGTCTCCGACACTATGGGCGATATCTTCAAGGACAATCAGACGATTCGCGTGATTGACCAGATAGGCAACGACATAGCGGTGCTCTTTGACACGAAATACCTTGGCATCGTGCCCAATGATGCCGCAGGGCGCATCTCCCTCTGGTCCGATATCGTCAAGCATCATGAACAGCTCCAGGAGATCAGGGCCATCGAGAACTTCTCCGATGCGGATGTGACGGTGGCACAGGGGGAGACAAAGAAATCGGTGGTCGTGACGGACTCAGTGACCGTCGTGAACGCCATGGGCAAGCTATACATGACCGTCACAGTGGCATAGGAAAGGGGTGAGGCAAGATGAACGGCAACGTAGTGATGAAAGCTAAGGATACCGTGTTCGCAGGGCTGGCAGAGTGCTTCGTCACGATAGGGACGCGGCGCTATAACTTCATGCAGGCGATCAACCTGGAAGTGAAGTTCAAGAAGAACAAGACGGAGGTTCCTATCCTGGGGAAGACGGGAAAGGGGAACAAGGCTTCCGGCTGGAAAGGGACTGGAAGCGCGACATTCCATTACAACACTTCCATCTTCCGGCAGATGATGATCCAGTACAAGGAGACCGGGGAGGACGTCTATTTCGAGATTCAGATCTCCAATGAGGACAAGACCTCTTCAGTAGGCCGGCAGACCATGATCCTGATGGACTGCAACATCGACGGCGGAATCCTCGCGAAGTTTGACGCGGATGGGGAATACCTGGATGAAGAGATGGACTTCACGTTCGAGGATTTCAAGATGCCTGAAGCGTTCAAGGATCTGGAAGGCTTCCTCACAAATTAACCAGTTCTGCCCCCTTATGCGGTCTTTGCAAGGATCCATGCAAGGGGCTGATTATCGATGAAAAATGTAAAGGAGTGTATTCGAGATGTCTAAATTCAGCAGATTCATGAAGACCAACAAGGCAGAGAAGAAGAACGGGTTCTATGCTCCCACGAAATCCCTCTGTGATGAAAATGGAAAGCCCCTCGAATGGGAGTTCCGGCATATCACTTCAAAAGAGAACGAGGGCCTGCGGGATGATTGCACGATTGATGTGCCGGTTACCGGAAAGCCCAACCTGTTCCGGCCGAAGACGCAGTCCAGTAAGTATATCCAGAAGATGATTGCTGCTTCAGTCGTCATGCCTGACCTGTACGACAAGGAGCTGCAGGATTCCTACGGTGTAACAACCCCGGAGGACCTCCTGCTTGCTATGGTCGACGATCCCGGCGAATACAATGACCTGGCAGCTTTTGTCCAGAGGTTCCAGGGGTTCAACGTATCGTTTGATGAAAAGGTGGATGAAGCAAAAAACTGATTGAAGAAGGGGATTGGGAGGCGAACTTCGCCTACTATGCCCTTCTGAAGCTGCATATCTTACCTTCCGCCTTTCTTGCGCTGGAGGGGCCTGAAAAAGCTTTCGTCGTAGCTGCAATCAAGGTGAAGATGGAGGATGACAGGAAAAGGAAGAAAGAAATGGAGCGGAAAGCAAAAAAGGGGAAGAAAGGCGGGTGATGGCATGGGGAGCATAAGGTCAGCGATTGAGCTGCAGGACAACTTCACGGGTGTCCTGTATCAGGTCATCGATTCCGTGAACCTGGGGCTTTCCGCCATGGAGGATCTGCACCGTGCCATGGATTCGCCCGTCGATGCCGACGCTTTCCAGGCTGCGAGGGATTCCATCAACCAGGCGGCAGTGTCCGTCCGGGAGCTGGCTTCTGCCATGGACCAGGTGGATTCCCCTGAGATTGCCCCGGCTGTAAGCTGGCAGTCCCCGGCCCTGGATGTGTTCGGCGGAAGCGGAATCGACCGGTTCCGGCAGGAAGTCCAGAGCACGGATGCCATGCTCGAACGGCTGTGCAGCACACAGGACGCCATCGCAAGACAGGCTTACAATACCAGCATATTCCCGCCGGAAGCGTTCCGGGACTTGAACGCGATGGCGGTCAGGATTGACGGCATACGTGGGCGCATCCAGCAGATTGAGGGCAACCCGCTGAACATGGGGACGGATGCCGCGAACGCGGAGCTGGAGATGCTGCGGGGGCAGCTGGAGCAGGCGCTCAGGGAGCAGCAGGACCTTAACCGGGCCGTGGAGGACATGGACGTCCAGGCGGCGAATGAGTCCTACCTGAGGCTGCAGCAGGCCATAGGGGATACGGAGAGGCATATCCGGGACAACGTGGACGAACAGGGGCGGTTCAATCGGCAGATCGAGGAAGGGGCCAATGGAGCTGATGGGCTGATGGGTGCCATCAAAGGTGCGGTAGCTGCCTACGCGACGCTCCATACTCTCTCGAATGCACTGGGCCTGTCAGACCAGCTTACGTCCACCACTGCACGCCTGGACATGATGAACGACGGGCTGCAGACGACGCAGGAGCTGCAGGACATGATTTTCCTGTCTGCAGAGCGGGCCAGGGGCAGCTATCAGGCGACGGCTGACGCGGTCTCGAAGCTGGGGCTCATGGCCGGGGACGCTTTCAGCAGCTCGGAAGAGGTCATTGCTTTCATGGAGCAGGTGAACAAGCAGTTCAGGATTGCCGGAACGGAGGCGGCGGGCATCGACGCGGCCATGCTGCAACTCACACAGGCAATGGGCTCCGGTGTTCTCCGCGGGGAGGAATATAACAGCATCCTGGAGCAGGCCCCGAACATCATCCAGGCGATTGCGGACTATCTGGAGGTACCGAAAGGGGAGCTGAAAGACATGGCAGCGGAAGGGATAATCACCGCTGACATCGTAAAGGCGGCGATGTTCGCTGCGGCCGATGAGACCAATGCGAAGTTCGAGAGCATGCCGAAGACCTTTGAGCAGATATGGACATCCTTTGAGAACCATGCTTTGATGGCTTTCCAGCCCGTCCTTGAACGGATGAACGAGATTGGGAACAGCGAGGCCTTTCAGGTAATCGTGGACAATGCCATTGGGGCATTATCGGCCGTCGCGGGGATTGCGCTGGAAATCTTTGACTTGATGGTCGGTGGCGCGCAGCTGGTTGCGGACAACTGGTCGTGGCTGTCGCCTATCATCTATGGCGTGGCGGGGGCCCTGGCGGTATATTATGGGTGGCAGATGGCAGTGAATGCCATAGACCTGATAAGCAAAGGAATCCATGTAGCTATGGCGGTAGCCCAAATGATCCATGCGGCTGCAACTGGAGCCCTGACAGCGGCAACCGCAGCAGAAATCGCGGCACAGAACGGATTGAACGCTGCCATGTATGCCTGCCCCGTTACCTGGATCATCATTGCGATTATTGCCTTGATAGCCATTCTTTATGCTGCCGTTGCGGCAGTGAACCATTTTGCCGGGACTTCCGTGTCCGCAACGGGCATCATCTGCGGCGTGTTCATGGTGGCGGCAGCTTTCATCGGGAACCTGTTCGTTACCCTGATCAACTTTGTGATTGACCTATTCGTGGTGCTGTGGAATTTCATAGCTGCTTTCGTGAACTTCTTCGGGAACGTGTTCACGGATCCGGTCGGTTCCATCGCGCGGCTGTTCTTTGATTTGGTGGACTGCATCCTTGGCCTGCTGGAGTCGCTGGCGTCAGCGATTGACACAATCTTCGGCTCGAACCTTGCAGGAGCGGTCTCCGGATGGCGCGACTCCCTTGGCGGATGGGTCGATGGGACTTTCGGGCAGGGCGAGGAAATCATGGCGAAGATGGACGCTTCCAGCCTGCACTTGGGCCGGTTCGAGTATAAGGGGGCATGGGACGCGGGCTATTCTTTCGGCAGAGGGATTGACGAGAGCATAGCGGGATTTGACCCTGCGTCCCTGTTCGGCACTAATATCCCTGATGCCGGCAGCTACACAAACCTCAGCAGCTACGGCGCAGGGATGGAGGGAATCGGAAGCGGCGTCGAGGATATCGCGGGGAATACAGGGGCCATAGCCGATTCCATGGAGATAACCGGCGAAGAACTGAAATACCTCCGGGACATCGCAGAGCAGGAAGCGGTCAACCGGTTCACCACGGCAGAAATCAATATCGAGCAGACGAACCACAACACCATCAAGAACGGCATGGACCTGGACGGCATCATGTCAGGCATGACCGATATGGTGAACGAGGCAATCGACATCTCGACGGAAGGGGTGCATGTGTGATGGCCAATAGCGGATACGATTTTTATCTGGGGAAATGCCTGTTGCCGATAGCGCCCCCGAAGCTTTCAGTGAAGGTCAACAATGCAAATGAGACCGTCACCCTGATAAACGAAGGGGAAATAAACATCCTGAAAAAGGCGGAATTAACGGATATAGAATTTGAATGCAGGATACCGCAAGAAAAATATCCCTTTGCCGTCTACAAGTCCGGGTTCAAGGGCGCCGACTACTTCCTGGACTATTTTGAATCGCTGAAGACGGGCATGAAGCCTTTCCAGTTCATCGTATGCAGGAAACGCCCGACAGGGAAGAGGCTCTTCGACACCAACATCAGGGTAGCCATGGAAGATTATAAGATCACGGAGGATGCCCAGGA
This sequence comes from Lachnospiraceae bacterium, assembly GCA_910576125.1. Lineage (GTDB taxonomy): Bacteria > Bacillota > Clostridia > Lachnospirales > Lachnospiraceae > Acetatifactor > Acetatifactor aquisgranensis. The sequence goes on along the minus strand of CAJTHM010000033.1, from coordinate 9,322 downwards.
AGGATTCGATGTCCTGGTAAAGATAAAGCTGAAGCAATGGAGGGACTATGGGACAAAGACGGTGGATATCTCTTTCAACATGGCGAAGCCGAAAGCGAGCATCGAGCCGCAGAGGGAATCGGTGGGCTCCCCTGCCCCTGCGACAGCGCAGACCTACACGGTAGTAAAGGGCGACTGCCTTTGGAACATTGCCAAAAAGTTCTATGGCAACGGTTCGAAGTATTCCATCATCTATAATGCGAACAGAAGCGTGGTCGGAGGGAACCCGAACCTGATATATCCGGGGCAGGTTCTGACGATTCCGGCAGCTTAGTAAGGGGGAGTCAGGATGGGCGTTGAACTGCTGATTGGGAATGAGGCCGGGACCAAGGCATACCTCCCGGCAGTGGAAGAGGGGATTGAATGGACGACAGAAAGGAAGAATGCCCCCGGCAAGCTTTCCTTCAAGGTGCTGAAAGACGATGTGCTCGACTTTTCAGAGGGCAGCGCGGTGAGGATGAAAGAGGGCGGCGATGAGATATTCTTCGGTTTCGTGTTCAAGCAGCAGAGGGCAAAGGAGCAGATCATAACAGTCACCGCATATGACCAGCTGCGGTACCTGAAGAACAAGGACACCATAGTGTATGAGGATAAGACCGCGGATCAGTTCCTGAGGATGCTGGCCGCCGACTATGCACTGAATACCGGGGTGCTGGAGGGCACAGGATACGTGATTGGATCAAGGGTCGAGGAGAACACCTCGCTTTTCGAGATGGTCCAGAATGCCCTTGACCTGACCCTGACGAATACCGGGGAGATGTTCGTGCTGTATGACGATTTCGGGAAGCTGACCCTGAAGCACCTTTCTTCCATGGCGGTAGGGAAGCCGGGGGCATATTTCATGGTGGATGAAGAGACGTGTGAGACCTTCGACTACACTTCGTCCATTGATGACAATACCTTCAATAGGATCAAGCTTACCTATGACAATGAAGATACCGGGTTCAGGGAAGTGTATATATCACAGGATTCCGGCAATATCAACAGATGGGGCATCCTGCAGTATTTCGATACCCTGAAAAAAGGGGAGAACGGCCAGGCGAAGGTCGACGCGCTCCTGAAGCTGTACAACAAGAAGACCCGCAGCCTGAAGCTTACCAATGTCCTGGGCGATAACCGGGTGAGGGCCGGCAGCATGATTGTCGTGAACCTCGATTTAGGGGACATGAAGCTGAGGAACTTCATGCTGGTGGAGAGCTGCAGGCATATATACAGGGAAAGCGAGCACTGGATGGATCTGACGCTTAGGGGAGGTGAGTTCGTTGGCTGATGCGAACGGTTTGGTGGAGGCCATGAAGAGGGCGGCACGGGACGAAAGGGAATCGTCGAAGCCCGTCAACGTGTATTTCGGGGAAGTCGTCTCGAAATCTCCCCTGAAGATAAATGTAGAGCAGAAGATGGTGCTCGGTGAACCGCAGCTTGTCCTTACAAGAAATGTCACCGACTATATGACGACCGTGACCATTCAATGGGACACGGAAATAGGGGTCCTTTCCCCTGACGGAAAGACAACCGCCCCGCCGCCCCATCTCCACGACATTGTGGGACAGAAGAATTTCCTGATGCACAATGCCCTTGAAGTCGGTGATGAAGTGATATTGATAAGGCAGCAGGAAGGCCAAAAGTTCATTGTGATAGACCGGATAGGGGGTAAGCCATGATTCCTTCGACTGCTGGTTTTTTGGACAGGGATTTTGAGATTGAGGAGCAGCCGAGCCTTACTTATAAGATGCAGATGGACGGGAACCTTGTCTGCGGCTATACCGATGGGCTGGAAGCAGTAAGGCAGGCAATCTATAAGATCATCATGACGGAGCGCTATCAGTACATCATGTACAGCTGGAACTATGGGATTGAGCTCCTGGACCTCTTCGGCGAGCCCGTGACCTATGTGTGTCCGGAGCTGAAGCGCCGTATTTCAGAAGCGCTGCTCTGGGACGACAGGATTCGGAGCGTTGACGGCTTCGAGTTCGATTTCCCGCAGAAAGGCATCGTACATGTGGCATTTACGGCACATACCATTTTTGGTGACGTGCAGGCGGAAAGGGAGGTGAATTTCTGATGTATGAGGACATAACTTATGAAGCAATCCTCCAGAGGATGCTTGACCGTGTGCCTGATAAGTTCGATAAGCGGGAAGGTTCCGTAATCTGGGACACGCATTCACCCACTGCCATAGAGCTCCAGATTCTGTATCTTGAACTTGACGCCATCTTAAGGGAGGCATATGGCGACACGGCTTCAAGGGAATTCCTGATCCTGCGCTGCAAGGAGAGGGGAATCCATCCACATGGGGCGACAAGGGCGGTACTGAAAGGAGTGTTCGTTCCGGATACCATCGATGTGGCCGGACAGCGGTTCAACATCGGCGACATGAATTATATCGTAGGAAGGAAGATCGCAGATGGGGAATACCAGGTCGAGTGTGAGACGGCCGGGAAAGCCGGGAACCAGTTCTTCGGCCCGATGATACCCATGGAATATATAAAAGGGCTGCAGAGCGCTGAACTGATTGAAGTCCTGATTCCCGGTGAGGATGAGGAGGAGACGGAGGACCTGCGGCAGAGGTATTTCTCTTCCTTTAACGAGAATGCCTTTGGCGGGAACCGGGCCGACTATCTGGAAAAGACGAATTCCATCCCGGGAGTCGGAAGGTCGAAAGTGGCAAGGGTATGGAATGCGGACATTTCCCCGGCCGACCTGATTCCGGAAGAGAGCGTTGCGGCATGGTACGATGGAATCAAGGGGATGCTGGATGGGGAAGTCCGGCATTGGCTGGATTCCGTTTTCCAGGCTGCCTTGCAGAAGAAGCTGACGACTGGGGGGACGGTGCTCCTGACAATCATCGATTCGGAATTCGGGCCTGCCTCGGAAACGCTGGTCCAGACGGTCCAGACAGCAATCGACCCTGAAACAAATGCCGGTGAGGGATTCGGGCTCGCACCTATCGGCCATGTGGTGAGGGTGGAGAGCGCGGCTGCGATAGTTGTGGATATCAGGACGGATGTCACTTTCGAGCCTGGCTATGGGTGGGGGATTCTCCGGGCCCCGATTGAAGAAGCCGTCGCTGCCTATCTTCTGGAGCTTAGGAAGGAATGGGCCGATTCATCCAGCCTGATTGTGAGGATAAGCCAAATCGACAACCGGATTCTGAACGTTCCCGGTGTCGTCGATGTCCAGGACACCCTGGTCAACGGTACGAGGAGAAATCTGGACCTGGGCGAATATGAAATCCCGGTGCTTGGAGGTGTGAGCGGATGATAAGGGAAGTCGACCTTGTTGCCTATCTCCCTCCATTCATAGCGGAGTATAAGGAGACCAATGTCGCCCTGACGGCAGAGAATCCAGAATTTGCGCTTATCTGGCAAGCGGCAGATCAGGCTTTGAAGAATGAGTTCATTGTGACAGCTGACGGATGCGGAATCGCGCGTTTTGAAAGGATGCTTGGCATCAGGCCGTATGAAAGGGACACGATTGAGATGCGCAGGACGAGGCTCCTGAGCAGATGGTACAATGAAATCCCATATACCATGAGGATGCTCGCATTGAAGCTGGAGCAGCTGTTTGGCGGAAACCATAATTTCTCCCTGTATCCTGGCTTTGAGGGTGGATATAGCTTACTGGTGGTGGTATACTCCACGGACGACAGCCAGGTAGAGGAGTTGAAGTACCTGTTGGCGACGATAGTGCCGATGAACATAGTAGTTGACATTGTATATGAGCCTGTGACCTCCGGCCTGACGGTATATGGCGGCGGGCTCATGGAACAGGCGGACATATTGGAGATGAAGCAGAGATAGGAGGGACGGAGAATGGCATGGAACGGATTGGCGCTGACCGTGGATGGGCAGAACGCTTTGAATGCGGCACAGCTTGCGAACAGCATGGAAATAAGATCGGTCGTGGTTGGTGATGGGCGGCCTCCCGCCAATTTCCGGACGCTGAAAGGGCTCGTACACCAGCTGTACGAGGTTACGGATTTAAGGATAGATATGGCCGAAGATGGGAAGTGCACGATAACAGTGGACATACCAAAGGTAGGATATGATTACTATTTTCGTGAGATAGGGATTATCGTCATGACCAATGAGGGCGAGAAACTGTATGTATATGACAACTGCGGGGATGATGCGCAGTACATAGTCAGCACCACGGGAGTGGAGGCAACGAGGAAGAGAATCCGACTGACGCTCAACATTTCCGATGTGGCAGAGATAGCGGTCACGAATCCGAGTATCTTATATGTGGCCTATGATGACTTTGAGGAGACCAAGGAGCGACTAGAAAGAGGAATAAAGAGCAATGCGGAGAATCTGGATGGCCATATCGAAGATTATAATAATCCGCATAAGGTTACGCCAGAGCAGCTAGGCCTTGACTCCACATCCGACATGGATAAGCCGGTGTCCATAGCGCAGCAGGCGGCGCTGGATGCCCTGTATGAGCAGCTGGTGGCCTACACCCGACAGAAGATTGCGGACTTGATAAACGGAGCACCTGAGTCTCTGGACACGCTGAAAGAAGTGGCGGATACCATCGCTGCGCATAAGACTGTCATGGATGCGCTGGATGCGGCCATAGGGAAAAAGGCATCTGCGGCGGAGTTTGACAGTCATACAAAGGATGCTACGAAACACATCACTGCGGCGGAGCGGACAAAATGGAATGCTAAGATGGAGACTACTGGGGACTCTGCAAATAACACTACGACTTTTACCAGTGGTGATGCGACAAATCCCACAGGATGGGCTGATATCGGGCTAGTAGCATCGGGGGAAAAGCATAACAGCCTGATGCGGAAGTTTTCTCTGGCTATTAAGAATGTGCGGTATCTTTGGAAACTATTGGGGAGTACTAGCCTTTCTGGGATTGGGGATGGGACTGTAACAGGGGCGATTAATGCACTAAACACGGGTTTGAGCGATACTGGTAAGTTGTCGGTCGCGCAAATCTCTTTTGACGCTCGTACAGAAGCAAGGTCTCCCCGATACGTTTTCCGCCTTGGCAATGTTGCGTTTTTAAGGATTTTAACAAGCAAGACGATTGTCAATGCCAATGCGGTGCTTTTTACGCTGCCAGAAGGCTATCGGCCAAAAAGGCAACTAGCCGTCAAGACACAGTTTATAAGGACGAGGGATGGAGCAATTGGTGTTTATGATGTAATTATGAATACAAACGGCACCATGGTGAGTAACTTTAACGATGACGGCGAGGCTTGGAACATCGACCTGTTTTATGTGTATACCGTAGGTTAACCTAAAAATACTATAGTGCCACATAAATGGGCAAATTTTCCATCTTGCCAGTCATCGGGAATCACAACTTCGATGTTGCCGCCACTGCCATAGATGTTAATATTGCACATACCCAAAACTGATCCAGATTGCCCCTCAATCAGTATTGCCTCTCGGCTGACGAATACAATCGGCTCAATGCCAGTATGTCCAACTATGATACGCCCAGGGCTCCATTGTTTCCACTCGGATATAAAATTAATGGCTATCATGCCACCAATTCTTTTCCCAGTGAGGGTAGATAGATAATCGCTATTTGGTATAACAGATATTGTTTTTACCTGCAAACCCGTGTTTAGTGAATTTGGGGGGCGGACGGAAAGACATTGCAATCAGCATGGGGATGTGATATGATGTGGGACATGGAGTAATCGTGTTACAAGGTGGTAGCCTCCCTAACTTGCAAAAGAAGGGAGGTGGTGTGGATGGAAATGTTCTCGTTTCAGGATTTGATTCTGTTTGCGACATTTTTGATTACACTGCTTGCCTACATAGATAGGAATAACAAGCGAAAATAAACAAGCCTACCTTGTCACTTGGCCGGTGAAGGTAGGCTTTTAACCTAACGGAGGCCAACCACTTTGTGGGCGGTTGCTCCTTTTGCATCTTCATAATAACATATGGGGTGATAGTTTGCAAGATTTTTTATGCATGATATCCTAAAGCTGGAGGTGGTTGCTATGGATATCAGGACAGATATAATACAGAAAGTGACGGAAACCCTACAAGGGCGGGTGGATGAGGATACAGTGAACATTGTGCAGGACACGCTCATCATGCAGCTCAATAAATATGAGGTACAGGAGCGCTGTACAGAAGTGGCTGTAAGGGATGACAGTGCAGAGGGGCTGCTCAAAAAGTTCCTGGCCACAAAGAGGGTGGAGGGGACAGCGGACTCTACTCTGCGGCGGTACGCGGAGATCAACCGGGCATTGCTTAATTATCTGGGCAAGCCTTTGGCAGAGATTACTACATATGACATACGCTTTTATCTGTCGGTCAGGCGGCAGACCGGCAAGGTCAGCAACAGGAGCCTGGATGGGATGCGGCGCTGCTACTCCAGCTTCTTCAGCTGGCTGGCGGCGGAGGGGCTGATCAGCCGGAACCCATGTGCTGCCCTGGCACAGATAAAGAGCAAGAAAGTGGTCAAAAAGCCTTATTCTGCGGCGGAGATGGAGAAGATACGCAAGGCTTGTGGGAATGTCAGGAACCTGGCGCTGGTGGATTTTCTTTACGCTACTGGATGCCGTGTGTCGGAAGTGGCCAGGCTGGATATATCAGACGTGGATTTTGAGAGAATGGAATGTGTTGTGCTGGGAAAAGGAAATAAGGAGAGGAAAGTATATCTGACAGAGGTGGCTGCTATGCACCTGCAGGAGTATCTCAATACCCGGACGGATGCCTGTGAAGCTCTGTTCGCGGGGAGGGGTAAGCGACTGGGAAAGAATGGGATAGAGTCCATCGTCAAAAAACTTGGTATGCGAGCCGGAGTGGAGAACGCGCATCCGCACAGATACCGCCGGACGTTGGCAACGAACCTCCTGGATCGGGGGATGAACATACAGGACGTGGCTGCCATCCTTGGCCATGCTGATCTGAAGACTACACAGATTTACTGTTACATCAGCCAGGCCAACGTCAAGACGGCGTACCGCAAATATGCAGCTTAAAGGTTGATGTTTCATAAGATGATTTGACTCCGGTTATATGCCGGAGCTTTTGGTATGCGCAGATTTTCCGGCCTGGCCACACTGATGCATCTACCGGAAAATATGTGGGCATCCATTAAACACGGGAATCATAAAGATAAAGTTCGCAACCGCATCGGCGGCAAGCACCAGAACGCTTACAGAGATTGGCATAATAACATCCAGCGGCAATTATATAGTATTTTTACAGACTCACACAAACAACAACAACGCTGGCTCAGCGTATTTAATACGTTATGTAAATGCAGTATATTTAATATCGCCTATTATAGAGGGCGGCAATGAGAATGCCCCACGCATTACCCTCAGCGGTGTGTTAAGGCTCAATACGCAGACAGAGCAGCGGACTGTATCATGTGGTATATTAGGCCTTTAACCTACACGGTAAATCGTGTCAACTCGGTAAAATACGTGTACATCGTCAGATGATGCGGTATTCGCCAGGTATATCGCAATCTGGGTGCCTCCTGCCACAACCTTAAGCCTTGGGGCGCGACTGTCCGTGCCCACGGTGATTTCATCGACTATGCACCATACCCCCTGATATGCAGTTGCAATATAGGTTGACGTGATTCCGGTCCTATCAGCATGTGCCGTGACTATCGTAATCTTATAGCATCCATTTGCACCATCCGCTGTCAGGATCTGCCCATCGGCTGACTTGACAGGGTATCCGGCAGTGTTGGTGATGGGGGTGGATATATCATACCAGGAGTTGCTTTTTATTCCCGTGTTTAGTAAAGAAAAATGGACACATATGACCACCAGATACCATCTGGTGATGATATGTGTTTATTTTTTGCGCAAATTTAAAGGAGGCGAGTGAACTATGATTAAAATCAGGGCAGAGCCCATCATTGATATGTAAGATAAGGAACTGGAAGAAATCTGATAAGATGAAGAAAGGAAGCTGAATGATGATAAAGGAAAAAATATGTGCATTGATTGGAATGGGAGGGAGCTTAATAGCCTCCCTTTTCGGTGGATGGGACGCTGCCTTGGTCACGTTGCTGATTTTCATGGGGATTGATTATGTTACCGGGCTGATTGTTGCTGGAGTATTCCATGCCAGCGGGAAGACGGCAACTGGTGCGCTGGAAAGTCATGCGGGGTGGAAAGGGCTCTGCAAAAAAGGGATGACGCTTCTGGTCGTTCTGGTTGCTTGCCGCCTGGATCTGATGATGGGTTCCAATTTCATCCGGGATGCTGTCGTCATCGCCTTTGTAGCCAATGAGAGTATTTCCATTATCGAGAATGCGGGGCTGATGGGGATTCCGATACCTGCAGTGATTATAAGAGCAATAGAAGTCCTGAAAAATCAGGTGGAAAGCGAGGAGAAAGATTATGAGGATTAATGTACATGCGGGGCACAATGCAGATGGACGGATAGCCTGTGGAGCGATAGGCTTCATCAGGGAATCCACGGAGGCCAGGAGGGTGAAAGATGCTGTGGTTGCACAGCTCCGCCAGCTTGGCCATACTGTGTATGACTGCACGGTGGACAGCGCATCTGGCGTATCTGCCAACCTGAGCCAGATTGTATCCAAGTGCAATGCGCATGATGTGGATTTGGATGTGTCCATCCACTTCAATTCGGGAGCAGGAGATTCTGCTGGGAACAGCAGGACGACAGGAACAGAGGTGTATGTATACAATGCAGCTAGCAAAGCAAAAGGATATGCTGAGCGTGTATGCGCTGCCATTGCCGGATTGGGCTATCGGAGCCGCGGGGTAAAGTATAGTACTGGTCTTTATGTGCTCAGGAATACAAAGTCTCCGGCTATGCTGGTGGAATGCTGCTTTGTCGATGACAAGGACGATGTGCAGTTGTATGACTGTCAGGAGATGGCTGAAGCAATCGTGTATGGTATTACTGGCCAGCGGATGCAGGCATCAGAGGAGCCTGCTAATCAGGAGACGGTGGCTCCTGGAGTAGAGACTGTAGTTGGCAATGAGAAGCAGCTGTACCGGGTACAGGTAGGCTCGTACGCTGTCAAGGGTAATGCGGATGCCATGCTTGCAAAGCTTAAGGCTGTAGGATTCGATGCGATTATCATTAATGCCTAAAACAAGGGCGGCAGAGTGCTCCTGCCGCCTATTATTGAATGTCTCACTTTTGTCTCAGAAAACTCTGAAAATCTCCGTATTTACTTGCATTTTTGAGCATAAAATCTGTGACTCTTAATCAGGGTGTCCAGGGTTCGAGCCCCTGGTGGCGCACTAGAAGGACTGTTTTTGAGGACATATGAGCCTTGGGGACGGTTCTTTTTTTGTGCCCGG
>CAJTHM010000032.1 GCA_910576125.1 Lachnospiraceae bacterium | reverse complement strand
CGCCGCAAACGGACGATACTTGTTAATTAACAGGCGCGAAGCGCCGCATTTTTCGATATATTTGTCAAGTGCTTTTGGCAAAAAAAGTGGGGGATTTTAATAAAAAAGGCATCTGAAAGCCTTGTGTTTATTGGCTTAAAGATTCCGAGAGATTATAATTATAATAAGGAGGATAAAGGAAGATGAGCTCGTATTACAAGCATACCAGAACAGAAAGCGCGAAAGTGCCCTATTCTTTCCGGTGTGAGCAGTGCACAAAGGACAGCGGGGTACGGCAGGCCACTATAACCGGCAACGAAGCCGTACATAATTCCATTTCCAGATCCCTGTCCCAGAAAGAGGAGACGAAATTGCAGGAAGAGGCTTTCCAGAAACTGAAGAACAGCCTCCAGGAAGCTTACGAGAACGCGGAGAAGAAGCATATCTATCATGCTGCGTTCAACGATACCTGCCCTCATTGCGGCAAGCCTCAGTCCTGGGCGGTGTCCAATCTGAAGAACAAACTCTTCGAGAATTCCATTGTCAGCATCCTGGTGGGACTGATTTTCAGCGTAGGCAGCTATTTTTACATAAAGAGCGAGCCCGGCCGGTTCGAGGAGTCCTGGCAGCTGGGAGTGCCCATCGGCATCATGGGCGTTGCCGTGGCCATCGCGGTCATATTCTTTGTCATCAATATGGTCAAGATGAGCTCCAAGCAAAAGAAGACGGCCGACGTGACCCAGAAGAACCTGCCTGATATCCAGTGGGACGCTGTGGAGGGCATGATTGACATGAGCCGGGTTTAGGAGGATTCAGGATATTTCAGCAGACAGAATATGCGGGGGAAAAGAGAAATCTTTTTTCCCGTTTTTCGCAAATAGGATACAATTTCAGGATATACTTGAAAGTGGGAGGTGATATCATGACAGAGATTCTGGTGGTGGAGGACGATGAGGCGATTGCCAATCTGATCTGCATGAACTTAAGCGCGGAGGGCTACCGCTGCACCTGTGCCCGGGACGGCATGGAGGGAGCCGATTACGTCGAGGGGAGAAGCTTCGACCTGGTGCTGCTGGACATCATGCTGCCGGAGGTGGACGGTTATGAACTCCTGGAATACATCAAGCCCACCGGCACTCCCGTGATATTCCTCACAGCCAAAGGGAGCGTTGACGACAGGGTGCGCGGGCTGAAGGCCGGGGCGGACGATTATCTGGTGAAGCCCTTTCAGATAGGGGAGCTCCTGGCCAGGGTGGAGGCAGTGCTGCGCAGGCTGGGAAAAGGCGAACGGCAGCTGGCAGTGGGGGATGTGTCCGTCCGGCTGGATTCCAGACAGGCGCTTAAAGGCGGCCAGCCGGTGACGCTGACGGTGAAGGAGTTCGATCTGCTGGTAGAACTGATGCAGAACAGGAATATCGCCCTGTACAGGGACCAATTATATGAAAAAGTCTGGAAAGAGCCTTTTAGCGGAGAGACCCGGACGCTGGACAGCCATATCCAGAGGCTTCGCAGGAAGCTGGGCTGGGAAGAGCGGATCCGGACGGTGTTCCGCATAGGCTACAGGCTGGAGGGATGACATGCGCCTCTTTGCGAAAATCTTTATATGCGGGACTTTGACTTTAAGTCTGTCATTTTCTGTCTCGGGGTATCTTCTACTCCATTTTTCCATGGAAAGCAGCATGGCGAGGGAAACGGATTTCGCTTTGAAACAATATCAATATGATAAATTCACGGTCCAGTCGGCGCTGCTGACATACGCGGATTTTTCGATGACCGTGGTGGTTGCCGAAAAGCCCATTATGGATCAGAATGAGTGCTTTACATTCTGGGAGGTTCTGCCGGAAGCGCAGAAACAGAAGGAACTGCCCGAGGAGCTCTTTGAAATCCTGGCGGAGGAGATCAGCCTCCCGGTGGCTTTCTACAGGGAGGACAAAACGCCTCTCTATGAGGGAATAGAGGGGCTGGATGTTTCCTTTCTGGAGAATCTGTCGGAGGGAGCCCATGCATACCGGTTTCAGGATACGCCGGAGGGCGGTTCCGTTCTGGTGGGAAGCGTGCTGGAGGCCGGCGGAAAGCTATATTTTCTCACCCAGTGGGACATTGGAAAGACGCTTGTGCAGCAGGAGACCCTGGAGCGGTATTTCCTGCGCTGCTACCTGATCGCCATCCTGGCGGGCATGCTGCTGCTGGGCTTTTTGTCGGCTTTTCTGACAGGGTCCCTGAAACGCATGTCGCGGGCGGCCAGGCGCATGGCCCAGGGGGATTATCAGGAGCGGCTTGCCATATCCGGGCGGGATGAAATCGGTGAACTGGCGGAAAGCTTCAACCAGATGGCCGGGGCGGTAGAGGAAAAAGTGGCGGAGCTGTCCCGCGCGGCCAGGCAGAAAGAGGACTTCGTGGCGAATTTTGCCCATGAGATGAAGACGCCGATGACTTCCATTATCGGCTACGCGGATATGCTCTACCAGAAAGAGCTGACCAGGCAGCAGGTGCGGGATGCCTCCTGGTATATCTGGAATGAAGGGATGCGCCTGGAGACCCTGTCCCTGAAGCTGATGGATCTGACGGTGCTGGGGCGGCAGGATTTCACGCTGCAGGAGATGGACGCGGAGGATCTGTTCCGGGACGTATCGGAGGGGCTTAGGCCGCTTTTTGCGGAGAAAGGAATCTCCTTTTCGCTATCGGCGGATCCGGCCTATATCAAAGTGGAGTATGATCTGTTGAAGACGCTGCTGATCAATCTGATGGACAATTCCATGAAAGCAGGCTGCAGCCGGATAGAGCTGTCAGGCAGACGTCTGGGGGAGGGAATATATCGGATCGGCGTCAGGGACGATGGCTGCGGCATGGAAGAGGAGGAGCTTTCCCGGATTACGGAGGCTTTTTATATGGTGGACAAGGCCAGGTCCAGAAAGCAGCACGGGGCAGGTCTGGGGCTCGCCCTGGCCGAGAGAATCGCCGGGATACATAAAAGCCGGTTGACTTTCCGGAGCAGGAAAGGAATGGGGACAGAGGTGAGCCTTGAAGTAGTATGCGGAGAAAGGGCGGAGGATGAAGAATAGAAGCTTTTTTGTGAATCTGTCAGGGATATTGCTGGCATTTGCCATCGCTTTCGGAGGCCTGTTCGCGGTGCAAAGCCGCCTTGCGGAAGAGAAAGCCATGCTGCTGTCGGGAGGCGGAGAAGAGCAGGTCTCCATGCAGGCCCAGGCGGGGGATTCCCGGAGCGCCACAATGGTGGACGTGGAGGTGACGGTGGCGGATCTGACGGAAGAGGAGCTGTGCCAGGCGGTGCTGGGACTGGAGAGCGCATCGGAAATCTATCCTCACGAGCCTTTGCAGGGGCAGCTGTCCATGTCGGGAGCCGTCGAGTGCGGCATGGCATGGATAGGGGATTTTTTCCTGCCCCATCTGGACGGAATGTCGGCTGTCCCCCGGGAGTATCGGATGAACTGTTATCTCTGGGCCGGGCAGGAGGAGCCCGGGAGCGCGGAGGAGGGTTCGCTGCCGGGTTATTGGTCCGTGTCCTTTGCGGGGCAGGGGCTGGAGGCTGAGCTGACGCTGGATGCGGTGACAGGGAAGGTGCTGGACGCGCGGGTGACGCTGTCCGATCAGGAGGGATATCCCGAGGAGGGCGTCCTGTCCGGGCTTTTGGAGGACTATGCGGATTCCTTTGGGATAGAGACCAGCTATGTGGTCTCCGCGGCGCAGGAGGGAAATGGGGATGAAACTATATATGAGAGAGAAAGCGATGGGAGCCGGAATTTCTGTCAGAGACTGGAAAGTGAGGAGATGGCGGCCGTGCTGGATGTGGACAGCTTGGTGAGCGGCCCGGCCCATGCCGGGGGCGGCGGGAGGACAATCTATTTCCATCTTTACTGGGAGACAAAGGCTGTGTGAAAAAACTGTGAACCCTCCGGATTTTACAACTTAGGCACAAGTAAGTCGCAGGCGTGTGACATCCGGCTGATATGATGGCCGGGAAAGAACGCAAAGGCAGCGTTCTTCCGGGTTTTTTGCCAGAAAAAGTAAATTGTAGAATCAGGAGGCAACAGAAAATGAGGAAGAGAAAAAAGAGCATAAAGCGGACCGCGGTCCTGCTGGCGGCAGCGTTTCTTGCCGGGGCGCTTGGCGGCTGCGGCAGACAGGCGGCGGGAGGAGACGAAGGGGCCGGAGGCAGCGAAAATGCCGCCGCATCAGGTGCAGAGAACAAAGGCAGATATGTGGAGATACAGGAGAAGCTGCCGGAGGAACTGGGCGGATGGGAAATCATGCAGATGTATTCGGTAAATGAAAAACTGCGTTTCCTCACATCCAGAACAGAGGATGGGAAGACTGCTCTGCGGGAGTGGGAAAAGCAGGGGGAGAACCTGACGGATGTGACCCAGAGCTGGCTGGCCTCCATGGAACTGACCGCTCTCGGGGACTGGCTGGAGGCGCGGCTGATACAGGGAAAGGACGGCGGACAGTACCTGTATGCCGGTTATGTGGCAGAGGATGAGGAAAACTACATGGGGCATCTGTGGAAGTCGGACGGAGAGACCGCAGTGGAAATCACGCCGGAGAAATGGGCAATCCCCAATGAAGAATACGGCAGCTATGAGATGATACAGGGGCTGGCGGCGCTGGACAACGGCACATTGACCGTGCTCTCCTATTCTTCGCTGGATATCCTCTCCGGGGAAGACGGCAGAGTGATAGAAAGTGAACGGCTGGACAGCTATTATGAGGGCGGCGTGATATCGGACGGAGAAAATGTCTACCTGTGCTCCTCGGACGAAAGCGGCGGCCGGATTGAAAAACGCCCGGAGGGCAAAAGCGATGGCGTGGCGATGATTCCCTGCCCTTCCGCCGATTCCTCACAGTCCGGGGACGATACGGTCTTCAGCTTTGGCGGAGCGTCCGGCCGGGCCCTTGCTGCCTTGCCGGACGGGACATTGATTGCCGGCGGAGAGGATGGGCTTTTCCGAATGAAAGCCGGGGAGGAGCAGTGGGAGATGCTGATGTCCGGCACGGAGACGAGTTTTTCCATATCGGATTGCTGGTGCAAGGACTTCGCGGCATTCCAGGACGGAAGTGTCTACGCGCTTTTCCGGGAAGAGGACGGCCAGGCTTTATACCGGTATGAGTACGATCCGGAGGCGGTGTCCCAGGTGACAGAGGTGCTGAAGCTGTACACTGTCTTCGAGAATTCCCTGCTGAAGCAGGCGGCCGCCAAATATCATAAGGCCCACCCCGAGGTCTTGGTTGAGATAGAGAGCGTGTATCCCGCGTACAATTACGGCGAGACGGACTATAATGCCGTCTATCAGGAGCTGAATACGATGCTCATGGGAGACGACGCGCCGGACATGGTGGTGATGGACCATCTGAACATGGATTCCTATGCGGAGAAAGGGCTGCTGGCGGATTTGGATGATGTGGTGAGGCCCATGGAGGAGAGCGGCGAACTGCTGTCTAATATTACGGGCGTTTATGCGCGGGAAGACGGCAAGAGGTACGCGGTGCCCCTGCAGTTTGGAGTGAATCTGGTCCTGGGCAGGGATATCGGAGTCCGGGATATGAGTACCATGGAGGCGCTGGCCGGCTTTTTGGCCGGAACAGATGAGCCTTATATGAGTCCCCAGACAGCCGCCGATCTGGTGAACAAGTTCTACCCCTATTTCTGTGATGAAATCGTGGACGGAAAACAGCTGGACAGAGAGGCGCTGGGGAAGTATCTGGAATATCTGAAAGCGATCGGGGACAACTGCGGCGTCATTGCCGCCCGGCCTGAAGGAGAGGTGGATTACGGTATCTTTGACCTGACAAAGAAAGCGAAGCTTGCCTTTAACGGCACGGCAGGCTTTACGGACTGCATGCTCCCCATGTCCATGGCGGACTATATCAAGGGGGATTTCGCGGCCTTTGAGAACAGCTTTGAGCCCCTGGTGCAGGCCGGCATCTGCGCCAAGAGCCAGCATATAGATACGGCAAAGGACTTCCTGCGGTTCGCGCTGTCGGAGGAGATTCAGGATTCGGAGTACAACGGCTTCCCGGTGAATCGCAACTCCATGGAAACCCAGGCGGCGAAAGACCGGTCCGAATTCACCATGGTTACGTCACTGGAGGCGGGCGATGGGGACTATATCCAGTTCGAGAGCAAGGCTTATCCAAAAGAGACGGCAGACAGGCTGGTGGCCATGTGCCAGGCGCTGGATAAGTCTGTGGGGGAGGACGCGAAGATCTGCGAGGTGCTGACCGAGAATCTGGGCGGGTACCTGGACGGATCCAGATCCAAAGAAGATACTATCCAGAAAATAGAAGACAGCCTGAAAATGTATCTGGCGGAATAAAACAGTCCTCCGGACAGATTAGTAAAAAAAGTAAATCAACTCTTTATCTTCCGGCAAAAATAGTATATACTGATAACACACAGGAAAGAAATACGTCAATCCGACAAATTTAAGGAAAGAGAGGAAATGTGTTATGTACAATTTTTCTATCGGTGTGATGCTGGAGTCTTTCAGACAGCCCACGGAAGTGGCGCTGAAAAAGGCCCGGGAGATAGGGGCTGCGGGCATCCAGATGTACGCGGTGAACGGTGATCTGACGCCGGAGAAACTGACCGGGGAGAAGAGGAGAGAGCTTCTGGACATGGTGAAATCCGAGGGGCTGGTAATCTCCGCCCTCTGCGGGGACCTGGGGAAAGGCTTTCACAATCCCGAGCTGAACCCTGAGCTGATTGAAAAGTCCATGCGTATTCTGGATCTGGCAAAGGATCTGGAGACGAATATCGTGACCACCCATATCGGCGTGGTTCCCGCGGATTCGAACCACGACCGCTATAAAGTCATGCAGGAGGCGTGCTTCAAGCTGGCTGAGTATGCAGACTCTGTGGACGCGCATTTCGCCATCGAGACAGGACCTGAAGAGTCCGCAGTGCTGAAGAGATTCCTGGACGGCCTGCACTCCACCGGCGTGGCGGTGAACTTGGATCCTGCAAACCTGGTCATGGTGACCGGCGACGATCCCGTACAGGCGGTACATAATCTGAAAGACTATATCGTGCACACCCACGCCAAGGACGGCGTGCGCAACTATTACCGCAATCCCGAGGAGGTCTACGGCCTGGTGGAGGCGGAGATGCTGGCAAGCCCCTCCTTTACGGAGGTTCCCCTGGGCAAGGGCGGCGTGGATTTCAAGAACTACCTGAAAGCGCTGGATGAGATAGGATATCACGGATTCCTGACCATTGAGCGCGAGGTGGGCGACAATCCGGAGGGAGATATCCGCCTGGCCGTTGATTTCCTGAATGGCATGATCAGATAATCGGAAAAACGTATATACGAACGGCATTTAATCCTTGCCAGTCGCATAGCGCAGCCAGTCATGCCGTTTATCCGGTTTTTGGGCAATATTTAATCACCATATATATTAGGAGGGCTTGATATGAAGTTTTCTGTCAGTGCATATAGTTTCATGCAGTGTTTTCAGGATGGCAGGCTGACGCCCTTTACCTGTATCGCAAAGGTGAAGGAGATGGGCTTTGACGCCATTGAATTTGTGGACTTTGTCTTCCCGAAGGATGAGGATTCCGCAGAGTACGCGAAGAAGCTCCGGGCGGAAGCGGACAGAGTGGGCCTGGCGATATCGAACTATGCCGTGGGCGCGGACTTCTTAAGCGGCAGCGACGGAAACCTGGAAGCAGAGGTGGAGCGCCTTAAGGGACAGGTGGACATCGCCGCTATCCTGGGATGTCCTACCATGCGCCATGACGTGACAGGCGGGATTCAGGACCGAACCTATCAGGGATACGATACCGTGATAGAGCGCCTGGCCAAAGGATGCCGCGCGGTGACTGAGTACGCCGCCGGGAAAGGCGTCAAAACCATGACCGAGAACCATGGATTCTTCTCGCAGGACAGCCTGCGGGTGGAGAAGCTGATCAACACCGTGGCCAACGAGAACTTCGGACAGCTGGTGGACATGGGCAATTTCCTCTGCGCGGATGACGATCCGGCGGTGGCTGTGGGAAGATGCGCGCCTTATGCGTTCTATGTCCACGCCAAGGACTTCATCGTAAAGAGCGGCCAGGAGCCGGATCCCGGCCAGGGGTTCTTCCAGTCCAGAAGCGGCAATTTCCTGCGGGGGACGATCGTAGGGCATGGAGACGTTCCTGTAGTACAGTGCCTGCGGGCTTTGAAGAGAGAGAACTACGATGGATATGTGGCCATTGAATTCGAGGGCATGGAGGACTGCGTAAAGGGAGTCGCCATCGGCCTTGAGAATCTGAAGAAATATGTGGCGGAAGTATACGGAGACTGATTCCCCGCGGCATGCCGGACGGCTGTGTCCGGCGGGATATCCGGCTTAAGGGCCGGAGGGACAAAAGGGAAGAGGCCGAAAAAAGGGGCTGTCGTGCTGCGGCAGCCCCGAACTGTATAAAACGGATTCCCCGCTGGGGAATGGAACAGGAGAAGACATGGACTTATATGGATTTAGGAAAGCGCAGGCAATCTGGGCTTCGGGCCGGGAAGAGGAAAAGAACTGCGAGCTGGCGTTCCGGGCGGTGATTCCGGCGGGAGACATAAAACTGTGCCTGGCGGCATCGACGATATACCGGCTCCGGATAAACGGAACATTCGTATGCGCTGGCCCTGCCAGAGTGGCGCACGGGTTCTACGCTGTGGACGAGATTCCTCTGTCCGGATATCTGACGGAACAGGAGAATGTGGCGGTGATCGAGGTGACAGGCTATAATGTCAACGCTTTTGATACCCTGGACCAGCCCGCTTTCCTGACAGCGGAATTTGTCCTGAAAGACCAGGCAGTGGCTGCCACCGGGGAAAACAGCGTGACAGTGCACGAACTGAAGCAGCGGGTTCAGAAAGTGCAGCGCTACAGTCTGCAGAGAGCTTTTGTGGAATGCTATCGCCTCCAGGCGGATAAGCAGGACTTTTATACACAGGCGGCATGGGGAGAGCTGCAGGCATCCACACAGATAACCTGGAGCCTGCAGCCTGAGAAACGCTGCCTGAAGCGCAGTGTCAGGATGCCGGAATATGAGAAGCTCCCTGTCCGGGCACTGGTGGAGACCGGCCGGGCGGAATTTTCGCCAGTCGCTTCCAAACCAGTGCTTGGCTGGGAGAGGGACCGCCTGGGCAAGACCTTGAAAGGCTATTTGCCCGAGGAGCTGGAAGAGCATCTGTCGGACGAGGGACAGAATATGACATTTGTGTCATCCGGGGCTGCCACGGGGGATGCGTTCCCGCTGGCGCTGGAGAATGGCTATGGCTTGTATGAACTTCCCTTTAATGCCACGGGCTTCATCTGCCTGGAGGTACAGTGCGGGGAACCTTGCTCGGTCTATCTGATGTTCGATGAGACGCTGGTGGACGGCAAGCTGGATTTCCTGCGCATGGGCACCTACAATATCTTCAAATACGCGCTGGATGCCGGCCGCCACCATATCATGACCTTTGCGCCCTATACGATGAAGTATGTCCAGGTAATCGTAAAGGGAAAAGCCACAGTCCGGGGACTGGAGCTGGTGGAGTACAAGCATCCGCCTGTGCAGCGCAGAGTGAAGCTGCCGGAGGATGGGCAGCTGGAGGCGATTTATCAGGCGGCAAAGGAATCCTATCTGTCCAACGCGGTGGATGTCTTCATGGACTGCCCCTCCAGAGAGCGGGCAGGATGGCTCTGCGACAGCTTCTTCACCTCCAGGGTGGAGCATGTGCTGACCGGGGAGTGCCTGGTGGAGCGGACTTTCCTGGAGAACTTTATCCTGGCGGAAAAATTTGAATTCCTGCCGGAGGGGATGCTGCCCATGTGCTACCCCTCTGACCACAATGACGGCCTCTTTATTCCAAACTGGGCCATGTGGTTCGTGCTGGAGCTGGAGGAGTATCTGGAGCGCAGCGGCGACAGGGAGCTGGTGGACCGGGCGAAGAAAAGGGTCATGGCGCTGGTGGATTATTTCCGCCCCTTTGAGAATGAATCCGGCCTGCTGGAGAAGCTGGACGGCTGGGTATTCCTGGAGTGGTCCAGGGCAAATGACCCGGATGTGGTCCAGGAAATCAATTTCCCGTCGAACATGCTGTATATGAGGATGCTGAAAGCAGTGGCGTCTCTCTATGGGGAGAAGTCTCTGGAGGAGAAAGCGTCCCGCCTGAGACAGGTGATCAGGGAGCGTTCTTTCAACGGAACATTCTACACGGACAATGAGCGCAGGACGGAAAGCGGGCTGGTGAATCCGGGCAATTGCACGGAGGTCTGTCAGTATTACGCATTCTTTACCGGCACGGCCACGAAAGAGGAGGACGCCGCGCTGTGGGAGATGCTGATTCGGGATTTCGGTCCCGAGCGCAGGGAACTGGGACTGCATCCGGAGGTGGCTTTCGCCAATGCGTTCATCGGCAATTACCTGCGCATCGAGCTGCTGTACAGAGAGGGGCTGCACGAGGACGTGGTCGGGAACATCCGCGGATATTTCGCCAAGATGGCCAGGCTCACAGGCACTCTGTGGGAGAACGATACGCCCTATGCCAGCTGCAATCACGGGTTTGCCTCCCATGTCATCTACTGGCTTGCCGGCATCTACGGCATAGAGGGGTAGGCAGACGGGCAAAAGATGCGGAAAGGAGGCTGCAGTTGAAACAATATATTCTGGAGGCATGTATCGACTCCGCGGAATCGGCGGTGGAAGCTGTAAAAGGAGGGGCGGACCGTTTGGAACTGTGCGCAAATCTGATTATAGGAGGCACCACGCCGGAACAGGCATTGTATGAAAAAGTAAGGGAGCTTGCGGATACCAGGATTCATGTGCTCATCCGGCCCAGGTATGGGGATTTCCTGTATACGGAGCACGAGTTCGCCATCGTCGCCCGCAGTGTGGCGCTCTACCGGGAGCTGGGGGCGGACGGCGTGGTGGTGGGCTGTCTATTGCCGGACGGCTCCCTGGATACAGAGCGGATGAAAGCGCTCAGAGAGGCCGCCGGCCCTATGAGCATGACGCTCCACCGGGCTTTTGACATGTGCAGAGACCCCTATGAGGCGCTGGAACAGGCAAAGGACCTGGGAATCGGGACCATCCTCACCTCCGGCCAGAAGAACGGCTGCATGGAGGGCAGGGAGCTGATTGCCGGGCTGGTGCGGGAAAGCGGCGGCAAGGTGGACATCATGGCAGGAGGCGGTGTGGACGCTTCGGTCATCCGTCAGATGATTCCGGCCACAAGAGCCTCCAGCTACCATATGTCCGGCAAGACCGTACTGGACAGCGGCATGGCCTGCAGGAGGCAGGAGGTGTCCATGGGCGTGCCGGGGCTGGGAGAATATGAGATATTCCGCACGGCCCGGGAGAAGATACAGGAGGCCAGGCGGGTGCTGGACGAGGCGGCCGGACTGGCCGGGGAGTGGAACAGGGGGAAAGACAGGGATGAAATTTGAGCCGAAGACATTGGATTTTGAATTGAGCCCTTACACGGGGCTTACCAGGGAGAGCTGGCTGGAGGCTGGCAGATACATGCTGGAGGGAATCTTCCGGAATATCGATGATTTCCAGAAGCCTGTGGTCATGCCCAGAAAAGAGACGGAGATTACATATCCCCATCTGAAAGATTCGGAGGAAGCCCAGACCGTTCAGCGCACGGCTGAGGTGTTCGAGGGGCTGACCCGCTCCTTTTTCATCGCCGCGCCGATGATCGGCAATGTGCCTGACCTGACAGTGTGCGGGTATCCGATAGCGGAATATTATAAGAACCAGGTGCTGCGGGTGTGCACCAGAGGGGACGCCCTCTACGTGGGCACTTATGAGGACCAGCAGGAGATTACAGGGCATACGGATCCGTACAGGACTTTCCAGCAGACCGTGGAGACCTGCGCGCTGGTCATCTGCCTGTGGGTGAGCAAAAAGCAGATTTGGGATACCTACACGAAAGCGGAGAAAGACGTGATTGCCGGATTCCTGGACAGCTATGCCCATGCCAGCACGGTGCCCCAGAACTGGCGGCTGTTCAATATGCTGGACATGGCGTTCCTGCACATGGAGGGGTATCCCGTCGAAAAGGATGTGATGCGCGATCATGCCCAGGCCATCCTGGCTTATTATGCCGGGGACGGCTGGTACCGGGACGGACATTCTTTCGATTATTATTCCTGCTGGGCCTTTAATGTGTACGGTCCTATCTGGAATCTCTGGTACGGATATGAGAATGAACCGTATATTGCCAAACGGTTTGAAGAGAATTCCAACAGGCTCATGGAGACCTATGGGGACTTCTTCGACAGGGACGGCTGGACGAATATGTGGGGGCGCAGCAACATCTACCGCAATGCGGCTACCAGCGCCTTTGACGGCAATCTGATGATGCCGGGAGGCATGCCTGAGGGCAGGGCAGATCCTGGACGGGCCAGGCGGATTTCCTCCGGTTCCCTGATGCAGTTCCTAAGCAGGGAGGATTTCCTGTATCAGGGAGTGCCTGCCCTTGGTTTCTACGGGCAGTTCTCGCCTCTGGTGCAGGGGTATTCCTGCGCGGAGTCGCCTTTTTGGCTGGGCAAGGCTTTCCTGTGCCTGCATCTGCCCGCGGACCATCCTTTCTGGACGGCGAAGGAGAACAACGGTACCTGGGAGGAGCTGGGAGAGGGGGAAGTCAAGGTGACCTGCCTGGATGGGCCGGCCTTGTGTTTCTCTAATCATCAGGCCAACGGGGAGACCATCCTGCGCACGGGCAAGGTGGTGAAGCAGCCGGGGGACGAGCATGGGATGTGGAATTATTCCAAGCTCTGCTACAATACCAAGTATCCCTGGGAGGCGGCGCCGCAGGCGTATGCTCCGGAGTTAGTGCGGAGTCCGGAGGAGAGCGTTTGTGCCTGTTCGGATGAGGGGTTAGGGGAAAATGCAGCCCGGAGCGAATCTGCGGACAAGGGAGGCGGGTTTTGTGTGGAGGCTCAGCAGTATGTCCTGAGAGACGGCCCGCTGCCGGAAGGATACCATGCCGCGGGAAACGGTAAATCGGGAAAGGCAGGATCCGGATTGCGGGCGCCGGAGAAAGCGAACGTGACTTTCTGGCATGGGCAAAGGGATGGCGTGCTGTACCGCAGACAATTTTTCGGCTACAATCTGGAGACGGAATGCCATTGGATACAGGCCATGAACCTGGCGGATTTTGCGGTGCCATACGGTATTCTGCGGGCGGACAGGCTGCGGCTGTACAAGGCGCCCGTGACTGTGACCCTGGGCTCCTACGGATTCCCGGACAATGGGACTGAAGTTATCGAAAAAACGTGCGGAAACGCAAAAGCCATTATTTTAAAGGGCACAGACGCTACAGGCTGTGAAAAACAGATGGCCATGACTGTTTATGACGGATGGCAGGGGCTGAGTTTGGTGCGCAGCAGAGGGACGAACCCGGATTCGGAGAAGTCCGTTATCCTGTACGCTTCCATGGAGAGGAAGAAACATTACGGCGGCTTTGAGCCTTATGTGCTGATTTCCCAGGTGATTACGAAAGAGAGCCATGAGGACTTTGGCGGGGAGGAGCTGTTTCCTGTGGCAGAGGTAATCTGCGCGGATCCGGAGGGCTGCGGCAGCTTTGGGCCGGTGGTGATCCGGATGAAAGATGGCAGTGAAAAGGTTGTTGACTTTGACGGTATGGAGGGGCGGTTGATGCTGTAGACGTAGGACTTATATGTCATAAAGTATCTTGAGCCGAGAGGTGCACAGGAAGGAGAGAAAGCCATGCTGGACATTTTATTCGTAACAGATTTTGTGTGCCCCTACTGTCTGGTGGCAAAGGTGGCGCTGGAGGAGGCCCTGAAAGAGACAGGCATCGAGGCTTGTATTCAGGTACAGCCCCTGGAACTGACGCCGGAGCCCGTTGGGCGGGTGGATACCTGCCATGACGAGGTTCGCAAGAAGCATTACCAGATTCTGGCGGAGCCGGCCAGGGCGCTGGGGCTTGACATGAAGCTGCCTCCCGCGGTCTGCCCCAGGCCTTACACGCGGCTTGCTTTCGAGGGCTTCTGCTTTGCCCGGGAGAAAGGGCTGGAAGAGGTTTATTCCGACTTGGTATACCGAGCTTATTTTGAACAGGAGCAGGATATCGGGGAATTGGATACCCTGTGTGAAATCGCGGGAATGGCGGGGCTTGTCCGCGATGATTTCAGGCAGGCGCTGATGAAAGGGATTTATACGGGACAGGTGAAAGAGGAGACGGCCTGCTCCAGGGATGTGCTGAAAGTAGGAGGTGTTCCTGCCATCTATATCAATGGCGAAAGCGTCTGCGTGGAGAAGTATACTAAAGAAGAGATGATTCAGATACTCCGGCAAGGCCAGGCATCCGCGGGAGGCGGATTTGCCTGTGGAGTGGATGGCTGTGGCTGAGAAGCTCTGTGGCACGATGCGCTGGAACATGGCATCTGCAGAGGGGATGCGGTCCATGACGGGATTCTGCGGAAAGGGTGGGGTATTGAATAGCCGTGGCTCTGGAGTGGCGTTAAGGCCACTCCAGAGCCACGGAACAGTAGCCCAGATACCCGTCCTCTGCCGGTGTCAGATACTCCAGGCTGGAGTGGCTGCGGTCAAAGAGGCTGTGGATGTCCGGCTGGTCTCCGGGCATGGACTGCCGCAGAACCAGATAGGACACATCGGCGGGAAGAACCAGGGGCTCGCCTGTCTCGGACAGAGTCTCCAGCTGTTCGTCCGACAGGCATGCAAGCGGCCTGTTCTCCTGATTCATAAGGAACAGTTCCGTCTCCCGGGGAGGCACGGCGGCAACGATATTTATTGTGAAGCGCATGGTCTGAGAGGACTGTTCTCCGTTTTCGGTCCGGCTGACAGACTCGGAAATGCTGTGGCCCAATTTCTGCCCGTCCACAAAGGAGTCCGTGGATACCCCGGAACCGGCCAGCAGATAAATCTGCCCGTCCTCCTGCTGGTAGACAGGATTGAAATAGTATCGGGCAGAAACGGCCGTGGGGACGCAGAGGTCAGCCTCCATGCTCTCCTCCTCATCGGATACGTTAAAATGGAGATTTGAGAACGGAAAATCGCATGTGCCGTATCTTGCGGGCGCCTGCGCCTCTTCCTCCGAAATCTGCAGATTGTAGATGCCGTATCCCTCCAGACCGGGGAAAATGACCACGGAAGGGCTCTCTGCAGAGCTGCTGCAGCAGCCATATATTTTCTCGGGCCCGGTATCCTTTGCAACGATTTCCCCGCGGGAATTCACTTCCAGGGAGGGGAGGCCCGGTTCGATATAATTTCTGGTCACAAAGACACCGGCCAGCCGGTCTTTTCCTGTGGATACATCCTCCAGGGCCAGGCTGCAGCCGCTTAAGACAGGGACTGCCGCAAGGCAGATCACCAGGGCAGCTATCCGGGCGGGGGCTCTGAAAAGGGCCAGCCGTATTTTGCCTGTTTCCCGCATAAGTTTAAGCTTCATATTCCGGTTCCTCCTCATCCAGTTTTCCGTCAAATTTCAAGATATCGCCCACATCGCATTCCAGATAATAGCATATCTTATTCACCGTGCCGAAGCGGACGCCCTTTGCCCTGCCGCTGCGCAGGATGGACAGGTTCGCCTCCGTGATGCCCACCAGCCGGCACAGTTCCTTGGAGGTCATATGGCGTTCTTTTAAAATTTCGTCAAGATATATACGTATTGCCATGCTTCCGTCTCCCCTAGATGAACATGTCGTTATCTTCCTTCAGGCGCTTGCTTTCCAGATACAGGAAACTCAGCGTCCGGATGCCCAGCATGACGATGATTTCCCGCAGCGGGAACAGGATTCTGTGGCAGCTGGTCAGGAGGAACCGGGAGAGGAGCAGCTGCAGCACGTTAAAGCTTACATTGGCCAGCAGGAGCAACAGCAGCAGCCGTCCGCTGTTCTTTTTCAGCTGTTCCATCCGGAGACAGGATTTTGGGCCGAAAGGCTCTTTTTCATAGCAGCGCAGGAAGAGGCCCGTCATGAGAAGCAGGGCAATCTGGGCCACGGCGGGCAGCAGGCCTATGCCGGACTGAAGGGCCAGGAACAGGGCGCTGACTGTGAGCAGGAAATCGCCGGAACCGGTGTTGTTTTCCTGCAAAGCGGCCAGGGACTCTCTGAATTCTGTGACGCCCTCTGCCACAAGGCTCACGGCCAGAGCCAGCGCGTATAGATTCAGCAGCATGCGCAGCAGGAGCAGCAGCTTCCTCTGGAAATGCCTTTCTCCCCCGGGAAGATTCTCTCCTATAGGAAGCTCCGGAAGCCTGCCCGCCATGGAAGACTCCGTTTCCATGCGAAGCAGGAAGCGCAGCAGCAGCCAGGTCAGCAGCAGACTGTCGATGACGGCGGCCAGGGCATATTTGGCATTCCCGCCTGTGGGGATCGGGGACAGATAGCGGTCCATATAAGAGGGGTTTATGAAAAACCACAGCCCGACGAAGAGCGCCGCCGACAGGACGGCCAGCAGGAAATCTGTCCTGTGGCCCATGCGCCTGTACAGGAGAAAGGCAGCGGCAATCAGAGGGAGAGCGCCGAGAGCGATGAACAGAATCCAAGCGGCCGCATTGCCCATGCCGCCGGACAGGGAAAGGCGGCGCAGGGCCCAGCCCAGCTGTTCCCAGGGAAAAGTGATATAGTCCATGTCCGTACCTCATAGTTTTCAAAGTCTGAAATTATTGTTTTGCGATAATTCTGAAAACAGAGTATCACAGAAATTATCGTTTGTCAATAATTTTGAGGCCGAAAATTACATCAGAAATCTGGCCCAGTACGCCAGACGGTAAAGAAGTTTAAGCCGGAATTCTTTCCCGGAGGAAAGAGGCTGGGGAATCTGGCCCTCCGCCAGATCGTAGGAGTCCGCATCGATGACTTTCAGGGCCTCCCGCTCATAAGCCCCCATTTCTTCCCGGAGAATGGCATTCAGTTCCGGGCTGTCTATGACCAGCATCAGCTCCGTGTCCAGATAGGCGCTGCGCATATCCCAGTTGAAAGAGCCGATGGCAGAAAGGCGGTCGTCCACGGTAAAGCATTTCCCGTGATAGGAGACACCGCTGTCGTACTCCGACATATTGACGCCGCTGTCCAGCAGTTTTTCTTTATTGATATAGTAGTCCATGGCCCCGAAGGGATTTCCGTTGTTGGCCACGGAATTGGTCATCATATGTACCTCCGGCACCTGGGCGCAGATGTCCGAGAGCTGTCCCAGCATCCAGTCGTCGCACAGGATATAGGGAGTATGGATGAAGACGGATTCCTGTGCCTGTTCCATCAGTTCCGTGATGGAATAGAAGACCACGGGCTCCTTGGCGCGGGTGTGGACCGGGTTGGACACCAGCCGGATCCGGCGGGCCGGGACGGTCAGTTCCCTGTAGTCCACAGGCTGGAACCAGTCGGCATGTTCCTCCTGCATCTGGCTGTAAAGGGCCTGGAGGTCGCCCTGTTTTTTGGTGCTTCCTCCGCTGACGGCATGGCAGGCATCCAGCTCCCAGACGGATTCAAAATATTCCCGCAGCTGCTCCATGGAAGAGAAATCCTTCCCCTCCTCGCAGCAGACCAGCACATCCCAGTCGTAGTTCTTGTAGCCGTCATGGTCCCCCAGAAAAAAGTCATAGCAGTTCCTGCCGCCCAGGATGTAGGCTGTTCGGTCTGCCATCAGATATTTATCGTGGAGCCGTCCCATGAATTCCCAGGGCTTGAGGGGATTTAAGGGGTTATAGATTTTGAATTCCACGTTTTCGTTCTCAGTCAGCGCATAAAACCAGGAATTTCCAAGGATTCCCGTGGCATAGGAAATGCCGTCCACCAGGATGCTCACATGTACCCCGCGCCCGGCCGCCTGATACAGTGCGGCCAGCAGCATTCTGCCGCTGACATCCGCGTTGAAGTCGAAAGTGCTCAGGATGATTTCATCTTCTGCCTGGGAAATCAGGCGGATGCGCTCGGCCAGGGCTTCGCCGTTGTCAGAAATAACCATAGCTCGTTCGCAAGTGTCCGTATTTCCGTAAAAGCCGGAGGCGGAGAATTGCTCCATGGTATCCGCCGTGACGGCAGGCTGTCTGGAGTAGGGGAGCACTATGGCGCAGGCATAGGCCAGAAGCAGGAGAAGTATGATGCATATTTTCCGCAATCTGTGTTTTTTCATGGACAGGCACCTCTTTTTGTTCCGCTGTAATGTTTTTTGGGGTTTCTGATTCAAATATACATCAAATGAGGGGATGGGGCAATGGGAAAGGGAAAAGAAAGAATTGCTATTTTCCCCGCAAGGATTTATACTAGGAAGAAGTAAAGAAATGGATGACAGAAAAGGAATCAGGAAAACATTATGTCAGTACAGGGACAGACAAGAGAAAAGACAAGAATCAATATACGGGAGCCGAAGCATTACCGGGTGGTCATGCACAATGACGACTTCACCACCATGGAGTTCGTGGTGGAGGTGCTGATTGACATCTTCCACAAAAGCGTTCCGGAGGCGGAGCGGCTGATGCTGATGGTGCATGAAAGCGGCCGGGCGGTGATAGGAGCCTATCCTTATGACATCGCAGTGACAAAGGTGCAGACAGCCTTAGGGTTGGCAAAGGAGCAGGGCTACCCTTTCCGGATGACAGTGGAGGAGGCGTGAATATGTACGTATCAAGCGAAGTGGCGGAACTCATTGAAAAGGCCTTTTCCACGGCAAAGGCTGCCCGCTTTGAATATGTGACGCCGGAAGTGGCGCTGTACGCGGCCTGCCAGAACCCGGTGTTCGCCAGGGCCTTTGAAAACTGCGGCGGGAACCTGAGAGAGCTGGATATGGATCTGCGGAATTATCTGGAGGAATATATGGAACAAGGGGCGGATTCCGGGCAGGAGCCCCAGCTTTCCCAGGGCATGGGGGATGTGATGGCCCATGGGTGGGAGACTTCCCGGAACAGCGACAAGCCGATGATGGAGCTGCCCCATCTCATCTCGGCCATGTATGGGCTCACAGAGAGTTACGCGGTCTATTTCCTGCGGAAACAGGGAGTGGAGCGGGTGGATCTGCTGCAGGAGATGACTGTGGCTTACGAGGAGATTTCCCTGGAAAAAAAGCGTGGCAAAAATGCCGCCGGGAGAAAGGCGTATCAGACAGCTCCGGCCGCACCGGGCGGCAAAGGACGGCAATCTGTCGGTCCGGAGGATGAGGAAACGGGCTTTGGCAAGGAATCAGGCATGGAGGATGAGGTCGGGACAGATGGCGAGGAAGACTGGGGCGATGAGGAAGACGGCGAAGCGTCGGCTCAGGACAACTTCTGGCAGCAGTACGCCACCTGCCTGAACGACGGGCTGGAGGGGACGAATCCTCTGATCGGCCGGGCGGAGGAGCTGGAGCGGACCATGCAGATTCTCTGCCGGAAAGAGAAGAACAACCCCCTGCACATCGGAGAGCCCGGCGTGGGCAAGACCGCCATCACGTACGGTCTGGCCAGGCTTTTGAACGAGGGAAAGGTTCCCGCGCCCCTGGCGGGAGCAAGGATTTTTGCCCTGGATCTGGGCAGCCTGCTGGCCGGCACCCAGTACCGGGGAGATTTCGAGAAGCGCTTCAAGCGGGTCATGGACAGCATCGCCCGACAGGAGAAGCCCATCGTCTACATCGATGAGATTCATAACATCGTAGGGGCAGGCGCGGTGAACGGAGGGAGCTTCGATATCTCTAACATGCTCAAGCCCTATCTGGCCCGGGGGCATATCCGCTTCATCGGAGCCACCACCTATGAGGAGTACAAGAAGCATTTCGAGAAAAACAAAAGTCTGGTCAGGCGTTTCCGGAACATCGATATCAAAGAGCCGGAACCCGCGGACGCCGTCCGGATTCTGGAGGGGCTGCGGGAGAATTATGAATCGTTCCACGGTGTCCGCTATGAGGTGGGCGTGCTGGAATACGCGGTGGAGATGAGCGCGAAATATATCAATGAGCGCTATCTGCCGGATAAGGCGATTGATTTGATTGATGAGGCCGGCGCTTATCGCAGGATTCACCCCATGGGAGAGGAGTCTGCGGGACTGCCGGACAAAACACCGTGGGAAATGCAGCCTGTAGGACAGAGGGGAGAGGGCGTTTCCAGAGAGGGGGATATCCCGGTGGATTCCCGGGCAGCGGAGGGGAATGTCCAAAAAGTCGATTCGGGGGCCGCGCCGCCGCAGGAGGACGGCTGCCTGCCGGATGATGGGGCATCAGGCAGAGCGCGAACCATACAGACAGTGAACCGTAAGCTGATTGACGAAATATTATCCAGAACATGCCAGATTCCCAAACAGGTAGTGGAGAGCGATGAGACCGCCGCCCTTGCCACGTTGGAAGGACGCCTGAAAGCAAAGGTCTTCGGCCAGGAGGAGGCCATCTCCCAGGTGGTCAATGCCGTGAAGTTCTCCAGGGCAGGCCTTTTGGAGGAGGGCAAGCCCCTGGCGAGCCTCCTGTTCGTGGGCCCCACGGGCGTGGGCAAGACGGAGATTGCGAAGAGCCTTGCGGCGGAGCTGGGCATCCGGCTGATTCGATTTGACATGAGCGAATACGGGGAGAAGCATGCCGTGGCCAAGCTGATAGGCGCGCCGGCAGGATATGTGGGCTACGAGGAGGGAGGTCTCCTCACGGAGGAGATTCGGAAGAATCCCCACGCGGTGCTCCTGCTGGACGAGATTGAAAAGGCCCACCCGGATATCTACAATATCCTGCTACAGGCCATGGATTATGCCACGTTGACGGACAATCAGGGCAGGAAAGCGGACTTCCGCAATGTCATCATCATCATGACCTCCAATGCGGGAGCCAGCCGGATCGGAAAGCACGGAATCGGCTTCCAGGGCCAGGATGTTGGCAGCGATGTCATTTTAGAGGAAGTGAAGCGAATCTTCCAGCCGGAGTTCCGCAACCGTCTGAACCGGATTGTGGTTTTCCGGGGTATGGACGGGAAGATGGCGGAGCAGATTGTGGAGAAGAAGCTGGGAGAGCTGGCGAAAATGCTTCTTCGCAAAAACGTACATTTCTGCGCGGATGAACGAGCAAAGAAACTGACGGAAAAGAAAGGCATCAGCGCGGAATTCGGCGCCCGTGAGATAGAGCGGGTGATTCAGGGAGAAGTTAAGCCGCTGCTGGTGGACGAGATTTTGTTCGGAGCGCTGAAAGACGGGGGGACCTGTACCCTGACGGAGGCGGACGGGAAGTTCGGGCTTATGCTTTCCCCTGGAAAAGAAAGCGGCATTTCAGGGAGGGAGAGATGACATATGCCTGTCTATCGGCTGAATGAGGGGGAGATTTCTTTTCCCAGTCCCATGTATGCCCGCCGGGACGGCCTGCTGGCGGTGGGCGGGGATCTGACTGTGGAGCGGCTTCTGCTGGCCTACACCCATGGGATTTTT
The DNA here is from genome assembly GCA_910576125.1 of Lachnospiraceae bacterium. Classification (GTDB taxonomy): domain Bacteria; phylum Bacillota; class Clostridia; order Lachnospirales; family Lachnospiraceae; genus Acetatifactor; species Acetatifactor aquisgranensis. The sequence continues at coordinate 29,398 of CAJTHM010000032.1, read as the reverse complement.
CCCTGGTATGACCCGGGGGAGGAGATATTGTGGTGGTGTCCCAGAGAGAGATTCGTGATTTTCCCGGAGGAGATACATATTTCCCATTCCATGCGGAAATATTGGAAGAAGCATAAACTCAGGCTGGAACTGAACCGGGATTTCGCGGACACCATGCACCGGTGCCGTACCATGAGGGAATTTAAGGAGGGCACATGGATTTCTGATGAGATGGAGGAGGCTTATCTGCGGCTCCATGAATCGGGATATGCCGTCAGCGCGGAGGTGTCGGAGGACGGCCAGCTGGCGGGAGGCCTGTACGGGGTGTCCATCGGCAGGTGCTTTTTCGGGGAGAGCATGTTCTCGGAAAAGGAGAACGGCTCCAAGGCGGCTCTGATTGCCTTTGCCAGGCTGCTGGAGCGCAGCCGCTTCCTGTTCATGGACTGCCAGTTCCATACGGAGCATCTGGAGAGCATGGGCGGCAGATATATTTCCTGGGAGGAATATGACAGGATGCTGGCGGAGGGCACGGGACGGTGAGCGAGAGGAAATCGAAATATACCGCAGGCCGCCGGGAGTCGTGCAAGTTTTATGGGAGTGCGGTATTGAAAACAAAAATTAACGGATAAAAGCGCATATCCGAAAGGAGAGACTTATGAATAAATTGACGGGGTTGCTTTGCGGGGCGGAAAAATCCGCGGACAGGGAAGCGGGGTGCAGAAGATGAGATTGCGGAGCAGAATTGCGGTGTGGTGCGGGAAGCTTGCCTGCGCAGTGAGCCGCAAGCTGGGCAAGGGGAACGGTTCCTCCTTTCCCGGGCGGGTGGCCAGGAAGATAGACCCGGAGATTCTGTCCGTGCTGAGCAGCATGGTAAAGGAGAAGACCATAGCCGTCACAGGAACCAACGGCAAGACCACTACCACCAGCCTTTTGGCACATGTGCTGAGCGAGTCCGGGAAACGGGTGGTCTGGAACAGGATGGGGGCCAATCTGATGGACGGCGCCACCACCTCGTTCGTCCTGGCGGCGAAAAAGAGCGGGCGGCTGGACGCGGACTATGCCTGCGTCGAGGTGGACGAGATGGCTTCCGTGAAGGTCTTTCCCGAGATAAAGCCGGACTGCGTGCTGGTGACCAATATTTTCAGAGATCAGCTGGACAGAACCTGCGAGGTGGACATCACCTGCAATCAGATTCAGAAAGCCATGGGGACCGTGCCGGAGGCGAAACTGATTACCAACTGCGATGATATCTGCTCCTATACGCTGGCGGCAGGCTGCGGGAATCCGAAGCTGACCTATGGCATCGGCGAGCGGATTGCCGACGATATGCCGGCGGGAATGGGAGAGAGCGTCTTCTGTCCGGACTGCGGCTGCAGGCTGGAATATGATTTCGTCCACTACGGACAGCTCGGTGTCTATCACTGCCCGGACTGCGGCCTGAAGCGCCCGGAGCCGGACATGACCGTGACGGATGTGGAGTTTAAGGATGGGGCCTACTCTTTTACCATAGACGGCAGGAGGATAGAATCCGGCGCCCAGGCGCCCTACAATGTATACAATACGCTCAGCGTCTACGCGGCCCTCTGCGCGGTGGATGCTCCCAGGGACGGATTCGAGCAGGCCATCAGCAATTTTGACTACGGGAATAACAGGGAATGCGCCTACCAGGTTAACGGAGCGCATGTGCAGCTCTATCTGGCCAAGAACCCTGTGGGCTTTCAGCAGAAGATTTTCCTCATCCGCAGAGACCCGAAACCTAAGGATATCGTCATCCAGATTAATGACACTGTTCTGGACGGAGAGGATGTGTCCTGGCTGTGGGACGTGGATTTTGGCTACCTCCATGAGGCGGGCGTCGCCTCTATTGTCACAGTGGGCACCAGAGGCGCGGACATGGAAGTGCGCCTGAAGTACGAGGACATTGCAAGCCGCTGCGGCAAAGATATCCGAGAGACGGTGGAAGAGCTTACCAGGCGGGGGAGCCGGAATCTGTATATCATCACCAATTATTCCGGACTGTACCGTACTATCGGGATGCTGGACGAAATGCAGGCTGCGGGAAAGGAGCGTGTCAGCGAATGAAAGTGACCATAGGGCATCTGTACCCGGATCTGTTCAATCTATACGGCGACAGCGGGAACGTCCAGTGCATGAAGAAGCGGCTGGAATGGCGGGGCATGGAGGCGGAAGTGCTGGCCTTATGTGCCGGGGACGAAATAGACTTCGGAAAGCTTGACATCCTGGTCTGGGGAGGCGGTTCGGACAAGGGACAGGCCCTGGCTGTGGATTATCTGAAGCGGATTCGGCCTGATTTCAAAAACTATGTGGAAGACGGCGGCGTAGTGCTTGCGGTCTGCGGCGCTTACCAGCTTCTGGGAAAATATTATAAGGCCGGTGAGGAAGTGATAGAAGGCTTGGGCATCCTTGATATATACACGGAGCGCAGCGACGAGCGCCTGGTGGGGAACCTGATTCTGGAGAGCCCGCTTTCCGCGTCTCCTGTGGTGGGCTTTGAAAACCATGCCGGACGGACCATCATCGGGGACTGCGCGCCTCTGGGAAAAGTGCTGTACGGCCGGGGAAATACCGGGGACGGCGGCTATGAGGGCGTGGTCTACAAGAATACCGTCGGCACCTATCTACACGGACCGCTGCTGCCGAAGAACCCGGAAGTCTGCGACTGGTTCCTGGAGAGGGCCCTGAAGCGCAGATACGGGGAGGGTGTGAACCTGACGGAGCTTTCCGATGAGCCAGAGCTGAGGGCCAACGGAAATATGGTGGAGCGGCTGGTGACATCAGGAGGCAGGTCAAGATAGAAACCGGAAACCGGATGAAATTCAGACGAAATCAAGATAAAACCATGGCTGCCGGGACGAAAGGACGTTTAGTCAGTCCCCTGTCCCGGCAGCCTGTCTTTAAGCTAATTCTCTTTGACGTTTCCGCCTCTTGGAAATGATGATCGCGATATACACCCCCAGAAATCCCAGGATGATAGCCACCAATACCGCGGACTCCCCGGGGCCGCCCATCTTCACCTCCGCCCATAACCGGTCCACCAGCTTGCTGGTGCTCTCCGGCAGATTGACGAATACCTGGGTGCGGGCCAGGATTTCCTCATCCGGGTAATAGATGGGACTGGCCACCATCTCTTCGTCCATGTAGGCTTTCGCGGCGCTCTCCGGGGTGGAATATCCCACATAGTTCATGTTGGCGCCGGCGATTTCCGGGTCGCATAGGAAATTGATATATTCCTCGGCCTCCGCCTTGTGGCTGGAGGTGATTGGAATGCACATGGCATCCACGAAGAAATTCGTCCCCTCCTCGGGCACCACGAACCGGATATTGTCGCTGTTCTCCACCAGAATCGCTGCGTCTCCGGCATAGTAAGGAGCAATCCAGGCCTCGCTGCTCTCCATTTTGTCGAAGATCCGGTCCATCACGTAGGCTTGCACCAGGGGCTTTTGCTGTTTCAGAAGAGCCGCCGCCTCCGCCCAGTCGTTCTCGTCGGTAGTGTTCACCGACTGGCCCAGCACGAACTGGGCGATGGCAAAAGAGTCCCTGGGATTGTCGAACATCAGAATCTTCCCCGCATAGCGGTCGTCCCACAGGGAAGTCCAGCTGGTAATCTCTTCATCAATATAGTCCGTATTGTAGAACAGCCCCACCAGTCCCCAGGTATAAGGCACGGAGTAGCGGCTGCCCGGATCGTATTCGGGATCCCGGAACTGCTCATCGATATACTGGAAATTGGGGATGTTGGAGAAATCCAGCTCGGCCAGCATATTCTCATTGATGAATTTGGACACCATATAGTCGGAGGGGATGATGACATCATAATCGGCGCCTCCTCCGGCCAGCTTGGAGTACAGGGCCTCGTTGCTGTCAAAGGTAGTGTAGTTGACCCGGATTCCCGTGCGCCGGGTGAACTCCGCGTTTATGTCCAGGGAATCGTCGGTTCCGTTGGCGATATACTCGCCCCAGTTGTAGACATTTATGGTGACGCCCCGGTCAGGGGCAGCCTCCCCTTCCGCCAGATTCTGCGCAAAAACTGTCTGTGCCGGAACAAGCATCAGAGAAAGAGCCAGGCAAAAGGTCCCGAAATATCTTTTTGTCATACGGCGGCCTCCCCCTTTCTGCTCTTATTCTGATCCTTGAAATTGCGGACATTGATAATGATGAGCAACACCATCACCACCGCGAACAGTACCGTGGACAGGGCATTGATTTCCGGGCTGATTCGTTTCCTGGTCATAGAATAAATGTAAATGGGCAGAGTCTGGGTCGTGCCGCTGGTGAAATAACTTATCACAAAATCGTCAATGGACAGCGTGAACGCCATAATCATCCCGGTGACGATTCCCGGCATGATTTCCGGCAAAACCACCTTGAAAAAGGCTTTCACCGGCGGACAGCCCAGATCCTGAGCCGCCTCATAGAGATTGGAATCCATCTGGCGCAGTTTGGGCAGCACCGACAGGATCACATAGGGCAGGCAGAAAGTGATATGGGCGGCGAACAGCGAACCCATCCCCAGGCTCCTCCCGCCGAAGAGCCGGACCGCAGACACGAACAGCAGCATCAGAGACACGCCCGTGACAATCTCAGGATTGACCATGGGAAAATTCGTGATGTTCATCATGATGCGCCTGGGCAGGCGTTTCATGGAATTGATGCCGATGGCCGCCATGGTGCCCAGCACCGTGGACGCAACCGCCGACACCACCGCGATGAGCAGCGTATTGCGCAGGGCCTCCAGAATCAGCCTGTCCTCGAAAAGCTTCTGGTACCAGCGCAGGGAAAAGCCGCCCCATACCGTGCGGCTGGCCGTTTCCGAATCGTTGAAGGAAAACACGATCAGCACAAAAATCGGGGCATACAAAAACAAAAAAATGAGAAAGGTATAAATACGCGCAGTTACTTTTTTCACAGCAGGATACCTCCTCCCCCGGCCTCCTCGCCGTCGTCGAACTGGTTCATGATGCCCATGCAGATCAGGATGATCACCATCAGCACCAGCGACACCGCAGAACCCAGATTGGGATTGTATGCGCTGCCTAAAAACTGCATGTCGATCAGATCGCCGATGAGCAGATTTCCGCCGCCGCCCAGCATCTTGGAGATGATGAAAGTGCTGACAGCGGGCACGAAGACCATGGTCACCCCGGAGATGACCCCGGGCATGCTCATAGGAATCACCACTTTCAGGAAGACCTTCCTGCTGTTGGCCCCTAAGTCCTGCGCCGCCTCTATTACGCTTGTGTCAATCTTGGTCAGCACCGAGTACAGAGGCAGGATCATATAGGGGATATAATTGTAGACCATGCCCAGCACCACCGCGCCTGCGGTGTTGATCATGTGCACCCGGGGCAGACCGATGGCGGCAAGGGCCGAATTGATTAACCCATTGTCTTCCAAAAGAGTCATCCACGCGTAGGTGCGCAGCAGGAAATTCATCCACATGGGCAGCATCACCAGCATGACCATGACATTCTGCCTCTTGACATTCATCTTCGCGATGATATAGGCCAGGGGGTAGCCCAGGGCCAGAGAAACCGCGGTGGCCACCGCTCCCAGCCAGATGGAGCGCAGGAATACATTGGAATATTGCCCCACGCTCAGCATATTTTCCATGGTAAAATGCCCCGACTTATCCGTAAAGGCGAAATAGCCTACCAGCAGCATGGGCAGCACGATAAAAATCGTCATCCAGACGGTGTAGGGCGCAGAGAGGAGCTTGGAGTTAGACTTCATCGGCACGGCCCTCCCTTTCTGCGCCAGCTTTCCCTGAAGCGCCTGCTTTACGTTCCTCTTCCGTTTCCCGCGGGGCATTTGCTTCATCGGAATCATCTGCCTCCTGCGTGGCAGCTTCATCCGATGCCATGATGTCCTCCCCCATCTCATCGCTGAAAGTGCTGTAGTCCCCGAACTTCCCGGAGTATTCAGACTTATGCATGACATGGATGTCATTAGGGGTGAGGGAAAGGCCGATGCGGTCGCCGGGCTGACGGCATTCCGTGGACTGTATCATCCACTTGAAGCCCGCCACATCCACGATGATTTCATAGTGCACGCCCTTGAAAGTCACGGCTGTGACTTCCCCTGTAATCAAAGTGGATTCCGGCTCCACCACTTTGATATCCTCCGGGCGTATCACCACGTCCACGGCGGCATTCCTGCCAAAACCGCTGTCCAGACAGCGGAAAATATGGCCTGCGAACTTCACGGAATAGTCCTCCAGCATGAGGCCGTCTAATATATTAGACTCTCCGATGAAATCCGCCACAAAAGCATTTTCCGGCTCATTGTAGATATCCGTAGGCGTACCGATCTGCTGTATCACGCCCCCGTCCATCACCACCACCGTATCGGACATGGACAAGGCCTCCTCCTGATCGTGGGTGACGAACACGAAGGTAATGCCGGTCTGCTGCTGGAGTTTCTTAAGCTCTACCTGCATATCCTTGCGCAGCTTCAGATCAAGCGCCCCCAGAGGCTCGTCCAGCAGCAGGACTTTCGGCTCATTGGCCAGAGCCCGGGCGATGGCCACCCGCTGCTGCTGTCCGCCGGAAAGCTGGCTGATGCCCCTGTGGGCGTATCCGGTGAGGTTGACCTTTGCCAGCATCTCGTGCACGGTCTGTTTGATTTCCTTTTCGCCGCGGCCTTTCAGGCGCATGCCGAAAGCGATGTTCTCATACACGTTCAAGTGCGGGAACAGGGCGTATTTCTGGAAGATGGTGTTGACTTCCCGCTTGTGGGGCGGAAGATCTGTGATGTTTTTCTCATAAAAAAAGACATCCCCCTTATCCGGCCTGATGAAACCGGCGATGGTGCGGAGTGCTGTGGTCTTGCCACATCCGGAAGGTCCCAGTAACGTCACGAACTCTCCGTCGTGTATGTCCAGATTGAAACCAGCCAGAACCTGCTCACCATCATAAGAAACGGTAATGTCCTTTAGAGATATAATAGTGTTTTTCAATTGATGCATCTCCTTTGCGGTGGCGCTTTCACGCGCCGTAATAAGTTGCGTGTCTATGTTATTCACACATAACCCGGCACGGTTTTTTCAGTTTGCCTCCCGCAAAGGATGGTATGTTATTTCGCGCTGCGCCGGACAGCTTGAAAAGGACCGTGGCAAAGAAACCGAGCCGCTTTTATGGCCGGCTTACCTCCGGAAGCGCGGCCTTTTTTCAGATGCAAACGCAATGAGTTAACTATAAGGGATAATGGGGCGTTTGTCAATCGTTTCTCCCCGATTTTTCAGATAATTTGTCAGTTCACTGTTTTCCTGCAGTCTTGAGAATCCGGTCCACTGCCGCCTCGGCGTGTACGGGCAGGTTTCCGGGGGTCTGGGATGCCTCGTTTTCCGATACTTCCGCGCCCTCCTGAAAGGCCTGCAGCGCGTATCTGGCCAGCAGCTCCGACACGCGCCCGCGCTCTACGGAATCCTCAGTGCCAAGGACTATGACCACCAAATCATGCTCCAGATTCCCGTCGCCCGCAGTCAGGGACGTGACCAGACAGGCCCCGGCCTTGTTGGTGGTGCCTGTCTTCAGGCCTGTGATATCAGGCAGGTTGTGCAGAAGCGGATTGGTGTTGCGCACTTCAATGCCGATGGACTCCAGAGGGGCTTTCTCCAGGGAAGTGATGTCCGTGACCTGGGGATAGACTTTTAACAGGTAGGATACCAGCCGGAACATGTCCTGAGCGCTCATTCGGTTCTGGCGCTTGGAGGGGACAGGGTCGTCCGTGTAGGAGGGCAGGCCGTTGCTGTTGTAAAAGACCGCCTGGGTAAGTCCCAGTTCCCGGGCTTTCTGATCCATCAGCCGGACAAAGTTCTCCTCAGAACCGGCAATAGTCTCCGCCAGGCACAGCGCGCATTCATTGCTGGAGGGCAGGAGAGCGCCCGCCAGGAGATCCTGCACGGTGATCTGATCGCCGGCTTTCAGAGGAATCACCCCATCGCCGGAATCGGCCAGCGCCTGCACCGCATCCGAGACGGTGACAAGATCCGCCGGTGCAATCAGCCCGGAAGAGATGGCGTCCATGGTCAGGAGACAGGTCATGAGCTTGGAGGTGCTGGCTATGGGGTAAGCGATATCGGCCTGGTACTGGTAATAGATTTCCCCGGTGGTGGCGTCCCCTGCCAGCACGCTGTTGACACCGTAAAAATATCCTTCCTGCTCCAGAGCGGCGGGAGAGACGCGGAAAGAATCCATAGTATCAATCTGTAAAGAGCCCGGTCCGGGAGCGGTGAGATTTACGTCCAGGATCATGGCCAGGTCCGCCGCCATCATGAAACAGTCATAATAGCCGGAGGACAGCCTCGCTATCATGGTGTAATAGGATACCTTCTGTCCGCCCGCCTTGAATTCGTTCCGCCGCAGAGAAGTATCCGGGACATCGTCTTCTCCCCAGAGGATGTTCTCGGTTCCCACAGGTATGTAGACGTTTCCGGGATTCAGGGAGACGGCATCTGCCGTGATTTCCAGAGAGAAAGATTTATCCGTGCCGTTCAGGGCCATGGCTATGTCGCGCAGGGAGAAATAGGTGTTGCGCTCATAATCCTGATCCAAGGTCTTCACGCTGCATGTGGTTCCCGTATCCGTCTGTACCTGACAGACTCCGGGAACCTGGGAGACCGCATCCGCACTGATCGGCAGGACGGCGCAGAGCAGGGCTGCGGACAATATCAGGGAACATAGTTTCTGGCAAATTGTTTTCATGGAATCTCCTTTCCGCGTGTGTCCTATAAAGAAACGGGGATTTTGCTTTGTTCATGATAATGGGGCCTGAGAAGCATGGATTTTATTGCTGCTCCTGCTCCAGGGTGTATATTATTGGGTAGCGCTCCGGGGAAAGGCTGACGGAGGCAGATTCGGCTTCTTCGGACAGTATCAGGCTGGAATCTTTTCGGATGTAGCATTCCGATTTTGAGGCGGTTCCTCCGGCGTCAAAGCGTCTGGTCAGGACGCCTTTCTCCGTTTCATAGGCGCCGGTGCCATCATATCTGGCCTGCAGCTCTTCCAAGGAGGGCAGCAGGGCCGGGGCGCAGGCCATCAGGTAATCCACAGTGGACATCCCGAACGATTCTGTCACAAGCGCTTCTACGGCATCTTCATCCGTGCTGCCGGTATAGCCTGCCATCCTAAGCCTTTCGGACACAGATTCCCGGAACGCCGCGGCAAAGGCCTTATAGGCGGCCTGCCGGCAGGATTCATAGCTTTCCGGCAGGACAGTGCATTGGAAAGTTCCCTGATGGAGGCCTGTCTGCTCAAAGGTCAGGCTGACCTGAACAGTCAAATCCTGCATATAGGACTCCGTCTCCTCCAGGGAGACGGGTACGGCCTCTATGTCCTGCAGCCAGCTAAAAGCCGTGGCGGCTGCCTGTTCCGTCATGTCCAGCCTGGCCGTCCACCTCCCTGTGAGATTATCTGACGCGAAAAAGTGCAGATAGACCAAAATAGCGACGGAAACGCTCAATACCAGGAACAACAGTATCAGTGCGGTATTTTTGAAGCTCTTTTTCATCGAAATCCCCCCTGCCCAATATCTTTCTTTATTTAAGGTAGCGTATTTGGGGCGAATTGTCAATGTGGACGCCCCAAATAGCCTGTTTTCCTTTTCGGGAGAACAAAATAGTAAAACTGCCCATCGGCATTGAGGATTTTGAGGAGCTTCCCTGCATCCGCTCCAGGCTGTCACAGCCCGCAATGAAATAAATCTCATTATCACTCCGGCAGGCTGGTGCTGACACAGAGTCCGCCCCAGCCAACCCTGCCGTTGGGATATTCGGTCTCTCCCCGCAGCGCCCTTGCGCCGCGCCTTAAATATGCTTTCACTTTCTCACCGTATAAGAACACATCATTTCCCCGCACGATTCCCCACTCCATAAGCAGCGCGCAGCTTCCGGACACGATGGGCGTGGCGAAAGATGTCCCTGTCATCGGAGTGTATCCTCCATAGATGTCCGGGGCGATGATACCCACCCCCGGCGCGGCCAGGTCAGGCTTAGCGAGCCCCGCCGCAACGACTCCGATGGTCCGGTTCGCGTCTGCGTAGCCCCGCCCGGAGAAATCCGCGTAAGCCTCATAGGTGCTGTCGTAGGCCCCTATGGAAATCACCTTTGCCGCAGTGGCGGGTATGGTCAGGGTCACTTCCGGGGTAGAGCGGTAGAAGCCGGTGCCGGCGGACCGCACCACCGCAGAGGGCAGATAAAAATAATAACGCCCGGTCACTACCTGCAGAGGCTCCAGGCGGATAGTCCAGATGCCGCTGTTGATATAATTCCGCCCCACCGGCAGCATTTCAAAGTAGATTTCCTCCGCCACCGCATAGGGGGCGGGTTCGCCGAAATAGACCAGAACCTCTGTCTGCTCCAGGCGCAGGGTGTACTTCCCGCCGCTGATCATGCCCGGCAGCTGGGTCTCCTGTCCGCCGGGGGAGCGCAGGAAGATGCGGTAGGTGTCGCAATAATTTTTCCACAGCTGGACATTCAGGGTGCGCTCATAGTCCGCCACGGCCAGCTCCACGGAAACGGGCCTCGCAATCAGGCCGGTGCGGCTGGGAACGCCGTCCCTGCTGCCCGGCATGGTATTCTGCTGCAAAAGGCTTCCGGCCAGGTGCCCTCCGCTGTTCCCTTCGTTTCCGCTGCCCACGCAGATGACGGTACGTCCGATTTCGGCGGCATTGTCCAGGAAACGTTCTATCAGGGAGCTTCCGTCGTGAGCGCCGTAAGTGTTGCCGAAGCTTAAATTGATGACCAGGGGCATCCGCAGTTCGAGGGCTTTATTGATTGCATAGGTCACCGCCCGCATGATTTCCGTGGTCCTGGGGAAAGAGGAGACATCCGGCACGCCCAGCTTGACGACAAGAAGCTCTGCCTCCGGGGCCACGCCCTGGTATGCAGGGCTGTTCCCTGCGGCGATACCGGCCACTGCCGTTCCGTGGCCGCTGGTATCCGTGCTGGGCAGCAGCTCGAACTGTTCCTGCATTGAGGGAGCGGTCAGGGCCTGATTGATTTGTTCGGAACTGAATTCCACGCCCAGGCGGTATCCTGCAGGGGGGCGGCGCAGGGGGGCGGCAGTGTCTTCGCCGCCGCCGGAGTCTGGCTGCCCTGTTCCGTTTTCGGCTGCCCTGTTCCGGCGCTCCGCGTTGTCCCCTGCCGCTTTTCCCGCCGGCGCATCCGGCAGCAGCGTCTGATCCCAGAGGAAGCGGATTCTGGTGCTGCCGTCAGGGTGACGGAATTCCGGCAATTTGTAATCGATTCCGCTGTCCAGAACCGCTACCAGCACACCGGCCCCCGAAAGGTTCGGATTCCGCAGCGTCACCTGAGGGATGCAGGAGCTGTCGGCAGGCATTTCTGCCTCATAGAAATAGCGCTTCGGCTTTTCCACATATTCTATCTCTTCCAGTTCCACCATATAATCCACCAGCTGCTCCGGCACGGTCAATATCGCATATCCCGCAATCAGATATTCCACCTCTATGCCCAGGGCTTTCAGTGTGTCCAGGCTGCCGTGGTATTTCACAATCAGCTCCCAGGTGCGGGTTCCGGCATTGAAGCCCACATTCAGCTCCTCTGTCCGTACTCTGGTCTCCTCCGGTGTCTGCAGGGCCAGCTGCAGCATATCCTCCAGTTTCTGGTTCATACCCATTCCCTTTCGTCAGCCCCTAAGATTTCTTTCCCCAGTTTATGCGGCGGGACGCATGTTTCAGAACGTGTTTTAAGGACTGTCTGCTTTTTGCTGTTGCGAAAGCCCGGGTAATCACTTATAATAATAGGAATAGAATCCTGCCTTGGATTCTATTATTCATGCACAGGCACTCCTGTGTGATTGAGAAAGCAGGGAAGTGAATCCGGAACGGCAAGGGAGGAAAATTTATGACCATATTGGTAATCGATGCCCAGGGCGGCGGAATCGGCGCAAGGCTTGTGGCCGCCGTCAGGCAGAATATGCCGGAGGCCCGTGTGATTGCGGTGGGCACCAACAGTTCCGCCACCACGGCCATGCTGAAAGCGGGGGCCGACGAGGCGGCAACGGGGGAGAATTCTGTCAAGGTCTGCTGCCGGAAAGCGGATGTGATTGTGGGACCGGTGGGAATCGTGATTGCGGATTCCCTGCTGGGGGAGATAACGGCGGAAATGGCGGCGGCGGTGGCGCGGAGCAGCGCCAAACGGGTTTTGATTCCGTTCAATCATTGTGACAATGTCATTGTGGGGGTGGCTAATTTTAATACCGGGGCGCTGATCCAGGGGGCCGTGGAGGAGATCAAGAAGTTATAGGGGAATTGGCGGAGAAAAAATTGCAACGACATCTTGAATAAATCCCCACAATATAGTATAGTAAGAAAAGTCCTCAGACCATAAACCGCCGGCAGGAAGCTGGCATGGACGCTGAAGCGTCTGAAATATCCGAACCGGTGTCTGCAGGTACTGTTATCTAATTATTTGATTATCCGACCGCATTACCAGAAGGTATGCCTTTCTCCAGAAGGAGAAGTGTATGCCTTTTTTGTTTTGCGGTAAAATCTGCTGAAAGGAAAGACGGAAATGGAAAAACGTCTGCATACGGACTATAAAAAGAAAATATCAATAATAGCTTTCCTGGGCATAGCAGCAGCGCTGCTGTCTTTCTTTTGTCTGTTCGCGGGCTCCTCCCATATGTCCCCGGGAGAGTGTCTGGCCGCCCTGCTCCAAAAAAGCACGGCAGCGAACAACCGAATCATCTGGAACATCCGCATCCCGCGGGTGCTGGCGGCCCTGATTGCCGGTGCCGGCTTGTCCGTATCCGGCCTGATTATGCAGACGAACCTGAACAACCCTATGGCGTCTCCCTCGACACTGGGTGTCTCCAACGCCGCGGTCTTCGGAGCGAACCTGTCCATCATTGCCTTTTCCGGCGGCTTCCTGTCCACCGGGAACAACCTGACGAACTATGGAGCCGGTGCGAATCCCTACTCCGCTTCGCTGATGGCTTTCGCTTTTTCCGTGCTGTCCATCCTCCTTATCCTCGCGCTGTGCAGGATGAGGGACTTCTCACCTAATGTGGTGGTCCTGGCCGGAATCGCGGTGGGCTCCGTCTGGACGGCGGCGACTACGGTGCTGCAGTTCTACGCCACGGATGTGGGGCTTTCCGCCGCCGTCATCTGGAATTTCGGGGATTTGGGCAGGGCGACATACAGAACCAACTTTATCATGCTGGCGGCGGTGGTCTGCGGGCTGTTCTTTTTCTCGCTGATGTCCTGGAAATACAATGCCCTTTTAGGCGGGGACGCCGCTGCCAGGAGCATGGGCGTCAGCGTAGGGCCTCTGCGGTTCTTTTCCATGCTGTTCGCCTCCGTCATCACGGCGGTGTGCGTGTCTTTCCTGGGAATCATCGGCTTCGTGGGAATCATCTGCCCCCATGTGACGAAAAAACTCCTGGGGCAGGACCATCGCTTCGGAATTCCGGCTTCAGCGCTAGGCGGGAGCCTGCTGCTTCTGGCTGCGGATACCCTGTCCCGGAGCATGGGGAATGGCTCAGCCCTGCCGGTGGGGGCCATCACCTCGCTGCTGGGGGCGCCCTTTTTCCTTGCCATCATTTTTTCGGGAAAGGAGAACAGACGATGCTGAAGATAGAAAATATGCGCTTCCGTTACGGAAAGCGCGCCGCGCCTGTCCTCCGGGGCGTATCCTTGGAGCTGAAAGCCGGAGAAATCGGAATTGTCCTGGGAAAGAACGGCTCCGGGAAGACCACGCTTTTTAAAAATATCCTGGGAATCGTCTCTCCGGACAGTGGAACGCTGGAATTCAACGGGGCGGATCTGACCGGAATGTCCCCGAAAGAGCGGGCCCGCAGCATTGCCTATGTGCCCCAGGATATCCGGTTTGGGGCCTTGAGCGTCATGAATTCCGTCCTGCTGGGCCGGATTTCCTATTTCGGACTGAGGGCAGGGCCGGAGGATTACGCGGCGGCGGAGAGGGTTCTGCGGGACATGGGGCTGGAGGACTTTGCCCACAGGAACGTGGAGGAGCTTTCCGGCGGAGAGCGGCAGAAGATTGCCATAGCCCGGGCGCTGGCGCAGGAGCCGGAGCTGATGATTTTCGACGAGCCCACGGGCAATCTGGACATCGCCAATGAGCATTTGATTTTAAAGGAGGCGAAGCGGCTGGCCAGGGAGAAGAATATCGGCATACTGAGTTCCCTCCATGACCTGAACCAGGCCATGGATTTCGGCGACAGGTTCTTCTTTATGAAAGAGGGAGTCGTCAAATACTCTGTCACGGCAGAGGGGATGACGGAAGAGGTCATCAATGATATTTTTGACACATGTGTCAGAATTATCACAGTGGAGGGCAGGAGAATTGTCCTGAACGAAGCGCTTGTGTAATTGCGCCGCCGCGCACAAAAGTCCGTGCGCCTGGCCAATGCCCATTAACGGAGCATAAAAGGGGCGGAGAAAGCTTAGTCTGACTTACAGAAAAGGAGTAAATATGAAATCTAAAACAATAGCGGCAATGGTTCTTGCAATGAGTATGGTTTTCACATTAGTTGCCTGCGGCAATCAGCAGGCTGCATCAAGTTTGGAAAGTTCAGAGAAATCCGGAGAGCCTGCCGGAGTGACCATCACCGACATGATCGGCCGGGAAGTCACCGTGCTGCCCGGAAGCTATGAAAGGGTGGTCTGCATCGGCGCAGGAGCCCTTAGGATGTACAGCTATATCGGCGACACCGGGCTGCTTAGCGGCGTGGAGGACATAGACAACATGAACCTGGAGGAGCGCCCGAAGATGTTCGACTCCGTGGCGAGGCCTTACACAATCGCTTATGGTGATGTCTTCTCCAAACTTGACTCCTGCGGTGTCGGCGGCCCCAATGCCCAGACCGCGGAGGCGGAGAAGATTCTGGCCTGCAGCCCCGACATCGTCATCTCCGAGTACGAGGATGTGGAGAAAGAGGATGCCCTGCAGGAGCAGCTGGGCGTCCCGGTCATCACGCTTAAGAGCGGCCCTGACGGTGTCTTTGACGATGCTTTCGCACAGTCCATGGCATTGCTGGGAGAGATATTCGGGAAAGAAGAAAGGGCGGAGCAGCTGGCCGCGTTCATCGACGCGCAGCGGGCTGACATCACAGAAAGGACTGCCGGCATCAGGGAGGAGGACAGGCCCAATGTGTACATCTGCGGCCTTGGCAACTGGGGCACCACCAACCACCTGATGACGGCGCAGGATTACATTTCCTTTGACATTGCAAATGTGAGGAACGTGGTCACGGATCTGGAGGCTCCCGGCATCCAGCCCATTGAGGAGGAGAAGTTCGTGGCCCTCGGCGGGGATATGGACATCATGATTATAGACGCGGCGGCTGTCAAGAATATCGCGCCGCTTTTTCAGGAGGATGATACCATGTTCGATGCCTGCAAGGCATGGCAGGAGGGGGAGGTGTATCTGCAGATGGCCTACAATGCGTACTATACCAATTACGAAACCGCGCTTATAAATGCATGGTACATTGGAAAGGCAGTGTATCCGGAGGCGTTTGCAGATATCGATATGGCCGCGAAGACCGACGAGGTCACGGAGATGTTCCTGGGGCGTGGGCTTGCGGAGGAAATCTTCGCCTGTCCCTCCAGCTTCGGGGGATATACAAAGATAGATACGGCTTCTTTTTTCCAGTGAAAATTTATTCCGGCAGTAAGAAGCCGGGGTTTATGTGAAAAATATTCGGATATTCGGCTCAGGCATATGGCAGAGAGCGTCCTCGGCTGAAATTCATGCCAGGGCAACCGGATATGACGTATACTGCTTAGTGGTATAAAATGGCATGTGTAAGGGAAAGGATGACCGCATGCCCGGTTTCAGGAAAAATGGGAGGATACAGGATGATAGAGAAAGCGGATGTGATAGAGTTTTTTGACCGCAACGCGCCCGGATGGGACGCGGAACTGGTGCGGGACGATGCTGTGATAGAGAGGATCCTGGACAATGGCGGAATCGTACCCGGATGCCATGTGCTGGACGTGGCCTGCGGCACGGGAGTCCTTTTTCCGGATTATATAAAGAGAAAAGTGGGGAGCGTCACTGCTGTGGACATCTCGCCGGGGATGGCGGAGATTGCCGGAAAGAAGAGCCGGGATACACAGATACAGGTCATCTGCGGGGACGTGGAAGCGCTTACATTCCACAGGCTCTTCGACTGCTGCATGGTGTACAATGCCTTTCCCCATTTCCCGGACCCGGAGCGCCTGATTCAGGTGCTGGCCGGGCATTTAAGGCCGGAGGGCAGGCTTTCCATTGCCCACGGAATGAGCAGGGACAAAATCAATGAGCGCCATGGCGGCGCGGCCCGCAGGGTCTCTGAGGGATTGATGGAGGCCCGGGAGCTGGCGGAGCTGTTCGCACCGTATTTCAAGGTGGACACTGTGATTTCCGACGAGCGGATGTATCAGGTCAGCGGCGTGAAACTGCGAGAGGGGTGACTGTGGGTCACATCCGGGGCTGTCTGGCGTAGGCCCCGGGGGCGCAGCCGCAGCAGGATTTGAAA
Organism: Lachnospiraceae bacterium; assembly: GCA_910576125.1. GTDB lineage: Bacteria > Bacillota > Clostridia > Lachnospirales > Lachnospiraceae > Acetatifactor > Acetatifactor aquisgranensis. The sequence goes on along the minus strand of CAJTHM010000032.1, from coordinate 12,896 downwards.
TAGCGGGTGAAATGGGCCTGGCTGCCAAAGCCGCACAGCTGTGCCACCTCTTTGACCTGCAGGGCTTCGTTGCTCAGCAGATTTTTGGCTTTCTCCAGCCTGGCGTGGAGGAGGTCATTTTTTGGTGTGGAGGAGAAGAAGCTGCGGTAGTAGATGTAGAACTGGCTTTTCTCCAGGTTCACCCGTCTGCAAAGGCGCTCTAGGTCCCAGTCCTTTTCGCATTCCGTGAGCATTTCCAGGCGCAGGCTCTGGAACAGGGGATAGAGCAGCCCGGCCTCCTCTTTCTGTGCCGTCTCCTGGGTCAGGCGACGGCTGATGGAGAGGAACAGCAGTGTCATCAGGGCGTGGACGGCCTCCTCTCTGTGAGGGAGGCCGGAGAAATATTCCTGCTGCAGGCGGGAAATCAGGGAATCGATCTGCATGGCGTTTTCCGGGTAAAACACCGTATTTTCCGGCATGGGAAAGCAGCGGGCGGGATTCTCATCGGAAGAAAAGTGAAGATAGCTGTTGCGGAACTTCTGGACGGCCTGATAGTGCTGGGGCATGCCCGGGGTGTAAAGGATGCAGGCATTTTCCCTTGTGATTACTATTCTGTCTTCTGTATAGACTTTCATGGGAGATTTGAACTGGAGGAAGAGGTAATCCCCGCTTCCCGCCGGGCGGAAAATCGTGTCGTAGTCGTGATTGGACCGGTTATATTCACAGAAATTCAACTGATGCATGGCATGCTGCTCCTCGTTCGTCCGGGAAAGCCCTGATGCCGCCCGGACTGAATTTTTTCCTGAAAGTAAGCATACCATATGACCGGAAGAAAAGTCAAATAAAACGGAAAGAATGAGATAGCATCCGCAGGAAAACCGGTTTATGATAAGGGTATAAAAGGACAGCGCCGCGGGTACAGCGCGAAGCGGTGCGGAAATGAGGCAAAAATGAAAAAGGCAGAGATTATTGTAGACAAATATTATCTCACAGGGGCAGTGGACAAAAGGATTTTCGGCTCTTTCATCGAGCATCTGGGACGCGCCGTATACGAGGGCATTTACCAGGAGAACAGCCCCTTTGCGGATGAGCAGGGAATGCGGAAAGATGTGCTGGAACTGGTGCGGGAGCTCCGGGTTCCCATCGTGCGCTATCCCGGCGGGAACTTTGTGTCCGGCTATCACTGGGAGGACGGCGTAGGCCCCAAGGCGGAGCGCCCGGCCAAGGTGGATCTGGCCTGGCATGTGATCGAGTCCAACCAGTTCGGCCTGAACGAGTTCGCCGACTGGGCGAAAAAGGCCGGGACAGAAGTCATGATGGCCGTGAACCTGGGAACCAGAGGGCCCGAGGAGGCCAAGGACCTGCTGGAGTACTGCAATTTCAAAAAGGGCAGCTACTACAGCGACCTGAGAAGAAAGCACGGCTATGAGGAGCCCCACGACATCAAGCTCTGGTGCATGGGAAATGAGATGGACGGCCCCTGGCAGATGGGCCATAAGACAGCGAAAGAGTACGGGCGTGCCGCGGCGGAGACCAGCAGGCTGATGAAATTCATGGATCCGGAAATCGAGACGGTGGCCTGCGGCAGTTCCGCTCTCACCATGGATACTTTCGGCTACTGGGAGGACGAGGTCTTAAGCGAATGCTATGGGCAGGTGGACTATCTGTCCCTCCATCAGTATTATGGGAACCGTGACAATGATACGCCGGAATTTCTGGCAAATTCCAAGGGCATGGACGAGTTCATCAGCTCCGTCCTGTCCATTGCTGACAGCGTTAAGGCAAAGAAGCGCAGCAGGAAGCAGATCAACCTTTCCTTTGACGAGTGGAATGTGTGGTACCACAGCAACGAGGCGGACACCCGGCTGGAGAAGTGGGTGCAGGCCCCTCATCAGCTGGAGGACGTGTACAATTTCGAGGACGCGCTGCTGGTGGGGAGCATGCTGATTACCATGCTGCGCCACGCGGACAGGGTGAAGGTGGCCTGCCTGGCCCAGCTGGTGAATGTGATTGCGCCCATCATGACCTCCGATACGAAAGCCTGGAGACAGACGATTTTCTATCCTTATTTTCATGCCAGCGTATACGGCAGAGGGACTGTGCTGAATACCCTGGTGAAAGCGCCTTTCTACGAGAGCAGAAACTATGGGGAGGTTTCTTTCCTGGACAGTGTCTGTGTCTGGAATGAGGAGAATGAGGAGCTGACTATCTTTGCCGTGAACAAAAATCTGGAGGAGGACATGGAGATAAGTTGCGACCTGAGGCAGTTTGCGGACTACAAGATAGCGGAGCATATCATCCTGACCAAGGAGGACATGAAAGCCGTCAATACGGAGAGCAATCCTGACTGCGTGGCTCCTGTCATGGGAAATGCCTCCCGCATGGAGGACGGAAAGTTCACCACGGTATTTGGGAAGCACAGCTGGAATGTGGTAAGGCTGAAGAAATAAAAATCTGAGAAAGGGCGGCCGGTTCATAAAACGGCAGCCCTTTCCTGTTTCCTCATTTCCTGTCCTCGCGCTCTTATCCCTGTGCCACGGCGCTTCTGTCAATTTCATAGTTCAGGAGATTCAAATCGATCCGTACCCTGGTGCCGTCGCTGAACACGGTTTCCTGCCTGGAACCGTCCGGAGCGAGCAGACGATGGGATACCATCTCGCAGGCGGCAATCTGTTCGTGGAGTCCGGCCACCACCCGGCAGCGCTCATAGTTCTCCTGGGCGGTGAAAGTGCATTCCGGCTGAAAAGAGCCGTCGATGCCGGGATAAGCGCCGTCTCTGATCAGGTAGGGCGCGCCGCCGTTGAGCAGGGCGTAGAGCATATAGTCGGTTTTTTCATTCATCTTTTCCATCATCCACGGAATGATGACACAATCGTGGTAGACCAGGTTGAACAGAGGGACGGGAATCCCTTTCTGGGGCGTGCCGGGCTGATACATCTGGAACCGGTAGGGCGCGTAATGACAGAATACCAGGCTCTTCATGCTCCAGTCGGAAACCTCCTCGGAGCTGGGGAGTATCCCCTGGGAGAGCAGGTACTCGAAGCACTGTCCTCTGAAATCCAGGCAGTCCTTACGGGTCATATAGTGCATGGGATTGGCGCACTCATCGGGCTCGTTGCAGGTGAAGACATCCAGGTAAGCACAGTCCAGACCGATGCCGTGCTCCGCCAGCTGGCGGAAGTTGCGCTTCACATAATAAGGGGCCTGGGTGGCGCAGAGGTAGGTCTGATGCCCGCCGGCCCATGCGGAATGCTCCGGGATGGTGCCATCTGCCTGAAGACAGCCGAAAGAGGCGTCAAAAGTCTCGCCGTTGAAATAGTAATCCCTGTACTGGTCATGGATGCCGAAAAGGTACCCGCAGGAATGGATGGTGTCAGCCAGCTCTTTCATTCCCTCCCAGCCGCCGGCCTCCTCACAGGGCGGCAGATAATCGGGGTGCTGATTGTCGTATCCGGGGTCTCCCCAGCCGTCCAGATGGAGATACAGCTTTTCAAAGCCCTGCTCGCGGAGGGCCTTTATTTCCTCTGTCCGTGTCCGGAAAGGAACTACCCGGTTGTATTTGTCGGGATGCTCCGGGTCATACATGGAAGATTCTTCGCACACATGATTCTTGATTCCCTGATGGATAAAAAGACTTCCAATCAGCTGATTCACTTTGGGGGCTTTTGCGGCTTTTTCCCGCAGGCTGCAGAACAGTCCCTTTTCCTTTACAAAGCTGCGGTATACCTTGCAGAGTTTGTTGTAATCGCAATTGCTCAGCATGCAATAGCGCATTACCCGGCGGTAGCGGATTTTCCCCAGACTGGCCGCCCAGCGGACGTTTACTTTTGTGTAAGGGCCGCCGGCAGGATGCTCTGCATAGAACATGCTGTCCCAGGGCTGCTCGCAGATGGCGATATAACCGTTCCCGGCTTTCACCTGCCCGAACCAGGGCATGTAGCTGGCGGCGGAGCACAGGAAGCCGTCAAAGGGCAGCTTGCCCAGCTCTGTCTCCCAGGTGTTGGGAATCAGAAGCCCCTGGTGCTGATTCAGCAGTGTGTACCAGTCGTCTCTCTTTTCCCGGAAATCCATAGGCCCCGGCCATGTGACGGACTGGATGGATACGCCCTCTTCGCACAGGGGAATCCACTCAAAGAATACATCCCCTGTGGCCCCCTCGATCCAGACATAAGTACAGAAAGCCAGGGCCGACTCCTTTCCATCCGGAGCAAATCCGCTATAATGGGAGAGAATTCCTTTTCCCAGCCCTGTTTCCCGCACTTTATGGGAGACGGAAGAAGCGTCTGCAAAAGGGATTTCTTTCTGCATGACAGAGAATACAGGGATATAGTCGGACTCCCAGTTCCAGGCAGTTCCATTCCGGGTCATGGAGACATGCAGACTGGCTTCATCAAAGTGCAGATCAGTCCCGGCAAGTGTGATATGTATCATGATGATACCCTCCTGATTCTATTATCTAAATCCCACTATAGCATCCAATAGACATAAATGCAATGAATGGATTAGAAAAGCATGGATTTTGTAATAAATTTGTATTGCAAAATTGCTTTCTTGCCGGCCTGATGCTATAATGGCAGAAGAAAAACGGATGCCCGCAGGGAAGATGCTGCTGTAGGACACCGATGCCAATCAGGAGGTTAATACATGCCAAAGAGAACCGATATCCAAAAAGTGCTTATCATAGGATCCGGCCCCATCATCATCGGCCAGGCCTGTGAGTTCGACTATTCCGGCACCCAGGCCTGCAAGGCGCTGAAGAAGCTGGGGTACGAAATCGTACTGGTGAATTCCAACCCCGCCACCATCATGACGGATCCGGAGATGGCGGACGTCACCTATATCGAACCGCTGAACAAGGAGAGGCTGGAGCAGATTATCGCCAAGGAGCGTCCGGACGCGCTGCTGCCCAATCTGGGAGGGCAGTCGGGCCTGAACCTCTGCGCGGAGCTGGCAAATGCCGGCATCCTGGAGAAATATCAGGTGAAGGTCATCGGCGTACAGGTGGAGGCCATCGAGCGGGGCGAGGACCGCATCGAATTCAAGAATGCCATGAACGCTTTAGGGATAGAGATGGCCAGAAGCGAAGTGGCCTACACGGTGGAGGAGGCATTGTCCATCGCGGACAGGCTTGGTTATCCGGTAGTCCTGCGTCCTGCCTACACCATGGGCGGCGCAGGCGGCGGGCTGGTATATAATAAGGATGAGCTGCGCACGGTCTGCACCAGGGGACTGCAGGCTTCTCTGGTGGGCCAGGTTCTGGTGGAGGAGTCCATCCTGGGCTGGGAGGAACTGGAGCTGGAAGTGGTCCGGGACGCGGAGGGCAATATGATAACGGTCTGCTTCATCGAGAATATCGATCCCATGGGCGTGCATACGGGAGATTCTTTCTGCGCGGCCCCCATGCTCACCATTTCTGAAGAACTGCAGAAGCGCCTCCAGCGACAGGCATACGCCATCGTAGAGTCCGTGCAGGTCATCGGCGGCACCAATGTGCAGTTCGCCCACGATCCCTTAAGCGACCGCATCATCGTCATAGAGATCAATCCCCGGACCTCCCGTTCTTCCGCCCTGGCTTCCAAGGCCACAGGATTCCCCATCGCTTTGGTCAGCGCCATGCTGGCGGCGGGGCTGACCCTGAAGGACATTCCCTGCGGAAAATACGGTACATTGGATAAATACGTACCAGACGGCGATTATGTGGTAATCAAGTTCGCCCGCTGGGCCTTTGAGAAATTCAAAGGGGTGGAGGACAAGCTGGGCACCCAGATGCGCGCCGTGGGCGAGGTCATGAGCATCGGAAAGAACTATAAGGAAGCTTTCCAGAAAGCGATCCGCTCCCTGGAGACCGGCAGGTATGGCCTGGGGCAGGTCCGTAAGCTGGAGGAGAAATCCAGGGAACAGCTTATGCGGATGCTGGCCACCCCGTCCAGCGAGCGGCATTTTGCCATGTACGAGGCTCTGAAGAAAGGCGCCTCCGTGGATGAATTGCATGAAATCACGCACGTAAAGAAATGGTTCATCGAGCAGATGGCAGAACTGGCGGAAGAGGAGCTTGCCTTGTTGGAATGTAAGGGAGCGATTCCCTCTGACGAGAGACTGATTCAGGCCAAGAAAGACGGATTTTCAGATAAGTATCTGAGCCTGCTGCTGGATGTGCCGGAGCAGGATATCAGAGAGCGCCGCGTCGGCCTCGGAGTGGAGGAGGCCTGGGAGGGTGTCCATGTAAGCGGCACGCCGGACAGCGCGTACTATTATTCCACCTACAACGCCCCTGACAAGAATCCTGTCCGCACGGACAAGCCCAGGGTCATGATCTTAGGAGGAGGCCCCAACCGCATCGGCCAGGGCATCGAGTTCGACTATTGCTGCGTCCACGCCTCGCTGGCCTTAAAGAAGCTGGGCTTTGAGACCATCATGGTGAACTGCAACCCCGAGACCGTATCCACGGATTATGATACCTCGGACAAGCTGTATTTCGAGCCTCTGACGCTGGAGGATGTGCTGAGCATTTACAAAAAAGAGCAGCCCGTGGGCGTCATCGCCCAGTTCGGCGGACAGACCCCTCTGAACCTGGCGGCGGATCTGGAGAAAAACGGCGTGCGCATCCTGGGCACGGCCCCCTCTGTCATCGATATGGCGGAGGACAGGGATCTGTTCCGGGCCATGATGGATAAGCTGGAAATCCCCATGCCGGAGTCAGGCATGGCCACTACGGTGGAGGAGGCGCTGGAAATTGCCCACCGCATCGGTTATCCTGTGATGGTGCGTCCCTCCTATGTGCTGGGCGGAAGAGGCATGGAGGTGGTGCACCATGACGGCAGCCTGACAGATTATATGCGGGCTGCCGTGGGGGTGACGCCTGACAGGCCCATCCTGATAGACCGCTTTTTGAACCATGCCACAGAGTGCGAGGCGGATGCCATCAGCGACGGGCACCATGCATTTGTGCCCGCGGTCATGGAACATATCGAGCTGGCGGGAATCCATTCCGGGGACTCTGCCTGCGTCATCCCCTCCAGGCATATTTCCGCGGAGAACGTGGCCACTATCAAGGAGTACACCAGAAAGATTGCCGAGGAGATGCATGTGCAGGGCCTGATGAACATGCAGTACGCCATCGAGAACGGAAAGGTCTATGTGCTGGAGGCCAATCCCAGAGCCTCCCGGACAGTGCCGCTGGTATCCAAGGTGTGCAATATCCGCATGGTCCCTCTGGCCACGGAAATCATCACGGCGGATATCACGGGAAGCCCCTCCCCGGTGCCGGAACTGAAAGAACAGGACATCCCGTATTTCGGCGTGAAAGAAGCGGTATTCCCTTTCAATATGTTCCCGGAGGTGGATCCCGTCCTGGGGCCGGAGATGCGCTCCACCGGCGAAGTGCTGGGACTTTCCGTTTCTGTGGGCGAGGCTTTCTTCAAAGCCCAGGAGGCCACCCAGACCAGGCTGCCTTTAAGCGGTAACGTTCTGATCAGCGTGAACCGCCAGGACAAGGCGGAGGTAGTGGAAGTGGGCCGGGCTTTTGCCGAGGCAGGATTCAGGATTCTGGCCACGGGCAGCACCTGTTCGCTCCTGCAGGAGGCGGGCATTGAGGCCAGGCTGGTGAAGAAGCTCTATGAGGGCAGGCCGAACCTGCTGGATCTGATTACCAATGGGGAAGTGGATTTGATCGTGAACTCTCCTGTGGGAGACGAGAGCGAGTATGATGACAGCTATCTGCGGAAAGCCGCCATCAAGGCAAAGATTCCCTATATGACCACCATTGCGGCGGCCAGGGCTACGGTGGAGGGCATCCTCTATATGCAGAAAGCAGGAAACGGAGAGGTGCATTCCCTGCAGGCGCTTCATGGACAGATTCGGGAGAGATAATTGACTGTCAGACCATTCTGGTTAGATGAATCGGACGGCGAACAATTCTCATATGTGGCAAGTTTAGGACGAAGCTGTTTCTGGTTCATTGAACGAAAAAATATAGGCCAGCCACTTGAAACAAGAGTGTGGCATCAAAGCAATCTGGTCATAGGCACCTTATAACTGAATAAAGGCTTTACACTTTGGGCATAGATTGCTATAATAGTTGTAGATACAAGTCAACAACGTTTCCGGAAAGCAGGTGATTATATGACTGAAAAAGAGATTATCCAAAAGAATATTGAGGAATTTTCCAGATTGCAGACATATATGTTAGCAACTGAAAAGGACTCAAACGGATACAAGCTTATGAAAGACCGCTATATAGAATTAAAGGTCATCTTAAATTCTTTTGGCATAAATCTTTCAGAAATCGACAAAATCAAAGAATAACATTCTGGACAATTGAATAGCAGCCACCAAACAAGGTGTAAAGTCTTTATTGGATTATCAAAGGCTTTGCACCTTTTTCATTACCTTTTGGCGAAAGGAAATGGGACAGACCCCGCAAAGCCAACAAAATCAGCGCTTTTCAGGCAACAAAAAATGGAAGCAAGGGGGCTCGAACCCCTGGAGAAAGTGCAACAAATGCAGTAAAATCAAGGGCTTCGGCGATTCTGGTTTGATTACCTTTGATTACCAAAGTATTTTGCTATTCGTTGGCTCCAAAGTATAATTTTTCAGGAGAAAGGAGAAATCCTGTACATCGCAATTGAATATTCGGACATATAAATAAGTCCCACAGTAGGCTGTGAAGTATTAATTATGTACAGCCATCTGTGAGGCTTATTTTAGTGCCTGAATCCCACATACAAATAAATCTATACATCATCCATCAAAGCCCTTATATGGGCACCACAGCGCGTCACAGGGGCATCCTACGCCCTTGCATCCCGGTAACTTAAAACAACGATTTCATTACTACAGAAAATCTACAGGAGGAGATTAGGAGACTATGTATGGCAAGGTAACGAGATATTTCCAGGATAGGGGCTACGGCTTCATCCTTGGAGAGGACAGGAAGACTTATTTCATCCATCATGCCAATCTTGACGGCGAGCATATAGAAAGGGGATACAGTGTCCACTTCAAGCCGTTCCAGAATGAGCGGAGCGATAATAATGCCATGGGTGTCATCGTGGTTGATGCGCCTGAGAAGGGCAAAGAAAAGGAATCTTCCAATAGCAGAAAGAAGAAGCCCAGGCACCGCAAACAATGCAATGCAGATAAGGCTGTTACGGATGACAGGAGATTCCAAAGGTTCGTCAGGGCGTTCTTTGAGGAACAGGAAGAAATGAAGGATGCCATGGATTCATCTGATGGCAAGCACTATGAAACTAAAGACTGATAAAAAGATAAGGAGGAACTGATAGAATGGCAATCTGTAAGAAAGAATTCGCGGACAGGATGGCGGAGAACGGAGGGATAACCAAGAAATCTGCGTTCAATGCCGTAGGGCTGTTCATAGAGACATTAAAGGACTACCTCAGCGAGGATGAAAGGGTGATGTTCACAGGATTCGGGAGGTTCGAGATACGGACAGTCAAAGAGAAGAAAGGGAGGAACCTGCATACCGGGGAGACGTGCATCATACCGGAACATGAATATGTGGCGTTCCGTGCAAGTGATTTGCTGTTCGACAGCATCAGGGAAAAGGGTGAGGATGATACATATGGAAATGAGGAATCATAGGACGCAAAACTGCGCTGAATGTGGATTTGCCAGGATGTATGATTATGGCAGTAGGATTTATTATTGTGACCATGAAGACAGGACTGACGATATAGGGAAATTAGGTGTTGGTGAGTTGCCAAAGGAAAGCCCTGAGTGGTGTCCGTTGAGAGAAAGAGGCGACAATCAGGATACTGATGCCGATAAAGGGTAGGTTCAAATGAACCTAGCAAAAATGAAGATTGTAACATAGATATTCATGACTATTATAGGTATCGGCATTTAATTGTAGTCCCATGGGATGATGGTTCCCTGCGAGGAACTGGCGTGTACCTATAGGTACGGTTGCTATACAAGCGTACTTGAAGCACAGCTGTTATCATGGTAAGACAGGTTTGTGTATTGGCTGATGGTAACAATATTTCTATCAGATGATGGCAGAAAATTTAGATGTCCTAAATCTGGGCATCCGGAAGTGCAGAGTATGTCCGATAAGCGAACGGTTTAAAGTGTTTGATACTAAACCTATGGCGATGGGTTTAAACTCATCGCCATAAAAGGGATGAGTTTTTCACAGAAGTGAAAAAAGGTTGTCCCACGGTGGTACAACTGCAAATCTATAAAAATTAGTCCATTATAAGTCGGTGTGCACGTCTTAGAAAAATTCCTCCATAAGTGGGGGAAATCAGTGCTTCCAAATCTGGAAACGTCATATCACGATTTCACAGAATTGAGTAATCGCCATAAGGGCGAGAACCTACAATTGAATACATATGAATTATATCAGGGTGTCCATTCTGGATGCTCAATTATTAACTTGGCACAATTTGGTGCTGAGTTATCTAAAGACATATCGAAAGGAAGTATCTAAAGTAAACAATGCAGGAAATAAAGACATTAGATTTAAAGCGTACAGGCATAGTACCATTAAATAAACTTGAAACATTCATGCTGATAGATGGAACAAAGCACTATTACATTTCATCCGAGGGAAGATTAGCCAATGATGCCAGGGGCAAATTCTATGTACATGCTGATACAGTGGCATCAAAGACAAATAAGGTACACTGGAAAATATATTATGAAGATGAAAACAGTGTGGAATATAAGAAAGATGTGAATGCAGACTATCTGGTCGCACAGGCATTTTTGGAGCCAGTGAAGGGCAAGAGCAAGATATATCACATTGACGGTGATGGCTCAAACAGTAAATACAATAACCTTATCTATGTGTCCGACAAGGAATTGCACGATCTGCGGAATGGAAAGATTAAAGTGGGAGATTTGGGCAGGGAGCAGAAGTACGTGCCGTTCCTGAATTATAGCCGTATGAAAGCGGCAAGATTATGGAATGATATGTATTCACGCTGTTATAACAAGAAACTGCATAAGAGATTTCCAGAGTATATAGGCTGTACCATCTGTGATTACTGGTTGGAGGATAAGGAACGGTTCTATAAGTGGGTAGAAGAGAATTATTATATGATTGGCAATGAGCAGATGGATCTGGATAAAGATATTCTTTGCAAAGGGAATAAGGTGTACAGCCCTGAAACGTGCGTATTTGTTCCGCATACAATCAATACCCTGTTGCTGAACTGCAGAAGAAAGCGCGGCAAATATCCGATTGGGGTAAGCTATGACAAAGGCAAATACCGTGCCGCACTGAATATAGATGATAAAAATGTCAAACTGGGTGTCTATGGCACACCAAAAGAAGCGTTTATGGTTTATAAGAGACATAAGGAAGCACTTGTTCTTATCACTGCCGATAGGTATAAGGGTAAGATTCCTGATAAAGTGTATGATGCAATGATTAATTGGAAGATTGAAATTGACGATTAACGGAGGATACAAAATTAATGACAACAAACAGAGACAATGAAATGAACAAAAGGTACGGCAACCTATTTGATGGCATCCTGGACAGGCCACAGGTGGAATATAAGACGCAAAAAGAGATTGAAAAAGAGACCCGGAGCAGATATGGGCATCTTCTTGACGGCGTGAGGTCTGAGGATACCCTCTACGATGACATGATGGGGATTGAGAATTCATGCAGACGCATGCGGCAAGAAAGGGAGGAGGCCAATAAACAGGCCGGCATCCGGATGAAGGAGCGCATTGAACGTGAGAAGAGGGAAGAAAAGAGACGCAACGATGAAAAGAATGCCTTTGTGGAATCCATCATAGAAAGAAGTGAAGCAGAGAAGAGGGCGCGGAGGGAGGCAGAAGAAAAGAGACGCTTGGAAGCCGAGAGAAAGCAGAATGCAATAAACAGCCTACGGAGAGTGAGGGATACTACGGAAAAGACTTCAGAGAAGATAAGCCAGGCAAGACTGATGCTGGAAAGAGATGAACAGCATAGGAAAGAGCTTGAGCAGCAGAATGAATGGTACAGAAAGCAGCAGAGAAGATAATCATTGCATATAACAGAAGGATATCAAAATATGAGTACATATAATACAAATGATAGTAACACGAATGAAGCGATTAAGAACTCTTATGGACATCTACTGGATAAATATCTGGATTCAAACCATGTTGGCTGGCAGACCAGACAGCAGCGTGAGGAAGAGGCAAAGGACAGGTACGGCCATCTGCTTGATTATGCGAAGCCTGACAATTCTACATTGGAACTTATGGCAAGGATGGAGGATGGCAGGATTGAGCGCAGGAAACAGATGGAAGAAGAAAAGAAGATGGATGCGCTCAGGAGACAGGAAAGAATCAATGCTGTAAGGCGCAAGGAGGATGCGCATAATGCAATGGTAAGGGGCTATGCAGAATCAATCATGGCAAGGAAAGAGGAGAAAGTGAAAGCGGCTGAGATGGAACAGAAGGAAAAGAGGGAAGCGGAGGAACGACAGCAGAGGATGTATGACAATATCAGCGGGCTGGTCAGGATCAACCCGAAGCTTGCAGAGGGATATCTACAGACGCTGAAAGAGAATGGTATCATTTAAGCGGATATCATTTAAGCGGCTCATAGGGCATATCGGATAGGGGGACTTATCTGGTATGCCCTATTTTTTTACGGTTTCATACTATATGTAGAAATAAAGATGTATTTGTGGTATGATATCCATGTAAATATTTTTTGCCATGCAACAAATGAATCAGTATTTTGAATCCTTAAGAAGGATTGTCATCTGCACCAGGAGGTCAGAACATGAAGTTACCATTTAAGAAGAATAAAGAAATAGTCTTCCAGAAAGTGAAGAGCCAACAAGGATTCACATTGGAAAACCAGGAAGGAAAGCTTACTGATTTCAGGGATGTAGACATCGAGGATTATCTGTCGGATATGTTCGTTACACCAGATGAATTTGTGA
>CAJTHM010000031.1 GCA_910576125.1 Lachnospiraceae bacterium | reverse complement strand
GTCTGTTACGCACTTCGCCAGCGGTTCCTCTGACTTGAAATCACGTTTTAACAGATCTTCTGATTTCCGGGCTTCCCGATCCGCTTTTGTGATTCCGTTTGGTTTGCGCCTGGGATGATGGCTGATGCCGATATACTTCATGACACGGTAAACAGTACGTTCGCTGGGAATATCCAGGGAAATACTTCACAATAATACCGCCCATGATGTACTTGTGGTGGTTCTCGGCTTTCCGTTTCTTCTCATTCTGCTTTTTCTTTTCGTTGGCTACACGCTGTTTTGCCTGTTCCAATGCCTGCAATGCCTTTTCTAAGTTTTTGCTTGTGTCATTCTTGCTCTCAATCATTTCTGATACCTCATTCTTTCTGTGCTGTGTTGATAGTTTCTGAAATAAAAAAGGTAGCGGATTGTCTGTTAAGATAATCGCTACCTAAAGGTAAACAATATTCAGTTTTCATATCATTTTTCTGTCTTGATTTTTCCCGACAAACGTGAATTTACCTATTCATCTTCATCAATTCAAGCGTTTTTTCAAATGAAATACATTCAGCGTATCTTCCATTCCACATGAACTCATTATAATATCTATAAGACTTTTCCGCTGTCATATACGCATTATCAAACGTACTATTTGTATTTGCCGGAACAATCATTTTAAGCCCATGCTCAAAACCACATTTCACTGTTGCATCTATGCAGTAATCTGTCTGTAGCCCTACAATAATAATTGTATCTTCGCCTTTTTCATGCAGGTACTCCAACAACCCTGTATCTCGAAAAGCACTGTTTACATTTTTATCAAAAACACGCTCATTTGGCATCGGCTGAAATTCTTCGTATATTTCATAGCCTAATGCGCCTTTCGTTAATTTTTGTCCAACACCATCATCATGTCTAACATAAATAACTTCTATATTATTATTGCGCGCCTCTTTGATTAGTGTTTTAATACGATATACAAAAGTCTCAAATTCATATAAGTCATGATTCATAATTAAATTTTGAGTATCAACAATCAACAATATCATTTTATTATCTGTCACCTCACAATTTCTTTGAAAAATACAAAACCAAATCGTCATCATTTTTGCATTCCTCATAGGGCTTGCATATTTTGTCCTGATACCAAACGCCAGAACCGTCTGGTATATAACCACGCTTTACATACATCCGCTGAGCACTTCCATAGCCGCTGTGAAGCCCAACACCCAGGTACACTATGTCCGCATATGTAGCGGCAATTTTTTCAGCTATATCCATTAAAACTGTACCAATACCCCGGTTCCGGTATTTTTCTAAAACGCCAAAATCAACGATTTCCGGGTAGCCTTTTCCTCCAAATGCTCCCCATGCACTATTGGGATAAATATTTATATAGCCAACTGGTTTTCCAGAATATTCTGCAACCAATGAAATTGCCTTCCCTGATTGTTGATCTTCCAATCTTTTTTGATATTTCTCAATGGTTGCATCCCATCCCTGTTCGATTTCAGCATCCGTAATTGCCTGTGCATCTCCGCACTCCATATTACGAATAGTTATTTGTCCGTTAGAAAAATAAACCATATAAATGTACCTCCTATATGAAATTTATAAAACTCGTTGAGCTACAACCACAGTATAGTTATCCGTGTCGTATGTAATCCCCGTCTCCTTAAAATTGTTTTTATGCCAAAAATGCTCTGCCTGGGGATTGCCTTTCACCCAGCCAAGCCGTACACTCGAAAGCCTGATGTCGGCCAGATAGCGGCATAAATCGTCAATAATATTACTTCCAATTCCAGTATTTTGAATAGATGCCTCTGTCATAAAAAAGCCTATGAAAGCAGTTTTTTCATCAGGATATGCCATAATCAAATCCATAACAGCAATCAATTCTTCCCCCTTGTAGTACCCTACATAATACTTGTCGCACATTTCTTTATTTGGAGGCAAGACTTTCATATCATCAAGAATACTCTGTTCTGTCACAAATGGCGGACAGTATTGATAATACAAACCATTTTTACTGCACAGTAAATATATTGCCGTGGCATCTGTTTTTTCCATACGGCGAACAGTATAATCACTAGAGAAAAAAGATATATCCATTTGAGCCACCTCTACAAATTCAATTTTGTTGAATTATTCAATGCTGATATTTTACCACAACCCCACACACAATTCCATTAAATTTTCTTTAATTTCCCTTTGCCTTGTTATTTGCAATCATCATCTGCCTTGCCCGTTCCCTCTGCTCGGTACTGACCGCCCTCGGCTTGCGGTAGCCGATAAAAGACTTCGGAAAGGAATAGGTCTTAGATACCTCGTCCTGCCCTGTCAGCTTGTATATGTCGGGAAAGTCGGCAACAAGCGTGTCAAGTTTCCGCATGACCGCCTTATCCCTTGTGTAGAGGGTGGCGGTCTGTTCTCCTGCATTATAATTGACAATCGTTTCCTGCTCGTATCGTGAAAGTTTCATAGTGCCATATCCCCCTTTCCTTTGCTGTGGGTTCTGTGCTTTTTCCCCTCGGCAACTGTCGGCTGTTTTGCCTGTTCCTTTGCTCTGGCTAACCTTGCCTTTATGGAATGGTCACGCTCGGTCAGTTTCCGTCTTTTGGTGGTGGCGGTCAGTTCCGCACACGTTTCTTCTGACAGGGAATTTAATTTCTTTAATGTGTCGCTTACTATCTGCTTGGTGTCGCTGTCCTTTATCTGTGGCAGGATTGCGGATAAATGAGCGCACGTTTCCGCTTTGCTCTGCTTTCCAAACTGATAAATTAGATTGATTTCATCAGCATTAAAAGGTATCTGAAAATTTGCACCCTCACATAAACGCTCCACGCCCACGCACTTAGGGAGATTTCTTGTCAGTTCGTAATTATCCCTCGCTGTGATTGTTCCATGATTGTCGGTCTGCCTTACCTCTACTTCGCACTGGCTTTTCTGTTCCAACACAAGCCACTGGTATTTATCGTTTTCTTTGGTAAATACCGTCTGATGCGCATTGGAGTGTGTCTTGCTACGGATATATTTGTCTGTGGTGCTGTAATAGTCCAAAATCTGTTGTTCCTGCTTTTTGTTCATGGTCTTTACCCTCCTGTGATATGGATTGATTGATATGATTGATTGGTTTCGGTACTGATAAATGATTTTCTTCCGTTAATTGTCGGAGTTTTGAATTGCGGAATATCATTGATGGGTATTTCTCCGTTTGGGGGAATAGGAGTTCATTTCATACGGTAATTACCGCATGAAAAAAGACTATAACCGTTTCTGTCATAGCCTTTTAAGGATTGAGGAAGTCCCTTTCTTATTTGTATTTGTTTGTCGCCCCTACGCACTATCCAACATCTGCAGCCGCCATTGCCACCGTGTAGGCATAGGAGAACCAGTACAGCAGCACGGTCACTCCCAGGTTGTAGCACGCCAGGGCGTTCACCACATACCTCTGGTCGACGTTGTTCTTCCCATACCCGGCCCGGATGCCTACACGCCCGCACCCGGCATTCCGGACGCGCTTGATGTCCACGTTCCCATTGTGATAAGAGATGTCCGGCCCTTCATACAATGTTTCCTTTTCCATCCTCGCCCTCCTTTGCCAGCACATCTGTCCTCTCTTCCACCGTTTTCTTTATGTTCCTGACCAATGGCAGGAGGAATAGTGACACCTATATCCAGAATGTTCTCCAGGATGCTGATAATCTCGTTGACCAGCAGCCATACCGCAACTACAGTGGCCACGATAAAAGGCAGCGCAATCCCCCAGCCTATGTACTCCACTGCGTAATTGAGCATCGCATCCACAATGACTCCCACCACGATGAGCAGCCACATGCACACCTTCTTGACGATGCCCCTGATGCCCTTGTAGCTGTTCACGCTCTCTGTCCTGTAGGGCGCCGCCATGAGCCCCGTGGCATAGTCTATCAGGTTGCACAGGACCAGCAGGAACACCGGCACTGCCAGAATCCCCAGCCATCCGGAGAGTGCCATTATTGCTGCGATAATCGCAATTTTCATCTTGTACATACCATAAAACCTCCTCATTCTTCCATTTTTTTAGTAGCTTCAAGTGCAGCAATCCTTGCTTCCAGTTCTACATACCTGACATCCGTATAAGCCTTTGCATCCGCCAGTGCTTTTTTGGCGGATATTGTCTGCACTGCAATGCCGGCTTCGTTTCCTGTCTCAGTGCTGGACTCCAGTATGGTCCCCTGGTTTCCAAAGATATATAGCCTTCCGAATGCTTTCGATATACAGTTCATCTGCATCTCTGGTGCGATTTCCGTCATATCTTCAACTGTTTTTTCTTCGATGCTCTCCCCTTTCCTTACTACCAATGCTTCATGGTGGTTGATAAAGATTTCGCAGCCATCAAAATATACTCCATCAATGAACCCAAAATCTTTCCCTGTGGACATCACTAGCACTTCTCCGACATCTGTATACCTACCGAGCCTATAGTCACCTCCCGATTTCCTGTTCATGAAGTACAGTCTGTCTTTACATTCAAATACGGTAGTAGTATCAGACAAGCTGTTAGAAGTACTGGTTTCGGCCTTGTCATAATATATCCTACTGAAATTGCCACTACCAGCATACCTTCCTGTAGCACAGACCATCGCCAGCATCCATCCAGAATTCTTCGCAGAGATGCAGCATTTTACACCGGTCGCATCCATTCCTCCATATTCTAAATAACTTGAATTCTTTACATCTACAAGATCTGTGAAGAGGGCATACACAAGAGGGCCTTTCCGCGCCAAAACGACATATACACCATTCTGTGGCATCACTGCATAATATTCCAGATAATACTTGCCTTGGGAATCCTGTAGCGGCCCAAGTTTCTCCAACGCCTTGAAATCAGAAGTGGCCACCATCAGCGCGGAGCTCTCGGAATCGCTGATTTCCGTGCCCATGTAACTACCCACTATCAGGAACCTTTTTCCGTCCCAGTCGATATCGTTCAGGTGGCATCTTTCATATCCTAATGTAAGAACTCCCCATACCTCCCCATCTTCCGTGTATGCCACGCTCCCATCCTCAGTAATTGCCACAAGATATCCACCTTTACATATGCATTTCACAAAATTTCCTCTGATTCTTCCAGCCTCTTTCTGAATCCATCTGTACTCCTCAATTTCAGTTGCGGTGCCACCTTCTTTCAATGCTGTTATGTTCGTTTTTCCAAGCATCTTCATCCCCTCCTTCTTTATCCGCCTGACCCTGTCCAGATATCCAGAGTCGTCAGGGCTGATGATGCGCCCTCCCATCTCCTCTTTGTGCGCGCCCATATACCACACCCCCTTTACGCGCGGCCTGTGTGTTAAAGGAAAGCCACCCCTACGGTCTCCCGGGAGCGCCCCCCGGCTCCTTTTCAGGGGGGAGTGTCAGGATCTCGCCGAACCTCGAGTCAAGTAAGATGACCTTCCTCCCGAACTTCTCAGCCAGTTCCTTTTCCATCTCCTCTGTCGTCTCTTTCCTACAGCACTGTCCGAGCCGGATGACGATGGCCCCTTCTCCAATGACTGTCACGGCTTCTCTTCCGATCAGGATTCCTTCACAGCTATTAATGTTTTCTTCCATCTCTGTCCACCTCCCTCATCGATATCGGCTGGCCGTCTTCATCGAACCTGCATGTAAGGCTGCTGCCCCCGCCTATCCCATGGCCCTCGAACCTGTCATGGCAGTCCTTGCAGACATATTCCAGGTTCCTATGGTTCAGGGATATCTCAGGATTCGTTATGGTCTCCTGGGTGAGCGGCTCCCTGTGATGCACGATGTATCCCGGCCTGTCATTGCATTCCTCGTACAGCCCGCCGTCCGCCAGAATCCTGTCCTTTATGTATGCGTCCCTGCACTTCAGCCACCGCTTTGACCGATAGAATGCTTTCGCCCATTCCTGTACCATCCCGTCTCCCCTCCAGCCCTGCTGCCATGGAAAGCTTCCCACGTAAAAGGACACGGCTGCTGCCGTGCCCCTGCAATGTGAAAGAAGCTATGTCGTTTCCACCTACCTCTTCAAGTATTATTATACATGTGCATTGTGTGAATTGTGTGCAACTTTTAAAAATCTCTATTTTTATGAAAAAATTTCCCAAACGCCTTGACTTTATGCGCATTATGCGTATAATAAAATCATAGGGAGGTATACACATGAAATTCCGGGAAATAGAAAAGATAATCATAGCTGATGGATGGCAATTCAAAAAAGCAAAAGGTTCACACTATCAATACATCCATCCCACTAAACCAGGCAAAGTCACGATTCCGAATCATCCCGGAGACATTGCCCCGCAAATAGTCAAGCAGATTCTTAAGCAGGCCGGGCTATAGAGCCCGGTGACGCACACAATAAAGGAGGTTCTCTTATGAAATTGACTTATCCAGCCTGTTTCTATCCCGATGAGGAAAGGAAAGGCGCTTATGCTGTTGTAGTTCCCGATCTCCCTGGCTGCGTAAGCGGCGGCGATACTTTGGCAGAAGCAATGGTCATGGGCATGGATGCCGCCTCCGGCTGGGTCCTGGATGAACTGGAGGACGGAAAGCCTGCCCCTCCGGCCAGCCCGCTGGAAAGCATAACCCCGGAGCCTGGCGGCTTTGTCAGCATGCTCGTCCTGGACATGGATTCCTATGCGGAAAAATATGGCGAAAAGGCTGTCAGGAAAAACCTCACCATCCCTGCATGGCTCAATACTTTCGCAGAAAAGAACCACATCAATTTTTCACAGGTTCTACAGGATTCGCTTACGGCAATCTATCAGCAGAAGCAGCACGCCTGATATGCCCATCCGGCCCATTGCTATACAGAATTCAGGAATGACAGCGACAGGGTCAAAATGAAGCCCTGTCGCTATGCCAAAATAAAGGAGAATCCATCTATGGTAGAATATATATATCCAGCTGTCTTTCATCCAAATGAAGACGGCTCTTTCACCATCACTTATCCCGACCTGCCTGGCTGCATCAGCGAAGGCAAATCCGGTGAAAATGCCCTACATATGGCACAGTTAGTGTATAATTATTATTGGCAGAGGGAGGGAGCACACTAAAAATAAAAGGGAAGCAGAGAAAATCCCTACCTCCCAAACATGCAGAAATCCTTTATGATGTTAACGACCAAGAAAACAAAAGAAGGAGACTGCATGATGAAGACTATTGTAGAGGAAAAACTGGTATCATTCAAGACCCTGGAGCAAAAAATCTATAAATATATATGTACCTATGGAGCGGAGCTTACGCGGATTGTGCTGGAGAAGTATGATGATAGGCTGGCTGAAGGAAGGGACAGGAAAGCATACCGCGACAAAGGGAAGCGGGTGACGACCGTGAAGACGGTATATGGGGAGGTGAGCTATTCCCGGAGGGTGTATGAGAAGAAGAGGGTAGCATATGGCAAAACGTGAAACCATCAATCTCTTGGCCGAGAACAATCTTCTACAAGTAGACGATTGTTCGGGCTGCAGATTCACGGAAACAGCATGGAGCCTAAGATGTCCGAGGGAGATATCGTTATCGTGCGCCAGCAGGATGACGCAGAATCCGGAGAGATTGTCATAGTTACCGTGAACGGCACGGATGCCACCTGCAAGAGGCTGCGCAAGTATCGGGACGGCATAGAGCTCATATCGAACAATCCATCATATGAGCCTATCTTCTTCACAAATGAGGAGATAGAGACTAAGCCAGTCAAGATTATTGGCAGGGTTGTCGAGCTAAGGGCAAAGTTCTAACATCACTTAAGCATCATTAAGAACAAATGAAAAGGGGAAATCACTATGAACACTGTTTTTTTACTGTCTTTTTTGGCATGCCTAATTTGCGTCCCAATATTCATAACAATGGGATTGGTAAACATCATCCGGAGACGCCCATCCAAAAAACGTTTCAAGCTGGCTGGCGTTTCCGCCCTTGCATTAGCCATCAGCCTCATCGGCTTTGGTTTTACATTGGAAGATGATGCCTCGTCCAAAGAAAGCAGCTCCAGCAGTGCTGAAGTTCCTGCCAGCAGCTACGCACTTGCAGAAAACACACCTGCAAAGCCCTCACCGACTCCGGCTGCTGACTTGGCGCCATCGCCCACGCCAAGCCCTACGCCGCTACCTACCATGGTTCCTACTCCGAAGCCTACCGAATCACCTGCTCCTACCCCAACGGTGGCACCTACTCCAGAACCTACACCTATACCTACTCCTGTGCCAACAGAAGCGCCCACGCCACAGCCTACACCAATCCCCACTCCGATACCTACAGAAACGCCTACTCCGGTACCCGCAGTCTCTCCCCAGCAACCAGAACCATCCGGCAATAGCAATTCTACAATGGTCTGGATTGATGATACTGCCAAAAGATACCACAAGAAGAATGGCTGCGGTATGGACAATGCCTATCAAGTGACCTTGGAAGAGGCACTTGCCAAAGGAAAAACCCCCTGCGGCAATTGCTACAGATAATAAAATTCTAATTTTTTATTGTTATAGCAAATATTTTTCATGTAAACTACTTGTGTTTTCCTAAATAATTGCATATAATAAGGGTACAATATGATTGTCGCCCCAGAGCAGGGAGACATTAAAATAAAAACGGCTCAATGGATGATTCTCCTTGTAGAGCGCAAGGAGCTTAAACAAAAGAAGGCTCAATGGATTGTACCCTCTGCACATGCAGGGGGTGATTCCATTTTTTACGTCCACACCTGCCATGCGCCATCCAAAATCATCGGGGCGATACCTCCATGGCCCTGACAGAGGAAGTCCATTTTCCCGCCCGTCTCATAAACCGGCAAAAACGGCCGGGGCTGCAATGACTCCGCCGCCCCGGCCATAATCCTGAAAAAATGAACTTCCCACACTTATCTCTTCAGCTGAACCTCATCCTCGTACTTCTTCACTTCGCCATAGAAATCCTTGTCGGACACTACGCCGCAGCGCTCACAGTACTCGTTCCATACGTCGCCGAAAGGCAGGGTCTTCACAGCCTCCTGCTGCACCATCAGCTCAGTCATGCGGTTCTCGTCCTGCAGCTTCCTCAGTTCTGCATTGGGAGTGCACATAGCCATAAGCAGCGCTTTCTGCCAGCTGCGGAAGCCCATGGCCCATGCGGATACGCGGTTGATGCTGGCATCAAAGTAATCCAGCGCCATGTAGACTCTGTCCAGACCGTCGCATCTGATGATTTCCTTTGCCATCTCTTTTGTCTCGTCATCGAACAGCACCACATGATCGCTGTCCCAGCGGATAGGTCTTGTAATGTGCAGAGCGATCTCCGGATAGAAGCACAGCAGCGCGGGAATCTTGTCGGATACCACCTCGGTGGGATGATAATGTCCGTTGTCCATCAGAGGCAGGCAGCCGTCATGGGTAGCGGCAAAGCTCAGCGTGAACTCAGCGCTTCCGGCAGTATAAGCCTCCACGCCGATGCCGAACACCTTGGACTCTACACAGGGCTTCACTTTATTTTTGTCAAAAGGCTCGGACAGAATCTGCTCTATGGAATCCTTATATCTCATCCTGGGGCCCATGCGGTCGGCGGGAATATCCTTGTATCCGTCGCCGGTCCAGATATTCATGACACAGGGAACGCCGGTCTCTTCCGCAAAATACTGGGAGATGCGGACACATGCCTTGCCGTGGTCGATCCAGAACTTCCTGGTCTCCTCGTCCGGGCTGGACAGGGTCAGGCCGTCCTTTACCTTGTCATGGGAGAAGAATGTGGGATTGAAATCGATACCAATATTTCTCTCCTTGGCGAACTCCACCCATTTCGCAAAGTGCCTGGGCTCAATCTTGTCCCGGTCCACGAACTCGCCGGGCTCAAAGATGGCATAGCTTGCGTGGAGATTGAGCTTCTTCTTGCCGGGCATCAGGCTTAAAGCCTTGTCCATATCCTGCATCAGCTCTTCGGGAGTCTTGGCCTTTCCCGGATAGTCTCCGGTGGTCTGGATGCCGCCGGTCAGGGGGCCGTCATGATCGAAGCCGGTCACATCGTCGCCTTGCCAGCAGTGAAGCGCTACAGGAGCCTCCATACACTTTTTAATCGCATCTTCCACATCCACGCCGTAGGATGCGTAAATCTCTTTTGCGGATTCAAATCTTTCCTTTGCTGTCATTTCTTTTCATCCTTTCTTTATATTGAAATCCTTTTTCATATTAAGGTTTCCGTTTTATTGGATATCGGCTTTCCGGCATTCTTTTTGCGGCAGCATTCCGAATCCGCCGCAGGCTAAGAAACCGCTCCCTGCCTGTTCCCGATTTGCCTACGGCTGGTACTGGCTGACAGGGAAAGACTCGAACACACACGCCCTGGCGGCTTTCAAGCCTGCCAGTTCTCCTGCCGACATCATCTGCGCCGCGATATTGCCGATGGCAGTGGCCTCTGTAGGACCCGCGTACACAGGAACGCCCGTAGCCTTAGCTGTCAGACGATTCAGATAGTCTGCATTGGAACCGCCGCCCACGATATGGATACAGTCATATTTCTTCCCGGTGATGCCCTCCAGCTGCCGTATGGTCTTCGCATAGCACTGGGCCAGACTGTTGTAAATGACGGACGCCACTTCGGCCAGTCCCTCCGGCACCTGCTGCCCGGACTCCCTGCAGGCCTCCCGCACTTCCTCGGTCATATTGGCCGGAGCCAGGAAACGGTCGTCATTGCAGTCCACGATGGAGGAGATGGTGCATTCGGACGCCATGTCGCAGATTTCACCGAAGCCAAGCTCTCCGCCGATTTCCTTTTTCACGGACTGGATCATCCACAGCCCCATGATATTCTTCAGGAAACGGAAACGATAGTCGTACCCGCCCTCATTGGTCAGATTGCTGGCCTTGCTCTCAGGGGAGCAGTTGGCCTCCATCAACTCCGTCCCCATCAGGGACCATGTGCCGGAACTGATGTACAGTGCGTCATCGCTGGCCGTGGGAACCGCGATGACAGCGGAACCGGTGTCATGGGTGGCAGGCTCCACTACCTTGCAATTGTATCCCACCTCTTCCTGCACCTCGGGAGTCAGCTCTCCAAGCACGGTGCCGGGCGTGACCATTTTCTGGAAAATCTTCTCAGGATAGCCGAGTTTCCTGATGAGCTCCATATCCCAGTCCCTGGTCTCGGGGCTCACCAGCTGTCCTGTGGTAGCCTCCGTATATTCCGCAGCCGCCACACCGGAAAGCATGTAATGGAAATAATCCGGCATCAGCAGCATGGTCTCCGCCTCCGCCAGCTGCTCCGGCTTCTTCACTTTCAGGGCCATCAGCTGATAAATCGTGTTGAAGATTGCTTTCTGGATTCCGGTGCGTGCATACAGCGCATCCTCGGAAATAATCTTATATACTTCCTCATCCATCCCTTTGGTGCGCCCGTCGCGGTAGGCCACCGCATTGCCGATGCGCCTGCCCGCCTTATCCAGCAGCACGAAGTCCACGCCCCAGGTATCCACGCCCACGCTGACGGGAATCTTGCCTGATTCCCCGCACTTCTTCATACCCAGCTTAATCTGGGCGAACAGCTCGTCCACATCCCAGACGTTCTCGCCGTCTTTCTCCACCATGCCGTTGGGGAAACGGTGCACTTCTTCCAGTGCCATCCGGCCATCCTCAAGATGCGCCAGGATATGGCGCCCGCTGGACGCGCCGATATCAATCGCAAGATAATATTTGAACGAATCCATTGCCATCCCTCTCCTTTCATTCCTCTTGTAATAAAGCGATTGTATCATATTTCCCGGAACAAAAAAAGGATTTTTTTCATTTTCTCCAAAAAGAAAGCCTGCCCGGACTTTTTTCATGTGAAATATGCATAAAAAAATGTGAATCCCACATCTTTTTTTGCCCGATGTATCGGTTTGCAGTCTGGAAATATACTGTCTTTTGCAAACTATATGGTATTGTTTTCCGGAGAATTTTTTTAAAAAATAACCTCGCCACATTTACGCCGGGCACAGATTCATGATAACATGATATCAATTCCAGAAAAAAGCAAAGGAGATTGATGATATGAAAAATCGTGAACGCGTCCAGGCCGTGCTCCGCTTTGAAAAACCTGACGACCGGCTGCCGATGATAGAATGGGCCTCCTGGTGGGACAAGACCATCGATGCATGGCACAGTCAGGGGCTTTCCACGGAAATTCCCTGGAATGAGCTGGCCCCATCTCTCGGATTGGACCAGCATGTACAGTTCTGGCTCCCCCACAAGGCCGGGGACTGCCCGCAGCCCGCATTCAACGGCGGGCCTATCATGGAGGATGAACAGGATTACGAAAATCTACTGCCCTACCTTTATCCCGAACACGCGATTGCCGGCCCGCTGCAGGCTATGAGCAGGTTAAAAGCAGGCCACGATGCCGGAGAATTCCCCATCTGGCTCTCCCTGGACGGCGGTTTTTGGTTCCCGCGCACGCTTTTCGGAATCGAGAATCATTTGTATTCTTTCTATGATTATCCTGAGCTGTACCACCGTATCCTGGATGACCTGGCGGATTATCAGATAAAGATGCTTGACCGGGTTTACGAACTGCTCACCCCGGATTTCATGACTTTTGCCGAAGATATGAGCTATAACAACGGCCCGATGATCTCGGAGGAATGCTTTGACGAATTCCTTGCCCCCTACTACCGCAAGGTCATCCCTGTCATACAGGCACACGGCACCAAGGTCATCGTGGACACGGACGGCGATGTCAGCAAGATGATTCCCTGGATGAAACGGGTAGGAATCGAGGGCGTGCTTCCCCTGGAGCGCCAGGCCGGCGTGGACGTGGCCGCATTGAGAGAGGCTTATCCCGATTTCATCTTCATAGGGGCTTTCGACAAGATGACCATGCGGCAGAGCACTGAAGCCATGCGCGGGGAATTTGAGCGTCTGCTGCCGGTGATGAAGAGCGGCGGCTTCATCCCCAGCGTAGACCATCAGACGCCTCCCGACTGCCCGCTGGATCGTTATCGCAGATATGTGGAACTGCTGGAAGAATACGGGACAAGGGCTGTGAAAGAATAGACCGTGAAAAATAGAGCATCCGCAGATATGGGGATGCTCCTTTTTGCAGTTTCTATTGGCGGCTGACTTCTCCGCTTTTCCCCAGCTCATAGGGAGTCACCTGGTACACATAATAGTTGAGCCAGTTGCTGTAGAGGTTGTTGCTGTGGGAGCGCCACTGGAGGAGCGGCCTCTCTTTCGGGTCATCTCCGGGATAATAATTGTAAGGCACCTGAATGGGCAGTCCCTTGTTCAGATCCCGGTGGTATTCATTATTCAAGGAATACCTGTCATACTCAGGATGCCCGGTGACGAATATCTTCTTCCCCTCCTCGGCCATGGCCAGATACACCCCGGCCACAGGCGACTCCGCCAGCACCATCAGTTCTTTGCAGGCATGAATCAATTCGGCGGGCGTCTCCGTATGGCGGCTCTGGGGCGCCAGGAAAATATCGTCAAAGCCCCTCACCAGGGGAATCTTCCGGTTCTCCACCTTATGCTCGTATATGCCGAACAGCTTCCTGGAAAGGAGCTTCTTGTTGATGCCGTAATAATGGTAGAGTCCGGCCTGGGCCGCCCAGCAGATGTGCAGCGTGGAGGTGACATGGGTCTGTGCCCAGTCCAGGATTTCACAGATTTCGTCCCAGTAGTCCACCTCCTCGAAAGGAATGTCCTCCACAGGAGCCCCTGTCACGATCATGCCGTCAAACTGCCTGTCCCGCACCTCGTCCAGCGTCGTGTAGAACTTGTTCAGATGGCTGGCCGGCGTATTCAGGGACACATGGCTCTTTACGTTTATGAAAGTCACGTCCACCTGCAGGGGCGTGTTGGACAACGCCCGCAGCAGCTGCAGTTCCGTGTCCTGCTTGACGGGCATGTTGTTCAGAATCAGTACTTCCAGAGGACGGATGTCCTGATGGATGGCGCGCAGGTCATCCATGACGAATATATTCTCGTTAATCAGTATTTCTTTTGCCGGCAAATCGTTTTGCACCTTGATTGGCATCTTACTTTCCTCCCTTTCAGTTCCGCAGAATTTCTATCATCAAATTCCTATCCCATATTGTCTCATGAAATCTTCCTCTGACAGGACGGGGATTCCAAGTTCCCTGGCTTTCTTGTTCTTCGATGAGGAAGAGGTCACATCATTATTGATCAGGCAGGCGGTCTTGCCGGTGACGCTCCCAGTCACCTTGCCGCCTTTCTGCTCAATAGCCTCTTTCATATCGGCCCGGCTGGCGAATTTCTCCAGGGAACCGGTGATGACGAAGCTTAAGCCCGAAAGTGTCTGGCTCCCCTCCTCCACCTTTGGAGTCTCAATCTCCAGCTCTTTGGTCAGATTCGCTATTTTCCGAAGATTGTCGGCATCCTGCATATATTTCACAAAGGCTGTCGCTATGACTTCGCCCACGCCGTCTATGGCGCTCAAAGTCTCCACATCCGCCTCCTGCATCCGTTTTAAATCATGGTCAAAAAAGCGGCAGAGCATCTTGGCATTGGCCGCGCCGATGTTGGCAATGCCGAGACCGTACACGACTCTGGGCAAAGTGGTATGCCTCGCCCGGTCTATGCTTTCCATAAGATTCCGATAGGATTTCTCGCCGAAGCCCTCCATCTCCACAATCTGCTCCTGGTACCTGTCCATATGGAAGAGATCCGCGAACTCATGGATGAATCCCATATCGATGAATTTCTCCAGCGTGGCCTCCGACAGGCCGTCGATGTTCATGGCATCGCGGCTGACGAAGAGGGTGAATGCCTTGATCTGCTTGGCGGCACATTTCTCGTTGGTGCAGTAGAGTGACTGGACGTCATTTACCTGACGGATTTCCGTCTCTCCGCCGCATACCGGACATTTTTTCGGGATTTCTACCAGTTTCCATTCCGGCCGGGACAGCGCCGCTTCTCCGGAATCGCTTTCTTCCGGGCGTTCGTCCGCAGCGGCCTCTCCGTCCTCTTCCAAAGGCTCCTCCATACCAATCGCCTCCCCGGAGACACCGGCTTCCATGCGCAGCCTTTCCAGTTCCTCCCCGGCCGTCAGGTTCTCCGCAATCTGCGGAATGATCATGTTCGCCTTATATACCGTAATGCGGTCCCCGATTCCCAGCTGGAGCCCCCGCAGGATGCTGATGTTGTGGACAGAGGCCCGGCTCACTGTGGTGCCCTCCAGCTCCACCGGCTCGAAAATCGCCACCGGATTGATCAGCCCTGTCCGGCTGGCGCTCCATTCAATTTCCCGCAGCGTGGTCTCCCGCAGCTCATCCGCCCATTTGAAAGCGATGGAATGCCTGGGGAACTTTGCCGTCCGGCCCAGCGACTGCCCGTATGCGATATTGTCGTATGTCAGCACCAGCCCGTCTGAAGGGATGTCGTAGTCTTCTATCTTTTTCTCGAAAAGATCCACGGTGTCCAGGATATTTTCCTCCGTCACCAGATAATGCTCCACCACCTCAAAGCCCTGCTCTTTCAGGAAACGGAACTGCTCCGCCACGGAATTGCGGAAATCCGCCGTTTCCATGCCAGCCCCTGGCCCATCGGATTTTATGGAATCTCCCGTTTCCCCCGCTGCGTCCACCAGCGTGAACGCAAAGAATCTGACGTTCCTCTGCGCCGTAATCTCACTGTTCAGCTGGCGCACGGAACCGCTGCAGAGGTTCCTGGGATTCTTGTACTTCGCCTCTGCATCTTCTATCCCCGCATTGATTTTCTCGAAATCCGAATAACTGATTACCGCCTCCCCCCGCAGAATCAGCTCTCCTTCGAAAGGAATCTTAAGGGGCAGATTCACAAAAGTCCGCGCGTTGTTGGTGATGACCTCGCCTGTCTCCCCGTTCCCCCTGGTGACTGCCTTTTCCAGCTTCCCGCCGCGGTATGTCAGCACTATCGTCAGACCGTCCAGCTTCCAACTCAAAACCGACTCATGTCCCTCCAGCCAGTCCCGGAGCGCCTCTCTGCTCTTGGTCTTATCCAGAGAAAGCATCGGGCTTTCGTGCCTCTCTTTCGGCAGCTCCTCCACGGCCCCATAGCCCACGTTCACCGTAGGGCTGTTCGCCAGCACCATGCCTGTCTCCCGCTCCAGAGACGCAAGCTCATCATAAAGGGCATCGTAGTCCCGGTTGCTCATGATTTCTCTGTCTTCCGCATAGTAAGCTCTGGAGGCCTCGTTCAGAGTCGCCACCAGATATTTGATCCGTTCCACTTTTTCAGACTGCGCCATTTGCTCCCAACCATCCTTATTTCATCATCTTTACTCTTCTAATTCTATTATCCCGCTCACATCAGACCGTTTACGGCGCTTCCCGCCAGCAGAAAAGCGCCAATACTCCGTCGGCGGCCATGCCCGCTTATCGCCCGTCACCGCAAACCGCAGTCCCGGTACAGCCTCTCTATATCCCCGGAGCCAAGCTCCCTGTACTCTCCCGGCCTCAAATCCCCCAGCGTCACATGCATGACCCGTACCCGCTTCAGGCTCCTCACCCGATAGCCGCAGGCAGCGCACATGCGCTTGATCTGCCGGTTCACTCCCTGCGTCAGCACCATGCGGAACACGAACTTATTCTCCTGCTCCACCCGGCACTCCCTGGTGGTGATATCCAGCTCCTCCAGATAGACCCCTTTCGACATTTTCCC
The DNA here is from genome assembly GCA_910576125.1 of Lachnospiraceae bacterium. GTDB lineage: Bacteria > Bacillota > Clostridia > Lachnospirales > Lachnospiraceae > Acetatifactor > Acetatifactor aquisgranensis. The sequence continues at coordinate 34,937 of CAJTHM010000031.1, read as the reverse complement.
CAAAAATTCCGGCGTAATCTCATGATTGACCCTAACCAGGTATTCTTTCTCATGACGGTTCGCGCCTTTCATCATGGCCTGAATCAAATCTCCGTCATTGGACAGCAGCAGGAGCCCCTCCGAGTCCTTATCCAATCGCCCCGCGTAAGTGACCCGGATCGGATAATCCACCACATCGGACACAATTCGCTCCGCGTGTGAATCCCTTTCCGTACAGGTCACCCCGAAAGGCTTGTAGAAAGCCAGCACCACCGTCTCCCGCACGCCCTGCACCCGCCTGCCGGACACGAGAATCTCGTCCTCTCCGCTCACAAGCTGTCCCGCCTGCCCGGACTGGCCGTTCACCAGCACGCCTCCTCGCTCTATGAGTTTGTCCGCGTCCCGTCTGGAACAGACGCCGCAGCGGGCCAGATATTTGTTCAACCTCATTTGTTCCATATTCTTACCTTATTCTCAACTTTCCAAAACGACGTCCTGAGCGGATACCCGCTGACAGACTTACACGGCAAACCCGAACGCCGCCGTAAACCAAAATCCTTTCCCACACGCAGACCGCCCGGTGAAACCCGGAAAAGTCCGCCGATACGGAACACTGCGCAATAGCCGCTGTATCAAACCAGACTGCGCACCTTAGGGATTCCCCCTCCTTCCCGCAGCCCTGTCTTCGCCATCTTATCCGCCAGTTCATTATAATACACATTCGTGTGGGCCGCCACCTTTCGGAATGAAATCGTGATATTTTTCTTCCATTCCCGCATGGCCGCGGCGTATTTCGCCGTCAGCTCCGTCTTGGAGCGCCATGCGCCGGTGACCCACTTCTCAATGCCCTCGTAGTCATAGCACAGCTCCACTTTGGAAAAACCGCTCATCATGGCAGTCTTCACTGCATACATGGCCCCCAGCATCTCGCCTGTCACATTCCTGTGCCGCAGGGACTGGGCATTGTCCCCATTACCATATTCCGTATATATTCTGCCGTCAGGCAGTATAAAGACGCAGCCAAAGGCATATTTTTTCAGAGAATTGTCATAGCTGCCGTCCACGTAGGCCAGAAGCGTCCCGGCGGCGGGGATTTCGTCTCCGTCCCTGACGAATCCCTGCTCCCCTCTGCCGGCGTCCGCCGTTCCCGGCCCGGAAGCCCGCTCCGCTGCATTCCCTGTATCCTCCCTGTCTTCCGTTTCTCCGGCCTCTATTTTTTCAGGCGCCGTACGCTGCCCGCCGCCCAGATACGCCTCAGCCTCCTCCAGCCCCGCAAACCCCTTGTACTCCGCGCCGGAGCATCCCTCCACGGAAGCCCTGCACTCTTCCCATGTTTGAAAGATACCTGTGGTCTTTCCCTTTTTTACCGCATAGTATTTCTTTGCCGCCATCTGTCCGCCCCCGTCTGTCGCTTTCTGCCGTATCCTGTGATAATCGCCGCTGCCAGAATCACCAGCATGCAGATAGAATAATAGTTCACAAAAGGCACGGATGCCGGAGCCACGGAGAAGCCCTCTCCGAAAGCGGCCGTCTGCTGGGCCGGAATCACGCAGTGCACCGTCCACGGCGCCAGGAAGCAGAACACACAGCCTGTACAATCCAGCAGGTTCGCCCGGCGGTACCTGTCCACCCCGGCCTTTTCCCCGATATCATTCACCAAATCGCCCAGCGCCACGATGGCCACGGAAATCACCCCTGTCACCATGCTCAGGATTCCTGTGGACAGGACAATCGTGGCTTCCGCGCTGCGCTCACTTTTCGCGAAGCGGGACAGCAGCGCCCCCACATCCTCGAACAGACCGCTGCGCTCCAGCACCCCCAACAGGGAAAACACCGCAATCAGCATGGCCACCGTCCCCGCCGTTCCCGTGACGGAAGAGATAATCAGCCCGTCTACGGAAAAGCCCCCGGGGAATGACACAATATCGCTCACCTTATAGATGCCAGAAATCAGCCCTGCCGCAATCCCCGCAAGGATTCCGTAAGACAGTGCCGTAATCAGATGTCTCCTCATCAGACATGCCGCGATAATGACCACCGGCACGATGAGCATCACAAGGCTCACAGGCTTCGCCACTGCTTCGGCCCCACCCAGCGCCTCCCCTGCCTCCGTATCCCTGGCGAATATCAGAAACAGAATCAGCGCGCCCGCTGCCGCCGGCAGACTGTAGCGCATCCTGGTCCTGACTACCGTCCCCAAATCCGCCCGCTGGGTGGTGGAAGACGCAATCGTCGTATCCGAAATCGGTCCCAGATTATCGCCGAACGCCGCTCCGGACACAATGGCTCCGATCATGAATTCTGGCGCCGCCCCGGCCATCACGCCCACCGGGAACAGAATGGGAATCACCACAAAATAAGTCCCCACCGAGGTGCCCGTGGCAAAGGCCAGCAGGCAGGTGATAAGGAAAGTGGCCGCCACGAAAAATCTGCCCGTAAGACCGGCCGCCACCACATAGGCCGCAATGGTCTGTACCGCGCCGCTGGAGGAAATCAGCTTGCCGGAGATTGCCGCCAGCATCACCGACAGCACGATGACCGCGAACATGGGCTTGCCCAGCCCGTACACCAGCGCCTCCCCATAGGCTTTCTCGTCTTTAGCAAACAGGACGCCTGCCACCAGCGCCGCGAAGAAAGCCAGCACATATCCGTTCACATTGGACTGGCTGAAAGCCGCCCAGGCGATCATAGCCGCCGCTGTCAGAAGCGGAACCGCCTTTCCGAAGCCGCCCAGATGAAATTCCAATCGTTTTGGTCTGTTCTCCATAATCCTGCCCCCCTTATGTTCTATGTTTACCATTTTAACCACCCTGCCCGCAGCTGTCAAATAATTCTTTTCACGAAAAATAGTTTGCAAAAAGCATAAACTACTGTATAATAAAAGGAGGTGATTGATTCTAAAGAAAGAAGGTAACGCCATGGCAATTGGAAATAAGAAAAAAGTCCTCATGCAGGCTGTCTCACAACTGAAAGCCGCCGATTATTCCGCCGAACCGGAATTGAGCGGAATCTACCAGAGACTGTCCACCGGACGCAAGCAGTTCGCGGAGCTGTTCGAAAAGAATATCAATGCAGTGATGCAGATTAGCTCCCTTGACCTTACGATGCAGCACCAGACAGAGAAGATAATCGACATCTCCCAGAAAGTGACAAGCGCCACAGAGACAATTTTTGGCACATCAATGGGCCAGGCCAGCAACCAGCATGAGGAACTGGCCAATACGATCGTCAGCGTATCCGGCGAGACGGACGATGTATATCAGAAAATCGAGACCGGCCAGCAGGAGCTGACTGCGATCAAGAATCTCTCCGAGCAGACCATCGAAGCATCCCGGGAGATGCAGAAGAATATGGATGAGCTATTCAATATCACCAACCATATCAGCAGCATCATCTCCGGCATCGGCAACATCTCCATGCAGACCAACCTGCTGGCGCTCAACGCCTCCGTGGAAGCCGCCAGAGCAGGTGAAGCGGGGAAAGGCTTCGCCGTAGTGGCCAACGAGATCAGAGAGCTTTCAGAGGAGACTCAGAAGCTTACATCCGGCATGGAGGATTTTGTAAAAAGCATGAAAGATGCTTCTAAGAGAAGTGTCGAAAGCGCTAACAGCACCATTGACTCTCTGGCATCCGTGTCCGACAGAATCAGAAATGTCTGGGCCCTGAATGATGAAAACCAGGCTGCCGTCTCCAGAATCAACGATTCCGTCAGCTCTCTCGCCGCTCTCAGCCAGGAGATCAGCAGCTCCATGACAGAGATGCAGAGCCAGCTGAGGGAGAGTTCGGATTTCATGCGCACAGTGGGGGAGGATCTGCATAAAGCCACGGAGCCGGTAGTGGAAATCGAAAAGACGTTAGACGAGACTGTCCGGCAGATGGGCGGCATGACAAAGGACGCTTTCTACCACCTGAAGAACCAGGAATTCGCCCAGTATATGCGCTCGGCCATCTCCTCGCACAATACCTGGCTGGGCAACCTGAAGAAGATGGTCTTTGCCCAGAAAATCATGCCTCTGCAGCTGGATTCCTCCAAATGCGGCTTCGGCCATTTCTATTATGCCATAACCCCGGATATCCCCGATATCCTGCCCATCTGGGAAGGTTTAGGCCCGAAGCACCAGAAGTTCCACAAATACGGCGCCTCTGTCATCAATGCGCTGAACAACGGCAGATTCTCTGAAGCGGAACAGATTTACCGGGAGGCGGAAACCTATTCCAGAGACCTGATTGCCGATATGAACCGGATTCTGAGCGCCGTCGGTTCTGCCGAATAATGGATTTACACATATGTGAATGTACGAAAAAATACCGGCATCAGGCCATCTCTGGCCCTGCCGGTATTTCCATTCATTCCTTATCGCCGCGCCTACACGATACCCTGCGCCGTCATGGCATCTGCCACTTTCAGGAAGCCCGCGATATTGGCTCCTGCCACATAGTTCCCGTCCATCCCGTACTTCTTCGCCGCATCATCCAGGTTATGGAAGATATTCACCATGATGCCCTTCAGCTTGGAATCCACTTCCTCGAAAGTCCAGCTGAGGCGCTCGCTGTTCTGGCTCATCTCCAGAGCGGAGGTGGCCACGCCGCCTGCGTTCGCTGCCTTTCCGGGGCAGAACAGGACCTTGTTCTCCTGGAAATACTCTGTAGCTTCCATGGTGGCAGGCATGTTCGCGCCCTCTGCCACCGCAAAGCAGCCGTTTGCCACCAGGGTCTTCGCATCCTCCAGGTTCAGTTCATTCTGTGTAGCGCAGGGAAGAGCGATGTCGCACTTCACGGTCCACACATTGCTGCCCGGAGCGCACTCATGGTACTGGGCGCCGGGTCTTGAAGCCGCATATTCGGTGAGCCTTGCGCGCTTCACCTCCTTCACTTCTTTCAGAAGCGCCACGTCAATCCCTTCAGGATCGTAAATCCATCCGGTGGAGTCAGAGCAGGTCACAGGCTTAGCGCCCAGCTGCTGTGCTTTCTGGATAGCGTAAATCGCCACGTTTCCAGCTCCGGATACTGCCACGGTCTTGCCTGCGATGTCCTTGCCGTTGCACTTGAGCATCTCCTCCGTCAGATACAGCAGGCCATAGCCGGTAGCCTCAGTCCTGGCCAGAGAGCCGCCGTAGCTTAAACCCTTGCCGGTGAGCACGCCCTCGTAGAGGCCTGTCAGCCTCTTGTACTGGCCGTACATATAGCCGATTTCCCTTGCGCCTGTGCCGATGTCGCCTGCGGGCACATCCGTGTCAGCGCCGATGTACTTGTGGAGCTCTGTCATGAAGCTCTGGCAGAAAGCCATCACTTCTCTGTCCGATTTGCCCTTGGGGTCGAAATCGCAGCCGCCCTTGCCGCCGCCGATGGGAAGGCCGGTGAGGGAATTCTTGAAGATCTGCTCAAAGCCAAGAAACTTGATGATGCCAAGGTTCACGCTGGGATGCAGCCTCAGTCCGCCCTTGTAGGGCCCGATGGCCGAGTTGAACTGTACGCGGAAAGCGTTGTTCACATGCACCTGTCCCTTGTCGTCCACCCAGGGCACACGGAAGAGCAGCTGGCGCTCAGGCGTCACGATTCTCTCCAGCAGCGCATCCTTGCGGTACTTTTCCTCATTTGCCTCAATCACCACGCGAAGGGACTCCAGAACTTCCTTCACAGCCTGATGGAACTCCGGCTGGGCAGGATTCTTGGCCACTACATAGTCAAAAACCTCATCAACATATGACATTTTAATATCCTCCTCTTACTTTTATATGAAAAAAGCATAGGACTCCTCCTATGCTTTCTTATCACTATAGCCCTGTCCTTATTATAACCTGTGAATGTAAAATGCACAACACTTTAATTCACTAAATCGAAAAAGTTTTCGGGATTTTTTTAATCAATTTGCACAACTTTTCCAATTCCGCCCCTGCGCCTGCACTACAGATAATCTTTCAGGCGTTTGATATTGCTCTGCTCGAAGTCGATCAGCTGCTTCGCCAGAGCCGTAGGGCGCTCCCCCGCGTTCTCATTGTGCTTCAGCACCTTCTCCATCTCCAGTATGCCTTCGTTGCTCCCCTTGATCATCATCTCCGCGATATGCCCCGTGCTGGTGTTCAGCATGGTATTGTAGTGGATGCCCGTCTTGAGCATGGCATCGGTAAGGGCATTGCTCTGGTAGCACTCCGCCTTTCCCTCCATCAGCTGTTTTGATGCCTCATTGTAAAGTTCCGCATATTTTAAGGATTGTCTGGAAATCTGCAGCGCAAGGTCATCATCGTACACCTTTCCCGAAATCGTGTCGATTGCCTTCATCGCCATCTCTGTATTTCTCTGTATCTCCCTGTATACCGTCGCCTCCTGTGATTTCATCGCAAATGTATCTCCTTCCTGTCTGAAAAAGCCTCTTATAAAGAACTGTCCGTTCTCCATAAAAGGCTTTCCTTATTTCAGGATTTTATACATTACTGGGTGACAAATTCAGCTTTCACATAACCTGCCTTGCCGTCAAACTTTATCTTGCACCAGTCGCCTTCCGTTCCCAGAAGCTCCGCTGTGTCCCCGCCTACCAGGATTCCCAGCTGCTCGGCAGTCTCGCTCGCGGCGGCGCGCACATTGACATTGGTGTTCGCGGTCACAGTGCCGACCACTTCCTGGCCCTCGGCACTCTCCTCCATCTGCAGGAACTCTGTTTTGATATAGCCGTCTGCACCATCGTAGACAATCTTCGTCCAGCCGTTGGCGCGAACCTCCTGCACCTGAACCCTGGTGCCGCCCTCTACCTGTCCCAGCCTGTCAGCCTGTTCGCTGTCGGAACTTCTGACATTGACAGTGGTAGTCGCCAGGGCGCTCTGAGGCGTACTCTCCGCCGGAGCTGCAGCATCCGGAGTCACTGTTCCGGCCGGTGCCTCCGTGCCCTCGGCTTGTCCATCGCCCTCTGCCGGTACCGCATTCTGTTCAGCCAGACGCACGCCCACGGCCGCATTCACCTGCGTGCCCAGCTCTCCAAGATAGGTCAGCATCTGAGGATTGGCTTCCATCAGCGCATTGTATTCCACAGTCACGCGGTTATGGAACTCTATCACATCATCCTGCCCTGACACGTCACTGATATACTGCTTCTCTTCCTCTGTGAAGTTCTTCTCGTTTTTGATATGGTAAGCGCCCTGCCCATCGTCGCGGACATAGAACATCTGCCAGCCGGGGACCTCCTCCTCATGGTTCAGAAAACTGATCCGGTAATAAGCGTAAACCAATATCGCTCCCGTCTCAGGACCGTCTTTCGTATAAACCTCCACATTCGAGATATGGTCCACGTACTTGGCCATTTCCTCGCAGCGCAGCTGTTCATTCTCCGTCAGCTCATCATACAGGGCCGTCATGGCAGCGCTGTCCCCGGAAGCCATAGTGTCATAATAAGAGGCAATCAGCGCCTGGATACCGGCATCCTCGCTGAGTATCAGCGGCGTCTCCTTGGGCGCGTCCTCCTCCGGCTGTTCATCGCTCCCCTCTCCTTCCAGGCTCACCGGCGCCACAGTCTCTTCCGCGGGCGGCGCAGACTCCTCTGGCTGCTCTGTCTTCCTGCTGTTGGCCCCCAGCGCATAGGAGACCGTACATGCCGCTACCAGAATCACGATGGCAGGGAACAGGAATTTGGAATATTTTACAATAGAATCACGAATTGACATCTTATTATCATTTGACATATCTTCACACCTTCCTTACAGACAATACAACGGCCCGCCATGCGCCGCATAACTGTGCCGTGACACAAGGAGCCGCTTGCGGCTCCTCTCTGATATGGTAAATAAAAGCCAAAGCGATGTAAATGCATCCGACAGGAATCGAACCTGCATTAAAGGCGTCGGAGGCCTTCGTTCTATCCATTAGACTACGGATGCAAATATTACAAAATTGTTACATCGCTTTGACTATAATATCACAAAATGTTTGATATGTCTACTATAAATTCAAGGAAATTCTTAGAAAATAATTTTGACCCTTTTATCGGTGGAATCGAAATAGTAAAGACTGTCAGAAAGGACTTCTTCCGGAGCGACCTGTGTACTGTTCACCTCTGCGACCATTTTCCTGAGTTCTCCCGCCGAGCCGGCACCTGTGTCCGCCAGCAGAATCACCTCATGGATGGAGCTGGGCAGGATGTAGAAATTCCGCCCCTCCTTTGCGGCAAGCGCCTCCAGCACGCCCGGATACAGCATGCAGATGGCTCCGTGGGTCCTCTTTACATTGCTCAGGACCTGCAGAGGCATCTCCTGCAGGAACTCCTCCTGCACTGTGGCCTCTTCCGGGCTGATTTCCTGTCCCGCCATCTCTCCCAGCACCTCTGTGAGAGAGCTGCACACCCAGGGGAACAGCTTCTGAGTATTGCGCTTCGCCAGACCGAACAGCTCTGCCGTACAAGTCTCCCAGAGATCCAGATGGGAGTTATGGATGAGAATCGTCCCGTCTCCCAGGGCATCTCCATGGTAGGCATAGTAAAAACAGATTGCCAAATCCAGAAATTCAATATATGGTATATCTTCCAACAGTTCTTCATTTCCTTTCCTGCCGATCAGGCGGTAACAGATTCTGTCCCGCACCTGCTCAAAGGACCGGAAAAATTCCATGTCAACGGTTCCTTTCGCCATATCTTCCCGGCAGATTTCCAACAGCCGTTGTAAGATAGACTTGAACGCAGCTCCCGCTTCATACGCCTCCAGAAAAGTATCCAGATAAATCGTCGGCGCCACATTCCTGTCCTCACCCAGAACCAGAAGTCCGTGGAGGATGACCCCGTTGTTCTTTCGTACCTCCTTGCATTCCACCCGGTAACCTGCACCGAGTTCTTTCTTCACCGCACTGCAGATTTTTTCTGCGAATTCGTTTATATTCATACTCTTCCTCTTTCTGCGCTGTCCTTACCATTTCTCATCAACATGCGCAACAGCGCCCGCGCTCTGGCAGACACTAGAAAGAGCAGCATAAACCTGAAATCAGACGCGGGACAGATACTCTCCTGTCCTGGTGTCAATCTTAATCTTGTCTCCCTGATTCACGAACAGAGGAACTGCCACCTGCGCACCTGTCTCCACGGTGGCGGGCTTAGATGCTCCTGTGGCGGTATCTCCCTTGAACCCGGGCTCGGTATCCGTAATCTCCAGCTCCACGAACAGAGGAGGCTCCACAGAGTATACGCTTCCGTTATGGGAGCAGATCTTGCACATCTCATTTTCTTTTACGAACTTCAGCGCATCGCCCACGGTCTCGCTGTTGAGGGCAATCTGCTCATAGCTCTCTGTATCCATAAAATAGTACAGGTCTCCGTCCGCATACAGATACTGCAGATCTTTCCTGTCAATACGGGCCTGGGGGAATTTCTCAGTAGGGCGGAAAGACTTCTCAATCACGCCGCTGCTCTTGATGTTCTTCAGCTTCGTCCTGACGAAAGCAGCTCCCTTTCCGGGCTTCACATGCTGGAATTCAATAATCTGATACACATTGTTATCATACTCAATGGTAATACCGTTTCGGAAATCACCTGCAGAAATCATATCATATTCCTCCTAATTTTACTCACAAATATAATCCTAGACTAGTTTAATATAAACAAGTACAAATTTCAACTGTTTTTGAAAAAAACTTGGAAAAAATTATGTTGCTTTCTGGAGGATATACTCGATGGCTTTCAGATACCCCTCCAGGCCCAGTCCGTAAATCTGTCTGTCACAGACAGGAGCGGTCACGGACACTTTCCTGAATTCCTCCCGCTTCGTGATGTCCGAGATATGGATTTCCACCTTGGGCACCGTGATGCTGGCAAGGGCGTCCCGGATGGCGTAGCTGTAATGAGTGTAGGCTCCGGGATTGATAACGATACCCTCCGTTCCGTCAAAGTAAGCCTCCTGAATCCTGTCGATGATGGCTCCCTCGTGGTTGCTCTGGTATACTTCAATGTCGTTCCCGGTGTCCTGCGCCTTTTTCTGAATCAGGTTCAGCAGGTATTGGTAATCCTGCGCGCCGTATATGCTCTTCTCCCGGATTCCCAGGAAATTGATATTGGGTCCGTTGATCACTAAAAGCTTCATTCGGTTCATCTCCTTTTCTATCTCTCCTATGATATCCTCCATCTCCATGTCGTCGACGTCCAGGATGACATCGGCGCAGGACTCGTAGGCTTCTTTCCGGCTCTCCATCAGCTCCCGTATCCGCTTCAGGGGATCCCCGCACTGCAAAAGCGGCCTTGTGGTATCTTCTTTCAGCCTTTCGTACACTGTCTCAGGCTTTATCCGCAGCAGTACCACTTTCCCCAGCTGCCTTAAAAGCTTCCTGTTCTCCGGCCGGACCGGGGTGCCGCCTCCCACGGAATAGATGGCGGTGTAGCTCCTTTCCGCCAGCTCCGCCAGCAGCGCGGTCTCCAGCTGCCGGAAATGAGCCTCTCCCTCTTTCGCGAATATCTCGCTGATGCTGCGCCCCTCTCTGCGCTCTATCAGCTTGTCCGTATCCTCCACGGGCCTGCGCAGCCTGTAGGAGAGCCTCAGACCTACAGAGGTCTTGCCGCTCCCCATGAAGCCGGTCAAAATCACATTTTTCTTCCCCATCTTCTGTCTCCCTGCTTCTGTTTTCCGTCTTTTTCATCTGTCTGCGGACAGCAGGATGCATCATTCAATCTTCATGGCTTTCCGCATCTCCCCATAGGCTTTCCCTGCCAGTTCGGAGTCAATCTCCGCCCCTGTCCAGAGCTCATAAGCTATGATTCCCTGATACAGCAGCATCTTCAGGCCTCCGAAAGCCCTGCCCCCGCTTTCCCGCACCAGGGACATGAACCTGGTCCGGGCCGGATTGAAGACAAGGTCGTAGCCGGTGTGGATTTTTTCATAGAAAGCGGCATCTTCGATGACGGCTTTCTCCACCTTGGGGAACATCCCTACATTGGTAGCCTGTATGGCCAGATACTTTTCCGCCGGCAGCGAAGCGTATTCCTCCAGCGCTTTCGCCTCCGCCAGCCGTCTGCCAGCCAGGAGGTTCACTTCTTCTGCTATTTTCTGCGCTTTCTCCTGCGTGCGGTTCAGGATGACGATCCGGCCCGCTCCCTTTTCCGCCGCCAGGATGGCCACGGCCCTTGCCACGCCCCCGGCTCCCAGAATCAGCACCTTTTCTCCCGCTATCTCCACACCGTCCTCGCACATGGCCCGGTACAGGCCGGGCATGTCCGTATTGTATCCCTTGAAGCCGCCCTCTGTGCGAACCAGGGTGTTCACGGCGCCAATCGTCTCCGCCAGAGGATCTATTTCCTTTAAAAAGGGAATCACTTCACTTTTATAGGGCACGGTCACGTTCACCCCTAAAAGGTTCAATGCGAAAGCCCCTTTCACCGCATCCCCCGCGTGTCCGGCCGGGACGCGGAACGGCACATATACCAGGTTCTCGCCCAGGCTCTCCGCCAAAGTGTTATGTATGGCCGGCGACATGGTATGTTCCACCGGGCATCCCATCACGCCGCAGACGCGGGTGTATCCGTCTATCTTCATCGTGCTGTTTTCCTCCTGTTCCGATGCTGTTTCCTTACTGCAGAATTCCAGATTTCCCTCAGCCCTTCCCAGCCTGTTTCTTCCTATGATAAAAGAACAGGACAATCCATTCCAGCCTGCGCTTGATGACTATCTGAATCTCCTCTTTGGGATTGATCGGCTTCACGAGATACGTGACGATTCCTGCTTTTTTTGCCCCCCACACGTCCGTAAAAAGCTGGTCGCCCACGAACAGGGTGGTTTTGGAATCGGTTCCCATCAGCTCCATGGCTTTCTCATATCCCGCCTGCCCGGGCTTTCCGGCTTTGAAAATATATTTTGACGGCATATCGTCTGCAAAGGGCTTTACCCGAGGCTCCTTGTTATTAGACAGGAGCACTGTGTCGAATCCCATTTCCCGCAGCTTTCGGAAAAGCTCTTTCGATCTCCAGTCGGCAGGCGCGCCATGGGGCACCAGAGTATTGTCTATGTCGAAGATGATGCCCCGATATCCTCTCGCATACAGCCCTCCGTAATCGATGCCATAGGCGCTTTCCACTTCATTATCCGGATAAAATCGCTTTAACATGCCTGTTCTTCCTACCTCCGAAAAGCACAATCCACATATTGACCTGCCTTTCAATATAACATGCCTGACGCCTTTCTTTCAAGGTATTTGGCAAAAAAAGATTTTCCCATGCTGCATTTGGCTGATTACCCGGTTCCGGGCGCGGCTTCCGGGGGGGCGCGGCGGGCGGTCCCTACAGTGCGGACAAACAGGCTCTTGACACACGGCCTGAAAACAGGATAAAAAAGAGATAGATTCTCTGTCACAAAGACAGGAATGCCCTGTCTAATCTAACAGGGATTAAAAAACAGCACAAGGAGACAAATCTATGAGCCAGAAAACTAAGGAAGAACTGCAGTCTTTAATCGAAAAAGCCACTGCCGGGGAGAAAGAAGCCCTGGAGACTCTGGTCACGGGCATACAGGATATGGTGTTCAACCTGTCCCTGCGGATGCTGGGCACCTTTCCGGATGCGGAGGACGCCGCCCAGGATATCCTGCTCAAAGTGATTACCCATCTCTCCTCTTTCAGAGGGGAGAGCGCCTTTGCCACATGGGTCTTCCGCATTGCCGTGAATCATCTGAAGGACTACAGGAAACATATGTTCGCACAGCATCCGCTGAGCTTCGAATACTATGGGGACGACATCGTGAACGCGAGGATACAGGATGTGCCGGACATGACCCAGGACGTGGAGAAATCGGTTCTGGCGGAAGAGCTGAAGCTGTCCTGTACCAATGTGATGCTGCAGTGCCTTGATCCGGACAGCAGATGCATCTTCATCCTGGGAACCATGTTCCGGCTGGACAGCCGCATGGCAGGGGAGATTCTGGACATGACCCCGGAGGCTTACCGCCAGAAGCTCTCCCGGATCCGCAAAAAGATGGCGGATTTCCTGGGAACCTACTGCGGCGAATACGGAAGCGGCAGATGCCGGTGCAGGGACAGGATCAATTACGCGATTTCCAGCCACAGGCTTGATCCCCTGCGGCTGGATTACACCAGCGCCGGGAAGATTCCCCTCGGCACTATGCTCGACGTGAAATGCGCCATGGAGGAGATTGACGATCTGTCCCAGGACTTTTCCTTCTGCAGGCCTTACCGGGCGCCCGAGCGCACCAGGAGCCTTATCCGGGAATTCCTGGATTCCACGCAGCTTTCGGTGGTGAAAAACGCATCGGCTGTGTAGAGCGCATCGGCTGTGCAGCGCATATTTGTTGTGCAGAGTGCGTCTGTTATGTAAAGCGTATCTGTTGTGCAGAGTGCATCTGTTATGTAAAATTTGTCGCGCAAATTGATTCAGGAAAGGAGCGTTTATGAATATTCAAATTATCATGGATTATTTAACGGAGTTAAGTTTAAACAACAATCGCGAATGGTACCATGCCAACAAGGAGTTCTTCCGGAGGGCCAATGCCGCCTTCGAGGAATTCCTGCAGGAGCTGATGCTGGAAATCGGCAGGTTCGATGGCGGCGTCCTGCAGCACCAGCCCAAAGACCTTACCTTCAAGCTGGTGCGGGACACCCGGTTCAGCCATGACAAGTCGCCTTATAACCCGGCTTTCCGGGCCCATATCTCCTCCGGCGGGAAACTGCCGGTGCCTGTGGGATATTATCTGGTGCTGAAGCCCGGCGATCAGTCCTTTTTGGGCGGCGGGCTGTTCGCAGATATGTTCAAGGAGGCCACCAAAATGGTGCGCAATCATATCGCCCAGAACGGGGATGAATGGGAGGGGATTCTCCGGGAGCCCGCGTTCCGGGAACTTTTCACCGTAAAAGGGAATGCGCTGAAAAACGTCCCCGCCGGGTACGAAAAGGAGCACCCCCAGGCGGAATATCTGAAGTACAAGAGCTGGTATCCGGAGTATCCGCTCCGGGACGCGGAGCTGCGGGACGGGGAGGCGCTCCTCGCAAAAGCGGCGGAGCTTTTCCGAACCATGAAGCCCTTCAACGACTACCTCAACAGGGCACTGGCGGGCTTCCGGATGCCGGAATCCCGGTAGCTTCCTCACAGATTCCTCACACGAAGAAAGCGCTGCTTTCCGCCAAAGCACGCGCTTTCTCAAGACATCCTCGTCAATCTCTAATGCAGTCCATCATTCCGTTTCCGCCCCAAAGCCCCGGAAAATCCTGACCGCCCCCAGGGCAATCCCAAGGGACGTCACCCCGGAAAATAAGACAACTGTGTATTCAAACCCCTTGCAGACCTCAAACAGAACCCCGTACAGCGCATTGCCCAGGGGCTGCGCGCACATGGAGACGGTGAGGACCACCGCTATCACCTTTCCGATTAACTGCTGAGGTGTCTCCGTCTGGATGAAAGACATCATCTGCACGCTGAACATAGTGGAGAACACCATGATGACAAAGCAGCACAGCGTCAGAATCACATAATTCACCATGCCGGAGGGGCACAGCAGCAGAGCCGCACCCATGGGAAACACGCAGACCGCCGCGGCTGCCACAAGACTGCCGGCCCGCCGGATTTTCAGCCTGTCCGCGAAGATACCGGCACCGATCCCCCCGGCCAGCCCGCCCGCCGCCAGCGCCCCTTCCGCAAAGCCGTAGAGCCTGTTGGCCAGAGAAGCCTCCAGGTCAAGCACCTCCGTCACCAGATAGGGCAGCGCCACCACAATCATCGCGGACAGAAACAGATTGATTCCGCAGACCATCACAACCCCTTTCCCGATTACGGGCTTCTCCTTCCGGATGAAACGGACGCTCTCCCCGAAATCGGCCCTGACCGTCCGGAAGACGCCGCCCCCGGAAGCCTGTCTCTGAAACGGAATCCGGATGAAAATCTCCATCACCGCCGACAGCACAAAGCACACCATGCAGACCAGCAAAACCGGCTCCAGCCCATAAGCGCTGTACAGAATGCCCCCGAGCACAGGACCGATCAAAGAGGCGAAAGAACTCACCGTATTGATGACGGAATTCGCCGCCATGAAATGCTCCTGGCGCACCAGGGCGGGGATGCTGGCCTGCACCGCTGGCTGATAGGCCCCCGCGATGCCGTACAGGAGCATCATGGTCACCGTCAGCAGAAGCACCATTTGGCCGCCCTCCCGCAACAGGGAAAAGCCCAGAATCACAGCCGCCGTGAAGAAGTCCAGCGCCACCATGATATTCCTTTTATTCACCCTGTCCGCCACAATGCCGCCTATGGGAGACAGCAAAATGGCCGGGACAAAGGCGCAGGCCGTGACGGTTCCGTACAGGGCCGACGACCCCGTCAGATTCAGCAGGTACAGGGGCAGCGCGAACCGGATGGTGGCATTGCCGAACAGGGAGACAATCTGGCCGATCACCACCAGCGTAAAATCTTTGGAAAACAGTTTTTCATTCATTCTCTAAACCTCCATCGCATTAATTCCGCCTGCCAGAACCTGACAGGCCCCACCGGCAGCCCCGGCCAGGACAGCCCCAGCCCACACATGACCAGGTTCAGATTGCCGGGAGCCATCCTGGGCTCAATCCGGAACAGATGGGCTGTCGCATACATCATGGCCACCAGGCAGGAAACCATCCCGGCGATTGCCCACAGGTAAGCGGATGGCCGTAGTTTCATCCATTCCAATTTGTATCTTTCCGCAGTTATTGATACCGCCGGTTGGTATGTATCAAGTTTAAAAGATATCTGCCCCTTTCACAGGACAGATTTTCAGTACCCAATGGTATCAGCTCCCTATACAGCAGGTTCCCGCGGTACAAAATTTGCCATGTAACCCGGCTCACCCCTGCCTGGCAGAGCCGCTGTCCCCGCGGGAGTTCTGATAGATCACAGTGAGCTCACGCAGTTTCTCCAGCATCTCCTCATCCACGATATCCAGCCCGAACCCTTGCAGCATCTGGCCCAGTACCATGAATTTGCGGCAGGATTCCTCCACGGAGCTGTCAAATATCATGGGATTCATCCAGATATTGGCCGCCAGCAGAATCAATTCCGCCAGCTGCTCCGGGTACGCCGTCCCAATGGAGCCGTCCGAAATCCCCTGCCGGAGGATGGGCAGGATATAATGCGGCGCCACCTCTTCAATGGTGTCATGCAGCAGACTGAACAGAAGCTTCGGATTATTGTGGAAATTGGGAGCTACCGTAAAAATGTCGTCCTGGACAGGCCGGCAGATGGATGCCTTGAAAATCGCTTTCAGCTTCTCTCTGCCGTTCAGATCAAGACGGTCGCGGATGTCGGCAAGGGCCTGGTTGGATTCCGCGGTCATCCTGTCTATGACGGCCACCAGGATATCGTCCTTTGACTTAAAGTGATGATAGATGGCCCCCTTGCTGAGCCCCCCCAGCCCACTGATGATGTCCTGGATGGAAGTGTTCTCGTATCCCTTTTCCATAAACAGACGGAAAGCCACGTCCAGGATGAGCCGGACAGTCTCTTCCGGATGCTTGTTCCTCGCCACGTTTCCCCACCTCTCTTACATACCTTTGGTAGGTTTCATATTAACATACCATCGGTAGGTTTGTCAAGGCCTAATTCATTCCACGGCAGAGATTGAACAAAAGGCGAGGTTATGGCTATGCGGATGTTCCTGAATGCTATTTTTGATTTCAAGCGGAAAGATAATGCTTTTGTTGCGATACCGCCTGTTTTGAGGGAGGTGCTGAGTTGGCGGTGGCGGAGCGTTTTGCGCGGCGGATTGGAAAGCCGGTGAAACAGTGTGTCCGGGTGGTCTTTCCCTGGGAAATGCGAAAGGAAATCGCCCGCAGGCTGGACGATATGCTCCCGCGTTTTGATGCCTGGCGCAAATCAGGCGCAGGAACGCTGGCGGCAGTCTATCACAAGGCAGAGAAAACGCCGCCCGCCAGACCGGTGAGCGCCAGGACGCTGACGAAACGATTTGCGGAACACAACGGCTTTGCGCGCCATGATTTGTGCCGGTGGGATGACTATGGCTGGAGCAAGCGTCTTCCCCACGGATATTGGCTCCATCTTTTATGCATTAACCCTACCGCCCGATATGGGATGCCTGTGAGCATAGGCCTTGACTGCTATGGAATCCCAAAAATGAAAAAATGAGACAAGACAGCGTGCCATAGACGCGAATTCTGTCGAAATCTGGAAAATCCCGAAAAAATCCGATGACAATCCAGCTTCCGTGTGATATGATGGACATAGTCTTTGAAAGGAGGTATACCATTATGGCATTAACGAATGATGATCTGCTGGCAATTTCGCAATTGTTGGACGTAAAATTGAAAGCAGAAATACAGCCGATAAAAAATGAAATACAAACCTTGAAAAGCGAAATACAATACGTCAGAACCGAGCTGCAGGCCGAAATACAGTCTGTCAGAACCGAGCTGCAGGCTGAAATACAGTCCGTCAAAACCGAGCTGCAGGCCGAAATACAGTCTGTCAAAACCGAGCTGCAGGCTGAGATACAGTCTGTCAAAGCCAATCTCGAGACCGAAATACGCCAGATAAAATTGTTCCAGGAAAATCAAATCATGCCAAGACTGAACACTATCGAAGCCTGCTATCTCTCCACCTACGAAAGATACAAGGATTCCGTAGAGGGATACGAAGCGCTCCAGGCCGATAATGAAATCATGAAACAGGTCATCATGGAACATAGCGGAAAACTCCAGAAATTAGCCTAACTGCCAAAAGCCGCACCCTTGCCTTCTGCCAGGGTGCGGTTTTTGACACTCTGTCTGGCCGCTGCCGATTCCCCGGCAAATCGGGGCAGACGGCAAATTTCCGCGGCCTCCGGCATAATCCTGCAAAAGCCAAACATCCCCTGAATACGAGGCGCCGGCCAGTCGCCAACGCCATCCCCTACCCTTTCAAAATCTCCCGCAGCGTCTCCATCAGCATGGCGATATCAATCGGTTTGGCGATATGCCCGTCCATGCCTGCTTCCAGCGCCAGCATGCGGTCTTCGTCAAAAGCATTGGCAGTCATGGCCACAATGGGAATGGCAGCCCTGGCCGAATCCTCCAGGGCACGGATGGCGCGGGTGGCCTGGTACCCGTTCATGATGGGCATCTGCACATCCATCAGAATCAAATCATAAGTGCCCGCCGGGTTCTCCTTCATCTTCTCCACAGCCACTGTGCCGTCCTCCGCCGTGTCCACCACGAAGCCAGCCTCTTCCAGTATAGTCCTGGCGATCTCCTGGTTGATCTCATTGTCCTCCACCAGAAGAATCTTCTTCCCCTCAAAGCACGGGGGAAGCGCCTCTTCCTGTTCCTTCTGCTCCCCTGTCCCGTAGGGCGCCGTCAGTACATTGCAAAGCTCCGACAGGAAGACAGGCTTGGAGCAGAACGTAGTGACCCCGGCCTCCCGGGCCTCCTCCTCGATGTCCCCCCAGTCGTAGGCTGTCAAAATAATGATGGGCGCCTCCTCCCCCACGATTCTGCGGATTCTGCGGACAGTCTCCACGCCGTTCATATCCGGCATCATCCAGTCCACCAGATACAGGTCAAAGGGCTCCTCCTGCTCCAGGGCAAACCGGCTGCGGACCACCGCCTCCTTCCCCAGGGTAGTCCAGTCGGGATGCAGGCCCATGGCGGAAAGCATCCTGCTGACGCTGGTACAGGTATTGATATCGTCATCCACCACCAGCGCCCGCTTGCCCGCCAGTTGGGACAGATGTTCCGTCTTCAACGGTTTTCCGGCAACCCGGAAACGGAAAGACACAATAAATTCGCTGCCCTTTCCCGGCTCGCTTTCCACCACAATAGTGCCGTGCATCATGTCCACGATGTTCTTGGTAATGGAAAGCCCCAGGCCGGTGCCCTGAATCCCGCTGATGGTGGCAGTCTGTTCCCGCTCGAAGGGCTCAAAGAGATGCTCCATGAACTCCCTGCTCATGCCCACGCCGGTATCTTTGACCCGGAACTCAAAGGCCGCACAGCCCTCCGGCGCGTCCCCGGTCTGGATGATGCGCACGCTGACGGCGCCGCCGGGCTTAGTGTACTTCATCGCATTGCTCAGCAGGTTCAACAGCACCTGGTTCAGTCTCAGCCTGTCGCAGATGATGAACTCGTCTGTCACATCCTGGGCATCGATGGAGAAGGACAGCTGCTTTGCCTTCACGTCCGACTGCACGATTGTCTTCAGGTCATGGATGATTTCCGGCAGGCTGGCCTCCTTCTCCTCAATCTTCACCTTCCCGCTCTCAATGCGGCTCATGTCCAGCACGTCATTGATCAGGCTCAGCAGATGGTTACCGGAGGTAATGATCTTCTCCAGATAGTTCTTCACCAGCTCCCGGTTGTCGATGTGGGACAGCGCCAGGGAAGTGAACCCGATGATGGCGTTCATGGGGGTGCGAATGTCGTGGGACATGCTGTTGAGGAAAGTGGTCTTGGCATTGTTGGCATACTGGGCCTCCCCCAAAGCCTCCGCCAGCATCAGTTTCTGCACCTGTTCCTCCCGGATGGT
Source organism: Lachnospiraceae bacterium (assembly GCA_910576125.1). GTDB lineage: Bacteria > Bacillota > Clostridia > Lachnospirales > Lachnospiraceae > Acetatifactor > Acetatifactor aquisgranensis. Next base: position 15,514 of record CAJTHM010000031.1, on the reverse strand, counting down.
CTCATCGATGTTCCGGAACCCGGCCAGGATGAACCCTTCCTTCCGGAAATCGCTCTTCTTCACATGGACATAGGAAAACTGGTAATTGTGCACCTCGTCCCCGTCCTTCACCCGGTAGTTTCCCTGATAATCCCTGCCCGTCTCCAGCTTCCGCAGCACATTTTCCAGGGCAAGGGCCTCCTTCAGACCGGCCTGATCCTCCTCATACACCCGCTCCCGGATATACCTGTCCACGATCACGTCATAAGTGAACTCCTCCTTCACATCCCCGTGGAGCCCTGTGGTCACATAGCCCATCATCTTGATAATCCTTGCCCGGTTCCGCCCGACATCTACCGCAAAGACGTTGACGAAATCACGGCTCAGCGCATCCACGATGGCAAGCTGCTCCAGCAACTCCCGGTTGGCCTCCTCCGTGGTCTCTAAAATCTTCTTGTTCCAGCGGGTTCTGATCACCAGGGCCAGGATGACCCCAAGAGCCAGCACCACCGTCAGCCCCACCCCCATCATCGCCTCCGGGTGAATCCGCAAAAAATCCGCAAACCTCAAATCCTGTGGCGTATAAACCGTGTATGTCGTCACCAGCTGGTTCATCACCTCATCCGGCATCTGGTCGATACATTTGTTCAGTATGGTCAGAAGCTCTCTGTCGCAGCCCTCCCGGACATACATCCGGAAAGAAAAACTCACGTCGTTCATAATGGCGTAATGCAGGGAATCCGTGAAATCATTATTCACGAAAAGCTGTGCCGTATACGTGTAGACAAAAGCCGCCTCCGCCTCTCCGTCCATGACCGCCTGCAGCGCCGCCTCCCTGGTGGGGTAATAGAGAAGCTCCGCGTCCCCTGTGAGCCCCTGCTCGATGGGAGCATTGTCCTGGGTCTCCGCAATGGCCACCGCAGTGATTTCGCCGTCAAAATCCTTCCTGGTCACCTTTGCCACCCCGGCCGTCAGGTAGGTATCCGTGCCGAACCCCCGGCTGGCCATCCCTTCCGTCACAGGTTCAAAGTCTTTCTTGTCGATAATCACATCCACGCTGCCGCTGTCCGCAAGCTCAAAATAACTTGCCCTGTCCGGGGTCACCACCAGCTCATAGGGCAGTCCCGCCATGTCCATCACTGCGGCGAAATAATCCGGCATGATGCCTTTCATCTCCCCGTCCTCCACATAGGAGTAAGGCTCCCTGTCCCCGATGGCTATGGCAGTAATGGTCTTCCGGCCCGCTATCACATCCTGGATATAGGCCTTCTCCCGTTCGGTGAAGAGGGTGGAATCCGAATACACCGGCCCGTAGTATCTGTAAGCCAAAACGTTCATCCAGTCCCCTTCATTGATGTCCATCTGCCCTATGGCGTAATTGATCTCATGGAGCAGCTCCGTGTCCTCTTTCCGCACAATGGCATAAAAATAGTCGGTTTCAATGACGTCCAGCGTCCTCTCATTTTCTGTTTTCCGCAGACTTGTAGACAGGATTGCGTCTACCTCTCCCGCCTGCAGAGCCGCGGTCAGCTCGTCCGCGCCTCCGTATTCCACAATCCGGTAGGAAAAACCGTGCTCCTGGGCAAATTCCTCCAGGCTCTGCTTCTGGCTCCTGCCCTCCACTGCCCCGATCACCATGCCCTCATAGGTATCGTAGTCGCCGCTGTGGAGCCTGTCATTGTCCGCCTGGATGGACAGAATGGTGCTGTTGCGCCCGATGGGCAGTGAAAAAGCGTACTTTTCTTCCCATTCCTCCGTCTTCCGCCCCGATGTGACCACGTCGATATCGCCCGCCTCCAGCATGGTGAGCATATCGTTCCAGGATTTGTCATATTCCACATACTGGAAATTCAGGTGGGAATATTCCGCGGCCATGTTCAGGAATTCGATGCCGTAGCCGCTCAGGTTCCCGTCCTCGTCCTTCATGTGGTATCCGTCGAAGTGAAAAATGCCCGCCCTGACTGTCCGGCTGTTTGAGCCTATATCCGCCCCCGCCGACACGGCCACGGCCCCGGTCTCTCCCGCCGACACAGTCCCTCCTGCGACCGGGATCCCCCCCGCTGCCAGAATGACGCATGCCAAAAAAAGAGCCGCAAGCCTTCTCCGTCTGTTTTCCTTTCTATCGCTGCGGGAAGTCCTCCCGGAAGATTTCCTGTGATGAATCCTGTTCTCTGGTGCCATAGTTCCTCCTCATCCGCGCCTTTCCTGTCCTTCCTGTCCTCCTGTCCGAACCAAAAACAGGAAACGACGGTGTCATTTTACCATAGTTTCCTGTTTTTTCCTACCCCTCTGTGCAGAAATCTTTCCAATCTTTCCGATACAGCCATTTTCCGTCTTCCACCATGCCGCACGGCACTGCCGCCTTGGCATCAGGGCATTCTGAGGGCCTGTCATGTCCTGTCTATTCAGGCTCCATGCGACAGCTCCATTCTTCCAGGTGCAGCTTAGATTTTCTCCACATACATATGAACTCTACAGAATGTTCGAAGGCCGTCACTGTCCTCTGCGGAGCCGGAAGGTCTTCACCAGCTGCCTGAGCAGGCCGGCCTGGTCGCTGAGCTCTTCGCTGGTAGCGGAGCTCTCCTGGGCCGTGGCGGAATTGTTCTGGGCCACGCTGGCAATCTGGCCGATCTGGCTCTGTATCTGCTCCATAGCCTCCGCCTGGGTCCTGGCATCGTCGGCGATATTGTTGATGGTTCCTACGATACCCTGGGCCTGCACGACCGCGCCTTCCAGCTGCAGCGCCGTGGCATCCGCAATCAAAGCCCCCTCTTCCACAGCCGCGATGGAGCGCTCAATCAGGGCCGCCGTGGTCTTGGAAGCCTCCGCCGTCTTGCCCGCAAGGCTGCGGACTTCCCCGGAGACCACCGCGAAGCCCTTGCCGGCCTCTCCTGCCCGGGCGGCCTCCACAGAGGCGTTCAGGGCCAGGATATTGGTCTGGAACGCGATATCCTCTATGGCCTTGATGATCTTTCCGATTTCGCCGGAGCTGCTGTTGATTTTCTCCATGGCGACTACCATTTCCTGCATCTTCTGGTTGCTCTCAATCAGCTGCCGGCCCATTTCCCCGGCCTGCTCCTGAACCTGGCCCGCATTGTCCGCGGTCTGCTTGATCCTGCCCGCAACTTCCTCCATGGTGCTCTCCAGCTCCTCCACGGCACCGGTCTGCTCCACGGAGCCCTGGCTCAGTCCCTGGGCCGCGGCGGACATCTGGGCCGCCCCGCCGGAAACGCTCTCGGAGCTGACAACAATCTGGCCTATGGTCTTGTCGAGCTTCTCAAGGATGTCGTTCAGGGAGCTCCGGATCCTGGCGAAGTCCCCCACATACTCCTGGTTGATCTGCACTGTCAGATCCCCCTCCGCGATGGATTCCAGCATATGGGAAATCTCCCCGATGTAATTGCGCAGACGGCCGATGGTCTGGTCAAAGCTCTGGGCCAGGATGCCGATCTCATCGTTGGAATGAATAGAGACCTCCATGTTCTGGCCCATCTCCAGGCCCAGATTCCCCTGTTCCAGCGTCTCCGCCAGCACGGTCAGGCGAAAGAGCGGTTTGGAGACCGTCTGCTTGATGTAAGCGCCCACCACGAAGATTCCCGCGATGATGAGCGCAATTCCGATAATACATGACAAATATACCGTAAATGTGACCTGCCTGTTCACATCCGCCATGGAAATCCCGGCAAAAATCAGCCCGTCAACCTTGCCGTCCCCATCCTTTGTAGGGACATAGGAGCACAGATGGTCCTCCCCCAGAATGGACGCCTTGCCCACATAGGTCTGTCCCTGTTCCAGCACGATTCTGGACAGCTCGTCGGAAAGCCTGGTGCCCACGGCCCGCTGCCCGTCCTGCTGAATCGTGGTATAGGCCCTTTCGTTTCCATGGAATATGGTGAATTCACAGCCCATCTGTTCGCTGAGGGCGTCCAGAAGCGCCGTCCTGTCCTCCGGCCCGTCGTAATCTGCCAGTTCATAGGCCAGCACGTTGGTTCCGCTTACGCACACATCCTCCATCATGGACATGGTAAGCCGGTAGAACATCCATACACAGAGCACCACCACCACGGTTATGCTCACCGCCAGCATCAGGGCCACCAGGTTCCCAACCTTCCGGCCGATCCGTTTGTTTTTCCGTCCTTTTTTTACATCATTTCCTTCCATTTTCGCACACTCCATATCTTTTCCGTTTCTTCCTGTTTCGGAAACCTTTGCCGCTGATTCCGCAGCTTCCGGGCAGCTTTTTGGAGCGTCTTTTCCACGTAAATCCTACAGGCTTCCGGCCTGCCGACAATCCGCGTTGAACTGCAGCGCTTCCTGTCAGGTATGCCCCGGCAGAGCCGAAATTACCTGGAACATTGATTTTATAGTGTCTTTCAGGTCAGGCATACTGAGTCTCAGATCGTTACAGATAAAACTAAGACGCACAAAAAGCCACACAGACCTCTGGCGGCAGCCAGCGGATTGCCTTGTTTCCAAATGTGTGGCAATTGTTGTCATTATATCATACATGGGGGTCCTGTTGCAATTCCTTTTAGCATTTTGGGAACAATTTTTGAAATCGATTTCAGATTGTTTTCAAAACAATAGAGCCGCAGAAAGCAACCTGGCTGCGATGAAAATGGCAGCCAGGGTCTATTATCCCGCTTTCCCGGAGAATACGCTACATTTCCTGGCAGTTCGGGCAAAAGTACACCGTGCCGCCCAGGTAGCTGGCTTTCCGGATTATAGCGCCGCAGTAGGGGCAGCCGCTGCCCACTGTATGGCGGCTGAGCATGACGGCGTAGCCCCCCGGCCTGCCGAACAAGTCCTTCTCCGTGTTCCGCCCGCCGGATGCGGTCATTTTCCGCAGGGTATCGGCGACTGCCTCGTAAACCTGCTTCCAGCGGCTCTCGGGAACCGTGCCCATCTTTTTCTTCGGATGGAGCCCCGCCCGGAGCAGGATGTCCTGGAGCACCCCGTTCCCCAGCCCGGGAATCCGCTGTTCCGTGGCCAGGAACGCCTTCATGGACAGCGTCCCCGAGGCCTGCTGCCGCAGTTCCCGGAAATAGGCATAGTCAAAAGCCCTTGTTCCGGGCATGGGCTTTTCCCTGGCAACCTGGTAGTAGAAATTGTCGTACTGCTCCGGATGCACCAGGAACATGGAGCCGTACATCTGCACCGTGCAGATCAGGCTGCTGCCGTCCTCCAGTTCAATCCTTATCTGATAGCGCTGGGGAAGCTTCTCCCCGGGTGCATAGAATCTTAAATTCGTTCCATCCCCAACGGCAAAGCGATAATCCCCCACCGTTATTTCCAGGTAGCTGCCCCAGCCCGTCGCCTCCCCCAGACGCTTTCCTTCCATATTTTCCGCATAGAACTCGGGTTCTCCCGAATACCAGGCAAAGGAGTGCTTCGTGTGGGCCGCCTCCACCCGGCGGATTTCCTTTCCCTTTACTGTCTCATTCAACTGCGCCGCTATGGTCAGGCTTTCCGGTATTTCCAACATGGCGGTTCCTCCCTCGCTCTTTTCTCCCTTTTATGACAGTTCCATTGTGCCCCACGTCCTTTCGACGCTTTTTTGCCTCTGTTCCACTGCGCAGGCGCCCCACTGCCTACATTTCCTCGTACTGTATGGGCACATAAGGCAGAAGGCGCTACCGTATGTATCATCGAGCGGCTGTCAGCGGCTGTTTTGTTCCTTTTTTATATGTTACCTGTATGCGCTATTTATGAGAAACAGACTCCCCGCCCGGCATCCTGTCATCCGGTATTATGCTGTCCGGCATTATGCCCCCGGTATTACGCCCTCCAGCGCTCCAATGTGGGGAAGTATTCCCTGAGCATGCCTTTGGCCTCCTCCACTGTGCCGGCACGGCCTCCCTCCACCTCGAAAGGCGCGCAGAAGTCAATCATCTCTTCCAGGGTGCAGTCCTGGGCAAAGCCCCCGTCCTTGTAACAGTAGCAGCAATATTTCTCGTTCCTGCTGCCGTCCTGGTTGGTTCCGTACTGCTCCTCCTGCATGGGCATTCCGCAGCTCTGGCAGATTTTCAGTTCCTGTTTTGTGTTGTTTTCCATGGTGTTGTCCTCCGTCTTCTCTCCGCGATGGATTATTTTCCCTCCTGTTCAGGGCCGGATGGATGAGCCGTCCTCTCCGCCCTGCCAGGAAAGCTTTACACCCCTATCATACTCCCTATAATATGACATCAGTGTGTCATATTTCAAAAAAATTCTAACAGGCGCTCTTCCGCTGCAATTATAAAATATATCGCCGAAACCGTCAATAAGACCCAGGCCGGATATGAGAAACGGATATGGGAAACCATTTCTTATTGCGGGAAAGGCACCGGCTATTCCTGCCTGGTGCCTTTCGCATATCTGTATGTCATTTTAAAAGCCGGAATCCCCTCAACTCTGCACCACCGCATCGTCCATGGTATAGCCTTCCAGGGAATCGGCCTTCACCTGGATACAGGCAAAGCTGATCGGGGAGTCCTCTGCCGCAAAAAACTGCCTGTTCCCGGCGGGAGAAATGCGGATCCAGTCGCCCGCCGCAAGTCCTACATCCTCTCCGTCGATGACAGCTTTTCCCCTTCCTGCAAGGACGACGTAGATTTCCTCATTGTTTTTATGGGAATGGATGAAGGGGACACTTGCCCCTGCCGGCAGGTTGTTGATGCTGACCTCCGCCCCGGTCAGGGAAAGCTTGTCATGAAGTTCTGTCCTTGCGTCCTGTGCCATGCTGACTTTGCTGAAATTTGCCATCTTTTTTACCTCCTGATATTTGTTGTAACTTTTGTTGATACATCACATTTTACCATGTCTTCGTTGTAATGTCAATAGTTACAATTACTTTTTCTGGTATATCCGATGGCTTCCTTTTTGCAGCATGCCCACAGGGCCGCGGAACCGGCTACTTCTCCGATACGCACAGATACTCCCCCATCCACTGCAAGATTTCATTCTCAAAGGGGAACACGTCTCCCTCCGGCGCGGGCAGCTCCCCGTAGATTTCTTTCGTCTCTGTGGCGGCGTATCCTGTGCTCCTGCAGACCTGTTCCCACTCTTCTATATCGTAGAGTTTTTCATGCAGGGAATAGCTTTCATCCAGTGTGCCGTATAGATATTCCCATTTTTTCGTATTTTCCGAGGTATGGTCCCCCACGATGCTGATGTTGTACACCGCATGGCCGCCGGGCCTCAGCACCCGGTATCCCTCCCGGAAGCCGTCCATCATTTTGGACTGCATGCTCTCAAATCCGCCGTTTGAGACCACCATGTCGATGCAGCCGTCCCGAATCGGCAGATGGGCGCAGTCACAGGCCAGGCACACGATGTCCACGTAAGGGTTCACCATCTCCTCGCTGAAATACCGCTTGTTGTACTTGAGGATGCGGTGTGACAGGTCTGCCATGATTACGAGACAGGGCCAGTTGATGCGCTGCAAGTCATACTTTAGGCCGTTGCAGGTGCCGCAGGCCATGTCCAGAATCACCCGGGGGCGGAGTTTTTTCAACGTCTGCCAGCGCACCTCGCTACAGGGAACGGCACCCATCTGATAGCGGGGATTGCCCGGATGGCGCTGTTCCCGGAGATAGTCCTGGTAGTTCCTCATGTACAGAGACCACAGCTCTCCAGGAATCTCACGGGAGCCAAAATATACCACGCCGTCTGTCACATCGTAGGAATGGTTGTTTTTACAGACAATACTTATCTTGTTTTCGTCTTTGTTCCCAAGGGAAAGCTTTTCTCCGCATTCCGGGCAGCGCATCAGCTCCTCGATCCGCCGCAGACCCGGCTCCGTGTTGCCCATCATTTCTCCCAGGGCCTTTGCGAAATAGGGCGCTGTCTCCCGCAGCGTGTTCTCGCCGAGAAGGCTGGCGGGTATGGAGACCTTTCTCTCCCCCGTCCTGGGGCGTCCCTCCTGGCATATGCCGCTTTCCTGGTGTGCCCTGCCCTCCTGACAGGCCGCGCTTTCCGTTCTCACGATGCCCGCCTGGACGGTCAGCTCCAGGCTTCCCTCGGACAGCTCCCTGGCGATATTGTAGAGTTCCGTGTCGGAGCAGTAGGTGGACAGGCTGCCCAGGAGCCTTCGCCTTTCGGCATCCGGGAAGAGGGCTTCCACGCTGGCTGGGAGGGCTTTCTGGCTGCTTTTCTGGGCAAATGTAAGATCCCCTTCCACGATGCTGTCTATGGTCATATGGAAAAGCCATGCCAGCTCCCGGAACATGTCGATGTCCGGCAGGTTCCTTCCCGTTTCCCTTAGTTAAAGATATTGTTGGGTATCTCAAGATGTGTCATTCGATTTTGCCGATAAAGCGGTAGAAGATTTCCACTTCCTGTTCCCGGCTTCCGTCCTCACTTTTGACCGCTTCATGGACAAGGATTTTTTCAATCAGCGTATTCAGAAGTTCAGCCGTCAATTCTGTGGGATTGACATACTGTTTCATCAGACCTATCCACTTTTCAGCGTCAACCGCTGTCTGGGCGGCGGTCTCCATCGCTTCGTGAAGCCGTTCAATTTTTACGTCCAATTCTCGCTGTTCGCCCTGATACTTTTCGGACAGCATATTGAAATTGTATTCTGTAATGCGTCCGGCAGACCAGTCCTCATACATTTTTGCAAACAGGGTGTCTACTTCTGCTTTGCGCTTTTCCGCCTTTTTCAGTTCGGCTGTCTGCCGCTTCCTTGCAGTATTGCGTTCCTTGTCGCTGGCGTTAAGTAGCCGTTTCAGAAGTTTGTCCCCATCCTGCTGTGCCAGCACAGACCAGTATTGCAGACGGGAAAGGACATAGGCGTAAAGCACATCATAGCGGATATAGTGCATGGAACACTGGTGCAATCCTTGCCCGTACTTGCTACAATGGTAGTGGGCATAGGGATTTTTGTTCTGGCTGTTCATACCATAGGCCAGCGACCAGCCGCAGTCCGCACATTTTACCAGCCCGGAAAATATCTGTGTTGTGCCGTTCTTCTGCCGTCTGCGCCTGTTGCAAATCTGCTCCTGTACTTGACGGAACACATCTTCGGAAATAATCGCTTCGTGGGTGTTCTCCACACGATACCATTCCTCTTTTGGCTTGCGTACTTTCTTCTTGTTTTTGAATGAAATGTTGGTCTGCTTATTGTGGACGCTGTGTCCGATATAGGTTTCCTCTTTCAGAATACTTTTCACCTGCGCTATCGTCCACGCATAGGCTTTTTCCTCCGGCGCTCCGGCATAGATATTTGCGAAAGTGCCGTATCTCTGGAAATTCAGCCAGCCGGGAGTAGGTACTTTTTCTTCGACCAAAATCCGTGTAATGCTGGCGGCTCCCCGGCCATGAACGGCAAGGTCAAAAATCTTTTCGATAATCCACCTTGTTTCCGGGTCAATCAGAAGATGGCCTTTCTTATCTGGGTCTTTGACATAGCCAAGCGGAGCATAGGCTCCATAGTGTGCGCCATTTGCGAACCGTGTCCGCATGGCCGCCTTTACCTTTTTGCTGGTCTGGCGGGCGTGCATTTCATTCAGAATGTTGAGGAATGGGGCAAGCTCATTCTCTCCGTTGATGGTGTCCACATTGTCATTGACAGCGATATAGCGGACGCCTTTGCTGGGAAAGTAGATTTCCGTGTACTGGCCGGTCAGAATGTAGTTTCTGCCTAAGCGGGATAAATCCTTCGTAACAACGCAGTTGATTTTCCCGTCCTCAATGTCATCAATCATTCTCTGAAAATCCGGCCTGTCAAAAGCTGACGTTAGATAACGATACTTTTGAAAACACTGGAAAATCAAGGTTTTTCGAGCGACGGACAAGCAGGGTATTGTACTAAAAACTGAATACGACGCAGAAGCGGCGTTTCTTACTCTCTACATGGGAGAACAGGAACGCCGCTTTTTTCATGCCCTTTGTTACGCAGTAGGGGCAGAAAAAGCCTTGCTACAAGCGGTTTTGCGGGCGCGTATCTGGCGCGGCAAGGGATTTATACCTTATCCCCCGAAACCGCGTTTCTACTGCGTAACAAATCCAAAGCAAAGGAGCTATGAACTATGGCAGTTTTCAGAGTGGAACGAAACAAGGGCTACACTGTTATGAGCAACCACCACCTACGCAACAAGGAGCTATCCCTAAAAGCAAAGGGGCTGTTGTCGCAAATGCTGTCACTCCCCGAAGATTGGGACTACACCTTGAAAGGCTTATCCCTTATCAACCGGGAGAAGATAGACGCTATCCGCGAAGCCATTAAGGAGCTTGAACGCGCCGGGTATATCGTCCGGTCAAGGGAGCGCGACGAGAAAGGACGCTTGCGGGGCGCGGACTATGTGATATTCGAGCAGCCACAGCCGCCTACGCCGGATTTACCTACATTGGAAAATCCAACATTGGATAATCCAACGCAGGAAAAACCTACATTGGAAAAACCTACGTTGGAAAATCCAACGCAATTAAATAAAGATATACAAAGAACTGACTTACCAAAAAAAGAAAAATCAAATACGGATTTATCAAGTACCCATTCCATTCCTATCCTTTCCCCTAACCCCTCTCCTTGCGGGGAAGCGGCTGCGCCGCCGGAACGGAAAGGAACGGAAGCGGCAGCACAGAGCGCAGTTGATATATACCGGGAAATCATCAAGGACAATATCGACTACGACATTCTCAAACAGGACATGAAGTTTGACAGTGACAGGCTTGACGAGATTGTAGACCTCATGCTTGAAACCGTATGCACCGCCAGAAAGCGGGTACGGATTGCGGGGGACGACTACCCGGCAGAGCTTGTGAAATCTAAGTTTATGAAACTGGACGGCGAGCATATCCGCTTTGTGCTTGACTGTATGCGGGAGAACACAACGAAAATCCGCAACATCAAGCAATATCTGAAAGCAGCCCTTTTCAACGCCCCGTCCACTATCGGCAATTATTACACTTCCCTTGTCGCCCATGACATGGCAAGCGGCGCACTGTCACCGAAAAAGCCGCAGTACGGCGACCCGGACTATTATTCATGCAACGAGGGCGAAAGCCTGTAACCACCCACAACCACAAAAGGAGGATTTTATTATGGCACAGAAAATGACAGGAGCATTGGTATTTGACGAGCGCACCGACCGTTACGACATCCGCTTTGACTTAAACAGCTACTACGGGGGCTTGCATTGCGGCGAGTGCTTTGACGTATTCGTGCGGGGCAAGTGGAAGCCGACCCGGATTGAGTACGGCGACAACTGGTATCTTGTGGGTATCAGAGCCGAGGACTTGAACGGGCTGCGGGTGCGTATCTGACCGCCGCCCCATAAAGAAACGCGAAAGGAGGACGCGACAAATTGCAGGACGAAGTAAACGAAAAGACCATAGCCCTTTACATCAAGACCGGGAAGCTGACCGCGCAGACGCTCCAAAAGGCAATGAAAGCCATACTGTCAAAGGGAAAAAAGCAGCTTTCCAAACCGCCACAGGGCAAGCAGAGCTTAAAGCAGCTTATGAAGCAGAACGCGGGCGTTTCCAACATTGAGATTACCGAGGGCAATATCAAAGCCTTTGAGAGTACGGCGAAAAAGTACGGTATCGACTTTGCGCTGAAAAAGGACACGACGGAAAGCCCGCCCCGCTATCTGGTTTTCTTCAAGGGGCGGGACGCGGACGTGCTGACCGCCGCCTTTAAGGAATTTTCCGCAAAAAAGCTGACACAGGAGAAAAAGCCCTCAATCCGAAAGCTGCTCTCTACCCTCAAAGAAGCTGCACAGGGCAAGAACGCGGAACGGGCGAAAGTCAAGAACAAGGACAGGGAGGTATCGCTATGAAGCCGGAAATCAAGAAGCTGCTTATCCTCAATCTCCCGTATCTGCTCTTTGTCTGGCTCTTTGATAAAGTGGGCGCGGCTGTCCGGCTCTCCCCCGGTGCGGACGCAAGCGCAAAGCTGCTACATCTTGGGGACGGTTTTACCGCCGCCTTTTCCAGTATCGCGCCGAGCTTCCACCCGGCAGATTTACTTATCGGCATTGCGGGGGCGGTCGTTGTCCGGCTGATTATCTACACCAAAGGCAAGAACGCGAAGAAATACCGCCGCGGGACAGAATACGGTTCGGCGCGTTGGGGAACCGCCGACGATATAAAGCCGTACACCGACCCGGTATTTGAGAACAATATCCCCCTAACGCAGACGGAACGGCTCACCATGAACAGCCGCCCGAAGCAGCCGAAATACGCAAGAAACAAAAATATCCTTGTAATCGGCGGTTCCGGCAGCGGCAAGACCCGGTTCTTTGTGAAACCGTCGCTCATGCAATGTACGTCAAAGGATTTTCCAACGTCGTATATCGTCACTGACCCGAACGTGATAGTGTTATAAGGAACTAAAAAGCGTTACATCATAACAGAACGGGGGTTATATAATGAGCAAACAATTAAACAGTATCAAGATTACCGCCCTGTATGAAAGGCTCTCCCGCGACGACGAATTACAGGGCGAATCCAACAGTATCACGAACCAGAAACATTTCTTAGAGGACTACGCAAGGAAGAACGGTTTTGTCAACATACGCCACTTCACCGACGACGGAGTGAGTGGAACGACATTCGACCGGGAGGGCTTCCAGTCCATGATAGCCGAAGTGGAAGCCGGAAACGTGGCTGTCATTATCGTAAAAGATATGAGCCGGTTTGGGCGCGACTATCTGAAAGTAGGGTTCTATACCGAAGTCATGTTTAAAGAAAAAGGTGTCCGGTTCATAGCAATCAACAATGGCATAGACAGCAGCAATCAGCAGGACAGCGATTTCACGCCGTTTTTGAACATTATGAATGAATGGTATGCACGCGATTCCAGCCGCAAGATACAGGCTATCTTTAAAGCCCGTATGCAGGAAGGGAAGCGGGTTTCTCCCAGTGTCCCCTACGGCTACCGACGTGACCCGGACGACAAGCAGCAGTTGATTATTGACCCGGAACCGGCGGCAGTTGTCCGGCGCATTTTCAAGCTGGTTCTGGAAGGGAATGGAGTCAATCGGATTGCCGATATTCTGTACGCTGACAAGATATTGATTCCCTCGGCATATGCTGAAAAATACTATCCTGAAAACCAGCATAGCAAGAGTTTCCACGACCCTATCCGCTGGACAAATCAAACAATCATTCATATCTTGGAAAAGCGGGAATATATGGGGCATACGGTATTGGGTAAAACTATCAGTGAATCCTATAAAACCAAAAAGCGCCGGAAAGCTACAGAGGACGAATTGATGATATTTGAGAACACCCACGAAGCAATCATTGACGAAGAAACATGGAATAATGTACAACGCCTGATAGAAACAAAACGCCGACCGAAAAAGAATGGCGCTCCCCCTTGCCGTTTAAGTGGATTGCTCTATTGCGCGGACTGTGGCTCGAAGCTGTCACACCGGTATAATTCCAGAAACAAATATGACGCTGACAATTCTTATGGCTGCTCCAGCTACCGGCAGTATACCCGGAATTGTACCATGCACTATATCCGGGTATCTGTAGTAGAAAAATTGATTCTGGAAACTATCCGGGAAGTCAGCGCCTATGCCCTCTCAAACGAAAAGGAGTTTGTCAAGAAGGTACGGGAAGCGTCAGACGTTCAGCAGGAAGCCACTATGAAAGAATACCGCCGAAGATTGGGAAAGGCAAAGCGGCGGCATGAAGAACTGGACGACCTGGTGAAAAAGCTGTATGAATCTTTTGCTACCGGGAAGATTCCAGAAAAGCACTTTGACCGTCTGCTATCCGGGTATGATGCCGAACAGACCGCACTTGAAGCAGAAATGCAGGAATTACAGACCGGGCTTGACCGTTACGGCGCGGACAGCGTAAGGGCTGACCGATTCCTTGAATTGGTGAAAAGGTACACGGATTTTTCAGAACTTACCACTCCTATGTTAAATGAATTTATAGAAAAAGTAGTTGTCCATGAAGCGGACAAATCGACCGGGGACAGGGTGCAAAAGGTAGACATATATCTAAACTTTATCGGGGCATTTACTGTGCCAAAAATGGAAGCTGCCCTGACCGCCGAACAGGAAGCAAGGGAACAAAGGAAGCTGCAAGCCCGCAACAGGGAACGCGAACAAAACCGGCTGCGTATGCAACGGTACAGGGCGCGACAGAAGGAACTGGCAGCGGCGGCAAATTAGCATAAGGGAAACCAGAAAGAGGACGCAAGGCAGAAAGCTGCGTCCTCTTTTATGCGCCACGCCAACGGCGGGCGTAAACCCTCGGAGAGCCCACGTCGGCACTTTGCAACGCGAAGCGGTGAAAGTGTCAGAGTGGGTCATATACTTGATAAAAGTATATGATTGCATTTGCGGCGGCTGAAATAGGGCATAATATATTGACTTTTTGTGCGTACAGGAATATAATTATTGTGCGCACAAGAAAGGGGTGAAACGATGGCGCAAAAAAAGACAGGGCGTCCACCTTCTGACGATTCCATGACGGACAGAATATTTGTTCGGGTAAGCAAGGAAACAAAAGAAAAACTCGACGAATGTACACAAGAACTTGAAACTTCTCGTTCTGATGTTGTCCGAAAGGGAATTGATATGGTGCATGACAGCCTGAAAAAGTAACAGAGAAACGGCGACCTCCGGCGAAGAAAGTACGCCGTTTCAGTGTACAGCTACCTTAACAGGCAGACCGCGTAAATATTATACACTGCGCGGCTCCGTCTGGCAAGGTTTTGTGCGTAATATCAAACGAAAGGACGGAAACGAATGGGAAAAATTTTAGAGGCAATCGCAACAGACCACCTTTGCGTTGAGCCAGTGATTTATGAAGGGGATTCCAAATTTAACCGGGCAAGAAACCGGTACTGCACCCTCGGAGAAAAGCTGATGGCGAAACTCAATGAGGAAGAACGAAAAATGCTGGATGACTACAGCGCGGCACAAAGCGAAGAAAGCGTTCTCTATGGGATTGACCGTTTTGTTAAAGGCTTCCGGTTAGGGGTACTTATGATGATTGAGGTCATCTCTGATGAAGATGATTTAGTTCTCCATGAGGGGGAAAGCGTATGAGCATTTTAGAACGCCTTTACGATGGGAAAGTCTACCCCTGTGAAGAAATCCTTCCACAAAACTACGCGGAGTACCGTGCTATTTCTGGACAAGTGGGAAATGATTATGAATACCTTTTAAAAGAATTATCACCAGAACAGCTTAAACGGTTTGAGGAAATGGACAAGGGAAGGACAAAACTTTCCACTATACAAGCCTACGCCAACTTTGAGTACGGTTTCAAGTTGGGTGCAATGCTGATGAATGAAGTTTTCAGCAATCATCAAGAAGAAAAAGAATAGACAGCCAGACAGAAGAAACGGTGCGCCTGACCGTGCCGTTTCTCCTATCCAACCGGTCAAGGTACGGGTCGTATTTCCGCCGCCCTGCTCTGGAAATCTCCACCCTTTCCCCCTTGACCATCTGGATTTTTGCCGTGCTATGGCTGCGCCGAAAACGGGGAACAGGAAAAAGAACTGTTTCCCGTTTTTCGTCCCAACCATTGTACGGCAAAACCGGCTCCGCTGGTGTACTGGCGGCGGGAGTTTTCCTGC
>CAJTHM010000030.1 GCA_910576125.1 Lachnospiraceae bacterium | reverse complement strand
TCTTTGTGATAGACTGGCGCATATCTTCGTTGATTTCCTGTTTCGTGCTTCCGTCCGGCTGTCTGACCGCTACCGTCGATAGCCTGTCGATTTCGTCCTTGTAGCACTCCACGACTTTCTCCACCGCCCATTTTTCCCCGGCAACGGCGGCGCGTATGGTTTCATATTCCGGCATTTTCTGGTTTTCCATGCTCAACGCTCCTCTGCTTTTTGATAGCCCTATCATAGCACAGCGGCGGGGATTTTGCTATCCTTATCCGCGCTCTGTTCCCTTTTCCCGTTCCGGCTGCCTGTCTGCCTGTAAAATGCTGTCAATGTTCTGCTTGATAATATCGTATTCCCGGACTTTCTTTTTCAGCTTCCCATAGTCGGCATAAAGGGCTTCTTTCTGCGCTTGGAGGGCTTCATATTCCGATTGCAGCGCGGCAAGGTTCGGGAGCTTTGCAATGCCCGCCGCTTTCAGCGACCTTGCGGCGGCTTCATGTAGGATAATCGCCTGTTCCTGTCCGGCGCGGTACTTCTCCCTGTTCCTTGCCTTGCGGTATGCGTCATAGACGGGCTTTGTCTTTTGGTAGGTGGAAACATTCTTGATAAGCACCGCCATGTCCGCAAGCCGCTTTTCCGCGTCCTTCAATGCGTCTGCCGCCTGTCCGCTTTCCGCTGCCATTTCTTCAATCCGGCTGACTAAATCCGCGTACTGTTCAATCTTATGTTCCGTCAAGAAATTCATGGTCTTTGCTGCCTGTTTCAGATTGTGGATTTTCGCCCACTGTTCATAGCCCTTACTCTGCGCCGCCTTGATACTGTTCTCAATGTCGATAAGCAGCGAAACGCCGCGCTGCTCTCTGGGGGCTTTCGCCGCCTTTGCCCGTCTGCCCGCTATCCGTTCCCTTATGGCTTCCTCTGTATAATCCGCGCCGAGGGTTTTAAGACGGGTGAAGCGTTCCTGTCCGGGGGCGCGGCATGACACATATTTCCCCGGCTTTATCTCATAGCCCGCCGCCTGTAACCGCTGCAACAATTCCTCAAAACTGGAAACTTGGGGGATAAGCGCGTCAACGGCAATCTTTAGCTTGCCTTTCCAACTTGTACCCGTCTTTTCTGCCTGGTACTCCGCATAGCTCTTTCCCTTGCTGCCCTTGCCGGGAACGACGACGGACAAGCCATTTTCCCGACACAGCTTGTCGCTCATGTTCCGTATGCCGTAATAGCTCCTTTTGTTGGAATTATATTTGCGGTGGTCTACGAAATTTACGGCGCAGAAAATAATGTGATTGTGGACGTGTCCTTTGTCAATGTGCGTCGTGAGTACATATTCATGCTGCCCCTTTGTTACCGCGTCGGCAAGCTGCTTTCCGATTTCATGGGCTTTCTGATAATCGACTTCCCCCGGCTCAAAGGACTGTATCAGATGAAAGGCTAAATTGTTCCCCTTTTGGAGTGCTTGGGACAAGGTATATTCAAATTCAATATCTGCCGTTTCATAGGAGCAGCCGAAAGAGGACACAAGCATTTTTCCGTCCGTCTTGTCCGGGTTTTCGATATAGTCAAGGGCTTTGCTTAGAGTGCTTTTAATAGGCTTAATCTTTGTAACCGCCATATCTCCGCAAGCACCCCCTTTATTTCCTCTATGTCCTCTTGGTATGCGTTCCCCGTCGCGTTTACGCGGCGTGCTATCTGGTTGACGTTGACACCGATTTTCTGTATCTCTGCGGTCATTGCCTTTATATCGGCATGGTCTATCTGAATGATATACCCGTCAATGGCAATCTTCCGCAGATATGCCGCCATGTTCCGGGTGGGTACGAGCTTCATTTTTTCCAGTATTAAATCCCGTTCCGCTTCCGTCACTCTGAATTTGATTTGCACCGTTCTTTTGCGTCCGTTCATGTATTCGCTCCTTTCCTTTCCGTTCCGAGGGTTTGGGACACTTCCCAACAAGCAATTTTCAACCGACGCGCCGCAGCGCGGGAGGGGAAAATACGGAAGTGGGTACCCGCTTCCTATGCTTGCTACGAATGTTTTTATCCCTTATGCCTTACTACGGAGCTATGCCCGGTTTTGCCAAACTTCCGCAAAAGAAAAACGCTGCAATCCTCAAAAAAAGATTACAACGCTCTCTAAACCTTATTCAATTCTGACGGACACTTCTTATCTGCCCTCTGTTTCGACTTCCGCTATCTCCTTTGCCGTTGCGCTCACAATCCGTATGCCTGTATCGCTCATACCGTCAAGAAGCGCGTCAAGCTGCCGCCGCTGCGTGTTCTTCTCTGGCGGCGTTTCCAAAAGAAACTGGTCTACGGATATATTGTAGCGGAGCATAAGCTCAAAGAAAATCTGTAAACTTGGGTGCTGCCCCTTGTTCTCAATGTTCGCAAGGTAGCGCGGCGAGATAAACATTTCGTCGCTCACTTTCTTGCGGCTCTCCTTGCGCCCTGTCCGCGCCGCCTTTATCGCTGCCCCAAAAGCCTTGAAATCGTATTTCGGTACTGGTCTTTTTGCCATAGTTATTCACCCTGTTACATTTTACTGTTCCCCTTTCTTCTTGGATATGTCTACACAATTCAATCAGTTAGCCAAAATAATTCATATGTATATGTTGACAATTAGCCGCTTTTTTTGTATAGTATTATTAAAAGGGGGAAATGTTTATGTTACATAGCATGCGTATTCGATAAGCATTGAAATCAAAAAAGATTTTTCCCATTTTCAATATGGGCTTTTTTGTCATGCTTATTTTGCGTATGCTATACAACAAAACTAACGATGTATAGACATAGTATAAAAACTATGCCTTAATTTTGTTGTAGTGTTATATGTATAAATGCAGGTCAATGCTCATGTTGAGAATTGACATGTATTTTTTTGCACAAAAAAATATTGGATAAAATGTCCAATTTGTAACGGAAAGACGAGGGTTCAAGTATTTTATAATACGGTATTAAGAAATTTTCCTCTTTTCTGCCCTAAATGTAAATTAACACATATCATTGATGTTGAAAAATTAGAAATCATAATCAAAAACTCTGAAAAACAAAAGGAAGGATATTAAATGAAACACTTACCTAAAAGTACACTTACGGAAATATTGAATGACCCATACGGATTTACTTACAAAGAAATGTCGGAAGTAATTGGAGAGGATAAAGCAAGAGCCTTATATGCGGAATTGTATAAACAGCCATTTCACAAAAAAAATCTATCAATATCAACAAAAAAAGTCTATAAAAGTAGCGATACTGAAAAGTATGTTTATGAATTGAAAGACAACAGGTATATCGAAACGGTTTTTATTAAACGGCGAGATGGTGGGACTGTTTGCGTAAGTACGCAAGTTGGTTGTTCTGTTGGCTGTATTTTTTGTGAGTCCGGACGCAATGGTTTCGTTCGTAATCTAACACCATCTGAAATTGTGCAACAGGTCATATTGATACGTCAAAAAGTAAATCGTATCGTTTTTATGGGAATGGGAGAACCTTTATTCAATTACGACAACTTGATTGCAGCAATCCATATTCTTCGAGATAGAAATGGACTTAACTTTCCAACCGACGGCATTACCGTATCAACAGTTGGTCCAGTTAATCAATTAAAAAAATTGCGCGAAGAACATCTAAAAATTCAGTTGACAATATCTTTACATGCAGCAACACAGGCTGCGAGAAACTGCATCATTCCTCATATGCACATGTACGCTATTGAAGATGTTGTTAAGCAAGCATTGTCCTATTCACAAAGGCATAATCGAAAAGTGGTATTTGCGTATTTGCTTTTACCAGGTATAAATGACCGTTCCTCAGATATAAGGCAACTTGCAAAATGGTTTAAGGGCAAAAATGTTATGATTAACGTGCTGCAATACAACCCGACGAGTAATTCAAAAATTAGAGCACCACAAAAACAAGAAATGGTTGCGTTCAAACATCAATTAGAGCAAACAGGACTTGAAGTTACCATGAGAGTTTCTCATGGTAGAGAGATTAAAGCAGCTTGTGGACAGTTAGCTAATACATATAATAAAGCCAAAAAACAACAAAAATAATTTAATTAAAAGAGCCAGACGCACAGACGCAGAGCCGATAATATGCAGTTTGAAATACTGCTGTTATCGGCTCTTTTTTGATTTAATTTGTGCCCCCAATAACCATATTGGAGCAAAATCAGAACTGTTGCTTGTCGTTCTTTGATTTCCGCAGCAGCTTTGAAAAACCAAAGCCGCCGTTTCTTTTTATCTTCTAATGAAATGACGCGGTATCACTGTTAAAAGCGGCGGCTAAAAGGAGGTAGCCGCCATGAAGCACATACCATATCGACAAAATCCGACGGTCATTGACACATCAAAAAAAGCCCGACCACCGCCGGGGAAAACTACGTCTATCAATATGAACTGTCTAATCATCTGAATACCGCTTACAATACCTATACGTCTGTCCGGGCTTTTCGGACAGGCGTATTTTGCTGCTCAAAAAATTTTTTGAAAAAAATCCGAAAATCTTCGGCGTTTTTTTCAAAAGGCAGTATTGCCCCGCGAAAAGGGGGAAGCACCACCAACTTTCCAACGAGAAAGGGGGTGAGAATGTGGAACCTAATCGCAGGGAGTTTATAAAACAGTGCGCTTTCCAGAAGTTTTGTAATACGGTACTGCACAATGAAGCGTGTGACGCTCACAAAGAGCTGCACAGGCATAAGGCAAGGGAGATTACCTTTTCCGACTTGACCTTAGAAGAAGCGCGGCAGCTTCATACCTTTGATGAATATTTCAAAGGGGAAATCGCCTTTGAAAGAGCCGGGAAGAAAATCACGCCGAAGCTGCTTCTTGAAGCAATCCGTACTTTGCCGGAAGAAAAGCGCAAAGCCGTACTCCTGTACTATTTCGAGGGAATGAACGACACCGAGATTGCGGAGCTGTTCGATACGTCGAGAAGCACGATACAGTACAGGCGGACAAGCTCTTTTGAGCTGCTAAAAAAATATCTGGAGGAAAATGCTGATGAATGGGACGAATGGTAACGAACCCGGCTACCCGGAAAAAGCCCTTGTTCCCTATCCTGTCATTTTGGCAGCGACAAAGGGCGACCCGGACGCTATGAAGATTGTCTTGCAGCATTTCAGCGGCTACATAGCCCGCCTCTCCATGCGGAAGCTGTACGACGAGCGCGGGAACGTCTATTTTGGCGTAGACCACGACATTCGGGAACGGCTGCAAGCAAAACTGATGATGGCTGTCCTCACCTTTAAGGCAGAGGAATAAACCGCAGCGGCGGGACGCTTTCTCTCTCCCCCTTTTCCGTTCCGCTGCTGACGCGGCAGCAAAGCCATTCTGAACCTTGACAAAGAAAGCGGCGCAAGATAACGGCGGCGCAGCATAGGGCAAATCGGATACGTTCCTTTTGCGCCGAGCCATACGGTGGGTGCGCCATGACGCTATCCGGGTGAGGTTATCCCCGCCCGGACAGCCGAGCGACCAACACCGCGCCGGAAAGCAAGTGTAGCGGCTTGCGGGCGACGACACGCAAAATATACAATGATACTTCCTTACAGCCACAGTCCGAGCGTTAAGAGCGTCGCAGGCAATGGGTAGGGCTGCATGAGAACCATGCCGGGGTGAAATTCCCATGAGGTTATGCTAATAACCGTCCGATTAAAGCCTTTGTTTTCTTGAATAGTGGACTTGCTGCTATTCATAGACTGTATTATATGTTTGCGAAAGAAAGGGGGATTTTCTTTGACGCAAAACCAGACGCCCGTTACCACAACGGAGCATAAAATCGGAAAAGTTACTTACCTTGTATGTTCGTCCGCAAGTGAACGCGCAACGGACACACTGGATAAAAAGATAAAGAAGCTCATTCGCAAGGACATGGAGCTGAACCCCGCAAACGCCCGGAAATAGGGCGTTTCTTCACATTTTATACATGACACAGGCAGCGGTATGTGGTATAATATAGACAGTACAAATACCATGCTTGTCTGTCGTCGGAAAGGAGGACAAAATGTTACAGACAGACAAGATTACCGCTTTATATTGCAGATTGAGCCAGGAAGATATGCAAGCCGGGGAAAGCGAAAGCATACAGAACCAAAAACTGATTTTACAAAAGTATGCTGACGAACACCACTTTTTCAACACACGCTTTTTTGTAGACGACGGATTTTCCGGCGTGAGCTTTGAGCGTGAGGGGCTTCAAGCCATGCTGCATGAGGTTGAAGCCGGGAACGTGGCGACCGTCATAACAAAAGACCTTTCCCGTCTGGGACGTAATTATCTGAAAACCGGCGAACTGATAGAGATTGTTTTCCCCGAATACGAAGTGCGCTACATTGCCATTAACGACGGTGTAGACACAGCGAGGGAAGATAACGAGTTTACCCCTCTGCGGAACTGGTTCAACGAGTTTTACGCCCGCGACACCTCAAAGAAAATCCGGGCTGTCAAACAGGCAAAGGCACAGAAAGGCGAGCGCGTCAACGGCGAAGCTCCTTACGGCTACCTTATCGACCCGGATAACCGCAATCATCTGATACCCGACCCGGAAACGGCACACGTCGTAAAACAGATTTTTGCAATGTATGTACGGGGCGACCGTATGTGTGAAATCCAGAACTGGCTGCGGGACAATGAGATATTGACCGTCGGGGAACTGCGCTACCGCAGGACAGGGAGCAAACGCCACCCCCGCCCACAGCTCAACGCATGGTACAACTGGCCGGATAAGACACTGTACGACATTCTGACAAGGAAAGAGTATTTAGGGCATACCATAACCGGGAAAACCTACAAGGTATCTTATAAGTCGAAAAAGACGAAAAAGAACCCGGAGGAAAAAAGGTATTTCTTCCCCAACACTCACGAACCTTTGATTGATGAAGAAACCTTTGAACTTGCACAGAAGCGGATTGCCACCCGGCAACGCCCGACAAAGGTTGATGAAATTGACCTGTTTTCCGGGCTGCTCTTTTGTGGGGACTGCGGCTACAAAATGTATGCAGTACGCGGAGCCGGGACGCTTGAACGGAAACACGCCTACACTTGCGGCAACTACCGCAACCGGGCAAGAAATGATATGCTCTGCACTACGCATTATATCCGCAAAAGCGTATTGAAAGAACTTGTCCTTGCAGACTTGCAGCGAGTAACGTCTTATGTGAAAGAGCATGAACAGGAGTTTATCGAAACCGCCAACGAGTGCAGCGCAAAGGCAGTACAAAAGACGCTGACACAGCAGCGGAAAGAACTTGACAAGGCGCAGAACCGTATTAACGAGCTGAACATCTTATTCCGCAAGCTCTACGAGGACAACGCTTTAGGGAAACTTTCAGATGAACAATTTGCTTTTCTGACTTCCGGCTATGATGAAGAAAAAAAGACGCTGACCCGGAGGATTGCGGAGCTGTCACAGGAAATCGACAACGCCACCGAGCGCAGCGCGGACGTAAAAAGGTTTGTCGCACTGGTACGCAGATACACAGCGATTGAAGAACTGACCTACGAAAACGTCCATGAATTTATTGACCGTATTCTTATTCACGAACTGGATAAGGAAACGAACACCCGCAAAATCGAAATCTTTTATAGCTTTGTCGGCAGAGTTGATACAGGCGACAAGCCTACTGAAAGTATCTCCTATTTCAGACAGATAGGAGCCGACGTAAAGAGTTATGCTATCTAACATACATCAAAAAGAGGTAAGATAACACCCTCTGCAAAAAAGGTATCGTTATCTTACCTCAACAAAGTTCGTTCCAGACCATCCATCGTCGATATATTCATCTATGACATTCAGGCCATGCTCGGCGGCATATTGCCGGAGCATCATGCGTTGTGTCTGAATACTCCCGCTTTCTCCTTGCAGTTCATCGTCCCGGCTCAATCTCATATAAAGCGCCGTGTTGTAAATCGTAGTATTGTAAGGTTGTTTCACCGTAAAAATCCTCCTTCTAAAGAAACAACCCACGCTTACAATACTTTTGCTCTATGGCAATTATATCATAAGCGTGGGCGTGTTATCAATGATGGGCTATCAGGTTGAAGCGGCTTTTTCTGCGGTATGCCGCACCACATCTACAATCAGATCACCGAGGGGCTTCCCGCCTGCGGCGAAGTGTTCGGAGATTTTTATACGGTTGTTCCCACATACAAAATACTGCGTGCCGTTCTCTGCTTGTATAACCTGCCCTGTTCGGGGTGTAAAAATATCGCTTTCACTTTTTGCCATCCAGTGTCCTCCATATTCAGTTTTCAAGGTACAATGCCGCACAGAGGCGGCGAAAATTTCTGCTTATATCTATCACCTTTCCTTTACCGTGTGCCGCTGCTGACGTTTCAGTTCCGCCAGTATATCCGGCGGGATACGGTCAACCAGCCGCTGTAAATTGTCCAGTTCGCTTTTCAGCTTTGCCCGTTCCATCGTATCTTTCATCTTTCCTTTTTCGCTGGCCTTTGCCCTTGCTTCCAACTTCTCATTCTCCGCCAGCAGGTCATTGATTGTGACCTTGTACTTTTTCAACTGCCCGGAGAAATTCTCCATCTGCGGGAACCACTTTTTCAGCATGGAGAGGGCTTCCTCTTTTTTCTTTCCGGCGTTCAGCGGGTTAATGCCGTCCAGTGTGGCTTCAATGGCTCTTGCCTGCCGGGAGAGGGAAACCGCCTGTTTGAAAAGCCGGGTGGGGATATGCTTCCGGCCTGTCCTGCTGGCGCTCTCCCCACGCTCCAAGTCAGGATATTTCTCCACCATATAGGCGTGAAAATCGTCCTGCCACTTCGTCAGGTTTGCCCGGTTGCCGATAATCTCCTTTGCACACAGGCGGTTGTCCTTTGTCAGCGGAACAAAGGTCAAATGCAGGTGGGGCGTTTTCTCGTCCATGTGTACCACCGCCGACACGATATTTTCCCGTCCTACCCGGCCAATGAGGAAGTCCGCCGCCCTCTGGAAAAACGCCTGTATCTCCTTTGGGGATTTCCCCTTGAAAAACTCCGGGCTGGCAGTTACCAGCGTATCGACAAACCGTGTGCTGTCCTTGCGGGTTCGGCACCCGGCCTGTTCAATGCGGTTTTGAATGAAATGATAGTACCTGCCCTCTGGCTTGACGATATGAAAGTTGTACTTGCTCCGGCTTGTGTCAATGTCGGGGTTGCTGGCGTATTGTTCTTTCTGTCTTTCGTGATGGGCTTCCAGCGGCCTTGCCGGGTTGCCCTTGTGCTTCTCAAACCGCAAAATTGCGTGTTGTGCCATTCTGCTCCTTTCCCCATTCCTTTCCTATCCGGGGTTTTCCACAGGGAAAATCCCGCAGAAATTAGCTCGGATAGGATTGGAATGGATAGAATATAAATAAATCTTTTTAATCTTTGTATTTCTATATACCGTCCGGTTTTCGTACTTCCGGGGAGTGATTTCCTCACTTCATAAGTACGGTTTTCAGCCCTCCGGCGTACCAGAACCGGATTTCTTGAAGTCGGTGTTTGGAACCGCTTCATAGGATTTTGGGAAAATGCGGTTGGGTTTTCCACAGCCCTGCTTCTGGATCTCCACCAGCCCGGCGTATTGCAGTTCCCGCAGGGTGTTTACCGCTTTCTGCCGCCCACAGTGGAGCAGGTCAACCACCTCGCAGATGGGATAGTACAGATAAATCCGTCCGCAATCATCCGCCCACCCATTCTTGCGGGATAACTCTGTCCGGCGCAGGATAAAGGCGTACAGAACCTTTGCCTCGTTGGACAAGGGCTTGAATGTGGGGGCTTCAAAGAGGAAATTCGGGAGCCGGGTGAAGCTGAACGCCTTTTCCGGCTGATGGATATAGATGGTATTTGTCATAGTGCGTTTTGTGGACGGTTAGAAGCCCGTTTTCCGGGGCGGGCGATACTTTATACCACCAGCCCCGGTTTGGGGCTTGCGAAGCCTGATAAATCAAGGCTTTTTTCGCTCCTAACTGTCCACAGCAGACCTCCTTTTCCGTTCACTTTCTGTTTTCTGCCGCCTGTGAACTCTGGCGGCACAGCCGGGGCAGTATTTTGCCCGGTTGGATTTGGGGACGAACACACCGCCGCAGACCTCACAGCGTTTCAAGTCCTTATCCCGGAAAATCTCCGCTTCCAGCGTCCCGTCCAGCGGCAAGACCGCCCAGCGGAACCACTTACAGCAGACCGAGAAAGAAATCGTCTGCGGACAGGTGCAGGTGTCCCCATCGTCAAGGACAATGCAGTTGCCGTCCTCACAGCAACAGCACTCCCGGCGTATCAGGCTGGCCGCCTGTTTTCTCTGCGCCGGGGTCATGCGGTAAAGGGAACCGTCCGGCCTGCGTTCCAGCGGCGGCAAGTCTTTATAGGGGTTATCTCTCATGCGTTCCCTCCATTTTGCTTTCCGTTGCCGTTCTCCCCGAAAAGGTTTCCTGCCCCATTCCTGCGGCGTGTTCCGGCGTTGGCACGCTCCTCGCAACTTCGGGACATTTTGTCCCGAAGTCCGACTCCTTGCGGTGCTTCCCCAGCCGGGGTATTCCTTTTCGGACGGTCATTCTGTTTTCAAGGTGCCGTCCATCGATGAACTACCCTAAGTCTACACGAAAAAAATGCAATTCCCGGAATATTGCGAGAATTGCATTTTGATGAAGTTTACACTTTGGAAATTGCATTTTTGCAATCATTCTGTATAATGGAAGTATGCGGAGGAGGTGCGTATCTATGGCTTTACCCGGAACGCCCGGACAGCGGATTTCCGATTTATGCAACGGGAACCACATCACACAAAAGGAACTTGCGGAGAAGATAGGCGTTTCCGCTTCCCAGTTGAGCCGCATTGTCAGCGGCGAAACAAGAACGGTCAGCAGTGATATTCTCATAGGTGTGGCAAAGGAATTTAAGGTATCGACAGACTACATACTGGGCTTGTCTACCGTGAGCGTTCGTAAAAGCTACGATATTTCTGAATTAGGCTTGTCCGAGGGAGCCGTGAGGGGGCTTGTGACGGGTGCTGTTGATGTGCAAATCCTCAACCGCCTGTTGGAACACAGGAATTTTCCTAAGCTGATAGATTTGATACGGATTTATTTTCAGGATACGGCGGCAAAGGGCATAACAGCAAGAAACCAGCTTATCGAGATGGCAACGGCTTCCCTGTCCGACCTGATGAAAGAACACCCGGAACACCGGGCAGAAGCGAAGCAGGATTTACAGCTTTTGAACGCCCAAAAGATAGGGGAACATGAAGCGGAGATTGAAAAAATCAAAAATGTGTTCCTGGCTATCCTGCGGGACATTAAGAAAGACATTGACAACGGGGAACAGCCGGGAGAAGCTGTGACCGCCGCTATGTTCCAAGCCATGCGGGACGCACTGGCGGAACAGAAACAAAAACCACTTTCCATTGACGATGTAACGGCGATGATAGCTGGACAGATCGGACAGCTTACACCGATGGATAAAGAAACTGTTGAAATGTTCCAGCAGTTTGCGAAGAAGATGATTGAGCAGGCAGGAACAAAGTGATAAATTTGAATTGTGAGGGAAAATACAGATGAATCAAGGAAGAATTATTGTGATTACAGGCTCACCGGGGACAGGAAAAACAACAACTGCGTCAATTGTCGCAAAGGAATCAGATATGGATAAATCAGTGCATATGCACACCGATGACTTTTTTCATTACTTAAGCAAAGGCGCAATACCACCACATTTGCCAGAATCCAACGAGCAAAATCTGGTTGTCATTGAAGCCTTTTTAGAAGCTGCAAAGCGATATGCTCGTGGCGGATATGATGTAATTGTAGATGGGATTGTCGGGCCATGGTTTTTGGAGCCATGGAAAGCTCTTGCCCAAGAAGATTACGAGGTACACTATATTGTATTAAGAGCGAGTAAAAAAGAAACTATGAAGCGAGCTGTGGAACGCTCAAAATTAGATAGAAAAACAAATATTGAATTAGTGGAAACAATGTGGGAGCAATTTTCCGGTTTGGGAGTATATGAATCAAATGTCATAGACACAACTACATTCACAATTAAAGATACGGTTTCCGCAATAAAAGAAAGAGTTGCATGTGGGACGTCTTTACTATCTTAGACATTCCCATTTGTCAGGAAGATAGCAAAGCCAGCCGAGCCAGTCAACGGTCAAGATGAACGGCGCATTTCATGCGCCGCCGTTGACAGTCCCGCCCGTCTTTGCTAAAGGGTAATCAAGGCGGGAAAGCCCTAAAATGGCTTCACACCTATTTCAATAATTGGAGGAGATAAAAATGAGATCAGAAAAGGAAGTTTATGATATTGTTTTGAATTTTGCAAAAACAGACAAACGCATTCGCATGGTTACTTTGGAAGGATCTAGAACAAATACAAATATTCCGCCTGATGATTTTCAGGATTTTGATATTACTTTTTTTGTTACGGATATGGACAGCTTCACAAGTGATGATAAATGGCTAGATATATTTGGTGAAAGGTTGATTCTGCAAAAGCCGGAAGATATGGAATTATTTCCAGCTGTAGAAAAGGGATTTTCATATTTAATGCTGTTTACTGATGATGTTAAGATAGATTTAACTTTGCTGCCGCTGGAACTGATAGACGAGTATTTTACATGGGATAAACTGGTAAAGTTACTGTTGGATAAAGACAACCGTATCGTAAAGCCGCCAATACCAACGGATATAGACTACCACTTGCAGAAGCCTACTCAAAGAATGTTTGACGATTGCTGTAATGAATTTTGGAATACTACAACATATGTAGTAAAGGGCTTATGCCGCAAAGAAATTCTTTTTGCTATTGACCATATGAATGATATAGTACGAAAAGAATTGCTTCGCATGATTTCCTGGCTGATTGGTATCAAACAGGGATTTCATTTCAGTTTGGGAAAAAACTATAAATTTATGAAGCAATATGTCCCAGAGGAATTGTGGGAACGACTTATGTCCACTTATAATATGGATTCCTATCCCCATATGTGGGAATCCTTTGAACAATGTATGGCATTGTTCCGGGAGGTTTCGTCAGAAGTGGCATGCCAGTTGGATTACCAGTATCCACTATATGATGAAAAAATCAGTAATTATGTGATTCGGCAAAAGAAAAAATATGGCATTGAAGATGATAACAAATAAAATTTTTTCAATCGAAAAAATTTATTTTGATTATTCAATTTTGAAAAACTGAATACCTCAAAATCAGAAAGAGAGCGGCCAAGCACTTTGAGGGATTGGCCGCCTTGTCCACCCATCCAGCGGGACAGCGGGCGGAGGTCAAGGCCGGGTGTAAACCCGTTCATTTCAGCCTTGACGGTTGCCCGTTGTCCTGCTACTTTTCCGGGAGTGTGGCCACAACTTCGGGACACTTTGTCCACAAGTTGGAGCGTAGGACGAGGAACTGGGGCTTTCATATACGCCCTGTCTGCTGATGAGTCCAGACCTGCGCTTGCGGCTCCACGCCACGCAAGCACAGCCCTGTTTTCCTGCCGCTTCAAATGCCCTTGCCCTCCCCGGCGGCAACGGCATTTTCACGGCAACGCCGGCAGAGCGTATAACACACTACACTTTGCTTCGCAAAGTCGTGTGCCAAATGGGGGCGTTGCCCCCTTTGGAAACCCCCACAAGAAAAGGCGGTACGCTACCCCTCCACGGGGCGCATACCGCCTTTTCTTGTTATCCAGCCCTCCGGCTGTATCGGTTGAGCAAAAGTCCGCGTGGGATTGATGTGGTATCTTTAACTTTGGGAAACTCCTCCCTCCCATTTGCTGACGGCCTGGGCGCTGACCCCCAGCTTTTCGGCCAGGGCCTGCTGGGACAGGCCCGCTTTTTTCCGCAAGGCCGCTATTCTGATTCCTATCTGTTCTCGGTCGATCATTTCCGGTACCTCCTGGTTTTTGTCATGTCTTCATACATTCACAGGCTGCGGGCACACCGGGACGGCTCTGGCTTTCATGGGCTTTTGTCCGGCCGCTTCCTGCTTTGTATAGGAATATTATAGCTTTAAAAAGCTGCCGGCCGCAAGAAAGCAGAAGTTGATATTTCCGCTTCCCGGTTCAACCGGAGAGATACTGTCACTCCCATTCCTCTAAATCAAGTCTTTCCTGAATTTAATATCATCATGGATTGCTCTCCTTTACATATGCAAGCATAATATAAGTTGGTTTTACCTCTCTGTGAAAGGCGACCGACTTCACCTTCCCTATAATTTATCTACAAATCATAAAAATGCAGTAGATTTTTTTGAAGAATTGTGTATAATAGAGAAAGAGGCAAATTCTGTCTCCGCAAAATTGTTCTTTCGCACTTGTAAAGTGTTTTTTGGCCGACGAGGCCGCATTTGAAAGGATAATTTGACCGACGAGGTCTCTCTGGGCAGCCAGAGCAGGGCATGGTTAGCGCCATGCCCTTTTTGTCTCAAAAGGAGGTACAGCACTTGCAAGAATATCTGAAAGCACAAAACAAAACAAACGAGACCGTCCTGAGAAATACATACAGTTCTGACGAACTTGGCCGCTTTTCAAAATCAGATTATCGGTAGGCAGACAACAGAACCAAACCTTTCCGACATAAAGCCGTAAAGAAAGGCGAAATATATCAGTTTGAGTTTGGGAAAAACTTTATCCCTGAAATGTCCTATGAACATAGAGGACTTGTGATTGGCGTGAAGCAAAAACTGCTCTATGTTCTCCCGATTTTTTCCTTTGATTCGCATAAGCATTCTGATGTTTATCATCCCATTGACCATCCTGATTCCAAAAGTGATATGTTTCTACTGAAAAACAGCGAATTTTCATTCATCATCCGTGATTCGGTATTAAAACTGAATGATATCAGGACTGTCAGTGTCAATAGGATACTTTACCAGCAAAGCGGACGAATTTTGCCTTCGTCAGGTACATATAAGCAAATAGAAAAGCTGGTACTGCAAAAGTATTTCTCCAATTTTTATCATGATTTTGAACAGAATCTCCAAGCTGTCAACATCTTAAGCGAACAGCTCAGAGACGCTGCTGAAGCCAACAATGCACTCAAAGCTGAAAACGAACAGCTCAAAGCAGAATTGGAGGCATTGCGAAATCAGACCTCAGAGCCAAAGAATGAATCTCGATAGTCTTTTCCCAAAACCTCCAATGCGTGTTTCCTGACGATGCAGTCACCATTCTGCCCTGTCCCTCTCGTACTGGAAAAACCCTTCCCCAGTGGCTATATTGAACAGTCCGTAGCAAGGCAAGGTCTGGCGGCTTCCCGCATCCTCCTGATAGCTCCCCCGCCCCATCCACCATGACAGGAACTCCTCCGGAATCTCTTCCAGCGGAACGCCCGGCGTATAGAGCAGAAATTCCTCTCCGTCCTCCAGGCCATATGGTCTTGCGGCGATATATAACACGTCATCTTCTATCCACTCCTCCCCTTCCTCCTTTTCCGTGTCGAGCTCGGCCAGGGTCATCGAATAGATATATGGGGTTATCTGCCTGATATCTTCGAACCGCCCGCTGAAATCGCAGAGATAGCATGTGCCTTTGGGGAAGCCTGCGCCTGTGGCATTTTCATGGTCGAAATGCCGTCCGGCAAATGAGTCGTCCTGGTTCAGCACAAGCTCTGTCCCGGAGGAGCTTGCGCCGCTTGCAAACAGAAACTCTATGGGAAAGACAGATGCCAGCGGCATCGCTCCCTCCAGAGGTTCCGGCACAATGTCCTGACCGTCTTCCCGGAGGGCGATATAGGCATCATTGGCAGAATCAGCTTCCGCCCTGGTTCCCATCCCTACATCCGTTCCGGTTCCCGTTCCTGCTCCGGCTTCCGCTCCGGTTCCGGCTCCCGCCGCAATCCTCACTTCCACATTTTCCACCGACAGATACACCACCTTATCTTCCCCGGACGGGTCCCGCATCTTATTTACCCCGATTTTATACCAGGCGCCTTTTTCCACATCCAGCTTCACAGGCATCCCCGGCGTGATGTAAGTCGGCTCTCCATATGCGTTCTCCTGACTGGCCTCCACCGGGAGCAGCACAATCATACCGTCTCCCATCCCCTCCCCGGCATACAGGGTAAGGGTATTGCTCTTGGGGCTGATTTCCTCATCCGAATAATAAAAGCTCTCGGTGCCCTCTGCCGGTATGGTCACCTTTATCTGCCAGGTCTTCGGCGAAGTGGTCAGAAAACATACCGCCACGATCAGGCAGACGAAAACGGAGACCAGCACCACCCAGAATCCGGGCTTTTTATAATCCAATACCGCATTTACCCGCTGCTTCACTCCCACCTCTCCAAAAGCGGGCGGACAGGCCAGAACCATTCTTCGCTGTGTACTACAGTCTAGTAGTGCGAATAAATAGGATTTCTTTTCCGCTTCGTCCAGCCCGCGGATTACCTTTTCATCACAGGCCAGTTCCATATCCCTGGACAGCAGAATATAGGCTATCCAGGACAGCGGGTTGAACCAGTAGACCGCAAGCAGCAGATAGCCCAGCAGTTTCCACCAGTGGTCTCCCCTCCTGATATGGGCCTGCTCATGAGCCAGCATGTACCCCATCTGGCTTTCCTCCGCGCTGGAAGAAAGATAGATTCTGGGGCGAAACATCCCAAGGATGAAAGGCGATGGCACCCTATCCCCGATCCATATGTTGTCCCGCAGAAGGATGGCCTCCGAGACGCTCCCGCGCAGGCGGAGATAACCAATCAGCGCATAGCCCAACAGGCAGCCTAAGCCGATCATCCAGAGGATTCCCCCTGTCTCCATCCAAAGATACGGCAGATTCGCCCTGGATTCTGCCGCCAGGGAATGCCCGCCGGGGACTGTCCCGTCGGGACGGACGGCCACCGGCACTCCGCCGCCTATGCCATCAGAACGGGCATCCATAGACGCTCCGCCGCCTATCTCGATAGGGCTGACAATCGTCGGCCCTCCGTCCGCAGCCATGGATTCCCCGGAAAAGCGAACCATGGCAGAGGTTATGTCCTCCGCGTTGGGAACCAGGCTGAAGGTGCTCTCAAAGGAGACCGGGCAGATCAACCGGACGGCCACAATCCCCCACAAAATGCAGCGTATCCATTTCGGCGCTTTCCTCAGAAGCAGCCGCAAGGCGATTACCGCCAATATCAGCCAGCTTGCCGCGATGCTCATATTCAACACTTTCGAGAATACTCCGTTCATCCTCACACCTCCCGTCCGCCGTCAATGATTCTGCGTATCTCTTCCGTCTCCTCCGCCGTCAGGGGCTTCCCTTTCGTGAATGCCGCGATGAACGCCGGAAGGGAGCCGTCAAAGCTGTCCTCCACATATTTCCGGCTCTGCAGCGAATAGAACTCCTCTCTGGAGATTACCGAGGTCACGGTTCCGTTATCGTTCCGGAACAGCCCCTTGTCGCATAAGCGGCGGAGCACATTGTGGGCCGTGGTGCGCTTCCAGTTGAACTCCACTGCCGTAAGCTTTACCAGCTCTGAGGAGGTGACAGGCTCCCGTTCCCAAATCATGTCCGCGTAGCGGGCTTCTATCACGCCTAATTGTATCTCCTGCATTTTTCTCCCTCCTTGCAGACCATTCTTTGTGGTCTCACATACAGACTACACTATATGGTCTGTGTTGTCAAGGTTTTTTAAAAAGAACTTCCATGTCAGTGGCAAACAGCATCATTTTTGTGTATAATACAAACCGACAAGGAGACGCGGCAATGAAATCATCCGTGAAAGACGACTAATCAGACAAAGGTTGACATGCAGATGTATCTGCTGGAAGGAGCGGAGAAAAAAATATGGATATAGAAAATGCGGAAATCTACCTGAAGAAGAACGGAAAAAAGCTGCTGGCAGGCGGCAAGAGCGGAGCCCGGGTATATGACATCGGAGGGGCGTATGTGTTGAAACAAATCTACAGGGCGGAACTCGGAGACGACGCGCTGTATGAAGCTTACCAGAAGGAAGCCTGGTGGTACGCCGCCGGAGGAAGGGGCCTTGGCTGTCTGCCGGAGGTGTTTGATCTGCGGAATAAAAAAGACGAAATTTCGATTCTGATGAAACGCTATCAAGTGCCCTCGAGACAGGAAATCAATGCAGACCTGCTGGAAAAAATCATGAGGAGCCTTGCGCTCGTACATGCCGCGGAGATTCCGCCGCTCCTGAAGCAGCCCCATACTGCCCAGCCCCTGTCCGAGGAAGAAATCCGCGTCTCCATGGAGGGCTGGCGCGCCGTGCTGGAGGAACATTCCGGCGCTTTTGACGGGGCGCCGCTGGAGCGCATTGCGGGAGCGATGAACCGAATCATTCTGTGGCATGATTCCGAGGAGACCGTGCTGAATCATGGCGACTTCCATTGGGACAATCTGCTCCTGGACGAGTCCGGCGCAATCCTGATCTGCGACTGGCAGGGCGTGGGAACCGGAGCGGCGTCCGGCAATCTGAGCTTTTTCTTCAGCAGACTGCGGGGGGACGGCATACGGATAAATGAGCGGGAAACCGTCGAAGCCTATGGCCGGGAGCTCAAGCGGCTTTCCGGGAAAAAGGTTACATGGGCGGAGATCGACGGCCATATCCGGGCGGCCAATGTCATCACTTCCTTCATCTGCTGGCACGAGTATCTGCACGGGAGCAACGAGGGAAGGGTCAGGGAAATTTATGGGAAAATGGTGGCGGACAGCGTTGGTCTCTGCTCCTTTCCGTTTTGCTCCTACAATGGGGATTGAACGCCGGTTGGCTTTGTGCTATACTTGAGCATACTTCATTTGACAAATTGAGACAGAAAAAAGGGAAAGATATTATGAAAAAACGGAAAACCCTTCCGAAAGAGATAAAGGAACTTTTAGAGAATGGCGATATTGCGGCATTGAAGGAGCAGTTTTTACGGTGTGACCCTAACGCTGTTACCGGAAAATACGGTTCCAACATTTTCTCCCTGACGCCCCTCTCCCATGATTTTGCTTTTTGGGCAAAGGAGCAAGGCGCAGATGTGAATTTCAAGGACTACTACGGGAAAACGCCTATTTTTAATCATGCTTCCTTCTGGAACGGTGATGTCCAGCTTCTTATTGACCTGGGCGCGGAAGTCAATGTGGCTCAGGACAACGGTATGACACCCCTCCATCTGGCCGCATTGTATGGCCGTGTGAACGCAGTAAAAGCCCTGTTGAAAGCCGGCGTGGACGTGAATGTCAAATCAGGCCCCATGGCCTGGCAGGGATTTCATACCCCACTGGAAGAAACACTCCTGCAAAACCGCCTGCCCTATCCGCAGCTGTTGGAAATCTGCCAGATTCTACTGGATCATGGGGCAGAGATCACAGATCAATGCCGGGAGTTTCTGGGTAAGTCTGCGGAACATTTTCAGCGGGTCAGGCGCGGAATTACCGACCCGGAGTTTCTGCGCGGTCAAACAGAAGGGCTGGAACAGCTCTGCCAAATCTTTGATGTGGAACCTGCAAAAGAGGTCGCTTTTCATGATGGGGTTTCCTCGATCCTTGTGCCGGAGGAATGCAAAAACAAGGCATTCCGATGGCTTTGGGACTACCTCGTCCCGCCCAGCGGAAAAGCCCAGACCGCCCAAGGGGAGGCTATCCGCATTGCGGGGCGTGTTGACCACGAAATTACGTCCAACGGCGGCATGAACTGGGACAGCGATTACAGAAAAATGCTGCGGATATTTCCCCTGTATCTGCGTTTGGGGAATCCGCTCAAAGATGAGGATATTGCCCAGGCGGAACGAATCGCCCGTCTTTTGAAGGACAGCCGGGATGATGGTACTTTGAGCATGCAGTTGTGCGCTTATGCGGTCGCTTGGGTGCTGTTGAATCCGAAGGTATTGCCACCGTTGGAAGCCGACTATTCAAGATAATACTGTTCTTAATGATATGCGCTTAATGATGGACGGACTGGGTATTTTATTTTGGAGAAAATCCCGTTTTCCCTTTTATCAGAAAAGGGGCATGGGATTACTCCATAGAAAGTCTCGCAGTGGTCGACCAGCTCTTAGAGGAATTGAGCAATTATGAGCTGGATGAAGATGCCCTTTACAATACTGCTTCCATGGTTGGATGCTATGTATTTGAGACAGCGCGAAAAAATTATGGCGCGGAATATTTCTGGATACAGAAAGAACAGCAGCCTGTCCTGATTGCGGGTTTGCCGGACTTTCAGGTGTCTGTCCGGGCATGGGAGAAAGTCAGGGGCCGTCTGATAAACGGCGAGGAAGACATATAGATCATTCAGTTTCTATATGCCCTAACGCTGTTACCTTATTTGATTTTAATTGATATGATTGATTACGCTAACTGCATAACCTCGGCTTCAAGTTCTTTTAATTCGTCAAATGACAGAGAAAATACACAATCTGCAATTTCTTCAAGTGTCATTTTCCCCTTTCTTATCATTTGTGCTGCTGTTTTTCTTTCTGTTTCTTTTTCAATGTCTTTCGCATAAGTCCTCATAATCTGCTCATCATCAAATAAACTCATCATAATCGTTATTACCTCCACTTCCTTGCTGCTTAGATACTGTTTTAAGATATTCCTGTCCTTGCAAATACGGATTGTTTCTGTAACCGCCAGTTTTGTCATTCCATGCTCTTTTATCTGTTCATTAAAAACTTTGCAAAAAACAATGTATTCATTGATAATATTGTCCTTGTCGCTCTCATAGATTACTTTGGCTTTTATCTCAATGTCAATATCTGCACCGTCAAAAAACTCTTGCGATAAGGATATTGTATCGGGTTTTCTGCCTTTGTTGCCTGTGAATATCACATATAATTCGGGTTTTGGCATTTTTACTTTTCTGCTCTTATATAGGCTCTGACTGGTTCGCTCAAAATATTCATGGTAACTCTGTGCTAAATACAATAATATTCTGATTAAGATGTTTACCGTCCAGCTTGACTGCGCTTCCAAAAGCAACAGCAATTTGTTATTGCCTACCATAATACCCAGATCATTATACAGATTATCTGTCAATACATTATCTATCGTGACAATATCCAATGTATCCTCTGTTGCGTCGGTATCCTCTGGGTGCAATGTTTTATATAGTGCAAGTAAATTCTTCTTATCTTGAAAAAGGTCTAAAAACACACTGTTTTTTGCGGTACGCTTTGCCTTAACTTCCTGCATATGTTTTGTATCGTCCGACACCTTACCACCTCGATTTCTAAAAATCTGTGACACAAGATACGATATATCCTACTGCTGTCACACTTCAATTATACAAAAAAACGCCTGTCTTTACAATAAAATTAACGTTAAATTTCTTCCTCCCGAGCCATCCCTTTACTATTTCCCAGCATTTTTTCCAATGCGGAAATCGCCGTCTCGCTTTCACCCATTTCTGCATACAGTGCCGTCTGACAAAAATACCCAAATTTCTACTTTATTCTAATTTTGGCTACACTATGAAAAATCTGCGTGTAAGTTTCCTAAATATGCGTTTACATCATTTTCGGGCCGTGGTACTGACAGACTTTTTCTTACCAGTTCGTCCAGCTTACATGAGAAAAAATCGCATATTTCCAATAATTTCTCTAATTCCGGAATAGCATCACCTGCTTCCCTGACATCAACCCCAAAAAACATCATTTAAAATCGGGCCACCATGCACGGCATCATTGCATCTGTCACAATATTTGTTGCCGCAATGAGTAATATACGGATTATCTTCAATATATTTTTGACATACATTGACAATGGTTGCTGCCTTATAGCAGACCCAATCACTTTTTGCCACTGTAACTTTTTTGGCATAGCTGGACAATATGCCCTCGAAATGCTCAAACCCCTTTGAACATCCTCCCGTTGATACAGGTATGACATTCCGTTCTCTGCCATAAGCCCATCGGATAAATGGCGTTCTTCCTGCCGATTGCTCCGCAAAATGAATGATGGTTGCGGCTTCAAGGCCGACTCCTATTAAAAGGACATATCCATCATCATCGCACAACTGCTTTAACGGCGCATATACATTTTTGGGTGTTTGACCACTGACAAGCTTCCTGGCACGATTGCCCAATGCGGTAAAAGAATTGAGTGGGTGATTTCCTCTTACGCTTTTCCCATCATTAAGCACATATTGGGAAAATACGCCCATGTCTTCGGCGGAGATTTCTTTACTTGTGATATCAAAAGAAGCTATATCAGTTTCTGTTTTTTCTAAAAAGTATGAATAATCTCCGGCGCCATTATATGCGGGCATATATTTGCTCACAGGTCTTGCTTCATAGATATCTGAAAAAGTCGGTACCATTATCGTACATTTCTGCTCTAAAAAAGCATTGATCATGCCGTTTATACCGCACTTGATATCTACGCTGAAAGATTTCATTGCGGAATGAATACATACTTCTGAACCGTTGAGCCCTAATTCTGTAATTGCATTGATGAAATCCGGCACATCTAACTCTATAGAATTTTGTTGCGTTATTACACGATTCATATTTAAAATTTCTCCGATGATTGATTTTGAACTTTCAAATGATTTTCACTGGCTTCATTATATGCTATTTCATGGAAGAACTCAAACTTCCCATGCCGCAAGGCGTGTTGAACCTTGAAGACTTCAATACTTTATCTGGACGCATTACGAATCGCCGGCAAAAACCTTCATCTGAATCCACCCCACAGCCAGCGGCATGAGCAGCAGGACACCTGCGGCATATGCTATATTCACAAGCTCCACCCTACCCATCTCCCCTATGGCAAAGATGCATTGCACTGCTCCTCCTGCCAGCGCCAGCTTCCACATATAGCGGAACAGATATCCCATTCTGACGAGGATATACTGTTTTCTGCTGACCGGGAGATATTTCAGTTTGTCATAGGTCATATTCCGGTTGTTCTTTGGGCGTTCAAAAGCATCCGTAATATTGATATAAGGCAGTAGGATAAAATACGGAAGCAGAACGCAGACCATAAATGCCATCACCCCCAGGTAATTGTCCTCGCTTCTGATTTCCTGTACAGGTATGCACATCAATCCCAACACTGCAAAGGAAAAGATTCCCGGCACAAGCCAGGCAATCTGCCCCGTATAGGAAAACAGCTCCCTGTCAAATTCCCGAAGACGTTTTCTCTGTTCCGCGTCCTTCGCCTGTCTCTCTTTTAACGCTTCCCGCCGTATTTTCATTTTC
Organism: Lachnospiraceae bacterium; assembly: GCA_910576125.1. GTDB lineage: Bacteria > Bacillota > Clostridia > Lachnospirales > Lachnospiraceae > Acetatifactor > Acetatifactor aquisgranensis. The sequence goes on along the minus strand of CAJTHM010000030.1, from coordinate 29,133 downwards.
TGTCCCTGTTCTCTCTGTCCCACGCTTCCCTGTTCCTGACTTTCCCTTTCTCCGTTTTCCTGTTTCAGCCTTTCCCCTTCCAGCCTTTCCATTTCCACGCTTCCCTGTCCCAGCCTTTCCCTTTCTGCACTTCCCTGATTCTGATTTTCTTCGCTCATGTTATCCCCCTCATCGCTTCACCGAAAATACCTTTTTTAAACTATTTATACTGCTTAACAGTTAAACTTTCCGAATAACCCGATTACATAACGCCAGCCATATACGTTTAACCAGTGCAGTACGGTAAATTCCGGCGTTATGTAGTATAATCGTTTCTACAAATAAAAGCATCTCAATTCTTTCTACACCAGCACATTTTCCCCAAAAGAAACCAGCCGCCCTTCTTCCAGCATCCCCACATAATCCAGCTGCTTCCCAATCTCCTCCTCAATATGGGTGGACAGGATGATGCCGCAGTCCTCTCCTTCCAGCAATTCCCGGAGGATTCTGTAAAAATCGATCCGGAACACAGGATCCATTCCCGCCGTGGCCTTGTCCAGCAGATACAATTTGGGCCGGTGGGCCACCGCGAAGGCCAGCTGGAACTTCACCAGCTCTCCCCGGGACATCTTCCCTACCGTTTTCACGGTGGAAACTTTACATCGCTCCATGGTCTCCCCGAACAATTCCCCGTCAAAGCTGCTGTAGAATCTTCCCAGCATCCCCGCGTTCCGTCCGGCGGTGCGCAGTTCCATGAATTCGTTCTTCTCCGAGATAAATCCCACATGATCTAAGGTCTCCCAATGATTTTCATGGATGTCTCTTTCCTCCAGGAATATTTCACCGAAATATCGCTTCTTTTCATTCATAATGCAGTCGAAAAATGTCGTCTTGCCCGCGCCGTTCTTTCCAATCAGCCCCATGATATAGCCCCTGGGCAATTGAAAGCTGATTTCCTCCAGCCGGAATCCTTTTTTCCCAAAACGGCCCCGTCTCAAGCTGCTTACCTGCCTTGCTTCAAAAATCACGTCATTCATCCCAATAGCCCCTCCAGCATATCTTTGATTTCCTCATCTCTCAGCCCCGCCTGTCTTGCCATGGCGATTGCCTCCGCAAAATGCTTCTCCACCTGTATCAGCTGTTTTTCGTGGAGATAGTCCGTATTATATTCGCAGACGTAAAAACCCTTGTTTGCAACTGAGCGGATCAGGCCTTCCTTCTCCAGCTCCTCGTAGGCCCGCTTGGTAGTGATGACGCTGACTCCAATCTCCGCCGCCAGTCCCCTGATGGAGGGAAGCGCCTCATTTGCCGTAAGCTCGCCTGACACGATGGCATTCTTCATCTGGTTTACAATCTGCTCATATATGGCATAGGTGCCATGCGGCTCTATTATAATCTGCATGCCTGTCTCCTCTTTCCTGCTCTCTTTCCCCTGTGCACGACTCCATACTTTCCTGTGGTCTCCGTTCCGCAGCACCTCAGCCCTTCCGGCCTGAGTCTGCATTCCAGCGGTCTCGCTTCGCAGCACTCCGGTCTCCCATGGCCTCCGTCTGCGCTCCTATAGCCTCGTCTCACATCACACAGCCCTCCCGCTCCAGCCCCTATGGTCTCATCCCACATCATTCCAGCCCTCCTGGCCTCCATCTGCGCTCCAGCCCATATGGTCTCCTCTCGCGGCCCTCCGGCTCTCCTGGCTTCCATCTGCACTCCAGCCCTCCTAGTCTACGCCTACTCTCTAGTGCTCCTACGGCCTCATCCCGCAACCCTCTGATTCTCCTATAGCCCCACCCTCAACACCAGTTCTTCCATACCCTCCGTCCTGCAGCACTCAGAAGCTTCCTCAAACGTCATCGCCATCTATTCAACAATCCCGGCGGCCATCTCATAATCCGCAAAATTCCTCCGAATCTGCCCCCACCGCTTCCCCACCGCCGCCAGCATGGGCAGAAGGAACAACACCATAACAGAAATGACAATCCAAAACTCGACCTGGCTGACCGAACCCATGCAGATGATAAACACTGCCATTCCGACGATATTGCAGACCGCCAGCAAAACCGCCGCAAAGGGCTGCAGATCCCCATAGGCTATCCTTTTCTCCGCCCCAATTATGCCGCCCTCATTGAGCATCCCGCAGAGACAGGAAAGGAAGAAAATGCCCGCCATCTGCAGCACGAACACGTACAGCGAAAGAGCTCCCGCCCAGGCAGCCAACCCATCACACAACAGCCCGAAGCCCATGGGAACGGCGACCTTCACCGCCAGCATCCTCTGAATGTACCTCTCCCTCTGTTCCCTGGAACAGGGCACAAGATACATCATAAAAGGCAATGGCACCCGATGGAGCACTCCGCTTACCAGAGCAAAAAGAATCGGAATTCCGTTTATCCAGTCAGCAAAAATCTTGTCCATCCGAATCCGTTCTGCCCAGATTCCCCACACGAAAATACTTCCGAACCCAAGGAACAGGGCAAGGAACCTGACCCTTTCCATACAGAAGACCCTGATAAATTCCTGAAAATAATCCCGGATGACCCGCTTGTAGGACTCCAAATTAACGTTTTCCATGACGCATTCCCTCTCTATAACCTACAGATTCTCATAATTCATGGCTTATCTCAATCTGCCGTTTGTCGCCGTCTGCTGTTCTCCATAATCTGACTTTTCATTGTCTGTCACTTTACAAAATCTGGCTTTTCACTGTCTGCCGCTTTCCATAATCTGACATTTCACTGTCCGCTGCTTTCCATAATCTGGCTTTTCGCTATCCGTTGCCTTTCTCAATCTGCCCCTTCCACTGTCATCCGATTCCACAACCGCTTCTCACTGTCTGCCGCTTTTCTTATTCCGCCTTTTCCACTGCTTTTTTCACACGGCCTTGCCCTCTCCCTGTCCGCCAATTTCATCATCCGCCGAAAAGCCAAACTTTCCCCACCGCTTCAATCTTCCCTCTTTGCCACATGGTACATCAATTCCTCTATAGACGGCTCCCATACTTTCAGCATCGGATCAAATGGCTTTCCCGAATTTCGCACCAGCGCCTTCGTGCCGAATTCCCCTTTTTCCAGATGCACCACCCTGTCTTTCAACAGCCTGATCCTGTACTCCTCCCCGGCCGCCATCCGGTACTTGCCGCGAATATATTCGATATCGCCGTACATCACCTGGCTTCCCGTCTCCAGATACAGCAGATAATCCGCTGCCCTGTCTATGTCCGAGGTCATATGGGACGGCAGGACGACCATATTCTCACCATTTTCCGTATACTTCCTCAAAATATCCCGAAACATCTCCCGAAAGTCCCTGTCAAAATTGGCCGCAGGCTCATCCAGCAGAAGCAGCTTCGGTCTATGGGAAAGCGCAAACGCCAACGCGAATTTCAGTTTCTCCCCCTTGGAAAGCTGCCCGTACTTCCTCCCGGCATCCAGACGAAAATCCGCCATATAGCTTTCCATCAGTTCCTCCTCGTAATCTCTGTAAAATTGCCCGTACCGCCTGGCATTACAGCGCAGCGTATCCCTCATGTCAAATAGCTCCCCGTGAAATACCGCTCCGATTTTCTGTTTTACAGCCGCTTCCGCCTGCCCATACCCTGTCCCGTCCAGCTCGACGCTTCCCTCATCTTCTGTATAAAGTCCCGCCAGCAGCCGGAGCAGCGTGGTCTTCCCGGCGCAGTTCTCGCCTATCACCCCCAGAATATAGCCGTCCGGCAGTTCAAAGGAAATATCCTTCAGGCGAAAGGAACCCAAGTATTTCGATACATTCTCCACTTTCAGCATATCATCTCTCCGTGTATTCACTCCGTACATAACCTGTATATATTAATATATACACTACATATACACATTTGTCAACAGATTTCCGGAACATTTTGCGGATTTTTTCTGGTGCTCTCCCGGGAATTGCCGGAAAATGCCTGATACCATCCGTTTCCGCTAAAAAACGCCAAAAAAGAAGCACCTCCGCTTCCAACGGAAATACTTCTTCTTCCTTTATCATTCTCATATTGAATTACGGTCATAGATATAAGTGTCAAAACTGACATCATTCCGGCTTGTAAACAAATTTTTCAACTGCATTGCCGTCCGGTCACATTCATCCGCTTCAAAACAGACAGTCTGATATTGCGCAAAAAGACTGCCAGCCAAAGCTTCTGCAAAGGGAACAAAGTCCCTCCCGTCTTCGCCGTACACATACGCAATCCTCCAGGCACCGTCACCTCAATTTCTTCGAAAAGTGCAGGACCAGATCGTCATCATTCACACATTCTCCATACGGCGCACATACCTTATCGCGAAACCACACACCGGAGCCGTCCGGTATATAACCGCGCTTCACATACATTCGCTGGGCGCTTCCGTAACCGCTGTGGAGTCCGACGCCAATGGTGACCACGTCCGCATACCTTGCAGCGATTTCTTCCGCCACGTCCATCAGGACGGTGCCGATTCCAAGCTTCCTGTATTTTTCCAATACCCCGAAATCCACCAGCTCCGGATAGCCCTTCCCGACAAAGGGGCCGCTTGTAGGATTAGGATACACATTTAAATATCCCACGGGCCTGCCCTCATATTCCGCCACCAGGGAAACTGCCTTTCCCGCCCTCTGGTCTTCCAGCCTTTTCAGGTATTTTTCAACGGACGCATCCCAGCCCTGCTCAATCTCGGCCTCTGTAATCGCCTGTGCGTCCTCCTGTTCCATGTTGCGGATTGTCAATTGTCCTTTCGAAAAATAAACCATGACCAATGTCCCTCCTCTGTTTCCATACGCTTCCTCATCCCTGCCGGGCACTCTCCATTCTGCCGCAAAGCCCCATAGAGCGCCGCAGCCTGGGACAGCTTACCCTTTATCCCAAAATCCGAACTTTGGACACTAAATATAAAAAGGATTATTGATATATCAGCGTTTGTCGAATGTTTTGTTTAGTGTCTCCGAGAAATAAGGTCACTAAGTTAATTTTAATGCTTAACACTTGTATTTGTGCGGAATCAAAAGTATTTTGAGTGACTATAACTCGGATTTTAGGCTTTATGTAAAGGAATACTCACACTCTGCCTGTCCCTTCTGATAGGTACACTCAATGATTTCAGCGGGATTCATTTTTTCAATATAGGTCAGACATCTGAAAACCATCCCATGACCAACAAGAATAACCTTATCATAATCCGAATATTTATCTGCTACGCGAATCATTCGTTTTCTCATATGGCTAAGCGATTCCCATCTGCGTTTTTCCCCCGGCGGATACTCACCTCTGAATTCAGTAAATTCCCTGGCAAGCGCAAAGCTTTCTTCAGATGCTTTATACTGATTGGTCTCATCAGGCATCCATTCATGCAAGTCAATATCGACTTCGACTCGTATTCCTGTCTCTCGTGAAATAATCTGGGCTGTCTGCAAGGCTCTTGTATAGGGAGAAGATGCAATAAGCTCTGCATTTTTAAGACGAGCATCTTTTGCCGTTATTTCTGCCTGTTGTTTTCCTTTTTCGGATAAAGTGGCAAAAGCCCTGCCAAATCCCCAAAACCCATTTTCAAACATATGTTCATAATTTGCGTCCCCATGCCTGACAAGATAAAACAATGCCATCTTATGAATCCTCCTTCTGAAAACGAGCATCCACCCTTACTACGGCAAACATAAGCGCGTCAAAATCCGGCAGCGCGGATGTGATGCCTTTTTCAATGATCTCCAAATGATTCGAATCCATCTCTTTCTCAAACGTCCCGAACGACACCTTCCGGCAGGATGTCCCGGCCACCATTACCTTCTCTGACCCGCAGTTTCTTTCCTGAAGCTGGAAGGCCATGCTGATGTCGCTTTGCATTTCTTCGCTGCCATCGCCCATGGTACAGATCAGCGCGATGCCATCCTCTGCCAAATGCTCATATAGGAACCGGTAAAAGGCCTTCCTGTCCTCATCTAATACGAGCATATGAAGGACTGCCACAGCGTAGATGAAATCGTACCTTCCCTCATGGCTGCCATTGATGCAGTCCAGAACCTGGAAACTGCTTTCGTAGGCGGGCATCCTTTTTCTGCAAAAGGACACCGCTTCCTCGGATATGTCTGTAGCGAGGAGCCCATATCCGCCATCCAATACCGCTCTCGCATCTCTCCCTTCCCCGCAGCCGATCTCCAGGATTGCGTCCGTCCGGCTCACCCCATATTTCTCTATGGTATCCAGCACGATAGGCGTGCTCCGGTCGCTCAGCCAGCTTACGCCTTTCGCGTGGACGGCTCTGTATCTGTCATCGTAGGCCTCATAATATTTTTTCTCCATAGGACACCCTCCCTAAAATCCCCATTTCCGACAGTGTCATTATAATCCATTTCCATCATATGCACAATCCTCAAATGCCCGAAACCAGGATGCTATTTTATTTACCTCGAAACACCCAATTCGCCGTTCTGATTGCATTTCTCCTTTCGCTCCACGGCCAGCACATAGGGCAGCTGCCCCCTGTCCACGCAATCCGCATAGAACCGGATGGCATCCTGCGCTTCCTCCACATCAGCATAGCTTTCATTTGGAAACCATTTTTTCACTTCCTCCTCTGAATGGTTTTCATAAAGGCATTGCGCATCCGTGCTCTCGAATTTCCTGATTCGCAGACGTTCCGTTTCAAACAGATACTCCATACTTTCCACATTCCTTCCCATAGCCCTTACCGTCCCTTCCTGATTTGCGCTGATTGGACGATCCTGTTCCAGCTTATCACGGATATTCCGGTTTGTCATTCTTATGTGACAATCGAATAAAACGGGAGAAACCCAAAGCATGGATTTCTCCCATTCCCGATCACCTCTTTTTCATCTCCCCCAGAATCCGGTATATGCTCTTTTCGGAAAGAAAATAGGTCGCGGCCAATTCCGAAACCTTTTCACCCTGCAAAGACAACTGGTATATTTCCCGGTTTCTCCTGGATAGTTCCAGCCTGTAGCTGCTGCAGGCCCTCTTCGCTTCCGGCACTTTGGGGATGTACAGGTTTACGCCGTTTACATACTTTTGGATTTCTTTTATCAGCTCTTTGGGCAATACGATATCTGCATTGATATAGCTCATTTTTTCTCCTTTCGACAATTCGTGATCAAAAAGAGAAATCCTATGCGTTTATCTTCTTGTCCCTCTCTGCCCTCAAAGCGTTAAAGGCACACACCTCGCATAAAAATAATCATATTAGATACGCTCCCTTCTTAAAACATGAAAACTAAACACAAAGCCCTATAATCAGCCGGGTATCTTTTGATACTTGCTATTAAGGCACTAAAAAAGTACATCAGTTCTAATGAGGTTCGAAAAGAAAAAAGGTCATTAAAAAGTCAGTAGCCGAGATGTGTTAAGCCTGTATTTTGGAAAGCAGCGCCTCTTGTAATACCTGGGAAAAGTTGATTCCCATAGAAATGGCGCGGTCGTTCAGCCATGACGGTATGGTTAAAGTCTTTTTTACCGCTTTCGTGTCCTGATACTGGTTCATGTCACATGATACAAGGGAGGAAAAACCTTCAGCCGCATGAATGGCAGAGATATCGGAGGGAGAAGCGATATTATCTCCATGTTCTAACAATGACAAAAGGTCTCCATCTCTATCAGTATCATCATATGCGCTCCGCTGGATAAATCCAAGGGGCTTTTCATGCACTTTGGGAATTCTTTCTCCGAAAAAATACTCGATACTCTTTGCCTGCGGTTCCTTCAAAGGCTATAATGAAAAAAGAAAAAAATATTTCAAAAAACTTGTAAGGTTTTTGGAACTGGGAAGTCTTATAAGCGAGGAGGTGAGAAGGTGGCAGGTTTCGAAGAAGAATTTGAAAAAATTTATATCAGATACTTTAATGATGTATTTCTTTTTCTCAAAAAGCTGTCAAAAGACGAAAGCATTGCAGAAGAGATCACAAGCGAAGCTTTTTTTAAGGCAATGGGTTCCATAAATCATTTTCGCGGCGAAACAGACGTCCGTGTCTGGCTTTGCCAAATTGCAAAAAACTGTTATTTCTCCCACTTGAAGAAGCAACAGCGTATTGAAGCTATGGATGATATGGATTTCCCGGACACCCAAGACACCATTGAGGAACGAATAGCAAAGCAATGCGATGCCATGCAGATCCATCGCCTGCTGCATCATTTAGAGGAACCCTATAAAGAAGTTTTTATGCTGCGGGTCTTTGGAGAGTTAAGTTTTAAACAAATTGCAGATATTTTTCAAAAAACAGATAACTGGGCCTGCGTCACTTATCACCGGGCAAGAAATAAAATATTATCGCAAATGGAGGACAAAGATGAGCCATAAATGTAATATAATCAAAGACATCCTTCCGCTTTATGCAGAAGACATGGTAAGTACGGATACACGGGAGTTTGTCAGTGAACATCTGGAACATTGTGAAGCCTGCCGTGCAGAGCTTGCACATATGCGGAAACCTGCGGACTTTATCCCCGACGCTGCTGTTGTTCCGCTAAAAAGAATCAAAAAAGGATTATTTATCAAACGACTTCAGACTGTTTTTTTTACTGCAATTTTGGCATGCGCCATAGCGGCGGTTGCTTTCGGGATTCTAACATCCCCTAAATTTTTCCCCTATTCCGACGGCTTGTTCCAAGTTATCGATGGCCCTGACGGGAGCATTGCCATCACATTTGACAATAAAGTGACAGGTTATAGCTGTATGAAAGAATTCGACAATGAAACAGAAACTGAGATTTATCGCATAAATGCCTGGACTACAACCTGGGACTTACATTCCTCTCATCGCGGAAGACAAAACATGGTCATACCTTCCGATAGAGAACCTAAAATCCGGATTTTCTATGCCCAAAACGACGGTTCTGAAGATGTGCTGATTTATGGGTCAAATGAAAATACAGAAGAACATGGCGTGACACTGCCAAGACTGATTCTCATGCCGTACTTTTTATTCGCCCTTTTCGCCCTTGTTGCCCTGGCAATTATGCGGTTCCTATTGAGAAATAAGTCGGCTGTCACGATTTGGCTTGACAGAGTGCTGTTATTCCCCATTTCCTACCTTGCAGCGCATCTTTGCACAAAGGGAATCCGCTTTACCACGTATTCGTCACAACGGGATTTCTGCATTATCCTTCTGGTCGCTATCCTGTTCTATTTTGCCCTGTTGACAGGAAAATCTCTCTATCAAGCAAAAATAGCGGCATCTCAGAAGAAAGCCGAACAGGAACGCTGAGCGCGCTTTGAGGGGGCACACATGAAAAAATCTCTATTTAGGCCAACGGATATATTAGAGCTAAGTATTGCATATATTTTCTGCTTTTTTCTGAATCTGCTTTTTGATTATGGAAAGACTTTAGACCTGGATTCTTATCTTCTGGAAGCTTTTTTGAAGAATTACATGGATTACCGGACCTTAATTGTCCTGGTATTTACATCTATTGCAATTGTTTTTCACTATCAAATGCTGCGCAGAAAAAAGGAGGAAATATTTTGCAGAATACTTGTAGGAGCTACTGTATTTCATATCACGATTCGGTATATACAGGATTGTCTAAGGATATTAATTCCCGTTTATTTCCTATCGGTTTTGGCAAATTTTTATATGAATTTCAACTTGGCCAGCAATTTTTACTTAGTTCTTATTCTTATCACTTATATACTAATCAGCGCAAGGCAGGTGCGGAAATATGAAAATTTTTAAGTTCTTTGTTACACAAATATTTTTAAGAAAAGCGATACTTGGCATAGGTATGATTCTGTTGCTTTGCATGGCAAATTACATTACTTTTACTGCTGCCCGTTCCATTTTATCCACTTTTCAAGGGTATCAGGAAACAAACTATATCAATCAGGAAGGGGTTTACATCGCTAATTTAGACCCGGACAGCCCTATGGATATGGGTTTCATAAGCGAAAGCGGAACACAGGCAGTATATGACTATTTAAATAGTAATTTTGATTATGCTTTTTATACAGATGGATTTATTGTATCTATCCCTAACCCTGACGGTATGGAAATCTCATTGGGCTATATGAATGAGGGGTATTATAACTTAAAACAATTTGAACTTTCACAAGGGACAGATTTAGATTTCAATTACCAATTTGACAGGGAAATACCTGTTCTCATAGGAAAAGGGTTAAGCAAAACATACCCGGTCGGGTCAACCATAAAAATGGAAGAATCTGTCCTTGGGCGACCCATAACGCTAAAAGTTCAAGGGGTTTTGAAGCAGAATGCTTACCGTTCTAATTATTATGCTCTCAATTCCAAGACCTACTACAATTTTTCGATTCTGGTTCCTGTAAATGAGGAATTTTTGAATCACGCAGCGATAGACCTTACATTAAATGGCCTCATGGATGTTGCCATTCTGGGAACCACAAAGGAAGAAACAGCGGATTTAGGGAAGGTCATCAATGATAATTTGGGCTTAGAATTTAATTTCCTCAGCCAACAGGATAACTATGATTATTTCAAGGAATATTATCTTCATGCCTTAAAAATGATATGCATCATCACCTTTGTCTTACTTATCGTCATAACCTGTCTTTCTATTTGGAATGCATTCGTCAGTGTCCGTTCCATGTTGAAAGACTTTACAATCAATCTATTGGTGGGATTAAGTGATTCCAAGCTGAAACAAATTTTTTACGGTTATTTCGGGATACTTTCCTTTCTGAACCTAACAGCTGTTTTTATCATCACTGCTTTCAACAGATATGGGTGTTGGTTAAGAAAAGATGCTACTTTCGCCACTTACGGATTGTTTGGTTTGATAGGAATGGACTGGCTGGCTTTCTTGTTGGTAGCCGCTTCTGACATTCTTATGGGAGTAATTGTCGTGGAAAGCATGTTATGGAAAATCAAAAAAATTCCGATTTCCCTGGGGGTATTACAATGACGAGAATAATTGATTTAAGGGTGAAAGAAAAAATCTATAAGAGCAAAAAGACGCGGCTTTCCATATTAAATGACTTCAGCCTTCAAGTGGCCGCCGGTGAAAAAATTGCCATTGTAGGCGAATCCGGAGCAGGAAAAAGCTCCTTGCTGAATATCATCGGATTGATAGACAGAAATTACCATGGCGAATATGCTCTTTTGGGTTCGCTGACGAATGATTTACATGCAAGCAAGTTAGCGCAATGGCGAAACCAAAAGATTGGTTTCGTTCTTCAAGAGTCAGCGCTTATCAATTCTTTGACGATTGAAGATAACATCAAACTGCCTTTCCTTTACGCAGAGAAAAAAACGTTTCAGCCAGAGGATTTCGAAAGCGTAATCAGTGCAATCGGCTTGAAACCTATTCTAAAAAAGAAGCCGCTTGAGTGTTCTGGCGGTGAAAAAGCCAGAGCTGTATTTGCCAGAGGAATCATTATGAAACCTCAAATCATTCTAGCTGACGAGCCTACGGCGTCTCTGGATATGGAGAACAGAGAAAGAATTGTATCCTTGCTTTTTAAAATGAACAAAGAATTTAACACTACTGTTATTACTGTCACTCATGATCTGGAAATAGCCAATCGTCATGATAGAGTGATTCAACTTGAAAGGAGTAAATAAAATGGGATTTTTCGCAATGATTGCGTCAATGCTGCTGGGGATATTTTTTATTGTCATCGGATTATCCCGCAGACAGCATAAGGGGTGGTCTATAATTCTGATTACACTCGGAATCGTGTTTGTTCTGATTGCGGTATATTTGGGATTTCCTAAATAAAAAATCCTCATAATGCATCCCCTCAATGATTGTGTCAAATCGGCATGAAACAGGGGGGGCTATCGGGAAATAACGTCTGCCCACGATATATGGCTGTGATTCCAATACGCCACAGTATATATCGTAGGCATACCGCCGTTTCCCAACATCCCCCATTTCCGTTCAAGGGCGCCTTTCCGCCCCTGCCCCGCCCCCCGGGAGCGGGCAAGCCAGAGCAACTCCCAGGCCCCGCAGCTCTCCCGCAACCCTACGGGAGCCCACAGGCGGCCTGGGACTTATTTCGCCGAATTGCCTGACGCTCTGCTCCGGAAGCAGGAACGCGAATCCGGAGAACCCTGGGGCCGGCGATCAGCCGTCAGCGCGCGGACACATACTTATGCAGCGTCCTGCGCACCGCTCCGGGGCCTGCGAACAGTTCCGCGGCCATCCCTTCGACGCGCCGGCCCAGTCCCGCCGCGTACAGATCCACGCCGAACACGTCCTTCCGGCCAAACAGCTCCTTCAGGCAGGAGAAGTCCTGCTCCCCTTCCTTCACTTCCAGCGGCGCCACGATTGCCCGCAGCTCCTCCAGCAGCGGATCCGGGGAGGGCTCGAATTCTTTGCCCTGGTCGTCGATGCCCCGGATATACCGGGCATATCCCGCCAGCACCAGCGGCAGCAGCACCAGGTCGTCCATGTTCAGCCCTTTTGCCTGATAGGCCTTGATGGTCTCGCCGAACCGGATAGGGAGCTTCTGGCTGGTGTCCGTGGCGATGCGCTGGGGCGCGTCAGGCATGAAAGGATTGGGCAGACGGCGGTTCAGCACCGCGTCGATGAAGTCCCCGGGCTTCAGGACGCCGGGATCCACCACCACGGGCATGGCCTCGATGTGGCCCAGCTTCGTAATCAGCCCTCTGATGTCCTCGTCCGCCATTTCGGCCGAAATCAAGTCATACCCCAGCAGGCATCCGTAAATGGACATGGCCGTGTGAAGGGGGTTCAGGCAGGTGCAGACCTTCATCCGCTCCACCTTGTCCACGGTCTCCCTGTCCACGTACATCACGCCGCCCAGCTCCAGGGGCGGACGGCCGTTGGTGTAGTTGTCTTCGATGACCAGATACTCCGTCTCCTCCGCGTTGACGAAAGGCGCGGTATAGGTGCGCTTATCCGTGAGGATGGTATAATTGTCTTCAAATCCGTCCTCCGCCAGCATCTTCTGTACCTTCTCGTCCGGGCGGGGAGTGATCTTGTCGATCATGCTCCAGGGGTAGGTCACTTTTGCCGGATCCTGCACATAGTCCAGGAATTCCTTCGGCACCAGTCCCTCCTGTGCCCATCTGGCAGCGTAGGCGATGACGGCGGCTTTCACCTTGTCCCCGTTGTGGGAGCAGTTGTCCATGCTCTGGAGGGTCAGGGGCAGCCTCCCCGCCAGGAAGCGCTCGTACAGGAGCAATGTCACCTTTCCCATGATCAGCGCGGGCTTCAGTCCGCGCTCCAGATCCGCAGGGGCCACTCCGTATCCTTTCTCCGTGATGGTAAAGGAAATCATCTGGAGGCTGGGATTTTGGAAAATCTCCGCCAGGCGCGCCCAGTCGCTTTCAAATTGCGCGTCAGCCTTCAGGCTCTCCGTCACGGAAGCGATGACCTTCTTCTGGATATTCCCATCTGACTGCAGGCACACCAGGAGGCTTAAATTGTCATAGGGCGCGTAGGCTTTGTCGATGATTTCAAAGTCAAACCCCTCCGCCACAATGACACCCTTGTCATATTTTCCGGAGTCCAGCGCCTGCTGTAATATAGCCGCCGGAAACGCCCGGAACAGATTCCCGGCTCCGAAATGCACCCAGGCAGGCTCCGCATGGGTCTTGACCCGCACCGCTTCGATGTCGAACTGCGGCATCTGATATCCTTTTTCCGCCCACTGGGGGCCGACTTCTTTTTTGATATCGATCAGTTTCATGTATTATAACTCCTTTTCTTCGGGGAACCGACTGCGGCCGCCGCCCTCCGTTCCGGAAGACAATTGCCTGTCCGTTCCGGAAGATGCAGCTTCAAAATAAAGCCGATTCCTTATACGATAAAATCCAGGCAAACCAGGTTTCAAGCATGCCTTGCCCAATCCGTTATTGGACAGCCTGCTTTTCCGCTGGAATGCCATTTATTCCATATCCAGCTTATCCAGCATATCCCAGATGCCCCACATATACATGATTCCCAGGGCACGGTCATACAATCCGTAGCCGGGACGCACATTGCCGGGGCCTTCATTCCACAGATGGCGTCCGTGATCGGGGCGGATATACCCCTCAAAGCCGCAGTCATGATATGCCTTGATGATATCCAGGATGCCTGTGTCCCCGTCGCAGTCCCTGTGGCTGGCCTCGGAGAAGTCGCCGTTAGGGAAATGCTTCACATTGCGGATATGGGCAAAGGCAATCCTGTCGCAATGCTTGCGGACGATGCTTGCCACATTATTCTCCGGATTCGCGTTCAGGCTTCCCGAGCAAAGCGTCAGACAGTTGTAAGGATCGTCCACCAGCTCCAGGAACTTGTCTACAGACGCCGCATCCACCAAAAGCCTGGGCAGGCCGAAGATATCCCATGGGGGATCGTCCATATGGATAGCCATCTTGATATCGCACTCATGGCACACCGGCATCAGCTGCTCCAGGAAATATTTCAGGTTCTCCCACAGCTTCTCCTTGGTGACGGGCTTGTAAGCCTCGAACAGCTCATCCAGCTTTGCCATACGCTCCGGCTCCCAGCCGGGGAACGTAAGTCCGTGCAGATTATTCAGGATATAATCTGCCATCTCTTTCGGGTCGTCATGAATCTTACCGGCCTCATAATACAGAGCCGTGGAACCGTCTCCCACGGGATGGAACAGATCCGTGCGCGTCCAGTCGAACACCGGCATGAAATTGTAGCAGATCACCTTCACCCCGAACTTGGACAGATTGCGGATGGTCTGGATATAATTGGCGATATACCCGTCCCGGCTGGGCAGGCCGATTTTGATGTCGTCATGGACATTCACGGACTCCACCACATCCATGTTGAAGCCGTAAGGCTCCAATGCTTTCTGTACCTTCGCGATTTCTTCCACTTCCCAGACCTCACCGGGCATCTTGTCGTGCAAAGCCCATACGATACTGGTCACGCCCGGAATCTGCTTGATGTCCGACAGCTTGATGTCGTCATTGCCCTCGCCGTACCAGCGAAAGCCCATTTGCATTCCCATATAATGATATCCCTCCTGTCTTTTTTATTTTGCGCCACATATTGTAAGCGCTTACATTTCCTTATTTTAATACCTTCTTCCAATTTATGCAACCATTATATTCCAAATTTCCAATATACTAAATTCAAACTCACTTGCACCCCAGGCCCGGAAGAATACCCCATCACTTTGGGCATTCTTCCGGGCAAATGAACTTCTCATGCTTTTACAGCCTGGCTAGTCTCTTACAGCCTGGCTAGTCTCTTACAGCCTGGCTAGTCTCTTACAGCCTGGCTAGTCTCTTACAGCCTGGCTAGTCTCTTACAGCCTGGCTAGTCTCTTACAGCCTGGCTAGTCTCTTACAGCCTGGCTAGTCTCTTACAGCCTGGTATCCCAAACTCCGCAGTATGAATCCACCGGATCTTGCCCCACGAAAGCCTCTGCGCCCGCCATCAGCTTCTCCACCAGCGCGTCAAAAGTGCTGTCCAGCACATCGTAGGTATTGATATAAGTGCGGGCCTGAGGGATGTCCGCCAGCACGAAAGGCTGCTTAGTACCGATGACGATGACCGGGAGTTCATGCACATACCAGGGAATCTCCCCGCCGCCCTTGGTCATGCCGAAAGACGGCCTCGCCACCGGCTGGAACCCGCCCGCGATGTCCACCATAGTGATAATCAAATCCTGCTTGGCCACGAAATCTTTGATGGTATCCTTGCCGGCAAAATAGAGATTGATATTCGGTTTTCCGCCCTCCTGGGCCTCCTTCAGCATCTTCTGGACAGGGCTTTCATAGATAAATACTTGGAACCCTTTTGCCTCCAGCCTGGTCTTCAGCTTTTCGGCGGGAGATACCTTGTTCTTGTTCATCAGCGCACCCAGTCCCGGCGCCTCCAGCCCTTTCACATAGACAATCATAATCTTCTTATATTTCTCAGGCGTCAGGGGCAGCACGTCTTCATCCTTATATTTCACCAAAGTGACAGACTTGTCGGAAATCTCTTTCTGCATGGCCTTATGGGCTTCACAGCCAATGATCTCCTCCATCCGGGATTTCGGCGGCACAAGCTCTGTCTTCGCCTTTTTGTGCAGTCCCATATGAGCTTTCAGGGCCAGGATGCGGTGAAGCGCATCGTTCAGACGCTCTTCCGTAATCCTGCCGTCCAGATAGCCCTGCTTCATGGCCTCGAAGTCCTCGTCCATGTCGTTGAAGAACAGGAACATGTCGATACCGGCCGCGATGGCCGCGGGCATCAGGTCTTTGCGCTTCATACGGCAGGTCAGGCCTACCATGTGGGAAGCGTCCGTGAGCACCATGCCGTTGAAGCCCAGCTTCCCCCGCAGCAGGCCGTCTATCAGCTCAGGAGACAGCGTGGCGGGCATGATATCGTCGTCGGCAATCTCCGGGTTGAAATGCCTGGTGTAGGCAGGCTGCATGATATGCCCTGCCATGATTGCTTCCAGTCCGTTGTCAATCAGGTTCTGGTACACTTTGCCGAAAGTGGCGTCCCATTCCTCGCAGCTAAAATCATTCACACTGTTGGCCACATGCTGATCGCGGAAGTCCAGCCCGTCTCCGGGGAAGTGCTTGGCGGCACAGCAAAAGCCGGGATTGGCATGGGCCCCGTCCATGTAGGCTTTTGTCATCTCCGCCACTCTGTCCACTTCGTTCCCATATGTCCTCAGACCGATGACCGGATTCTCCCAATTGTACAGGATATCGCTGACCGGGGCAAAAGAGAGGTTGCAGCCGATTGCAGCCGCCTCTTTATTGGACATATGGCCCAGCTCGTACGCATACTGCACGTTGCGGGTGGCGCCAATCTTGGTCTGGCTGCCGATGGTGGTGCCGTCCACGCAGGCGCCGTCCCCGCCATTCTCCGTGTTGCAGGCGATGATCAGAGGAATCTTGCTGTTCTCCTGAAGGATGCGGTTCTGCTCGTGCACCTCTGCCGCCGTAGCAGGATTGTAGCGGATGCCGCCTATGTGATATTTCTCCACCGTCATCTTCAGGTACTCCTCATCCCTGCTGGAGCCCATATTGAAGAACAGCTGGCCGATCTTCTCGTCCAGAGTCATGTTTGCAATGGTGTCTTCCACCCATTTACAGTCCTCGTCAGACAGATAAAAGGGATTCGCTTTCATATTGACCATATCTTTGTCTTCTCCTTTCCATATTTCAGGTATTTTCAGACATTTGCCTCTTTATGCAATTACGAAACTCCGCTTATCCCATAGGATGGATTTCTCGGCTGTCTGTTATACATTTATATTTCGGTATCATTTTAAAAATCGGGCGGAACCTATTGCCACCACCATCCGTCTCTCTGGTACAAATAGTTCCGCCAAACTCTTTGGCTATCCGCTTCGCGGAGGGCGCCAGACCCTTATGCTCGGCGGATTTTATGATTGTTTGGTACAATAGAATCCATAGGGATGGATTCTATAACCTTGTACAATAGAATCCATAGGGATGGATTCTATAACCTTGTACAATAGAATCCGAAGAAATGGATTCTATTGTCTTGCATTATACGCATATATTCCCATCCTTATCCGCTTCCTTAGGAATAGCCGCCATCAAATCAATGATGGTCATGGCCAGGGGAAATCCTGTCCAGAAAAGCGCCAGATACAGGACGGCCACCACCCACTGTCTCGCATAGAAACGATGGCCGCCCATCCATCCGGTGAAAAGCGCCAGCAACAGATATTTCTTCCGGCTGACCGTCCGAAGCTCCTTTGCATCCCTTTTATTGAAAAAATTCGAGATAGCCCTGGATATCTTTCCCTCTTTGGGCCGGATGCCATATTCCTCTCTCACAGCATCCAGCTCGGCCTTTGCCGCAAGGTATTCCTCCATTGTCACTTCTTCTCTCTTTGCCTTACCCGATTTCGCCTTACCGGAATCCCTGTTCTTCATGCTGGCGTTCCCCTGTTTCCTTTTTGTATACAATCCTGTTCTGCTGTACTCACAAACACTGACCTGTTACAGGATGTTCATGCGTATGTACTTTTAAGCGGCTTTTTTCATGGCCTTTGCCTTGATTGCCGCTACCTCGGCCTGGATGGATTCCATCTTCTCCTTGGTCAGCGGATAGAACTTCAGGGCCACCACATTGCACAGACATCCCAGAATGATCATGCCGTATGCCAGGAATACCGACACATAGAGCAGGGACGTGCTGTAGGGCGTGCTGGCATTGGGAAGCTGGTCCTTGAACCCGATGGCCGCGAACATCAGGCCTGCCACCATGGGCGCAAGAGAGGAGATAATCTTATCCACGAAGCTGAACAGCGTCCCCATCATACCGGGCACGTATTTCCCGGTACGGTACACCTCATAATCCGCACAGTCCGCCGTCATGGGAATGACGATATTGCCGGCAACGCCCTGGAAGCCTCCCTGAGCTATGCTGAGTATGACATAGAGAATGGCAAAATATCCCCACTGCAGGCCGCCGTCCGCGCCGTTCATGCTCGTGGGATCTCCGAAAATCCAGAGAACGCTCAGCAGACCGCACACGATAATCTCCCCCCAGGAGCCGATCAGCATCGCCTTTCTCTGTCCCAGAGTAGTGGCCAGTCCCGCCACGCCGCAGATCAGGAGAATCGTACTGGGTATGGATACAAAACCTGTCAGCGTTCCGTTGAGGGCAAAGTTTCCGGCCACCACGCCGAACAAAACGATGGTAACCGCGCTGGTCTTGGCGGAAGAGGCCAGCTTGTCAGTGGAAGCGGACACCACCAGCATCTGGATGGCGCGGTTCCCCTTCAGAGTCTCCCAGTAGTCCTTCAGGCCCACCTTGACCGCTTTTCCGGTTCCGAAGAATTCGGTCCTGTCCTTGGGCGCTATAGAAATCACAGCGATTGCGGTAAAAATGGCGCTGAGGATTGCCACAATCAGCCACATATCATGATAGAATCCCGTGGTGAGGATACCGTCCAGATCCGGAGTCGTATGCCTTTCCAACAGTCTGGCTGCCAGAATCGCGAATCCGGTCCACAGGAAAGTGTTGTAGATACCGTCAAAAACGGCAAACAGAGGTCTCTGCTTGGGATCGTTGGTCAGACAGCTCTGGGCCGACTTGGTGACCACGCACTGGAAAGTATAGCCCACATAATAGACAGCCGCAATCACAATGAAAAATCCGAAACGAAGCGCATTGTTCTCCGGCAGCAGATGAGTCACATGGTACATAATAAAGCTCATCACGAGCAGAATGACATTGCCGATTACCATGAAAGGCCGGTTCTTGCCGAACTTGCCGTTGGTCTTGTCAACCACATATCCGATGAACGGATCCGTCACGCCGTCCCAGATACGCATCATCATGGCGAAGCTGGAGGCAGTCACCGTGGCCACTCCGGCAAAGCCGCCCAGATAATACGCCACATAGTTCATCAGGAACAGGTACAGATTCGTGGCGGTATTGTTCAGCGCGAAACCGCCGATACGCCACAGCGGAACCCGATGGACACCGTTTGCACCGTAATACTTGGAAGTATTGCTGCTCATATTTTCTCTCCTATTCTTGTTTTCCCCTGCACGTTGGCGAAAGGCGGCCTTTCCGCCGCCCGCGCCGCAAAGGCCGCCTCCGCGCAGGGACTGTTTTCGCTTCCTTTTTGCCTTTCTTTTTCTTATTTTTTAGTTCTTGTCAATCTCTACCAGCTTGGCATTGATGCTTTCCAGGAAGCCCTTGGGCATCGCAGAGCCTGCCATGCCGCACATCTTCTCCGGCGTCATGCTCTTCATCATATCCCACATGCCCACTCCGGGCGCCACGTCGAAATTCGTTGCCAGCTTCACGGCATTGTGGACAATTTCAAAAGCCTCCGGACATTTTGAAAGTTCTTCCATGGTATCCCTGACGCTGTACTTGCCCTCCGGAAACTCCATGGGAGCCTCCAGATCCAGGTCTCCGGCCAGCTTGAACCAGTTCGCCACGCCCTCTGCCCTCTCGTTCACCTCGGGAAGCACATAGATGGACGGCTCTTTCTCCACTTTCTCCAGAGTCATGCTGTCTTTCAGGTTTCCGGCCACTGCAGTGACGATATTGAAGCCCTCTTCCAGCGCTACGGTATAGACGAATACCTTCTCCGCCGTCTTCTCTTCCACCAGTTTCCCGTTCAGGTACAGCGCCACTGCGGGCTGGTTGGAGTAGACTCTGATCTCCGTAGTCTCTCCTGCCCTCTGGGCATAGCGCCTGCCGCACAGATGCACCATGGGCGCTTTGCTCCAGTATGCCTGGTATACATAGTAGCTGTCTTTCTTCGTCCTGCGGTCCATGGTGACCAGACCCTTGTTGTTGCGTCCTGCCACACCGCCCTCATTCCTGGCCGCGCAGCCAAAATCGAACATGTTCCATACATGGCTGGACCACATCCAGGGCCTTTCGTCCAGCACCTTTGCCATATGCTCATGGTACAACGCCTGGTACTCCTCGCTGTAGTCCTTGCAGGCGGGGTTGGGGCCGTGGTAGGTGACGATGCCCTCGCAGCCGTATTCGGATAAGCCTAAGCAGATTTCCGGATGTACCTTGTGGAACTCGTCCAGCCAGGGGCCGTTCTCCTCCATCTTGCCGCCGTACCAGCCAAAGTAGTGATTGTAGCTCTCCACATCCGTGATGCCGTGCATGGGGCTCTCCACCGGCGTCATGGACACATGGGCGATGGTGGTGAGCCTGGTGGGGTCAAGCTCCTTGCAGAGCGCGTTCAGCTCTTTGTGATTCTCCACCAGCTGCTCTGAAATGCCGCCGATCAGGATTTCATTGGACACGCCCCAGAAGCAGATGGACGGATGGTTGTAGTTCTGAATGATCAGCTCCTTCATCTGGCTGATACAGTTCTGGTGGGCAGCCGGATCCGCGTTCATGACGCTGATGAAAGGAATCTCCGCCCATATGATGAAGCCTAACTCGTCGCAGGCATCGTAGAAGTCCTGGGAGTGCTGATAATGGGCCAGGCGGATGGTATTGGCGCCCAGCTCCTTGATGATTTTGGCATCCAGGTAATGATCCTCCCTGGTCAGCGCGTTGCCCTTGTAGAGCTGATCCTGATGCCTGCTCACGCCCCGCAGGGGAGTCTCCACGCCGTTGATGACAAAGCCCTTGTCCGGATCGCAGGAAAAGCTCCTGACGCCCACTTTGGCGGACACCTCATCATATGCCTCGTTCCTGCGCTGGAGGGTAGCCGTCACGGTGTACAGATAAGGATTGTCGATGTCCCATCTGACTGCGTCCGGCACATAGACAGTGACTTTCGTCTGGTCTGCGGGACGCACGGCGGAAGCCACTTCCCTGCCCTGGGCGTCTTTTACGGAGTACATTACCGTAAAGTTCTCGTCCCCGTTCGTCACCCAGGAAAACATCTCAAAGGCAGCGCCGCCGCATTCGCAGGGCTTTGGCGTCACCTGCAGGCCCGGGCCGCCGTAGTAATCCAGGTCAAAATGGACAGCCGGTACGCTGATCAGGTTCACGCCCCGGTACAGTCCGCCGTAGAATGTGAAGTCCGCCGCTTGGGGGTAGACATTGCTCTTGTTCTCATTGCTGCAGGCCACCGCCAGCAGATTGTCCCCCTCCTCCACGCACAGGTCGGTAATATCCGCCCGGAAAGTGGAATAACCGCCCTCATGATAGACCGCCTCTTTGCCGTTCACGTACACATGCGCCTGCTGGCCTGCCGCCGGGAATTCCACATAGACCCTTCCCCCTGCCAGAGGCTGCTTCGGGGTCTTGAAGCTTTTCGCGTACCAGTAGCAGCCGCGGTCATAGCTTCCGTTCCCGTCATGGCCGTCCACCGCATTCCATGAATGGGGCAGATCGACCTTTTCCCAGTCCTCCGGCAAGGCTTCCGGAAGCCCCGCATCTTTCCGAATGAATCTCCAGTCCTGATTCAGATGAATCAAATTCCGCATAATCGTCCTCCTCTACTCAATATTAAAGCGCAAAATCCGCCAGTGTACTACTGCATATGACAATCTTCGGGCTACAAAATGCACACTTTATTTTTACACTTTATTAAAATTATATTAAAAATCTCCAAAATTTCATAGAACAATTTTAATTGATTTTAGCACTATTTTATGATAATATGAATACCATAAATAAATTGGAGGCATTCTGATGAATTCTGAAATATTTGGGACGTTTGTTTCCCTGTGCCGCAGCCTTGGCATACAGGTTCTCCTGTTCGGGCCGGATTACAGCCAGATACGGAATATAGATTATGGATTCCGGGGAGAAATATTCCAGGATTTCGACTACGGCAGGCTGGCCCGCCAATTGGAGGAGCATCTGGAGGCAGGCGTCTTTTATCTGTATGAGGATGACATGAAGCTGCACTATACCATGTTCCGTCTTCCGGAGGGCGGACTGCCGGCGGATATATCGCCGGAGTCTGACCGCGCCGTCTGCTGCATAGGCCCTCTTCTCCATGAACCCATCAGCAGGCCCGGACTGTACGAGCTCATGGACAAGCTGGGAATCATGCCCCCCCTGCGGCAGAATTTCAGCGAATTCTATCACCGGATTCCCCTGTTCCCATCCTTTGACACCTGGAACCAGCTGGTCGGCTTCTTTCTGAACGAATGCGGAATCACCCTGAAGTACCTGGAAATCAACAATGATTCCCTGAAGTTTTCCCCTGCCCGTGTGCCGGACCGCTCCGTCCCCGATATGTCCGATGTGGCCTCAAAGGCCCTGGAGGAGCGCTATGAATGGGAAAACGCGCTGCTGGCCGCGGTGGCGGCAGGCAATCTGAAGCAGTCCATGGATGCCCTGTTCCAGCTGAGCCAGTACAAAATACCCGCGCGGATTGCAGATCCCATCCGCAGCCAGAAGAACCTCCTGCTGTCTTTCAACACCCTGCTGCGCAAGGCCGTGGAGCGGAGCCATGTCCATCCGCTCCATATAGACACCCTTTCAAGACAGCTGAGCATCCAGATTGAATCCGCGCTGATGCCGGATCAGCTGACCCCTCTGCCCGGCATCCTCATCCACAAATACTGCATGCTGGTGAACAACTATTCCAGGCGGGCCTATTCCCCTCTGGTGCAGACCTGTCTGGACTATGTGGATTTCCACTATAACGCGGATCTGTCGCTGTCGAGCCTGGCCGCCATGTGCTCCGTCTCTTCCGCCTATCTTTCGGCGCTTTTCAAGAAAGAGACGGGCATGACCATCACGGATCATATCAATTTTACCCGGATTCAGCAGTCCCTGTTCCTGCTGAATGCTTCCAGCCTTTCCATCGGCGAAATCGCTTCCCGCTGCGGCTTCTCCGACGCCAACTACTTCACGCGGACGTTCAAGAAGCTCCAGGGAAAGACGCCGAAAAGCTACCGGAGGGAAATGGGGATTAATTAATCAGGCAGACGCGGGACTATATCAGCGGCTGCCCGGCAAGTGCCCCAGAGGATTTACGGACGCATATCTTTTGCGGCCGGAAATTCTCTGCCGTGTCTGGGTACTGGGCGGGCAGACGCGGGACTATAATAAGGAGGAAAAAATGGCAGACACACTTTCGACCTATCAAAAGAAAAAAGACTTTCTGGTATGCGTGGACAGCGACGGCTGCGCCATGGATACCATGGATGTGAAGCACATCAAGGCTTTCGGCCCCTGTATGGTGACGGAGTGGGGACTGGAGCAGTGGCGGGAGGAAATCCTGGCGCGGTGGAATGAAATCAATCTCTACACCATGACCCGGGGCATCAACCGCTTCAAGGGGCTGTCTATGGCTCTTCGGGAAATTGACGAAAAATATACGAAAATCAAAGATCTGGACGCGCTGGCGCAGTGGGCCGCGAACAGCCCGGAACTGTCTAATGACGCTCTGCGGCGCTCTATAGAACAGAATCCCGAAAGCATCAGCCTGCCCAAGGCCCTGAGCTGGAGCCTGGCAGTGAACGCGTCCATCAATGCCCTTCCCGAGTCAGAGAAGCTTCCCTTTGAAGGCGTGAAAGAAGCCCTGGCCTACGCCCACCGGCATGCGGACGTGGCCATCGTGTCCAGCACCAACCTGGGAGCCGTGCTGGACGAGTGGAAGCTGTACGGACTGCTGGAGCACACGGACATCGTCCTGGCCCAGGACGCGGGCAGCAAGGCTTTCTGCATCGGGGAGCTGCTGAAGAAGGGCTATGCGCCGGATCATGTGCTCATGTGCGGCGACGCACCGGGAGATCAGGACGCGGCGGAGAAGAACGGCGTGTTCTACTATCCTATCCTGGTAAAGCATGAGAAGGAAAGCTGGGCGGAGTTCACGGACAAAGGCCTGGCGCACCTGCTGGACGGCTCTTATGGCGGCGGGTACCAGGAGAAGAAATTGGCAGCATTCCTGAACAATCTGGGGGGATGAGGCTGCGTCCCTGCCAGCATGTAATCAGTCCCGGCTTGACTGCCCCTCTCCCTCCGGTTTCGTCCCTTTCGCCAGGGCCGCTTTCCCCGCCAGGAATCCGGACAGGACTGCCTGGAGATCCACACCTGTGGACTCCTTCAAGCCATCGGTCACCTGGACGACGGTTCCCATGACATCCTTCATGAGCTTCGTGGAATTGCCGTCGCCGTACATGGTAATCTTGTCCACGCTTGCAAGAGGCTCCGCGGCGTTTCTGACCACCTCGGGCAATGCCTTGAAGTACATTTCCAGCACAGCGGCTTCTCCCATCTTCGCCATGGCTTCCGCCTTTTTCTCGATGCCTTCCGCTTCCGCTACAGCCTTTGCCCGGATGGCTTCCGCCTCGGCCAGGCCTCTGGTTCGGATGCCGTTGGCTTCCTGCTCCATGGTATAGCGCTTCGCCTCCGCCTGGGCTTTCATTGCCTCGGCCTCTTTCTCGGTCTCGAACTTCTTGGCTTCCGCCTCCCGCTGGCGTTCGTACAGGATTGCGTCCGCCTGCTGTTGCTTGGCGAATTTTTCGGCCTCCGCCTTTTTCTTCACCTGGGCATCCAGGGACTGTTCCATGACCTCCGCTTCCCGCTGCTTTAACTGGATTTCTTTCTCCTGTTTCGCAATGTTGGCGTTGGCTGTGGTGATTTCCACGGTCTTACGCTGTTCCTCCTCCTGGATGCGGTAGGCGGCATCGGCCTCCGCCTGCTTGATGTCGGCTTCCCGTTTCAGCTCCGCTTTCCTTATGGCCAGGTCGTTCTGCTTCTTAGCAATCTCTGTGGCGGCGTTCACTTCCGCCTCATTGGATTCCCTCTTGGCGTTGGCCTGTGCCTTGGCGATTTCCTTCTCGCTCTCCGCCCGGGAGATGGCCGCGTTCTTCTGAATCTTGACGATATTGTCCACGCCCAGATTCTCGATGACCCCGTTGCCGTCCACGAAGTTCTGCACGTTGAAGCTGATGATGTCAAGCCCCATGGCCGCCAGGTCCGGCTCCGCGTTCTGTCAGTCAGTCAATTCCGCCCTCTCCCCGTCGGGCAGTGCGGATATGTCGTCTATCGTACTTCACAGCCCGTTTCAGCTGGTAAGGGATAATCGCCTTGAACTTGTCTTCCACGGTCACCATGTTGGTGCATTCCGGGCGGTCTCTTTCTTCACCTGCTCCCCGGTCAGGGTCAGGTGAGCATCCCGGAAAGATTTCTCCGGAATAGAGGAATCTGCCCTTTCCATCTGCCGGAAGGAATTGCCGCAGCTCTCCACCTGAATATTTCGCGCTGAGAGAGCTATCGATATTCATTTGAGATCCACCAGTCAGGTGAGGGGATCCAGTTTATAACCAGTATTCAGAATAGATCCACCTGTCGCACGAATAGATCCAATCAAAATTTATGGTCTGTGCTTAACGATTCGTAAGTGTCTCCTGTAGAATCATGTTTGGAGAGATTGTCTCCGATTCTACGAAAGGAGGCCGAATATTATGGCCAAAAAAATCAGCGTGAAGCTCATACTGGAGCTTCGGGGCAGTGGAATGGGAAGAAACGCCATTGCCCGGACAAGACACATTTCTGTCAACTCTGTTGGTGATGTATTTCACAAAGCAGATGAAAATGGCATCTCCTACGAAGATGTCAGAGACATGGATGAAGACTCGGTTTACCGCATGTTCTATCCTGACAAGTTCGTGCAGGAATCCATGTATGCCCAGCCCGATTACGGATATGTGCATCAGGAACTGAAACGGGTGGGCGTCACCCTGAAGCTCCTCTGGCAGGAATACCAGGACCAGTGCAGGGCGGCCGGCAGCATTCCCATGGGATACACGAAATACTGCAAAGGATACGGCGACTATACCATTGTGAACAGGCTGACAAACCATCTGGAGCATAAACCGGGAGATGCAGTCGAAGCGGACTGGTCAGGCCCGGTGATGGAATATGTGGATACGGCAACAGGGGAAGCCGTGAAAGTCTATCTGTTCGTGGCGACCCTGCCATACAGCCAGTATTCCTATGTAGAGCCCTGCCGGGACATGAAGATGGATTCCTTCATCCGCGCCCATGTCCATATGTACCAGTACTTTGGCGGTGTGGCCACACGCCTCATCTGCGACAACCTGAAGACAGGCGTCGTGTCCCATCCCAGGGAAGGGGAGATCGTCCTGACGGCTGATTATGAAGCCCTTGGCAGCCATTACCGGACAGCCATCATGCCTGCGGGAATCCGCAGGCCCAAACAGAAAGCATCCGTGGAGGGGACTGTCGGCAAGGCTGCAACCGCAGTCATCGCCAGGCTCAGGAATGAAGTGTTCTGCTCCTTTGATGAGCTGGAGGCTGCCGTATCCCGAAAACTTGATGCCTTTAACCACAGCAGCTTCCAGGAACGGGAAGGCAGCCGCTATGAAGCTTACCTGGATGAGAAGCCTTTTCTCCATCCCCTGCCTTCCATCCCTTATGAGATTGCCACATGGGTATACGGCAGGAAAGTGAACATTGACTTCCATGTGGTGTTTGAATACAACCGGTATTCCTGTCCTTACCAGTATGCCCGCAAAACGGTAGACCTGAAAGTCACGGACAGCACCGTGGAGATTTACAGCGGCAGCACCCGCATCGCGACCCACAACCGCTTCCCATCCGGCAGGAAGAACCAGTATTCCACCCACCAGGAGGACATGCCGGACAGGTTCCGTATCTCTCCATGGGACGATGTACGCATCAAAAACCGGGCGGGCGCCATCGGGAAATATACGGCAGAAGTGGTTGGCCGGATCTTCGAGGGCGTATCCATAAAAGAACAGGGCTACAATCCTGCCCTGGCTGTTCTGCGGCCAGGCAATAAGTACTCCGGAGCGCGCCTGGAAGCCGCCTGTGAATTCGCAGTGACCAATGGGATCAAGAAGCCCCGCTACCACCATCTTAGCTCCATGCTGGCCGCCAATCAAGATGAAATCTACATGGAACAGAAGAAAGCCTCCGACAGGGCAAAAACACCCATGGGGTACCTGCGTGGCAGCGATTACTATGGAGGTGGCCGGAATGATCAATGATGAGAGCAGGCGCAAACTGCGCGAAATGAACCTTGGCGAAATCATCTCCGGGCTGGAGGCACAGCAGGCTGAGCCAGCCACACCGGGGCTGCCGTTTGACGACAGGATGCAGCGGCTGGTGGATTATGTCTATCAGGAAAAGTACAACGCAAAGATCCAGAGGCTCATAAGGTCTGCAAGACTTCGCTTCCCGCAGGCGGACATGCAGGGCATCCTGTATGAAGGCCGGGGGCTGAACAGGGAGCTTCTTGGGAACCTGTCCGGCTGCCAGTACATCGGTGCCCGCCAGAGCATCGTCCTGCAGGGATTTACCGGATCAGGCAAGACATACCTGGCCTGTGCCCTGGGGAAACAGGCATGCCTCAACCAGTTCAGGGGCCTTTATATCCGCCTTCCTGACCTGCTCATGGAATACGGTGACTGTGCCGCCATCATAGGCAGCCCGAAGAAGCTGCTGAACCGGTATGGAAAAATCCCGCTCCTCATCCTGGATGAATGGCTGGTCTCAGACATATCGGACAGTGAGCTGTACTTTCTCTTTGAACTGATGGAGCGGCGTTCTGACTCCACCTCTACTATCTTCTGCACCCAGTACCGGAAAGATGACTGGATCAAGCGGCTTGGCGAGGGTGTCCAGGCGGAAGCCATAGTGGACCGCTATGCACATACCGCCTATTGGATAGAAACGGGCAGCATGAACATGAGAGAGTATTTCGCAAAACCCAGGAAATAACCCTACGGGGTGGATCCCAAAGGCGAACCGGTGGTTCGCTAAGGAAAATCAGTGGAGCGGAACTACGTTCCGCTCCGGATCCGCTGGCGCGAAATAATCAGCCGTTTCATGTGGCGGCGATTATTCAGTTTTCATGTGAGCCGGATTCTGTTTCCCCAGTGTTGTTTCTTGCCGCAATTACAGCAAGTAATTATTTTCCCGGTTTGCAATCTGTAAACCAACTAATTTGTAGGTTGCATATCCTCCCATAACCAATGGTTCCGATTTGCAAATATCTTCCGCTTCTTCACGGTTCTCTGTTTTTAGGATATACATACCTGCCATTCCCGGATAGCCTTTAAAGACACCGCAGATTTCCAGCTTTCCTTCATCGTCCAGCTTTCTGATGTTCTCAACGTGTTCCATAACTACCTGTTTTGTCATTTTATTATAGGTCTTGCTTTTCTCAATCATCATCATGTACATCAATTTTTCCATACGATTTTCTCCTTTACATTCTATGTGGTTCACTGGGGTTATTATATTATATTTATCCGGCAATAGCAATCTGTCTGTCACTTCCCCAAAGCAAACTTATAGCCTACACCTAAAACGGTCTTTATGTAAGTGGGCTTGCGGTTGTCCGGCTCTATCTTTTTCCGCAAATTGCATATCACACTGGCAACACTGGACTGGCAGCTTTCGCTTTCCATGCTCCACACGGATTCAAAAATTTGCGCCTTTGTAAATACCCGCCCCGGACTGGCGGCAAGGTAGCAGAGTGCGCCGTATTCCAAACGGGTGAGATAGATGTCTGTACCGTCTTTCAGTACCCGGCGTTGGTGTAATCTGATTTCCAATCCCGGAAAAATCAGTGTGGGGGAATGGGGTGGCTGTATGGCTTCCAGCGGTATCATATCGGCAAGGGCGGCTATGGCTTTCTCAACCGCTTTTTCTTCCTCCCTATAATGTCAAGTGATTTTCCTTAAAAAATCAAGGAATTTTAAGTTTCATATCTCAGATGAATGAGCCAAGGAGATGGACATTTCTCTGTATCTGGTACGAAAATAGATGGTGTAGGGTACACGAAGTAGAACGTCTTTGTTTTCGCTCTACATGGCCTTGTGTAT
>CAJTHM010000029.1 GCA_910576125.1 Lachnospiraceae bacterium | reverse complement strand
ACAAATAAGTGATGAAAACAAATAATGCACAAGTGATAAAAGGGAATCGGTGGACAGGAGGTGGCTGTGCATCCTGTTTGGCGAGCCGTATGAAGCCGAGTTCCAGTCCGGCGGCGGAGTCCATGTGTATGATGAAAACGGTGACGAAATCCTTACATACACCGCAGGCGTGGGCTGGCATGAGAAGGAGTCGAAGGGGGAGACGGAAGTGCATGGCGCTTTGAAGGCTGCCTATTATGATGCGTACCATGCGGCAAGGCAGGAGATAAATTCCGGCATTGCCGGGATGGAAGTGCAGGGCGGGTTTGATGCGAGGGCGTAAGAAAAATAATGATGATGAGGATTTGAAGGGGAGGCGTTTATTGGGAGATTCCAATAGGCGCCTTTGCATTTTGCAGGAGAGGAGGTGGTAGGTATCCGGAGAATAAAATGTCCGAACAGGCAGTGCGGCAAGCGGGTCTGCGATATCTGGGAGACACGTTTCGGAGTCATTGTGATAGAACTGAAATGCCAGCACTGCGGTGAGGTAGTACGGATATACTGGAAACCAAAGGAGAAAAAATAAATATACATAGATGAAAAGAACGGCAGGAGGATATCCTGCTGTTTTGCTTTTATGGATTAAAGCATTCCTTTTATGGGCATAATAATTCTATCAATGGAAAATTTTGGTAATTCCATTGGGCGCAAAACTGAATAAAAAGTACCGAGCGAGTGGGACCGCATTGCGTCGAGTCACGAATGGCCGGAGTAAAGCTAGTGGGTTTTAATGTGTGTAGTTTTTAGATAGCTTTCCCTGGCCATTCTCTGTCCATTTTTCAAAGCCAGTCCCACATCTAAAATTAAAGCGTTCCTAACTTTACGAAGCCGTAAAGGAAGGAACGCTTTATGTCTGATAGGAAGATCACAGTCAGGTCAGGAAATGAAGAATTCACACTGGATGTTACGGAAGAAGAATACCAGAGATATTACCGTCCGTGGTGGCAGATGAAGAAAAGGGAACAGAGGAACAGGGAAGCGATGGAGTTAAACGGGTACACGGAAGAATCCTACGAGGAATGGAAAGAGAACGATATGCGTTCAGAACTTTTTGCGGAGAGCATGGAGGAACTGGCGGAAAGGAAGATGCTGCTGAATGTCCTCCGTGACGCTATGGATTCCCTTATGCCGGAAGAGCGGGAGCTTGCCATGAAGGTGTTTGGGGAGGAAATGAGCATTTGTGAGTTTGCAAAATCGAAAGGAGAGAACAGACGGACGCTGGCATTCCGCAAAAATAAGGTTATGGAAAAACTGCGCCATTTCTTCCGGGAACAGGGAATTGATGTGTGATTCCCCTTTATTCGACAGGAAAAGATACGTTTGTCGAACGGTTTTCAAAAAAGTTTCATTTTTCATTGCCAATTTTCAAAAAAGTGTCATTACGACAGTGAAGGGGTACAAGATTATCCGCCCCGGAAAGGAGGAATGGAACCTATGGAACAGTCACAGGAGCTTATCGGCATCCTGCAGGCAATCAGCATCGTTGCGAAGAGCCTCGCCGCCAAGCTGGTGCAGATCGAGAAGGAAGTGGAAGCCTATGAAGCCGCGAAAGCGGCCCATGACAGGAAAATGAAGAAAGGATGGAGGCGCTGATGCGTAAGAAGGTTTTTATCTGCAGCCCCTTCCGCGGGGACATGGAAGGGAATGTGAGAAAGGCGGCGGCCTACAGCCGCATGGCGGTGGAGGAAGGGCATCTTCCCATTGCGCCGCACCTTTTATTCCCTCAGTTCTTGAACGAGGGCATTGAGGAAGAAAGGCGGCTCGGCATCGCTATGGGGATGGAGCTGCTGAAAGGCTGTGACGAGGTGTGGGTGTTCGGGGAAGCCACCGAAGGGATGGCGGCGGAGATCGCTTATGCCACGGAGCAGGGAAAAGAAATCATATTCAAGTAGGAGGCAGTGTAAATGGGAAGTGAATTATTAAGGATTGCAGAAGGTTTCTCCATCGTTGCGGAAGGTCTGCGGGGCCTTGCCAAAGCGGAGGGAGGCACTAAGACAGCAGAGAAAGAAACGAGGAAAACACAGAAGGCACAGCCGTCAGTTTCGGAAAAGGCACAGCAGGAGCAGCCCGCCACGCTGGAGGGCATCCGTGCGCTGATGGCGCAGAAGACGCAGGAAGGGAAGTCAAAGGAAGTGAAGGAACTGTTGCAGAAGTTCGGCGCGGCGAAGCTCTCGGCGGTGAAGCCGGAGGACTACCCGGCGCTGATGCAGGAGGCGCAGGTGCTGTGATGGGGAAACACGCATTACTTTCCGCATCCGCCTCAAAGCGGTGGCTCTCCTGCACGCCTTCCGCAAGGCTGGAGGAGCAGTTTAAGGACGAGGCGGGCGGCAGCGTCTATGCCGAGGAAGGCACTGCCGCCCATGCCCTTGCGGAGCATAAGCTGAAAAAAGCATTAAAGAGGCGCTCCAAGCGCCCTGTGTCGGATTACCACTGTGACGAGATGGAGGAATGCACGGACGGGTATGTGGCCTATGCGATGGAGCAGGTGGAGCTGGCGAGGCAGGAATGCAAAGACCCTGTCGTCCTGATCGAACAGCGGCTTGACTATTCCGCCTATGTGCCGGAGGGGTTCGGCACAGGGGATTTACTGATCGTTGCTGACCATGTGCTTACCGTCATTGATTTTAAGTACGGGAAAGGCGTGGCGGTGGAGGCGGAATGGAACCCGCAGATGATGTTATACGGATTAGGGGCGCTGGAACTGTTCGATGCCCTTTATGACATTGACATCATCCGCATGGCCATTTACCAGCCGAGGCTGGAATCTGTCAGCACATGGGAGATCACCGTAAAGGATCTGATGGAATGGGTGGAGATGGAGTTAAAGCCAAAGGCTGTGCTTGCCATCAAGGGAGAGGGCGAGTTCCACTCCGGCGACTGGTGCCGTTTCTGCAAGGCGAAGAACACCTGCAGGGCAAGGGCGGAGGAATATTTGAAACTGGCGCAGATGGAGTTCAAGGCACCGCCGCTGTTATCGGATGAGGAGATAGCGGAAGTCCTGAAAGTGGCGGACGAGCTTGCCAAGTGGTCTGCGGACGTCTACGCCTACGCACAGGACGAGGCGGTCACGAAGGGGAAAAAGTGGGCTGGCTTTAAGTTAGTCGAAGGCAGGAGCAACCGGAAATACACGGATGAGGAGGAAGTGGCGCAGGCGGCACAGAAAGCCGGGTACACGGACATCTACAAAAAGACGCTCATCGGCATCACGGAGATGGAGCGGCTGCTTGGGAAGAAGAAATTTGCAGAGGTGCTTGGAAAACTGGTCTACAAGCCCCAGGGCAAGGTGACCTTAGTGCCGGAATCGGACAAACGGCAGGAAATAATGGCAGCAACCGCAGAGGCGGATTTTAAGGAGGAATGAATACCATGAGTAATGAAAACGCAAACCTTACAAAAGTGATCGTACCGTGCAGGTTTTCCTACCTGCACTGCTGGGAGCCAAACGCAGTGAGCGACGGCGACCCCAAGTATTCCGTATCGGCCATCATACCGAAATCGGACACGGAGACCATCGAGAAAATAAAAAGGGCAATCGAGCAGGCGAAGAAGGATTCCGTCTCCAAGTGGGGCGGCAAAGTTCCGGCGAACCTGAAACTCCCGCTCCGTGACGGCGACATTGACCGCCCGGAGGATGAGGCGTATGCGGACAGCTACTTCTTCAACGCCAACAGCAAGCAGGCGCCGCAGGTGGTGGATAAAAATGTACAGCCCATCCTTGACCAGTCGGAGGTATATTCCGGGTGCTATGGCAGGATCAGCGTGAATTTCTACGGCTTTTCCACCAACGGCAATAAGGGCATCGCCGCGGGGCTTGGCAACATCCAGAAGCTGCGTGACGGGGAGTCGCTGGGCGGCAGGACGAACGCAGAGGATGACTTTGACGCAGTGGAAGTGGATGATGAGGAAGATTTTCTTGGATAGGCATATCGGGGCGGCGGGGAACTGCCGCCCGTCATCCAAAGCAAATACGCAGGAAGGAGCCATGAAATGGAAAGGGTTTTAAGCGCCGATATTGAGACATTTTCAGATGTGGATTTAATCAAATGCGGGGTATACGCCTATGCGGACAGCCCTGCTTTTGAGATTTTACTGTTTGCCTATTCCTTTGACGGAGGGGAAACACAGATCATAGACCTAGCGCAGGGGGAGAAGCTCCCGGCAGAGGTGGAGGAAGCCATCTTTGACGTGTCAGTGACCAAGACGGCATACAATGCCAACTTTGAACGCACCTGTTTATCAAAATATTTCGGGAGGTACATTCCCCCGGAGTCTTGGCATTGCAGTGCGGTACAGGCGGCCATGCTCGCCCTGCCCCGTTCGCTGGAGGACGTGGGCAGGGTGCTTGGTCTGGACGAGCAGAAAATGAAGGAAGGGAAAGAACTGATCCGGTATTTCTGCGTACCCTGCAAGCCAACGAAAGCAAACGGCGGCAGGACGAGGAACCTCCCCTGCCATGCGCTGGAGAAGTGGGAGCTGTTCAAGACCTACTGCAAGAGGGATGTGGACGTGGAGAAATCCATCCGCAGGAAGCTGCACAATTTCCCCATCCCGGAAAGCGAGATGGAACTGTACCGCTTAGACCAGCGCATCAATGACCGGGGCGTACTGGTGGATATGGGGCTGGTGGAACAGGCCATTGCCTGTGAGCGGCTCCATAAGGAAGTGGTGACGAAACGCGCCTATGAACTGACGGGACTGGAGAACCCCAATTCTGTGGCGCAGCTAAAGGGCTGGCTTGGGGACATGGGGATGGAGGCGGAGAGCCTTTCCAAAAAGGCAGTGGCGGAGATGATAGCGGAAACGGACGGGGAAGTGGAGGAACTGCTCAGATTAAGGCTGCTGATGGCAAAAACGTCTGTGAAGAAATATGAGGCTATGGAGAGAAGTGTCTGCTCGGATGGAAGGATACACGGGATGCTGATGTTTTATGGAGCGAACCGCTCCGGGCGATGGAGCGGGAAAAACGTGCAGATACAAAATCTGCCAAAAAACGACATTCCCGATCTGGAACTGGCAAGAGACCTTGTGAAGCAGGGCAGATTTGAGGATATCGAATTATTATACGATTCCACACCAAATGTGCTTTCAGAATTAATCCGTACCGCTTTTATTCCAAAGCTGGGATGCCGTTTTGTGGTGGCAGACTTTTCTGCCATTGAAGCCCGTGTCATGGGGTGGCTCTCTGGCGAGGAATGGGTGCTGGACGTTTTCCGTGGTGACGGGAAACTGTATGAGATGACGGCATCAAGGATGTTCGGCATCCCGATGGCGGAGATTGGAAAAGGCAGCCCGGAGAGGGCAAAAGGTAAGGTTGCAAGTTTATCTTGCCAATATGGGGGCTCCACAAATGGGCTCATCTCAATGGGGGCTTTGGATATGGGGCTGACAGAAGAGGAACTTCCCCCGCTCGTAGCTGCGTGGCGGAAAGCCAATCCGCACATGGTGCAGTTTTGGTGGGATGTGGATGCCGCCGCAATAAAGGCGGTTACCGAAAAGCAGAAAACGAAGGTCGGGAAGATCATTTTTGAGTATATGAGCGGGATTTTATTTATCACGCTCCCGTCCGGGCGGAAGCTGTCCTATGTAAAACCGAGGATGGCTGTGAACCGATTCGGGCGCGATGGGCTGACCTATGAGGGCATTGCGGAAAACAAGAAATGGAGCCGGATAGAGACCTACGGACCCAAGCTGGTGGAGAACATCGTGCAGGGGACGGCCAGGGATTTGCTGGCGGAGGCGATGCTCCGTGTGGAGAAAAAAGGATACCCTATCGTCATGCACTGCCATGATGAGATCATAGCGGAAG
Organism: Lachnospiraceae bacterium; assembly: GCA_910576125.1. Lineage (GTDB taxonomy): Bacteria > Bacillota > Clostridia > Lachnospirales > Lachnospiraceae > Acetatifactor > Acetatifactor aquisgranensis. The sequence continues at coordinate 55,557 of CAJTHM010000029.1, read as the reverse complement.
TGCCGGAGGGCAGCGGCTCCGTGGATGAGATGTGTGAAATTATGGCGATTCAGCCCAAGTGGGCGGAGGGATTACCGCTCCGGGCGGATGGTTACCAGTGTAGTTTTTATCAGAAAATGTAGAGGGAGAAATATATGGAGAGAAGGAATGCGGAAGGGTACCATGACCCCACAGCCTACGGCGGGATGCGTATGGCGGAGCAGAAAGCGGAAAAGGAAACGGTGAAGATGGTTTATAAGAACGGGAGGATGGAGCTTTATATCCATGAGTTCTTCCCATGCACAGCGGCGGTGGCAAAGAAGGTGTTCCCGCTGATCCGGCGCTTTGCGAAAGAGGATGACAGGGAGAAACTGAAACAGTTTTTACGGATAAAGGCACGGGAGCATTCCGGGAAAGCACAGGCATTTTCGGAAAAGGCGGAGTCCCTTACTGCAAAATCGGAGGAATGGCATTTCTACCGGAGGAAAGCCAGGGAGGAACAGATCATTTATAACCAGTGCGTGAAAAATCTGAAATTATTGGAGGGCAGGAAGGAATGAGGATACAGATAGCAATAGGCAATTCAAGGATGGAGAAACGCTGGAATAACGTGGAGATGGAGCTGGGTGAATTTATAGAACGCATCTCTCACACCATCCGCACGGCGGAGACCGTGGAGCAGTATATGAAGATGACGAAAGCAAAGCAGGATGCCATCAAGGACGTGGGCGGTTATGTGGGAGGAAAACTGAAAGGCGGCAGGAGGAAAAAGGACTGCGTGGAATACCGTACCATGATTGTGGAGGATATGGACCATGCAGTTCCGGGCGTGATTGAGCAGATAGAAATGCTCTATAATTACCGCTGTCTTATTTATTCTACCCATAAGCACACGCCGGAGAATCCGAGGTATCGTTTAGCAATCCCGCTGTCGCGCCCGGTGTCGCCGGATGAATATGTGGCAATCGCAAGGAAGGTGGCGGAGGACATCGGGATTGAGATGTTCGATGACACCACCTACGAGCCGAGCCGCCTCATGTACTGGCCGTCCACCTCCGCTGACGGGGAATTTATTTTCCGGGATATTGAGGGGGAGCCGTTAAATCCGGACGATGTGCTATCACGGTATAAGGACTGGCGGGATTCCTCCGAATGGCCGGTGAGCAGCAGGCAGCAGAACATCGTCCAGAGGGAAATGCGTAAACAGGCAGACCCGCTTTCCAAAGACGGCGTTATTGGCGCATTCTGCCGGACGTATTCCATCGAGGATGCCATCGCAAACTTTCTCTCTGACGTCTATCAGCCAAGCACCATGCCGGGGCGGTATGACTATATCCCGGCAGACTCACAGGCGGGCGTGGTCATTTATGAAGGGAAATTCGCTTACTCCCACCATGCCACGGACCCGGCCTGCGGCAGGCTGATGAACGCCTTTGACATGGTGCGGATTCACAGATTCGGTGAGATGGATGCGAAAACGTCCGAGGACACGGAGCCTGCCAAGCTGCCCTCCTTTACCGCTATGAGTGAGTTTGCCGTGAAGGATGAGAACGTGAAAGCCACGCTGGCGCAGGAGCGGCAGAAAGCGGCGGGGGAGGAATTCGCCCCGTCCGATGACTGGCAGGGTGCGTTGGAACTTGACAGGCAGGGTGCGGTAAAGCCCACGCTGGATAACCTTGTGCTGGTCATGCGAAGCGATGAGCGCCTGCGCTCCATTGCGTTCAACCTCCACCGGGACGGGATAGATGCCGGGGAGGGACTTCCGTGGAAGCAGATCAAGCCGGGGTGGAATGATGCCGACTTCGCATCCCTGAAAGTATATCTGAGCAATGTGTATGGCGTGTACTCCCCGACCAGGACGAAGGACGCTGTGCTTGCGGTGGCGGCGAAGCGGGCATACCACCCGGTGCGTGAATACCTTGATGCCCTGCCGGAATGGGACGGCACGGGAAGGGTGGAGACTTTGCTGGTGGATTACTTCGCCGCAGAGGATACCAGCTACACGCGGGCGGTCACCCGTAAGACGATGGCGGCGGCTGTGGCGAGGATATACCAGCCGGGGATCAAGTTCGATTCCGTCCTTATCCTGAACGGTCCGCAGGGCATCGGCAAGTCCACGCTCTTTGCAAAGCTGGGTGGCGCGTGGTTCTCCGACAGCCTGACGCTCACGGATATGCGAGACAAGTCCGGCCCGGAGAAACTGCAGGGGTACTGGATACTGGAGCTGGGCGAGCTTGCCGGGATGCGCAAGACGGATGTGGAGACCGTGAAGTCCTTCCTCTCCCGGGTGGATGACAAGTACCGTGCAAGCTACGGCATGAACGTGGAGAGCCACCCGCGCCAGTGCATCATTGTGGGAAGCACCAACTCAGAAAACGGCTTCCTGCGCGACGTGACGGGCAACCGCCGCTTCTGGCCTGTCCGGGTAGGAAGGGAGAGCCGGAAGAAGCCCTGGCAGATCACCGGGGAAGAGATATGGCAGATATGGGCGGAGGCGGTGTCGCTGTACCGTTCCGGGGAGAAGCTCTACCTCGAAGGGGAGGAGGCACAGATCGCCATTGCGGAGCAGGCGGAGGCGATGGAGACGGATGACCGGGAAGGGCTGGTGCGGACGTACCTTGACACGCTGCTCCCGGAGGATTGGGATGAAATGAGCTTATATGACCGCAGGAATTTCTTAAACGGCAGTGAGTTCGGGGAATCGCAGCGGAAAGGCACCGTGCGCCGGACGCTCGTCTGCAACATGGAGATATGGTGCGAGTGCTTCGGGCGGGAGTCTTCTGCGCTCAAAAAGATAGATTCCTATGAGATCAATGCCATCATGCGCAAGATCGAAGGGTGGGAGAAGTACGCCGGGACGAGGACGGGGATGTATGTTTTCCCCGTTTACGGGAAGCAGAGGGCGTACTGCCGGGAACAAACGGAACAAGGCAGATGATTGTTCCGGCAGATTGTTCTCTGAAAAAAGCCAGCAACTATGGGCGTTAGCGGATTTATAGGAACAACGGAACAACCTTTACTATATGAGAAATATAAAAATAAAAGAGAAAGAGGATGTGTGTGTATGTCATATACGCGTATAGCAATATAGGGATTTTTTTGTTCGTTCGTTCCGTTGTTCCTGAGACTGGAGGCAGCTATGTTTTTGGAGGATATCCTGAAAGACGGATTCGTAAATTATAAAAAGGTGTATGAACTGGCAGAGGAAAACGGCATAAAAAAGACGGAAGTAAAGCGGCAGAAGGCCCTGCTGGGCGTGAAGTCAGTCCATGTGGACGGAGAGGAAGGTGGGACGTTATGGCTGTGGTTCATTCCGAAAAACGTGTGGAAAAGATATTCACAGACGCAGTGAAAAAGATGGGAGGCATGGCGGTGAAATTCACCTCACCCGGATTGGATGGGGTGCCGGACAGGATTGTTTTATTGCCTGGGAGGAAGATTGCATTCGTGGAATTAAAGACTCCGGGGAAGAAGCCGCGGCCATTGCAGGTGAAGCGGATGCGGCAGCTTAAAAGTTTAGGCTTCCCCGTCTATGTGGTTGACGGGATAGAACAGATCGGAGGTGTGCTGGATGAGATATGTGCCACATGAGTATCAGGAATATGCAAAAGAATTTATCGTGAGCCACAAGGTGAGCGCGTTATTTTTGGACTGCGGGCTTGGCAAGACGGTGATCACGCTGACCGCCATATGGGAACTGCTGTATGACTATTTTGACATCCGAAAAATATTGATTATAGCGCCCTTGCGAGTCTGCTATTTAACATGGCCTTCCGAACTGGAGAAATGGGAGCATCTTTCCGGGATTGGGATGTCGGCGGTGCTTGGTTCGGAAAAAGAACGCACAGCCGCGCTTGGCAGGAAAGCGCAGGTGTATGTCATCAACAGGGAAAACGTGGAATGGCTGGTGGAAAACCATGCATGGGATTTTGACATGGTGGTGATCGATGAGCTTTCCTCCTTCAAATCCCATAAGGCAAAACGGTTCAAGGCACTAAAGAAGGTGCGCCCGATGGTGCGGCGCATCGTGGGGCTGACAGGGACGCCCGCACCCAATGGGCTGATCGACCTTTGGGCGGAGATCGGCATCCTCGACATGGGGCAGAGGCTTGGGCGGTTCATCGGCGGCTACCGGGAGCGGTTCTTCGTGCCGGACAAGCGCAGCCGGGAGATGGTATTTTCCTATAAGCCGCGGGAGGGCGCGGAGGATATGATTTATAATTTAATCTCCGATATCTGCATCAGCATGAAGGCCGTGGATTATCTGGATATGCCGGAATGTGTTTATAACCGTGTGGAGGTCATTCTGACCGAAAAGGAAATGGCACTGTATGAACAGTTGGAGCGGGATATGCTCCTTCCCTTTGCGGACGGCGATATTGACGCGGTGAATGCGGCGGCGCTTTCCAACAAACTTTTACAGATGGCGGACGGGGCGGTCTACGATGAGAACGGGAACGTGAAACACATCCATGACCGCAAGCTGGAAGCATTGGAGGACTTGATTGAGGCGGCAAACGGCAAGCCTGTGTTAATCGCCTACTGGTATAAGCATGATTTACAGAGGATCATGGAGCGGACCGGGGCGATGGAGCTGGACACGGCGGAGGATATGCAGAGATGGAATGCCGGGGAAATCCCGGTGGCGGCGATCCATCCCGCGTCAGCGGGGCATGGGCTGAACCTGCAGGCGGGCGGCTCCACGCTGGTGTGGTTCGGGCTGACATGGTCTTTGGAACTGTACCAGCAGATGAATGCGAGGCTGTGGCGGCAGGGGCAGGAGGAGACGGTTGTGATCCACCATCTGATCGCCAAAGGCACACTGGATGAGAGGGTGATGGCTGCACTGGAGAAAAAGGACTGCGGGCAGTCGGCACTTGTGGATGCGGTAAAAGCGAGGATTGGAGGCGTGGAATGAAAGCAGGAGAGATGTTCAAAGGGTATCAGGATATGAGGCAGGAGTGCATTGTGCTGGAATTCCAGATACGGCAGTTTGAAGGGGTTTCCCATGGGGATGTGATCGAGAGCATGACTTTTTCCAATCCGCAGGAGGAAAAGGTGCAGACAAGCGGGCTTTCCGACAGGACGGGGAAAACAGCCATCCGTTACCGCCGTGTGAAAGAGCGCCTGGATGATGACTGGTATGATTCCCTTCTGGACAGATACCAGTATCTGCAGGAAGAAATACAGTTTTTTGAATATGCGGTCACCAAACTGAGCGGGCGTCTGCCGGAGTTCATCCGTGACATGGTCATGGAGCGTATGTCATGGACGGAGCTGATGTCAAAATACAGTGTGGGGCATTCTATGGTCGGGAAATACCGGAAGATGGCAGAGAAGGAACTGAACGTGCTTTATGAAATCCGTGAAAAACAGGCGGACTCCTATATGCTGAGTTAGGCGGTGGACTATTGGTGGACTGTTGGTGGACAAAGAGTGGATTGAAATATAAAAATTTCTGTGGTAGTATTATGATGCGAAGAAGTGTAGGGAGCCTTGCGGATGAATCCGTGGGGCTTTTTTCATGCCTCCGCACAGGGCAGCGGGCTTTATCCTTTCACCGCTGTCCTTTTCTTTTGCAGAAAGGGTGGAAAGGAGACATTGATGGATTGTTTTGCGTTATGTGAAAATGGATACTGTAATGCGCTTGGCGGGAAATGCCGTGGTGAAACCTGCCACTTCCATAAGACGAGGGAAGAACAGGCGCACTCGCTGGAAAAGGTGAGTGAAAGATTACGGAGCCTGCCGGAGTACCAGCAGGAGGCCATCGCTGATAAATATTACGGCGGCGTGAAGAAATGGTGATGCTTTCCTTCACTGCCGCCCGTCCGTCTTACCCGCCGTTCACAAACCGGCAGACGGTAAAGCCGTCCTTAAGCCCCTCGCGGTAATAAAGCTCGTTTTCGCGGGCAGCCCTGCGGAACGCCTCCGTCTGCATCCCCTTTAACAGTTCCCGGTCATCTTCCGGGAGGCTGTCAAGGATGCGCCGGAACTGTGCATCCCTTTCCTGCCTCTCTGCCTTTTCTTCTTCTGTCGGCTCTTTGTTATTGCGCCGGAAGATAAGGTCCATCCGTTCTATGATGGTCTGGGTGAGGAATTCCCCGTCCGTCATGGCACGCCACCTCCTTTCGGGAGACAGTTTAAAACAGGAGGGGCGCAGCAGCCAATACCAGATAGTGACAAAGAAAGCGGCGGTATTTTAAGCATACTGCCACTTAGGAAGATAAGCGTGAAACCACCTTGCCATAAACGGGATTCAGAGTTAAAATGCCCACACCAAGAAAGGAAGGGAGGTTTTAGCATGATGCCGGAAGGCTGGGAGGAAGCGCTGGAGATGGCGGAGCGGTACCGGGATTATTTCTCGGAGCGGGATGCGGACATCGCGCTTGGCAGGAGCGGCACACATTTCTTTTATGTGTATGACCGTGAACACGGATATTTTGAAGTGTTCCACACATTCCATACGGCGGCGGAGCTGGAGGAACTGATCTTAGGGACGCTGGCAGAGGATCTGGAATGCATGAACGCGGTGATGGCGGAGAACCTGCATGAGCGGTTCGATCTGACGGACATCAACGAGACGCTGGACAATTACGCGCCGCGGTTCCATATGCACACGCTGGCGGAGCAGCTAAAGGCTGTGGCTGGTGAGCAGGAGAAGTGGGGCAGGATGATGGCGCAGACCTACAGGGCGCTGTGCGGCAGGCTGCCGCAGGAGTAAACAGGAAGGAGGCGTACAACCATGCCGAGGAAACCGATGAAACCGTGCAGGCATCCCGGATGCCCGAAGCTGACGGATGGGATGTACTGCACTGACCACGCAAAGCTGCACGCCTCTGACCGTGCCAGCGCATCCGTCCGTGGATACGATGGCCGGTGGGAGAAAGCACGGAAACGATTCTTGAAAGCACATCCCCTCTGCGTGAAATGCATGGAGCAGGGGAGATTGGTAAAAGCAACGGTTGTTGACCACATCATCCCGCACAGAGGGGATGCGAAACTGTTCTGGGATGAGAGCAATTGGCAGAGCCTTTGTAAGAGTTGCCACGACCATAAAACCATGACGGAGGACCGCTATCAGGAGTTCCATTACTGACGGTTTCCGTGATGGTTCTTTTCCTTCCATATTCCGACAAGGCACAACATTTCCCGTGGAAATCTGCATGGGGAAGGGGGTCGAGTTATCTCTACAACTGTCGAAAAATATCGACCGCCGCCCCCTCAGACGCGCGTTTTCGCAAATTCGCACAGGGGGGATAGGAAAACGCCCCCAAATCTTACATAAACATTGATTTTTCAAGGCTTTCAGGCACTTTAGTTTTGCGTGAAAGTACCGAAAAACCCATGTTTTTGGGCTTAAAAACCATCAAAAAACGCTGGTTTTTGGCCTTTTTTTGATGGAGGTGGAGGGAAAATGACCGATTTTGAGGCGGCGCAGGTGAAGGAAATGCGCTTGAAGGGCATGGGCTACCGTGCCATTGCGGAGGCGCTGGGGCTTTCCCGCGACATCATCCGCAACCACTGCAAGGCAAAAGGGATGGGCGGCTATGTGGCGGCAACCGTGAAGAACCTTAAGGAGCGGGAGGGGCAGGGCGGCATCTGTATCTGCTGCGGGAAGGAGATGCAGCAGGAAGGGACGGGCAGGCCGAGGAAGTTCTGCTCAGAGAAATGCCGGAGGCAGTGGTGGAAAGCACATCCGCAGGAGGGGAACAGGAAAGCCGCCTGCACAAAGAAATGTGAATGCTGCGGAGCGGAGTTTTCCTTTTACCGGAGCAGGAAACCGAAGTATTGCAGCTATGACTGCTACATCAAAGCAAGGTTCGGGAGGGACTGAGAGAATGGAGTTTCGGAAAATCAAAATAGCGAATTTAATTCCGGCATCCTACAATCCGAGGAAAAAGCTGAAAAAGGGTGACAGGGAATATGAAAAAATCAGAAACTCCATTACGGAGTTCGGCTATGTGGAGCCGGTGATCGTCAACTCAGACATGACCATCGTGGCGGGGCACCAACGCGCCACAGTCCTCACGGATTTAGGCTATGAGGAGATCGACTGCATCGTCATTGACATTGACAAGCAGAAGGAGAAGGCGCTGAACATCGCCCTCAATAAGATCACGGGCGAATGGAACAAGGAGCTGCTGGCAGACCTTATCGCTGACCTGCAGGATTCGGACTTTGATGTGTCCTTCACCGGCTTTGAGCCGCCGGAGATCGAGCAGCTATTCAATTCCGTCCACGATAAGAAAGTGACCGAGGATGATTTCGACATTGACGCGGAACTGGAAAAGCCCGCCGTGGCAAAGATGGGTGACGTGTGGACGCTTGGGCGGCACAGGCTGGTGGTAGGCGATTCCACTTTGCCAGAGACATATGATGTGCTGATGGCAGGGGCGAAAGCAAACCTCGTGGTGACGGACCCTCCATACAATGCGAACTATGAGGGGAGCGCCGGAAAAATAAAAAATGACAACATGCCCGACAAGGAATTTTACCAGTTCCTTTTTGCAGCATTCGTAAACATGGAACAGAACATGGAGAGCGATGCCTCTATTTATGTATTCCATGCTGACACCGAAGGTTTAAATTTCCGCAGCGCATTCAGGGCGGCGGGATTCTACCTTTCCGGGTGCTGCATCTGGAAGAAGCAGAGCCTCGTTCTTGGGCGGAGCCCCTACCAGTGGCAGCACGAGCCGTGCCTGTTCGGATGGAAGAAGGGCGGGAAGCACAACTGGTATTCCGACAGGAAGCAGACCACCATATGGGAATTTGACCGCCCAAAGAAAAGCGAGAGCCATCCGACCCAAAAGCCAGTGGGATTAATTGCATATCCCATCAAGAATTCGAGCATGAGCAACTGCATCGTGCTTGACCCCTTTGGCGGCTCCGGCTCCACGCTGATCGCCTGCGAGCAGACGAACCGCATCTGCTACACCATAGAACTGGATGAGAAGTTTGCGGATGTGATCGTGAACCGCTATATCGAACAGGCCGGCTCTGCGGAGAATGTGTCCGTGGAGAGGGACGGGGTGAAAATCCCATATTCAGAACTGACGGGGGAGGTGAAGGGCAATGAGTGACAGGGAATTATTGGTTGAGATATTCCGCAGGATACACGGTCTTGGCGGGTGTGACGCATCGGAATCATTCAGCCGCGGATGGGATGCGGCGGTGGCTTCCTGCGAGGATGTAATTACGGAACTGGCGGGCATCACCTGTGATGACTTGGACGGGGGTGGCTCTGATGGATGAGAATGGGAAACTGACGCTGGGCAGCCTGTTCTCTGGCTCCGGCGCTTTTGAGCTTGGCGGGCTGCTTGCCGGAATCCGCCCGGTATTTGCTGCGGAAGTGGAGCCTTTTCCTATCAGGGTGACCACAAAGCGGCTGCCTTTTGTGAAACATTACGGTGACGTGAACAGCATCCGCGGGGATGAAGTGGAGCCCGTGGATATCATAACATTTGGGAGTCCTTGTCAAAATTTGTCGATTGCCGGAAAGCGGGCAGGGCTTGACGGGAAACAGTCCAGTTTATTTTTTCAGGCAATCAGGATCATAAAGGAAATGAGGTGTGCGACAGATGGGAGATACCCAAGATTTATCGTATGGGAGAACGTGCCGGGGGCATTCTCCTCAAACAAAGGGGAGGATTTCAGGGCAGTCCTTAACGCGGTCTGCTCCGTTAAAGATGGGGGCATTCCTGTACCTCGACCTCCAAAGGGAAAATGGGCGAATGCCGGATGCGTCATGGCAGACGGGTTTTCCCTCGCGTGGCGGGTGGTCGATGCCTGCCTGTGGGGCGTCCCCCAACGCAGAAAACGCATCTACCTTGTCTCAGATTTTGCAGGCGGGTGTGCCGGAAAGATATTATTTGAGTCCGAGGGCGTGTCAGGGTATACTCCGCAGGGCTTCCGTGCGTGGCAAGGAACTGCCGGAAGTGCTGCGGAAGGCTTTGGAGCGGCAGGCGGCATCTGTTTAAACGACCAGGGCGGCCAGTATATTTCCGTAGACAATGAAATGGCGTGTACTTTGCGGGCGCAGAGCCACGGCCACCCGCCGTGCGTGATGGAGGCGGCGGGATTCTGCACGGAGCATTCTGCGGACAGCCGGGGCATCGGATATGAAGAGGAAACCTCGCCAACGCTCCGGGCGGGTACGGTCCCGGCAGCGGTGGCGCTGGAGAACCATCCCACGGACAGCAGGGTGAAAATGTCAGAGGACAACATGGTGCAGACGCTGACTTCCCGGATGGGGACCGGCGGCGGGAACGTGCCGCTGGTCATGGATGCTGCTACACCCAAGACGCTGAAAATCCGCGCCGGGGGTGGAAATGGAGGGAAGGGGGCGCTGATTCAGGATGATAAATCGGCAACGCTCTCCTGCAACAATGACCAGACCGTGTTCGTGCCTTTCTGCAAGGGGGCGCGCCCGCACTCTGCGGAGGAAGCGCCCACATGGAAGGACGGGGAAGTGGCAAACACGCTGAATACTTTCGATATAGGGGAAACGCGCTGCAATGAGCTTGTGGTGCAGGCATTCGGCATCTGCTCCAAAGAGAGCAACGCCATGAAATCCGATAACCCGCACAGCGGATTCTATGAGGCGCAGACCGCAAGGACTCTGGACTGTAACTGTAATAATCCGTCCAGCAATCAGGGTGGGATTGCAGTGGTGGCGGTGCAGGGCTCCATGATCGGCAGGGATGATAAGAACGGGCCGCAGGGCAGCGGGGTGAATGAGGACGTGTGTTTCAGCCTGACTGGGGCAGACCGCCATGCGGTGGCATACCCCACCTACTGCACGAGCAAGAATTCCTATTTCATGCGGGCGGAAAAGGAACTGGCAAACACGCTGGTGGCTACGGATTATAAGGACCCGCCGGTAATAAATGATGTGCGGACGGCATCGGGTAAGGATGTATTTGGTACGATCTCCGCAAGCATGGGCTCCAAGCAGTGGCTTGGCAACCAGGAGGCGTTCAGCGGCGACTACCATATCGTAGAGCCGGACTATATCGTCCGCAGGCTGACCCCTACGGAATGCGCGAGGCTGCAGGGGTTCCCGGACTGGTGGTGTGACGGCCTCGGCACGGAGAACCCCACAGAGGAAGAAATGATATTCTGGCGGGAGGTGTTCGAGACCCACCGTAAAATAATGGGGACTTCCGGCAGACCTAAGTCCGACAGCCAGATTCGGAAATGGCTGAAAGACCCCCATTCCGATTCGGCGGAGTACCGTATGTGGGGGAATGGGTGCGCCCTGCCGAACGTGTATTTCGTGCTTTGCGGCATTGTGTACTATGCACAGTTCCCGGAATTTTTATTGTGACATTTATTCCGACATTTATGTTGCTTTTATCCCCGTTCAGAGTGATTAATGTAGTACCGAAAGGGAAAACAAAGCCGGAGGGCTTAAAAACGGAGGAAAAAAGGATGAGGATTGAAACGAATGCAGCAAACAGGAAAGATGTGGTAAAGGCGGTCAGCGCCATTTTAGGGCAGCCTTCCCGGTACCTTGGGGTGCCGACCTGCGCTTACGAGGTAGGGAACTGCACCATCGACAGGAGCGGCGCGGTGGAGACGGAGGATGAGAAAACAGCGGAGATGGTAAGGGCAGGGCTTCTGGAGCAGGGGCTTATCGAAAGCCCACAGGCAGAGGTGGAGGAAACAACGGTCAGCCTCCCGGTGGAGGGCATGACGGCAGAGGGGCTTAAGAACCTTATTTACCTCATCCACAGCAAGCAGTACCTTATCAACCGCGCATTTGCGGAGGAGGTCTTCCGGATTCCCGCGGAACTGGTGGAGGCGCTCGGCGGCACGGAGGTTTCCGGCACAGAAACATTCCTGCAGGTGTTCGGGAGCCATGCGGAGGGGTGCAGGGGCATCAGTTTCCCCGACGGGAAAGCGGCCTTCACCCTCCCCGCCATCAACGACCCCGACATGATACGGGCATTCACGCACCTTACAGCGGCGATGGCACAGCAGGCGCGGGAACAGAAACGCATCAGGCCCGATGAGACCATCGAGGAAAATGAAAAATACTACATGAGGATATGGCTCCTGCGCCTGGGTTTTGGCGGGAAAGAGGGAAAAGAGGTCAGGAACCTCCTGCTTAAGAACCTGAAAGGGCATTCCGCTTTCCGCACCGAGGCAAACAAGCAGAGGTGGCAGGAAGCCCGCAGGAACGAGCGGGAGGCGGCAAGGCTGCAGGCGGCGGTGGAAGCGGCAGGGCAGCCGGAGGCGCAGCTTGCGGAGACGGTGGCGGACGCGATCCTGATTGAGCAGGTGAACCAGAGTTTTGAAAAGGGAATGGAGTAAACCGCCGCCCGCATTTATACCATAGAAGATACCCGTACTAACACAGCTAAAAAGGCTGTAAAACACACAAATTTACGGCCTTTTCCCCAAGAATCTTTGTGTACATTATGAGCAGAAATAAGTGGATAAACAGTGCGTTCAGAGTGATTAATAGACTACCAAAAGAAAAGCAAGCGCAAGGAGGAAACGCACATGAGGACACAGAGATTCGGGATCGAGATTGAAATGACGGGCATCACAAGGGAAAAGGCAGCGGAGGCCATCGCAGAATATTTCGGGACAGAGAGCTTTTACATCGGCACCTACTACAAGACCTACGGGGCAAAGGACAGGCAGGGCAGGACATGGAAAGCCACCTACGACTCCAGCATCATCGCACAGAAAAAGAGCGGAGGGCGCACGGTGCGGGCAGCGGACGAATACAAATGCGAGGTGGTCAGCCCCATCCTCACCTACGAGGACATGGCGGACCTGCAGGAGATAATAAGGCAGCTCCGGCACAAAGGGGCCTTCGTGAACAGCCAGTGCGGGATACACATCCATGTGGACGCCAGCCGCTACACGCCGCAGACCCTGCGGAACCTGGTGAACATCATAGCGAGCAAGGAGGACATCCTTTACAAAGCCCTGCGGATAGACCCGGCGAGGATGCGGTGGTGTAAAAAGACCAACGGGGAACTGCTGGAGGCCATCAACCGCAGGAAGCCGCAGACGATGGAAGCCTTGAAGGACATCTGGTACGCAGGCTCCACAAGGGGCAGGGACGAGCATTACAACGATACAAGGTACCACGGACTGAATTTACACTCGGCCTTCACCAAAGGGACGGTGGAGTTCCGGCTTTTCAACAGCACCACCCACGCGGGGGAGGTAAAGGCATACATTCAGTTCTGCCTTGCGGTGAGCCACCAGGCGCTGACGCAGAAGAAAGCCTCCGCAAGGAAGACTGTGACCGACAACGAAAAATACGCATTCCGGTGCTGGATGCTCCGGCTGGGCTTAAGCGGGGACGAGTTCAAGACCTGCAGGCTCCATTTCCTGAAACACCTGGAAGGCAACTCCGCATGGCGGAACGCCGCTTGAAGGCCATAACGGGCGGGAGACCGCCCTTAAGGCAGTAGGAGGGCAGCCTCACTATATAGCGAAAGGATGATGTGATTATGAAGAAACTGTACATTGCTTACGGCAGCAACATGGACGAGGGGCAGATGGCCCACAGGTGCCCCACGGCGCGGCTTTTGGGGCAGACGGAGGTGGAAGGGTACCGCCTGCTGTTCAAAGGCTCGCTGACGGGGGCATACGCCACCATAGAGCCGCAGGAGGGCGGCAGGGTTCCGGCGCTGGTCTGGGAGATCGGGGAGCCGGACGAGGCAAGCCTTGACCGCTACGAGGGCTTCCCTTCCTTTTACTACAAAAAGGACCTGACGGTGAGCCTCGGCGGGCAGGAAGTGCCGGCGATGGTTTACATCATGGACGAGCGGCGGCAGAAAGGGGAGCCGAGCGGCGCTTATTACGGGGTGCTGGAGCGTGCCTATGAGAAATTCGGGTTCCCGATGGAGACGCTGGAAACCGCCTACAGGGAATGCAGGAGGGACAGGTTTCCGGGCGGCTGGGGAATGGGAGACACCTGCTACATGGTGACCAACAGAAAGAAAGGCTGTGCAAGCCCTTATACCGTGCAGGGGTATGACGGCAGGTATTTTGAGCTGACTGACGGGAGGCAGAACCTCTACCGGGCATCGCTGGGAAGGATGTTCCGCAGCAGGGGGGCGGCTTTGGCATCCCTGCAGGGGAACGGGGGTGCGCAGGATGAGGCTTGATATCAGGAAGGAGGAGCTGGAGGCCCTGCGGAAGGAATACCCGCGGGGCTGCCGGGTGGAGCTGGTAAGGATGGATGACCCCTACAGGGAGATGCCGCCCGGACTGAAAGGGGTGGTGACGGGGGTGGACGATTCCGGCTCCATCCATGTGGATTGGGAGAATGGCAGCACCCTGGCGGTGGTTTTCGGAGAGGATCATGTGATGAAAGCTGAGGAGGGAGCGGCATGGAATGGGCAGAAGCGGAGAGGCAGGTAAAGGCCATCATGGAAAAGCACGGGTACCGGACGATGGAGGGCGTGCCTGCGAAGATCGATTGGGAGGGCAGGGAACACCTGCTGGATCTAAGGTGCGTCCAGTGCGCCGGTCTCAGGGATGCCCTCAAAGGCGGGAAAAAGGTGGCGCTCCGGGTTGAGGCCGCCGTCCGTGGAAGGAAGGACAGGTGGATGACGGCGCGGCTGGTCGGCGCGCTTGCAGAGGAATGCCGCAGGGCAGAGGGGCTGATGCGCGAGGTGGCGGAACGGGAGATCACCTTTACCGACTATCTGGAATAAAGGGGAATTATGGGAGGAGATGACTGATATGGCGATGCAGCAAAAATCACCGGGAAATGCACACCAAAAGCGGAACTGCTGGCAGAGGGGCAATGGCTCCTACAGCATGAGGGGCGAGCTGCGCCGGGGCATTTCCCTGAACAAGAAGTATCTGAACCGGAAGGTGCGGTATGGCAGTAAGCAGGCACTAAAGCGCGGGGATTATAAGCGCATGTGCAAGACTTTACATATGGTGGAGTTCTCATAATCCGCCATAAATTTTCGGGAGGGAAAGGGATGCTGACGGAGAAGATAAAAGATCAGATATTTGCAGTCAGGGACAGCGGGGCGACCAACATGTGTGACACGGCTGCGGTGCAGCGGGCGGCATTTGAGAAGGATTTCTACGAACTGGTGCTTTTTATCGAGGAAAACCGGGAGTCCTATTGGGATTTCATCCTTACGGGCAAGGAATGATACGGCGGGGCGGCTTTCCGGGAAGGGATGCCGCCCACTGTAATGTACACAATTCCCGGCTGTTATCTCTGGTACATTTATGAAGCAGATATAAGTGGATAATACCTGCGTTCAGAGGTAACATGTGTCTAACAAAAGGAAAACGGAGGGAAAAAGGATGGTAAGAAAAGGGGTAATCGGGATACCGCAGGACGGAAGGATGACAGCCTGCAGCTATACGGTAAAGCATTATGAGGAAGGGAGCGTTTTCGGGATTGACGGCGGGAGGATTTCCAAACTGGCCATAAAGATAGACGGGAAGACCACCTGCTGCTATGACAGGGGATGGGACTGCGAGCCGGAGGATGATGCGACAAAAGCGGCGCTGGCAATCCTGGTCATGGAATACAACTAAGGAGGGAAAAACACGATGAAGGAAATTTACAACGGATATGAACTGAGTACGGCATGGGATGATGAGGCGCTTGGGTACGGTTTCCGCATTTACGGCAGAGACGGTGCAGAGGTTTCCAAAAGCATAGACCCATATTTTTATGAAGAGAACGCACTGACAGCGGCGAGGGCTGCGGCAGACGCACTCCCGGAACAGGAGTAAAAACACAGGGCATGAGGAGGAAAAGAGGATGAAACTATACAGGGTGGATTACTACGAATGGAACTACACATTTTCAGATTTGTTACCGAGGCAGATGCTTTCGGTGGGGAAGGACGCGGAGGAAGCCATTGCAAACGTAAAGCCGAGGGCGGACAGCGACGCGAGGAATTTTTCCGCAAAAGAGATAAAAACGGTCATGGGACATAAGATAATGGTCAGATAAAAGCACATACATAGCAGCAGAAAGGGTTCCTCCGGGAGCCCTTTTCTGCTGCGGAAATTTAAGGGAAGGAGGCGGCACAGGTGCAGAGCGGAAGGAAACCAAAGCCCACGGCGGTCAAGGCGCTGGAGGGCAACCCCGGCAAGCGGAGCCTGAACACGGGCGAGCCGAAGCCGGAAAAGAAAGCGCCCCGCTGTCCGGCATGGCTGGAGGGCGAGGCGAAAAAAGAGTGGAAGCGGATGGCGGGGCAGATGGAGAAGCTGGGCATCCTCACGGAGATCGACATGGCGGCATTCGCCGGGTACTGCCAGGCATATGCGCGCTGGAAGGAAGCCGAGGAATTCATCACCCAGCACGGCACCATCGTAAAGACGCCCTCCGGCTACTGGCAGCAGGTGCCGCAGGTATCCATCGCCCAGACCTATCTTAAGATCATGAACCGTTTCTGTGAGCAGTTCGGCCTCACCCCTTCCTCCCGGAGCCGCATCGTGGCGGAGGGCGGCGAGGATAAGGAAAGCGACACGATGGAGCTTTTGCTCTTTAAGGGAGGCGGGGGATAGTGTTTGACGAGGGAAAGGCGAAACGGACGGTAGATTTCATCAACTGCCTGAAACATACCAAGGGGAAATGGCGGGGGCAGCCCTTTGAACTGCTCCCGTGGCAGGAGACGGTCATCCGGGACGTGTTCGGCACGGTGAAGGAGAACGGTTACAGGCAGTACAACACTGCCTATGTGGAAATCCCAAAGAAAAACGGGAAATCGGAGCTGGCGGCGGGCGTGGCTCTGTACATGACCTGCGGTGATAATGAGTGGGGCGCAGAGGTTTACGGCTGTGCCTCTGACCGTCAGCAGGCATCCATCGTCTTTGACGTGGCGGTGGACATGGTGGAGCAGTGTCCGGCATTAAAGAAACGCATCAAGCCCGTTATGTCAGTAAAGCGGCTGGTGTATAAGCCAACGAACAGTTTTTATCAAGTGCTTTCCGCGGAAGCCTACACCAAGCATGGGCTGAACGTCCACGCAGTCATTTTTGACGAGCTGCACAGCCAGCCGAACCGGGAGCTGTTCGATGTCATGACCAAAGGCTCCGGCGATGCAAGGACGCAGCCCTTATTCTTCCTCATCACCACAGCCGGGACAGACAGACATTCCGTCTGTTTCGAGCAGCACCAGAAGGCGGAGGACATCCTGCAGGGAAGGAAGACAGACCCCACCTTCTATCCCGTTATCTACGGTGCGTCTGATGATGCGGACTGGTCATCGGAGGATGTGTGGAGGAAAGCCAACCCCTCGCTGGGGCATACCATTGACATTGAAAAAGTGCGGAATGCGTATCTGAGCGCAAAGGACAATCCGGCAGAGGAAAATATCTTCCGGCAGTTACGCCTGAACCAGTGGGTGAAGCAGTCCACAAGGTGGATGCAGATGGAGAAATGGGATGCCTGCGCCTTCCCCGTGGACGAGCGGGAAGTGCTGGGGCGGGAGTGTTACGGCGGGCTTGACCTGTCAAGTTCCATTGACATCACCGCTTTTGTTTTGGTATTCCCTCCCCGGAACGATACGGAAAAATATATTTTACTTCCCTACTTCTGGATACCGGAAGAAAATATGCGCCTGCGTGTGCGCCGTGACCATGTGCCTTATGACGTATGGGAGAAGCAGGGATTTTTGCAGACCACGGAGGGAAACGTGATCCATTACGGATTCATAGAGAATTTCATTGATGACCTCGGCAGGAAGTTCCACATCAAGGAGATTGCGTTCGACAGGTGGGGCGCGGTGCAGATGGTGCAGAACCTTGAGGGGCTTGGCTTTACCGTGGTTCCCTTCGGGCAGGGCTTTAAGGATATGTCGCCGCCCACCAAGCGTCTGATGGAGCTTGTTCTGGAGAAGAACATCGCCCACGGCGGGCATCCCGTCCTGCGGTGGATGATGGATAATATCTTCGTCCGCACAGACCCGGCGGGGAACATCAAGCCGGACAAGGAGAAGTCCACGGAGAAGATAGACGGCGCTGTAGCCACGATTATGGGGCTTGACCGTGCGATACGGAACGGCGGCATCAGCACGGGAAGTGTGTACGATGAAAGAGGGATTCTGACGATTTGACAGATACAGGGAGGTGCCTATGAAACTACCATCCATTTTTGGAATAAGGGGCGCAAGGGATAAGCCAAAAGACAGCTACGGCGGTTCGGCCTATTCCTTTTTCTTTGGGAGAAGCACCAGCGGGAAAAATGTGAATGAGCGTACCGCCATGCAGACCACGGCGGTCTATTCCTGTGTGCGGATACTGGCGGAGGCGGTTGCATCGCTCCCCATCCATGTGTACCGCTATACGGATACCGGGAAGGAGCGGGTGTACGACCATCCCCTTTATTATTTACTCCATGACGAGCCGAACCCGGAGATGACTTCCTTCGTGTTCCGGGAAACGCTGATGAGCCACCTGCTCATATGGGGCAATGCCTACGCGCAGGTCATCCGGGACGGGAGCGGCAGGGTGTTATCTTTATATCCATTGCTCCCGGACAAGATGGAGGTTGACCGTGACGAGCATGGGCGGCTTTTTTACACCTACACCCGGAACACCGATGAGAACCCCAACTTTTCCGAGTATGGCAGGGTACGCCTTAAGCCGGAGGATGTGCTGCATATCCCCGGTCTTGGCTTTGACGGGCTGGTGGGGTATTCGCCCATCGCTATGGCAAAGAACGCGGTGGGCATGACGCTTGCCTGTGAGGAATACGGCGCATCCTTTTTCGAGAACGGGGCCACGCCGGGCGGGGTGCTGGAGCATCCGGGGGTACTGAAAGACCCGGCGAAGGTAAGGGAGAGCTGGCATTCCGTTTACGGCGGCTCTAAGAATGCCGGACGTGTGGCCGTTTTGGAAGAGGGGATGAAATTTCAACAGGTAGGGATTCCCCCGGAGGAAGCGCAGTTTTTGGAAACACGGAAGTTCCAGATAGACGAGATTGCGCGGCTGTACCGCATCCCGCCGCACATGGTGGGCGACCTTGACAAGAGCAGCTTTTCCAACATCGAGCAGCAGTCGCTGGAATTCGTGAAATACACCTTAGACCCGTGGGTGATCCGGTGGGAGCAGTCCATACAGAGGGCGTTATTTCTCCCGCAGGAGAAGAAAGAATATTTCGTGAAGATGAACGTGGACGGCCTGCTCCGGGGCGACTACCAGAGCCGGATGAGCGGCTATGCAGTGGGGCGGCAGAACGGGTGGCTCTCCAGCAACGATATAAGGGAAATGGAAAATATGAACCTGATCCCGGAGGAAGATGGCGGGAACCTCTACCTCATCAACGGGAATCTATGCAAACTCAAAGACGCGGGGCTTTTCGGGAAAGCGCCGGGAGGGCAGGAGGATTCCCCGGAGACTTAAACTGCCTTTAAGAACAGTGCAACTACAGGACGGTTGCATCAGCAGTTATACTACTGGTGCAGATACTGCACTTCGTTGTATGGCGGATGCCCGCAGGAACGCCGTAAACAGGGCGTTTCCGGGGAAACGGTGCGGTTTTTGGTGTGCTTTAAAACACACTTAAAAATACCAACAGGTAAGATACGGTGATTTTAGAGGTGCTGAAATCACCTGGTGTGTCCTGAAACCGGACAGCCGCAGAAGTGCCGTAAACAGGGGATTCTTTGGGGTTTGTGGGATTTGAAGGGTGTGTTTTAAAGCACACGTTGACTACTTTGAGCGGACAATTGTTCTGCCACAGATAACAAATGCCGTGTCCAGTATCAGGACAGCGGCGGTGGCGGAAGGGGACAGTTCCGCTGTCGGTAACACTATAGAATTACTTTCCCTGAACCAGAGAATCAGATTCCCTGTGTGACACTGGTGTGACGGCATCCTGCTATCACTGGAAGGGTGCGGAAAGCCCCACAAAACGGGATTCTGTGGGGATAATTGAGGGTTTCAAGGTGTGCTTTTGGCACACCTTATTTAAACTGCAGGGAAACTAAGGTGTGTTATAACACAGTATTTTTCAGGAGACAGGAAGGAGGAGAAGGAGTGAAAAGGAAGTTCTGGAACTGGATCAAAAACGATGCGGGAGGGGAGGAGGAGCGCACCCTTGTGCTGAACGGTGAAATTTCGGATGAGACGTGGTATGGGGATGAAGTGACTCCTGCGCTTTTCGCAAAGGAGCTGAATGCCGGGAGCGGGAACATCACCGTGTGGATCAATTCACCGGGAGGCGATGTGTTCGCCGCGGCACAGATTTACAACATGCTCATGGAGTACAAAGGCGATGTGACCGTGAAGGTGGATGCGCTTGCGGCTTCGGCAGCGTCTGTCATCGCTATGGCGGGTACCACGGTGCTGATGTCGCCGCTGGCAATGATGATGATTCATAATCCGATTACAGTAGCTATTGGTGATTCCAAAGAGATGCAGAAGGCGGGGGAGATGCTGAATGAAGTGAAGGAGGGCATCATGAATGCCTATGAGATCAAGACCGGGATGGACCGGAAGAAGATTTCACACCTCATGGATGCGGAGTCGTGGTTTAACGCAAAGAAGGCCGTGGAGCTGGGCTTTGCGGACGGCATCCTGCATGAAGGGGAAGGTACAGATGAATCAGGGGATGTGGCTATGGAGGGCATGATGTTTTCACGCACAGCGGTGACCAATTCCCTGCTGACCAAGCTGATTCCGAAAAAGCCGGAGGCAAAGGTACCCATAGAACAGTTAGAGAAGCGTTTACAGTTATTATCACATTAAATTTATGGAGGGAAATGCTATGAGCAGGATTTTAGAGTTAAGGGAAAAACGGGCAAAGGCATGGGAGGCGGCAAAGAAGTTCCTCGACAGCAAGCGCGGCGAGGACGGGCTACTTTCCGCAGAGGACACCGCCGCCTATGAGAAGATGGAAAAGGAAGTGGTGGATCTTGGGAAGGAGATCGAGCGCCTGGAGCGGCAGGCCGCCATTGACGCGGAATTGAATAAACCAACTTCCGAGCCTATCACCAACAAGCCCAACAACCATCCCGATGGGGAGGAAAAAACGGGCAGGGCAACGGACAATTACAGGAGGACGTTCTGGAACGCCATGCGCCGGAAGAACTTCTTCGATGTGGAGAACGCCCTGCAGGTGGGCACGGATTCCGAGGGCGGCTACCTTGTGCCGGACGAATTCGAGCATACGCTGGTGGAGGCGCTGGAGGAAGAGAACTGTTTCCGGGGACTTGCCACGGTGATCCAGACCTCCAGCGGCGACAGGAAGATTCCCGTGGTGGCATCCAAAGGCGAGGCGTCATGGATTGACGAGGAAGGGGCATACCCGGAATCGGACGATTCCTTCGGGCAGGTCTCCATCGGTGCATTCAAGGTGGCGACCATGATCAAGGTATCGGATGAACTGTTAAATGACAACGTATTCAACTTAGAGGCTTACATCTCCAAGGAGTTCGGGCGCAGGATCGGCACCAAGGAGGAGGAAGCCTTTTTCATTGGGGACGGCAAGGGCAAGCCTACGGGCATCCTGAACGCCACGGGCGGCGCATCCGATGGCGTGACCACGGCAACCGCCAACATCACTTTCGATGATGTAATGGATTTATTCTATTCCCTGAAAGCGCCTTACCGCAAAAAGGCGGTGTGGGTGCTGAATGACACCACCGTGAAAGCCCTGCGGAAACTGAAAGATAACAACGGGAATTATATCTGGCAGCCTTCCGTGCAGGCGGGCGTGCCGGACATGATCCTGAACCGCCCTTACCACACTTCCTCCTATGTGCCGGAAGTGGCGGCGGGCAGCAAGGTGATGGCATTTGGAGACTTTTCCTATTACTGGATTGCTGACAGGCAGGGGCGCTCCTTCAAGCGTCTGAATGAACTGTTTGCGGCAACCGGGCAGGTGGGATTCCTCGCTTCACAGCGTGTGGACGGCAAGCTGATCCTTGCCGAAGCGGTAAAGACCATGAAGGTGAAGGCTTCTGCATCAGCGGCATCATAAGAGGGGAGGCGGCATGGATGGCAGTCCTGACATTGGAGGAGACGAAACAGTATCTCCGTGTTGACAGCAGTGATGAAGATTCCTTTATTTCAGGATTGATTGAGACCGGGGAGAGGCTGTGTGCGGATGTGGCGCGGATGGAGAAATCAGAGCTGGAAGCGCACCTTCCGATGGTGCGGATTGCCGTCCTCTATGCCGCCGCCTATCTTTATGAACACCGGGAGCAGGCAGACCACGGGGAATTGGTGCAGACGCTGCGCTCCCTTTTATTCGGCATACGGAAAGAGGTGTTCTGATGGCGCTTGGGGAATGGAAAGATAAGATTACCATACAGAAGAGCGTGGCGGGCAATGACAGAGCCGGGAACCACATTTTATCGTGGCAGGATTATTTTGCCTGCCATGCCTATGTAAACAACCTTTCCGGGAAGGAGTATTGGGAGGCGGCGCAGCTTAATGCGGAGAAAGAAGTGTTTTTCCTTATCCGTTATTGCAGCGAAGCCGCCGCCATTGACACGGAGCATTTCCGCATCCTGTTCCGGGAACAGGTGTATAACATCACATTTATCGACAACGTGAAATATCAGAATAAAACCATAAAGCTGCGGGCGGCTTTGGAAAAGAGGGGAGGCTGAATAAATTCTCCCTTTGGAAAAGAGGTAGGGATGTCTGAAAGAAAAGTATCCATTGAGCAGATGGCGGAGGCGGTTATGGACGGCCTCATTGAATATGCGGGGCTTGCCACGGACGTGATGAAGGACTGTGTGACCAAAGCCGGAAATACAGTGAAATCCGAGGTAAAAGCCAATGCCCCGGTTCGGACGGGGCAGTACAAAAAGGGATGGGCTGTGAAAAAGCAGAAAGAGACCGCCAATGCACTGGAACTGGTGGTGCATAACAAGAAAAGGTATCAGCTTACCCACCTTTTGGAGAAAGGCCATGCCAAGCGTGGCGGCGGGAGAGTGCGGGCATTCCCCCATATCGCCCCTGCGGAACAGGCGGGCATCCGGGAACTGGAGGAAGGCATCAAAAGGGGGCTGGAAGGATGAGCCATGAGGAAGTATTGAAGATGATGGAGGAAATGGGGCTGCCCTTCGCCTATGACCACTTTGTCGAGGGCGAATCCCCGGAGCCGCCCTTCCTCGTATTTTTATATCCCAAAGCTGCGAATTTCGCGGCGGACGGGATTGCATATTTCAAAATAAACCAGCTTGACATTGAACTGTACACCGATCTGAAAAATCCCGACTTAGAGGAAACCATAGAGGCTGTTCTGCTGAAACATGGCATCTTTTACGGGAAATCGGAGACGTGGATTGAATCGGAAAAGCTGTACGAAGTCCTGTATGAAATGGAGGTCTGAAATGAAGAACAACAATAAAGTGAAATTCAATATCTGCAACTGCCATTACGCTTTGCAGAAAACACAGGAGAATGGGGAAATCGGATTTGAGACGCCCGTGGCGATGCCCGGCGCGGTCTCCATCGCCCTGGACCCCAACGGGGAGCCGGAGTCCTTTTATGCGGACGGCATCGAGTATTACATCATAGCCAACAACATGGGCTATGACGGCGACCTGGAACTGGCTTTGATTCCTGAAAGTTTCCGAACGGACGTGCTGAAGGAGGAGGCGGATAATAATGAAGTGCTGGTGGAGAACGCCCATTCCGAGACGGCGGCCTTTGCGCTGCTCTTTGAGTTTGACGGCGACATCCGCAAAATCCGCCATGTGCTGTATAACTGTTCCGCAAGCCGCCCCAAGATCGAGGGCAAGACCAATGAGGAGAGCCGGGAGGTGCAGACGGAGACGCTGACCATCAAGGCACGCCCGCTGGCAAGCGGCTATGTGAAAGCCAAGACCGGGAACAGGACATCTGCGGAGACGTATGCCAACTGGTATAAGAGCGTGTATCTGCCGGAACCCAAAGCGGTGGATGCAGAAACAGAAGGACAGGGATAAAGGAGGCTGAAAGGATATGAGCATAGTCAGAAAAATAGAAATAGACGGGCAGGATGTATTGTTTAAGGCATCGGCGGCGATCCCGCGCATTTACCGTTTGAAGTTCCAGCGTGACATTTATAAGGATTTGCGGATTCTGGAAAAGAGCATCGGTGAGGGGGATGAGGAAAACTCCAACCTCGACCTGTTCTCTTTGGAGATGTTCGAGAATATCGCCTACACGATGGCGAAGCACGCCGACCCGCAGATTCCCAATGAGGTGGACGAGTGGCTGGACGGTTTCAACACATTTTCAATATACCAAGTCCTGCCGCAATTGATAGAACTGTGGGGATTGAACGTGCAGACGGATGTGGAGGCTAAAAAAAACTTCGCCCAACTGAGCGGGAAATGACCACGCCGCTGTTCCTTCTGCGGTGTGTGCAGCTAGGGCTTTCGATGGCAGACCTTGACCTGTTATCCATCGGGCTTATCAATGATATGTACTGCGAGAGCAGGAACGACTCATTTTCATACGCAGTGCTTGGCGATCAGACCTTGATGGATGCATTTTAATTGAAAAAACAGCCTTTTTCTGCTATGATTGGTAGTGGAAAAGGGCTGTAAGTATGACTTACAAGTCGCAATTTATCGGAGGAAAACATTCATGAAAAAGATTACTTCAATGATTGGTATTATAATTTTTTTATTCCTTATAACATCATGTAACCATAAAGATGTTGAAGATATTTCTGCTGATACAACTCAGCAGGTAGAAGAAACTAAAAATCAACATATTGAATCGCAGGAAATTATTGAAACAGATTCTTTGAGTTGGCTTGAAATTACAGAGGATGGAGTTAATGAGGAACTTTATTTGGAAAATTTAGATGCAGAAGTATTAGAAGCAGTTGCTACGAAACTTCGAGCATTAGTTGAAGAAGAAGTCGAAGCAGAGCGGGAAAATCCAGAAATAGTGATAACTGAAGGTTGGACAAGGGTATTTGACAGTGAACAATATAATGAAGTGCTGAATATGGGTGAGTCGGCTATGAAGCCGTTATATTGGATTATCTACAAAAGTCCGAATGCGGGAATGTATGAATATATTTGTGCAACTGCATTATATGAATTGTCTGGTTATGATTTCACAAATGAGGATGGGAGTCTTACATGGGTCAATTCCAAAGAATTTCTTGATAGATTCAATGAAAAAATTTTAAGCGATAGAAAAAGATAACTTCTCATTTGCAGGGCTGATACAACAGCAGAAAAATAGAATAGATTTTTTACATAGGCACTTGCCATGACAGCAGGTGTCTATTTTTTTGCATTTTTTCAGGGAGCTTCCGGGCTTCTTTTTTTTGTGCTTTGGGGAAGGAAGGTGAGGGGAGTGGCATCAAGGATACAGGGCATCACGGTGGAAATCGGCGGCGACACCACAAAGCTGACCGCCGCATTAAAGTCTGTCAATACCGATATCCGCACCACGCAGTCACAGCTCCGGGATGTGAACAATCTTCTGAAACTGGACCCCGGCAACACGGAACTGCTGGCACAGAAGCACAGGCTCCTTGCACAGGCGGTTGCGGAAACGAAGGAAAAGCTGGAAACCCTGAAAGCCGCTGCGGAACAGGCGAACGAGGCGCTGGCAAAAGGGGAGATTACCCAGGAGCAGTACGATGGTTTGCAGCGGGAGATCATCGAGACAGAGGAAAAGCTGAAAAGCCTCGAAGAACAAGCCAACCAGTCGGCGGTGGCCGTGCAGAAGATTGCCGCCGTGGGCGAGGATTTAAAGAACCTTGGAGATAAGATTTCCGGGGTGGGAACCACCCTCACCAAAACCGTGACCACGCCCATCGTGGGGCTTGGCACGGTGGCGGTAAAGACGGCGGCAGATTTCGATACCGCCATGAGCCAGGTCGGGGCGGTTTCCGGGGCAACGGGGAAAGACCTTGATGCCCTCCGGGATAAGGCAAGGGAGATGGGGAGCAAGACCAAGTTCTCCGCATCCGAGGCAGCCGAGGCCATGAACTACATGGCGATGGCCGGCTGGAAAACTTCTGACATGCTCTCCGGCATAGAGGGCATCATGAACCTTGCCGCCGCCTCCGGGGAGGATCTGGCAAGTACCTCCGATATCGTGACGGATGCACTTACCGCTTTCGGTCTGACCGCAGCGGATTCCGGGCATTTTGCGGATATCCTTGCGGCGGCATCCAGTAATGCCAATACCAACGTCTCCATGATGGGCGAGACCTTCAAATACTGTGCGCCCATTGCCGGGGCTTTGGGATTCTCTGCGGAAGATACCGCAGAGGCGATTGGGCTGATGGGCAATGCGGGCATCAAGTCCACACAGGCCGGTACCGCCCTCCGCACCATCATGAGCAACCTTTCCGGGGAAGTGAAAATCTGCGGTTCGAGCATTGGCGAGGTCACAATCGCCACCACCAATGCGGACGGGAGCATGAGGGATTTGAGCGCCATCCTCGCAGACTGCCGGATGGCATTCGGCGGCTTGTCGGAGTCCGAAAAGGCAGCGGCGGCAGAGGCTCTGGTGGGAAAGAATGCCATGTCGGGCTTCCTTGCGCTGATGAATGCCGCTCCTGCGGACATTGAAAAGGTGAGCAGCGCCATAGCGAACTGCGATGGGAAATCTGCGGAGATGGCGGCAACCATGCAGGATAACCTTGCGGGGCAGCTTACCATCCTGAAAAGCCAGTTGGAGGAATTGGC
Source organism: Lachnospiraceae bacterium (assembly GCA_910576125.1). GTDB lineage: Bacteria > Bacillota > Clostridia > Lachnospirales > Lachnospiraceae > Acetatifactor > Acetatifactor aquisgranensis. The sequence goes on along the minus strand of CAJTHM010000029.1, from coordinate 28,963 downwards.
CATTTCTTTTGGTGAAATCCTCATGCCCGCCATCCGCCAGATCGTCACATGGGTGCAGGGCTTTGTTGACAAGCTGAACGGCATGGATGAGGGCACCAAGAACACCATTGTTACCATAGGGCTCCTTGCGGCGGCAATCGGCCCCGTGCTTATCGTGATCGGGAAAGTGGTCTCTGCGGTGGGCAGCATCATGACCTTCATCCCCACGCTGATCGGCGGCATTTCCAGTATCGGCGGAGGGCTTAGTGCCTTATGGGGCATCCTTGCGGCGAACCCGGTCACTTTAGTGATAGCCGCCATAGCTGCGTTGATTGCCATTTTCGTGGCTTTATGGAATAACTGCGAGGGATTCCGTGAGTTCTGGATCAATTTATGGAATGTCATAAAAGACGCCGCCATAGCTGTGTGGAATGGCTTGAAAGACTTCTTCTCCAACATCTGGAATGCCATCACCGGGGCGGCGCAGGCCATCTGGAACGGTCTGAAAGATTTCTTTAGCGGGCTGTGGGAAGGGATAAAAAATATCTTCCAGACGGTGCTGGATGTGATAAAGACGCTGATCGTGGCGCGGTTCGAGTTCTATAAGCTGATCATCACAACCGTGCTGAACGTGATACAGACGGTGGTCTCCACGGTATGGAATGCGATTAAATCCGTGATTGAAACCGTCACGAATGCCATTGGCTCTTTCCTTTCCTCCGCATGGGAAGCGATAAGGAATACCGTCACCACGGTAATGGAGGCGATTCGCAGTGTAATCACATCTGTATGGGAAGCGATAAAGTCAGCAGTGACGGCGGTGCTTTCCGCCATTAAGGACGTGGTGGTCTCTGCGTGGGAGGCGATAAAGAATGCTATTTCCACAGCAATGGAGGCGATAAAATCTGCGGTCATTGCCGCATGGGAAGCCATAAAGAGTGCGGTATCCTCTGCGATTGAGGCAATCAAAAATGTGGCAGTGGCGGCATGGGAGGCCATCAAGTCAAGTGTCATTTCCATTATGGAGGCAATCAAATCCGCCATCACCGCCGCATGGGAAGCCATCAAATCCGCAGTCAGTTCCGTGGTCAATGCAATAAAAGAAGTCATCACCAGTGTGTGGAATGCCATTAAATCCACGGTCACCAGTATCGTGGGCGGCCTGAAAGATGCGGTGGTAAATGTATTCAACAGTCTGCTCTCCGGCATCAAGAACGCCATGAGCGGAATCGCCGGGGCGGTGAAGAGCGGATTCGATGCGGCGATTAATTTTATCAAGGGCCTGCCCTCACAGGCATTGCAGTGGGGCAAGGATATCATCGGCGGCTTAATCAACGGCATCAAGTCGAAGATCAGCGGCCTTGTGGACAGCGTGAAGGACATTGCGGGAACCATTGCGTCCTTCCTGCATTTCTCCGAGCCGGACGAGGGGCCGCTTTCCAACTTCCACACGTTCATGCCGGATATGATCGATTTACTCGGAAAAGGCATCCGCGGGAATTTAGGGAAGCTGACCGGCCCCATGAAGGAACTGGCAAGTACACTCATCCCTGCCACGGATTCCATGACGGCGGGGACGCAGGCGGCAGGAGGCTCCGGCAGCGGTTCTTCACTGGCGGCAAGGCTGGATGCCATGTATGAAGTGGTTACAAAGTATCTGCCGAGGCTGGCAGACGCACAGGTGGTATTGGATTCCGGTGTATTGGTGGGAGAGTTATCTGACGGGCTGAACCGGGAGCTGGGAAAGGCGTATTCATGATAAGGAAATTCAGGCTTATAAACGGGGAAGGGGTGTCATGGGATTTGAATGCCAGGACATCCTTTTTCCATTCCATTGGCGGTTTCGGTTACAAGGACGGGACGCAGTATGAACAGATCGGCACGGACTTTATCCCTCTGGAGGAATTATTCTCTCAGGGCGTGATGACCGGGCGGATATTTTTCGGAGGAAAAAACGCATACCAGAACTACCGGGCATTTTCAAGATTTGTCCGGGCGGTGCCGCTGACCCTCGTGTATGAGATGGAGGAGGCGTTCCGCGTCCCGGTGCGGATGACGGAGATCGCAAAGAGCGAACTGATCACTGGCGGCGCGGGCTTGGACTGCGAGGTGGCTTTCACCGCAACCGGGCTGTTTTATAAGAATGTTTCCGGCTACAGCGGGACGCTCTCCATCGGCGGAAAAATCTATCCATACGAATATACCTATGCCTATGCAGATGTGACGCAGAACACCCTCATGATCGACAGCGACAGCCACGGGGACAGCCCATGCAGGGTGACGGTGTACGGCCCCTGCACGAATCCCGTATGGAAGCACTATGTGAACAACGTGCTTTACGAGACCGGGCGGTATGAAGGGAATATCCCGGACGGGCATAAGCTGGTCATTGATACCACGCAGATTCCCTACAGCATTACGGAGCGGGGCGTCAGTGACGAGGTGGTGGCAGACCGTTATCAGATGTGCGATTTTACCACGGAGCGGTTCTTCCACCTGCAGTACGGCAGCAACCGTATCTCCGTGGTGCATGAGGGGCTGAACATTCTGAATGTAATGGTAGAGGGGAGGATCAGCTATGAGACCGTATAACGTGGAGATATTCACGCAGGACTTTGAGATGGTGGGAAACACCAATGTAAATGAGATTACCTATAAAGAGGATTATTTATCATCGGACGGCAATACCGTGACGGTGCTTGCCCTCCCCGGTGTGAAGAAACAGGACTATATCCGCATCAGCAGGGGCGGTGAGGAGTATGCCGGAATCGTGACAGAGATCGGCTATGGAACGGATAAATCAAAGAAGCTACAGACCATTTCCTATAAGCCGCTGATGGAACTGCTCAATACGGATGTGCTGTTTGATGTGGATTTGCAAGGGCAGGGCAGCATGGAGCAGTTTATCTGTGACAGGATAAAAGAAATATTCATCACCAATGAAGATGAAATGCAGAACATCAAAGGGCTTTCGGTCAGTGCAGCCACAGCCACAAAGGACTGGAGCCTGCACATCACGCCCTCCGACAAAGGAGGGCATTACAATATCGTGAACCTCATAGATTCCGTGATCATTCCGGCAATGGAAAAGTACAGCATCCTTGTAAAGACAAAGCTGGACATCCAGAACAGGGAAGTGCAGATTTTGGTGGGGAGGGCGGCGGCAGGCATCATCACCATAGAGAGCGACCTGCCCAACATCATCAAAAAGAGCGTCACGATAAAACAGGTCAGCGCCGATGTGAATAAGCTGGTGATTTATGATGCAGAGGATTATTCCAACACCCGGATTTATTATCTGCATCCCGATCTTGGCTATGACACGAAGGACCGTGACCGCATCACGCCTGTGGTGTGTGAGATGCAGGCGGTTTCCCATGAGGAGGGGAGCAGCTTTGAGAGCGCCGCGATCAGCGCCGCCCATAACAAGTTCGCAAATTTATCCTATTCCAATCTGATAGAGCTTACCATGATGAACGGTGACGCGCTGGTAAAGCCGGAGGAACTGGAATTCGGACAGGTGGCGGACATCATCTCGGACGGGGAAAGTTATAGGAGCATCCTCACCGGGAGGGAGCGGGGGAAGGACACAAAGCTGGTGTTCGGCACGGTGCGGCTGGATTTGACTAAGATTTTAAGGAGGCAGGAGAATGGCTGACAACATCACACTGAAAACCTATAAGGGCGGGAACGTGACCCCGCAGGATGACGCCATTATTTATGAAACAGCGATCCCCGGAAGCGGCATCTTTAAGGGCTGCGAAGTGACCTACGCAAGAGGGAATGTCCTTCACATCTCACAGGGCTTTGGCATGATACGGGGGCGCTTTTTTGAAGTGTATGAAACGGAGATTGACGTGCGTCTTGCGGATGTAGGGGAAACCCTGCAGGGACGGGTGTATATCCACCTTGACCTGTCAAATGCGGATGAGCCAATCAAGATACTGGCGCAGGCGGCAGCGGAACTTCCGCCGCTGGATGCGGATGTAAATATCAATTACAACAATTCCTCTTACGACCTGGAACTTGCCATATTCACGGTATCTTCCGCAGGCTTGGACGGCCTTACGAAAGTGTTCCCCACGCTGAAAGCCGGGAGCGGGGGCGGCGGGGGAGGAGGGGAAACGCTCACCCGTGCAACCTCTTATGCCGTAGGGGATGCGGTGACGGCGGTGGGCGCTCCGGGCTGGGCGACTTTTGTATGCACACAGGCAGGCACCACGGCGGCATCGGAGCCTTCCGGGTATTCGAGGATCACCAAAGTGGGAGACAGGGTTTTAGATGGAACTGCGATATTTACTGCGAGAAATATCATCGGGGAGCTGGACGGTGTTATTTCCAACGTTTCCAGTATGGGGGAATCCATGACGGAACTGGATACCAAAGTGGCGGAGATGATGAGCAGCACCGGCCTTGTGATGAAACTGGTGAGCCTTGACGAATACCGGGCAATGGAAAGCTACAGCGCCACCACCATTTATCTCTGTTATGAGGATGAAACCACAAAGCGTGTGACGCGCATCTTTGTGGGAGAGGACAGGGTGTATGCGGCTGGCGTTAAGGTGACATATCAGATCGACACGGGATATTCATTGGAAAGGACTGTGCCGGACAGGGAGGATGCCATTGCCGCCGCCCCGGATGCCGCGCTGGAGGGATACACTTTTGTGGGATGGCGGCAGGATGATTTCGCAGAGAAAAAAGTGCTTTCGGAATATCTCATCAGCAGTGAGGAACCCGTCACGCTCTATGCGGTGTTCAAAAAGCAGATGACCATAGGGCTGATGCCCAACGGCGGAACTTTGTCAGAGAGCGGGGCAAAGGAAAATTTCACTGTCTACTGTTATTACAACAATGGGAATGCACAGAGCGAACCCACCACGGTACCGGCAAGCCCCTATACCCGGAAGAATATGTCCTTCTGCGGATGGAGCATAGACTCCCTTTCCACGCCATCGTATAAGCCGGGAGAAATGGGAGTATTTCCGGCAGAGGCAGTCCTTTATGCCATGTGGGTGACCACGGAGTATGATTTTCCCTACACAGGCAGTTATGTGCAGTTTGTTATCCCGCAGGACGGCATCTATGAGTTTGAGGTATGGGGCGCATCCGGCGCTGCGGCGAAGGTGGATTCCCTTGTGGCGGAGGGAGGGCTTGGCGGCCATTCCAAAGGCTATAAGAAGATGAAGAAGGATGAAGTGATCTATGTCTATAACGGCGGATCACCGAACGGCACATCTTATGGGGCAAACGGAGGCGGGAACGGTTACAATTATGCCAGCAGCAAGCAGTACGGGGCAGGAGGAGGCGGTTCCACCCATGTGGCCACAAAACCTTATGGTCTTGGCACGAACAGTTCCAGCGGGCCGTCCTATGCCAACCGCTCCAGCATACTGATCGTGGCGGGAGGCGGAGGCGGCGGGGGAATCGACAATGGGACAGCCCACAAGGGAGGAGACGGCGGAGGGGAGCGTGGCGGGAACGGCTCCGGCGGTGCGCTGGGAGGCCGGCAGATATCCACAGGCAGCAGCCCTTCTGAAAACTTTGGCATTGGGGATTATTATTCATCAAGCGGTACCGCTTCTTCCGGCGGTGGTGGCGGATGGTTCGGCGGGAACTATGGCCTGCGCGGTGAGTCAGGCGCAGGAGGCTCCGGCTATGTGGACGGTGTGGCGCCATTCACCCACAACGGGAAATATTACCCCGCAGAGACCGAGGCAGGGGTGAACGAAGGACACGGCAGGGCATTCATCCGATATGTGGAATGCGCGTAACTGGAAACAGCACCGAGAAGGTGCTTATTTTTATGTCTGATTTTAAGGAGGAGAACAGAATGAAGAATTTTATCGAGGCGGCACAGTATGCGTTCGCGGCACTCGGCGGTGCGCTGGGTGCGGTCATGGGAGGCTTTGACGGCTTCCTTTATGCGCTGGTGGTATTCGTGGTGGTGGATTATGCCACCGGGCTGATGGCGGCGGCGGTGGAGAAGAAGCTCTCCAGCGAGGTGGGCTTCAAAGGCATTTTCAAGAAGGTCATTATTTTCAGCCTTGTGGCGGTGGGGCATATCGTAGATACGCACATCATCGGGGAGGGGAGCGTCCTGCGGACGGCGGTCATCTTCTTTTACCTTTCCAATGAGGGCATTTCCATTTTAGAGAATGCCGCCCGGACGGGGCTGCCCATTCCGGGGAAGCTAAAGGCCGTGCTGGAGCAGTTGCGGGAGGAAAAAGAGGAATGATAAGCTGCACAAATTTTCTGATGATGTTTGTGCAGTTTATGGTTCCATTCCCGCTTGCTATTATGCCCGTCCAGAGCGAACATGTCTGTGACCGGGGAAACCGGAATACAGGGACGGAGGGTTTAAGGATGAGGGCATACGGTGAAAGGGAGATGCACGGGAAGTACACGCTGGAGGATTACGGCGGCTGGTCGAGGAACCACACCAGAGCGGCATCCATCCGCAGGTGGAAACGCCCGCTGAAAAAGAGGGCAAGGCAGGTGTGCCGCGCCATGCTGAGACGGATGGAAAGATAACAGGATAATTTTTGGAAGGGCATCGCTGAGGCGGTGCCTTTTTCGTGCGGAAAGAGAGGGAAATGGGATGAATTTAATACAGAATTACCTTACACAGTCCGGCTGTTATAAAGCGGGAAAGCACATCACCGTGAAAGGTCTTATGATCCATTCGGTGGGATGCCCGCAGCCAAAGGCGGATGTGTTCATGAAGAACTGGAACAGGGCTGATGCAAACGCCTGCGTCCATGCCATCGTAGAGCCGGACGGGGACGTGTACCAACTGCTCCCGTGGGATTTCCGTGGGTGGCATTGTGGAGGCATCGCAAACAATACGCATATCGGCGTGGAAATGACGGAACCTGCCACTATCCGCTATGCAGGCGGCGCATCATGGGCGGAGACCGGGAACGGGGAGAATACGAAGAACCATGTGCTTGCCACCTACAAATATGCGGTGGAATTGTTTGCACATCTTTGTCAGCAGTTCCGTTTGGACCCTATGGCAGACGGTGTGTTGATTTCCCATTCGGAAGGGTGCAGGCGGGGAATTGCCAGCAACCACGGGGACGTGGAGCATCTGTGGTCTGAGTTTGGATTGTCGATGGGGCAGTTCCGAAAAGACATCAAGGCGGCGATGGAGGGAAGCACAGCGGAGGATTCCCTTACCGCCATTATGGGGAAAGCGGTGGCCACGGCGGATCAGATGAAAGCATACCTCAAAAAGAAGAATCCGTCCGTGCCGCAGTCCGTTCTGGATATGATCCCGCTGTATCTTTCGGAAGGGGAGGCAGAGGGCGTTAGGGGCGATATCGCTTTTGCACAGTCCTGTCTGGAAACGGGGAACTTCACTTTCTCCGGCTCTGCGGTCACTCTTCCGCAGAACAATTTCTGCGGTCTTGGGGTGACGCAGAGGGGCAGAGTGGGGCTGTCCTTTGACACACCGCAGCTTGGCATCCGGGCGCAGATTCAGCACCTCAAAGCCTATGCCTCCACGGATAAGCTGCGGAACGCACTTATAGACCCGCGTTTCCGTTATGTCACAAGGGGCTGCGCGCCCTATGCGGAGTGGCTCGGCCAGAAGGAGAACCCGCAGGGAAAGGGCTGGGCGGCAGGGGAGAAATATGGGGAGAAAATCCTCTCCATCCTGAAAGCCATTGTCAGCGAAGGAAAAGTGCAGTTCATGGAGAGCCTTACCCTTTCCGCACCCTACATGGTGCGCGTATCCATTCCCGATCTGAACATCCGCCGTGGCCCCGGAACGGATTTTCCCAAGACGGGCAAATTCACGGGTGTGGGTGTATTCAATATCGTGGAGGAAAAGGACGGATGGGGGCTGCTGAAAGCCTATCAGGAAGGGCGCAACGGGTGGATTTCGCTTGCGTTCGCCACCCGAATGTAAGGCGGCATCTATATAAGGAAGAAAGCGCCCGTATTGCTTGACTTTACGGGCTTTCAGAGTGATTAATAGACTACCCAAAAAGAAAGGAGCGCAGACGGATATGGCAGATAAAGAGAGAAAAAAACTGAGGGTTGCGATGTACTGCAGGGTGGGAAACCCAAAGGATGCGGAGCCTTGTTTTAAAGAAAAATATGGGAAGCCTGCGGGGCAGGGACGGAAAGGAGCGGATGCAGATGCGGATAAGGAAAGTTGCGATATATGCAAGGGTTTCAACAGAGCATGAGGCACAGCTTTCAGCATTGGAGAACCAGGTGCAGTATTACGATGACCTGATAGACAGGCACCCGGACTGGGTATTGTACCGCCGGTATATCGATGAAGGCATAACCGGCACCTCCATATCAAAACGGAAAAACTTCGTGCGGATGATGGAGGACGCGAAGGACGGCCATTTCGATCTGATCGTCACGAGGGAGGTATCGAGGTTCGCAAGGAACACGGTGGACACCCTCCAGCAGACGAGATTGTTAAAGCGGATGGGCATTGAGGTGTACTTCACCGAGGACGGGATATGGACCATGAACGATGAGGACGGGGAGCTGCGGCTGACCATCATGGCGACCCTTGCGCAGAACGAATCGAAAAAGACCTCCATGCGGGTGAAGGCGGGGCAGATGGTCTCCTTCCAGAACGGGGTGGTCTACGGCACCGGGAACGTGCTTGGATATGACAAGGTGGGGCCGGAATATGTCATCAACGAGGAACAGGCGGAAACGGTCAGGAGGATATTCGACCTGTACCTTGCGGGCAACGGCTACCATAAGATCATGAAGCAGCTTGAAAAGGAAGGCCGCCGCACGGCGATGGGGAAGACGATGTGGCATTACGCCACCGTCGGCCATATCCTGAAAAACCGCCTCTACTGCGGGGAGCTGGAATACCGGAAGGAATACGTGCCGGACTACCTGGAACAGAAAAGGGCGAAGAACAAGGGGGAGCTGGAGCGCGTCATCGTGGAGGGGAAGCACCAGCCCATCGTCACAAAGGAGGAATTCGAGAGGGTACAGAAGATGATGGCGGAAAAGGACGCGCAGATGGGCCAGCGCCGGAAGAACAAGGGCGTCCATTCGGACGACCTCTGGCGCAGGAAGATGCGGTGCCAGTGCGGCCACGCCTTCGCAAAGACCAAGTGGCATACCAAGACGGACTTCATCACCTACACCTATAAATGCTATGACCAGACCCGGACGGGGACCATAGCGGCAAGGCTTAAGAACGGCCTGAGCATTGAGAATGTCTGCCGCTCGCCGCTGGTGCAGGACTGGAAGATGTACACGATGGCGCAGAAAGTCCTCCACGCCGTTTTCGATGACCCGGAGGGGACGCTCCTGAACGCGGCGGCGGTGCTGGGGTGCGGCATCGCCGGGGTGGAGCAGTCGGAAGTGCTGCGTGACAAGGAAATCATAGAGGAACAGCTTAAAAAAGAGCGCGGGCGGTACGAGACGCTCCTCGACATGAGGATGAACAACGAGATACCGAAGGAAGTATTCAGCCGAAAGCAGCAGGAGGTCGGGGAGAAGATAGCGGAGTTGGAGCAGCGGATGGCGCAGTACGGAGACGTGGAGCCCGCCACGGAGGCAGACGTGAGCGGCAAGCTGGAGAACCTGCAGAAGCTCATGGGGCAGTTCACCATGCCGGAGGATGGCGAGTTTTCGGAAGAGGAAATGGATAAATATGTGTCAGGGGTGAGGGTTTATGAAGACCGCTTCGAGTGGCTTTTAAACTTAAGCCCCGATGCAGGAGGGGGACTGGATGATGCCGGTTCCCCTGTTTATTTTAAGAAGATAACGGTCACGCCGGATGACGAGCGGGCGTGGTTCAGGAAACACCCGCAGTGGTCAAAATCCAACAGGTACGCGGAGCTGGAGGTGTGGATATTCATTTAAAACGAAAGAGGGACAGGGCGGAAGGGCTGTGGCGCAGCCTTTCCGCCCTGTCACCGATTTGAAGTTACAGTTCTGTGTTCATTTCTTTTGCTTCTGTCGGCAGGCATTTCCCCAAGAACATGGCCTTGCAGTCGGAAAATCCCAACAGGTAGGCGAGCATCCCAAACCGGGAGCCGAGAGCGTTCTGCTCGCTGACGTAGCGGTCAATCAGCAGCCGGATTTCTTTTGATAAATCCATCCTGTCCAGTTCGCCGGAGTATATGTCCGACTTGCGGAGAATCGCCTGGTATTCCCCGTCGCTGCTCACGATACCGTTCATGACGCTGTGCATGCGGGTATCCATGAGCTGGTACAATGCAGAATCCTTTTCCAATCCAATCCCTCCTTCCGTGGTGTCGTAGCTTACCTCTGTTTTGGCGGGATTGCAAGTGGGAAAATAAAAAAGCCGGAAAACCGCTTGTAGCGTCCGACTTTTTGGCTAATTGTTTTTCTTTTCTATAAATTTATCATGCATCTGTTCAAGCAATGTAAAATCAACCGTACTTTTCAGATATCCGATGGCAGGATTGTTTTCCTTTTTCTGTTTGTACAGAATTTTTGCATTCTGGACGATTTTGTTTTTGTTTTTACGGATAAAAAGCATTTCCTTATGTATGAGAGCCTTATAAAATAAATCTTGTTCATGCTCCACGTCATATAGGGTTAATTCCGATGCAGGAACAGGAATCATATTGCTCAGTTTCAAAGTTCCCTTTAATTCCAGTTCCCCGGATGAGGATTGGGATGTAATGCGGATGATGGGGACAATGCTTCCGCGGATTTTCTGTACTCCATTTTCCATTCGGTAATCAGAATTTTTAGGCGAGGAAAGGGGGATGTAATAGTTATACCCGTTAATGCTGTATACAATGCCCAGATACTTCCGTGTATGGTTCCGATCATTTTCCTTTGAGGAAAAAACATTTTTTTCAACGGTACTGATATATGAGATGTATTCCTCAGATATTTCATATAGTTTTAGTTCGCTCATTGGTATCTCCTGCAAAGAAAAGGGCGATCATAGCGATCACCCTTTGATTTTAAAGTTTCCCACTGTCTGGCAGGGAATCTCCTGATTAATAAAGTTTTCCACTATCTGGCAGGAACTCTCCTGAATATAAAGTTTTCCACTGTCTGGCAGGAACTCTCCTGACGATGGTTTCCCATCCCTGATATTATTATACGTTTTTGCGGGAAATATGTCAATAAAAATGAAAAATTCCGCTGAAATCATTTTATGCCGGATTTCGCATAAAAGCAAGGGGATTTTGTCGAATCCCGTTTGTCGAATGTCGAATTGGGTGGGGTAAATGGGGTAAAGAGGGGTAAAAGTCATCAAAGTATAACAGCGGCACAGGCGGCTATTCAGAAATAATGCCATAGGATTTTTGTACGATTTGGCGAAAGTGTTGAGAAATGGCTTGAAATCAAGGGATTTACGGAAACTGTTCGGAGTTTTCGTGTTTGTATGGAGTTTTGCGTGATAGTATGCAGAGTTTCCGTGTTTGATATGAGCAAAGCGGTAAAAATTTAATGGATAAATGATAACGATGAAAAAGGGCTGTTTTAGCATTTCATTTTTATATAATAGTTTCAGTCCACTCATCTACTCTTTCATGGTATAAAAACAGTTCCGCAGGAATTTTGATGGTATCCGGAGGAACTGGTGTCTGTATCACACAGCCTTTCAGCGGAAGTCCGTGCGTTCCTGTTTCCTGATCGGGTTTTAAGCGCATCATGAGAAAATGGGAACTTCCCTGATGTGTTTCCGGGCGGGATTTCAAATATTGTTTGGAGTAGAAGGTAAGGTCATAATTTTTACTGCATTCATATTCTATGCCTATATAGCACATCCCTTTAGGACAGCATTGCTCCAATGCATCATAACTATGTTTTGCCGCCTCTTTCAACTGTTCCGGGGAAAACCTTTCTGCCAGTTTGGGATTGTTCAATTCCTCTTCCGTATTTTTCCACACATCTATCAAGGCAACAGAATTTATATGGCAAAGCACCTCATCTCCATGATTATCCACGAAACAGAAAGAACGGGATTTCCCGACATTCAGGGTAACTGTCTTTTCTATTATATGCTGGATGGGATTTGGCCTGTGCGTTATCGTGATGGGTGTTTGAGGTGTAAGATGGGGCAGCTTCGAAACCTCCGCTATGTTCAGCGTCAACAGAATGAGATTCTCCCAATCTATATCTTTCAGCCATTCGGGAACTGTCCAGCCAGCACCCATCATATCGAAAAACAACTGGATCATTCCATAATTATCAGAATCCATAGGGCTGCCCATGCCGCCCTGTATCTTGAGATGCACATCACCAAGGCAGAGCTCACTGCAATGCAGATAACTGTATCCGTGCCTTTCATGCTCTTTCAGCATCCTCCTGTGATTACGGATGCCTTTCCTGTTCTGGCTTTCCGGTTCCATGTATGGTTCTATAATGTATAGTTTTGCTTCATCGGATAAGGTCATGCCGACAATATGGTATTTTATTCCATTCCGTTCTGTGGTTTTCCCAATCACAAGGATATCCTGCCATTTTGAGTGGAAACCTTCTAATAATGAAAAATTCATCAGCCACACCTCCGTAAAATCTAATATGGCAAGTATACCATGTATGCCGAAATAATTCCATAAAATGCGAAAGGACTCCATAGTAAATCTATGCTTTCTATTCCTGAAAAATAGTCGTTTCGTGCCATCGGATGAAAAACAGAAAATTTTTATGGTATAATTCGGTGGATGCTTTTACTTTAGTGGAAACGGTTTTCAGTCGAAGTAATTTAGGAAGCAACAGAACAAGGAGGAGACGAAAAATGTATGAATTGGTTCAGGTCAGTGAGAAATGCTATTACATAAACTGCCCAGCAAAGATAGGTGTCTATGCCCCGGACAAGGATCATGTCTATCTGGTTGACAGCGGGAATGATAAGGATGCGGGGAGGAAGGTCAGGCAGATACTGGATAAAAACGGGTGGAATCTGACGGCAATCCTGAATACGCACTCCAATGCAGACCATATCGGTGGGAACCGTTACCTACAGGGGCAAACAGGGTGCAAAGTTTATTCCGGCGGCATAGAGGCGGCTTTTACAACATATCCGGTCTTGGAGCCGGCTTTCCTTTACGGTGGTTATCCGTGTAAGGATTTGCGGCATAAGTTTCTGATGGCGCAGGACAGCAATGTGACGGATTTTTCAGATGAAGGGTTTCCGAAGGAGATAGAGACTATACCTTTGCCGGGACATTTCTTTGACATGGTTGGGTTCCGTATGCCGGACGGTGTGGTGTTCCTTGCGGACTGCATCAGTAGCAGGGAAACGTTGGAGAAGTATGCTGTTTCTTTCATTTATGATGTGGGAGCCTATCTGAAAACGCTGGATATGGTGGAGGGAATGGAAGCCGCCATGTTCGTTCCTGCCCATGCGGAAGCGTCTGCCGATATCAGGGAACTTGTTTGCTACAACAGGAATAAGGTACATGAGGTGGCGGAGAGGATTTTATCCATCTGCATGGAGCCGATGTGCTTTGAAAGAATTTTGCAGGAAGTGTTCAAAGGCTATGGGCTTTCCATGAATTTTGAGCAGTATGTGTTGGTTGGCAGCACGGTGCGTTCATATCTCTCATGGCTGAAAGACAATGGGAAATTGGCAGCTACGTTCCAGGACAGTATGCTGCTGTGGCAAAGGTTGTAGTTTTGATAATCCGCAGGTGGCTTGTGAGGCTTATCGGCAAAGTACGGAAAACCTCAAATCCTATATGCAGCGCCAGTGGAGCCTTGTAGGAGGAATGGCTGGCACGTTCAGGGAGATGGATTTTGTACTGCAAGATGAATATTTAAGGGCAGAAAAAGGAAAGAGGTGGCAGAACTGAAACGGATTGCGATATGTGACGATGAAATTGGCACTTGTTCTGATTTGGAAAAAATAGTTCTGGATTTTGCAGACCGCCGGGCTTTGCAGATTGAAACGGAAGTCTTCTATTCCGGGGAGGCATTTTACCGTTCCATTCAGGAGCAGTGCCTGTATGACTTATGTTTTCTGGATATCCAGCTTTTGGAGATGGATGGCGTGCAGGTCGGAAAGCAGATCAGGGAGCAGCTTGGAAACGATAAGATCAGCATTGTTTATATTTCTTCTAAAGAAACCTACGCCATGAGCCTGTTCCAGGTGCGTCCCCTGGACTTCCTGATCAAGCCGCTCACCAAAGAGAAAGTGGCTGCTGTATTGGAGCAGTTCATACGGCTGAGTGAAGCCAATAAAAATGAATTTTATTATCATGCAGGGAAGTCGGTCTGCAGGCTGTATCTGGACGAGATACATTACTTTGCCTGCAATGGCAGGAAAATTGAAATATATACCGGTTCGGGACAGAAGGAATTTTACGGTGCCATGCGGGAGGTATGGGAGCAGGTGGAGGGAAAAGGATTCTGGATCATCCATAAATCCTATATCGTAAACACAGCATTTGTTTCGGTTTATCATTATGATTCTGTTCAGATGACAGACGGCACGCGCCTACCGATCAGCCAGAAGTACCGGAAGGCAATGAAAGAGAATTTAACGGAAAGGTATCAAAGGGGGTGAGGCAGGTGTCTGTCATGAAAAGTCTTGTCATCATACTGGCGGCAGTCCGCATCTGCCTTTATATGCGCTGTTTTTCTGTCTGCATTGGAAAGTGCAGGGTTTCCAAGAAAATTGTGACAGCCCTCTTTACAGTGTTGTGGATATTTGAGGGCTTTCTCATAAGCGTTTCCTATATTGGGCAGGGAATTGCCGCGATGGACCTGTTCTTTTTGCTGGTAGAGATTCCGTTTTTATTAGCAATGTCTTTCTGCTACCAGGGCAAAGTGACACGGCGTCTGCTGATGGCGGTTATCCTCTCCACGGTATACTGGATCGGGAAATGGAGCATTGCGTCTGTCCTTTTTAAGACGGTTGCTGACAGCCGCCAGTATTTAATCGTTACATCCATTTCTGTCAGTTTGTTTTTTGTTTTTGGGATGATTCTGGAGAAAGCAGGGAAATCCCGGCAGGAGCGGGAGCGTGAACTGCTGGAGCAGGAGGTTCGCATCTATGAGAACCAGTTCGGCATCATAAGGCAGTCGCAGCATAATATCCGCGCCTTGAAGCACGATATGAAGCACCACATAAAAATGCTCATGGATATGGTGTCCGGAGGGGAAAACGAAGAGGCGCTTAAGTACCTTGCGTCTATGGGAGCATTTATGGAGAACAGCGGGGAATATGTCGCCACCGGGAACGAAAAGATTGACAGTATCCTGAATTACATGATCTCAAAAGCAAAGAGTTCAGGCGTTGATGTCTCCTGGAAAATCCAGATTCCGGAGCATCTGGGAATCCCCGTTTTTGATGTCAATGTGATTCTGAGCAACCTGTTTGAAAATGCCTTGAATGCCCTGACGGATGTAACGGAACCGGCATTCCACATCATGATGAAATATGACCGGGGCATCCTCTGCATCAGCACACAGAATAATTGTTCCGGGAAAGGGCAGACATCCGGGGCTTCTGAAGAGCATGGGTTTGGGCTGAAAAATATCCGGAGGATTGCAGAGAAGTATCATGGAAGCCTGACGGCAACGGTCCAGGATGGGGATTTCCATGCCAGTGTCCTCCTGTTTTTGGAAGATGCAGATACCGAATGATTTTTTTATATATGATATATAGTGAGCAGGGAGTCCGGCAGAATATTCCGGACTTCTTATTTTTTACCTGCAAACGTTTAATTTTTGCAATGTGCCGACATAAAGGGTGCTGTCTGTTATGCTGAAACCATGAATCATATTTTGACAGGAGTGGTGTTTATGGAGGCACAGAAAAAAAGGTATTGCCTGGTTGACGGAATCCGGGGTGTTGCCATTGTCAACATGGCTGTATTCCATTTTTTGTATGATGTGTTTATTGTCTATGGGAAGAACCCTCTTTGGTATGGACTTCCCGCAATCCACATCTGGCAGCAGATGATCTGCCAGACCTTTATTTTCATTTCGGGATTTGTATGGCAGTGGGGGATGGAGGGGAACCTTCGGCGGGGTTTAAGTTTCAATCTGTATGGCTTTGTTATTTCGCTTGTTACCCTTATCATCATCCCGTCGGAAACCATATGGTTCGGGATATTGAATTTTATGGGATGTGCAGTCCTGCTGATGTTCCCGCTCCAGAAGGTGATAAAGAAAGTCTCTCCGGCCTGGGGATTGGGAATCTGTTTTGTGCTGTTTATCCTCTGCAAGCAGATACAGCATGGTTATATCGGGATTGGGGGCGGTATACAGGTTCCGGCAATATGCTATTCCATAAAGATTCTGACACCATTTGGTTTTCCTTTTCCAGGCTTTAAATCAAGCGACTATTTCCCTATGATTCCATGGATGTTCCTGTATCTGTGCGGTTATTTTTTCAATGGAATATTCAGGGAGCATGACACATGGAAAGCCGCAGCCCGGTTTAAGGTTCCGGTCTTATCCGCTATTGGGAGCAGGACAATATGGATTTATCTGTTCCACCAGCCGGTGAGTATGCTGGTATGCAGTCTGGTATTTGGCTAATGGGGAGGATGGGTATGGATATGGTTTTAAGTGTTGAAAATGCTGAAAAATATTACGGAAGGGAGCCAAACTTAAAGAAAGCGCTTGACAGGGTGGATTTTGAAGTAAGTGCAGGTGAGTTTGTAAGCATCATGGGGCCCTCTGGTTCCGGCAAAACGACCCTGCTATACTGCATAACGCTGAATACTGCCTATTGCAATCATGTGATTGAACCAGTCAGCGTTATGCAGTCTGGTTTCATGGCAAGTGAAATCGTTAAGCAGTATAAATTGCATCTCAACCATTGATACAATAGATGCAGGGCATATTTATTTGGGTAGTCAGGACTTGGCATCATTGCCACAGCAAAAATCAGCCAGGTTCCGGCAGGAGAATCTTGGATTCATTTTTCAGGATTTTAATCTGCTGGATACCCTCAGCATTGAGGAAAACATTGCACTGCCGCTGGCAATCAAGGATATTCCGGCGAAAGAGATAAAAAGCACTGTCAGAAGTTTAATGCAGCGGCTGGGGATAGAGGATATAGCTGCCAAGTTTCCGGCACAGGTATCCGGCGGGCAGAAACAGAGGTGTGCCTGTGCAAGAGCATTTGTGAATAAGCCCGGGCTGGTTCTGGCAGAAGAACCGACAGGGGCCTTGGATTCTGTGTCTGCCAGACAGTTGCTGGCATTGCTGACGGAATTAAATGGGCAGGAAAAAGCAACCGTTTTGATGGTGACACATGATCCGCTTTCCGCCAGTTACGGAAACCGTGTCCTTTTCCTGAAAGACGGGCAAATCAATAAGGAGCTTTGCAGAGTGCGGCAGAGCAGGGTTGATTTCTACCATGCGATTCTGTCAGAAGTATCTGCCTTTGGAGGTGCGGGACTATGCTGAAAAAGTTGTCCAAGAGAAATGCGAAAAGGCAGGCGATGGATTACATTATTTATATCATTACGCTGGTCATCACCGTGGTCTTGATGCTGTCATTTAATATGGTTGTGTTTTCAGAAGAAATTTCCGCCATAATAAAAGAACCATCAATCCTGCCGTTTTTGATTGTCGTGGTCAGTATCATGGTGGTCTTCATCATGGTCCTTGGAACGTGGTTTTTTCAGGCTGTTAAGGCCGTAATATGCGGGATGTATGCGGTTCCGTTCAGTTTTTCCTTTGAAGTGTCAGCAGGGGCGGTTATCCTGACCCTGTTTTATATGGGGGCGATCTTAGGTATATCTTCTGTAAGGGTAAAGCGGGCGGTTCGGAAACTTAATGTACGGGAATTGATTTACTTTGATAAGGCAGCCAGCGGGGATGGAAGCGGGGAGGCGAAGGACAGCACACCCATGGCGTTGCTGTCAGTATTATTGGGAATCGCAGGGATAGCGGTTATGGTGCTTTCCGCTGTCAGGAATCTGCCGGATATTGTGAATGTCCTTGCTGTCACGTTCCTTGTTGTTTCCGTTTATGGATTTTTTGTTTTGCTTTTCCGGCGGCTGCTTTCATGCTTGAAAAGCGATGAATGGAAATACCGTGGCAGCCGCCTTTTCCTGTACAGGCAGCTCACTGCAAAAATGCGTTCCATGCTGCCCCTTATGGCAGGGGCGTCTATGCTGGTAATGGTCGCGCTATTAGCTGTTGGCTGGGCGATTTGTTTTATGGATAAGGTTGACAGCCGTGTCGAGGCAGTTGCTAAATTTTCAAAGCTAAGGAGAAATAACACATGAACAACGAAACACGAGTATCAATACTGCGGAACGCTCCCATTCCGCAGGTACTTCTTAAAATGGGACTTCCAACCATGATCGGTATGCTTGTCACAGGTATTTATAACCTTGTAGACGCTTATTTTGTGGGTGGGCTTGGAACAAGCCAAATGGGGGCTGTTTCTATTACGTTTCCATCCTCTCCCGGCTTTTAGGGGCAAAGGATAAGGAACAGGCAAACCATGTTGCTTCCACAGCTCTTTATTCGGGCTTGTCAATCGCAGCGGTCATGATTGTAATAATCGTTGCATTTGTGCGCCCGATTTTATACGCATTGGGAACAACAGACACTATTTATCCTTATGCCCGTGAATATGCAATGATTTACGTCATTAGCTCTATTTTCAATATCTTCAATGTCACTATGAATAACATTGCTTCGAGCGAGGGAGCCGCCAAGGTTTCTACAAAACCGGCTTAATATGGATGAGTACGTTTTGTGTCTTAATGACAATTCTAATGTTGATTTTTGCTACCCCGGTTATTTCACTGTTTACTGCTGATGATTTAGAAGTGGTTGAAATTGGGACATTTGCATTGCGGGCAAATATCGTAATGTTTGCGGGTATGGGAATAGAAGCGATTTATTCCATGCTTTCACTTGCTCTTGGAAAAGCCGCCGGAGGCTGGTTATTAAGTATCGGGCGGCAAGGCGTTTTCTTCATTCCTGTAATTATGTTTCTGCCGCGCTATATAGGATTGAACGGTGTTATCCTTGCGCAGCCCATAGCTGACGTACTTACTCTTGTTGCTATTATCATATTGGCAATTAAGATTAATCGACAGATAAAGGTATTGGCTGCTTCGCAGACAGGGGCAGAATGATTGGCAATATATCCCGGTTACTGAAACTGAACTAAGGAGAAAGGGGGAAAGGGCTCACAGGCCCCTTTTTCCTATTCAGAAAGCTATTTGGAAAGCGGGGGAATCAGAGGTAATATGCTTACACGGCGGTTTGCGTTTCCTCTATATCGGACGAATGGCAAAAAACTTTAGACCTGTTTTGGGATTTTCCGTACTGTATTTCTGCCTTTCGTTCCCGAAAAATGGTCGTTCCGTTCCCTCCGCCCGAAAAACGGAATATTTCTGCCGATATAAAAAGATAGATACCTATCTTTAAGTGAATGCCTTTAAGGATTTGAGGTGATGGATTTTGGATATTGCAGTTGTGGATGACGAGAAAGCAATCAGGGAGCATATATGCGGGCTGGTGGAAGAACAGCTGCCGGAGAGCCGCATAGAAGCCTATGCCGCGGACGCGGAGCTGCTCGCATCGGGGAAGCGGTTTGACATCGTTTTCCTTGACATACAGATGGAGGGCATGAACGGCATAGAGGCGGCAAGGGGCCCGCGTGAAAGGCGGGAGGATACCGTGCTGGTGTTCATTACGGGCATCAGGGATTATGTGTTTGACGCATTTGACCTCTACGGAAGCTGAAAGTGAAAGAATCGGGGGCGGATGCCTTTATCCGCATAAGCTCCCTGCAGAAAGGGAACCTGCTCATCCTGAAAGTGGAGAACAGCTTTGACGGGCGGCTGGTGCTTAAGGCGAAGAAGGAGTTCCCGGTAACGGATAAGGCGGACAGGAAATCCCACGGGATAGGGCTTGCCATTATCAAAAGCACGGCGGAGAAATATCAGGGGACAGTGGATTTTAAGGTAAATGGCAGAGGTATGATTTTCCCCATGAAAAGTTTTCAGTGATAAGGTTGATGAATCGGTTTTAGATTGGAAACCGTCAGGGGCGGAACCAAAACTGGCGGACGCAAGCGTACAGTCGAGGATAGATTCTACGCTTGGAAAGAAAGCAATCGTTGTGCAACCTGCGTTAGAAGAAAAAATGAAAAATGACCCGGCTCTGGCACAGCAGGTAATGGCTAAAGTAGAAAGTTTTATTATGATAGACCAGGCAACACTGCCACCGGGCAGAATATATTCCTGCGTAGTTGTACTGGATGAAAATGGGGAGATTTCCCATGCTGCAGGATCAAGTGGGGGTGGAAACATATCTGGCCCGACAGAGGAAGAAATGCGCCAGTTTGAGGCGGAGCAGGCGGCAAAAAAGGCGTGAGTAATATGCCCGTCTGAACGAGGAAAGCACCCTGAAACGCAGGCTGATGGAGCAGGAAACAGACGAGAGATATTATGAGGACATCATGACCAAAAAGGCGGTTTCGATTGCCGCATTCCAGGCGGAGAATGTGATATAGCATGAAAACACGCACAGAATCGTCATCCCGAATTATGAGACAAATGAACAGCTTTACAGCAGCCTTGCGGGGGCGGGTGATAATGCGATTAGTTCCACGATGGACATCATCTCGAATTACCTCATGCCGGGTGACGCTTCGGGGTTATCGGAACAGGAAAGGCAGGACATGGCGGCCTTTGGCCTGGAGGCGGCCAAGTATCTGGCGGAGAATTATCTGGATGAATCCCATGCGGCAGATTTCCTGTCCGCAATGGAGACGGTTGCGAAATACGGCCTGAACGGTTCCGTTTCGGACGGCGGGAAGGGACGCTCCTTCCGACACGAAAAAGGACAGCGGCTATGCAGACTGGAAGGAAAAAAATCCCCAAAGCGGTTTCGCGGACGGCAAGGTCACGGTGCCGTTCAAGCACCGGGCAATCAGCACGAGCGTATTCTCCGGCCGGATAAAATGTGCGGACTGCGGGGGCTGGTACGGCTCCAAGGTGTGGCATTCCAACAGCAAGTACCGGAAGACCATCTGGCTGTGCAACCACAAGTTTGACGGCGGGGAGAAATGCGGCACGCCCCACTTTGACGAGGAAACCATCCAGGCGTTTTTCCTGAAAGCGGCCAATGCCATCTTTGCGGAAAAGGAAGGCGTGAGGGAGGATTACGATTCCATAAAAGACACGCTTTTTGGCACTTTGGAGCTGGAGGCGGAACGCCTGCGGCTGCAGGAGGAGATGAACGTAGTGGCGGAGCTGATTGAACAGTGCGTGGCTGAGAACGCCCGCGTCGCCCTCGACCAGACGGAGTACCAGAAGAAATATGACGGGCTGGCGGGGCGGTTCAACAGGGCGAAGGAGCGGCTTTCGGAAGTCAGCCAGGCCATCACGGAGCGGCAGGCGAAGCGGGAAAAAATCGGGAGGTTTGTTTCCACCCTGGAAAAACCGGACGGCCCGCTTACAAAATTTAACGAGGACGACTGGTACAGCCTTGTGGAGTACGCCACGGTGTACAGCAGGGAGGACATCCGCTTCACTTTCAAGAATGGGATGGAGATAAAGGCATGAGAATATAATCCCCCGGAGCAGGGAAAAAACGGCTCCGGGGGATTCTGTGTGCTTAATGTTTATGCAGCTATTTGTGTGGATTATGCTTTGATGGGAAAGCTGATTTCCGCATCATTCTTTGGCTTTATCTGGAATACCATCCGCCACTGCACTTCTGAAACAGGCTCAAAATGCAGGGAGGAAACTGCCATCCGTTTGTCAGGAGCGGCATTTTTTCCAGCCATAAAAACTGCTGTGGGACCGTTTGACCCGCCCGGCTGCCTTTGGGCATCACCCATTCTTGGGTGGTCGCCTTCTGCACAGTCGCGGATGCAAAAAAGGCTGCGGTCTATTTCTGGTGCAATGCTGTAAGAAAGTATCTGGCAGCATTCTGGGTAAACCACACCTTTCGCTCCAATTTCTGTGAAGCTGTTCCTGATCTGTTCGCAGCTATGCAGTGTCAAGGTGTATTCCTGACCGGTTAGGGGATGAGCTGTCTTTACCGTTTTGCCATTGCAGGAAACGCCAGTGAAAAAATGCCCCGCAGTGATGGAGATTAAGTTTGCCTGGAAAGCAAGTGATATTTTCTGAGGGAATAGTATCGGTTCTCCGTCCCAATTATAGGAAAGCCGCTCAAAATACCAGCAGCATCCTCTGTCGCAGCCATAAGCCCCCATCCATTCCTCGGCAGATTTATTATTTTCAAATCCATCCTCGCTGGCAGGTTCATTCCCCATCTGGATTACATTTTCCGGATACCATCTCAGGCTGCTGCTCATGCGGAGCGCCAGTGGCGTATCATCAAGGCATATTTCTACGGCAAATTCCCTGCTTCCGGGGTTGTCCGCATCTATCTGTTCAAATTCTTCCGGGGTTTTTAGGGACATCCGCCGCTCATAATCCCATTTTTTTAGGAATGCTGCCATATCTTCTATCGGGATTTTTGCGCATACATCAAGGGCGGCGCCTGCTTTGCCTACATAGACTGCCGGGATGAGTATTTCCTGTTCTCCCCAAAGGAAAGAGTGATTGACAGGGAGAGCTGTCAGCTTGGTTTCAGGCGAGCCTTTCCCCCATATATTGTTATCATGGTATACGTCCATTCTGTGTGCCTCCTTAAGTGTTCAATGAAGCAATTATACCACGGATGCCAGGATATATCCAAATCTTTTGGATTTTATGAGAAAAATCGCGGGATATCGGTAAAAAATCATGGGGTTTACGGAAAATCAAATTGTATCAAAGACAGGGTTTACATAGATATGCACCTTGCGGGCAACGGCAGCCAGAAGATCAAGAAGCAGCTTGAAAAAGACGGTGACCTCACGGCGATGGGGAAGAGCCTGTGGCATTACGCCACCATCAGCCATATCCTGAAGAACCGCCTCTGCTGCGGGGAGCCCAAAGAGGGTAAGGGTTTACGAAGATTGCTTTGAATGGCTCTTAAACTTAAGCCCCGAAGCCCGCGGGGAACTGGATGATGCCGGTTCCCCTGTTTATTTTACGAAACTGACGGTTACGCCGGATGACGAGCGGGCATGGTTCAAACTGCACCCGCAGTGGTCAAAGTCCAACAAATATGCGGAGCTGGAGGCATGGAAGAAATGCATTCCATGGATTTATATTTAGACGATGGCGGAGCCGTTCCAGACAATAGAAAACCGCCCGAAAAGCGTATTTGTGGATACCGTCCAAAAGGACGGGATGCAGGAAAGCACCAATATACTGATAGTGACACACGCCTTTGCCATAAAGACCATATTCCACCTATTTGCGCCGGAGCAGTTAAGCGGGTTGGGGAAGTTCAATTACGGATTTATTAGGGTTGGAGGCTGTAAATTCATTGTAATGGGTGCAGATATAGGTTCCCATATCAGCATAATAGCTTTCTCTTACAATATCTTCCTTGGAGTTGTAATGAACATAAAATAATCCTTTTGCTAATCCTGCTGTCTGGCAAATTTCACTTATAGTAACATTATTGTACCCTTTGATATGATTTTATGTCTAATGAAACGAAAGGAATAAGTGTTTTCATGATGAAATAAATGCGGCAAAATTGGAGAAAATGCCATTAATCATGTAAAGACCGCCGCAGATGGCTAACCACCATATGCGGCGGTCTGCCGTTTCCGCGGGCACGTCTGACAGCAGAAACCGCTTGGAAAATAAAACCGATAAATCTGAAAAATGAAGATATTTTACAAGACGCAGGAAAAAATAAGGGGTAAAATGGCTCATGACAAAATCCAAAAATTGAATTCGGAGGTAATCCGCATGAAGAAAGAAATAAGGATAGTGGTATATGATGATGAATTGAGGATGGAGGCATACCGCTTTGAGGGGATCGTGCAGCCGTTTCCAAGCCATTTCCATGAGCATTATGTCATTGGGGTTGTGGAGAAAGGGGAGCGGGTGCTTTCCTGCCGGGACAGGGAATATGCCATAGAGGAAGGAAGCATCGTGCTTTTCAATCCGGGTGACAGCCATGCCTGCGTGCAGAGTGATGAAGGGACGTTTGATTACCGGGGCTTCAACATTTCAAAGGAGGTCATGCTTGATCTGGCGGAGGAAGTTACCGGGAAACGGGAACTCCCGGGATTTTCAAAGAATGTTATCTGTGATGAGGAAATAGCCTGCCACCTGCGCCCGCTGCATGAGATGGTCATGAAAGGGACAGGGGAGTTTGGGAAGGAGGAAACCCTGCTGTTCCTGCTTTCGTACCTCATCCAGATTTATGGAAAGCCTTTTGAAAGCTGCATCCCGGAATGCAGGCAGGAGATTGAAAAAGCCTGTGAATACATGACAGCGCATTTTACGGAGCGCATTTATTTAGACCAGATATGCCGCCATGCGGGGCTTAGCAAGTCAACGCTGCTGCGGGCCTTTACAAAAGAAAAAGGAGTCACGCCGTACCGATACCTTGAAACAGTCCGCATCAATGAGGCAAAAAAGCTGTTATCGGAAGGTGTGCCGCCCGTGGAGGCAGCAATCAGGACGGGATTTTCAGACCAGAGCCATTTTACGAATTATTTCAATCAGTTCATAGGGCTTGCGCCTGGTACTTACCGTGAAATATTCTCGGAAAAAGACGGGGTGATAGCGTGAATGAAAATACCATTCACGCGGAAGAACCGCCCGCAATACGGACTTGCGGCAAGCGGCATTCTTCCCTGCTTGGTGAGATGAAGGAGGGGCGCTGAATGTGGAATAGGAGAACGGCAGGGCATCCGGCGGCACTGCTCACCATCATCATATGGGGGACGACATTCATATCCACCAAAGTCCTGCTTACGGATTTTAGGCCGGTGGAAATACTGTTCTTCCGCTTTGTCATGGGTTTTGCGGCATTATTTTTGGTTTGCCCGCACCGTATGAAAGGCGTGGGGCGCAGGCAGGAATTGACTTTCGTGCTGGCGGGACTGTGCGGGATATGCTTATATTACCTGCTGGAAAATATTGCGCTTACATATACGATGGCGTCCAACGTGGGAGTCATCATCTCGGTTGCGCCGTTTTTCACGGCGATCCTGTCACGCCTGTTCCTGAAATCGGAAGGGAAGCTAAGAGCGAATTTTTTCATAGGCTTTGTGGTGGCGATGGCAGGCGTTGCGGCTTTTGTATGGGCGTGCTATTCCATACTGACAAGGAAGATCAGCAGCTTTGGCTGCCCGGTCATACTCACCACGCGGCGGACATTCTTTTATGGGATTCTGTTCATGGTTCCGGCATTGTTCCTTTTTGATTTTAAAATGGGGCTGGAACGGTTTGCGGATATGACGCATCTGCTCAATATCCTGTATCTTGGGCTAGGGGCCTCCGCGCTCTGCTTCGTCACGTGGAACCTTGCGGTAAAGGTGCTTGGCGCGGTCAGGACCAGCGTCTATATTTACATGGTTCCCATCATAACGGTGGTGACTTCCGTGCTGGTGCTGAATGAGCCGGTAACGTGGGTTTCCGTTATGGGGACGGTTCTGGCGGTTGCAGGGCTTTTCCTTTCTGAATATAGCGGGAAGGGGAGTGGGAACAGTGAATGAGCCTGCGATAAGGACGGAGGAGCAGATCATCAGCCTGTTCCCCGACAGGGAAACTTTAATTTGCCGGGGATGGGTGCTGAAAAGAATGGAAGGGCAGCTTTTGGTCTATCCGCTGTATTACAAATTTTCGGAAGGAGATATCCCGGAGAACATCCGCAGGTGCGAGGAGATCAGCCGCCAGTGCGGGGCAGGGTGTGTGTTCCGCATCGTGGAGCATACCAATTACCACCTGAGTTCCATCCTTACGGACAAAGGGTATGGGCTGGAAAAATGCGGCGTGGTCGGTGAATGGAATTTAACGAGGGATGCCGGAAAACTGTGCATGGAAGGGAAAATGCAGGGTGAGCTGTTTTTGAAAAGTGGGAACGGCGGGATTGCGTCTATCCGATTATTCATTCGTCGCTCCTTTTCTTAAAAAGAAACGGAGCTGCTGACAGTCTTATTATACTGCCAACAGCCCCGCAAATCAATGATGTGGCTGGAAAAACTTACGCCCCGGCTTCCTCTTTCTGCCGCTTGTCGGCGTACTTGCGGAACACCTCATAAAGCTGTTGTTCCAGTTCCCGGCGTTTCGCCGCTTCCTGCTCCGGCGTGAATACCGGGGAGAGATTTTCCAGCGTGATTTCTTTTCCTTGAAAAGTCACGATTTCTGTTTCCTTTTTGTATCTGATATTCGTTAAAAATCACCTTTCCTTTCCATAGTTCGGTTGCCGCTTCAACTCTGCCAACACCTCCGGCGGGATACGGTCAACCAGCCGTTGAATGTTGTGTAACTCGCTTTCCAGCTTTGCCCGTTCTATAACGCCTTTCATCTTGTCTTTTTCGCTGGCTTTGGCTCTCGCTTCCAATGTTTCATTTTCCGCCAAAAGATCATTTATCGTGACCTTGTATTTCTTCAACTGGCCGGAAAAATTCTCCATCTGCGGAAACCACTTTTTCAGCAGAGCATGGGATTCTGCTTTCTTTTTTCCGGCGTTCAGTGGGGTAATGCTGTCCAACACCGTTTCAATGGTTCTGGCCTGTTTGGAGAGGTTGACCGCCTGCTTGAAAAGCCGGGTTGGGATATGCTTCCGGCCTGTCTTGCTTGCGCTCTCCCCACGCTCCAAGTCGGGGTACTTCTCCACCATATAGGCGTGAAAATCGTCCTGCCACTTTGTCAGATTGGCCCGGTTGCCGATGATTTCTTTGGCGCACAGGCGGCTGTCTTTCGTCAGCGGCACAAAGGTCAAATGCAGGTGGGGCGTTTTCTCGTCCATGTGTACCACTGCCGACACGATATTCTCCCGGCCTACCCGGTCAATGAGGGAATCCGCCGCCCGTTGGAAGTAGGCCGCTATCTCCTTCGGGGACTTGCCCTTGAAAAACTCCGGGCTGGCGGTTATGAGGGTATCGACAAACCGAGTGCTGTCCTTTCTTGTCCGGCATCCGGCCTGTTCAATGCGGCTCTGAATGAAGTGATAATAGCGGCCCTCCGGCTTGACGATATGGAAATTGTACCTGCTTCGGCTGGTGTCAATGTCCGGGTTGCTGGCGTACTGCTCCTTTTTCCGTTCGTGGTGGGCTTCCAGCGGCCCCGCCGGGTGGCCCTTGTGTTTCTCAAACCACAAAATTGCGTGTTGTGCCATTGAACTCCTTTCCCCATTCCGTTCCTATCCATTCCGGCGGGTTTTCCCGCCGAAAATATCTCTGATAGGATCGGAATGGAATCGATATAAATAAATGGTTTTAATCTCTGTATTTCTATATACCGTCCGGTTTCCGTACTCCAAGAGGATTGATTTTCGTACTTGCAGGGTACGGTTTTCAGCCCTCCGGCGTACCGCAGCCGGACTTCTTGAAGTCGGTGTTTGAAACCGCTTCATAGGATTTCGGGTAAATGCGGTTGGGTTTTCCGCAGCCCTGTTTCTGTATCTCCACCAGCCCCGCATACTGCAACTCCCGCAGGGTATTCACCGCCTTCTGCCGCCCACAGTGGAGCAGGGCGATCACCTCGCAGATGGGGTAATACAGGTAAATCCGCCCGTATTCGTCTGCCCAGCCGTTCTTGCGGGACAATTCCGCCCGCCGCAGGATAAAGGCGTACAGCACCTTCGCTTCGTTGGACAGGGGCTTGAATGAGGGGGCTTCAAAGAGAAAATTGGGGAGCCGGGTGAAGCTGATAGCTTTCTCCGGCTGGTGAATGTAAATCGTGTTTGTCATAGCGTGTTTTGTGGACGGTTAGAAGCCCGTTTTCCGGGGTGGGCGATAAAACATACCGCCCGCCCCGGTTTGGGACTTGCGGAGCCTTGCAAATCAAGGATTTTTCCCGCCTTAACTGTCCACAGCAGACCTCCTTTTCCGTTCACTTTCTGTTTTCTGCCGCCTGTGAACTCTGGCGGCGCAGTCCGGGCAGTATTTGCCCCGGTTGGATTTTGGCACATAGGGCTTTCCGCAGACCGAGCAGCGTTTCAAAGCACTGTCACGGTAAATCTCCGCTTCCAGCGTCCCGTCCAGAGGAAAGACCGCCCAGCGGAACCACTTGCAGCAGACGGAGAATGTAATCATCTGTGGACAGGCGCAGGTGTCGCCATCATCCAGCGCAAGGCAGTTTCCACCGTCACAGTTGCTGCACTCCCGGCGGATCAGGCTGTTGGCCCGCTTCCTCTGCGCCGGGGTCATGCGGTAGGGGAAGCTGTCCGGCCTGTGTTCCAGCGGTGGCAAATGTTGATAGGGTCTTTCTTTCATGCACTCCCTCCGTTGTTCTTCTTGCTGCCGTTTTCCCCGAAAAGGCTTCCTGCCCCATTCCTGCGGCGTGTTCCGGCGTTGGTGCGCTGGCCTGCTCTGGTCATGGTGTCCAGAAGCGGGGTCATGGCGCACTTCCCCAGCCGGGGTATTCCTTTTCAGACGGTCATTCGGTTTTCAAGGGGCTTGTCCATCGATGAACTATCTCAAGTGTATACTTTTTTGATTGCCGGTGCCGTATATCCATAAGGTAGGAAATCAGCCCGGAAAACTCCCTATTTCCACGCTCTCGGAATTGTGGTATACTAATCAAAAGACAGGTAGGGGGAGAACTATAATGGGAATTTTTTTACTTGCCGTACTTCTTGCCATTGTTGTATATGTAGTACAGAAAAAGCGATATGAAAAAACGGAATACTATCAGCAAACCAAAAATCCATATAGCAGCGTTCGATTTAACAAAGGACGGCTGGGGGAATTCTACACTTATAAGTATCTCGACTCGCTGACCGGGTACAAACGGTATTTATTTAACTTGTATATCCCGAAAAGCAACGGAGAAACCACAGAATTAGATGTTGTCCTACTTCATGAATCGGGTATATATGTATTTGAATAAAACTTTCCCAATCTGCTGTACTATAGAAATTGCTTTTTGAACCATTAAAACTGCTGATTTCCATCTTGCGGACTTTATTACATATAGAATTCCGTATACTAATACTCTGTTTAGTGTGTTCTGACTGGAAATCAGGCCATCAA
>CAJTHM010000028.1 GCA_910576125.1 Lachnospiraceae bacterium | reverse complement strand
ACGCAAAAAATATATGGACCATCCACCGGAAGGAATGACATCCGAGGACATTCGCCGTATGAGCGAGGATGACCTTCTCGATATGGATTATTTCTTAAATGAAGACGACTTATTTGATGACGATTTCGGAGAAGATGGATTCTATATCTTTTAAAATTCCGTACCGCCTGTTTTTTATGCCCACATTTTTTGTCAAACATATGTTCGCAAAACGTATGTTTCTTTTTGTCACTCCAAAAGACGCAATTTCCTATAAAGTAAAAAAGGCCGCCCCATTCAGAAGCCGGCCTGCTCTATGAATCTTCTAATCCACCTATAGCTCAAATACCACAAACTAATTTATTTTCCCATCCAGATGCACGTCCAGCTGATTATAAGAAATCTCAATTTCGTTCTCATCCAGCTTCAGCTTACTGTTTTCCGTGACACGCCATTTCCCCTGCCAGAAATCCTCCTGCCTGAACCAGCACCTGACCCCCAGCACCACACAGGAACTGCCCAGCTCCGACACGAAGACCAGCCTGTCCCTGTCTTTCAGCACAGCCTCATCCTCCTCCAGTACCCTGAGCAGCACTTCCTTCGCCCTCTTCAGGTCCGCCTGATAGGAGACTCCCACCGTGATGTCCATCCGGCGCACTTCCTGCATGGTGATGTTCACGAGACTGTTGTTTGCAAGGTTGCCGTTCGGCAGGATGACGGTCTGGTTGTCCGGCGTGAGAAGCTTCGTGTAGAAAATCTGAATTTCCGTGACCGTACCCTCCTGGCCGGAATAGCTTTCCCTGATATAGTCCCCCACCCGGAAAGGCTTCAGGGCCAATATCAGCACGCCGCCCGCCAGGTTGGACAGACTGCCCTGGACCGCAAGACCGATAGCCACGCCGGCAGAACCCAGCACGGCCACCACGCTGGCCGCGTCCAGCCCGAAAGAGGATGCCAGCCCCATGGCCAGCACCGCGTACAGGGTAGCTTTCACGAAAGAATCCACGAACTGTATCACGCCCAATTCCGCGTTCGCCCGCTCCATGGATTTTCTGATGATTTTCCGCAATAATTTTATCAGCCTTACGCCTATCAGAAAGAACACTGCCGCCAAGAAGATGCGAAGCCCCAGATTCAGAGCCTTCTCAGGCAGGGTGCTCAGGAACTCCTGCACCGCCCCTTTCTGTACTTTCTCCCCCACATCCGCCAGGATGTTTTCCGCGGCGCTGCCCGCTGTCAGATATGCCATCATTGTCTTCCTCTCTTTCCTCCCGGTTTCCGTCCGGACTCACATCCGGCTCCTGCCTGTCCCGGTCCGCTTTCGATTTGATTCGATTCCCGTCTCTCTTCTGTCCGAACCCGCTGTGAGGCTTTCTCCTCTTCCTCATCCGGTGCCCCGATAATGATTCTGCCATTCTCCATCTCCATACGCACCTTATTCCCATGGATGCCCATGCTCTCCAGGAATTCTCTGGGTATCTGTACGCGCCCGGCCTTGTCCAATACCGCGTATTCATCGTGGGCCTCCTCGAACACGCCGATGGCATCCAGTTTATCCGCGTAACTCTGCTTCACAATCATTTCGCTGCTGGTCTTTCCGTCCCGGATGGCCACCACACGGCTCACTTTCTTGGACAGCTCCCGGTCATGGGTCACGATGACGATAGTCAGGCCCAGGTTCTTATTCAGATCCCGGAACACGTCCAGGATATAGTTTCCCGTTTTGGTGTCCACGGAGCCTGTAGGCTCATCTGCCAACAAAATCCTGGGGTTGTTGGCCAGGGCTATGGCTATGGCAATCCGCTGCTGCTCTCCCCCGGACAGCTGGCTTAAGCGGCTGTCCTTTTTGTGGGACATCCCCACCATCTCCAGTAGCTCCAGCGCCCTCTCTTTCTGCTTCTTTCCATGGTCTCCGCGGGTGAATCGCATGGGCAGCCGGACATTCTGCCAGGCGCTTAAATAAGGCAGCAGGTTCCTTGCATTATTCTGCCACACAAAGCCTACGGTATTCCGTTTATATTCTACCAGTTCTTTCTCACTCAATTTGAACAGATCCCTGCCGTCCACGGTCAGCTTTCCGGCAGACGGACGGTCCAGCCCTCCCACCATATTCAGGAAAGTGGATTTGCCGCTGCCGCTGTTGCCGATGATGGCCATGAGCTCTCCCTCGGCGATGCTCAGCTCCAGTCCCTGGAGGGCCAGGACCTCAAGGTCTTTCGTCTTATAGATTTTTACCAGATTCTCACAGATAATGATATCCTCACGCAACAAACTCACCATCCTCCAACTGGTATACCACATCCCCGATTTCCATCAGCCCTGTGTCATGGGTGGTCATGACAATCGTCACACCCTCCGAAGCCGCCAGATCCTTGAATATCTTCACTACCTGCAGCCCTGTATTCGTATCCAGCTCCGCAGTGGGCTCATCCGCGAAGAGAATCTCCGGCCTGTGGGCGATGGCCCTGGCAATGGCCACCCGCTGCTGCTCTCCGCCGGACAGTTCCTGGGGCAGATGCTGCAGCCTGCTGCCAAGTCCTACCATCTTCAGGCATTCCTCCACACGCCCTTTCCGGTTCCCCTTATACTTCGCGAGTCTCAAGGCAAATTCCACGTTCTCATAAGCGGTCATCATGGGAACCAGCGCCACCGACTGGAACACGAATCCCATCTTCACCCGCCGCAGGAGCCCCCGCTCCTTTTCGTTCATCTTCGCGATATTATTGCCCTGAAAGAACACATCCCCCTCTGTGGGATAGTCCAGAGCGCTTAAGATATTCATCAGCGTTGTCTTGCCTGAGCCGGAACGCCCTCTTAAAATAGCCAGCTGTCCCTTTTCGATTTCCAGGTTCAGCCCTTTCAGCGCCCAGAAAGTATCGCCTCCCGCCATGGGGAAGCCCCTTTTGATTCCTTTTCCCGCAATGATGCTCTCCATATCTATACCCCTTTGCGTGCCTTTGACACACCTGTCATTCAATAGACTGATAAAATGCGCGAAAGCACACTTCTTTCATACTTTCCCCCTAATCTTCGCCCAGCTTCAGCGCCTGAGATATCTTAATCTTTGAAATCAGCCAGCCTAAGATGAACATACAGATCAGTATAGCCAGCCCCACCACGCCGAACAGCCGCGCGTAGTCGCTCCTGTCCCTGATAATCTCCAGCGGAATCACCTGGTCCGCGGAAGTGTAGGCAATCTGTATCAGCGGGATGTACAGTCTGGAGGTCAGTATCCCCACCAGAATCCCGGCTCCGATGGATACGCCCGTGATGAAAATCTGTTCATTGACCATCATGGTCAATATCTCTTTCATGGACATGCCCATGGCCCGGAAGATACCGAACTGCAGCGTCCTGGACTGTATGGACAGAATCCAGTATATCAGAAAACCCGTGACGCACAGCAGCAGTACGCAGATGAAGCCTATGGTCAGGATGCCGTTTGTCCCCTGAAAAATAGGATTGTTCTTCAGGTCAATGAGCTCGGAAGCCGCATCCAGGAACACGGAATACTTCGTACCTGATTCCTCCGCATATTCATAGATGAATTGCGAAGAATCCTCCGCCTTGATCCATACCTGGTAAGGCGTCACGCCCCAGGAAGACTGTAGCTGTGACAGATGGGCCACAATGAGGAAATTGCTCACCCCTGCATATACACCGTCCTTGCCTTTCTCCCATGTAATGGGGGTATAGGAAGGCCAGTAATCCACAAATCCGTAGATGATGCCCCTCATGGAATCATTGTTCGCATTCGTATATGTCAGCACATCCCCCACCTCATAGCCGAAATACGACCGGAAGTTGGAAGAGACCAGAATCGCCCGGGAATTCTGGGATATGGCGTTCAGGTATTCGTACCAGTGGACGGGAAGAAGAGAATCTTTGAACCAGGCAGTCTCCCCGAACTCTTTGGTGTGGATGCCCATCAGCATGGCCTGGGCCCGCCCTCCTTCCACGGACACATTCACTTTCTTATCCACGAAAACTTTCGTCACGCTCTCTATGCCCTCAAGCGTCTGATACTTTCCGAAATCCGGCTCCTCATAGACCAGCTCCGACTGCCCTGCCGCCCCGCCACCCAGGGCATTGTCCGCAAGCATCGCGCTGTTGTCTTTCCAGACCTCCTGCAGCACCAGGTCGGCCCCCGCGGAATACCGAATCTTATCCTCCGCATTGGCATTTATCGTCCGCGCCGCCTGGGCATTGAAGATTCCCATGGCCAGCGTCAGAATCAGGAAAACCATGAGGAAACCCTGATTGCTCTTCGTCCGGATAATCCTCAGGAATGACACATAAAGCGAAGTAGGCCACCAGCGCTTTCCAATCATGAAAATAATTTTCACCAGCAGCGGAAAGATTCTCAGCACGAACAGCCCTGCCCCTACCATGAACAGAGAGGAGCAGAAATACAGCAGCGGATCCAGGGACGCCCCGTCCATGACCTTTATCGCCAGATATTCTTTCTGGGAATTATACTGGTACAGGCCATACAGAGAAACCCCCAGCAGAATCACATCCAGAAACAGCTTCTGCCACCAGGGGCTTTTGCTCTTTCGGTTCTTCCCGCGCTTATGGGCCACGATGTTGACATTGGCATACCGGATGACCGGCAGTACCATGGTGCAGACCCCGAATAATGCGGCCGCCCCGGCAAATATCCAGACTCTCGGCCCTATCTCCACCGGCAGCGCCGCTCTTTTCACGAACTCCAGGAAAGCATTGGACGCCCCCAGGATCCTGCACATCAAAAGACCCAGCGGAATTCCTCCCACGATTCCCAGGACGGAAATCAGCACGCTCTGCAGCAGATAGACCAGCACAATCTGCTTCTTGTCCGCGCCGCGGCTCTTATAGACCGCGATTTCGTTCTGCTCCATCTCCAGCATCTGCCCTGATACCATGAAAATAAATACGGCCAGCAGCACAAAAATCGGCATCTGCAGAATCAGTATGGTGATGTTCAGCTTCTGGGCGTTTGCCACAAAGGTCTCCATGGTGGACTTGAAGTTGACGGTGCGGCTCTTGTATCCCATATCGTCGAATATCTTGAAATAGCGCTCCAGGACGCTCAGATAATGCTCCGCCTGGTCCCCCCGCATCTGCAGATAATCCAGAGTCGCGTACCATTCCGCATTGAACCCTGTATCCATGCGCTCCGCGTTGGCGAACAGTTCCTGGAACAACCCCTCATCCATCAGGCAGACATCCCGCCACAGACCGGGCTCCCCTATCCAGTATTCGTCCTGTTCCTGGCTGTTTTCAAAGATTCCCGCAATCCGGATCCGGTAAGGCACTTTCTCCGGATCTCTCACCTCCGACAGTTCCAGCACCTCTCCCAGCATCAGGTTCTGGTCCATGAATGTCCTCTCATTGACAATGACGTCGAACGTGTGGTCATCCAGTTCTCCGGAATACATGTCCCCATTCACGATTTTGATATGATCCGCCTGATCCGAGTAGCATCCTATCCGAATGGTCAGTTCGTTTTTTCTGCCCTCCACCGCTACCTCGTGGACAGCCTTCACATTTCCCTTATAGTACTGGGTCACTTTGAAAAGCGCCGGCACATCCAGTTCTTCCCTCATTTCCTCCATCAGCTCGGCGGCGCGGATTGTTTTCCGGAACTCCTCCTCCTTTTTCCCGGCAGCGGCATAGCCGCCTCTGAGGACAATCAGTCCCGGACAGGAACCATGCTCCACATAGTAATCGCTTAAGCTCCGTGTCAGAGTCCTCTGCAGGACAGCCTGGGAATACATCGGACTGGCCGCGGCGATGGCTATCATCAGCAGATTGCCGATCAGGAGGCTTATGACCATCCATTTCCTGCTTTCAATCTTACGGAAAACAAAACTCAACATGTTTCTGCCCCCTAATCCGCGATCACGGTCTGTCCTTCGCGGAGACCGTCCAAAATCCACATCTTCTCTCTGTTATTCAGTCCCGGCACCACATACCGCTTCTGTACCATATCATCCTCCAGCACATACACATAGCTTTTCCCCTTTTCGGCCTCCACGGCGCTCCAGTCCACCAACAGGACATCCCGCAGCTCCTCTGCATTGTACTGATACTTCAGAGTACCTGACAGCTCCTTAGGCGGCACATCCTCATACAGTTCGATCAGGGCCATTCCCTGCGGCGCCGAGCCGGGCAGGATGGAGGGCGCCGCCACCACTTTGCCCTGATAAGTCTTCAGATTGCTGCCCCTGCCGGTCTCTACGGTGACCTCCATATTGTAGCGCAGCCTGCCAAGGCTGTCCTCAGCCACAAGGTAGTAACTGTCCGTGGAATACATGGAGATGATGACCATATCCTTTGTCACCAGATCCCCCTCGCTGCAGGCGGCTATCGTATCGATCACGCCGTTGAAAGGAGCAACCAAGGTATTGTCGGCGATTTCCTCGTCCATCTCCTCCAGGCATTCTCTCAGCCTTGTAATCTCTTGTTCCGTCTGATAGACGAATTGCTCGTATTCCGCCCGGGCCTTTTCTATCCTGAGCTGCTCAATGCGCAGCTCATGGCCGCCAAGCCCCTCCAGCTTTTTGTCGGCCTCTTCCATGGCAGTCAGCCGCTCGGCCGTGCCGGTCTCCAGATTCTCAATGGTCCTCGCAAGCGTAAGCGCCAGCTCCTCCCTGTCCGCCCTGCTCACCTCGATGTCAAAGACCGCCAGGGCATCGCCCGCCTTGACTTCATCGCCTTTCCGCACCAGAAATTCCCTGAACCTGGCCTGGCTTTCGTCCCATCGAAGATCCGCCGTGACCGGATAGTATATCCGCACGGATCCCGCCGCTGTCCTTATGTAATCCCCTGTCTCTATCTGTACGGTATCATAATTGGCCTGCTCCGGAGCAATGAAATCCTCTCTGTACAGCGGCTCCTCCTGCTCACTGTTGCCGCACCCGCCAAGCGAAGCAGCAGCCGCAATCAGCGCTGCCGTCGCCAACGCCTTAATCCTGGACATAGACCATATCTCCTTCCTCCAGACCTTCTATCACTTCCGCTTTCGTATCTGTCGTCATATCCGTCTTCACATCGCAGCGCACCCGCGCTCCGTCCACCTGCCTGTAGACATACTGGCCGCTCCCGTCCCGATACAGGGCATTTATCGGGATAGTCAATACATTTTCCTTATAAGACTGATAGACCATGACGACGGCGTACTGGCCTGCCAAAATCCATGGCTCCTGAGTATCGATGGAAAACTGCGCCTGCATCTCCTCACCGGCCAGCGCCGCTTTCACCATCTCATTGGTATCATAAGGGACGAGGCTGATATCCACTTCCTTATCCAGGATTTTCGCGCAGATTCTGTCCGCACCATTTAGGGATGACTCTGAAATATACTCTGCAGACAGGCTTAAACGGCTATCATCCGCTATATAGATGACAGGAGTATAGCCCTGTATCCCATCGCCCTTTTTCATATCAGCGATGTAAACGATTCTTCCGCTGAAAGGAGCCGTTATTTCGTTTTTCCCTATCTTTTCCTGCAGTTTCCTCAGGGTCTCCTGCTTTTTCTGCAGTTCCAGGCCGCGCAGTTCCTGCGCTTCCGCCTGCGCAAGCTCCAGCTTCTGAATCTCCAGTTCTTTTGCCCAGCCGGTATAGCCGAATTGTCCCTGTTCGTGCAT
Organism: Lachnospiraceae bacterium; assembly: GCA_910576125.1. Lineage (GTDB taxonomy): Bacteria > Bacillota > Clostridia > Lachnospirales > Lachnospiraceae > Acetatifactor > Acetatifactor aquisgranensis. The sequence goes on along the minus strand of CAJTHM010000028.1, from coordinate 55,542 downwards.
CATTTGGAGCTCTTCCCGGGCAATCTCGAGGTCCAGGCTGGCCTGTCTGTCGCTGAACTCTCCCATTGTGAGCAGATTGTCGATTTCCTTCTCCAGATTCTCTATCTGCTCCGCCACCTGTTCCTCGCTTAAAACAGCAAGGACATCTCCCTCCTGCACCATATCTCCCATTATGACATTGACGCTCTCCAGATAGCCGTCCACAGTAAAGTGCAGTTCCTCCGTATAGGGGACCACCTCTCCGCTGTAGATGGACAGCTGATAGATATCCTCTTTCTGCGCCACGGCCATATCCAATTTGACATCCACCGGCTCCAGAAGATCCGGGACTTCCATGGAAATACTTTTTTCCGTGGAAAAGATGTTTTCCACTGTGCATCCGGTCAGCCCTGCAGCCAGGAGCAGGACCGTCACCAACGCCGCTTTTCTTTTCATCACTGTTCTTCTTCCTGCGAATTATTAGAATCCATGCCGTCTCCGCACTTTTCATCCGAAGACCGCTCTAGTTTATGATGACGCTGTCGCCTTCCTCAAGGCCGCTTAAGATTTCCACATACTCTCCGTCCTCCAGCCCTGTGGCGATTTCCCGCAGAACACGAAGGCCGTTTTCATCCAGCATATATACAAATTTCGCTCCCTCAGCCGCCTTTATGGCATCCCTGGGCACATACAGCACATCCTCACGCTGGTCCAATATGACCTCGATGGTTCCGCTTACCCCATTTTCCAGCGTGGGATCGGGCTGAAGCAGCTGAAGATAGGCCATGGGTTCATCCCCCTCCTGCTGTTCTGCCAGGCCCAGGACCGAGGGGTCTACTGACTGGGCAGGGTATTCTTTTTTTTCACACAGGACTGTCGCCTGCGTCCCCACAGGGAAGTACCCCGCATCCTCTCCTTTTACCGTAAATACCACCGTATCCAGATCGGCCACCGTGACAAAGACCTTTCCCTTTACGGAGCGCTCACCCTCCTTCATCTTCTGGAGATATGTGACTGTCCCATTGATATCCGCGTAAATCTGCCGTTCCCGCAATTCCTCTTTCAGTTCCTGCAGGCGTATGCCCGCTATGTACACCGCGTCGTCGGCCTCCTGCAGCTGCTTTTCATTGGTCTGCGCGTCGGCATCTTTCTGCTTTTCCAGCTCTATCTGCTGTATGAGAACGGCGTTGGCCCGATCTACATAAGCCGCCCCCTCCGGCTCTCCCGGTTCATAATTCCTGGACCATGCCATCAGTTCTTTTATCTGTCCCTCCATGTCCGCTATGATGGCATCCTGCCTCTCCCGGTCCAGCCTCTGGTACTCCGGCAGATACGCCCTGCCGACCTGCAGGGCCCGCAGGGCGTATTCTCCGTCGGATATCTGCCGGGGCAGATCGCCCTGCTCCAGCTCCGCCAGCAAAGTGCCTTTCTTTACCTGCTGCCCCTCGCTGACATACACCTTGTCGATATACATACCGCCCAGTGAGAAGCTGTATTTTTCCTGCTTTGCAGAGGCATAAGTGCATTTGACTTTCTTGGTCAGAATCATATCCCCGCGCATGACCAGTGCCTGCTCGTATTCCGCCGCCTCGTAGCTGCGGATCACAGGGGCTGCCGGAAGCTCCTCCTCTTCCGGCATGATTCCACAGGATGCGCATACAAACGGCAGAACCATGAAAATAAGCGTCCGCTGCAGCCTCCCCGGAATCCCCCGGGGAATCCTCTCATTCCCTTGCATTGACCAACCCTCCCCGAATCCTGTTTCCACGCTCTGGCTCAGGACTCTTTTTCCCCGGGCTCCTCAGATTTGGCGCGCCTGGCAGGCTTCTTCGCCGCCGTATTCTTCCCTGTGCTCCTCTTTGCCGCTGTACTCTCCGCTGTCTTTTTCTCCGCAGCCTTATTTCCGGTTTTTTCCGCGGCTTTCCTATAGGCCTCCATCCTTTCCGCAGCTTTTCTGTAGGCCTCACCTTTCTCCGCGGCCAGCCGATCCGCCTCCGCTTTCTCCGCGGCAGCCCGCTCAACGGCCTCTATGGCGATTTCCTCCTCCGTCAGAGGAATGTACTTCAAAATGCTCAGGGACAGCGGCGCTACCTTTACCGTGACAGAAACCGGCCTGTCATCCCATTCCCCTGCCCTTGAACGCTTCACACGGCTGTTCACGATGCCTGTGCCGCCGTATCTGGTATTATCGGTATTAAATATTTCTTTGTACTTTCCATCGTAAGGCACTCCTGTGGTGATTTCCCGCTCCACGCCGGAGAAATTTGCCACAACCAGCAGGACTTCATCCTCTTTCCGCCCTTTGCGCAGGAAAGTCAGGAAGCACTCCTCCCAGGAAATATGATTCACCCATTCAAACCCTTCCGGCGCGTCGTCCAGGGCATACAGCTCCGGGGTAGCGCGGTACAGATGATTCAGATCTTTCATCAACTCGGAGATTCCCTGATGCTCCGGCACCTGGGCCAGCTCCCACTCTACCTGCCGCGCTTCGTTCCACTCATCGAACTCACCCAGATCCTGCCCCATGAACAGCAGCTTCTTGCCCGGATGCGTCATCATATAGGCATAGGTGAGCCGGAGATTGGCGAACTTCTGCTCCCGCTCTCCCGGCATCTTCCCAATCAGGGAGGCCTTGCCGTGCACCACCTCGTCATGGGAGAACACCAGCATGAACTTCTCGCTGTAGGCGTAGACCATGCTGAAGGTCAGCTCTCCGTGGTGATGGGCCCTGAAATAGGGATCGTATTTGATATAATCCAGATAATCGTTCATGAATCCCATGTTCCACTTCAGGTCAAAGCCCAGACCGCCCTCCTCCAGCGCTCCCGTAATCTTCGGGAAAGCCGTGCTCTCCTCCGCGATGCTGAGCACGCCGGGATTGCGCTTCTTCATGACGGAGTTCAGGTGCTTGATCATCTCGATGGCTTCCAGATTCTCTTTCCCGCCGTACATGTTCGCCACCCATTCCCCATCCTTTTTCCCGTAATCCAGATAGAGCATGCTGGCCACCGCGTCCATCCGGATGCCGTCCACATGGTACTTCTCCACCCAGAACAGAGCGTTGGCGATTAAATAATTGGAAACCTGCGGTCTGCCGTAATTATATATCAAGGTTCCCCAGTGGGGATGACTGCCCTGTCTGGGATCTCTATGCTCATACAGGCAGGTGCCGTCAAAATTGGACAGCCCGTAAGCATCTCTGGGGAAATGGGCCGGAACCCAGTCCAGAATCACGCCGATTCCCGCCTTGTGCAGTTCGTTGACAAAATACATGAAGTCCTCCGGCGAACCGTATCTGGCCGTAGGGGCATAGTATCCGATTACCTGATATCCCCAGGAGCCGTCCAGGGGATGCTCCATCACGGGCATCAGTTCCACATGGGTGTAGCCCATCTCCTTGATGTAGGGAATCAGCCGTGCCGCAATCTCCCGATAATTGGCATAACTGCCGGAAAGCGGCGCCGTCACAGAGCCCAGATACATTTCATATACGCTTACCGGCGCATTTCCCGTCTGGAACCCGGCCCGGCCTTTTATGAATTTCTCGTCCTCCCAGACGAATCTGTCCAGATCCGCCACCACGGAAGCCGTCTCAGGGCGCAGCTGCGCGGCATTGCCGTAGGGATCCGCTTTCAAATAGGTCAGGCCGCCCTTTGCCTTCAGCTCAAATTTGTAATTGTCCCCCTCTTTCGCGTCAGGCACGAAAAGCTCGAAGATGCCCGAATCCCAGAGCCGACGCATCTGATGAATCCGTCCGTCCCAGCCGTTGAAATCTCCCACAACGCTGGCCCGTATCACATTAGGTGCCCACACGGCAAAATAGACGCCCCTGACATTGCCAATCGTCATGGGATGGGCGCCCAGCTTTTCGTATACGGTATAATGAATGCCGTTATTGAATTTGTCCGTATCATTTACGGTAATCTGGGGGGCGGCGCGGTAGGCTTCGCCGCATACGCGCTCCCCGCCCTCTTTGTCTTTCACCAGATAGTGGTAGGCAGGCAGCGTCTTTCCTTTCTCCGGCAGCAGCGCCGCAAAGAAACCGTCCTCGTCGGCAAGCTCCATCTGCACCGATTTCCCGCTTTCCCCGAATACCACGGACACCTCCGCCGCGCCCGGGAAATACGCCTGCACCAGCGTCTGGTTCCCCGCTTTATGGGGCCCCAGCACTTCGTGGGGATTGTCGCACTCCAAGTAGATAATTTCCTCGATTTTGGGCCAGTTCATCAGGTTATAAAGTTTTTGTGTCATATTCTGTATCCTTTCCTATTAATTTGTCTTTCTATCTCCCGTCGTCATACGATATATCGTGCAGAAATAATCCGCTGCGCAGTTTCGGCTCGAACCAGGTGGACTTAGGGGGCATCAGCCTCCCCGCATCGGCCACCGCGAACAGCTCCCCTATGGAAGTAGGATACATTGAAAAAGCCACTTCCAATCCCTCGTCCACCCGGCGCTCCAGTTCCTCCAGTCCCCGGATTCCGCCCACAAAGTCGATGCGCTTGTCCGTCTTCGGATCCTGAATGCCCAGAACGGGCCCCAGCAGATAGTCCTGCAGCAAAGATACATCCAGACCTGCCACTGCGTCCTCTGAAAGGATACCCTGCTTTGCAGTCAGACTATACCACTCGCCGCCCAGGTACATGCCGAATCTGCCTTTTCTGTCGGGACGGTATGGCGACTGCCCCGCTTTCTCTATCCGGAAGTTTTCGGCGACCTTTTCCAGAAAGCCCTCTTTCGTACAGCCGTTCAAATCTTTTACCACGCGGTTGTAATCCATGATATATAATTCTTCATCCGGGAACAGCACCGAAAGGAAATAATTGAATTCCTCCTCTCCAGTATAATCCGGGCAGGATTCACGCCGCATCAGGCCTACCTTTACCGCCGATGCGCAGCGGTGATGCCCGTCCGCTATATAGACCGCGTCCATCTGCCCGAACAGTCCCCGAATCTCTTTCACCCGGTCGGGCTCCCCAATCACCCATACCCGGTGCCGGATGGAATCCTCAGACGTAAAATCACAGACAGGAGCATTCTTTTTCGTCTCCCCGACAATCTCCCGCAGCCCGTCGTTGGAGCGGTATGCCAGAAAAATCGGGCCGGTCTGCATATCGCATGTATCCACATGGCGGATTCTGTCCAGTTCCTTGTCCGCCCTTGTGTTCTCATGTTTCTTGATGACGTTCCCGCAGTAGTCGTCGATAGAGGCACAGGCCACGATACCTGTCTGGCTTCTGCCGTTCATAGTCAGCTCATAAAGATAATAGCAGGGCTGCGCCTCCTTGATGAATTTCCCCTGTGATATCCAGTCTCGCAGCAGCCGCGCCGCCCTTTCATAAACCTGCGGGGCATAGGTATCCACCTCCTGCCCGAAGCCTGTCTCCGCCCGGTCTATAGCCAGGAAAGAATCCGGATTCCCCGCCACCACTCCGGTGGCCTCCTGCCTGTTGTACACATCATAGGGCAATGCCGCGATTTTGCCCTCCATGCCAGGCGCCGGACGATACGCGGAAAATGGTTTGATATCTGCCATTGCTTTCTTCCTCTTTTCTATATAAGCTAATGTTCATCTACACCCCGGCTTTCTTTTCAGGATAAGCTGATTCTGCCATAGATGGCTCCCTTCTGAACGGGAAATCTCTGAATTATACATTTTCTACACTGAATTGACTAAATCCGCCGGTTAGATACATTTTATCAAAAATATCTGTACTTAACAAGGATCTAGTGATAAACTGTAGTTGAAAAGTTGTGGAGGGATGACTTTATGCGGAAGATATTAATCATGGATGCCCAAAATTATGATACCGCTCTGCCGGAATTCTGCAGAACCGCCGTCCGCGGAATCATTTTCATCGACGGAAAGCTTGTACTCAGGCTGCTGAAAGAATCTCTCCCGATGCACTAACAGACAGACTACAGGAAAGAAACGAGGTATAAAAATGACAGACGAGAACAGAAAACTGTTGGAACGAATCAATAACTATGCGGAAGACGTGCTGGGAGAAATCGATCCCCAGAAAGTGCCGGTCTCCGTCCAGCTGGAGAAGCTGAGGCCTGTGATGGAGGAAATTGCCGCGGAGAAGAATATGAGCCTGGAGGATCTGTTTATTCTGTATATGGATCTGCAGAGCGAAGCCTCCTGCGCCACGAACCAGAAACTCAAGGACAGCCTGCAGGATATCAATGACGGTTTCGACGGAGGCTCGCCGCTGCTGTTCCGCTGAGGGGGCGGGCTCTGCGCCGGCTCCGAGTGCCTGACGCAGGCAGAAAACAGGCTCGCTGCTTTCGCAGGCAATGCCATAATACAAAACGCCCATTGCCTTCTCCTTCCGGCCATAAGACAATGGGCGATATAGCTTCATAATGTTTATAACTCCTAAAATCCCTTAGCCCTTAACAATCCGGACGCGGAACACACCCTTGATGTTCTCAAGAGCACGAATAGTCTCCTCAGTGGGAACCTCCTCCACATCCAGCATGGTGTAAGCCACTTCTCCCCGGGATTTGTTGGTCATGTCGCTGATGTTGATGCCTTTCTCACCAAACTCCGCCGCGAACTTCGTGATCATATTCGCGATGTTCTTGTGGAAAATCGCCACGCGCCCGGCCTTGCTGCAGACGCCCATGTCGCAGGAGGGATAGTTGACGCTATTACGTATATTTCCATTCTCCAGATAATCCATGATTTCCTCTACCGCCATAACGGCACAGTTGTCCTCGGACTCCCCGGTGCTGGCTCCCAGATGGGGGATGACGATGCAGCCTTTCTGCCCCGCGGTGGTGGGATTGGGGAAATCGGACACATAACGGGCAACCTTGCCGCTCTGAAGCCCTGCCAGCACGTCCGCCTCATTGGCCAGCAGGTCTCTTGCGAAGTTCAGCAGAATGACCCCGTCTTTCATCTTCCCGATAGCCTCAGCATTGATCATGCCTTTGGTGGAATCCATCAGCGGCACATGGATGGTGATGTAATCGCACTCCGCGTAGATATCCTCCACATTGGTCACATGATGGACCGCGCGGCTTAAGCTCCATGCGGCATTGACGGACAGATAAGGGTCATATCCGTACACCTCCATGTCCAGCGCCACAGCCGCGTTCGCCACCTTTACGCCGATTGCGCCCAGACCGATGACGCCCAGCTTCTTGCCCTTGATCTCGGTGCCGGCGAAATTCTTCTTGGCCTTCTCCGCGGATTTCGAGATATCCGCGTCATCCTTTGCCGCTTTCACCCACTCTATGCCGCCGACCACGTCCCTGGCCGCCAATAACATCCCCGCGATGACCAGCTCTTTCACGCCGTTGGCATTGGCCCCCGGCGTATTGAACACCACTACGCCATGCTCCGCGCACTTATCCAGAGGGATATTGTTGACCCCCGCGCCTGCCCTTGCCACCGCAAGGAGCCCTTTCGGCAGCTCTGTCTCATGCATGGATGCGCTGCGCACCAAAATGCCCTCTGCCGCCTCCACATCGGCGGTAATCTCATAGGAATGCCCCTCTTCCTTTTGACTGCTTAAATTCTGTAACCCCACCTGGGCGATGGGATTCATACAATGAATCTTGTACATGTGTTCTCCTATCTGGATGACTCCGATTTTTAATACGGCCCACTTATGGCGATCCGCTTTAGCCTCTAAATGTGATTGCATGCTTCCTGCCGATGCCCTGTGCCGCTCTGGCAGACCTTACAGATTTTCCGCCTCGAATTTCCTCATGAACTCCACCAGCTTCTCCACCCCCTCCAAAGGCATGGCATTGTAGATGCTGGCGCGCATTCCGCCTACAGACCTGTGGCCCTTCAGATTCTCGAATCCGGCCTCTTTCGCCTCCTTGACGAACTTGGCGTCCAGTTCCTCATTTCCTGTCACAAAAGGCACATTCATCAAAGAGCGGTCCTCCTTGCGGACAGTTCCTCTGAAGAGCCTGCTCTCGTCCAGGAAATCATAGAGAATCTTTGCCTTTTTCTCATTATATTCTTTCATGGCCTCCAGGCCGCCCTTTTTCTTCAGCCATTTGAAGACCTTGCCGCAGATATAGATGCCGTATGCGGGAGGCGTATTGTACAGGGAGTCATTGTCGGCATGGATCTTGTAGCGCAGCATGGTGGGAGTGCCGGGCAGCACATCCTCGGTAATCATATCCTCGCGGATAATAACGATGACCACGCCCGCAGGCCCGATATTCTTCTGGACGCCGCCGTAAATCACGGCATATTTGGACACATCCACAGGCTCCGACAAGAAGCAGCTGGATACATCCGCCACCAGCGGCTTTCCCTTGGTGTCGGGCAAAGTCTTGAACTTTGTCCCATAAATGGTATTATTCTCACAGATATAGACATAATCCGCGTCCTCGCTGACAGGTAAATCAGAACAATCCGGAATATAAGAAAAAGTCTTATCTTCTGAAGAAGCAATCTTATTCGCTTTTCCGTAAATTGAAGCCTCCTGCCAGGCTTTCTTCGCCCACTGGCCGGTGACGATGTAGTCCGCCACCTTATTCTTCATCAGATTCATGGGAATCATGGCGAACTGCTGGCTGGCGCCTCCCTGCAGGAACAGCACCTTGTAATTATCCGGAATCTTCATCAAATCACGCAGATCAGCCTCCGCTTCTTTGATAATCGTATCGTAGGCCTTTGACCGGTGGCTCATCTCCATGACGGACATGCCTGTCCCCTTGTAGTCAAGCATCTCTTCTGCTGCTTCCCGCAGCACCTCCTCGGGCAGAACGGCAGGCCCTGCGGAAAAATTATATACTCTCTTCATCTCCATCCTCCTCGTATCCTATTTACGCCTAATTACAGAATACCCTCTTCAAACACTTTAGTCAAGTACATCGCTAAACTTTTTCTATATTAGTGATTTTGCGCATTCTGCTGGTCAATGGACATATCGCTCATCAGTAGAACATGATGACCGGCATCCCTATTTCCGCCATCTCATAGAGCTCTGACATGGCGTTCGCAGGCGTATTGATGCAGCCATGGGAACCGTTCGTCTGATAGATTTTCCCGCCGAAGCTGACTCTCCAGCTGGCGTCATGGATTCCGATATTCCCTTTCACCGGCATCCAGTATTTCACGAAAGATTCATAGTCTGCACCGCGCAGAATCTGGTTCCGCTGTTTCGCGTAGACAAAATTGATGCCCTCCGGGGTTCCTCTTTGCAGTCCTGTATTGCCAGTGACGATATCCGTCTCCAGCTTCAGCTCTCCATCCGCATAATAATACATTTTCTGCTCTGACATGTCCACCTCGATGTAGGTGCCGCCAATGTCATCCAGCCCCCGCACATACCCCTCCTGAATATATGCGGGCACATGCACATCCGTGCCTGACCTCCGGGCCTGCAGCGCCTCCAGAAGATATGTTTCCTCGGCCTCCACATCCAGTTTCGTCCCGTAAGTGACATATTTTACCGCCACCGTATCCCCTCTGGTAGCCGCGAATTGCTTCTCTGTGCCACAGGTATCATAGTCTGCCGCCAGAGCCTCCACCCAGAGCCGGACTTTTTCCTCGCTGACCACAATCTGTCCGTTCTCGTCCAGAACAGGACAGCCATTTCCCTCTGCCTCCAGGAAACCGGCCAGAACCGCCGGCGTCAGCGCAATCTGCTCCGCCCCCATGTCATATATGATTTGACTTTCCTGGTCAACGAACCCGCTCACCTGTTCCCAGATATCCCTCTGCCTTTTGTCCACGGTGCTGTCTTCAATATCTTTATAGCACTCTCCCTCCGCCAGATCTATGGTGGTCTGTCCCTTGGCCAGACATTCCATCACATAGGCGCAGGCCTTCTCCGTGTTCAGCCGATGCAGATTGCCGTCCTGCAGCGTAAAGCCCTCGTCTGATTTGAGCACTCTGACGCCCTCGGCTTTTTTGCGTTCCTCCGATACAAAAGGCAGCTCCTGGAAACAAGCCCGCAGCATCTCTTCGTCCGCAATATATTTTCCCGGCGCCAGCCTGCTGGATACAGGTTTCCTGAGATTGTCCATCCAGAAGACAGAGGCATTCCGTCTCAGATATTCTTTCAATGCATCCGAATAATCCGGCCTGATGTCAGCGGCCGGCATATCGATTTCCCAACTCACACAATCGGCATCCACGATTGTTATCACGGATGCCTCCTGTGCGTTCACCAGTTCTTCATTTACCTGCTCTATTGATTTCCCGGTGCAGTATACCCCGTTAATCCATGTATTTACAGGAAAGTTGCTGCGGTAATACAAGGTGAGGGCCAACATCCCTCCCAGCGCCAGAATCAGACCGCTGAGCAGGAATATCAACACAAGCCGAAATAGCTTTCTCATAGCATTTGAAAAATCCTTTTATCATTCGCTTTTTGCTTTCAGATCATCTCCGTCAAATACCTCTACAAGAGGCGCTCCTGCCGGAACCATAGGGAATACCTTGTCGTCCTCCGGTATGATGCACTCAATCAGAACCGGCGCTTTCAGAGCAATAGCCTTCTCTATGGCAGGCTGTACCTCTTCTTTCGCAGTCACCCGGATAGCTTCGCATCCCAGTCCCTCCGCCACCTTGCAGAAGTCCACCTTGTCGCTCAATACCGTCTGTGAATAACGCTTCCCATAGAACAGGGTCTGCCACTGCCGCACCATGCCCAGCACATGGTTGTTGATGACCACCTGGATAATGGGAATATTATAACGGCTTGCCGTAGCCAGCTCATTCATATTCATACGGAAACATCCGTCTCCGGCGATATTGACGCATATCTTGTCCGGCTGTCCCAGCTGCGCGCCGATACAGGCCCCAAGGCCATATCCCATGGTTCCCAGGCCTCCTGAAGACAGGAAAGTGCGGGGCTTCGTGTAGCGATAATACTGGGCCGCCCACATCTGGTGCTGTCCCACGTCCGTGGTAATCAAGGCCTCCCCTTTTGTGACCTTGTCTATAGTCTCTATCACATAGGGGCAGGATAACTGGGAATCGTCATATTTTAACGGATATTTCGTTTTCAAATCAGCGATCATCCTCATCCACTCGCCATGCTCCTGCTTCGTCAGGCACTTGTTCAGCTCCTGGAGCACCGTCCTTAAATCCCCTACCAGACTGGCATCCGCGCGGATATTCTTGTTGATTTCCGCCGCATCGATGTCGATATGGACAATCCTGGCATTCTCCGCGAATTTCTTTGGATTGCCGATGACACGGTCAGAGAATCTGGCTCCCAGGGCAATCAGCAGATCGCACTGGCTGACTCCCAGGTTGGAGGTCTTTGTGCCATGCATGCCTATCATGCCGGTATAGCGGGGGCTGCGGCCGTCAAAGGCGCCTTTTCCCATCAGCGTATCGCACACGGGGGCGTCTATCAGCTCCGCAAAAGCCGCCACCTCGTCACAGGCCTCGGAAATGACCGCTCCGCCGCCCAGATAGATATAGGGCTTTTGGGCAGATTGGATATATTCCACTACCTGATTCATCTCCTCTTCCGTATAGCGATATACCTTGCGCTTCTCCTCCACAGGCTTTGGAGTGTATTCGCAGACAGCGGCAGTCACATCCTTGGTGATGTCCACCAACACAGGGCCGGGACGACCGCTTCTCGCGATGGTGAATGCCCGCCTTATGGTATCCGCCAGTTCTTCCACGTTTTTGACGATATAACCATGTTTTGTAATAGGCATGGTCACGCCTGCGATGTCCACCTCCTGGAAGCTGTCCTTCCCCAGCATGGGAAGCGTCACATTGGCCGTAATCGCCACCACGGGCACGGAATCCATATAAGCCGTGGCGATTCCTGTCACAAGATTCGTGGCGCCGGGACCGCTGGTGGCCATGCACACGCCCACCTTTCCCGTAGCCCTGGCGTATCCGTCCGCCGCATGGGCCGCTCCCTGTTCATGGGATGTCAATATATGTCTGATTTCATCGCTGTGTTTATACAGGGTGTCATATATGTTCAGGATGGTGCCTCCTGGGTATCCAAAGACGGTATCCACGCCCTGTTCCTTCAGGCATTCCACTACAATTTCCGATCCTGTCAGTTGCATTCCTGGTTCCTCCTATTCAGTTGCCGACTACGATAATTCGTTCCGCCCATATCCTCACGTCGCCAGTCTTTGCACAGAATTCCCGGCTGCTTTTCGCCCACAGTTTTGCAGCCGCTGCTGGGACGGCGCTGTTATTTCACATCTATAAGCCGCATCCCACATTCCGAAAATCTGCGATGCCCACGTCCTTTTTCCGCCTGCACTGTCCTTATTTCTGGATTTCCAGGACTGCGCCGCGGTTGCCGCTGGTGACCAGCTCACGGTATCTGGTCAGGTATCCTGTGGTGACTTTGGGTTCTCTGGGCTGCCACTTTGCACGCCTCTGCGCGAGGACTTCATCGTCTACCAGAATGTCCAGCCTGTTCTCCGGGATATTGATGCTGATGATATCGCCCTCTTCCACCAGCGCGATAGGGCCTCCCACCGCCGCCTCGGGAGATACATGGCCTATGGAGGCGCCTCTGGACGCGCCTGAGAAGCGTCCGTCCGTAATCAGCGCTACGGAAGAACCCAGCCCCATGCCCGCGATGGCAGAAGTGGGATTCAGCATCTCGCGCATGCCGGGGCCGCCCTTGGGTCCCTCGTAGCGGATGACCACCACATCTCCGGCCACGATTTTGCCGCCCTTGATGGCATCGATGGCATCCTCCTCGCAGTCGAACACTCTCGCAGGGCCCTGGTGCACCAGCATCTCGGGCACTACCGCAGAGCGCTTCACCACGCCGCTGTCAGGAGCCAAATTGCCTTTCAGGATAGCGATTCCGCCGGTTTCGGAATAGGGATTCTCCACTGGACGGATGACTTCCGGATTCAGATTCCTGCAGTTTTTGATGTTTTCGCCGATGGACGTGCCGTTTACGGTCATGCAGTCGAGATTCAGCAGATTTTTCTTCGTCAGTTCGTTCATCACCGCGTAGACGCCGCCCGCTTCGTTCAAATCTTCCATGTAGGTAGGGCCTGCCGGGGCCAGATGGCACAGGTTCGGGGTCTTTGCAGACAGTTCGTTGGCGATATCCAGGTTCAGATCCACTCCCGCTTCTCTGGCAATGGCAGGAAGATGCAGCATGGAATTGGTGGAACATCCCAGGGCCATGTCCACAGTAAGGGCATTCAGAAAGGCTTCTTCCGTCATGATATCACGGGGTTTTATATCTTTCTCAACCAGCTCCATAATCTTCATGCCGGCATGCTTTGCCAGACGGATACGCTCAGAATAAACCGCCGGAACGGTACCGTTGCCCTTCAGTCCCATACCGATGGCTTCCGTCAGACAGTTCATGGAATTAGCCGTATACATGCCGGAGCAGGAGCCGCAGGTAGGGCAGACCTTCTCCTCATACTCGCAAAGCTCCTCCATAGTCATGGTGCCCGCCGCCACGCTGCCTACGGCCTCGAACATGGAGGACAGGCTCTTCTTCTGACCGTGGACGCGCCCTGCCATCATGGGGCCGCCTGACACGAAGATGGTGGGGATATTTACACGGGCCGCTGCCATCAGGAGTCCGGGCACGTTCTTGTCGCAGTTGGGGATGCACACCAGCCCGTCGAAGCCGTGGGCCAATGCCATACACTCCGTGCTGTCCGCTATCAGATCCCTGGTCACCAGAGAATACTTCATGCCCACATGTCCCATGGCGATGCCGTCGCACACCGCGATGGCAGGAAACATGATGGGAGTGCCGCCCGCCATGGCCACGCCCATCTTCACGGCCTCCGCAATCTTGTCAAGGTTCATATGGCCGGGCACGATCTCATTGTAGGAACAGACAATGCCGATTAAAGGGCGCTGCCTCTCCTCCTCTGTGTAGCCCAGCGCGTTGAATAAGCTTCTGTGGGGCGCCTGCGCGGCGCCCGTCTTTACTGCGTCACTCCTCATGTTAGTCCCTCCTGATTTGGTATTTCATCTATGATTTCCGAACTTATTCCGCCTCCTGTTGAAAAACGCTCATCATATTTCGCCAAGGCAGTCTCCAATGCTTCTCTGGCATCTATCCTCATCCCACAGCACAATGCCAAAAGGGCAAAAATGCAGTCTCCCATTTCCATCTTCGCATTATCACTATATTCATGTCGCCCGGAAATAACGCTCTTTTTGCCGTAGTCAACTGTTTTCAGAATCTCCTTGCCAAGCTCACCCACTTCGCTGACCAGGTCGATATAGCGTATCTCCGCATTGCCAGATAATCCATATCTTCTCATGTGCCTTTCAACAGTATCCTGCATCTATCTTATCCTCCCCTCCAGCAAACTGCCCATCTCGCTGCAGCCCACTTTTGTACAGCCTTCAGAATAGATGTCTCCCGTGCGGTATCCGTCCTTCAGCACCTGCTTCACGGCCTGCTCAATCGCATCCGCCTCCTTGTCCAGGTCGAAGCTGTAGCGCAGCATCATGGCGGCGCTCAGAACCGTAGCGATAGGATTCGCGATGTCCTGCCCCGCAATATCCGGCGCGGAGCCGTGACTGGGCTCGTAGAGGCCAAATTTGCTGTCGTTTAAGCTGGCGCTGGCCAGCATGCCGATGGAACCTGTGACCATGCTGGCTTCATCGGACAGGATGTCTCCGAACATATTTTCGGTAAGAATGACATCGAACTGAGCCGGGTCTTTCACAAGCTGCATGGCACAGTTGTCCACCAGCATATGCTCCAGCTTCACCTCCGGGTAATCCGCGGCCACTTCCTCCACCACTTTCCTCCACAGCCTGGAGGAATCCAATACATTGGCCTTGTCCACGCTGGTCACTTTCTTCCGCCGCTTCATGGCAATGTCAAAGCCTTTGATGGCGATGCGGCGGATTTCATTCTCGTCATAGGTCAGGGTATCGATGGCCTTACGCACTCCATTCTCCTCAACAGTCCTGCGCTCGCCGAAATACAGGCCGCCTGTCAGTTCCCGCATAATCAGCATGTCGAAGCCCGCTTTGCTGATTTCTTCTTTCAGGGGACATGCTCCTGCCAGCTCGTCATAAAGCACTGCGGGGCGCAGGTTCGCGAACAGATTCAACGCTTTCCGGATAGCCAGAAGCCCCGCCTCGGGACGCAGATTGGGCGGCAGCTTGTACCAGGGGGATTTCGTAGTGTCGCCGCCGATGGAGCCCATCAGCACCGCATCTGCCGCCTTTGCCTTGGCAATGGCCTCCTCCGTCAGGGGACCCCCATGCACGTCGATGGACGCGCCTCCCATGAGAATGTCCTCAAAAATCATCTTATGTCCATATACCGCAGCAACCTTTTCCAGAACCTTTTTAGCTTCTCTTATAATCTCCGGCCCGATTCCGTCGCCGGGAATGCATGTTATATGTAATTCCATCTTCCTTTTCCTTTCAAAGCATTTCTTTTTATCATAACTGATTCAGGCATAAATATCAACAAAATATTATAAAGAATCAATCACTTCTTCAAAAAAACAGGCCTATGCCGCCTGGGCACAGACCTGATTCCCTCATTCTTTTCACAAAAAGCCTAAAATGAATCAATCGGATAACATTCAGTTCTCTCCGGCTTTCTCCACGCGGCTGATTGCGGACTTTTCCATCGGGATACGGCAATTCTTGTTGCTGCCGAATTCCACGATGACCATGTCATCTCTCATATCGATTACAACGCCGTAAAAACCTGATGTGGTCAAAACCACATCCCCAATCTCCAGTGCCGCCAGCATGGCAGCCACTCTCTTCTTCTCCTTGTTCTGGGGACGCATCAAAAAGAACCACATCGCACCAATGACCACAGCATACATAAGGAGCATGCTTATCAAACCGACTCCTCCTCCTGCCGCCGCATCAGCTTCTGTCAACAATATACCCATCTTTCCTCCATTCTAACATCCGCCCACTGCCAGACGTTCGTAGCTTGTCTAAATAAGTATAATACACAAAAAATACCAATCGGTCAAGGGGCTGAGCAAATTTTATTCCTGCTATTCCAGCCAGGGTGCCGCCATCCCCTCCAGCTTCTCCCTCTTATAAGCCGCAAACCGCCCCTCATCCAGCGCATTCCGTATCTCTGTCATCATCGTATTATAAAAATACAGATTATGCAGCACACAGAGCCGCATGCCCAGCATCTCTTTCGCTTTCAGCAGATGCCGGATATAAGCCCTGGAATACCTCCGGCAGGCCGGACAGCCGCAGCCCTCTTCAATAGGACGGTCATCCAGCTCATACTTCGCGTTGAACAGGTTGATCTTCCCATGGTTGGTATAGAGATGTCCATGCCTGCCGTTCCTCGTAGGGTATACGCAGTCGAAGAAATCCACCCCCCGCTCCACACCCTCTAAAATATTGGCAGGCGTGCCCACTCCCATCAGATAAGTAGGCTTATCCACCGGCAAAAACGGCACCACCTCGTCCAGAATATGGTACATCTCCTCATGGGTCTCCCCCACAGCCAGCCCGCCCACCGCATAGCCGTCCAGATTCAGCTCCGATATCCGTTTCGCATGCTCTATGCGGATATCCGGGTAAACCGCACCCTGATTGATGCCGAAGAGCAGCTGCTTAGGATTGATAGTATCCTCCAGGCCATTCAGCCTGTCCATCTCTTTCTTGCAGCGCTCCAGCCATCTGGCAGTGCGCTCCACAGAGGCCTGTACGTACTCTCTGTCCGCCTTGCTGGGCGCGCACTCGTCGAAAGCCATGGCGATGGTGGAGGCCAGATTGGACTGAATCTGCATGCTCTCCTCCGGCCCCATGAAAATCTTTTTCCCGTCTACATGAGAATGAAAATATACTCCCTCTTCTTTAATCTTGCGCAGCCCCGCCAGGGAGAATACCTGAAAGCCCCCCGAATCCGTCAGGATGGGCTTGTCCCAGGACATGAACTTATGCAGCCCGCCCAGCCGCTTCACCACCTTGTCTCCGGGCCGTACATGCAGATGATAGGTATTGGAAAGCTCCACCTGCGTCCCTATCTGTTCCAAATCGGATGCGGCCACGGCCCCCTTGATGGCAGCCGCGGTGCCCACGTTCATGAACACAGGGGTCTGAATGGCGCCATGGACCGTCTCCAGCACCCCCCGCTTCGCTCTTCCTTCCTTTTTTAGGATGCGATACATCTGTCTGTCCTCCTCAACTTTAATCCTTATTCTATAGGTCTCTGCGCTGCGGTGCTTTGCACAGCGGTGTTTTTGTTAATCCGACTGTAGAAGTCCTCCACCCGGTCCAGCCGCGCGGACAGGTTCAGCAGCATGGCATCCAGCACCGTCAGCGCCGTCATACTCTCCATGACTACCACGGCTCTGGGTACGATAATCGGGTCATGCCGTCCCTTGATATGGACTTCTATCTCCTCATGGGACTGGTTCACCGTCTGCTGGCCGAGGAAAATGGAGGCAGTGGGCTTCACATAAGCCCGGATCACCACAGTATCTCCGTCACTGATGCCCCCCAGAATGCCGCCGGCATGGTTGGTCTTTTTTACTACGTTCCCGTCTTCCATACGGAAAGCATCATTATTCTCGCTCCCGCAGCGCTCCGCCACTTTTACCCCGTCGCCGATTTCAACAGCTTTCACCGCACCGATGGACATGATGGCTTTTGCCAGATTGGCATCCAGCTTTTCAAAGACCGGATCGCCGATTCCCGCTGGCAGTCCCTGCACGATACATTCCATGCAGCCTCCCACGGAATCCGTCTTCTGCTTGGCTTTCTCCAGATATTCCACAGCGGCGGCGTCCGCTTCTCTCTCCGGCATGGCCGTAGCAGTCTGCAGGCTCACCTCCCTGTCGAATCTGCTCATGTCCGCTTCTATGGGGCCTATGGAGCGGGTGTAGGCCCACACGCGCACGCCCAGCCTTTCCAGAATCTTACAAGCCACGGCTCCTGCCGCCACGCGCCCCACGGTCTCCCGGCCGGAGGAACGCCCGCCGCCCCGATAGTCCCGGAAACCATATTTCTCATCAAAGGTATAGTCCGCATGTCCCGGGCGGTAGTAGGAGGCTATCTCGCTGTAATCTCTGGAAATCTGGGAAGTATTGCGCACCATCATGGAAATCGGTGTCCCGGTAGTCCTGCCCTCGAACACGCCGGAGAGGATTTCCACCGCGTCAGCCTCTTTCCGCTGGGTGGTAATGCTGCTGGAGCCCGGCTTGCGCCTGTCCAGATAACGCTGGACATCGCTCTCCACCAAAGGCAGTCCCGCCGGACAGCCGTCAATCACCACGCCCAGAGCCTTTCCATGGGACTCCCCCCATGTCGTAATCTTAAAAATAGTGCCATATGCAGATCCGGCCATCTCTGTCCTCTATCCTTTCTGTCGTCATGAAAAATGGGCTGCTGCCTCCAGCAACCCATGAAATATTACAGTCTGTGGAATGTAATGCAGTTCGGCACATCCACCTTGACAGGCGGCCCGTTCATGATCATCGTCCCTTTTTCCACATCCACATGGAAGAACGTCATGGTATTGGACTCATGGTTCAGGGATACGAGGAATTTATTGTCGGGGAACAGACTGGCGTCCTTGGGATACTCTCCGCCCACAGGCAGCTCAAAAATCTCGCGGAGATGCCCCGTGGCTTCATCCACCTCAAACATCACCACGGAATTGGCTCCGGCGTTGCTGCTGATCAGATATTTGTGGTCATCGGAAAAAGTCAGCGCACTGGCCGCGTTAAAACTGCCCATCTCCTGCTCACAGGTAGACACTGTCTGAAGCTTCTCAAAGATAGGCTGTCCTTTCTTTTCCTCATAGGAAAACACATCGATAGTGCACTTGAACTCGTTTACGATATAAATGTAATGCCCGTCCCTGGAAATCTTGATATGCCTGGGGTTGGCATCCAGCTCGCTGTGGACGATATCCGCCAGCTGTACCTTGCCCAGCGTAGCGTCAAAGCGGTATACATTCACATGATCCATGCCCTGATCCGCCACCAGCAGATATTTATTGTCATGGGTCATACGGGCGCAGTTGATATGGGGCCTTGAATTGCGCTCAGCAATGATGCCCAGGCCTTTATGATAGATTTCATCGGTAATATCGCCTACGGCCCCATCGTCATTCAGTTTCAGCACGGTCAGTTTTCCGTCGTGATAGCCTGCCACGAACAGATATCTGTCCGTATAGTCCGTGGAGAGATAGCACCCGCGCATACCGTTGATGGGCGCGAAATTGATGAATTCCAGGCTGCCGTCCTTCAGTATCAGATAGGACTCCACACCGAAATCCGTGATGGAGTACAGATATTTCGCATTGTGGGAGATGGTCACATAAGAGGAATTGGTAATCTCCACTTTGTCCTTCTCTATGAAGCGCCCTTTCTCTATATCCACATCGTATATTTTTATTCCATTTTTGTCTCCGCGCGTATATGTAGAGACATATGCCACATACTTTTCTTTTTCCATGAAAAACCCCTCCATTCCGTAGTGGATATGCCCATTATATCATAGTCTCTTTTAGTTTTAAATAGTTTTTCCAAAAAAACAGCGGCTCCATGGAGCCAAACTTCATGGAGCCAGCTCTATGGGACCGCTGTTTCCGCTCACATATCCTACTGCTCTATACCGCAGATATTTCTACGATTCACAGTTTTCCCCATTATCCCTGCGGGGGAATCCGGGATATTCCTGCCAGGGCGGCGGGATTATGCCTGAAGAGGGACCGTCGCAATCGCACGCCCTTTCCTCCCGGGCACAGCCGCAGGGTTCAGGCTCAGGGCAAGGCCTTTCCTGTTCGCGGCAGCAAGGCTCGAAATGCCTGGATTCATGGTGTCTGTCATGGTCTCTGTCACCGCATCCTCTGTCCGCGCGGTCCCTTCCGTCACAACAGCCATCCATCCTGTTCCCGCGTCCGGTCTCCCTGCAGCCGCAGCCATTTCCCCGGTCGTCATTCCTGCAGCAGCCGTTTCCGCGACAGCTGTCCCCGCAGCAGCCATTTCCCCAGCCGCCGCAGCAGCTAAGCAGCAGCAATAAAAAGATACAATTCATAAATCTCTCCATATGATATGTTTATGGTATCATATGAAATTTTCGTCAAATGGTGCAAGTTCAATTTTTCCCCGCGTCTTTTGCCACATACATGGCGATGCTTCTGGGCGGCACCTGCCGCAGAAGAGTATCACTCTGCTCGTCCGCATCTTCTTTCCGCAGGCTCTCCGGCTCAGTGGAAAAGGCAAGTTCCCACTTCATGCCTTTGGGGAGCTTCGGCAATGCCAGGCTGCGGTTCTCCCAGTGCATATTCATGGCAATATACAGGAAATCGCCGTCAGCATCCTTACTGGCCGGGGCATATTTTCCGCAAAGCATGATGCCCGCATGTCTGTAATACCCCTCTGTCTCAGGCCTCCATGCGTACTTTCCATGATAGGACATATCAGGATAACCGCAGCACAGAGTATCCATCAGGCGAAGTTCTTTTTCGGGCCGCAGGATAGGATTGCGCTGCCTGAAGCCCACAAGCATCTTCCAGAAAGCATGCAGCCCGGCATATCGTTCGATTCCTCTCCAGTCCAGCCATGTCACTGTATTGTCCTGGCAGTAAGGATTGTTGTTCCCTTTCTGGGAATTTCCGAATTCGTCTCCCATAAAAATCAGCGGTGTGGACTGGGAAAGCAGAATCAGGCACATGGCATTCTTCATCTGCTTCAGACGCAAGGCACGTATGCTGCGCCTGCGGGTGGCTCCTTCATCGCCGCAGTTCCAGCTGCAGTTGTAGTCGCTGCCGTCCCGGTTCTCCTCCCCATTCGCTTCATTATGTTTGTAGTCATAGGACACAAGATCCGCCAGGGTAAAGCCGAAATAATTGCTCAGATAATGAATGGCTCCCGCTTTCTGAGGAATATGGCGCATATGATAAAGCACAGCGCCCAGCATATTCCCATCGCCTTTCAAAAATTTCCGCATGTCTATATACCATGCGTCATTGTATTCGGCCAGATGGGGATACTTCGGATGCTCATTCCATTCGTAAATATTGTCCGTATTGAAGCCGTAATACCACAGTTTCGTGTCTGCCAGCACGTCGTCTCCTGCCAGCATGTCCATGGGCAAATCCTCTCCCAACAGATGAAAACCGTCCACATGGTACTCCAGCACCCAAAAACACAGGATATCAAGAATTTCACTGTTCTTTATTTCTTTCGGGAAGTAGAACTGCATCACCAGCTCCATCCCGTTTCTATGAAGCGCTTTCACCAGCTCCCTGAACTCCCCGGCAGCGTCGTCGGATGCGGCATAGGCAGCTTTCGGCGCATAATAATAACCTTTTTTATAGCCCCAGTAATTCAGCTTTTTCACGGCGGGCCTATCCGTTTCGCCGGCAGCCATGGCGTAAATCAGATTCTGGGGATTTTTCCGCAGACATTCCTCTTTCAGGGGAATTTCCGTGAATTCATATGCCGGCTGCAGTTCAAGGGTTGTGATGCCTATTTCTTTCAGATAAGGGATTTTTTCCATGATTCCGGCGAAAGTGCCTTTGTGTTCTACCCCGGAGGAGGCATGCTTCGTAAATCCCCTTACATGCAGACAGTACGCAATCGATAGATGATAAGGAATCCGCGGAAAACAATCCTCTTCCCAGTCAAAGCCCTCCGCCAGGAAGCCGGCTTTCATGTCTTCTGCGGTGCGCTCTTTCCCATAGGGAACCCGTTTCGGGAACACGCGCCCTCTTATATCAGGAACCAGGCACTCATCCTCATAGAACAGATATGTGCGCGCTTTCGTGTCTATATCTCCTATTGCCCTGCAATAGACATTACCGATTCTGTCTTCCCTGGCAAAGGGGATTTTTTCCGACAGTCTGCCTGTCTGCCTGTCATACAACAGGATTCCGCAGGATTCTGCCCTGGACACAAAGGAAAAACGAACTCCACCGCCCTCTAAGTGGGCGCCTAAAGGGTACGGCTGCTTATGCGAAAAATTTTTAGTCATCGCTTCCCCTCCATATTCCGTTTAAGATAAGTATTTCCAGTATATCACATTATCAGAATAATAGAAAGTCAAAAATGAACTTTCTACAGCTTATCCTTTTTGCTTGCGCTATGGAAGTAAGTCGGGTATAATAAGCGGTATCAAGCTTAGAGGAGGTTTTCCCATGGGAAAGAAAAATGACTATGATGATGAAGAGATGACTGTTGAGCTGGAGCTGGATGACGGTTCTGTAGTCAACTGTGCCGTGATTACCATTCTGACAGTGGCGAACAAAGATTATATCGTGCTGCTCCCCATAGACGAGAACGGTGAAAACGAGGACGGAGAGGTCTGGTTCTACCGCTACAGCGAGAATCCCGATGACCCCGATGAGGAGCCTGTCCTTGACTATATCGAGGACGACGACGAATACGACGCCGTGGCGGATGCCTTTGACGAATATCTCGACAGCTGCGAATTTGACGAACTGACGGACGGCGAATAAAGCGGATTCAGGAATCTGGACGGCTGCCTGGGGCGTTCCTTTGTACCGGTAAGATAGGAAAGCTCCAGGTTCTTTTTCGCCCTGGTCATGGCTACGTAGAATATCCTGCGCTCCTCTTCCACCGCGCTTTCCTCTGGCATGGTGCCGTGGGGGAAGATTTTCTCATTGCAGTCAGGAATCCACACTCTGTCGTATTCAAGACCCTTGGCTCCATGGACGGTCAGAAGCTGGACGGCCCGTTTTCCGTCCCGGCTCTCTTTCCGGGGGCCTTTGGGATTCTTGCCCGCCGCCTCTTTCTCCTGCTCCAAACTTTTGGCATACTCCGCCTGAAAGGCCGCCCACTCCTCCACATCTTTATAGGATGCAGCATCCTCTTTCAGCCATTCCAGCAGCTCCTGCCATTCCTCCCATTTCTCCGGCTCTCTCCTGGAAAGTTCCTTTAAGTATCGCTCATAGCCTATCCCTTTCAGGATATAGCTCACTGTCAGCCTTAAAGGCCTGCCCCTGACGCTCATCAGCTGTCTTTCAAGGCAGAACAGCCTGTCTTTCGCCTCTCTTCTGTGCTGCTCCGGCAGCTGGGCCTTATCGTAGTACTCCCGCATCTTCTTAAAGTCCGCCTGCCCCGGGCCTACCGCTTCCCGGCTGATATAGCGAGAGGGCTTGTTCATGACCTGCAGCATATGTTCCCTGGCCCCCTTTTCCCCTGCCAGCCACAGATAGGCCATGATGTCCTTTACAATGAAATGGTCATAGATACTGGCAGCGCCCTCTTTCATCTCATAGGGGATACCGGCGGCTTTCAGTCTGGCAGCAAAGCCCTGCATATAGGAATTGGTCCGGAACAATACCGCGCAGCTTTCCCCTGTCTGCAGCCCATCGGCGATTCCCCGCAGCAGATGGCCGTACTGTCCCTCTCTGTCCGGAAAGCCGTGAACGTCCACAGGCGCCGTGCCGTCCGGATTGCCCGGTGGGGCCGCTGCCCGCAGCTGCTTTAAGAACCTGTCTTTGTTCTCCTCGATGACCGCAAGTGAGGCCTGAACGATTTCCGGCTTGCTCCTGTAGTTCATGTCCAGGAGCAGCTGCCTGGCCCCGAATTCCGCCTGGAAGCGCTTCAGGCATTCCGGCTGGGAGCCGCGGAAGCCATATATGGCCTGATCGTCGTCACCCACCGCAAAGATATTGTAGGGGCTGGCGGACAGCAGTTTCACCGCCTCATACTGCACAGGATTGATGTCCTGGAACTCATCAATCAGAATGTACTGGAAACGGTTCTGCCAGTAGGCTCTGACTGTGTCATTCTCCTGCAGGAGCTGCTTGCAGTTGTACAGCATATCGTCAAAATCCAGACGGCCTGTCCTTTTCACCGCCTGCTCATATTCCCTGCAGACAGCCTCGAAATCCTGCTGCCATTTTGTCGGTGCCTTGGCGGCTGCAGCAGTCATCTGCATGGTGTTCTTGTAGTATCCGATGGCGGACAGAATCCGGGCCGCGTCTTCGTTCAAGGCATTCGGTTCCTGCTTTGCCTCACCCGGGGCGTATGCTCTATCGCCCGGGGCGTATGTTCTATCGCCCCTGTCCTCCTGTCTGCTCTCATATGTCTTTAGTATGGGAATGATAAGATTTTTCTTTTCCGAATTCTTCAGCAGTTCGTTTGATTTGAGAGCTTTTGACTCTCTCAGAATGTGGTAAAAGATGGAATGAAAGGTTCCGAAATTGACCGGATAGAACGACGGGCCTCTGGCGGTATTCTGACTGGCGGAAGCCGCCATTTCCTGGAACCGGTTCTGCATGGACAGAGCCGCCTCTTTCATGAAAGTGATTACCAGTATCCGCTCCGGCAGGACTCCCTGTTCCAGCAGATACAGGATACGGTTCGTGATGGTGTAGGTCTTCCCGCTTCCCGGCCCCGCCAGAACCAGGCACGGGCCCCTCAGGTGCATGATTGCGTTTTTCTGTGCTTCGTTTGCGTTTGCAAGATTCATGATTCCCTCCTTTTTCCGGATCCGTGCATAGATATAGCCTTAAAATGCCCTGAATCCAATTTTACCTGAAAATCTGTCGAAATACCGACAATGATTGATTGACGAGCCTGAGAAACATCAGGGCTGCCGGAAACGTTCCGCCACGCCGCGCCATCCTGCGTCTGACGCGCTTTCCCGGCAGCCCTCCTGATGATAGAAACAGAATATGGTTTAACTTTGCAGCTTCTCGATTCCTTTACGGATTCTGCGCAGGGACTCCTCCTTGCCCAGCACCTCCATGATTTCGGTGGCGCCTGCGGGGGTGGTCTGCTTGCCTGACACGGCGGTACGAATCGGCCACATCACATAGCCGTTCTTTACGCCCTTTTCCTCCACGTACTTGGAGAGCATCTGATACAGTCCGTCATTACCGTAATCCTCCTGGGCCTCCAGCCTGGGCAGTAGCTCTGTCAGCACCTCCAGGGACGACTGCGTGTTCGTCTTCATCTTCTTGTGGGTGTACATGGAGACGTCATACTCGGGCAGCTCCTCAAAGAAATCCACCATCTCCGCGATGTCGGGGAACACCTCGATGCGGGTCTTCACCATGGCGGCAATTTTCTTCAGATCCTGCCCCCTGGTCAGCGCTTTCTTCAGATACGGCTCGGCCATCTCATAAAACGCGTCAAAATCCATGGCCTTGATATACTCGCCGTTCATCCACCGCAGTTTCACGATGTCGAACACCGTGGGGGACTTGCTGATCCTATGGTAATCGAACTGCCGGATCAGCTCGTCCAAGGTAAAAATCTCCTGGTTCTCCTCCGGGCTCCACCCGAGCAGAGCGATGAAATTCACGATGGCCTCCGGCAGAAAGCCCTGCTCTATCAAATCCTCAAAGGAAGAGCTCCCGCCCCTTTTCGCCAGCTTTTTGTGATTCTCATCCGTCACGAGGGGGAGATGTACATATTTGGGGGGCTCCCACCCGAAAGCCTCGTAAAGGCGCGTATACTTGGGCGAGGAGGACAGATACTCGTTCCCCCGCACCACATGGGTGATGTCCATGGTATGGTCGTCCACCACATTGGCGAAATTATATGTGGGATAGCCGTCCGATTTGATGAGGATCATGTCGTCCATCTCCGCGTTCTCCACAGTGATGTCCCCATACAGCTCGTCGTGGAAAGTGGTGGTGCCCTCCGACGGGTTGTTCTGACGGATGACAAAGGACTTGCCCGCTGCCAGGTTCGCCTCGATCTCTTCCTTTGGCAGAGACAGGCAGTGCTTGTCATAGATGGTGATTTCCTTTCCCTCCACCACCTCGGCCTTCAGGGACGCGAGCCGTTCTTTATCGCAAAAGCAGTAATAAGCTTCTCCTTTTTCAATCAACTCTTTGGCGTACTTCATATAGATTCCGGTCTTGATTCTCTCGCTCTGTACATAGGGGCCATAGCCGCCGTCCTTGTCCGGGCCTTCATCGTGGGTGATTCCGGCCTTTTCCAGCGTGCGGTAGATGATCTCCGTGGCTCCCTCCACGAAGCGCTCCTGATCGGTATCCTCGATGCGGAGCATGAAATCCCCGCCTTCATGCTTAGCAATCAAAAACTCATACAAAGCCGATCGCAGATTGCCTACATGCATCTTTCCCGTAGGGCTGGGCGCGTATCTTGTTCTGATTTTCATGGTCGCTTCCTCTCTCTAAAGTTAGTCATGTACCTATTTTAGTACCTTTTGGGCAAAACTGCAACCATAAAAATCCAAATACCGTCTTTCTGTGCTCCGCGCTATGTTTCGCTGTAGACCCACATATGTTTAATCTGCCACTCCAGCCTCCCATAATCCCATTTCTCCCTGCTGCGGGCCACGCAGTTAGAGTCATTGATATAGAATCCTCCGGAGTCATAACCATAGACGACTATGAAATGTCCCCCCGCCGTAAAATCCCCCGGGCCCATAGAACAGATGATGACGCCGCCCTCATCCAGCACGTCTTTCATGGTCTGCTCCGAAGCCTTCGGCTGGCTCACGCTCACTCCGTAGGTCATGGGAAATTCTTCCAGCAGCGCCCAGGCCGTGCCGGTCCCCAGTACATAATGGCCGTTTTCCATCCCATATTCCGCCACCTTTTCCGGGGTGACGGTCTCATCCCTAAGCAGATAATACATGGCCATGGATACGCAGGTAGGCCCGCACCCGGAAAGACCGATATTGTCATCCCCGTATTCCTTATAGCCCCATCTGGGATCCCACTGTAAGAAGAGCGGAAAATCCTGCCCTTTCTCCAGGTTGGAAAGGCTTGCCTTAGCATTATTTCTATCGCCGGAATTTCTATCAGTATAAAGTGAATTCCTCACAAAATCCGCCATCTCCGGGTTGTTGGCCAGCGCTTTCAGCATAGCGTCCGCATAAAGAGAATGGTTCTCATAGATTTCGGCGATCTGCTCGTTGTCCTGCGCCAGTTCTTCCAACCGCCGCAGCACTTCCTCCGGACTCCTGTCCACGGGCATGTCCACTTCCGAAAGACCGCACTGGCTCACATAATCCACATTGCCGTCTTTTGCCTCCGCTCCTGCCGGTCCCGCTGATTCATACTTCTGATTCGGCACATCCTGCTTTGACTGGCTTTCCGGCTCCGGGACATTCTCCTGCCAGCCGGCGCTCATTTTGCTCAGCGCCTGATTCAGATTTCTGTTCAATCCCCTGACCTGTGCCTGCAGTTCCAGCAGGAGCAACAGGTTCATCGCCAGAAGCAGGCATATGATCAGAAAGTAAATGCCCCTGCGCTTTTTCGCCATGGAATACACCTCTTTCCTGTCCCTCTCCCGCATCCGGCGGGGCATCTGTCTCCTTCTGCCCTCTCCGCAGTATTCCTCTCCGTCATATCCTCTTCCGTCTCTCACGCTATTCCTCCGTCTGCCGCAGCATATTTCATTGCCCATGAATATATATACGAGAATAGCTTATCTTTGTTACAGATTTTCTACATATCTGTATCATAGTTGTAAATACCAGAAAATTATGCCGCAAAAAAGGAGCTGGACATTACCGGCTCCTTTCAACTATTTCCGGCCTATTTGACCAGCCGAACGGTCTCTCGCGCAATGGCAAGCTCCTCATTGGTAGGAATCACCATGACTGTAGTCCTGCTCTCCGGCGTGGTGATGGCGATATCCTCGCCGCGCTTTCCGTTGGCTGTCTGATCCAGTTCCACGCCCAGATATCCCAGATACCCGCATACAAAGGTGCGCACCAGCGGAGCGTTCTCGCCTATGCCGGCCGTGAAGCAGATGACGTCCACACCGTTCATGGCCGCCACATAGGAACCGACATATTTCGCCACCCGGTAGCAATATGCTTTCATGGCGCGGACGGCATTGGCATCCCCGGCATGGTACCCGTCCTCCAGGTCACGGAAATCAGAGGAAAGATTGTCCGAAAGGCCCAGCACGCCTGATTTCTTGTTCAGCACAGCCATGATCTCGTCAATGCTCCTGCCCTCCTTGTGGGCGAGGAATTCGATGATGGCCGGGTCGATATCGCCGGAACGGGTGCCCATCATCAGGCCCTCCAGGGGAGTCAGGCCCATAGAAGTGTCCACGCATCTGCCGTTCTTCACAGCGGAGACGCTGGCGCCGTTGCCAAGATGGCAGACGATGATCTTCAAATCCTCATATGCCTTTCCCAGGACCTCAGCAGCCCGCCTGGATACATAGGAGTGGCTGGTGCCGTGGAAACCGTATCTTCTGATTTTGTATTTCTGATAATATTCATACGGCAGACCGTACATATAAGCCTCCTCCGGCATGGTCTGGTGGAAAGCGGTATCGAACACGCCCACCATGGGGGTGCCCGGCATCAGTTTCCTACAGGCATTGACGCCAATCAGATTCGCCGGATTGTGCAGAGGCGCAAGGTCGTTGCACTCCTCTACCGCTGCCAGGACTTCATCATTTATCACTACGGAACCTGCGAATTTCTCGCCGCCATGTACCATGCGGTGGCCTACCGCGCCGATTTCCTCCAGGCTGCTTAAGACGCCTGTCTTCGGATTGGTCAGCGCCTCCAGCACCAGGCGGATCGCCTCGGTATGGTCCGGCATGGGAGTAACTGTCTTCTCCTTTTCGCCGTTTTCAGGGGCATAGGTTATCATGCTCCCCTCGATGCCGATTCTCTCGCAGAGGCCTTTCGCAAGGCACCGCTCGGATTCCGAGTCGATCAGCTGAAATTTCAGGGAGGAACTTCCGCAATTGATGACTAAAACTTTCATAATAAAATGCTTCCTTTCTTATCTTAATGCCTTTTATGCCGTCAAATCTTACATCTGTCAGGCGAGCTGGGCCTGTACGGCGGTAAGCGCCACTACGCCGACGATATCCTGCCAGGAACAGCCGCGGGACAGGTCGTTCACAGGTTTCGCGATTCCCTGCAGCATGGGGCCGTAAGCCTCCGCGCCGCCCAGGCGCTGCACCAGCTTATAGCCGATATTTCCCGCGTCCAGATTGGGGAAAATCAGGATGTTCGCCCTGCCGCCTACGGGGCTGCCGGGCGCTTTGGACTTGGCCACGCCGGGAACCAGGGCGGCGTCCAGCTGCAGCTCGCCGTCCAGCACCAGATGGGGATACTGCTCCTTCGCAATCCTTGTGGCCTCCACCACTTTGTCCACCATCTGATGCTTCGCGCTTCCCTTGGTGGAATGGCTCAGCATGGCGATGACAGGCTTGGGACCGATCAGGGACTTAAAGCTTCTGTAGGAGGTCTCGGCAATGGCCGCCAGCTCCTCCGAGGTGGGATCCTGGTTCAGGCCGCAGTCCGCGAACAGAAAAGCGCCGTCGTCCCCCTGATTCTTGAACTGGGTGTCCATGACGAAGAATGCAGAGACAAGCTTCACGCCCGGGGCGGTCTTCAAAATCTGCAGGGCAGGGCGCAGCGTATCCGCCGTGGAATGGCAGGCGCCGGCCACCATGCCGTCCGCGTCTCCCGCCTTTACCATCACGATGCCGAATGTCAGGTAATCGTTCAGGAGAATGTCCCTGGCCTTTTCCTCTGTCATGCCCTTGGACTTTCTGGTCTCATACAGCAGATTCACATAATCCTCCAGCTTGGGAGTCAGGGCGGGATCGATGACAGTGACGCCGGAAAGGTCCACTTCCAGCCAGCCGGCACCATCCATGATCTTCTCTTCATTGCCCACCATGATGATGTCCGCAATGCCCTCTTCCACAATCTTTGCAGCTGCCAGCAGCGTTCTCTTATCCTTGGATTCCGGTAGCACAATGGTCTTCCTGTCGAGCTTGGCTCTTTCCTTGATTTTGTCAATATATGACATATCTTTTCTCCTTTCCAGCGCATTTTTCGCGATTCTCATATTCATTCTGCCGTACAGTTCGGCCAATTTGGCCGCAGATCTTAATCAATTTTCCACTTAACAAACTGTATTAACCATATTATACTAAAAAAGGAAACAATGTACAAGCATAAATATTCGATTAATTGTATATTTTCCGATACACGCGCTTTGCGGCGTTTCCTGTCAACACCCCATGGTTGCGCAAATGTAAACGCTTTCAAGTATGTTATTTTTTTCACATTGTCATTTTATATTTTTATGCGGAATTTCGTTTATCCGCTTTCAGGAGGCTTTTTATGAAAGTGAATGGCATTATCGCCGAATACAATCCGTTCCACAATGGCCATCTCTATCAGCTCCAGGAATCGGCGCGTCTCACAGAATGCGACTACACCGTCGTGGTCATGAGCGGGGATTTCGTCCAGCGCGGCGCTCCCGCACTGGCGGACAAGAGGGCACGGACGGAGGCTGCGCTGCGCTGCGGAACGGATCTGGTTCTGGAACTTCCAGTTCTGTACGCCACGGCCAGCGCGGAATTTTTCGCCGCAGGCGCGGCGGCGTTGTTGGACCGCTTAGGAGTCGTCACCCATCTATGCTTCGGCAGCGAGTGCGGCGATGCGGAAGCTTTGGGGGAAATCGCGGAGATTCTCTCGGAGGAACCGCCCGGGTACAGCGCCGCGCTGAAAGCATCCCTCAGACAGGGCTGCGCTTATCCCGCTGCCAGGGCACAGGCCCTGAAAGCCTTGGCGCATCCTGACACACATCCCAATCTGCCCGGAGACTTTGAAAGCCTCGTCTCTTCGCCCAACAATATACTGGGCATCGAGTATATCCGCGCTCTTCGCAGGCGAAACAGCGCAGTCCTGCCTGTCACAGTCAGGCGGCTGGGGGCAGACTACCATGATGCCGGGCTGCCGGAAGATATTCCGTCTCCGGAAAATGCCTGTTCTGCCCTTGCTCTTCGCCAGGCTATGTATCAGGGGGAAAGCCTGGAGCAGCTGGCGGCGCATATGCCTCCGGAGGCTTCCGCGGTTCTCGCGGACTATCTGAATGCGCAAAAGCCTCTG
This sequence comes from Lachnospiraceae bacterium, assembly GCA_910576125.1. Classification (GTDB taxonomy): domain Bacteria; phylum Bacillota; class Clostridia; order Lachnospirales; family Lachnospiraceae; genus Acetatifactor; species Acetatifactor aquisgranensis. The sequence continues at coordinate 24,809 of CAJTHM010000028.1, read as the reverse complement.
CGTCCTGACGATTTTTCATCCATCCTGTATTATAGGCTGATGATGGAAGAATTGCCGGAGAAAACCGCGGGCTATGAGAAATATCTTGATATGTCCCCTGAGCTTTCGGACCGAATCAGAAATCAGCTGAGATTCTACACCAGCTTTGAAGACTTCTGCGATATGCTCAAGACGAAAAATATGACCTACTCCAGAATCAGCAGATGCCTGCTGCACATTTTGCTCGGTATTAAAAAGGATGATATGGAACTTGGGAAAAAACTGGATTATGCTCCCTATGCGCGGGTGCTGGGTTTCAGGCGTTCCGCGGCGCCTCTGCTTAGCGCGGTCAAAGAGCACACCGCCATCCCCCTGGTGACAAGCGTGCCCGACGCGCGAAAAAGCCTGTCCGCCGAAGCGAACAGGCTTTTGGAACTGGATATCTTTGCCAGCAGGCTTTACAGGGAAATCGCGCGGGCTGACAGCAGGCGTCCTCCCCTGAACGAAATTTCCGCATCACCCATTATTCTATAAACCGATTCCAGGCCAGGTCACCTGCCCGGTTTGGAAACTGTACAGCGGAACAGGAATCTGTTCTGTTTCAGTTCTTGAAACTGTGTATCGGTGCCGGAATCCTTCCGCCCCGGTTGACGAACGCCTCGCAGCCGAACTGATTCACCGGCATGATGGGCGCATAGCCCAACAAGCCTCCGAATTCCACGGTCTCCCCCACTCCTTTGCCGACGACAGGGATGATGCGGACGGCGGTGGTCTTCTGGTTCACCATGCCGATGGCCATCTCATCCGCGATGATGCCGGATATGGTGGGCGCTTTCGTGTCTCCGGGAATGGCAATCATGTCCAGGCCCACGGAACAGACGCAGGTCATGGCCTCCAGCTTCTCCAGCGTCAGGGCCCCCGCCTGCACCGCATTAATCATCCCCTGATCCTCGCTGACCGGGATGAACGCGCCGCTTAAGCCCCCCACATAGGAGGAAGCCATCACGCCTCCTTTCTTCACCTGATCGTTCAAAAGCGCCAGCGCCGCCGTAGTGCCGGGAGCGCCCGCATATTCCAGACCCATTTCACATAAGATATCCGCCACGCTGTCGCCGATAGCCGGCGTAGGCGCCAGAGACAGATCCACGATTCCAAAAGGCACATCCAGCATCGCCGAAGCCTCCTGGGCCACCAGCTGTCCCACTCTCGTCACCTTAAAGGCCGTCTTTTTTATCGTCTCGCAGAGCACCTCGAAGTTTTCGCCCCGCACTTTCTCCAGGGCGGTCTTCACCACGCCGGGGCCGCTGACTCCTACGTTAATGACCTTATCCGCCTCCGTGACGCCGTGGAACGCGCCTGCCATAAACGGATTATCGTCTGGTGCATTACAGAATACCACTAACTTTGCGCAGCCCAGAGAGTCGTCCTCTCTGGTATGCTCCGCGGTGGATTTGATGATTTCTCCCATGAGCCTCACGGCGTCCATATTGATGCCAGTCCTGGTAGAGCCCAGATTCACGGAGGAGCATACGCGCTCTGTGGCAGAAAGGGCCTGCGGGATAGAGCGAATCAGCAGCTCGTCCGCCGCCGTCATTCCCTTGCTCACCAGCGCGGAATAGCCGCCGATGAAGTTCACCCCGACTTCTTTGGCCACCCTGTCCAGGGTCTTCGCCACAGAGGCGAAATCCTCCGTCGTCTTACAGGCAGAGCCGCCTATCAGGGCAATCGGAGTCACGGATATCCTCTTGTTGACGATGGGAATGCCGAATTCCCTGGAAATCTCTTCCCCGGTCTTCACCAAATCCTTAGCGGCCTCATATATTTTTGTATAGATTTTTTCATTCAGCCTCTGTAAATCGGAATCAATGCAGTCCAACAGGCTGATGCCCAGCGTGATAGTGCGCACGTCCAGGTTCTCCTCTGTAATCATCTTGTTGGTCTCTGCCACTTCATATATGTTTATCATAGTCATCCTCCATGCCCGACACCGAACTGCCGTCTAACGGCCTTTCCGAAACACATTCCCCCGTTAAATTCTATGCATTTTATCGAATATCTCTTCTTTCTGGCACTTAATCTGCACCCCGGTCTTCTCCCCCAGAGCCATCATCTCATCCGCCATATCCCCGAACGGCTTCGACGTGGTGCTGGTATCCACAATCATCATCATATTAAAATATCCCTGCACAATAGTCTGAGAAATATCCAGAATGTTGATCCCATTCTCAGCCAGATAAGTGCAAACCTTAGCGATAATACCGATAGTGTCCTTTCCTACAACTGTAATAATCGTCCTTTTCATATATCCCTCCGTTCCATGCGCTCCTAACGCATCCAGATTCACTTAACTGTTCCCGCCATTGCCATCCGACAGCATCCTGTAATAAGAGAGCTGGTGCAAGTTTGAGATGGATTGCAGCGCGAATTTATTCGCCTGCAATCCCAGCCGTGTACCTTACGGCCTTAGAACTTCTTCTCACACTAAGAGTGCCGGCGTCACCTCACTGCGCCGCGCCACCCGAATATCGAAATCCCCTGCCTTATAGGGGGTGTCGCCCATGTTGATCTCCATCCGCACGGACTCATAGGCCAGTTCCGGCAGATTGTTCTCCTTGCTCAGATGGCCCAACAGGATGCTTTTCAGCCCGTCATGCAGAATACGGCACAGGAGCCTGCCCGTATTCTCATTGGACAGATGCCCCCGCTCCCCCAGAATCCGCTGCTTCAGATAATAGGGATAAGGCCCTACCTGGAGCATGTTCACATCATGGTTCGCCTCCAAAAGCAGCGCGTCCATTCCTTTAAGGCATTCCACCGTATAGTCATTATATACTCCCAGATCCGTACAGACAGCCACCCGCCTGCTGCCATAGGCGATTCGATAGCCCACCGGCTGCGCGGCGTCATGGGAAATCCGCATGGGATTGATGGTCAGATCCTTTATGATGAATTTCTGGTCCTCCCGCACCTCATGGAACAGCCCCTGGTCCACATTGCCCAGCCCCGAACAGTTCCTCATGGCCGCTATAGTGCCCGCCGTGGCATAAACAGGTATCCCATACTTCCTTGCGATGACGCCAAGGCCCTGTATATGGTCCGCATGTTCATGCGTTATCAAAATTCCGTCTATATCATTTCCCGAGAGATCCAGTTCCTTTAAGCCCGCCTCCGTCTTCCTGCCGCTTATCCCTACGTCCACAAGCAGATGGGCGGCCTCCGATCCCACATAGATACAGTTTCCGCTGCTTCCGCTTGCGATGCTGCATAATCTCATTTTCGTCTGATTCCATCCTTCTTAATGTCTTTTAGCTGTCCCGGACAGCCTTTCATCAATCTGTCGGCAGCTTTCGGCAAAATCACCGCTGTTGTCTATTATGTAGTCACAGTTTTCCCGAAACTGCTCTTCCGTCAACTGACTGGACATAATCCGCGCGATTTTCTCCTCGCTGTAGCCCCTGGAGGCCCGGAGCCTTTTTCTCCTGACAGCCTCATCCGCATAAATATACCACATCTCGTCCACCAGCGCAAGATATCCTCCTTCAATCAGGAGCGCCGCCTCCACGAAAAACAGCTCTGTCTCCTCCGCCGTTTTCGCCTCCGCCAGCCGCTCCAGAAGGAATTTCCTGACCGCCGGATGGATGATGCCGTTTACCTGTTCCAAAAGCGCAGGATTCGCAAAAATCCTGTCCGCCATGGCTGCCTTGTCAATCTGCCCGCTTTCGTCCGTCACATCCTGCCCCAGCAGCTCCACCAGGGCGTCATAGCATTCTGTCCCCGGCTGCTTCACCAGATGCGCCACCTCGTCCGCCAGATAGATTTCACACGGATAGCGCTTTCGGATATAATTCAATATCTCGGATTTTCCGGCACCGACGCCTCCCGTAATTCCTATGAAACGCATTTACGCCCTCCTGTCCAGTGCCGCCTCCTGTTTTCCTGCCGGCCTTTTCCATCACGCAACCGCAGCCCGATCCGTACGGTGCCCGCTGGATTTTGCTCCCTTTCGCCATATAATCCGCCGCGCTGTCTTTCCGATGGGCTTTTCCGTTTTTGTCTGTCCCGCTCCATCACTTTGCCTCATACCAGTTGTCCCCGGTATGCAGATCCACCTCCAGCGCTACCGCCAGGTCCGCTGCCTCCCGCATGTTCGTCAGGAGTATCTGCCTTACCTGTTCCTCTTCCTCCCGGCAGGTCTCTATGACCAGCTCATCGTGGACCTGCAGAATCAATCTGGACTTCAGGCCGCTCTCCCGCAGCGCTTTCCAGACCCGTATCATGGCAATCTTGATGATGTCCGCCGCCGTGCCCTGTATGGGCGAATTCATGGCCACCCTCTCTCCAAAGGAACGCTGCATGAAATTCGAGGATGTCAGTTCCGGAACGGGCCTCCTCCTGCCGAACATCGTGGTGACATACCCCTTTTCTTTCGCCTCACTGACCAGATTGTCCAGGAATGTCTTGACCCCCGGATAGGTGGCGAAATACTGTTCGATATAATCCGCCGCCTCTTTCTTGCTGATGCTCAGATCCTGGCTCAGGCCAAAGGAGCTGATGCCGTACACAATGCCGAAGTTCACGGCCTTGGCGTTGCGGCGCTGGAGATCCGTGACCTCCCCGGGATGCGTATGGAACACCTTTGCCGCCGTGATTCTGTGGATGTCCTGATCCATATGGTAGGCCTCTATCAGCTGCCCGTCCCCCGACATATGGGCCAGCACGCGCAGTTCAATCTGGGAGTAGTCCGCATCCATGAACTCGCAGCCCTCCCTGGGCACGAACACCTTTCGGATGCGCCTGCCCAGCTCCATGCGCATGGGAATGTTCTGCAGGTTCGGCTCCGTGGAGCTGATGCGCCCCGTGGCCGTGATGGTCTGGTTGAAATTGGTATGGATTCTTCTGTCCTCACCGATATAGACAGCAAGGCCGTCCGCATAGGTGGATTTTAGCTTGGTCAGCTGCCTGTACTCCAGAATGTCCCTGACAATGGGAGCCTCCTCCGAAAGCTTCTCCAGCACGTCCGCCGCTGTGGAATACCCGGTTTTGGTCTTCTTGCCGCCGGGAAGCTTCATGGTATCGAACAGAACCTCTCCCAGCTGTTTGGGGGAATTGATATTGAACTCCGCTCCGGCCTGTGCGTGGATGGACCGTTCCAGATCCTGAATCCGCTCCACCAGCGCGTCGCCGTAAGCTTTCAGCTCTTCCCTGCGCACCTCCACGCCCTCGCGCTCCATATCGTACAGCACCAGAGACAGCGGCATCTCCATCTCCCGCATGAGTGTCTCCATGCCGGCATCCGCCAGTTTTCTCTCCAGCACATCTGCCGCCTGATACGACACATAGGCCCCGTAACAACAGTACTCCGCGAACTTATCCGGCTGCGCCTGCGCCGCGTCCCTGCTCTTCTGCTTGCCGAAACATTCCGCCCAGCCGGGAATCTGCAGGTTCAGATGCTCGGCGGCAATGGTTTCCAGCGCATAGTCGCTTTTCAGGGGATTCAGCAGATAGGCTCCAATCAGGATATCGAAATAACGTTCAGTAGTATCCTGTTCCAGGTATGGGTACAGCCTCTTGATGTCAAATGCCGCGATCCGCGCTCTGGCAGACAGCGCCTTCAGCCCCTCCGCGCAGACGGCGGCATCCTCGTCTTCCTTTTGCTTCTCCTCATACTCCGCAAAGAAAGAAAGCTGCATATTTTCCTCCGCCGGAAACGCATAAAAATATGTCTCTTCCCCCACGGATGCCGCAGCGGCCAGGAGAACGTCCCCCTCCGCAGCCAGATATAAGCCTGCGCGCCGGCCGTCCTTTATCTTCTCTATTTTTCCCAAAAATGCCTTAAGACTCTCCATCCTCTGGAAAGTGCCGGAGATGACGCTATTGTCGTCTTTCTTCTCCTCGTCGAAGCGGCTGAGCATATTCCTGAATTCCAGTTCCTTGAACAGCTCATAGACCTCTTCCGTATAGAAGCCCTCCGCCCTGGAAGCCTCATAATCAATGGACACATCGCTGTCCGTCCTGATGGTGACCAGCGCTTTGCTCAGATCCGCCAGCTCTCTGTTCGCCATCAGGGATTCCCGGATGCTCTTCTTGGATATTTCCTCCACATGGGCATAAATATTTTCCATGGAGCCGTACTGCACCATCAGTTCCGTGGCAGTCTTCTGCCCTACCTTGGGCACTCCCGGCACATTGTCCGAACTGTCACCCATCAGAGCCTTCAAATCTATGAACTGGAGAGGCGTCACCTGAAAGGCGGCCTGCACATCCTCCGGATAATAATCCTCCACTTCCGTCTTCCCCATCTTGGTCTTGGGGATTCTGATTTTGATATGCTTATCCGCAATCTGCAGCAGGTCCCTGTCGCCGGACAAAAGAGACACCTCCAGCCCCTGTGCCTGCGCTTTCTTTGCCAGCGTTCCCAGAATATCGTCCGCCTCCAGCCCCGCATGCTCCACGATGGTCACGCCCATGGCCTTCAGCACATCCTTCATCACAGGCACCTGCTGCCGCAGCTCTTCCGGCATGGGTTTCCTGGTGCCCTTATATGCCTCGTACATCTCATGGCGGAATGTAGGCGCATGCACATCGAACGCCACCGCAAGGAAATCCGGTTTCTCCTCTTCTAAAATCCGAAACATAATATTCAAGAAACCGTATATAGCATTTGTGTGCAGCCCCTCCGCATTCGTCAGGTCCGGCACCCCGTAAAAGGCCCTGTTCAAAATGCTATGTCCGTCTATCAGTACAAGCTTTCCGCCCTTCTCCATCACATTTCCGCCTCTCCGAATTATACTCAAGACCGCCAGAATTTACAAATCTGCCCAAAGCAGGCATATATGGCTGGCGCTCTTTCGTTGCAGTTTACTGCAATTTTCACTAACATGCAGTACCATATTCCAAAATATCACAGCAAAATCCAAACGAACGCGCTGACAAGCAGGCACGCGGCCACAAGCTCCATGGCGATTCCCGCATACAGGAAAGCACAGTTTACCTTGATTTTCCGCCTGGTCTCGTCCAGGCGCTCTCTCAGCTCGGACTGCAGGTCGAAAGCATTGCCGTCCTCCAGGCGCTGCATGCCCTCCGACACGAGGAACCGGATGTCCAGTTCCTCTTTACACTCCTCACAGGACTCCCTGTGCTCATAGAACCGCTTCAGGGTTGGGAAGTCCAGCTTCCTCCCGATAAAGCCGGGAATCAGCTTCTCGAATTCCCTGCACTCCGCATTTTCTCTCCTGTTCCACACTGTCAAGCATGCCACCTCCTGCCCCTCTTACGCATATCGTACACACCGTTTCGTCAAAATATGGAAATCGGCTCAGTTCTCCAGCGCCTGGGCGATATCCGCAATCAGATCTTCCTTGTCCTCGATTCCGCAGCTGATGCGAATCAGCTCCGCGGGCACGCCTGCCTCTTTCAGCTGCTCGTCCGTCATCTGGCGATGGGTGCTGGAAGCCGGATTCAGGCAGCAGGTGCGGGCATCCGCCACATGGGTCTCGATTGCCGCGATCTTCAGTTTCTTCATGAAGCAGCCGGCCGCCTCCCTGCCTCCCTTCAAGCCAAAGGAGACTACGCCGCAGCTGCCCTCCGGCAGATATTTCTGCGCCAGGGGATAATACTTATCGCCCGGCAGGCCGCAATAGTTGACATAAGCAACCTCCGGATGGTTGGATAAAAATTCCGCCACCGCCAGGCCGTTCTCACAGTGGCGCTTCACGCGCACATGCAGGCTTTCCAGGCCCAGATTCAGGATAAAGGCGTTCTGGGGGCTCTGGACGGAGCCGAAATCCCGCATCAGCTGCGCGGTACATTTCGTGATGAAAGCGCCCTCTTTGCCGAACTTCTCCGCGTAAGTGATGCCATGGTAGCTGTCATCCGGCGTGCAGAGTCCGGGATATTTGTCCGCATGGGCCATCCAGTCGAATTTGCCGCTGTCCACGATGGCACCGCCTAACGCAGCGCCGTGGCCGTCCATGTACTTCGTGGTGGAATGGGTCACGATGTCCGCGCCCCACTCGAAAGGCCGGCAGTTGACAGGGGTGGCAAAGGTATTGTCTATAATCAGGGGCACGCCGTGGGCATGGGCGCATCTGGCGAACTTCTCGATATCCAGTACGGTCAGGGCAGGATTCGCGATGGTCTCGCCGAACACAGCTTTAGTATTCTCCCGAAAAGCCTTGTTCAATTCCTCCTCTGTGGCATCCGGGCTCACAAATGTCACATCAATGCCCATTTTTTTCATGGTGACGGATATCAGGTTGAAAGTGCCGCCGTAAATGGTGCTGGAGGAAACAATATGATCCCCGCAGCTGCATATATTAAAAAGCGCATAGAAATTTGCGGCCTGCCCGCTGCTGGTCAGCATTCCTGCCGTACCGCCCTCCAACTGGGCAATCTTCGCCGCCACATGGTCGTTTGTAGGGTTCTGCAGTCTGGTGTAGAAATAACCGCTGACCTCTAAATCGAAGAGCTTCCCCATCTCTTCGCTGGTATCATATTTAAAGGTAGTGCTCTGGATAATCGGTATCTGGCGAGGCTCCCCGTTTCCCGGCGTGTAACCGCCCTGTACGCATATGCTGTCGATTTTCATTCTGGTTTCCTCCTGTGTCTGGACTCTGTTTTGATAGGCTGTATGCGAATCTACTACTCAGTATACACATTTCAGCAGGGAAATTCAACCATTTCTCGCTCTGGTAAAAAACTTAGCATATCTTTGCAAAAAAACAGAGCGCCCAAAGACGCCCCGCCTTAAGTCAGGTTCCGCTCCCTGTCAATCCTGTGCCACCATTTCCTTGTAGAACTCTGTATAATCCGTCCGCTTCTCATTGGTGAACTGGATGGCCGCTCTGGGATGCTGGTTCAGAAGCCCTGTCATCAGGTACTGTAAATCATACCCCCACACCACGCCCTCATTCTTAAGCTGGTTCATATATTTGTCCACGAACCGGATGGCAGGGTATACATTGTACTTGGGATTGCGCAGGAAACCCAGCAGCAGCTCCATGGCACAGTTCCCTGCCCCTCTTCCCATAGAAGCGTAAGTTGCGTCTAACCAGTCCACGCCGTCTCCCACCGCCTCGATGGTATTGGCGAAAGCCAGCTGCTGATTATTGTGGGCATGGATTCCCACTTTCTTGCCGTATTTCGTGGCAAATTCCAGATACATGTCCGCGAAACGCGCAATCTGCTCCGGATACATGGCGCCATAGCTGTCCACGATATACAATACATCTACAGGCGTCTGCCCCAGGATATCCAGAGCCGCCCGCAGTTCTCCCTCCAGGGAATGGGAAATGGCCATGATATTGCAGCTGACCTCATATCCCTTTTTGGAGGCATCCTCAATCAGATCGACGGCCCCCGGAATCGCGTTCACATAAGCGGCCACCCGAATCATGTCTATGGGGCTGTCCGTCCGGTCGATGATATCCGTCTTCTCGCACCTGCCCACGTCTGCCATCACGGCAATCTTCAGATCCGTGGCATTCTCACCCACGATTTTCCTGATATCCTCATCCTTGCTGAATTTCCACTTGCCGAACTTATCCTCATCGAACATTTCCTTAGACGCCTTATATCCGAACTCCATATAGTCCACGCCGGCCCGCAGGTTCGCCAGATACAGCGCTTTTACAAATTCATCGGTAAAATAGAAATTATTTACCAGTCCGCCGTCGCGCAGCGTGGCATCCACTACCTTGACATCCGGGCGGTACGCAATCAGATTCGATATTTCTTTCATGGCTTCTCACTCCTTCTGCATTTGCGGCCTGAAAATATCTTTACCACGGATATATCTTCATTCATGCCGCTGATTCATTTCATCGCTCCTTATGATTTTAGCGGTTTAAAGTGCGGAAGTCAAGAGTTATTTTCCATTTATCCAATTCCGCAGGGGATTAATCTCTTTCGCCTGTTTCAGGATATCCTTTCTGTTCGCCCTTATATAGGCTTCCAGCTTACTCACTTCCTCCTCCGTGAAGCCCTCTGACTTCACCACGATTCCCTCGGGCAGGATGCCCTCCGCGTAATCTATGGAGTGCCCCTCTTCCATGGAATGCTTTTCTTCCATGGAATGCTTTTCTTCCATGGAATGCCTTTCTTCCATTTCCCGCAGAAAAGAGAGCCGCACGATTTTCCTGCCCTCTTTTTCCACAACGCAGGAAATCAGCATTTTCACTTCATCCATGCTTTTCCCTCCTTCCGCCAGATGACAAAAATCAAAAAAACGCTTTCACATACGCTATGTCCTCTCCAGTAAATCTTCCGGTATCTTCTCCACAAATTGAATCTTCCTGCTTACAACACCCTAATATAAAACAAAAACCGCCGGAACCCATGATTTTACTGGTATCCAAGCGATTTTAAATGATGCCGGCAGCGGGACTTGAACCCGCACGTGGTTGCCCACAACAGATTTTGAGTCTGCCTCGTCTGCCATTCCGACACGCCGGCCTGTATGCTGCGAAGCTTATGCAGAAAATCCCTCACAACACATCAATTTTATCACAGAAAATGTCCTTTGACAAGCAATAATTTTCCATTTTCCACTTTCGCACTATTTATTCTTTTTTAAGAAATTGTCTAAAAATTATATCCAGGCAGCCCTCAAACATACCGCATCTCAATCCGGATATCATTCCCATGCACCGCCACATCCGCCATGCTTCCCACGACAACCGGCATCATGGGAGGCAGATGTCCCAGATCCACATCCATGATGACCGGCACATTCTTGCGCCCGGCCACCTCCAGCACCGCGCCGTAAGCATCCAGCCCCATCATAGCCTCTCCGTTTGCGGGCCTGCCAATCAGGAATCCCTTTACATTGGAAAGCCAGCCAGCCTCCTCCATCTGCCACAGGCCGCGGCGGATGGCGAATACGTTCAGGTCGCAGGCCTCCAGGAACCAGATAATGCCGTCCTCCCGGTATCTCTCCGTGAATTCCCTGGTCCTGTCGAAACGGGTACCCAGCAGGTTCACCAGGCAATCCAGGCAGCCTCCCAGAAGCCTGCCCTGAAACCGCAGATCTCCCGAAACGCTTTCTCTGCCCAGATAACTGCGGATGCTGCGCTTTTCCGTCAGATTATAGGGTGCCAGCGGGTTCTCCTCGCTTTTGAGGGATTCTTTCTCCCACATCTCGTATCCATGTACTACGGCCCTGCATCCTGCCGAAATCCTCTCGCTGCCGTTCCGGCCGTCTCCTGCTTTTTCTGTATCCCTTTCCGCGGCATCCTGCCCCATCAGGATGCCGAATGCGTCCGCCAGGGCCTCATGCCATGGCTCCATGCCAAAGGAGGGCGCACAGGGGCCATAGACCGAAGCCGTGTCCGCCAAAGTCGCCAGCAGATAGGTCAGATTCGTATTGTCAGAATACCCCATGTACCACTTCGGCTCGGCCTCCGCGAGCTTGCTGAAATCCACATAGGGCAGGACTTCGCACATCAGTTCTCCCCCGCCGCAGGAAATCAGGCAACCCGCCTCCTTTGAGAGGAACATCTCCATCACTTCCCTGGCGCATTTCTCAGGCGTATTGCTGATGCCGATGCCCTCCCCGGCGTAGCAGTTCGGGCCGAATACCGTGCGGTATCCCATCCCCTGCCACTTCTTGACGGCATGATCGAAAGCCGTCCGGTACGGCTCGATATTGCACCCAAAAGACGGCGCCAGAAACCCGATTGTGCCTCCCCGGGACAAAAATTTCGGATATCTCATGTCAATTCTCCCTGCTCTTTATTACATTTCCCATTCTGCCGTCCCGGCCCACGAGTCAGTCAAGCTTCCGGGAACATCCTGTCAAATACCTCAAATCCGTCAAAAGTAGCAAAATAGTCCTTCGGCGTCTCCGCCCGGCGAATCAGCTCTGCACTCCCGTCCTCACGAAGCAGCAGCTCCGCCGATTTCAATTTCCCGTTATAATTATATCCCATGGAAAAACCGTGAGCGCCGGTATCATGGATTATGATATAATCTCCAATCTCCACCTCGGGCAACATTCTGTCAATGGCGAACTTATCATTATTCTCACACAGAGACCCCACCACGTCATACATATGGTCATGGGGCGCATCCTCCTTGCCCAGCACTGTGATATGGTGATAGGCCCCGTACATAGCCGGACGCATCAAATTCACCGCGCAGGCGTCCACCCCCACATATTCCTTATGGATATGCTTCTCGTGAATCACCCTGGTCACCAGATGCCCGAAAGGCCCCGTCATATAGCGCCCAAGCTCCGTATACACCGCCACATCCCCCATGCCGGCAGGCACCAGAATCTCTTCATATGCTTTCCTTACGCCCTCTCCGATGGCCCGGATGTCATTGGGCTCCTGGTCCGGCCGGTAGGGAATCCCGATTCCCCCCGACAGATTGACGAAAGCGATATGGGCCCCTGTCTCTTTCTGCAGCTCCACCGCCAGCTCGAACAGCTGCCCCGCCAGCGTGGGATAATACTCATTGCTCACCGTATTGCTTGCCAGAAAGGCATGGATGCCGAAATGCTCCACTCCCTTTTCTTTCAAAATCCGAAAACCATCAAACATCTGTTCTCTTGTAAAGCCGTACTTAGCATCCCCGGGATTGTCCATAATGTCCGTCCCCAGAGAAAAATATCCACCCGGATTGAAGCGGCAGCTCAGGGTCTTCGGCAGATAACCCAGTGTCTTTTCCAGGAAATCAATATGCGTAATATCGTCTAAATTAATGGTGGCACCCAGTTTTGCCGCCAGGGCGAACTCCTCCGCAGGTGTCTCGTTGGAGGAGAACATGATGTCCTCCCCGCGCAGCCCCACCGCCTCGCTGAGCATCAGTTCCGTATAAGAGGAACAGTCACAGCCGCAGCCGTACTCTTTCAGAATCTGAATCAGAAAAGGATTGGGCGTGGCCTTCACCGCAAAAAACTCCTTATATCCTTTATTCCAGGCAAAGGCCTCCTTCAAAGCCTCCACATTCTCACGAATCCCCCTCTCATCATAGATATGAAAGGGGGTGGGATATGATTTTACGATTTCTTCAATCTGTTCTTTTGTGACAAATGCTTTCTTTTCCATTAGTCCTCCTCTGTTTCTCCAAAGTCGGCACAGGCGACTTGGAATTCCGGATTATACATTCTCAATCTGCCAGTCGACAGGCTCCAGTCCGTTCTCCTCCAGGAACCTGTTGGTCTGGCTGAAAGGCCTGCTGCCGAAGAATCCATTGCGTGCAGACAGAGGGCTTGGATGTGCTGCTTTCAATATCAAATGCTTCGGATTGTCCAGCATTTTCTCTTTCATCTGGGCCGGACGGCCCCAGAGGATGAAGACAATAGGCCTGTCCTGCTTGTTCAGGACACGTATAGCCGCGTCCGTGAACTCTTCCCAGCCTCTCCCCCTGTGGGAATTCGCCTGATGGGCACGGACTGTCAGGACCGTATTCAGCATCAGAATGCCCTGCTCCGCCCACTTTACCAGATAGCCGTTATTGGGGATATAGCACCCCAGATCATCCTGCAGTTCCTTATAAATATTCACCAGGGATGGCGGAACGTCCACCTCCGGCTTTACGGAAAAGCATAGCCCATGGGCCTGTCCCACATTGTGATAGGGATCCTGCCCTATGATGACCACCTTCACTTTGCTTAAGGGAGTCAGATGAAAGGCATTGAAAATATCGTCCGCAGGCGGAAACACCTGTGTGGTATTATACTCTGTCTTCACGAACTCATACAAAGTCTTATAATAAGGTTTATTGAATTCCGTCCCCAGCTCCGCCAGCCAGTCATTTGAAATCATTCCCATCGTTTGTATCCCTCATCCTTCCTCATATTGTATATGCCAGAACATCCATTCTAAAGCAAAAGCAGGCAATTATCCTCTCCCTACAGCCTGACGCTGACTCCCCGGCTCCGCAGGTACTCTTTCACCTGCCGGATTTCCAGTTCCTTATAATGAAACAGCGACGCCGCCAGCACCGCCTCGGCCCCCGCTTCCGCCAAAGCCTCATAAAAATGCTCCGGCCTCCCTGCGCCGCCGGACGCGATTACGGGTATCTCCACCGCATCCGCCACCGCTTTTGTCAGCTCCAGATCATATCCTGCCTTGGTGCCGTCTCCGTCCATGCTGGTCAGCAGAATCTCCCCCGCTCCCAGCCGCTCCGCCTCCATGGCCCATTCCACCGCATCCAGTCCTACGTCCACCCGGCCGCCGTTTTTGTACACGCTGTAGCCGCCGGAGTGCCGCCTCTTGGCGTCGATGGCCACCACCACGCACTGGCTTCCGAATTTATCCGCCGCATCGGATATCAGCCCTGGATTCATGATTGCCGCCGAATTCACGGAAATCTTGTCCGCGCCCTCCCGCAGAATGGCCCTGAAATCCTCCACCGTGCGGATGCCTCCGCCCACCGTGAAAGGAATGAACAGCTCCGAAGCCACCTGGCGCACCCACTCCATCCGGGTAGCCCTGCTGTCCGAGGAAGCCGTGATATCCAGGAACACCACCTCATCCGCGCCGGCCCTGTCGTAGGCTGCCGCCACGTCCGCAGGGTCTCCCGCGTCTTTCAGATTCACAAAATTGATTCCTTTTACCACCCTGCCGTCCTTGATGTCCAGACAGGGAATCACCCTCTTTGTATGCATTCTGTCTCCTCTGCCTGACAAATCAATCTTCCAACCCGCATACCCTGCAGAAATTCCGCAGAATCCCCATTCCGGTCTCCGAGCTCTTCTCCGGATGGAACTGACAGGCGAACACATTTCCTTTTTCCACAGAAGCATGGATTGTCACGCCGTATTCCGCGGTGGCCGTGACGATTTCCTCCTCTGCCGCCTGCAGATAATATGAATGCACGAAATAGACATAGCTGCCGTTCTGTGCGTCCTCCCCGCCGATTTCCTCGAACAGGCGCCCTCTCCGGGGATAGCGCAGATTGTTCCAGCCTATATGCGGCACTTTAAGCCCTTTCTCCTGAGGAATCCGCAGAATCTGTCCTCTCAGAATACGGAGCCCCTCCACGCCCGGGCTCTCTTCGCTGCCCTCGAACAAAAGCTGCAGTCCCAGGCAGATTCCCAGAAAAGGCCTGCCGCTGTCCACATACCGGCGAATCACGTCCACCAGGCCATAAGCGCGCAGCTTTCCCATTGCATCCCCGAAAGCCCCCACACCCGGCAGAATTACGCCGTCCGCGTTCTGAATCGTCTCCGCGTCCCTGGTAACTGTCGCTTCCTGTCCCAGATGAATCAGGGCCTTCTCCACGCTCTTGATATTTCCGGCATCATAATCGATTATCGCAATCATACTGCTCTTATCTCACATTCTGTCCATGTCTTAAGCATTATTGCAGCAACTATTTATCGCAATTCCGTCTTCCTGCATCAGTCATCTAAGAAAAGGCCATCGTCAAGCCCTGCCTCTTCCGGCAGTTCATCCGGAAGCGCTTCCGCGCTTTCATCCGGCTGATTATCCGGCTCTCCCTGGACTTCTTCCGGGATTTCTTCAGGAACATCCTCCGGCTGCAGGGGTACTGCCGGAGTGCTTCCGGCGCCATAGCCTTTACCCTCCGCCACAGCGGTGACGGCTCTGGTATACTCTATGCTGCTACCTATCGCCGCGATTTCCTTAGCCTGGTCCTCTGTGATGCCATATCTGTCAAAAAGGATGCCGATGATTCTGGCATAGATTTCCTCTACCTCCGGCAGGGCCTCACACTGAGCGGCATACTCATGAACCGCCGGATATTCATTCACCGTCTGGAGCAGACTGTCGAGGGCCTGCACTTCGGTGCCATACTGCATGACAATATCGTATTTGCGGCACTCCTGCTCCATGTAGAGAATGCTCTCTGCCTTTCCATACATCTGTGCCTGCTCATCGCTGAGCTTCTTGCCGTACAGGTTCTTGTAACAGGTCTCATAATCCCCATTTTTGTAAGCTTCCGCCGCCTCCTGCTTCACGGAAAAATCCACTGCCAGATTCACGAAGATGAACACCACCGCTCCCACCGTAGCACCCAAAAGCAGAATGGGCAATGCTTTCTTAAAGGTAATCTTCTTGCCCGCATAAGGCTCAGGCTCTTTCTTTGGTTTCTTCGGTTTCGGCGGCTTGGCAGGCTTCGGTGCTTTTTTCTTCTTCTCCTTTTTCTTCGCCGGTTTCTTCGCTTTCTTTGCTTTCTTTCCTTTGCCCCCGGCGCCCTTTTCCTGGTCTAAATCCCGAAGGATTTCCTGATTTTCATCCGAAAGCGGAATGTCTTCGTTCTCCGGCTCTTCTTCCTCCTCCATCAGCATCGAAATGATTTTGGTCATAAGACCGCCCTTCTGCTTCGGTTTGGGCTCTTCCTTTGGTTCACTGGAGATATCAGGAATAAAAGCATCTATCTCTTCCATATCCAATTCCATGATATTGGATTCCGCTGTATCTTCTTTCTCTGGCTTCACGCTTTTTTCTTTCATCCTTTCCGCTTCTAATGTCTCCCTCTCCCGGGCAGCATCATATTCTTCTCCCAGTTGATTCACGCTGAAGCCTTTCCCTTCCCGCGAATCATCATCCCTCTTCTCGCCTCCCAGTTTCCCCGCATCGGAGACAATGCTGTCAAGCAGGTCCTTGTCCTGGAGCAGGTCGAACTCTTCTATCTCTCCAGTCCCCCCTTTCCTGCTCTTCTCCGGCTCCGCGGCCTCTTCCGCATCTCTGCCGCGTTTATTCCGGAGCTTCTCGGCTTTCGCTGCTTCCTTGTCCGCCTTTTTCCTTGCAGCCTTTTCGGCCTTTTCCTGCGCTTTTTGTTGCTTCTCCAGCGCTTTCCGTTCTTTGGCGCTCATGGGCTTTTCCACCTCTTCTGCAGTTCCTTCTATATCTGCCAGCAGCTTATCTACCGGGTTCCGCTGAACGTCTGCCTCTTCCGCGTCGCCCGCATCAATCGTCTCCTTTCTGTCAGATTTTTTCAGCATATCCTGAATATCCGACAGATTGTCATCATGGTTCTCGGTTTTCTCCAGCATATCCAGGACATCCTCCTGAATATCCTCCCCAGGAGACTGTTCCCCTGAACCTGTCCCCGCGCTTTCAGCCAAAAGCCTCTCTATCTCCTCTGCCGACATTTCTGTGACAGCGTCTATTCCATAGCTTTCAGTTTCTTCATTTCCATTTATGTTTCTCTCATTGGAAGACATGTCTTCTCCTCCGATTTCTATGAATGCCCTCTTCATTATTACCGGCTCAAAATATCCATTCCTATTTTATCACAGCTCTCCCAGCCAATCAATCGCATTCTTTGAAATTCCACATCCCTTTTCTGCTAATTCTTTTGTCAATTGATACAATTTTTCATGAACTCTGCATAAATATGCTTTCTGGTTAAAAAATGCCACTTTCTCAAAAGGCCAGCGAATCACGGAAGGAAAACGCATCCCCACACCCAGCTCCAGCACGAACAGCTTGTGATTCAGGGTTCCCTGGAGCCATTTTGTATAGAGCCTCCACTGTTCCAGATATCCCGCTTCATTATAATTTTCCGCATACACATTATTCAGCACCAACCCGGCGCCGCACTCCGGACAGGTTTCTGACAGGGAAAAGCCCTCCTCCGGGAAGCGGCCCGCGTACAGTTCCTCAAAAAAGCGGTTCATCCTGTCCTTGTCCTGCTCCGTCACCGCAAGCAGCGTCCCCTCGCAGCCTTCAACGCACTGCTTCATCTGCGAAGAGCCGCAGGGCATCACCACCCTGCCCACCGTGCCCGCCCTGCTGTGCATGGATACGGAGACCACAAAATGATTCTTTCCCCCCAGGATGCCCGCCAGCTTTTCAAATCCCGCGTCCAGAGCAGCGTTCCCGGTCTTTTTCACGCAGAATTCGTTCCACGCGGGTATCAGCCAGTGAAAACCGTTTTCCTTTAACTTTTCACCGCCAAAGCGATACATTTCCTCCCGGCGCAGAAATCCCGTTCCGTCGAAATCCTCTCCCAGTCCTACCAGCACCATATCCGACTGTGCAAACGTTTCCAGAATCTCATCATTCTTCATCTTACCCACCCTGGAATGCTCCTCTTCCATTGAAAAGCCTCTCTTCCATGTTGTCAAATCCGAAGTCTTTTTACAGGAAAAAGCTGGGAGCACATCCCAGCTTTTTCAGACTTTTATATATTCAAGTGTCTTTCCTCAACAAGCTGATCTATTATTTTTACCAGATTGCCTATCTCAGGTTTGGACAGCTGAGCGTCTGCTCCCAACGCTTCACCCTTTCTGCGCATCTCGTCGTTCACGAGAGATGAGAACAGGACTACCGGAATCCTCGCCGTGGCCTCGTCCGTCTTAATCAGCTTGGTCAGCCTGTGTCCATCCATCTCCGGCATCTCGATATCGGAGATGACCACCCGCACATTATCATGCAGCGTACCCGCCTGCTTACAATGCGTTATGATATCATAGGCCTGCTTTCCGTTCTCCACATGAATCAGGTTCTCATATCCTGCTTTCTTCAGGCAGTCCACAATCAGTTTGTTCAACAGGGCAGAGTCCTCCGCAATCAGGATGGGAACCGTGCTCCTGTGCCGCTCTCCCAGTTCGTTGATGTCGGAAATCTTCAGCCCGGTCTCGGGATTGATGTCCGTGACAATCTTCTCAAAGTCAAGAATGATAATCAATCTGTCTTCTTTCTTGACGATGCCGATGGCTACGCCCTCCTCCGCAGTGGAAATCGTGACCTCAGGCTTGATGATCTCCGTCCAGGACACTGTATGGATACCCAGGACGCTGTCTACATGGAACGCGATATCCAGCTTATTGAAATTCGTGATGATGAATAGTCCCTTGGGTTCCGACTCACCGCGTCCGAGGCAGTTCTTCAAATCGATTGCCGTAATCATCACATCCCGCGGCATGAATACGCCCTCTATGCTGGGGTGTGCATTGGGAATCGGCGTAACCGGCTCGTATTTCGTAATCTCCCTGATTTTCGCCACATTGATGCCATAGTAGTTGTCGCCCAGCTTGAATTCCAAAATCATCAATTCGTTCGTGCCGTTTTCCAATAAAATCTTGCTGTCGTCCATATTTATCCATATCCTTTCCTGGCCGGATTCTATCCAAAATAAGAATAGTTCCCGCTCTTTATCGTGCTAAAGAAAAGCCTATAGTATTATCTTAACATATTTGTGCGGAAAAGGAAACTATAATCTTCAAAACTTACCAAAATTTTTTGACCTCAAATATTCTCATTCCGGATGGTGTCTATGATATTCTTTCTGTTGATTTTAGCCATGGAATAGCGCATAATGATATATAACAGCAAGGCTACGGCGGCAACGGACACCAATATGCCCGTCCAGGGAATCCGGAAATCCATCACGAATCTCTTCCCCAGCCCTCTGTGGAACAGCGCGGATATCAGCAGCCCCGCCGGGATGCCGATGCACAGCGCCTTGCCTCCGTAGAACACGCCTTCCAGCCATATCATGCGCCTGAACTCCTGCCCGGTCATCCCCACGGAACGCAGCATGGCGAACTCCGGGGCCCGCAGCTCCATGTTGGTGGTGATGGTATTGAAAACATTGGTGATTCCGATCAGCGCCACTACCGCAAGAAAGCCATACAGGAAAATCCCCACCACCAGAAGCATGCTGTGCTGGCTTCTGTAAAACGCCAGATAGTTCATCACTGTAAAATACTGCAGCTGCTGCTCGCTTCGGATGCGGTGTTCCAGCGCGTCCGCGTCCCGGCATTTCAAATAGACCTCTATATTATCATATTTCTGCAGTCCCGGCATACTGTCCATGAGTTCATCTTCCACAATCAGCAGCAGACGGTAGGACGAGCCGGCAAGATGCATGGGCTTTGCGGTAGTCTGTTTCAGAATCTCTATCTTTGCCCCGGAGGATTCACCTATTCCCTGCAGGATGTCTCCGGGCCTGAATTCAGCGATATTTCCCTCGTCTATATACGTTTTTCCATTTTCCGTACTTTCCGAATAATAATCCGCTATCGCCAGTGCTTTGCCTTTTGCCTCCTCCACGGACACTCCTGCCTCCCTGCAGTAACGCGCATAGGCCTCCTCTCCGAGAGAGCATACTATTATCTTGCCTTCACCCATCTCTTCCTGCTCTGCGTACTCTTCCCGCCACTCCGGCGTATAGGGAATCTGATCCCATCTGACAGTCAGGCTCGCTTTCCGTACAATCTCCCCTTCTTCCACACCTTCCATTTCCGTAATGGCCACCGCATCATCATAAAAATCCCACTGATAAATGCTGACCTCCAGCTGATAGGGCGGTTCCTCAAAACGGGTGCCTACGGCCAGGGATACCAGATCCACAAACGTGGTCATGCCTATGAATATGGCCACGCTTACCACGATTGACACCACCGTGGTGCGGTACTTCACTCTGGCCCGCTTCAGATTCTTATACGCGATTTTCCCTCCGATGCCGAACAGGTTTCCGATACATCCCGGACAGCGGACGCTCTTTCCCAGGTTCACCGTGTCGTTGGCCCGGATAGCGCTGATGGGCGAGATTCCCGCCGCCCGCCTTGCGGAGCTGTGCGCGGAGAGAAATACCGTCACCGCTGCCAGAACCGCCGCCAGAAAGGTCAAGGGCACGGAAATGCCGAACACCAGCCCGAATCCCATGGCATCTTTCACCAGGAAACTGACTCCTTTTACCAGAATGACAGAAGCAGCCAGTCCGCTGGCCACCCCCAGAGGAATGCCGACAAAGCTTAAGAACCTGGCCTCATAATAGACCATTTTCCGCTGCTGCGCCGCTGTGGTCCCCACAGAGGCCAGACGTCCGTAGAGCTTCATCTTCTCTGTCAGGGATATGACGAAGCTGTTGCGGATGCAGAATACGCTTGTAACGATGATGACTGCCACGGCCACCGCCGACATGGCGTACATCATATTCATGACGCCGGATGAAAATAGCATCAGCTCCCATTTCAGGAGCCAGTAGTTCTCCTGCACGGAGGAAGCCACCGTCTTGATCTCCCGCATCTCCTGATCCGTGCAGTCTTCCCGCTCCCCCTCTTTCCAGCGCACATACAGCTCCTCGGATACGCCCAGGATTCCGGCTGTCACCTGATTTCTGTGGCGCAGGCCCTGCTTCGTGTAAGAGGCATACACGTCCGCCACTGCCGCCTGTCCCGGAGCCTCCAGACGGGTAAACGCCGAATAGCCCGGAGCCGTTACAGGCTCTACCTCTCCATTAGGCCGCTCTATGATACCCACCACCGTAAAGGTCTTCCCGGTTCCCGGCTGGAATGTCTCCTCATCGCTTTGGTAGGGTTCCCACTGGGTCAGCGTGTATCCATCGGAAAGCCGCTCTCCCAGGGACAATGTCAATCGGTCCCCGACTTTCATCTCCACGAGGCCATTGCTGCTGACATGCCGGCTCACTACAAGCTCTGACCCATTCTCCGGCATCCGCCCCTGCAGAAGGGTCAGCGACAGCATAGATTCCGCCTCTTTGTCCGCAGCCATGACATACAGATAGGGCTTATCCGGGTTCTGGCATCCCTCCAGAACAGCGTAGCCCAGCTTTTCCGTCAGGCCGTACTTCTCTATCTGCCTGTTGTTCTCAAAATATTTCAGGTACTCCTGTCCCACATCCAGGAAATGGTAGTGAAAATCCCCATTCTGCTGCTTCTCATAGGCAATCAGGCTGGTGCGGAAGCTCTCCGCCAGGCAGGCCACAGCCGTAATCAGCGCCGTGGCAAGTATGACTCCGATAATAGTCACCGCAGTGCGCTTGCGGTTCTCTTTCATGGAGCGGTAACTGCATTTCTTCAGTATGTTCACCTCGCCACCTCCCAATGCCTGTCGTATACACAGCCATCCTCGATGCCAAGGACTCTGTCCGCCTGCTTCGCCAGCTCCAGATTGTGGGTAATCATGATTACGGTCTGCTTATATCTGCGGTTGGAGACTTTCAGAAGCTCCATAATCTCATTTCCGGCCCGGGTGTCCAGGTTGCCGGTGGGCTCATCCGCCAGCAGGATGGCAGGCCTTGTGATCAGGGCCCTGCCAATCGCCACGCGCTGCTGCTGACCGCCCGACAACTCATTGGGCAGGCGGTTCAGGCGCTTGCCAAGCCCCAGCAGCCCTGCCAGATCCTGCACCAACTCCCGGTCCGGCTTACGCCCGTCCAGCTCACAGGGCAGAGTCAGGTTCTCCTCCACAGTCAGCACAGGTATCAGATTATAGAACTGATAAATCAGCCCCACCTGCCGTCTTCTGAAAATCGCCAGTTTATCATCGTTCATTCGATATATATCATTGTCCTCTATCAATACTCTGCCGGAGGTAGGTCTGTCTACGCCGCCCAGCATGTGCATCAACGTGGATTTTCCGCTGCCCGAGCTTCCCACAATCGCCACGAACTCTCCCTGAGCCACGGAAAGATTGGCATCGTTTACCGCGACGATTTCATTGTTTCCTTTCCCATATACCTTGCATAGATGCTCTGTTCGCAGAATCTCCGCGGAGCGCATGGGCTCCCTTGGCGGCATTTCGCACACATTCTCCCTTACCCTGTTGTCTTTCTCTCTCATAATTACCTGCCTTTCCAGAAATCATATCTCTTTAACGATTTCAGTATAAAAGGCTAAAATGACATTTCCGTGACATTTTGAATATTTTTATCCCGGCTGGCCCGGAAGAATGTCCAAATCCCCGCACAAAAAGCGAATCCGGAAAACTGTACCCCCGTCCCTGTGGCAGTCTGCCGTAAGACAGCCCCCCTGTTTCTCCACGATTTCCCTGGCCAGCGCCAGCCCAATCCCGATGCTGTCTTCTCTGGCACAGTCCCCCTGATAAAAACGCCTGAACAGTTTCTTCTGCTCCTCCTGTGTAATCCCTTTGCCATGATCCCTGACAGCAATCTGCATATAGACTTCATTGACCTCACCGCTTATCTCCACTATTCCGCCGTCAGGACTGTACTCAATAGCATTCTTGACAATATTCAGCAATGCCTCCTCCGTCCATTTCCTGTCCACGAACAGCCCGATATCCTCCGGAATCTCTACGGAGAAAGTGATGCCTTTCCACTCCGCCGCAATTTCCAGGCGCCGCAGCACATCCTCTGCCAGCGTCTTCCCGGGAATCCATCCCCGCTCCAGCTCCACGACACCGGCATCCAGCCTGGACAGCTTCAGCATGGTAGTCACCAGCCATGACATACCGGTAAGCTGTCTCGTGGCCTCTCCTAAAAAACGCTGCCTCGTAGCCCTGTCCATATCCATGTTCTCAGACAGATTATCCAGCAGCACAGTTGCCGAGGTAAGGGGCGTCTTCAGCTGATGGGAAATATCCGCCATGGAATCCGCCAGTCTGCGCTTCTGCTCCAGCGCCCTCTCAGCCTGCTCTTTCAAAAGGACTGTCAGCTTATACAGCTCATTGCGCAGCCCGCTCAGCTCATCATCGGCATTGTTCTCCACGTCCAGCCTGTAATTGCGGCGGTTCAGCGCCTCCATATAGCCTGTCAGGCCCTGAATCCTCTCCTGCCGCTTTCCGAAATACAGATAAAGCAGAATTCCCATCCCACAAAAAAGCAGCAGCAGAAAAAGATTCACGCCGGCACACAGCCGCGCAAACAGCCTCTCCTGCCCCGTAAAATACGTGCCTGCATACTCTTTCAGAATCCCATATCTCCCAAGGATATCCGCTCCGAATTCCACATTATCCTGGCGATTCAGGATGAGAACCAGCTCTTCCTCCGCCACCTCCGGATAAGCCGCGACAACATTTCCAAAGACAGCAGCCAGCAGATTGCAGTATTCTGTCCGCATCTGGTTCCTGTAAACCACCATGCACAGATTCAATGTCAGGATGCACATACAAAGACAGGTCAGAAACATCGCTGCCAGTTTTTTCAGTTCCTTATTCCAAGCCACTTTCATTCCGACTCCACCTCTTACCTACTCCGGCTCCACTCTGTATCCCATGCCCCGCACTGTCTTTATGAACTGGCCATCGCTGTCCCCCAGTTTCTCCCGAAGACGCTTCATGGTTACTGACAATGTATTGTCATTTACAAAATTCCCTGATATGTCCCAGATATCCGCCAGAATCTCATCCCTGGTAAAAAGTTTGCCGGGACAGGAAATCATATTGCTCAGAATCCTGTACTCCAGCTTAGTAAGCGCCAGCTCTTCCCCACAGCGCGTCACCCTGCCGGTCTCCGTATTCAAAGCGATATTCCTGCAGCGATATACCGGATTCCCTTTCCCGTTCCTGCGCAGCACCCCTCTGATGCGCGAAACCAGTTCCCGGTTGCGGAATGGTTTGATGACATAATCGTCCGCCCCTATGTCCAGCCCTTTTACCACATCGGCCTCATCCTCCTTTGCCGTGAGGAAAATGACCGGTGTCCTGCCCTCACGCTTTATCCTCCTGCACAGCTCAAATCCATCCCCATCAGGAAGAGCGATGTCAAGAAGCGCCAGTCCGCATTCCTCCTTTGCCAGAATCTCAACGGCCTGAGCGATGCCTCTGGCTGTCACCACCTGGTATCCTTCCTGGGAAAGCAGATATTCCAATCCCATGATGATTGCCTCATTATCCTCCACAAGCATGATTTTCATCGTCTTCCTCCTCACAGGCAATATATCCTATATACAAAAAAAGAGCAGTTCATTTATCCATACCGAATAAATAAAACAACTCTTCTCTGACTTCTAATGATTGTACCCTCAAAACCGAATACTGACTGCGGAACCCGCATCTCCCTGGTTAAGCCTGCGTCCTATTAGTATGCGTCAGCTGTGCGCATCGCTGCGCCTGCACCCCGCACCTATCTACCCCGTCGTCTCCGGGGGGACTCCTGGCCGAAGCCTCGGAGGCCTCATCTCGAGGGGGGCTTCGCGCTTAGAT
>CAJTHM010000027.1 GCA_910576125.1 Lachnospiraceae bacterium | reverse complement strand
CACGTGGATGAAGAATATAGATTATTTCTTCATAATGGTCTCTGAAAATATTCTGTAGTATGCTCATGAGACTATTATGCAGGAAAACAGCAAAAAAGGAAACCCCTAATTGTGTGCCGCACAATTTTTCCCCCATGAATGGGGGCTAGGGGGTTGAAGTGCCGAAGGCACTTTTTTATGCCATAATCAAACCAATGGAAGGAGCGGTCACATGACAGAAATCGAAATCACAAAGGCCAGCGAGGTCAAGGTACGGGAGATCGAATGGCTGTGGTATCCCTACATCCCCTTCGGCAAGATAACGGTGGTGCAGGGGGACGCCGGGGACGGCAAAAGCACCTTTGTCCTCAACCTCGCCGCCATGCTGAGCCGGGGACAGCCCATGCCCTTCACGGACGGCACAGGCCAGCCCCCCATCAACATCATCTACCAGTCCAGCGAGGACGACGCCGATGATACCATCGTCCCCCGGTTCATCAGCGCCGGGGGCGACCCGGAGCGCCTGCTGTTCATCAGCGAGAAGGAGCGGTATCTCTCCTTTTCCGATGAACGGCTGATTCAGGCCGTCAGGCAGACCGGCGCAAGGCTGGTCGTCCTCGCCCCCTCTCCGCTTACATCGGGGAGGAAACGGGTATCAACGCCGCCAACGAGGTGCGGCGGCAGTTCCGCCCCCTTATTGAGATTGCCAGGGAACAGCGGTGCGCCGTCCTCATCGTCCATCACATGAACAAGGCTATCGGGCAGAAAGCCATCAACCGGGCCGTCGGCTCCGTGGACATCGTGGGCGCTGCCCGGAGCGTCCTGCTGGTGGCCCGGACAGACCGGGAACACCCGGACGAGCGTATCATGGCCCAGGTGAAGTGTAACGTGGGGCCTACCGGCAGCGCCATCGTCTTTTCAGTAGGTGGCGGCGCTGTCCAGTGGCTTGAGGAAACCGCCAGGACAGCGGATGAAGTGCTGGGCAACGTGTTCGCCAGCCTGGGCCGGCCTGACACCCAAATGCGGCAGGCCAAGGAGGTAATAAGTCAGCTTCTCT
The DNA here is from genome assembly GCA_910576125.1 of Lachnospiraceae bacterium. Lineage (GTDB taxonomy): Bacteria > Bacillota > Clostridia > Lachnospirales > Lachnospiraceae > Acetatifactor > Acetatifactor aquisgranensis. The sequence goes on along the minus strand of CAJTHM010000027.1, from coordinate 70,715 downwards.
CGGACGGGCCGAAGCCCCAGCGGGAGGTCATGGAGAAGCTGAGGGCGGCGGGCGTTGGGGAGAGTACGGCGAAAAAGGCGAAGCAGCTTTTGGGCGTCCGCTCTGTCAAGGCCGGGGCTGTGTGGCTATGGTCGATGCCGGATGGGGACGGTCTATGAAGTCGTGCGGAAGGGAGTCCAGAGGGAAGCCCTCTGGCCCACCACCTTGCCTGCAAGGTGTAGTGGGTTACACAACACTTGCGCCTGCGGCGGAGGTTGTGCTGCGAGCCGGGGCGAGTGGCACAACTATCGCCAGATACCGCTATGTTTTGAGAGCGGGAGCGAACAAAGCATGGCGGTATCTTTTTGCGGGCGCAAATGTTGTGTACCTGACCCCGCCGGTCTTGAAAACGTCCGTTCCAAATACAGACGGAGGGATGGGAGATACCGCCCGCTTCTACGGGACAATGTGACTTCTTACATCCTTCCTCAAAGGAGGTCGCTATGGCGAATTACGCAATCATGCGGATAGAGAAACGAAAGCTGCCCTCGGTGGGCCGTATCAACAAGCACCACGAACGGCAGAAAGAGGAATACAAGAGCAACCCCGACATCGACCGGGAGCGCACCGGCCTGAATTACCACATCGTCCAGCCCCCAGGCCCCTACCGGGAAGCGGCGTTGGCCCGTATCGAACAGGCTGGGGCACGACGGCGCAAGGACAGCGTGGTCTTGCAGGACTGCTTTGTGGGCGGCACCCCTGACTGGCTGAAGGCAAAGAGCCAGGAGGAACAGCGGGCGTATTTCAGCCACGCCTACCAATTCTTTGAGGACAATTTTGGAAAAGAGAATATCATCTCCGCCGTGGTGCATATGGACGAGGCTACTCCCCATATGCACCTTTGCTTTGTCCCCATCACCGCCAAAGGCCGCTTGTCCTCCAAGGACATCATCGGCGGGCCGCAGGGTCTTGTGAAGTGGCAGGACAGGTTCTATGAGCATATGCGCCAGCGTTACCCCGACCTGTCCCGTGGGCTGCCCAAAAAGCTGACCCACCGCAAGCACGTCCCGCCCTATATGTTCAAGCTGACAGCGGAGCTATACAAGCATTATGACGAGATTTGTCAGGCTATCAACAGTATCGGCGTTCTGAACAGCGGCAGGAAAAAGGAGGAAGCCATCGCCCTTCTCGGCAGGTATGCCCCGGAAATGACCCAACTAAAGGCCCAGGTCGCCAGCACGGACAAGCAGATCGCAGACCTGGAACGGGAGCTTGCCTATGTGATGGAGGGCAGGGCCACGGCATGGCGGGCCAACCAGGACTACAAACAGGAGTTGGAGGAAACCAACTACAAGCTGTATCAACTGAACCGGGAGCAGAAAAAGCTGGAGGGTATTATCTCCCAAATCCCCCCGGAACTGCTGGCCCAGTTGACGAAAACTGAGCGGGACGCCCGCAAAAATCAGGAAAGAGGGAAAAATAGATGAACATTCAAGAAATCAAGGTGTCGGAGTGCGCCGCCTTTCAGGACAACCCCTTTCAGGTCAGGGACGACGAGGGGATGGAGTTGCTTGTCCAGAGTATCAAGGAGTTTGGCGTCATGACGCCCGTTGTGGTGCGCCCGGTCAAGGAGGGCGGCTATGAGATCGTCAGCGGGCACCGCAGGATACACGCTTGCCGGAGGGCGGGGATTGAGGAAATCCCCGCCCTTGTCCGTGATATGGAGCGTGACAGCGCCGTGATCTTCATGGTGGATTCCAACATCCAGCGGGAGGGCCTTTTACCCTCTGAAAAGGCGTTCGCCTACAAGATGAAAGTGGAAGCCCTGCGGCACCAGGGGAAAAGGTCTGTCCAACCTGGACAGAAGTCGTCAAGGGGCGCTGTGGCGGAGAACGCCGGGGAGAGCGAGACACAGGTGCAACGGTATATCCGCCTGACCAATCTGGAAAAGCCCCTCCTGTCCCTGGTGGACGAGGGCAGGATCGCTTTTACCCCCGCTGTGGAATTGTCCTATCTGAACCAGCGGGAACAGCTTGATTTGCTGGAAACCATCGAGAGCGAGGACTGTACCCCCCTCTCTGTCCCAGGCCATCCGTATGCGGAAGCTGAGTGAAGCGGGCCAGCTTGATATGGACGGTATCTTCCACATCATGTCGGAGGTCAAGGGCAATCAAAAGGAGTACATCAAGCTGTCCAGTGATAAGGTCGGGAAGTACCTGGGCAAGCTGCGTACCCCCCAGCAGAAGGAGGACTTCATTTTGAAGGCCCTGGCCTTTTACGCCCGCCACTTGGAACGCCAGCGTTCCAGCCGGGACGGGAGGTGAGGGGCATGGCGAAGCAGACCGCCCCCAAGCGGCAGAAGCCCCGTCTTATTGTTCAGCGGGTATTCACCGGGGAAAAGAGCATGGAAGATGTTCTTTTCCCCGTTATTTATGAGGATTTGCGGCGGCAGCTTGAACGCCGCCGCACCTTGGACAAGGGGGGCGAGAGCGGATAAACTGTCCGTAAAGTCTGTTCAACACAAGGAGGTATCACGATGGGAACGAAAAAAGACAGCACCATTTATGACGTGGCGATTTATTGCAGACTGTCAAAAGAGGACTTGAAAGAGAACGGCGACCGGGACGAGAGCGCCAGCATTGGGACGCAAAAGGCCATCCTCACCGACTATGTGCGTCAGCGGGGCTGGCACCTTGTCCAGACCTATGTGGACGACGGCTATTCTGGAACGAATTTCCAAAGACCCGGTTTCCAGAGCATGATCCGGGACATTGAGGCCAAGCGTATCAACTGCGTCATCACCAAAGACCTGTCCCGGCTGGGCCGGAACTATCTGGACTGCGGGCTGTATCTGGAAGTGTTCTTCCCGGAGCATGGGGTGCGCTATATCTCCGTCAACGACGGGGTGGACACGCTGAACAAGAGCGCCATGGACATCACCCCGTTTCGCAATATCCTGAACGAAATGTACGCCGCCGACGTGTCCATGAAGGTGAAATCGGCCCTCCGTGCCAGGTTCAACAGCGGCCTGTATGTGTCCACCTCTCCCCCTACGGCTACCTGAAAGACCCCGCCGACCACAACCACCTTATCATCGACGAAAAGGCGGCCCCGGTGGTGAAGCTGATTTTTCAAATGGCGCTGGATGGGGCTGGCATTGGCAAGATACGCAACCACCTCAACGCCAGCCATATCCTCCGCCCCGCCGCCTACGCCGCCGCAGAGCGGGGTGAGAGCGGCTATGAGCGGCACTTTGAGGGCAAGGAGGATAACCGCTACCAGTGGAGCAACAACAGCGTCAGGGCTATTCTACGCAGCCCTGTGTACGCTGGGAACCTTGTGGGGTATAAGCGGGTGGCGGTGAGCATGAAAAGCAAGAAGCGCCCCTCCAAGCTGCCGGAGGAATGGGAGGTGATACCCAACACCCATGAGGGCATTGTCACCCAGGCGCAGTTTGATACCGTCCAGCGGCTTATGACCAGCAGACGGCGGGACAAGGGCGGGAGCGGATTTGACAACATCTTTTCCGGGATATTGAAATGTGCCGACTGTGGCTACGCTATGCGGGCCATGAGCGCCAACCGGCGCAAGCGGCCCGATCCCATCGACTGTGTGCAGTATATGTGCAACAACTACGGCACCAACGGCACCGGGGGCTGTTCAGCTCACACCATCGAGGCCAGGGACTTGTTTGACGCTGTGCTGGCCGATATTCGCCATTACGCAAGGCTGGCGGTGGAGGGGGATGAAAAGCGGGTGCGCCAGCTTCAGCAGCAGCTATCCTCCATCGGGGCCACCGAGCAAAAGGCGCTGGAACGGGAGAAGCGCAAGCTGTCCAAGCGGCTGGGTGAGTTGGACAAGTTATTTTCAGCCCTGTATGAAGATAAGGTCATGGAGCGTATCACGGAGCGCAATTTTGACATGGTTTCCCGGAAGTACGAAGCGGAACAGGCCCAGCTTTCGGGCCGGATAGAGGAAATCAACGCTTCACTGGCTGAAAAGGAAACCTCCGACAATGGGGTAACGGACTTCTTCTCCCTGATTGCCGGGTACGCCGACGCCGCCGAGTTGTCCGCCGCTATGGTCAACGCCCTGATTGAGAAAATCACGGTGGGAGAGCGTGTCCAGAAAGAGGACGGCACAGTGGAGCAGACCATCAAAATCTACTACAAATTCGTTGGAGTTCTCTCCAACGAGTTACATATCAAGGTCACAAAACGCTATGCGGCCCCCTCTCCCCCAGGCGGTGCCAATGCTGCGGGGCAGAGTTCACGCCCGGTTCAGCGGTGGCAAAGTATTGTAAGCCCTGCGCCAAGAAAATCCATATTCAACAGTGTTCGGAAAGCACACGGCACAGACGTGCCGCCACCCAGAAAGCGGCATAGCAGATAGATTGTCCGCAAAGTCTGTCCGTCCGACATTGAACAGCAGGAGGGACGCATTTTAAGGCAGGGCAACCTTAATCCAAAGGTGAAGATCTTCCGGTATGTGACGGAAGGCACATTCGACAGCTATTCATGGCAGCTGATCGAAAATAAGCAGAAGTTCATCGGGCAGATCATGACGAGCAAATCCCCGGTGCGTAGCTGTGAGGACGTGGATGAGGCGGCGCTCACTTATGCGGAGGTGAAAGCCCTGGCTACCGGGAACCCCTACATAAAAGAAAAGATGGATCTCGACATTCAGGTGTCAAAGCTGAAGCTGATGAAAGGGAACCATACCAGCCAGAAATACAAACTTGAGGACAACATCGCAAAGCATTACCCGCAGCAGATCGCCATCCTGAAAGAGCGGATCAGCGGCATGGAGGCTGACATTCAGACCGCAAAAGCAAACCTCCCGGCAGATAAGGAGCAGTTTTTGATGAAGGTCGGGGATAAGTTTTATACGGATAAAAAAGAAGCCGGGGCCGCACTTGTGGAGATGTGCAAGGAGATGAAAACGGTCAATGTACCCGCAACGATTGGCGAGTATGCCGGGTTTAAGATGGCGGTGTCCTTTGATTCGTTCAACCACAAATTTGTGATGAACTTAAAAGGGCAGCTTTCCCATAACCTTGAGGTCGGCTCTGACCCGCTCGGCAACATCGCCCGTATCAACCACGCCCTGGAATCCATGCCGAAGCAGCTTTCCGAAGCGCAGACGAAACTTGAAACGGTGGAGCGCCAGCTTGAAACCGCAAAAGTGGAGGTCACAAAGCCATTCACACAGGAAGCGGAGCTTGCGGAGAAGCTGGAACGCCTTTCTGCTTTAAATGCCCTGCTCAACATGGACGAAAAGGGCGATGATGCGCTCGGTATGGACGATGCGCCGGAGGAAGAAAACGAGGGGCAGGAAACTTCTGGACATGATGTCCAGAAGCCGGGACAGGAGGAAAATACTTCTGAAAAACCGGAAACAGGTGAAAAGGCCGCCAATGCACCGATACCCTACCCAGTAGAGAACGCAGGGCATGATTATACAGCGGACAGTAGAGGGTTGAGAGTTGTGGCGGCAATGGCTGACAAGCCTGTGCAGAGGACATCGTTAAAAGAGAAGCTGGAAGCGTTCAAAGTGAAAGCTGCGGGGGCTGAAAAGCAGGAGAACCATAAGGAAAAGGGGAAACAGGAAATTTTATAACAGTGTGGAGGACAGGCAGCGGATAAAAGCTGCCCGTTCCCATTTTTTCAGGGAAAAAGGAGATTAAGATGAATAAACATACAATCAGTGATCTGTACCAGATGCAGTCTCTCCCGCTTTCCGCCAAAATACGGATGACGCAGTACCGTATCCGGGAATGGGTGGACTATTATGGGGATGACGGCGTTTATATCAGTTTCAGCGGGGGCAAGGACAGCACTGTCTTATTGCATATCGCAAGGGAGATGTACCGGAACATTGGGGCGGTCTACGTGGATACCGGGCTGGAATATCCGGAGGTCAGGGAGTTTGTGAAGCAGCATGGGAATGTGGAGATCATCAAGCCTAAAATGAATTTCCGCCAGATCATCATAAAATATGGATACCCGATGATCGGAAAGGAAGTAGCCGCCTGCGTATATGGCGCAAGGCGGTATCTGGAAAAACTGGCAGAACAGGAGAAAAGGGCAGGAAACGGTGAGATCATTCCCAATTACAGCTATATGGCGGACTTGGTGGGCATAGACCGCCGGGAGGATAAAGGGAATACCGCATACCGGAGCCTGAGCCGGGGGGAGATACCGAGTACGGAGATTAAGATGCCTGTCCGTTACCTTATCCTGCAGGGGAAATATATACATAAAGAGAATGGGGTGGAAACATCGGAATATTCCAAAATGTATAACAAGGAGAGGTACAAGTTCTTCCTGGATGCGCCTTTTGAGATATCAGACCATTGCTGCTCCATTATGAAAAAAGCCCCCATGCACAATTACGCAAAGAAAACAGGGAAAATGCCAATGACAGCGCAGATGGCCAGCGAAAGCAGGCTCCGGGCGATGAACTGGCTGAAAAATGGCTGTAACGGATTTGACATGAAAAGCCCGATCAGCAACCCCATGTCATTCTGGACAGAACAGGACGTATTGGAATACATCTACCATAACCGTATCCCGATCGCGGATGTATATGGGGAAGTAGTGGCAGATCATGGGAAAGGGGAGGCGCAGGGCAATTCGATGGACTTGGGGATTTTTGATGTTGGCAAGCCTGTCTTTGAGACTACCGGATGCAACAGGACAGGATGCGTCTACTGCGGCTTCGGCTGCCACCGGGAGAAATCACCGAACCGGTGGGAGCTTGCCGAGAAGCTCTCAAACCCTGCAATCATAGATTATATGATGCGTGGAGGGGCGTTTGATGAAAAAGGCATCTGGAAGCCGGATAACCGGGGGCTTGGCTTCTGGTTTGTGGCAGAGTGGATCAACGTGCATGGGAAGCTGCATATTGTCGTGCCGCACAGGGAGGAATATCTTGGGCGGTATATGACGGAAGATACAGAGAAATATCTTGCAGCATAAAAATAAAGACATGGGAAGGAGAACCATAATGGGAAAAAAGAAAGCGGATCAGAAAACAATCCTTACATTTACAGTGGCGGAGTGCGGGGAATATCACAGCCTTGGAAAATACTATGAGGGCATTCAGACATTGGAGGAAGCAGTCAATCTATACCAGCGGATACCGCCGGAGCGCATGAACGGTATCCCTGCCTTTGGAATCAATCTCCATGTGGAGGGTACGGATAAGATGGAGGACGTGCAGGCGGACGTACTCTCCGGTGATGAGATAGACACGGGCTTTATCAGCCTGATACCGGAGCTTTGCGGGAATCCGGAAGTGCAGGAGGCGATAAAGGAGATCATCAGGAGGTTTCCGGATAAAGAAGTCATTGATTATTAAATCCAAAGCGCAGACTGGCAGAAAAAAGTGCCGGAGCCAGATATGGCATGGAGGGGAGAAAACGCAGTAATCGTCATAAAGTCAATGAAATCACAACAGTGTCCGGGCAGGCTTTTAAAAAAATCTGATTGATTTAGCCGGGATTTCGGGGTATAATGGCATTGAGGTCATATACCTTTTGGGAATGGCTTTTGCGTTTCCTACCATACAAAAAGGAGGTTTATGGCTGATGGATATGGAAATAAAAAATGCGGTCAGCGCAACAGACCAGGACGCACAGTATGATGATAAGGCAAAACGTCTGTTGGGAAATAAGATTATTCTGGCGCATATCCTGGTAAAGACGGTTGACGAGTTTCGGGGAATGAACCCGAAAGATGTGGTATCCTATATCGAGGGAGAGCCGTTTATCAGCGTGGTTCCGGTGGAGCCGGGGTTGACCAATGTGGAAAAAGAAGAAAACGGGCAGCGCATTGTCGGGATGAATACGGAAAATACGGAGATAAACGAGGGGCTTGTAAGGTTTGACATTATCTTTTATGTGCGCATGAAAGACGGTATTTCACAGGTTATCGTAAACGTGGAGGCACAGAAAGATGAACCGTCAGGCTACCATATCTTAAACAGGGCAGTTTTCTATGTGAGCCGCCTTGTTTCCTCGCAGAAGGAACGGGATTTTGTCAAGACAAACTATAACGACATCAGGCGTGTATTTTCCATTTGGGTGTGTATGAACATGGACGAAAACAGCATGGCTTATGTGCATCTTGCGAAAGATGATATTCTTGGTTCCTATCCGTGGAAAGGCGGGCTTGACCTGTTAAATATTGTCCTGATTGGTATATCAAATGAACTTCCGGAGCATGATGAAAAGTATGAGCTGCACCGTCTGCTGAGTACGTTACTTTCGGCGGAATTGACCGTTGATGAGAAATTAGGGATTATTAAAACTGAGTACAGTATTCCGGTAGATGAAAAATTGAGAAAGGATATGAACGCTATGTGCAATCTTTCACAGGGAATCAGAGAAAATGCAACAGATAACGCCATAACGGGCGTGATAATGACTATGTATGAGAATAACTTTACGCTTGAACAGATAGCCATTGCAACAAAAAAGAGCGTAGAGGAAGTTAGAACTATCATCAAAAAGCGTGAGCCTGTACTGGCATAATCACAGCAACTTAATAACACAAGCAGTAAAGCAGTGAATTGTTTTTATTAGAGAAAACAATTCGCTGCTTTTTCTGTTTTCGGAAAAAAGACAGTCGTAACAGATTGTCTTTTTTTCATGCAAAGAAAGGAAAATCAAATATGGCAGATGCAAAAACAGAAAAGCAGAAAGTAAAAGAGATCACGGACAAGCTGGAGGAAGGCTTAAAAGAGCTTTTTGAGAGCGAGAAATACAAAAGCTACCTCTCCACCATGTCAAAATTCCATAATTACAGTTTCAACAACACGCTTCTGATAGCCTTACAGCGCCCTGACGCCAGTCTGGTCGCAGGCTACCAGGCATGGCAGAAGAATTTCAACCGCCATGTAAACAAGGGGGAGAGGGGAATCCGTATCCTTGCCCCGGCCCCTTATAAGATCAAAGAGGAAAGGGATAAGTTAGACCCTGTGACCGGGGAGGTCATGCTGGATAAGGACGGTATGCCGCAGACGGAGGAAGTCGAGGTTAAAATCCCCGCTTTCCGTGCTGTGTCCGTCTTTGATGTCAAGCAGACATCGGGAGAGCCAATCCCGGAGCTGGAGGCAAAAGAGCTTCTGTCCACAGTGGAGGGGTATGAGGACTTTATCAAGGCAATCACCTATGTTGCCCCGGTTCCGGTCAGTTTTGAGGACATTCCCGGCGATTCCAAAGGGTTCTTCAGCCCCACAGAAAAGCGGATTGCGGTGCAGGAGGGCATGAGCGAGAGCCAGACCTTAAAGACGATGGTGCATGAAACCGCCCATTCCATGCTGCATGATAAAGACGTAAACAAGGATATCCTTGCGCCCGCAAAGGACAGGAACACCAAAGAGGTGGAAGCCGAGAGCATTGCCTACACCGTGTGCCAGCATTTCGGCATAGATACTTCGGATTATTCCTTTGGGTATATTGCAAGCTGGTCAACAGGGCGTGACATGAGGGAACTGAAATCTTCCCTTGACACAATCCGCAGGACTGCATCGGAGTTGATCACGGGGATTGAGGGGCAGCTCCAGGAATTGCGGCGTGACCGGGAACTGATGCAGGAGCAGGAGAAAGAGAGCCTTTTGCTGATACAGAACAGCGATCTGTCCGAGTACAGCCTTGTAAATGTCCGTGGAATGGATGCAGCGGAGGTTGTGGAGGCCCTGTCCGCCATGAATGACAATGACAGGCTGAATATTGCCGCATACCTGGAGAGCAGGGGCGCATGGATTACGGAGATTGCCAATCAGGATACAAAAGAGTTTGGGGAACACCATTTGGATGTCCGGTATAATACTGACACAAACGAAGTCATTGACATAAAGGCGGAAATGGAGCTGAACGAGAGGGCAAAGGAGCCTATTGGTGCGGATGATGTGATTTTGAAAATATCACATTCGCACGGTTTTGAGGTGGAGCGCATTACCAGCAAGACACCGGAGGAAGTGCAGGAGATCATGGCTGCGCTTACAAAGCTGGAAGATAAAAGCACGCAAAATATCCGTGACTGTCTAAAAAGCTGTGGGGCTGACTATATCCCTGTCATTGTAGGCGGCGGCAGAAATTCTGGTATGCCGCAGTTCAATGACTTTGAGATCGATCTGGATAAGAAAGAGGTAACCATGATGAGCCACCTTTCCCCGGCAAAGCAGGCAGAGGGCATCATCAACCGCCTGGAATTTGCCAAGACCGCTTTTTCCGATGATGAGCGGAACCTTATCGTGAATTATGCCTTTAAGTTGAATGACATGAAAAAGACAAGGGAGCTTGCGGAGCATATCTATTATGAGGAAACGGAAGGCAGCCAGGGAGCCGCCCTTGCAGTCATTGACGCACAGGCAGAGATTGACGCTCTCCCTGACCCGATGATCGGTTTATGGGAAATGGAGGAATATGGCTACACATGGGGTGAAATGCTGCCGCTGACGCAGGAGAAGGCATTGGAGCTTTTTGACCATGACCTGCCTGTGTGCCTGCTCCATGAGGACGATTCAGAAACAACGGTGAATGACAGGAAGCAGATCATAGCCCATGAGGGTATTTTCGGTATTGAAAAAGGCGATTGGGAGAATGAAAAAAGCCTGCGGGCGTTGCAGGAGGAACTTGCGGAAGGAAGGGCGAATAAGGAAGCGCAGCTTTTATATGGGGATTCTGATAAGTATGGCATTTATCAGTTAAAAGATATTCCCGAAATGCGGCAATTCCAGTTTGCCGGCACGGAATCCTTAAAGCGCAGGGGAATTATAAAAGATAATCTCGATGCCATTAAGCCGGAGAATTACAACCTTGTTTATGTGGGTGAGCTTTCCGAGCTGCAAGGGCGGACGCAGAGCGCAACACTGGAAGCGGTCTATGAGAAATTCAATATAGACCACCCGGCAGATTATAAGGGGCATTCCCTTTCTGTCAGCGATATTGTAGTGCTGCATGAGGACGGGAAGAACAGCGCACACTTTGTAGATTCATTCGGCTTTACCGGGCTTCCTGATTTCATGCGGGAACTGGAAGGCGTGGAAGAACGGGAAAAGGGAGAAACAGAGCCGGAAGCGCCACAGGAGGAAGTACAGGACACTTCTGGACATGATGTCCAGAAGTCAGAAGCTGAAAAGGCAGAACAGAAAAGCTATCCGGATTTCTATGGGCATACCCTGGTATATGCGATGGAACATGGGGAAGTGGACAGGTATATGGATTCCCGGAAACTTGACAGGGAGTGCATAGAAGCGGTTGAGGGAACAATCCGACAGAATTTTGACGGTATGCACTTAAAACATGATATTGTGAAGCCTTTAGCGGAGCAGTACGGTTCAGACCGTATCGCCTTTGTCCTTGCCAACACGCTCCAGCAGGAATCATGGGATGGACGCTTTTCAAGGGATAACAAAGCATGGGCGGAGGAGTTTTATATTCCGGAAAATCTTGTGCATGGGATAGATGTAAACCGTGAACTGATTGTAAGCAGCCACCCGGCAGTATTGGACGGTTTTATTGATATGTTCCGCAGGGAAGTTTTGGAGAAGGAAAAAGAAATGTCTGCCGCACAGGAGAAAGGGCCGGCCACTTCTGGATATGATGTCCAGAAGTCAGAACCGGGGCAGTCAGATATGGAACAGCCGAAGCCAGAACCAGCGCAAACAGAACAGGCAGAGCCGCAATCCGAACAGGATAAGCCGGAGAAAACGGATAAAACACAGCTATTTGAGGATTTGGAGGATGAGGACGAGATCATTGACCTTGGAGATGAAAAAGACCAGGTGCTTGCGCAGATGAAGAAATCCTTAAAAGGGGAGCAGGAAACAGAGCTTGCTTTCCAGATAGCAGACCGCTTCATCAGTATCCAGGAGGTTGACGGGGGCTATGATTATTCCATTATGGGCGTTGACTATAAGGAGATAGACGGGGGCGTATATGATAATCCCGATGTCAGTATCAGAGAAGCCCTTGACGTCATTCTGACGGATTTGAAAGAAAATCCTTTTGACAACGGCACAAGGGGAAATATCCGTGATAATGATGAGCTGATACCGATTGATTATGATGGATTGATGGAAAAAGTGGAAGCGGCAAACCGCATCGAACCGCAGGCACGGGGAAACGTGGTGGAAAATTTCAAGGCAAAGACCAATGAGCTGTTCCATGAGATCAGCGAAATGAACCCGGCAGAGATTGAAGAAACCGTAAAATGCCATGTGCAGGCGCAGATAGATGAATCCGGCATGGATGCGGAGATTGTGGACGTGGCAGTAGTGGGGAGCCGCTGCCGGGGATTGGAGCAGGAAGGCTCTGACCTTGACGTGGTGGTGGAGCTTTCCACAAGTGAGCGTGAGGATGTCCTGTTTGATACATTTAACGGGGATGCGCTCCATATCGGCGGTGTGAAAGTGGATATAAACCCGATCACCGCACAGCGGACGGGAACGCTTGAAACCTATCTCCCGCAGGTGGAGGACTATCTGGAGGGAGTGCGTGAGGCCAGGGAAAAGGAGCTTGTGACCTTATCCCAGGAGCAGGCAGAAACGGAAGTGACGCTGACCGTTGCGGAGTGCGGCGAGTTCCATAATTTAGGCGAGTTTTATGAGAATATCCCTACTGTGGAGGAGGCTGTCGCAATCTGGAAACAGATACCGCCGGAGCGCATGAACGGAATCCCCGCAATCGGCATCAATATCCATACGCCGGGAACGGAGGTATTTGAAGATGTGGAAATTGATATTTTAACCGGGAAGAGGATTGACCTTGACATTTTAGAGTATATCCCTGATATAAAGGGGAATCCGCAGGCAATGGAAATGATCACGGAGCTTGTGGCGAAGCTGCCGGAAATGGAGATAGATGGTCATCTGGACGAGGAAATGGAGGCAAAGGTATGGGAGAAGCGTATGCCTGACCTGACACCTGCAGAACGGCTTGCGGTGGAGATTGACCGTTTTATCTACGGCTATGACACAGCCCTCTACCATGACAATAACCAGAACATGACGGAGAACGTATCCGAGATTGCGGAAGCCTTAAAGCAGAGGGATACTCTTGATATGGCGGTGTGGTTTGCGGAGGTGTGTGCGGATTCAACGGAGCCGGAAGAAAAACAGCAGGTCATGGAGATCGCTAAGAAGCTGGCGGAGTACAAGCCTCTTGCACAGACCTCGGAAATGGAAGAACAGAATTACAATATGGTCGATAATGTGCTGAATAACGGCGCAGGGGAGAAAGCGCAGAAAGAGGAAAACAAAAAGGCACAGGACAGGCCAGCAGCAAAACCGTCCTTAAAAGCCCGCCTTGCGGAGAAAAAGGCACAGGTGGCAGGACAGGGCAGGGAGCAGGAAGAAAATAATAAAAATAAGCAGAGGGAGATGTAAGGATATGGATACGAGGTTTACCGTGGAAGAAAGCAATTTAATCTGCATATTTGCAAGTGAAAGCAGGAGACAGGTCATAGAGGATATTGAGAGGACTTTGCCGTATCTGGAGGATACGGATATGCTGGAGCTGTCCGTCAGGGTAGTCGGAAAGCTGCGGGATATGACCGATGAAGAATTTGAACAGCTTGAGTTGACAGAAGCGGAATAAAACAAAGAAAAACAGGTTTTCCTTACCCGGTTTCCATACGGGCAGGGGAAGCCTGTTTTTTATTCATGACAATAGAAAATCCGAGAAACGTATTTTCTGTTGTATGCGTCAGCCGGGGTAGCATATCCGGCATAAAGAATTTCTAAAATAACCCACAGCTATCTTTGAAGTTTTGGCGGTTCACTGTATAATAGGTGCAGGAATGGAGGAATCTGCGATGTCAAAGAAGAAAAACCGCCCACACGGGCATTACTGTAAAATATGCGGCGAATATAAAGCAAATGAAAAATTTTCCGGGAAAGGCCACGCAGCTCATATCTGCAAAGCCTGCTCCCGTTTAAGCGCTGCGGAAAAAGCGGCGGCAATGGATATAAATAGGCTGATGAATTTCCCGATGCGTCGGCTTTCAGAGGGCGAGAAGAAATGGCTGAAAGCCAAAATGAAAGATGACTGCCCGGAAGTGGCGGACACGGCCAGGGAGATTTATAACGTATGCTTTCCCCATGCGGAGCGCAATGCCATGAAAAAGCAGCTTGTTATCAATACATTGTCTTTTGAGGTACATACAGAGGTTTATGATGGATACGGCGATATGGAGCTGGCAGATCGGCGTTTTACCATTGACTGGAAAAGCCGTGTGCTTACCATGACGGATTTTCATACAGGGGGTGTGGAGCAGTCAGTCACGCTGGAGGGCGGGCAGATAGCGAAGCTGCTGCGGTACATCGTGCATACATTGGAAATCTTTATGTGGGAGCAGGACTATTCCCTGCGTCCTGATGAGGGGGATTATGACCCGCTTTTTGACGGGGAAGAAGACTTTTTCATGGAAGATTTGGAGGACAGACTGGAAATTCAACTCCCAAAAGAGTCAGAGGGCAATCCGTCATGGCGGGTACGGGTGGAATACACAAACCATACAGAGCAGGATATTTGCAGCTATGAGGATTACATGCCAGATCGTCCAGAGGAATTATATCTTTCACTGTTAAAATATTTTGAGCCAGAGGAGGAAGAATTTTGATGTTCTGTTAATGAAAAGTCGGGGTGGCTGGAATTCCAGAAAAATAGTCGTTCCGTGCCAGCGGGTGAAAAATAGAAACTTTTTATATCTGATTGCTGTTTATAGTTTTACAAACCTCTATCTTGACAAAAGCCTTTATCATCGCTATACTTATACATACCGAATGAATGTATGGAGATGATTTGAATATGGCTCGCAACAAATATCCCGAAATAACAGTAGAAAAAATATTAGAGGTATCACAACGGCTTTTTCTTACAAAGGGATATGACAATACTACCATTCAGGATATTGTAGATGAACTGGGAGGGCTTACAAGGGGGGCAATCTATCATCATTTTAAGTCAAAAGAAGAAATCATGGACGCCTTAACAGATAAAATGTTCCGTGAAAATAATCCATTTGATACTGTGAAAAGCCAAAAGGATTTGAACGGGCTGCAGAAAATGAAAATGGCAATGTCATTGAACCAGTCAGATAAGGAAAGGGTGAATCTTTCATTACAGGCAATGCCTATTCTGAAAAATCCACGCATATTAGCTGGGATAATTGAATCTAACAGACAGGTGCTTAGTCCGTTTTGGCTGGAACTTCTCACAGAGGGCAACGAAGACGGTTCTATCCATACGGACTATGCCAGGGAATTATCTGAATTGATACCTTTGTTTGATTTATGGATGACGCCGTCAATTTATCCGGCAACCCCGGAAGAAATATATCATAAATTTGTATTTATCAAAGAATTATTTGATAAAATGGGGCTTCCGCTGATTGATGATGAAATCATGGAGGATGTAAAGAAAACATTGGTAAGCATGGGCAAAAACTAATCAGAAGAATAAAACCGCCTTTTTATGGGCAGTTTTATTTTTCACCATATACATACAATTAGTCGGTATGAAAAGGAGGGCAATTATGAGGAATGAATTAGCTGTATCAACAAGGCAGCTCACAAAAACTTTTAGCGGAACAGAAGTCATACGAGGTTGCAATATATCTGTTGAGAAAGGAACTATATACGGCTTTGTAGGGAAAAACGGCGCAGGAAAAACAACGATCATAAAAATTCTGCTGGGTTTATTGAAACCGACAACAGGAGAAGTTGCCGTATTAGGCCTTAACCCCGCCCAAAATAATCTGGAAGTGTTACGCCGTACAGGCAGCTTAGTTGAAACGCCGGTTTTTTATGAGCATCTCTCTGCTGCCAATAATCTACAGATACATCTTGAATATATGGGAGTGGGAGATACAGACATTGAACATATTTTAAAAATGGTAGGTTTAGTAAATGTAGGGACGCAGCCTGTTTCAACGTTCTCTTTAGGTATGCGCCAACGTTTGGGGATTGCAAGGGCATTGGTGCATAAGCCGGAATTATTGATTTTAGACGAGCCAATAAATGGTCTTGATCCTGTTGGCATTAAGGAAATGAGAGAGCTTTTTTTATGCCTTGCAAAGCAGAAAGGCATTACCATTTTACTGTCAAGCCACATACTGTCAGAAGTAGAACAAATTGCAGACAGAATAGGCTTTATCGTTGACGGAATCGTGGTGAAGGAAATAAGTCCTTTGGAAATCAGGGAGAACTATCCGGCAGGACTGGAAGATTATTTTATGCAGATTGTAAGTGGAGGAAAAGTAAATGAATAAATTAGCCCGGTTAGAATTAAAAAGAAACAGCTTGAAACCATACCATTTAGCCGTTAGCATCATCAGCGTTGTTATATTAAGTTTTTTATATTTGCTGGCGGTAATCCCCCGAATGGACGCAGCCGATGCGGACGCAGAAATGTTTATGTCATATGATTTTATCGTAGGGCTGGACAACATTGTCAGCATGGCAATCTTTTCAATTATGTCTGCCGCTATGGCTTCAAAATTTATTGTTGATGAATACGCAGGAGAAAAGGTAATCATGTTGTTTTCCTATCCCGTTGACAGAAAAAAGATATTAGACGCAAAAATAATCACCGTATTTTCCTATACCGTTATTTCCATGCTGCTATGCAACGGTATAGCATTCACTATTTTTTTGGTTACTGAAAGTTTATTTCCACTATGCCAGGATACGATAGATATAGGTCTGATATTGAATTGTGTATCGTCTATGCTTTGCTATTCGGTATCAGCCGGGCTGTTAGGGATTATTTTTCTCTGGTTTGGATTTAGGAAAAAATCTACGATTGTTACCATTATTTCAGCGTGTATTGTTGTATCAGTTTTATGTCAGGTTATCGCTATGACGCTTTTTGCTCATTTTGTCCTTATTATTATTCTTGCAGTAATTTTCCTGGCTGCAATGCTGGCATGGACAAGTCTGCGCTATCAAGTAAAAAACATGGAGGTATAAAACCGGAAATGAATGTGGTTTTTTTGCATGGGTTAGGGCAATCCCCCTCAAGCTGGAATGAAACAATTTCATGCCTGTCCGAAGATATAAAAGCATACTGCCCTAACTTGTTTGATTTCAGTACGGACAGAGCGATAACATACAAAAATATATATCTCTCCTTTGAAGAATATATTGATAGGTTTTCCGAACCTGTAACGATTTGCGGCATTTCATTAGGTGCGGTTTTGGCATTAAACTATTGCATTAACTGCTGAAAAAGTTTTAGCTTTGATATTGATTGCACCACAATACAAAATACCAGGGCTGCTTTTAAAATTTCAAAATAT
Source organism: Lachnospiraceae bacterium (assembly GCA_910576125.1). Classification (GTDB taxonomy): domain Bacteria; phylum Bacillota; class Clostridia; order Lachnospirales; family Lachnospiraceae; genus Acetatifactor; species Acetatifactor aquisgranensis. The sequence continues at coordinate 53,427 of CAJTHM010000027.1, read as the reverse complement.
TATATTCCGTATCATGCCGGAAAAATCTTTTGGGGGAAGCGGTATAAAGAAACAAGATATGATTCACCTGACCAGTTCAATGGTGACATTAAATTTTGAACAGGATTTAGGAAATATATTGTGTCCGACTTTGATTATTTGCGGGGAACGTGATTTAGCTAATGTAAAAGCAGCAAAGACACTGGCAAAAAATATTTTAGGCGCCAAATTATGTTTGATTGATAATGCCGGGCATGAAATAAATGTAACTGCTCCCAAAAGGTTGGCTAATGCCATGAGTGATTTTATGTCTCAATAGGCATTTCCTGTTAAGCTGCTTGACACTCTTCCTTGCCGAGGTTATAATGTTAAGCAGATTAACAGGAGGTGAGCTGCTATGGCAGGTGACGACAAGTTAGATGAACTTTGCGATTTATTTAACCAAATAGTAAATCAATATGGAAAATTTGAAAAGGAAGTACATGCTTTTGGTGCTGATATTCCATTGCATTTATCAGATACACATACGATTGTTGCCATTGGAAAACACTCGAATATCAATATCGTAAATCTCTCACGGCTGCAGGGGATATCCAGAAGCGCTGCTTCTCAAATGGTAAGTAAGCTGGTGAAACGTGGGTTTGTAAAAAAAGAGATTTCTCCCAAAACCGATAATGAAATTATATTGACTTTGACGGAAACAGGGAAAAATATTTATGATACCCATGAAAAGCAGCACCAGCAGCTAAAGGCAAAACTGGCAGAGATTTTCGAGAAATATCCGGCAGGCACTTTGGACACATTGATGAAAATAGGCACAGACCTTATCAGCATATGGGAAACAGCATCAAAACAATAAAAAAATTTAGGAAAGAATATCTTATGAGTTATGAAAAGATCAATCCGATACGACAGTTTAATTTTCAAATTAACCGGATATTGACTTATGGGGAAGCTGCCGCTGATATCAATGCAGTAAGGGAAAAAACAGCGAAGATACGTACTTTTGATGAGTGGGAAAATGTATGGGACGATATGGGGAAACAGGCTGAACAAAAATCGGAATTTCTCCGGGCGGCTTATAGCTATCGTATGGCAGAATTTTTTTTGAAAGAGGACGATAGTAAAAAAGATTTACTCTATCAAAGGTGCGTCAACTGTTTTTATAAAGCTTTTGATATGGAATTACAGCTCGCTTATGAAAAATACGATATTCCATTTAAAGGAAAATATTTAAACTGTATAAGAATGAAAGCCCCACGCTCAAAAGGGACAGTTCTTGTTTGCGGTGGTTATGATTCATTTATCGAAGAATTTGTGATTCAGGTTCACCGTCTGGCATTGAAAAATTATGATGTTATCCTGTTTGAGGGGGGAGGACAAGGACGCTGTTTGAAACAAAACCTTTATTTTCAATACGATTTTGAAAATTTTACTTCTGCCATACTGGATTTTTTCAATATTGCGGAATGTGCCATAGTAGGCATTTCATGGGGCGGCTATTTTGCCATGAGAAGTGCCGCTTTTGAAAAGCGAATCAAAGCTGCTGCAGCCTATGACGTAATGGATAATGGGTTTGAAGTTATGACACATATATTTCCATCTGTTATATGCAAAATCATTCGGGAAGCATATGTTCACAAAAATGCAAAGGCAGTAAATGGGCTGGTGAACAAAATACGGAGGAAAAGTATTTTAGCGGATTGGGCTTTTTCACAAGGAATGTATATCACAGGAACGGCAACACCCTATGACTTTTATGCGAACATCTCCCGCCATACCTTAAATGGAATTACACCGCAGATCACGCAGGATGTCCTGTTGTTAGCAGGAGAAAAAGACCATTACATACCATCCCGGCAATTCTACCGTTTAAAGACAAATCTGCCGAATGCTCATTCCCTGACTTGTCGTATGTTTACCGAAAGCGAAGGAGGCGAACAGCATTGCCAGATTGGAAATCATCTTATCGCAATAAATTATATCATTGATTGGTTGGATAAATATTTCAAAGCAGGAATGCCCATATACGGTAAAGAAACAGCCGAAAAAGAATTATGAATTTTTTCTTAACACTACTGCAGTAGTGTTGGCAGCCCGGTAAAAAAGGCGTAATGTATAACCATGCACAAACTACTGCGGTCTTATGGAAAGGGAGGAAGAAGGAACGTTTTGTGTATCTGCGGTTGATGATATGTCGGGTTTTATCTTTTGCAACAGATTCCGTGAATTGTATGTGCCGGAGTCTATCAATAGAAATCTATGCAGAGTGATTGAAAATCATAATGCAATGGAAGAAGTCAGAGCTGCAAAGGAAAAGAGGGAGGCGGTTATTTTGCCTCAGTTCTCCTGTCACCATTTAAGGCATACCTTTTGTGCAAGATTGTGTGAAGCGGATGTGAATATCAAGGTCATTCAGTCAATCATGGGGCATAAGGATATTCAGACAACGATGGATATTTATGCCGAGGTTACCGGGGATAAGAAAAAGAAGTCCTTAGAACAGGTTTTTAATCAAATGAAGTTATTTTAATTCAATATTGAGTGAGAGGTTCCTTAGGGGGCTTCGAGATGGCATAAAGGTCGGGGTTCGATAAAAGGCTAGTCCAACACAAAATGAGCTAGTCCAACAAAACTCCAACAAATGACCTTTGCATGGTACAATATAATACTCAATAATAGAATTTTGAAAAAGTGGAAAAATCAAGTAATACACGATAATACACTGTAATGACCGATTTGGCGTTATTATGGAGGAGAAACAGACCATAGTCGCCTGCGGAGCCGGTAGTATCTCGAAAAGGGTATACCCTGACGGACGTATCGAAAGATGCGAAAATGTCAAGGATGTAACGTCTTTCATAGAAAGAATTGACGAAATGATTGAGAGAAAACGGAAACTTCTTGAGGATTAAAAAGAGTTTTTGTTGTACATCAAAATAGGGTTATGTATATTGATATATGCCGGAGTTTTCTTATGTAAGTATATTGTAGCTGTATGTATTGATTTATTTTTATAGAAAAGTACAGGATAATCTTAGAGATGGGCTGTCGGAAAGTGATGTGTATGAAAAAAATGTGTGAAGAAGCTGAAAAAATAATGACAGAGCGATTTGGAAAAGATATGGTGATTGCGCTGGCAACAGTAGAAAAAGGAGTTCCGAAAACAATCCTGTGATTGCAATAGCCGGTGAGTGGTTTACCGCACATGGCAAGGGGATAAATTTAGGTTATTTTGGAAAGGAAGAAAACCATAAGATTGCAAAAAGGCTGAAAGAAGTGTTCTCTGAATGGATTGATAACGGGCATACGGATCTTGAGGATGAGAACACGGTTATTTTATGTGTGGAATTGACAGACGGGCTTTTGCTTTCACATGGGACAAGGTACGAGTTTTAGGCTTTCAATTTCCGGAGGGATTTTATTATGAAATTTCAAAGAACAGATGGCAAAAATAAAGATTTTATAGAAAACTGCAGGCTTCTTGATATGGATTTGGACAGACGTGTCGGGAAGAAGATAGAAAGAGACAAATACAAAAAATATAACCAGTTGGATGAAATTAAGGAAGCAATCGTTGTGTATGAAGGGAAGCGGGTAATTGGCGGCGGAGCCATCAGAAGATATGATGATGAAACGATAGAATTGAAGCGGGTGTTTGTACATACGGAATATCAGGGACGGGGCATAGGGAGCAGGCTTGTCGCCCTTTTGATGGAATGGGCCATAGAACTGGGATATAAGAAAATGGTTCTTGAAACCGGGGAGTTATTGGCTGAATCCTGTGCCGTATATAAAAAGCTGGGTTTTCAGGTGATTCCGAATTATGGTCCGTATGAGGATATGCCGGAATCATTGTGTATGGCAAAGGATTTGAAAAGCTGGAGGCAGGCAGATGCAGGATAAAGATTTTGGTATGCGGCTAAAGCGGGCGGAATGTCCGGTAAAGGTTGCGTAAATCGTGGAGAAGACAATAAGGACCGTCTATCCCCATTATTATCCTTCCGGGGCAGTACAGTTTTTCTGGATCTGCATAACGAACAGAGGATATGGGAAGCGCTTGCCAGGGAAGATATTTATTTTGCGGAGGTGCAGGGGAAGATTGTGGGAACCGGGAGTATCCGGGGGAATGAGATCTGCAGGCCGTATGAGAGATGCTTTCCGGGGATTAAAGGAAAGCGGGAAACTGCATGAAATGTGTGGAAATGGAAAGGGAGGATCTGGAATGAATACTTATCAGGTGATAGACGAGAAAAATTGGGAGAGGGCCATGCACTGTTTGGTTTTCAGGGGAAGCGTGGAGCCTGCTTTCTGTGTGACATTTGAGGCGGATATCACAAATTTCCGGCGGAAAGTGAAGGCGCAGAAGTGCTTGCTTTTGACAGGGCTGATGGAGAATGGGAAGAAATAAGTACGCAGGCAATTCCTATCCTGAAAGACCCGCGCATTCTGGCGGCTGCGGTGGAGGCGAACCGGAGGGTGCTGACTCCTTTATGGCTGGAACTGATTGAGGAAGGACGGCGTGACGGTTCTATCCGGACGGAATATGCAAAAGAGCTTTCCGAACTGCTGCTTCTTGTCAATTTCTGGCTGCTGCCGTCCGTGTTCCCGGCGGATGCGGAAGAAATCCGGCATAAGTGCAGGTTTGTAGCGGAGGTTCTTGCGGCAATGGGGCTTCCGATTATAGAGGATGAGATGCTTGGACGGACAGAGAGGATACTGGGAGGTTACAGGGGAGAAAGGAAGGAGTAGCGTTTGTTTGGCAATTATATCCTGCGTCAGCTGTGTTCGCAGGGATTTTATCTTTAGCGGCAATCCCGGCGATTCTTTTATCGCCCATTTATCGGCTTTTGCATATTTGTGGAAACAGAGAACAGGTGAGGATATTGAGCGGCTAAAGATAATACGGTCACTCCGATGTGCCGATTACTCACTGGAAGCAATCCTGCGGATGCTGAGTGCCCTTGAGCATGACCCACAGGCAGATATTGAACAGATGTTGAACACGCCGAAAGAGGACACCGATATTATTTCCGTTTGTGACAGGCTGATCGTATCTTTGCAGGCAGCCGAAAAGATGATAGAGATTCTTATAGATATGAAAAAGAAATTTTCTTAACTCTACATTTTAACACCACCCTTTTTTTCGCTGTTAAGATAAGAGCCACAACAGCAAAAGGAGGATAAGACAGATGAATGAAATCATCAGCGTAAAGCAGCTCTCAAAATCGTATGGCGGACTGACTGCTGTACAGAGTCTGGATTTGCCAGTCATGCAGGGGACGGTTTTCGGGCTGTTCATAGCGGCATCCTCCTATGTGCCGCCGGTGGATATAAAAATGGCGGCTTTGAATAATCAAAACCGCCGCTGGAAAGAGCGTTTGGACATGGGGAATCGGCCTGCCCAGCAGCGGTTTTTTTCTTTTCTGCCGCTGGGCAGATCATTTACTTTAGCCACCCATCCTATCAAAATGGAATTTTCAAAATTACTTTTGCACCGCCTGTACTTTTGGAGTTTTCTAAGACAAGCTCACCACTATGTTGTTCCATAATGGATTTTGCAATATATAGGCCCATACCAAAGTGCAGCTTTGAATTACGGCTTTGATCGTCCATAAAGAATTGTTCTTGCGCGTGCTGCAACGCTTCGTTAGAAAATCCTTCCCCCTCGTCCGTGACTGAAATTTCAACGAAATTGTCTTTTCCGCAGACATCTATATGAAGTGTTCCAGCTTGCGGGGAATAGTCCAACGCATTATTTACCACATTTTGAATAGCACGTCCTAACAAAACCTTATCTGCGGTTAGTTGCATCGGGATGTCCGACGTACTCATTCGCAAATGAATTTCTTTTGTCCTGCACAAAGCATCTATTGATACTTTCACTTGCTTTAGATAATCAGGAAGATGAAAGATTTCTTTATTCAGCTGATACCCTGTTGAAGCCGTAGACAGGTCTATCAGGGTTTTGACATAAACTTGCATCTGCGTATAGCTGTCTGTGATGTAGTCAGCACATTCCTGTTGTTCTATTGTTAAGTCAGTATCGTACAACAATTCCGTATTGCCTCGGATGATGGTTAGCGGTGTCTTGAGATCGTGGGCTAATGCAGAAATCTGTTCTTGCCGCAGTTTGTCGGCCTGCCATTGCTCTGTAAGCGATTTTTTTAGTGCCAGTTTCATGTGATTGAGTGCGTCAAGAGTTAAGTCGATTTCATATAACTGGCTTTTTTCAACCTCAAAATTCAAATCCTGCTGTTCAATTTTCTTTACAGCAGTCAGCAATTTATCCATTTTGTTCCCAAGATATTTTCCGAATAAATATGACAAAACAATCAAGAGAAGCAGGATTTCCAATATAATGACAGCAATTAAAACCCAGTCTGCCGAAGGAAATATTCTATGCAGCAGTGGATTGCTGAACTGGGCTGTCATTCTATACCTTAAAATCAGTATTTCGTCAGTCCTGTCTATCACAGCATACAGATAAGGCTTGCTGCTTGTCTGATTGTTCACGATGCACATTTTCCAAACGGAAGCTGTTTCTTCCAGATCGAGCGAACCACCAATATACTTTCCGTCTTTTGTGAAAAGGGCATATTCACAAAGAGGTGGTATTTCATTTTCTGTAATCCGATCTGTGGATTGTAAACTTCCCCTCGCATTTTCTATTTCTGCGCTCATTCTATTTATTGGGTATATAAATCCAATTTCAACGCCAAATAGATAGAAGGCTATGTTGACAAAAGCAACCAGAAAGACACCAAGCGCAAGAAATATCGCATACTTCATAAAAACAGTACGCAGTTTTCTTACACCCATTTATAGCCAACCCCCCAAATTGTTTCAATCGTTGACAAGTGAAATTCAGCTAACTTCCCGCGTATATTCTTGACGTGAGTAGAGATAACAGAACTATCACTTTCTCCGTCAAATCCAAAGACCGCCTCATAGATTTGCTCCCGCGTAAATGTTTGTCCATGATGCCGCGCCAGATATTCGCATATTTCGTACTCACTTTTTGTCAACGGAACCTTTTTTGAGTTGATTTCGGCTTCTTTTGCATTGAGGTGGAAAATGACGCCGGATATTGAAAAGCTGTTTCTCTTTTCTCTTACATCACGCCTCAAGTGAGCATTTACCCGCGCTCTAAGTTCGTTTGTCCCAAAGGGCTTCGTAATATAGTCATCTGCTCCAAGTCCTAATCCCTGAACAATTTCACTTTCCTGCGTTTTTGCAGTAAGGAAAATGATTGGGCAATCCACACGGTCACGGATTTGATTGCAGAGGTCAAAACCATCAATTTCCGGCATCATAACATCCAGCAAAATCAAGCCAAACTTTGAAAAATCCATTTCTGTGACTGCCTTGGCATTTGATTGTAGTGTAACTAAGTGCTGATCTTTTTCTAAAACACGCCTGACAAGCTGGAGCATAGCAATATCATCGTCCACTACTAATATATGTGCCATTATCTCACCTCTCTGTCCTGATTTATATATTTGCGCTCCAAGGACATCTACATTACTGTTGCGCCAAAAGGCATCAACGCCAGTTTTGCCATTTTGAAGCACTGTACTCCGAAAGGAATACCGATAATCGTACAACACAAAAGCAACCCATTCAGCAGCGCTACCAACGCCAAAGGGATACCGCTGATAAGCAGCCACAAGATATTGGCAATCGCAGACATAGCACCGCCGCCATAATTCACATCTTTTCCAAAAGGGAAGAAAGCGAGTGACGCAAACTTAAAGCATTGACGGCCAATCGGAATACCGACAATGGTAATGCTCCATAAAACACCGGCAACCAGCCAGGAAATTCCCTGCCACAGTCCGCAGCACAAGAACCAAATAATATTGCCCAACCAATTCATCAGCGCTACCTCCACTCTCAATCGGCTGACCGATCTCCGCTATATCTGGAAAACCAGAGGACTGCAATTCCTATTATAGCACAAGTTGACAATATGCAAAAGAGGATGCCAAAATCCATACCTGTTCTGTCTGGCGGCATTAGGCCAAAGGTCGTTTCCAGAACGTAAGAAGAAAAACGAATGCCCCAACCATAAGGGATGACGAACCAGATGCCCGTGCCCAATCCTGTTTGGAGAAGCGCAGCCAAAAGGCTCCCGAACACGCCAATCCCTATTCCCAAATTTTTACCAAATCGAATTGCTAATACGAAATGAATACCATACAGCAAAATGTTGCTGCCCCAAAGGACAAGGGGAATTACTGTATAAAATCCGGAAGGAATTTCTGTTGTGCCGCCAACCAGTGGAAATAGCACGCCAAATAGCACACTACTCAATACGGTTGCCAAAAGTCCGGTCACAAGCAAAATAGTCAATTTGGAAAGAGCGGCTTTTGGTCTGTACGGAAGTGTCAATATATTTTGAAAATGCCCTGCTTTTGCTTCCTGTTCTGCTGCAACATAGCAGACAATCCCGATTGCAAAGGGAAAAGCAACGGCCATGACCTGAAAATAAGCAGCCAGCTTATTGATGTCATCGCTTTGGGAAACGCCTGCATACAGTAACATCATAGCCGCCCCGCATACGGCAAAAATAACGTGCAGAAGGAAAAAGCAGGAATGACATAATTTGTATAAATCACTTTTCAAATAACAGATATAGTCAGCCATTGGACTTTCCCCCACTTCCAAGCAATTTAGAGCAAATCCAAAAGGCGGCAGCAGCTAATGCCAAGCTAATGGCAAGAGCGGGAAAAATATGCTCAACAGCCAATAACGGGGAACCGTCCTCAATGGGAAGTCCGTTAGGACGTATCTTGAAAAACGGGCAGACTACACGGGCCGGAATAGCGTATGGATTAAGAAAGAACCATGCTTTTTCTGCGCCAATAGTAGATGAAACAATATTCGCCACAAAAGTTATCAGCACAGAGGGAAGATACCCTGTTTTGCTTGCTATCAGCATAACAAAAGGAAGTTGCCACAAGCAAGTAAGGAACAGCAGCATACAGCCGATTATGCTGTCCAGCGGCGAAATATTCATAGTCGTAAAACTGGCAATTCCCGTAGTAAATAACCACATGAGCAGATTGCTGATAAAAAGCACAGCAGTTAAGGCAAGTCCTTTGCCAATCCATATTTTCGCAGAAGGGAACGGCAAACAAACAATGTTTTGCAGCCCTGTATTTTTCTCACGGATCACAGTGCCTGCGGCCCACAGTGCGGTCACAACAGGAAGAAGCATAGTGTACCACCAGTTGTAAGCCGAATATTGTACTGCATGACTGCTCAATAAAAAGCCGACAAGTACAGTTGCCAACGGCGCACCAAAAATCAATTTCATCAAGAAGCTGTGCCGCATTTTAAGGAGTTCCGAACGTACAATTCCGAACATTATTTCTCACCCCTTTCCCTGTGTGCGCCAACAACATCCATAAAAATACGTTCCAGATCGTGGTTCTTATGGATTTCGTTTTCATAGCCTAAATGTCCGGCAGATATAATGCCAATGTGGTCAGCGATTTGCTCAACTTCGGAGAGTATATGACTGGACAATATGACGGTGATCCCTTTTTGCGGAAAACTTCTGATAAGCTCACGCAAATCTTGAATACCAATCGGGTCTAACCCATTTGTCGGTTCGTCCAGGATAAGCAATTTGGGCTGTGACAACAGCGCCAGGGCAATTCCAAGCCGCTGTTTCATTCCCAGCGAAAAATGGCCTGCCCGTTTTTTCCCAGTATTCTCAAGCTGCACAATACCAAGCACCTGCTTGATGCGGCTTTCTGGAAGCCCCAGGGCCAGTGTTCGGGCTTTCAGGTTTTCATAGGCCGAGAGATTTTCATAGAGCGGAGGCATCTCAATCAAAGCGCCAATGTTTTCCAAATCCGCCCGGCTCCACGGATGGCCGTCAAATTCAATCGAGCCAGAGGTGGGACGGAGAATACCTGTAATCATTTTCAAGATGGTAGATTTCCCCGCACCATTCGGCCCAAGCAGCCCATAAATTGAGTTGCGCTGAATATTCAACGATACATTGTCTACCGCCATTTGTCCTTTGAAATTTTTGCAGAGATTTGTTGTTTGCAAAATATAACTCATATCAGACACATCCTTTCTTGAGATTGTGGTCTAACGATACCAAATGATTTTGAAGATTTCTTGAAGATTTGACAAAAACTTCGGAACCCTAAAAAGTGCCGAAGTTGCATTTTATCAGAGCAATTCTCAAAATTGCCTTAGATGTATATTATACTGCTTAACGATTTCACTTGACGTGAAACCAATTGGTTGGTGCGGCGAAAGCCCGCAGCCCGGTCAGGATACCGATGTGGAAAGCGAAGAGGGGGATGGGACAGAAAAAAACCGGGCAGACGATGTGGGATTGTCTGATGTGGGTGCAGTGGAGACCAGAGAGGACTTCCTGAATCTTGACGCAGAAGCCGTGTTTACGGAGGAACTGTTGGAATCCATAGAAACGGCTGATATCGAAAATTTCCAACCCCGTATGGCCGGATTCCCCATTTTACCGAGGGGAAACAGGCAAGCATTAACTTTGGCGTGGCAGACGGGGGTGGCAATCAACGGATAGGCTGACACAATGATGCGCCAGCCCTTTTCTGTCTAAAGAAATCCTACTGGTTTTACAGTTCCTCAGGCCCTTCATCCGCCCAATAGGAATAAAGCTGCGCGCGGCCTTATGCCAGTCACGGATGTCCCTGACAAAAATGATGTTGGCCTCCCTGGTGTACTCGGTGAAAGGATGAGCAAAGCAGCGTTCCCGGGCCGTCTTGATGCGGATGGACTTTCCGTTTTGAAAGATTGGGGGGTTCATAGTATTTTCTTCCTTTCCATGTGTGCATCACCTAAACTCCCAGGCTTTTAGGTATGGTAGTGAGACTGGCTGCATGGGTTCCCGTCAGGTTGTTGACTTGCGGCCGGGAAAAAGGTAGTATACGTCCACCGATGATAGGAATCTGCGGGAATACAAAGGAGAAACATATGGGAAATCAATATGGATATGTACGGGTGAGCACAAAGGAACAGAATGAGGACAGGCAACTGATTGCCCTGAACGGGGCGGAAGTGCCGGAACGGAATATCTATGTGGACAAGCAGTCCGGCAAAGATTTTAACCGTCCCATGTACCAGAAGCTGCTGCGGCGCCTGCGGCCGGACGACCTGCTCTATATCAAGAGCATAGACCGCCTGGGCCGGGATTACAGGGAGGTGCTGGAGCAGTGGAGGATTCTGACAAAGGAGAAGAAAGTGGATATCGTGGTGCTGGATATGCCCCTTCTGGACACCAGGCGGGGAAAGGATCTGGTGGGGACCTTTCTGAGCGATATCGTGCTGCAGGTGCTGTCCTTTGTGGCGGAGAACGAGCGGAAGAATATCAGGGAAAGGCAGCGGGAGGGAATCGAGGCAGCGAAGCTGCGGGGCGTGCGCTTCGGCAGGCCCGAAAAGCCTCTGACGGAGAATTTCGAGGAGGTCTGCGGGAGGTGGCTGGCAAAGGAGATATCGGGAAAGGAGGCCGCAAGGCAGTGCGGCATGCCGTCTACATCTTTCTACCGTAAGGCTGAGAAGTGGAAGAATCGGTAAAGTGCGGGAGCGCAGGGATTTTCTTATGGCTTTCTTCCTTAGAAAGGATTGACAGTTATCCAAAAAAAATATATGATTATCCCTGTAAAGGAAAGCTGAGAGGAGGAAGTCGGGCCAAAGCGGCACGACAGGAATTATGGCACTGAGCAAGAAGCCTGTGACAGGCATGAGGGATATTCTGCCGGAAGAGATGCGGATCCGGGATTATGTGATCAGCGTGATCAAGGATACTTACGGCAGGTTCGGGTTTGCTTCGATAGAGGCTCCCTGTGTGGAGAATATCGCGAATTTGACGAATAAGCAGGGCGGAGACAATGAGAAGCTGATATTCAAGATTTTGAAGCGGGGCGAGAAGCTGAACGTGGCGGAGGCCGCCACGGAGGAGGAAGTGGTGGACGGCGGCCTGCGCTATGATCTGACGGTGCCGCTGGTGCGCTATTATTCCAATAACGCGGCGCAGCTGCTGACGCCCTTTAAGGCGTTGCAGACGGGCAATGTGTGGAGGGCTGAGAGGCCCCAGAGGGGACGGTTCCGCCAGTTCACGCAGTGCGATATCGATATTTTCGGAGAGGCCTCCAATCTGGCGGAAATCGAACTGATATTGGCTACCACCACCACCCTGGGGCGGCTGGGCTTTCAGGGATTTGAAATCCGTATCAATGACAGGCAGCTGCTGAAAGCCATGGCTGTGGCCGGCGGTTTCGCGGAAGAGGTCTGCGACAATGTGTTCATTACCCTGGACAAGATGGATAAAATCGGGATGGACGGTGTGGAGGCCGAACTTCTGGAGAACGGCTATGCAAAAGAGACGGTGGACAAGTATCTGGAGCTGTACCGGGGACTGGAGCAGGCGGAGAACGGCATAGCTTTCCTGGCAGGAAAGCTGGAGGGCGTGCTGGACGTTAGCCTCATGGAGGGGCTGCAGGAAATCATCGACAGCGTGAATGCGGCGAAGACGGCGGATTTCAAAATGGTATTCGATCCTACGCTGGTCAGGGGGATGTCTTATTACACGGGGACTATCTTTGAGATTGCCATCCCGGGTTTTGGCGGCAGCTGCGGCGGTGGCGGCAGGTATGATAAGATGGTAGGGAAGTTCACCGGCAAGGATGTGCCGGCGTGTGGATTTTCGATTGGATTTGAACGGATTATCATGCTCCTGATGGAGAGCGGATTCCAGATTCCTGACAGGCCGGCGAGAGTGGCTTATCTGGTGGAAAAAGGCGTAGAGGGGCAGGCGCTTTACGATGTGATGGCCAGGGCGCAGGCGGCCAGGGAGAGCGGCGCCCAGGTGCTGGTAGTCCGGATGAACAAAAACAAGAAGTTCCAGAAAGAGCAGCTGGAAGCCCAGGGGTATGAGGAATTCGTGGAATTCTATAAGGAAGCGCTGAAAAAGTGAGAGCCATGGAATTTGAAAACGGCCCCGCCGGCAGGGAGAGCCTGTACGGGCAAAAACAGACAGAAGACTACATAATAAAGAATGCCCTATAGAAAAAGGGACAGAAAACGAGGAACGATATGGCAGAGTCAATGAAAGGATTGAAGAGGACACATCGCTGCGGGGAAATTTCCGCGGCAAATGCGGGGGAGAAAGTCACCGTCATGGGCTGGGTGCAGAAGCAGCGCAACAAGGGCGGCATCATTTTCGTGGATTTGCGTGACCGGGCAGGCATCCTGCAGGTCATTTTCGAGGAGGCCGACTGTGGCCGGGAGAATTTCGCCAAAGCGGAGAAACTGCGCAGCGAGTTCGTAGTGGCAGTGACGGGCAAAGTGGAGAAGCGCGCAGGCGCGGTGAACGCAAACCTGTCTACAGGAGAGATTGAAGTGAGGGCGGATGGATTAAGGATTCTGTCCGAGGCGGAGACGCCGCCATTTCCCATTGAGGCGGATTCCAAGACCAAGGAGGAGCTGCGCCTGAAATACCGCTACCTTGACCTGCGCAGGCCCGATCTGCAGAAGAATCTCATGCTGCGCAGCAGGATAACGGCGGCAGTTCATGCCTTTTTATCGGAAGAGGGCTTTCTGGAGGTAGAGACGCCTGTTTTGAACAAATCCACGCCGGAAGGGGCAAGGGATTACCTGGTGCCCAGCAGGATTCATCAGGGCTGTTTCTATGCGCTTCCTCAGTCGCCGCAGATTTTCAAGCAGCTGCTGATGTGCTCGGGATACGACAGGTACTTCCAGATTGCAAAGTGTTTCAGAGACGAGGATCTGAGGGCGGACAGGCAGCCGGAGTTTACCCAGATCGACCTGGAGATGTCCTTTGTGGATACAGAAGACGTGATCGACGTCACGGAGCGGATGGTGGCGAATGTCTGCAGGGAGGCTGTGGGCCTGGAGGTGCCGCTTCCCATCAAGAGGATGACCTGGGACGAGGCTATGAACCGCTTCGGCTCCGACAAGCCGGATACCCGATTCGGCATGGAGCTGGTGGATGTGTCGGAGGCGGTAAAGGGCTGTGGATTCGGCGTGTTCACTGGCGCGCTGGAGGCCGGCGGCAGCGTCCGGGGCATCAATGTCAAGGGACAGGCCGAGATGCCCAGAAAGAAGATTGACGCTCTGGTGGAGTTTGCCAAAGGATACGGCGTGAAGGGACTGGCATATCTGTCCGTGCAGCCGGACGGCAGCTATAAATCCTCTTTCGCGAAGTTCATGACGGAGGAGGAGCTGAAGAAACTGGTGGCGGCCATGGCCGGTGAGCCGGGAGACCTGCTTCTCTTCGCGGCGGATAAATTGAAACTGGTATGGTCCGTGCTGGGCGCGCTTCGCGTGGAGTTGGCAAAGCAGCTGGGGATGCTTGATGAGAACCGGTACAATTTCCTGTGGGTGACAGAGTTTCCTGAGTTTGAGTGGAGCGAGGAAGAGGGACGGTATATGGCCATGCACCATCCTTTCACCATGCCCATGGAGGAGGATCTGGAATTCCTGGAGACTGAGCCCGGCAGAGTAAGAGCGAAAGCTTACGACATTGTAGTCAATGGAATGGAGCTGGGCGGCGGCAGCGTCAGGATTTTCCAGAGCGATGTGCAGGAGAGGATGTTCGAAGCTCTTGGCTTTACGAAAGAGAAAGCCCACGAGCAGTTCGGCTTCCTGCTGGACGCCTTTAAATATGGGGTTCCGCCTCACGCCGGGCTGGCCATTGGACTGGAGCGTTTCGTCATGCAGCTTGCTCAGACGGACAATATTCGCGATGTCATAGCGTTCCCTAAGATTAAGGATGCGTCCTGTCTGATGTCAGAAGCGCCGGGTACTGTGGATCCTAAGCAGCTGGAGGAGCTGCATCTGCAGGTGACGGAGTAGGGATGTATTCTGCGAAGTATCTCTTATCTATAGAAGAATTTGATGAGGCCCTCTTGCAGAGGGCCTTTTCCAGAGTGGACGAGGCGAGGCGGAAGAAGGCTGAGCGGATGAGAAATGCTAAATCCAGGGCGGCATGCCTGGGAGCGGGGCTTCTGCTGCAGCTGGCAGTGGGGGAAGCGCTCTGCGGGACAGGCGCGGACTTGAACTTCCTCAAAGAGAGGAGAGATGGTTTGCCGAATGGAATAAGATGTTATTCCGTGCGCGAATTGCTGGAGACTCTGGGGGAGACGCCCTGTATTCCCGTTAAATACAGATATAATAAGAATGGGAAACCGTATTTCGCGGAACTTCCGTTTTATTTCAATCTGTCGCATTCCGGCAAATATGTCCTGTGCGGGCTGTCTGAGGAGGAAATAGGCGCAGATATCCAGCAGCACTGTGCCTGCGACAGGAGACGGCTGGCTGGCCGCTTTTTCTCCGAGCAGGAAAAGGGGGCATTGGAGGCTTGCGGAGAGGAGGAAGCCTTGTTTTTTCGGATATGGGCGAGGAAAGAAGCCTATGGCAAGCTGACAGGAGAGGGCGTCGCGCATGTGCTGGACATGAATCTGATGATGGAAAAACGGATGGTTGTAAACGGCAGAGGAGTGGAGTTTGAGGAGATTGACGGCATTGCCGGATACAGCATTGCTTTCTGCCGATATTCAAAAATGGATTGACATGACCTGCCGCAAAAGGCGGGCAGAGGGGACATAGGAGAAAAATGGAACGGTCAGAAAATGTGATTCTTACGAATATGTGCATGGTCTGTGAGGGCAGGAAAGTGCTGGTGGAAGAGAAGATATTTGAGGACGGCAAGGGCATTGTCTTTCCCGGCGGGCATGTAGAGATGCATGAGCCCCTTGTGGATTCCGTAATCCGCGAGATTTACGAGGAAACGAATCTGACAATAGAAAGCCCGCGGCTTTGCGGCGTCAAGGACTGGGTGGAAGAAGACGGGAGAAGGTATGTAGTCTTTCTGTTCAAGACAGACAGATTCTCCGGGGAGCTGAAATCTTCTGATGAGGGGCAAGTCTTCTGGACGGATATCGACACTATTCTGGAATTGCCCGTCATATGGCATATGGACCGCATGCTGCGCATTTTTGATAAAGAGGAATTCGCGGAGCTGTTCCTTGAGGTGGAGAATGGCTGGAAGCCGGTGCTGAAATAAGGTGTCATTTCTCAAAGGAATTCGTTTCCCTAGTCAGCCGTGAACGGGTCGCCGACGTCCAGCCGGAAGGGCTGCGCGGAAGACGGACCATTGGCCGCCGGAGCGGAATCGTCCCTGGGCGGGACTGAAATGTCAGGTGCGGCCGTAGCCGGGGACTTACATGTCATCGGAACAGAAGCGGAGGGCGTAAGCGTAGCCGGGCGTGAGGGTTTCAGTGCGGCCGGTACGGACGGACAGGTCGGCGGTTCGCAGATTTGTCCGAACTGTCTGCCGAATTGCAGATTTGCCTGAATGAGATTATACTGCATCAGGATTTTCAAAGTCTGGGAAAGGCATTCCGGTGTATTGCAGTTCACCTCGCAGATATCTTTCAGGGAGTGTGAAAGGTTCAGGATATCCTGGGATGTAATCGCCATAACGGTCTCCGGCAGGATTCTTTTCTTTATATTATATTCCGGCAGAGCGTTTTGGTTACCGGGGAAGCGCGATGCGGGTACAAAGGAAAGAGCAGAACGCGAAATAGAATCAGACAGGCATGAAAGCCGGATAAATACAAGGAAGTAACGGAAAGGCATGGTAATGAAGTATGAAAAAGCTGATGAAATTCTTGAGCGACTACAAAAAAGAGTCTGTCCTTGCGCCGCTCTTTAAGCTGCTGGAAGCTTTCTTCGAGCTGCTGGTGCCGCTGGTGATGGCCGGCATCATCGACAGGGGCATCAATGTGGGCGGTGCCGGAGGGCCGGACACGGCCCATATCTGGCGGATGGGCTTATGTCTCCTGGCCCTGGCGGTGGTGGGGCTGGTGTCCTCCATCACGGCCCAGTTCTTCGCCGCCAAGGCGGCGGTGGGCTTCTCCGCCAAGCTCCGCCAGGCCCTGTTCGACCATATCCAGGGTCTGGATTTCACCAATGTGGACAAAGCGGGCACGTCCACCATGATCACCCGCATGACCAGCGATGTGAACCAGATCCAGTCCGGCGTGAACCTGGTGCTGCGCCTGTTCCTGAGGTCTCCCATCATTGTGTTCGGGGCCATGATCATGGCGTTCACCATCGATGTGAAGAGCGCGCTGGTGTTCGTGGTGGCCATTCCGCTTCTGGCCATCGTGGTGTTCGGCATCATGATATGGACCATGCCTTTGTATAAAAAGGTACAGGCCAACCTGGACAGGGTGCTTGGCGTCACAAGGGAGAACCTTACAGGCGTCCGCGTCATCCGGGCCTTCCATCAGGAGGAAAAGGAAGAGGAGCGTTTCAGGGGGCACACAAAAGCCCTTGCGGACAGCCAGGTCTTCGTAGGAAAAATCAGCGCCGTGATGAATCCGGTGACCTATGTGGTGGTGAACGGCGCGATTATCGTTCTGATTTATATCGGCGCTCTTCAGGTGAACGTGGGGAACCTGACTCAGGGCGAGGTAGTGGCCATCATCAACTACATGTCCCAGATTCTGGTGGAGCTGGTGAAGCTGGCAAACCTGATCATCACGGTCACAAAGGCGCTGGCCTGCGCAGACCGGGTGGCGGGCGTATTTGAGATTCAGAATGAGGACTGGATGACCGCAGGGCGACAGGTTTCCGACGGGAAGGCACAGACGGTACAGCCTGGAAGCGGTACCGGCGAGACGCCTTTCCTGCAGTTCGACCATGTATCCCTGACATACGCCGGAGCGGGGGCCGAGACGCTGCATGACATCGACTTTACGGTAAACAAAGGCGACACCATCGGCGTCATCGGCGGCACGGGTTCCGGCAAGTCTTCCCTGATCAACCTGATTCCCGGCTTCTATCCCGCCACAGGGGGGTGCATCCGGCTGGAGGGCAGGGACATCCGCCAGATGCCGGAGAGCGAGCTGCGCCAGATAGTGGGCATGGTACCCCAGAAGGCCGTGCTGTTCAAGGGAACCATCCGCAGTAATCTCCAGTGGGGCAAGCCGGATGCCACGGAAGACGAGATGTGGCAGGCCATCGACACGGCCCAGGCCAGGGAAGTGGTAGAGGGCAAACGGGACGGCCTGGACGCGGAAATCGCCCAGAACGGCAAGAACCTGTCCGGCGGCCAGAGACAGCGGCTGACCATCGCCAGGGCATTGGTGCGCAAGCCCCAGATATTGATTCTGGACGACAGCGCTTCCGCATTGGACTACGCCACGGATGCCAGGCTGCGGACAGCGCTTAAGAAAGTGGAGGGCGGCACCACCACATTCATCGTCTCCCAGCGGGCCTCCTCCATCCGACATGCGGACAAAATCATCGTGCTGGACGACGGTGAGATGGCGGGCATCGGAACCCATGACCAGCTCCTTGACAACTGCGATGTGTACAGAGAAATCTATTTCTCCCAATATCCCGAAGAACGTTTGAAAGCAGCCAAAACAGAGAAAGGAGGCCAGCAGCATGGCAGCAGATAAGGAACAGAAAAAGACGGCAAAGAAGAGCGGCCAGATGGCCGCCATGCGCCAGGTGCTGAACTACATCCGCAGATACTGGCTGATGGTAGGCCTGTCGCTGGCGCTGGCGGCAGTGACGGTGGTGCTGACCCTCTATATCCCCATCCTCACAGGGGACGCGGTGGATCTGCTCCTGGGGAAAGGCGCGGTGGACTTCGCGGGCGTCTTCTCCGTCATGAAAAAGATTGCCATCGCCATGATTATCACAGCGGTGGCCCAGTGGGTGATGAACACCTGCAACAACCATATCACCTATCATGTGGTAAAGGACATCCGAGAGGACGCCTTTGAGCGTCTGGAGAAGCTGCCGCTGAAATACCTGGACGCTCATGCTTACGGCGATATCGTCAGCCGTGTGGTGGCGGACGTGGACACCTTTGCGGACGGTCTGCTCATGGGCTTTACCCAGCTCTTCACCGGTGTGCTGACCATCATCGGCACCCTGATTTTCATGCTGATAACCAATGTGCCCATCGCGCTGGTGGTAGTGTGCATCACGCCGGTGTCTTTCCTGGTGGCGCGGTTCATCGCAACCCGGACTTACTCCATGTTCAAGCTCCAGTCGGAAATCCGCGGTGAGCAGACGTCCCTGATCGAGGAGACCATCGGGAACCAGAAAATCGTGAAGACTTTCTCCCGGGAGGAAGCAGTGAAGGCCCAGTTCGGAGAGATCAACGGCAGGCTCCAGGACTGCTCCCTGAAAGCGATTTTCTTTTCCTCCATCACCAATCCGGCCACCCGCTTTGTCAACAGCCTGGTGTACGCGGGGGTGGGCATCTTCGGCGCTTTCGTGGCCATCCGGGGCGGCATCAGCGTGGGACGGCTGTCCTGTTTCCTGAGCTATGCCAACCAGTACACCAAGCCCTTCAATGAGATATCCGGCGTGGTGACGGAACTGCAGAACGCTCTGGCCTGTGCCGCCAGGATTTTTGAGCTGATAGAGGAGGAGCCCCAGGTGCCGGACGCAGCGGACGCCAAGGTGCTGACGAACGCCACAGGCAACGTGGCGCTGGAGAACGTACATTTCAGCTATGTGCCCGACAAAAAACTGATTCAGGACTTTAACCTGACGGTAAAACCCGGCCAGAGGGTGGCCATCGTAGGCCCCACCGGCTGCGGCAAGACCACGGTGATCAATCTGCTGATGCGCTTCTATGACGTGGACAGCGGGCGGATTACGGTGGACGGCACGGATATCCGGGACATCACCCGGGGAAGCCTGCGGACCAGCTACGGCATGGTGCTCCAGGAGACCTGGCTGCGCAGCGGCACCATCCGGGACAACATCCGCATGGGCAAGCCCGAAGCCACGGAGGACGAGGTGGTTCAGGCGGCCAAGGCGGCCCATGCCCACAGCTTCATCAAGCGCCTGCCACAGGGGTACGATACCGTCATCACAGAGGACGGCGGCAGCCTGTCCCAGGGACAGAAGCAGCTGCTGTGCATCGCCAGGGTGATGCTCTGCCTGCCGCCCATGCTGATTCTGGACGAGGCCACTTCTTCCATCGACACCCGCACGGAGATGCGGATCCAGAACGCTTTCGCCAGGATGATGGAGGGCAGGACCAGCTTCATCGTGGCCCACAGGCTCTCCACCATCCAGGAGGCGGACATCATCCTGGTGATGAAGGACGGCAACATCATCGAGCAGGGGAACCATGAAACTCTGCTGGCGAAGAAAGGCTTCTATGCGGATTTGTATTATTCACAGTTTGCGGTTTAAACGTCCTGTTGTGCGCGAATGCGCCATATCGGTTTTCTGCCGGATGGCTTTGGGCTGTCCGGCAGTTTTCGCATTTCTGCCGGGGCGCTGTGAGGGGCGGATGCTAATCCGTGTATTTTTCAAGATAATGTTTTGAAATATGAGAGACGCTTAAGAATCGACGCCAATCAGCCGATACATACCTATATAGGAAGTAACGAAACCGTTGTCGCTGGCAGCCCGGCATTTCGTATGTTCTGCTGTCAGTTGGAGAAAATAAGCGAGGGGGAGCCATGAACGTACAGAATAATATAACCGTTTTCAGCGGAGACACAAGGAACAACGCGCAGGCGGAGTGGGCGAACAAGGAAGCCACGGAGTCCTGCGACAAAAAGAGCAAGACCATATACGCGGGAGATTTCCTGAAGGAGTTCCCTCTGCGGGAGAGGATACAGCAAAAGAAGTCCGAAGCCCAGCAGCGGGCCCTGAAGATCGTGAGCGATGCCTGGGGCATGGACAAGCAGATTGACGATGAAATCAAGGTGCGCGAGGAGGAGTCCAAGGTGCTTCAGGAGGATAACCAGGAGGCCCTTGAGAACCTGAAGGACGTCAACCAGAGGATGGAAGAGCTTCGGGACGCTTTCGGCATAAGCCCTGACAGCGAGGAGCAGCAGGAGCTGGAGCGCATCATGCAAATGCGGAAATCCCCCACGGTGAGCCTGGAAGAGGAGGAACTCACGGAATATCAGAAGCGCGCGCTGGCGCTGGACGACGAGGCGACGTTTTACAAGAAACAGATTGCGGCCAACAACGGCAAGATTCTGGAGAACAGCGAGGTAAATGCGGCTATCCGGAAAGAGCGCGTCAAGTCCCATGCCATGGTGGACGCCCGGAAGGACGCGGAGGAGGTCATGGACGCCTCACGGGATACCGCCATCGGCCTGGTGATGGAGGAGGCCAAGGAGCATCTGGACGAGGAGCAGGAGAAGCGGGAAGAGCAGGCCGAGGCCATCGAGGAGAAGAAGGAAGAGCAGGAGGAGATCCAGGAGAAGCGGGACGAGAGAGAGGAAGAGCTGGAAGAGCTGATAAAAGACATGCCCGTGGAGGAGATGACGGATCTGCAGCAGACCATGGATGAGGTCAAGCAGCAGATTCAGAAAGTCCTGAACGAAGTGAACCTGGCGGCGGAGGACATCAAAGGCGCGAAGGTGGACATGACGGTGTAGTGTAAGTGCGGCGTAGAGACGAGACGTGGAATCGCCGGAGAGGGACGGACTGGAAATACGGAATAACGTCACGATTTTTATGGGAGATGCGCATAGCGGCGCGGGCAGAGACAGGGAAGGAAAGCAGGCTTTCCGGTGGGAAGAGCAGGGGGTAGTCCTGAGAATGGGAAGACGAGCCGGAAGAACGAAATTCCTGAGTTTCAGCCCGCAGTCCGTGGAAATGAAAATGAGATAAAATGCATATAATAAAGAATTAAAAAGGAACCCCATTTTATGGGATTCCTTTTTTACTAACCAGAGCGATAGACGGGACTCGAACCCGCGATTTCCACCTTGGCAAGGTGGCGCTCTACCAACTGAGCCACTATCGCATTCATAAAACATATTCCCTACGAACAAAGAGAATTATACTATGGAAATATTCATCTGTCAACCGCTTTTTTAAAAAAAATGATATAAAAGTATAAAAAAGTATATGCCTGTGTCAATGCAGGAGTTTCCTGCGCAGCCAGCCGGAAAACTGTTTTTCGATAAGCCTCCAGCTGATCAGAGACAGGCCTGTGCTGACAGCGAATGCCACGGTTACCCCCAGAAACGCCCATGGGCTAAGCGCTGAGAAATCGAACAGGAATCTGTCCAGCAGCATCACGGGGTAATAATGCACCAGATAGAGGGAGAAGCTGATATCGCCAAGCCGGACCAAAGGGCCGGGAATCCTGTCATGGTACAGACCTGTGAGAAAGGCGCATAATACAATCACCATGGCGGGCAGCCCCCATATGAGAGGTCTGTAAAAGCCAAGGACATTGATATAATTCTTGGTAATCACCAGCCCCGGAAATCCCGCCAAAAGCCCCCCGATTCCCAGAAAACTGCAAAATCCGGGCAGTTTTCCAGACTGGTATCGCCTGTACAGGCGTCGCGATATATAATAACAGAAAATGCCAAAGATAAACTCCAGCATCACAGGATTTCCATAAAAAGTTAAAAATATCGGAGGGGCAGGCACCAGGTGGGCAGCCGCGATGACTCCCAGCAGAAACAGACTGCAGATAAGACCTCTGAATTTGTGGCTGATCCGCATGGAAAGAAGAAACAATAGATAGAAGAAAATTTCACAGTTTACCGTCCACCCGATGCGCATCAGAGGCTGGATCGCCCCATTACCAATATCAAAAGGAAGAAACAGGAGGCTTTTCGAAAGAAAAGCCGGTTCAGCCTTTGTCTGCTGGAACATGCCCGGAAACAGCACCAGGAGCAGATAAGTGCCGATGGTCATAAGATAATAGAGCGGCAGGATACGGATCAGCCGTTTGCGCAGGAAATACCTGGTGTCCGTGTGGGTGGAAAACATAATCATAAAGCCGCTGATACAGAAGAAGATATCCACGCCGAAAGCGCCGCAGCCCAGGAACCGGATGTGCTCCAGCACGATAAAGAGGGCTGTGATACCGCGCAGCGCCTGAATGCTGTCAAAGTGTAATTGATGAAAATTTATTTCTTTGTCTATCATGAAATTCCTCTTCCTGCCCATTTGCTTCTTCTATTGTAGCACATGGAGGATAACAGGGCAATATTTTACTTTTCGGCTACTTTTCTCTTGCGATAAACAAAAGAACATACTAAAATGGAACTATACAACTTTATGAGGCTGTAATTGCGCCATACTGCGGACGGGATTCGCGGCAGGTTTTACTGGCGTGTGGTATCAATAAGAGGAGCGGTAGAGATGTGGTGCTGGAATAGGAGGTGTATTTTATGAAGCTGATTTTTGTAGGTGCGGACCATGAAGTGACAGGAAGCTGCCACTACCTGGAGGCAGGCGGCAGGCATATACTGGTGGACTGCGGCATGGAGCAGGGAGTGAATGTGTTCGAGAACGTGCCTCTGCCGGTGGACGAGGGGCTGATTGATTATGTGCTGCTGACCCATGCGCATATCGATCACACGGGCCTGCTGCCGCTTCTGTACGCGAAAGGCTTCCGTGGGCAGGTGTATGCCACCGAGGCCACGGCGGATCTGTGCAGCATCATGCTCCGCGACTGTGCCCATATCCAGATGATGGAGGCAGAGTGGAAGAACAGGAAAGCCAAGAGGACCGAGAGCCTTGCGGCAGTGGAGCCTCTCTATACCATGGAGGACGCGGAGGGAATCATCAAGCGGATTATTCCCTGCCATTATGATACAGAGGTGAAGGTCTGTGATGAGATGACCATACGTTTTACGGACATCGGGCATCTGTTAGGCTCGGCCAGCATCGAAGTGTGGCTGACAGAAGACGGACATACGAAGAAAATCGTATTTTCAGGAGACGTGGGCAACAAAAATCAGCCTCTGCTCCGCAATCCGATCCACACGAAAGAAGCGGATTACGTGGTCATGGAGTCTACATACGGCGACAGGCTCCATGCAGCGGAGAACCCGGATTATGTGCATGAACTGGCGGCAATCCTGAAGGAAACTTTCGACAGAGGCGGCAATGTGGTCATCCCCTCCTTTGCTGTGGGGCGCACCCAGGAAATGCTGTATTTCCTGCGCAAAATCAAGGTGGCTGGCTTGGTGAAAGGGCATGAGAATTTCCCGGTGTATGTGGACAGTCCCTTAGCCGTGGAGGCCACGGAGATTTTTCAGGAGAACCGCATGGAATGCTTTGCCGGGGATGCCCTGGAGATGGTACAGGAGGGCATCAACCCCATTTCTTTCCCGGGCCTGAAGCTTTCCATCACCAGCGAGGAGTCCAAGGAAATCAACTTCATCGATACGCCTAAGGTCATCCTCTCGGCTTCCGGCATGTGCGAGGCCGGACGTATCAGGCATCATCTCAAGCACAACCTGTGGAGGCCGGAATGCACCATCCTCTTTGTGGGATATCAGGCGGTGGGTACTCTTGGACGCGCCATTGTGGACGGCGTGGACGAGGTGAAGCTGTTCGGCGAGTCCATACAGGTCCGTGCCGAGATAAAGAAGCTGGCGGGCATGAGCGGCCACGCGGACAAGAATGGGCTGATAGACTGGATATGCGGCTTTGAGGAGAAACCAAGGAAAGTCTTTGTGGTACATGGCGAGGACAGTGTGTGCGCGGGCTTTGCGGAATGCCTGAAGATTGAGTATGGGCAGCGAACCTGTGCGCCCTACAGCGGGACGGTATTCGATTTGCTTTCCGGCAAGCTGGAATATGAGGCAATGCCTGTGCCGGTGAAGAAGAAAGCAAAGGGCGCGCTGTCCACAGTCTACGCGAGACTGCTTGCCGCCGCCCAGAGGCTGCTTAACCTGGTCAAGAGGCTTGACGGCATGCCGAACAAGGATATGGGTAAATTCGCAGACCAGATTAACTCCCTCTGCGATAAATGGGAGCGGTAATCGGCAGGAAACGGGATAGGAGACATAAGGGATGAATATCATAGCGGCAGTAGACAGAAACTGGGCTATCGGAAAGAATGGCAGGCTGCTTGTCAGCATACCCAACGACCAGAAACGTTTCAGGGAGGAGACCATCGGCAAGGTAGTGATATTAGGCCGCAGGACCCTGCAGACCTTTCCCCAGGGAATGCCCCTGCAGGGACGGACGAACATCATTCTTTCTAAAGACAAGGACTACCGGGTCAAAGGAGCGGCAGTAGTCCATTCCATAGAGGAGCTGCTGCGGGAGCTGGAGAGTTATCCGCCTGAGGATGTCTACTGCATCGGAGGAGAGAGCGCCTACACACAGCTGCTGCCTTACTGCGATACGGCCCATATCACCATGATAGACCACGTTTATGAGGCGGATGCCCATTTCCCCAACCTGGACAGGGATCCGGAGTGGGAGATTACAGCCGACAGCGACGAGCAGACTTACTTCGATATCGCCTATACTTTTTTGAAGTACGAGAGGAAGAAATAAGGCAAAAAAATATTGACTTTTGGCCGGAAAAGTATAATAATTGTGTAAAATAAAAATGTTGAAAGAAGGTACGGCAAGTGGAGAAGAAAAATATCGACTGGAGCAATATTGGCTTTGGATATATTCAGACGGAAAAGAGATATGTCTCTTATTATAAGGAGGGCGACTGGGACCATGGCAGCCTGACAGAGGATGCGAACATTGTCCTGAATGAGTGCGCAGGCGTCCTGCAGTACGCCCAGACCATATTTGAGGGCCTGAAAGCCTACACTACGGACGACGGGCGCATCGTGGCGTTTCGGCCTGACTTGAACGCGGAGCGCATGGCATCCTCCGCGGAGCACCTGGAGATGCCGGTGTTCCCTAAGGAGCGCTTTGTGGATGCGGTGACTGAGGTAGTGAAGGCTAACGCGGCTTATGTGCCTCCCTATGGCAGTGGCGCTACGCTGTATATCCGTCCCTATATGTTCGGTTCCAATTCCGTTATCGGCGTAAAGCCGGCGAATGAGTACCAGTTCCGTATTTTCTGCACGCCGGTAGGACCCTATTTCAAAGGCGGCGCGAAGCCCCTGACCATCTGCGTCAGCGACTTTGACCGGGCAGCGCCTCATGGGACAGGCCATATCAAGGCCGGCCTCAACTACGCTATGAGCCTGCATGCAATCGTGACAGCCCATAAGAACGGCTATGATGAGAATATGTATCTTGACCCCGGCACGCGCTCAAAAGTGGAGGAGACCGGCGGAGCCAACTTCCTCTTCGTGACAAAGGACGGAAAGGTAGTCACTCCTAAGTCGGACAGCATCCTTCCCTCCATCACCCGCCGTTCTCTCATGCATGTGGCGAAAGAGTATCTGGGCCTGGAGGCTGAAGAGCGCGAGGTGTATCTGGATGAACTGACAGATTTCGCGGAGTGCGGACTCTGCGGTACGGCGGCTGTGATCTCCCCGGTGGGCAAGGTCGTGGACCACGGCAGGGAAATCTGTTTCCCCAGCGGCATGACGGAAATGGGACCTGTGACCAGGAAGCTGTATGATACGCTGACAGGTATCCAGATGGGCAGAATCGAGGCTCCCAAGGGCTGGATTCATGTAATCGAATAGACAATGATGAGATAGCCCATACTCCATAAGGGGTTTCCCTGTTCTGTGCAGGGGGCTTGCGCGGGGTATGGGCAGATTTATCTGTAGCTGTCCGAACAGTGTCTTATGCGGGAGTCCGGGCGGCTTTTTTAGATTTTCTGTAAAGAGGTTGGTGTCACGGAAGATTTACTGAATAAGGATGATGCAAATGAATGTAGCAGACAGACATCCGGCAGGGGATGGCAGGCAGGGGCGGCAGAGGCTTGGCGGCAGATTGCGCAGACGGGCGGCCGCGCTGCTGTGTTGTACGCTTCTGGCCTTGGCGCCATTATCTGCCTGCGGGGATGAGAACAGCGCAAAGGTGGTGTTCACCACAGGCTTGGGCCCGGACGAGGTATTCCGCATCGGAAACGGTGTCTGCACTGTGCCGGAGATGATGGTATATCTGACCAATACCCAGAATCAATACGAGAGCGTCTACGGCGCGGAAGTGTGGAACATTTCCGTGGAGGGGGTCACGCTGGAAGAGAATGTGAAAGATACCGTGCTGGCCAAAATCGCGCAGATTAAGACCATGTATCTGCTGGCCCAGGACAGGGAGGTTGCCCTGGATGAGGCGGAAAGCGGCAGGGTGGAGCAGGCGGCAGCCGAATATTTCGCATCCCTGAATGAGCGGGAGGCGGAATTGATGGGCGTGGAGCAGAAGACTATAGAGCAGCTCTATGAAGAATATGCCCTGGCGGATAAAGTTTACCGTTATATCATACAGGATGTGACCCCGGAAATCAGCGATGACGAGGCCCGCACCATCACGGTGCAGCATATCCTGCTGCGCACCTCAACGGAGGACGGGGCAGGGAACAGGGTGGACTATTCCCGGGAGCGGAAACAGGAGATTTACCGGAATGCCTGCGAGATACGCAGGGAGGCGGCGGAGGACGAGGCGGATTTTGTGGATCTGGCCACCCGCTACAGCGAGGATACTACAATCAGCTACTCGTTCGGAAAAGGGGAGATGGACCTTGCCTTTGAGGAGGCGGCGTTCTCCCTGGAGACCGGGGAGGTCAGCGAGGTAGTGGAGACGGAGGCGGGATATCATATCATCAAATGCCTCAGCACCTTTGACAGGGAGCAGACGGACCTGAACAAGCAGCAGATCGTGGAAGAGCGGCGCAGGGAGGTTTTCGGGCAGGAGTATGACGCTTTTGTGGAGACATTGGCGCGGCAGCTGAATGAGAAGGTATGGGATGAGGTCGCCCTGCTCCATGACGAAGCCGTGGAGACGAAGAGCTTTTTTGATGTCTACGCCAAGTATTTCCCGCAGTGAGTTCTCAGAGATGGAAAGCCGTTTCCCGGAGGCTTGCAATGCTGTTTTCCGGTAGTTTAGAAAAATTTTAGAAAGCTGGAAATCCAGTGTTTTCAAGCATTTCCGGCATATTATTAGCACTCGTTTAAAATGAGTGCTAATTTTATCTTGACTTTTTTGTGCCATGGTCTTAAACTATTTTCCAGGATTTATATTTCATAACGCTGAATACTGCCTAATGTAATCATGCGATCGAACCAGTCAGCGTTATGCAGTCTGGTTTCATGGCAAGTGAAATCGTTAAGCAGTATAAGTTCGCTAAAATATTCAGAAGAATGAAGAAAGGGATGTTGTAAAATGGCAGCAAAAAGCGGTAATTTATCAATCAACAGTGAAAACATTTTTCCGATTATCAAAAAGTGGCTGTATAACGACCACGACATCTTTTACAGAGAGCTGATTTCCAACGGCTGCGACGCCGTGACGAAATTGAAGAAGCTGGACATGATGGGAGAGTACGCTCTGCCTGATGGCTATAAGGCAAGGATAGACGTCATTGTCAATCCGGAGAAGAAGACTCTGACGTTCACCGACAATGGCCTGGGCATGACCGCGGACGAGGTGGAGGAGTACATCAATCAGATTGCGTTCTCCGGGGCTTCTGATTTCATAGAGAAATATAAGGACAAGAGCAATGCAGACCAGATTATCGGCCATTTCGGACTGGGTTTCTATTCCGCTTTCATGGTGGCGGACGAGGTGCATATTGACACCCTGTCTTACCAGGAGGGGGCAAAGCCCGTGCACTGGGAGTGCGACGGCGGCACCGAGTTCTCCATGGAGGAGGGAGGCAGGACTGAGGTAGGTACGACTATCACTTTGTTCCTCAATGAGGACTGCCTGGAGTTCTGCAATGAGTACAAGGCCCGTGAGGTGCTGAAGAAGTACTGCTCTTTCATGCCCACGGAAATCTACCTCTCCAAGGCAGATACCACAGAGACCCAGATTATCAAGGAGGACGAGAAGCGCGAGGACGATGAGGTCCTGGAGGTGATTCAGCCCGAGAAGAAAGAGAAGCAGGAGAAAAAGGAGGATGCCGGAGAGGCGGAATCCGACGACGCGGCAGAAGGGGACCAGGAGGAACCGGAAGAGGAGCCTGTCAAGCTGAAAATCAGGAAGCGTCCGGAGCTCCTGAATGAGACTACGCCCCTGTGGGCGAAACATGCCAACGACTGTACTAAGGAGGAATACCTGGAGTTCTACCGCAAGGTGTTCCATGATTATAAAGAACCCCTGTTCTGGATTCACCTGAACATGGACTATCCTTTTAACCTGAAAGGCATCCTGTACTTCCCGAAGATCAACATGGAGTACGAGTCCATCGAGGGTACTATCAAGCTGTACAACAACCAGGTCTTCATCGCGGACAACATCAAGGAGGTCATCCCGGAGTTCCTGATGCTGCTGAAGGGCGTCATCGACTGCCCTGACCTGCCCCTGAACGTGTCCAGGAGCGCTCTGCAGAACGACGGCTTCGTGAAGAAGATTTCCGAGTACATCTCCAAGAAGGTGGCGGACAAACTGTCCGGCATGTGCAAGACGGAGAAAGAAGAGTATGACAAATACTGGGACGACATCAGTCCTTTCATCAAGTTCGGCTGCCTGAAGGATGACAAGTTCTGCGAGAGGATGAACGATTATATCCTATTCAAGAACCTGGACGGCAAATACCTGACTCTGCCTGAGTGCCTGGAAGTGAAGCCTATCGACACGGGCGATGGCGAGAACGGAGACGGCGCGGAGAATGACGCGGCAGAAAACGGTGGCAGCGCGGTGGACGAGAACGGCGAGAAAGTGGAGGCCGAAGTCGTCGCTGACGGGGCGGATTCCGGGGCGAAAGACGACGAAGAGACTGAGGAAAAGAAAGAAAAGACCATCTACTATGTCACCGACGAGCAGCAGCAGGGCCAGTATATCAAGATGTTCAGGGACAACGGCATGGACGCCGTCATCCTGACCCACAACATCGACCAGCCTTTCATCCAGCAGCTGGAGTCCAAGAACGAGGGCGTGAAGTTCCAGAGAATCGACGCGGACGTGACGGACGCGCTGAAGGACGAGACCGATGAGGAAGCGGCCAAGGAGCTGGAGGAAGAAGCGAAGGCCCTGGGCGAGATTATGAAGAAAGTGCTGGAGAATGACAAACTTGCAGTCAAGGTGGAGAAGCTCAAGGATGAGAAGATTTCCTCCGTGCTGACTCTGTCTGAGGAGAGCAGGCGCATGCAGGACATGATGAAGATGTATTCCATGCCCGGCATGGATATGGGCGGCTTCGGCGGCGAGGGCGAGACCCTTATCCTCAACGCGAACCATCCGCTGGTGCAGTATGTGAACGCCAACCAGGAGGGCGAGAACGTGGGGA
Organism: Lachnospiraceae bacterium; assembly: GCA_910576125.1. Classification (GTDB taxonomy): domain Bacteria; phylum Bacillota; class Clostridia; order Lachnospirales; family Lachnospiraceae; genus Acetatifactor; species Acetatifactor aquisgranensis. The sequence continues at coordinate 23,291 of CAJTHM010000027.1, read as the reverse complement.
TGATCTGCGAGCAGCTCTATGACCTGGCGAAAATCCAGCAGGCCCCGCTGTCTCCCGAGGCCATGACCAAGTTCATCGCCAGGAGCAATGAAATCATGATGGTGTTTACAAAATAATTGACCGGATTCGGAGTTACTGATTCAATGGAATATGAGTGCAGATAGACGTTCATAAAGGCATCCCGGTCTTTGGATGGCCGGAAATAGCAGAATGGGCATGTGCCGTGGGGTGCATGCCCGTTTTTTTAGGGTGATTTATTGACTTTTCTGCTGCCTGTTTGCGGGCAGGAAAAGGCCAAATGGCTGAAAGAAGATTCGTCCGGGAAGCAAAGCAGGGAAGAAGGCAGGGGCTATTTGGAGGACTATTGCGCTCCTGAGAGCATTGAGATTGACGAGCTGCTGTATTTTGCCCTGAAGCATCGGGCGATGCCTGTCCGGAGGCGAGAAGAGGAAAGTGTGGTACATAGCCGGAAGAGACAGAAGCATAGAATAGGTGATGTAAAGTGTGACACCGAAACAGCCAACAATTCCGTTGGCTGTTTCGCGTCTGTTCCATGCAGGCTTGCGCTCATCCTCCCGGCTCCGAGATTCTGGACACCCCCACATAGATTTCCGACACCTCATACCAGGTAGGATAATCCGTAATACCGGTCTGCGGCAGATTGAATATTCCCTGAAAAATACGGACCGCGTTAGCAGTGGCAGGCCCATAGATGCCGTCCGCAGAGACGGTGGGAATAGCAGGATAATTCCGGGCTATCCGGTTCAGCTGTGTCTGGAGCTGCCTGACTTTTTCGCCGGAGGAGCCTACCGTCAAATCATAGCCGGGCCAGGAGGAGGGCACGCCGGATATGACTTCAGCCGTATTGATATACATGTCATTTCCATAATAATACCGTATGATTTCAATCGCCGAATACCCTTCTTCGCCCAGATACATGGAGCCCCACTGGCTCAGGCCATTGCATGTGACCCTGCGCCCGTCGCAGTAGGAGGTGAAGATGGGTTGGCGCACTCCGGGCCGTGAAAGATAATTTGCAAATACCGTATCCACGAGATAATCGATGTTCTTGAAGATATTTCTGCCATACACCCACTTCTGGTCATAGGCCGTGGAGGAGGTGATGGTGAAATTATAGCCCTGATTTCTGTACCCCGAGATCGCCGCTGACTCAGGGGCGATCTCGGGCTTGTATCGGACAAGCCGGTTATCAGGCTTTATGCCCTATCCTGTATAAAAAGCGGGATTCTTTTCGCTTTTTGTTGTAAAATCCCTGTATCCATGCTAAGATGGAAACGTTTAGAGAGGCTCTGCCGTAAAGAAGCAAATCAAAAGCATTGCTGGTTCTCTGCGGAACTGGCGATGCACATGCTATTATAAATGAGAGTAAATCTATCGGCAGGAAACAGACAACCTATGAAAAAAATATTTTGCTTGTTGAGTTGTTTTTTGGCAGCATCGCTTTTTCTGGCCATGCTGGCAAAATCCGGAATATTGAATCCCGTGGATGCATACATATCTGATGCGTTATATCAACAGCCAGTGGCGGTTGACGGGAATGTCGTAATCATCGCGATCGACGAGAAAGCCATTGCGCGCTATGGCCTATACCAGGATTGGAATAGAGAAAAGATAGCGGAAACGATTTCTTTTCTGAGCAAGTCTGATGATTGTCGTCCCGCTGCGATTGGAATTGACATTCTTTACAGCGCGGAGAGGGCAGGAGGCGCAGACAGTTCCCTGGTTCATGCGGCAGAGGATTACGGGAATGTAGTCACGGCGTACGCCGCGGCGTTTGATACCGGTTTTGTGGAAAAAGGAGACGGTTTCGTGCATGACAGTTTCCGGATGATTTCCTTTGAAGAGCCCTTTGAGGAATTGAAAGCGGTTACAAGCCAGGGCCATATCAATGCGATGCTGGATACGGACGGTGTATTGCGCCATCATCTTCTGTACTTTGCCTTGCCGGATGGAACGATAGTTCCGTCCATGGCTTTGGCCATAGCCCTTAAATATGATGAAAGCTTGAAGATGCCGGCTGTAAGCAGTCAGGGATTTTGGTATCTTTCCTACAGCAAAGAACCCGGGGATTTCGAAGCGATTTCCATTGCCGATGTCCTGGACGGCAGCGTGCCGCCGGAATATTTTGACGGCAAGATAGTCCTGATCGGTCCTATGGCCTCCGGCCTGCAGGACAGCTACATCACATCCATTGACCATGCCAGTCAAATGTACGGCGTCGAATATCAGGCAAATGCCATTGCGGCATTGCTGGAGGGCAGGTTCAAACAGGAAGTGGACGGCAATCAGCAGTTCACGGCGTTGTTTTTCATCCTCTTTTTTTCCTGTCTGCTCTTTTGGAGAGGAAACCTGAAACTTTCCACGAGCCTGTGGCTGCTGGTATCTTGCGGCTGGATTCTCTTCGGCAAATCTATGTACGAGCATGGCCTTATCTTTCATATCCTTTATGTCCCTCTGGGCATGACTGTTCTGTATATCGGAAGCGTGGCTGCCCATGCCGTACAGGAGAGCAGGAAGCGGCGGCAGATTACCCGCACCTTTGAGCGATATGTAGCGCCTGAAATCGTGAAGAAATTGCTGGGGTCAGATGCGGATGCATTGAAACTGGGCGGAAAGTCATGTAAGATAGCCGTGCTGTTCGTGGACATTCGGGGATTCACTGCCATGAGTGAAAAGCTGCAGGCAGAAATTGTAGTGGAAATACTGAACCAATACCTGACGCTGATATCTGACTGTATCCTGAACCACGGAGGAACGCTGGACAAGTATGTGGGGGATGCTGCCATGGCATTCTGGGGCGCGCCACTGCCCCAGGAAGATTATGTGATGAATGCCGCCAGAGCCGCTATGGACATGGTTTCGGGAGCCCGGAAGCTGTCTGAAAGATTGGAGCAGCAATATCGCCAGAGTCTTGCGTTCGGCATAGGGATACATGTGGGCAAGGCAGTAGTCGGCAACATCGGCTCTCCAAAGCGCATGGACTATACGGCGATCGGCGATACCGTGAATACGGCGGCAAGGCTTGAAGCCAATGCGCCGGGAGGGACCATCTATATCTCCAGAAAGACAGCCGATGCCCTGAAAGGAAGAATCATGGCCACACCATTGGCCAATCCGCCGGAACTGAAAGGGAAGAGCAAGGGTTTTGAAGTCCTGACGCTGGATAGGATTTTATGAGGTGACCAATGGATAAAAATTGGAAAATCACGGTGTGGGGCGTCCGCGGCTCGGCGCCTGCCCCATATCAGGAGTTTATGGAATACGGAGGGAACACGTCCTGTGTGTCTGTAAGACGGAAAAACCATATGGTTGTATTCGACGCGGGAACGGGGCTGATTACCCTTGGCAGGGAATGGGACACGCAGACAGATATGCGCCTGGATATCCTCATCAGCCATCTGCATATAGACCATGTGATGGGCTTGTTTTTGTTCCAGCCGCTTTTTGCCGCTGATATGGAAATCCATTTATATGGAGGAACCGGCCTGGAACAGAAGATGAGGCAGCTGTTGTCGCCGCCATGGTGGCCTTTGGGGGTGCAGGATTTTAAGGCGAAATTATATTTTCACGAGATACAGGCCGGGGACAGATTTGAACTTGGCGGTTTTGCCGTGTCCACCATGGCGGGGAACCACCCGGGAGGCAATATATTGTACCGCCTGGAAAGCGATGGAAAACGGCTTGTCCATGCGCTGGACTGTGAGAGCGATGAGGGAACTTTTGAAAGGATTACGGATTTTGCCCATGGGAGCGACTTGATCATCTGGGACGCGAATTTCACGGCGGAAGATTTTAAGGAAAGCTGGGGGCATTCCACATGGGAACAGGGACTGAAAGCAGGGCATGAAGCGGGGGCCGGGCGTGTATTGATGACGCATTATAGCCACGGATATACAGATAACTTCCTGCGGGAGCAGGAAAGAGAAGCCTGCAAAGATGCCCTGTGCATATTTGCGAAAGAAAGAATGGAGATAATATTATGACTCAGGATGAAATCAAAAAAATCTTAAATGTGGGAGTGCTGCTCTCGTCCGAAAGGAATCTGGACAGGCTGCTGGAGAAGATCCTTATCTCCGTGATGGAGATTTCAGGCTGCGATGCGGGAACATTATATCTGCTGAATCAGGACAGGCTGTACTTTACCATTATGCGCAATGATACCATGAAAGTCTACCAGGGCGGGGACGGTGAGCGTCCGGATATCCCGCCGGTTTTGTTAAAACGTGAGAATGTATGCGCCCTGGCGTTGATGGAGGGCAGGACGATCAATATCCCTGATGTAGCGAACTGCCATGAATATGACCTGACAGGGCCTGCCAGATATGATGCTATGACCGGGTACCATACACAGTCCATGATCGCGGTGCCCATGCAGAACCGCAGGGGTGAAAAGCTGGGAGTCCTGCAGCTAATCAATGCCAAAGATGCCGAGGGGAAGATATGTCCATTCCCCGATGAGATATCGCTTGTACTGGAGTCCGTGGCTTCACAGGCGGCGATTACAATCCAGAATGTCAGATATATAGAAGAGATTCAGGAACTATTCAATTCCTTTGTCCGTGTCTTCGTGTCAGCGGTGGAAGAGCGGAGCCCATATAACGCCAGCCATACAAGGCATATGGTTGAATATGGAGAGAGATTTTTGGACTATTTGAATGGAAAAGCTGAAAATGAGGGCAGGGAGATTCCTTTTGATGCAGAGCGATGCAAAGAGCTCATTATGAGCATATGGCTGCATGATGTGGGGAAACTGGTCATACCCCTTGAAATCATGGACAAACAGGCGAGGCTGCTGCCGGAACAGCGCAGCGCGTTTCTCCACCGCATGGAAGTGCTGCGTCTCCTTGGGCAGATCGACATGCTCTCCGGCAGGGAAAGCAATCTGGATGCGCTGCTTAAGGACATCAAAAATGCGGAGGAACTTGTGGAGTCGGTAAACACGGCAGGATTTGTCACAGATGAAAAGATAGCATTGCTGGGACAGCTTGCGGAGCGTACTTACAGGGACAGAGATGGAGAAGAAAAGCCCTGGCTGGCAAAGGATGAATATGAAATGCTGTCCATCCGCAAAGGAACTCTGTCGGAGGAGGAACGGAATGTCATGCAGTCCCATGCGGTCATGACCGATAAGATGCTTTCGCAGATTCACTTCAGCGCGGAGCTTTCCCATGTCCGTGAATGGGCGGCGTCCCACCATGAGTATCTGACGGGCGACGGATACCCTAAGCATCTGGCGGGCGATGAGATACCCCCGGAGGTGCGCATCCTCACTATCATAGACATATTTGACGCGCTCACCGCAGCCGACAGGCCTTACAAGCCCGGAATGCCGCCGGAAAGGGCATTGTCGGTCCTGAAAGACATGGCGGAGAAAGAGGGCAGATTGGACAAGGCGCTCGTGGAGACATTCATAGAAAGCCGCTGCTGGGAATAAACAGGGATTGGAGATGAAAGCCTGCTTTTGACACGGCAGGCCTTTTTGTCGGTTTTTAGTTGTATTAAATAAGGTTTGACACTAATCCTTGAAAATGCGAATGTGCCAGGCTGCCCGAAAATACTATGAATAGAAAGAGTATTGCTGTGGGGCATTCTGTGGAAGAAATAAAAAGAGAAGCGGAATATAAAAAAGGAAAGATGCAGGTGATTCTGCAATTCCCGGAGACATCAGACGAAACGGCTCGGATTGAAAAAGAGGTAAAAGAAATTCTGAAAGAGGAATTGCAGAAACAGATGAGGCACAGGAGCGACTTACCATGAAAAGGGCACGGATGTTATTGCGGGTCAGTTCCAACCAGCAATTGGAGGCGGATGGTGATTTATCGGTTCAGCGACGTCTTGTATTGGACTATATTCAGCTGCACGACGAGTGGGAACTGGACGGCAAGGAGTATTTTGAGGGCAGTATGAGCGGCTATAAAACCGCTGTCAGTGAGCGGGATACCTTACAGGAAGCGCTGGAAGATGCCAGGAATGGAGAATACGATATTCTGGTAGTATATAAAGATGACAGAATCGGCAGACGCATGTGGGAAATCGGCAGTTATGTCATGACATTGAAAAGTTATGGCGTGGATATTTATACGGTCAGGGACGGCTGTATTTCTCCCGACAGCAGTGATATCATGGGGCAGATGATGCTTGCGCTTAGGTACGGCAATGCCCAGAAAAGCAGCGCTGATACAGGGATGAGGGTCAAGGACGCTGCACAGAAGCTTGTCCAGCAGGGGAAATTTATGGGAGGGGCAGCCCCCTATGGCTATAAATTGGTCTTATCAGGCGAATTGAGCAAACATGGGAGAGCCCTGCACCATCTTGAGATAATTCCGGAGCAGGCGGAAGTGGTAAGGCATATCTATGCCTTATCGCTCCATCAGGAGTTCGGCTCCGCCAAAATAGCCAGACTGCTCAACGAAGATGACTATTACAAGACCATGGCGCCCAAAGATGTATGGAAGTCCGGTACAATCACAAGCATCCTGACGAACCCTGTCTATGCGGGACATGTGGCATATAAGCGCCGCGAACGGATAAACGGAAAGTATCACAGACTGGATCGTGCAGACTGGATAAAGTCAGATAATCCTGATGAAAGCATACGGATAATCAGCGGTGAAATGTGGGACAGGACACAGGACAGGCGGAACCGCAGGTCCGATAAGTACCTAAAGACACTGGGGCATAAAGGTATAAATGTGATAAGGAGGAACGACGGCATATTATCGCTTATTGATGTGATATATTGTGGATATTGCGGTAAAAAGATGACGAATGGAAGTAAATATAATTACTGGACGATAAAAGGTACTGGTGAAAAGAGGGCGAGCAAAATCCCTATATATCGCTGTCAGTCTGCTCAGGCGGGAATCCCCCATAATAAAGCGGCACAATTCCGCGCCGACTGGGTGGAAGAAACAGTATTTGAGTGTCTGACAGAGTATATAGGGCATTTGCAGGAGGATGAGAACATTTATGATGCCATAGCCAAAAGCCGGAATCAGGAAAAAAGGAAACAGGAAGCAGAGATGGCCAGGCTGCAAAGGGAGCTGGCAAAGATTATACAGGGACTTGAAACCATGGAGGGACACATTCCCGAAGCGATGACAGGGGACTGCGCTTTATCGCTGGATGAATTAGCATCTGCCATTCGTCAGCATAAAGAGAAAAAAGCGGAAAAGGAAAAGCAGATACAGGAGAAAAGGGAAAACTTAAAAGAAATTACTGTGGCAGCAGGCCAGTGGAAAGGGCTGAAAGCGAACGCGGACATTCCTACATGGCAGCAGGTGTTTAAAGAGGCGGATACGCAGACGCAGAGGGTGCTTGTAAACAAACTGATTGACAGGATAGATGTGACGGACGAACAGATTACAGTACGCTTTAGAATCAAACAAAACGGCTTCCTGCCACGAAACAGGGATGATTCCGATACCATTCCGTATAAACCCTGTTCAAAGTGAACGACTGAATGACCAGGATATTGGCATATATCGCGCTCTCAGGCCAGGTGGAATAAATTTCGCAGGAGGCCACGTTCTTGATGTAGTCTTTGTACCGCACCCAGTAGTTGGGGGCGGAAGGGTCGTTTGGTACGCCGTCGTGGACGATGACGTATTCCGGTATGACCACGCGGCTAAGGACGATTTCCCCGGTCTCTGCCATGGGCTTGATTTCATCCTCCGGTATCTTGGGAGGGAAATCCCCGTACAGGGTATGGTCCGGTATGACTACTATTTTTTCCTCATCCTGTGTGGCGGCCAGAGGAGTCATCTGCACGGGCTGGAGCGAAAGCTCTCCCGCCAGGATTTCCGAGCCGGATATCAGTACCGGCTCATAATCCGGAGCCGTGACGGTGATATTGTACTCCGAGTAAGGCTGTATCTCATTCTCCGGCTGCAGCGACAGCGCCAGGGGCGGCGCCGGAAGCTCTGTCACAGGGGTCTGTCCGGAACTGTCGGTGGTCAGTACTGTCAGGGGGACATCGGGCTCTCTGGTGTAGGCGATGGTGACGGTGGCGCCTTCCACGGGAACCAGCCCGATGGAGGAGACCACGCTGATTTTGATTGTTCCGGCATAGGAGGCTTCAGCGCTTTCCGGCTCCTGCGCATCGGTTCTATTGGTGTCGGGCATAATTTTCCTCTCGCGCCAGGCGGCGCATAGATTTGTTATGCTATATATATGCGCCGGAAAGCCAAAATGTTACGCGGAATCTATTGACGCGCGGCCTTGTTTGGCATATTATTGTATTATGGATTTGATACAATCACATGGCGACAGGACAGGAAATTTCCTGCCATAGAGAGGAGGAGGGCTTGTGGCTTGGAATTTGGACAATGACAGACCTATCTACGCCCAACTGGTGGAGCGTCTGCAGGTGCAGATTATATCCGGCGCCTACTTGCCGGGAGGGAAGCTGCCCAGCGTCAGGGAGCTGGCGGCGGTGGCGGCGGTGAATCCCAACACCATGCAGAAAGCTTTTGCGGAACTGGAGAAGAGCGGGCTGATCATCACCCAGGGGACCAACGGACGGATCGTCACGGAGGATGAGGGGCTGATACGGGACAGCAAGCGGGAACTGGCGAAGCGGCACGCGGAAGTATATTTTGCCGGGATGGAGGGGCTTGGGTTTGGCAGAAGCCAGGCCGTGAGCTTCCTGCAGGAGACAGCAGGGAAAGGAGAGGCAGGAGATGAATAATCTGATTGAGATTCGGGGGCTGACGAAAGCTTACGACGCGAAGCATATAGCAGTCAATAATATCAGTCTGACCCTGCCCAGGGGGAAGATTATCGGGCTGCTGGGCCCCAATGGCAGCGGCAAGACCACACTGATCAAGATGCTGAACGGACTGCTTACGCCCACTCAGGGCAGCATCAGAATAGGCGGACAGCCCATAGGCGTGGAGACAAAGGCGCATGTGGCCTATCTCCCGGACAGAACCTATCTGTCAGGGAATAAAAGAGTTAACGAAATATTGGATTTCTTCTGTGACTTCTACGAAGATTTTTCCAGGGGGCAGGCAATTGGGATGCTGCAGAGCCTGGGGATAGATCCGGCCTCCAGGATGAACACGTTATCCAAGGGGACGAAAGAGAAGGTGCAGCTGATACTGGTCATGAGCCGCGACGCGGATCTGTATATTCTGGATGAGCCCATCGCGGGGGTGGATCCCGCGGCCAGGGACTATATCCTGCGGACCATACTGAACAATTATAATCCAAGCGCCACGGTGCTGATTTCCACCCATCTGATAGGGGATATCGAGCAGGTGCTGGACGAGGTGATTTTCATGCGCTACGGCTGTCTGTTGCTGTACACTTCCGTGGACAATGTCAGAGAGCAGCACGGAAAGTCTGTGGACGCTTATTTCAGGGAGGTGTTCGCATGTTAGGAAAACTGATAAAGCACGAGTGGAAGAGCACATACAAAATGGGCTGCCTGATGCTGGGCGCCATGGCAGTCATCACCTTTTTAGGATGGCTTTCTTTCCAGGCGCCTTTCTGGAAATCCCTTACCAGCACAAGCGGCTCCGTCAGCTGGCTGGACATCTTCAGTATGTTCACCATGATGATTTATGTGACGCTGCTGGCGTGCGTCATTTTTGGAATCAGGGTCTATCTGGGGGTGCATTTCTACAGGACCATGTACACGGACCAGGGGTATCTGACCCATACGCTGCCGGTGACGAAGCATCAGATTCTGGTGAGCAAGATAACAGTCAGCGGGCTGTGGACGCTGCTCGTGCTGATTTCGGTCTATCTTTCCCTGTTTATCCTGGCGTTTTCCATGGTGTGGGCAGTGGCGCCGGAGTGGTATGTGCCGGCTGATATCATGATGGGCATCTGGGATATTCTGCTGGAGATGGAATCGCTGTTCGGATTCCGGGCCACCCATTTCGTAGGCATGTGGATTGCAGTTTCCCTGATAGGGTCATTTACGTCGAACATGATTCTGTTCGGCGGCATCTCTCTGGGGCAGCTTGCATCCAGGGCAAAGCTGTTCCTGGGCATTGTGTTCTATATCCTCATCGTGGTGGCTGAGCAGATGATAGTTTCCCTGTTTCGCAGTTTTGCCGATTCTTTTGGCATTTATATGAACCTGAAAATGGATTTACAGTTTATCGTTGATTTGTTGGCGGCGGCCCTGCTGTATGCCGCGACATATATGATAATAAGCAAAAAGCTGAATCTGGTGTAAATCAGCTTGTTTTCTGGTGTTGCCCTATGACGGAAGATTTGATACAATAGAATCTAAGGGCAGATTCTATTGTCAAAATTTATAATCAGTCTAGTAGAGGTGCAAAGCAGGTGAATAAATGCAGATGCAGAAGATAATCGATCAGATTCTGGAGGGGAACTTCGACTATGAGAGCGGTTCTCTTGATTTTTCCTGTTCAAAAATAGAATTTGCCATCCAAAAGGGGCAGCAGTATGAGGGCTCTTTCCGGATTCATGGCCCGGAGGGGATGTTCACAACGGGGACCGTGCTTTCATCGGATTTGAGGATGGAATGTCTGACCGAAGAATTCACAGGTACAGAGGAGGAAATCGCTTTCTGCTTCCATGGGGAAAAGCTGGAGGAAGGGGACGTGGTGAAAGGATCCTTTGACATCATCAGTAACCGCGGCGAATACTATCTTCCTTTCGTGGTATCCGTGGAGCATGATATGCCGGAATCCTCCGTGGGCACCATCAAGAATCTGTTTCATTTTGCGAACCTGGCGAAAAGCGACTGGAAAGAGGCTGTGAAGCTGTTCTACTCCCCGGAATTCCTGCGGGTATTCTCCGGCAGCGATGCCAGATACCTGGAAGATTACAGGGCCCTTTCGGCCTACCGGGGGAAAGAGCAGAATGTGGAAGAGTTCCTGATTCAGGTGAATAAGAAGCAGAACGTGGAGTTCGTGACGGAGGAGGCGGAGCTGAATGTGGAGCTGCCCGCCTTTGGGGCCACGGGAGTGATGGAGCAGAGCGTGACGATCCTGCGCAGCGGCTGGGGCTTTACCAGGCTTTCCATAGCGTGCGAGGGGGATTTCCTCTTTACGGAGAAAGAGACGCTGACAGACGACGATTTCCTGGGCAATCGGTACAGGCTGCCTGTGTTCATCGACTGTGACCGCTGCCGGAGGGGCAGGAACTTCGGAGGGATTCGGCTGTACAATTCCTATGTGGATATGAGGATTCCTGTGACGGCAGTCTTGGGCGGCGGTGCTTTTCTGGGCAGCACGGCGGCGGAGAGGATGCGCCATACGATTCGCCTGATGGAATGCTATCAGGCTTTCCGGCTCAAGAAACTCTCTACCTCCGCATGGATGAAAGAGACAGGGAAGCTGGTGGAGCGGCTGGTGGCCATGGATGAGAGCGATATCTCAGCCAGATTGCTGCAGGCCCAGTTACTGATTACAGAGGAGCGTTATAACGAAGCCGGCTGGATTTTGGACCATGTGGTGGAAGAGCTGGAAAAGCACCCTTCCGATGATACGCTGGCAGCCTATTATCTCTACCTGACCACACTGATTCACGGGGACGAGGGATACGTGGAAAAGGTGGCCGGGGATGTGGAGCGGATGTTTTGCAGGGACGATTCCAACTGGCGGGTGGGATGGCTTCTGATGTATCTGTCGGAGGATTACTGCAGATCCGACAGGGAGAAATGGGATTTCTGGGAGGAACTGTTCCGGAAAGGCTGCACCAGCCCGGTGCTGTATATAGAGGCTCTTTCCCTGATAAATGCCAACCCCGCGCTGCTCCGCAGGATGGGCAGGTTCGAGCAGCAGGTGGTCTGGTACGGCGTCAGGCAGGGCGTCCTGAAGCGGGAGGCTGTGGAACAGACGCTGTATCTGGCTGGCAGGTTGAAAGAGTATTCTCCGGCGCTTTTCGCGGCGCTGTCAGAGCTGTATGAAAAAAAGAAAGATGTGCAGCTGCTCCAGGAAATCTGCACCTTATTGATAAAGGGCGGAAAGGCCGGCCCCGCTTATTTTGAGTGGTACAGGGCCGGGGTGGATGCCCAGCTGAGGATCACGAATCTGTATGAATATTTCATGATGTCCCTGAACCTGGACAGGCCCCGGGAGATTCCCAAATCGGTGCTGAAGTATTTTTCCTATCAGAACAATATGGACTATGCCCATACGGCTTATCTGTACGATTTTATCTGTCAGCATCAGGACAAGCTGGGTGATATCTATGAGTCCTATCGGTTCAAGATAGAGCATTTTGTCACAGAGCAGATGAAAAGAAAACGCATCAATCGGAATCTGGCGAATTTATATAATAAGCTTTTGCGGCCGGAGATGGTGGACGAGCAGACCAGTGTGCCGCTCTCCAGGCTGCTGTTCGCCCATCTGATTCAGGTGGAGGATGACAGGCTGCGGAAAGTGTATGTATACCAGCCGGGGAATCTGCATCCGAGCGAATATATTCTGTCGGATAATCGTACATGGGTGTCCCTTTACGGCAGCAGATACACCATCGTCTTTGAGGACGGGGAGAAGAACCGTTTCCTGAAGAACGCGGACTACACCATGGAGAAGCTGATGATTCCGGGGAAATTCCTGCGCTGGCTCCTGCCTTTCGGGGAGCTGGGGCCGGAACTGGATTTCTATCTGTGCGACAGCGAGAGCGTGTGCAGGGAGGAACCTCCTGAACGCATCAAGAGGGAACTGCGGATTGCGGCCTCCGATGCCTCGGACAGGCAGGTGAGGCGGGAACTGTATCTGCGGATTCTCCAGTACTACTATGATACGGACGATATGCGGGCGCTGGACGAGTACCTGAAGAAGATTCCGCCGGAGGAACTTGACGCCTCGGAGAGGGCTTCTGTGGTGCGGTTCATGGTATTGCGGGGGAACTATAAGCTGGCCTGGGAATGGCTGGAGAGCTATGGGCCTTATTTTGTGGATGTGAAGATTCTGGTGCGGCTGGTGGGAGCCATGCTGGAGCGGTACGATATGGGGGAGAATCCCCTGCTGACTGCGGCTGCCGTCTATATTTTCCGAAAAGGGAAATATGACAGCACATTGTTGGATTATCTCGTGACCTATTATCAGGGCATGACGAGGAATATGCGTGAGATTTGGAGAGCCGCGAAATCTTTCGGCGCTGACTGCTACAGGCTCAGCGAGAGGATGCTCGTGCAGATGCTCTATTCCGGCGCTTTCGTGGGGGAGAAGATGGAGATTTTCCGCTATTATATCTCCCAGGGGGCGAAACAGGAGGTGGAGGAGGCCTTTCTGGCCCAGTGCGCCTACGACTATTTCGTTCGGGAACGTATCATGGAAAAAGAGGTATTCCATGAAATCCGGCAGATGTACCTGCGGGGGGAGCCGGTGCAGATGGTCTGCAAGCTGGCCTACCTGAAATACTTTGCCGAGAACGGGCAGGAGATGGAAGAGTTTTCCGATTCCATGGTACAGGAACTTTTGGAGGAGATGCTGGAAAAGGAAATTTATCTGGAATTCTTTCAGGACTTTGACCAGTGCCCCAGGCTGCGGAGGGAGCTTTCCGACAAGACCATCATGGAATACCGCACGAAGCCTCAGACAAAGGTTTGTGTCCACTATGCTGTCCTCGGGGAGAACGGGGAGGCGGAAGGATACCGCAGCGAGTACATGAGAGAGGCATACGGGGGAGTGTGCTTCAAGGCTTTCGTGCTGTTCTTCGGGGAGAGCCTGCAGTATTATATCACAGAGGAAGCGGACGGAAAATATCAGATAACCGGCAGCGGCACGATTCAAAAGAGCGACAGGCGTGCGGAGGAGGACAGCAGATATCAGCTGATCAACGATATCGCCACCGCCAGGGCCATGCAGGACTATGACACCATGGACGAGCTGCTGGAGGAGTACTATAAAAAGGATTTTCTGAACAGCAGATTGTTTGAATTGAAATAGAGGGCACAGTGTATGGGAATTCTGAACAGTGACAGACTGATAGTAGGATATGATCTGGGAAATGAATACTCCCAGATCAGTTTTGCTGTCTCCGAGAGCGCCGAAGCCCAGAGCCTTTCCCAGGTGGCCGGCGCCGAAGTCTATAATATCCCTACGGCCCTTTACAAAAGAAAGGGCACGAACCAGTGGCTCTTCGGCAGAGAGGCGCTGCGGGCGGACAGCGAAGAGGGCATCCTGGTGGAGAACCTGCTGTCCATGGCGCTGGGGAAAGAGCCGGTGGTCATAGATGGGGAGAACTTTGATCCGGTGGCGCTGCTGGCGCTGTTCTTCAAGCGCAGCCTGGGGCTGCTGTCCCAGGTCGGGAAGAAACTGTCGGCGCTGATGGTGACCTGCTCATCACTGAACCGGGACATGCTGGATGTGCTGCTGCGGATGGTGGAGGGTGCGCGCCTGAAAGCGGACAGGATTGCCGTCCAGAGCTATGAGGAAAGCTTCTACGGTTATATGCTGCGCCAGCCTAAGGAGCTCTGGGGAGGCGATGTGATTCTGTTCGACTATCGCAGGGGCGGAATATGCATGATGCGCATGGAATGCAACAGGCGGACCACTCCAATCGTGACTTTTGTGAAAGAGAAGATGTACGAGTTCCCCGAGGATGCGCTCCTGCGCTGGGGAGAGGAGAGCGTCCTCGGGGAGTTGAATCCCGAAAGACAGCAGGAACTGGACACGGCCTTTTTGAAAGTGGCACAGGAGGTCTGCGGGGAGGGAACGGCAGGCAGCGTATTTCTGATTGGTGACGGTTTCGCCCAGGAGTGGATGAAAGAATCCCTGCGCTTCCTGTGCAAGGGCAGGCGGGTGTTCCAGGGGAATAACCTGTTCAGCAAGGGCGCCTGCTGCGGGATGCAGGAGAGGATAATGCCAGGCGAAATGGGGAAGACCCATGTTTTTCTGGGAAATGATAAGCTGAAAGCCAATATCGGCATACGCCTGTTCAGACAGGGGGAGGAATCCTATTATGCCCTGCTGGACGCGGGAGAGAACTGGTATGAGGCGGAGCATGTCATGGAACTTTACCTGCAGGAGGGCAATGAACTTGCCCTGACGATCACGCCCCTTGCGGAGAGCCAGACGGCCGGGAGGAGCCGGCTGGTGCGCATCATTCTGGAGGGGCTGCCCGGAAAGGTCTCTCGGCTGGGAGCGCGTTTTTTCCTGAAAGAGGAGAACCGGCTGTCAGTGGAGGTAAAGGACCTTGGCTTTGGGGAATATCGGGTGTCCTCCGGGCGGGTGTGGAAAGAAGAGATTGAGATAGGATAATGTATTCGGTCAGGAGAGGGAGCGGCAACGATGCGTGTCAGTATCTGTGTGGGAAATTATGCCAAAATGCCATATTGTGTTCCGGGAATCGGGACGAATGTCTTCAGCATGGAAGAACTGTGCTTTTGTATGAAAGAAAATGCCTTTCTGCTGGACCTTTCTCTTTTGGATGACAGGCTGTTGGACTGGGTGGAAAAGGAATGCGGCCTGCGGGATCTGGCAAAGGCTCTTTATCCTCTTGTGCACAGACAGGGGTCTCTCAGCGCTTTCGTGCTGGCCATTCTGCGCTACGTGGGCTTTTTTGACGAGGCCGTGCTGGAGGAGACGGAAAACCTGCTGAAGCAGGGAGCGGGACTCACCGGCCTGGAGAAGCGCAAGAGCCAGATAGACTATCTGGTGCGGAAGAAGAAATACAGACAGGCCCTGCAGGGCTATGAGGAGCTGCTGCGGAAGGTGGAGGAGCATGGGAGCGAAGCACCGGATTCCGGGTCTCCCGGGGAAAAGGAATTTCTTGCGAAAATCTGGCATAATAAAGGTGCGGCGTTCGCAGGGCTCATGCTCTACGGGGAGGCCGCGGAATGTTTCAGACAGGCTTATGAATGGAACAGGATTGAAGAATATTGCGTAGATTATCTGTCGGCAAAGCGTATGGAGCTGCCAGAGGAGAAGTATGTGGCTTTTACGGCGGAGCACGGCGAGTGGCATATGAGCGCGCTGGAACTGGAAAAGAAGCTGGAACGCGCCGTGGGCGAATGGGAGCAGCAGCCGGATTACTTACGGCTGTGCAACCGCAGGGAATTAAGGAGCCGGGATAGGCGCAGGTTCGATGAGGACAGTGAGCGGCTGGCCCAGGCCTTAAAGGACGCCTACCGGGCGGGAATGTAAAGGAAAGTCAGAAATGGGATTTTGGTCAAAATTATTCAAGAAAAGAAAATATCAGGAGAGCGGTCCCGAGGACTGGGAAAACGTAGTCTATGACAGGGACGATGTGGACTTCGGCCAGGAGGAGGAGCGGAGCAGGTATATCACCAACTGCCTGGAACAGATGGGAGAGGCGACGAAAGAAATCGGCCTGCTGACGGGGGAATATTCCCTGATCACCTCCTATCTGACTGATATGGAGGAAATCGAGGCGCTGCCGGAGTCGGAACGGGAGGGCCTGGACAATATTGCCGGAAGGCTGGTGGCGCTGGAGCAGGAGAGCAAACGCTACCGGGGCAGGAAGAACCGCATGAAGGATGCGGATTATTACAGACTGCGGGAGCACGAAGGCGAAGTCAAAGAGGGAATCGCAAAGCTGAAAGAGTGCGAGGAATACGGCGGGAAAGTGAAGCAGGATCTGCAGAGGCTGGACAGGGAACGCCATGCCTATGAATACCGCAGACAAGAGCTGAACAGTCTTATGGACAATCTGCGCGGGATGACGGTGATCTTCGTGACCGCTTTCGCCATGTGCATCCTGATGCTGGTGATTCTGCAGTTCGGTTTCCATATGAATACCCAATTAGGGTATCTGCTGGCGGTGGCGGCTGTGGCAGTGGCCCTGACGGTGACATGGGTGAAGTATACGGATGACGACAAGGAGCTGCATCAGGTGGAGATAGCGATCAACAAGCTCATTCTTCTGCAGAACAAGGTAAAAATCCGATATGTGAACAACAGGAATCTGACGGATTACCTCTATATGAAATACGGCACGAACAGCGCGGCGGCGCTGGGGCGGCTTTGGAAGCAGTATCAGAGGGAGAAGGATGAAAGGCGGGAATTCGCGGCAGCAGAGGGAAAGGCGGAGCATTACCGCAGGCAGCTTTTGAATAAGCTGTCCCATTACCGGATTGCCACGCCCGGCAGATGGGTGGATAAGGCGGCGGCCCTGCTGGACAAGCGCGAGATGGTCGAGATGCGCCATGAGCTGATTCAGCGCAGGCAGGCGCTGCGCAAGCAGATGGACTACAACAATAATGTCGCTGAGACTGCCAGACAGGAAATCATAGACGTGGCAGACAAGTATCCTGCCTATGCCGCCGAAATCATGGAGATGGTGGCGCAGTACAGAGGAATGGAGGAAGGAGGCTCTGTGGAAGAGGGGAATTCCGGGGATTCTGCGTATTGACTTCTGGTCTTTTGTAAGATATGATAAATGCGTCGGAAAAATCATTTATCATTTTCACCATAGAAAAAGGAGATTGTAGATGAATATGGAAGAGATACATTCCATGGAAGAAATACATTCCAGAGAAGAGAGGCAATCCATGGACAGATATGTAAGCCCTCTGTCTGAGCGCTACGCCAGCAGGGAAATGCAGTATATTTTTTCTCCGGACATGAAGTTCAGCACATGGAGGCGGCTCTGGATCGCGCTTGCGGAGACAGAGAAAGAGCTTGGCTTAAGCCAGGACGGAAAGCCCGTCATTACGGATGAGCAGATTGCGGAGATGAAGGCCCATGTGGATGATATCAATTACGACGTGGCAAAGGCCAGGGAGCGGGAAGTCCGCCATGATGTCATGAGCCATGTGTACGCATACGGACAGCAGTGCCCTAAGGCGGCGGGCATCATCCATCTGGGAGCCACCTCCTGCTATGTAGGAGACAATACGGACATCATCGTGATGACGGAAGGATTGAAGCTTTTAAAGAAAAAGCTGGTGAATGTCATCGCTGAGCTGGCTGATTTTGCAGAAAATTATAAGGCGCAGCCCACGCTGGCCTTTACCCATTTCCAGCCTGCCCAGCCTACCACGGTGGGAAAGCGGGCCACACTTTGGCTCCAGGAGTTCTATCTGGATCTGGAGGATCTGAATTATGTGTTGGACAATATGAAGCTGCTGGGCTCCAAGGGAACCACCGGGACACAGGCGTCTTTCCTGGAACTGTTTGGCGGCGACCAGGAGGCCATCGACAAAATCGATCCTATGATTGCGGAGAAGATGGGCTTTAAAAAGTGTTTCCCTGTGTCCGGCCAGACCTATTCCAGAAAGGTGGACACCAGGGTGGCAAATGTGCTGGCAGGCATCGCGGCCTCCGCTCACAAGATGAGCAATGATATCCGCCTGCTCCAGCATCTGAAAGAAGTGGAGGAGCCATTTGAGAAGAGCCAGATCGGATCCTCTGCCATGGCTTATAAGAGAAATCCCATGAGATGCGAGAGAATCGCGTCCCTGTCCAGATATGTGATGATTGACGCGCTGAATCCGGCGATTACCTCCGCCACCCAGTGGTTCGAGAGGACGCTGGACGATTCTGCCAACAAGAGGCTGTCCATTCCGGAGGGCTTTCTTGCGGTGGACGGCATCCTGGATTTGTGCCTGAACGTGGTGGACGGGCTGGTGGTGTATCCGAAAGTCATTGAGAGGCATCTGATGAGTGAGCTGCCCTTTATGGCTACGGAGAATATCATGATGGATGCCGTGAAGCTGGGCGGGAACCGCCAGGAGCTCCATGAGCGCATCCGGGAGCTTTCCATGGAAGCCGGGAAGAATGTGAAGGCAGAGGGCAAGGAGAACAATCTGCTGGAGCTGATCGCGGCGGATTCCGCATTTTCCATGACATTGGAGGAACTGCAGGAGTCTATGGATCCCGCAAAATATGTGGGGCGCTCCAAGGAACAGGTGGAGGCGTTCCTATCGGATGTGGTCCGCCCGGTTCTGGAGGAGAATAAGGAGCTGCTGGGCATGAAAGCCGAGGTCAAAGTGTGAAAAGATTTGCTAAGCGGCCGCCAGAGGCGGCAGGAAAGCAAAGATGGAGTTGAGTTCGCGGGTTTTAGGGATTCTGCGGAACGAGAATATTATTCAGGAGGCATGGAATGGGAGGTTTTTTTGGTGTCGCATCCAAGGAGGATTGCGTCTTTGACTTGTATTTCGGAACGGATTATCATTCCCATCTGGGTACCAGAAGGGCAGGAATGGTAGTCTATGGGAAAGACAAAGGATTCGACAGGGCCATACATAATATAGAAAACGCTCCTTTTCGGACAAAGTTCGACAAGGATTTTAATGAGATGCGGGGAAACATCGGCATCGGCAGCATCTCGGATTTCGAGCCCCAGCCATTGATGGTGCGCTCTCACCATGGCACATACGCCATTGCTACGGTAGGCAGGATCAACAATGCGGCGAAGCTGACAGAGGAGCTGCTTTCCAAGGGTCATGCCCATTTTCTGGAGATGAGCGGCGGGGATTTGAACGCCACGGAACTGGTGGCTTACCTGGTGGATCAGAAGGACAATCTGGTGGAGGGCATCCGGTATGCCCAGGAGTCCATCGAGGGATCCATGACCCTGCTGATCATGACGCCCAAGGGGATATATGCCGCCAGGGATCTGCACGGCAGGACGCCGGTGTCCGTGGGGAAGAAAGAGGGCGCATGGTGTGTTTCTTTTGAAAGCTTTGCCTATCTGAACCTGGGATATGAGTTCCAGAGGGAACTGGGGCCCGGGGAAATCGCAGTGGTCACCCCTGAGGGCGTCCACACACTGATGCAGCCTGGCAAGGAGATGAAAATCTGCACCTTTTTATGGGTATACTATGGATATCCTACCTCCTCCTATGAGGGAATCAGCGTGGAGAAGATGCGGTATAACTGCGGCGCGCTGCTGGCGGAACGGGATGATGTGAAGCCGGACATCGTGGCAGGGGTGCCGGATTCCGGTACGGCTCATGCCATCGGCTATGCCAACAAATCGGGGATACCTTTCTCCAGGCCTTTCGTGAAATATACGCCTACCTGGCCCAGGTCGTTCATGCCCGCCGTACAGACCCAGCGGAATCTGATAGCCAAGATGAAGCTGATTCCCGTGAAAGATCTGATAGAGGGGAAGAGCCTGCTGATGATTGACGATTCCATCGTCAGGGGGACGCAGATGCGGGAGACCACGGAGTTCCTCTACCACAGCGGCGCAAAGGAAGTCCATATCCGGCCTGCGTGCCCGCCGCTTATGTACGGCTGCAAATATCTGAATTTTTCCAGGTCAAAGTCGGAGATGGATTTGATAGCCAGAAGAGTCCTGAAAGAGATGGAGCAGGAAGGGCGCGAGATTGATTTGAAGGCATATGTGGATCCCGATACAGCGGAGTACAAGGAGATGGTGGAGCGAATCGGAAAGCAGCTGAATTTCACCAGCCTGCGCTACCACAGACTGGACGACATGATTGCGTCCGTGGGGATTGACAGGGAGAAGCTCTGTACCTATTGCTGGGACGGCAGAGAATAGCAGGAGAAGAAGTTCGCTCGCGGCCGTCTCACGCGGAAGAATGCCTGGAGGGCGGGCATTCTTCCAGGTTGTGGGGGTTCCAGGGTGTGATTTTTTCCAGGGGGTTAGGGGCTTCTGGAGTATGTTTTTTCTGGGGGATGTTTGGGTGTTGGTGGTTTGTGGGTTATAGGTGGAATTTAGGGGAAGAAGTTTTTTGAGTCTGGGGTGTTTGATGTGATCAGGATATGTTATGTGGTGGTGGTCTCTTTGCCGTTTGTGGTTTATTATATTTGCAAGGCGCATTATATTGAGCGGCATGGGGAGCGTTATTCGGAGGAGGAGCGCTATAAGATGGCGCGGAAGTGCATTCGCATCATGATGCGCAATGGGAGGATAGAGACGGAGAGCTTCGGGCAGGAGCTTTTGCCTGAGGAGGGCGGCTATGTCATGTATTCCAACCATCAGGGTAAGTATGACACGCTGGGAATCATGAGTTCTCACCCGAAACCCTGTACCATTGTTATAGATGCCTACCGCTCCAGGCTCCCTATCACGGATTCTTTCATTGATTTGGTGCAGGGCAGCAGGCTGGACAAGACCGATATGAAATCCCAACTTAAGACCATCCTGCAGATTGCCGATGAAGTGAAAAGTGGAAGACGCTATATCGTGTTTCCTGAGGGCGGCTATGACCACAACAAGAATGAGCTGCAGGACTTTATGGCCGGTTCCTTTAAGTGCGCCACCAAGGCAAAAGCTCCGATTGTTCCGGTGGCCATCATTGATTCCTATAAGCCTTTCGGAGTGAATTCCCTGCGCAGGGTGAAGACACAGGTACATTTCCTGACGCCTATCTACTATGAGGAATACGGCAGGATGAAAACGGGCGAGATAGCCGAGATGGTGAAAGGGAGGATTGCCGCGGTCATCGACAGGCAGCTGAACCGGCAGGGAGAGATGTGCGATGCTTCTGTGATGCATTGTAAATGATTTTGTGTAAGGTCGTACTTAAATGCGCAATACTTTTATTGGACACTCCTTTATCATAAATAATTTTGTCGTCATGATTGGAATGCAGTTAAAAGACTCCCCATGCCGGGTGCTTGGCGAAGGCGTGCAATATCAGTGGCATGAAAATGAGGATAAAATAGTGATTCCGGATGTCTCTGTAAATTGTAATATCAGAGCCGGAAAAATGTGTCATTGACGGGAATTCCACGGATGATCATGGAAGTCATCTCAGACTCCACGGAAAAATATGACCGAAAGCAAAGGAACTCTGCAGTTTGTCATGTTTCTGAATCTGAAGACAGATTTTGATGAACTGTTTGATATTTGACGGAAAAAGGACTGCCGCCCGGAGAGAATACCAGTTTGGCAGTCCTTTTTGGTGCTCAAATATACGAGAAAATTATAACGGTTTCCCGGTCAGCATCTCATATGCCTGGAGATATTTGTCGATGGTCTTCCGGACCACATCTTCGGGCAGGATCCAGTCGTTGCCGGGATTGGCTTTCAGCCAGTCCCGGGCGAACTGTTTGTCGAAGGAGGGCTGGCCGTGGCCAGGCTCATATTCATCCGCAGGCCAGAAGCGGGAACTGTCCGGGGTCAGCATCTCGTCTCCCAGGACGATGTTGCCCTCTTCGTCCAGGCCGAACTCGAACTTCGTGTCGGCGATGATGATGCCGCAGCCCAGTGCGTACTCCGCGCACTTTTTATACAGCGCGATGGTGTAGTCCCGGAGCTTTTCGGCATATTCCTGTCCCTTTCCGGGGAAGCGCTTCTCCAGGTAATCCACGCTCTGCTCAAAGGAGATATTCTCGTCATGGTCGCCGATTTCCGCCTTGGTGGAGGGAGTATAGATAGGCTCGGGCAGCTTGTCCGACTCCTTTAAGCCCTCCGGCAGACGGATGCCGCAGACGGTGCCGTCCTTCTGGTAGCTGGCCCAGCCGCTTCCGGTGATGTAGCCTCGTACGATGCATTCCACGGGAATCATCTCCAGCTTCCGGCAGAGCATGCTGTTGCCGTCGAACCTTTCCTGCCGGAAGAACTCGGGCATGTCCTTTACATCCACGGAAATCATGTGGTTGGGCAGGATGTCCTTTGTCATGTCGAACCAGAAACGGGACATCTGGGTCAGCACAGCGCCCTTTTTGTCCACCTTGTTGCCCAGGATTACGTCAAAACAGCTGATGCGGTCTGTTGCCACCATAATCAGGCTGTCGCCGTTGTCATAGATTTCGCGTACCTTGCCCTCTTTGACGGGCTTACATTCTTGATTGGTCATGTTCCTTTTGCCTCCTTTGCCTGTTCTAAGTCTTTTTGTCAATCGTCAGTTCTTAGCCTGACGCTTTTATGCTCTTAAGTTTAGCACATATGCCCGGAAAGCACAATAACGCAGAAAGAGAATCCGGCAAAAGAATTCATCCGCCGGTTGAGGAGGATGGAGCCTGCCGTGTCAGGCCGGGAATCGGGGAGGCTGTGAGGGTCAAGCTGCCCTCCAGTGGCCTGCGGGGCTCCAGCCCGTGGAATATTGCATTTTCCACCGGGGCTGCAGAAGGAATCGTGGCATCTGAAAATCTTCTATGCCATCGTCCATGTGGAGCCGGAAACGGAAACAGCCCGGCAAGAGCAAGTCTATGATCTGCAGATATTTCTCGATGCAGCAGAACTCATTTCTGACGGACGTCATGCTGTTCCCGACGATGAAAACGCTTGGTGGAAAAGACCAGTAAAATCACAATGTCATTAACTTAAGGAAAAGAACAATACCGGATGTCTTTACACCCATTCATGGGATAAAGACATCCGGTATTGTTCTAGGAGTCAGTCTTACCATTTGACGGTTTTATACTGTAATTATCAGGCAAAACAATCTAATGCGC
>CAJTHM010000026.1 GCA_910576125.1 Lachnospiraceae bacterium | reverse complement strand
TGGTGTTGTGGGCACTGTTGTAAGTGCTGTAATGGCCTGCAAAGCGACCACGAAAATCAACACAATCCTGGATGAGACCAAGGAGCAGTTGGACAAGATCCATGAGTATGCGGGGAATCCCGATGTGGCGGAGAAGTACAATGCGGAAGACGCTAAGAAAGATACAGCTATCGTTTATGGCCAGGCAGGTGTAAAGCTGGCCAAGCTATATGCTCCGGCGGTGGGGCTTGGGATTTTGTCCATCAGCAGCATTCTGGCATCCAACAATATCCTCAGAAAACGCAATATGGCAATCTCAGCAGCTTTGGCGGCAGCTACCCAGGACTTTAAAGATTACCGCAACCGTGTTATA
This sequence comes from Lachnospiraceae bacterium, assembly GCA_910576125.1. GTDB lineage: Bacteria > Bacillota > Clostridia > Lachnospirales > Lachnospiraceae > Acetatifactor > Acetatifactor aquisgranensis. Next base: position 71,994 of record CAJTHM010000026.1, on the reverse strand, counting down.
GAGCGGTTCGGAAAAGAAGTGGATCATCAGCTCCGATATAACATTAAGGCCGAGGAAATCGAGGAGACTGTTACGGATGAGAAAGGCAAGGAGAAAAAGGTCAAGAAGAATGTTGAAGTCGCCGATCCGAATGCCAGCGGTTATGCGAAGTATTTCACAAGGAGCAATCCTTACTGGGAGGAAGACTCTTCCTATGTCGAGATGTTCCTGCGTTCCCAGCAGAATTTCGCCAACGATAAACTGAAAGCGAATGGACATCTCACTCTGAACGATGTCTATGACATGCTCGGATTCCACGACAGTAAGGCCGGCATGGTGGTTGGTTGGATTTACGATCTGGACCATCCGAACGGGGATAACTATGTGGAGTTCGATGTAAAGAAAGTGAATCTCCCGAACGAGCAGGGCGGGTACGAAGAGGCTTATGCCATCGACTTCAACGTGGACGGCAATATTTATAATGAGATGATTTGAAGGGAAGGGTATGCCTCTATGCTATCCGGGAACTTTAATCGCGATTTGGCTGACTATCCTTATCTGTTTTAGGGATGGCCAGCCTTTATATTTTAGAAAGGAGTGGCTGACATGTACAGAAGAATACGAATGCTTTTGCTTCTTTTGATATTTTGTGTTGTTGGGAATTGTGCATCTGTTTGCGGAGAAATTGTCTCCGTTGCAGAGCCGGTCAGTACAGAATCCATACTGATTTCCGAACAAATCGAAGTGTCAATAAACGAAGAGGAGCATTCTGGCATTCCTGCCGCGGTTGAAGTAAAAGAACTTTTGGATAACAGCGAAGAGGCAGGACTTTCGGAAGAAGATATCGATTTGATTGCTCTGGTGACAATGGCTGAGGCAGAGGGGGAATCGGAGTACGGAAAGCGGTTGGTGATCGATACGGTTTTGAACCGCATAGATTCCGAGCATTATCCCGATACGGTCTTTGAAGTTGTTTATCAGCCCAGTCAGTTTTCATCCATGTGGAACGGACGTGTAGACCGATGCTGCGTCACGGATGAAATATGTCAGCTTGTCAGGGAAGAACTTCTGGAACGGCAAAACTATGAAGTTATATTTTTTACGGCGGGCGGATACGGCAAATATGGAACTCCTATGTTCCAGGAAGGAAACCATTACTTTAGCAGTTATGAATGAAAGGAGAATCTTATGAATAGCGGATTAGTTGTCATGTCTTATACTTTATCGGCGTTGTCCGGGATCTGTTTTATAACGGGGCTGGCAGTCCTGTTTGGGGGAAGGAGCGGAAAGTATGGAAAATTTTGAGGCCATTATCGCTATGTTGGACTTCACCCTGGATTCCAAACGTAAGCGGCACATTGTCGGTGGCATTCTGCTGAGCGTGTCGTTTCTGTTTGGAGGCTTGGCGCTTACCACCATGACGTTAAAGACGGAGGAAAAACGGGATGAGTAGAGGATTATATTTAGCAGCGTTTGCCACTGGGGCGATAGCGGGCTCTGTGGTGACGTGGTGTTTTGTAAAAAAGAAGTACGAGAGGATTGCCCAGGAAGAGATCGACTCCGTGAAAGAGGTCTTTGCCAAGAAGGAACTCAATCCCCAGGTAAAGGAGATGACCAAAACCGGAGAAGAAGTCGTAAAAGGGCTGAATGACGGGATTAGACAGGCAGCCGAACAGGCAAAAGAAAAGCCCGATCTTGTACAGTATGCCGCTATGGTCCAAAAATACGGAGGAACTGTTGGCGAGGAAAAGGAGGTTCCCATGAAAGAAAAATTCCCTTATGTCATACCGCCGGAGGAATTTGGTGAGTTCGATGATTATGAGAGGATCAGCCTTACCTATTACGCGAACGGTGTCCTGGCGGATGATAATAATGAAGTTGTAGATGATGTGGAGGATATTGTCGGCGATGCTCTCGATCACTTTGGCGAGTACGAAGATGATTCCGTATTTGTCAGATGTGATGAGCGGAAATGTGACTATGAGATTCTTATGGATCAGCGGACATTTTCAGAAGTGGCCGAGAACAATCCCCATCAGGTGGAGGTACGATGAGAAACGAGCTGATTAACGAATACTTTGAATGGATGTACCAGCTCGTATGCAAAGATGCCAAAGGACTGTCCTATCGGAAGCTGCTCTGTAAACTTTTTGATACTCCGTTTAACTACACGATTGCTATGGACGGCAACCGAGCGGAAGATGGAGTGGATTTGAGGTATCGGTTTGGCTATGAATGTGGTTTTGATAATTCTGCAGTAGCAGACTGTCTGGATGACAAAGACTGCAGTGTACTGGAGATGATGGTCGCCCTTGCCATTCGATGTGAAGAGCATATCATGGACAACCCGGATATCGGGGACAGAACCGGCAAATGGTTTCTGGACATGATTGTAAATCTTGGTTTGGAGAAGATGACGGATGACCGTTTTGACAAGCGGTATGTCGAGAGGATTCTGCATCGGTTCCTGAACCGGGAATACGGACGGAACGGCGATGGAGGCCTCTTCACAGTACATCATAGCCGGATTGACATGCGGTCTGTGGAAATATGGTATCAGGCAATGTGGTACCTTGATGAGGTGCTTAAGAGCTGAATTATATTTTGAGAGGAGAGATATACAATGAGGATGGTATATTGCTACAATCTGCATGAGGTGGCTGCTGTTGCTAACCGTAATACAAAAACTATTGTACGGATGATACAGCGGGCAAACGGGGAAATCGGGAGGCTGAAAAGAAAGAACCGTTCCAATGCTATGGTCGGATTTATATTTGGCATTGCCGTGGAACTTTGCTTTCTGGCGCAGAATCAGAAAATCAATGAGCTGGAAGAAAAGCTCAGCAATATGAACGAGGAAATTAAGGAGCTTAGGGACAAGGAAGGAGATTAAATTGCGATGATTGACTTTCTTATGATTTCGACACGCAGCACAAAGCGTGGAATAATAGAAATCTATCCGAAGTTTATTGTCAGGACAAGCTCCGATTTAATGATCCGGGGCGGGGACTTCTATGCTATCTGGATTGAGGAACGTGGTTTATGGTCGACAGATGAGCAGGATGCGTTACAACTGATTGACCGTGAACTGGATAGATATGCGGAGAAAAACCGCCAAAGTTTTGACTCCAATATTAAAGTTCTCCATATGTGGGACGCCGAATCAGGCATGATTGATCGGTGGCACAAATATTGCCAGAAGCAGATGCGGGACTCTTTCCATATGTTGGACGAGAAACTTATTTTTTCCAACACGCCTACCGACAAGAAAGACTACGCCAGCAAAAAGCTGAATTATCCGCTTGAAGCTGGCGATTTGTCTGCCTATGACAAGCTGATGTCGGTATTATATTCCGAGGAAGAGAGACACAAGATTGAATGGGCCATTGGGTCGGTCGTATCCGGGGAATCCAAAAAGCTTCAAAAGTTTATGGTTTTGTATGGAGCTGCCGGAACCGGAAAATCGACGGTTCTTAACATCATACAGCAGCTCTTTGAAGGATACTATTCGGTCTTTGATGCAAAAAGTCTTGGCTCTTCAAACAACTCTTTTGCTTTGGAAGCATTTAAGAGCAATCCGCTGGTCGCTATCCAGCATGATGGAGACCTGTCAAAGATTGAGGATAACACGAGGTTGAACAGTCTGGTCTCCCACGAACTTATGACAGTGAACGAAAAGTTCAAATCGACCTATTCCAACCGCTTCAAATGTTTCCTTTTCATGGGAACAAATAAGCCGGTAAAGATTACGGATGCAAAATCTGGCCTGATACGAAGGCTGATCGACGTGTCGCCAACCGGCGAAAAATTAGACCCGAAGGACTACAAAGCGATTGTGAAGCAGATTGATTTTGAGCTAGGCGCAATCGCGTGCCATTGCCAGGAAGTGTATTTGGCAAGTCCCGGAGAGTATGACGATTATATTCCGATTACGATGCTGGGTGCATCGAACGACTTCTATAATTTTATCATCGACTCCTATCATGTATTCAAGAAAGAAGACGGCACAACTTTGAAAGCTGCCTGGGAAATGTATAAGACTTACTGTGACGAGGCAAAAGTCGGCTTTCCGTTTTCACAGAGGGTTTTCAAGGAAGAGCTTAAAAACTACTTTCATGAGTACAAGGAGCGCTTCAATTTTGATGATGGGACAAGGGTGCGCAGTTATTATGTTGGTTTCCGGACTGAAAAATTTGACGAAAGGAAGGAAAATAAAAAAGAACAGGAAATGAAAACGTTACTGCAGTTTGATTGCACGGAATCTATATTTGACCGTGAGTGTTCCGGCTGCCCTGCGCAGTACGCTTCATCCCAGGAGACACCATCTAAAAAATGGGATGCGGTAAAAACACAGCTGGCCGCCTTGGATACGTCAAAACTGCATTATGTGAAAGTACCTGAAAATCACATAGTCATTGACTTTGACATTACGGACGAGACCGGGAACAAGAGTTTTGAAAGGAATGTTGAAGAGGCAAGTAAGTGGCCGCCTACCTATGCCGAACTGAGTAAAAGCGGTGCTGGAATTCATTTGCATTATATTTATGCTGGAGACCCAGCAAAGCTCAGTAGGATTTATGACGACCATATCGAAGTGAAAGTGTTCACTGGCAATAGCTCTCTTCGGAGAAAGCTATCGAAATGTAGCAGTCTGCCGATTGCCACGATTAGCTCCGGGCTGCCACTGAAAGGAGAAAAAATGGTAAATTTTGACGCTATAAAGAGCGAGAAAGGACTTAGGACTCTGATTATGCGGAATCTCAATAAGGAGATTCATCCGGGGACTAAGCCGAGTATCGATTTCATCTATAAAATTTTGGAGGACGCCTATGCAAGCGACTTGAAGTATGATGTCACGGACATGCGTAATGGTGTTCTCGCTTTTGCCGCCAACAGCACAAACCAGGCGGATTACTGTATCAAGCTCGTGAACAAGATGCAGTTCAAGTCGGAGGAGGCTTCTTCTGGGATGAGAAATGAAGATGCAAAACTGGTTTTCTACGATGTGGAGGTATTTCCGAATCTCTTCCTTGTAAACTGGAAGATTGAGGGCGAGGGAAAACCGGTAGTCCGTATGATTAACCCTGCTCCTGCAGAGATTGAGGAACTGATGAAATTCCGTCTGGTGGGGTTCAACTGTCGGCGGTACGACAATCATATTCTCTACGCAAGGCTTATGGGATATGACAATAAGCAGCTTTATAATTTGTCACAGAAAATTGTAGGGGCAAAGAAAGGAGCTAACCGGGACTGCTTCTTTGGAGAGGCATACAATGTATCTTATACAGATGTGTATGACTTTGCTTCTGCTGGAAATAAAAAGAGCCTTAAAAAACTGGAAATTGAGATGGGAAACATCTCTGATAAAGAGCTGGAAAAGAAAGGCTTCTCAGATGCGGAAATTCGCATTATAAAAGCGGGAACGCATCATCAGGAATTAGGACTTCCTTGGGATGAGCCGGTTCCTGAAGAACTTTGGACTAAGGTCGCTGAGTATTGTGATAACGATGTTATTGCAACGGAAGCAGCCTTTGTTTATTTGAAAGCGGACTGGACGGCCAGACAGATTCTGGCTGACTTGGCGGGTATGACAGTCAATGATACGACGAATACCCTCACAACTAAGATTATATTTGGTAATGAGCGGAAGCCGCAAGACCAGTTCCACTATCGGAATCTCGCAGAACCCGTGTATGACCTTGATACTGAAACCTATAATTTCCTAGCAGAAGCTTGTCCGGAGATGATGGAGCAAACACATGGTGAGGCTGGAAGTCTTTTGCCGTATTTTCCGGGCTACACTTTCGAGAACGGAAAATCTGTATATCGCGGAGAGGAAGTTGGAGAAGGTGGGTATGTATATTCTGAACCTGGTATGCACGGAAACGATGCATTGCTGGATATTACTTCCATGCATCCGCACAGCGCAATCGCAGAGGTTCTGTTCGGTGTGAAGTTCACAACGGCGTTCCGTGATATCGTAGAGGGTCGTGTCAGCATCAAGCATGAGGCTTGGGATATTGTTAATAAGATGCTGGATGGTAAGCTTACGCCTTATATTCAGAAAGTAATTAACGGCGAAATGACATGTAAACAGCTTGCTGATGCATTGAAGACGGCAATCAACTCTGTTTATGGCTTGACCTCTGCGTCCTTCGAGAATGCATTCCGTGATCCGAGAAACATTGATAACATCGTGGCGAAGCGTGGCGCTCTGTTCATGGTAGATTTGAAGAATGAGGTACAGAAACGTGGATATACGGTTGCGCATATTAAGACCGATTCCATTAAGATTCCGGATGCAACGCCTGAGATTATCCAGTTTGTTATGGATTTCGGTAAGAAGTACGGCTACACATTTGAACATGAAGCTACATACGACCGAATGTGTCTGGTAAACGATGCTGTTTATATTGCCAGATACAAAGACGGAAATGGTCTCGGAAAATGGACAGCAACAGGGACTCAGTTTCAGGTTCCGTATGTCTTCAAAACCTTGTTTAGTAAGGAAGATATTCTTTTTGAGGATATGGCGGAAACGAAAGAAGTTAAGACGGCAATATATTTGGATATGAACGAAGGATTGCCGGATGTATCTGAATTTGAAAAACAGTTCTCAAAAGCGGAAAGTGATTATAAAAAAGGGCTGTTATCAGATACAACTTTCGAGAAAATATGTGCGGAGCTTCAGCCAGAAATTGACAAGGGGCATAACTATCGTTTCATCGGAAAAGTTGGACGTTTCTGTCCCGTTAAACCCGGTAGTGGGGGTGGTGTGCTTCTCAGAGAGCAGAACGGCAAGTATTATGCTGTAACAGGTTCGTCTGGATATCGCTGGCTTGAATCTGAAATGGTTCGTGAACTGAATAAGGAAAGTGACATTGACCGGTCTTATTACGACAAGCTTGTGGATGAAGCTGTCAAAACGATCTCAGCGTATGGGGATTTCGAGTGGTTTGTATCGGATGACCCCTATGTGAAAGAAGATTCTCATACATGGGTCGCTCCTTGCGGAGATGCCAAAATCGAAACGTGCTTTGATTGTCCGTATTTTGACAATGATCCGATTCATCTGGAGTGCAAACGCGGATATGTGATTGAAGAGATTCCATTCAAATAAAAAAAGAAAAGGAGAAAGAAAAATGTCAAGAAGAATACCACCTATCAACATTGAGAACGCGAGGATTATTTTCAGGAATTTTTCCGGCAAGGAGACAAAGTACAACCGGAAAGGTGATCGGAACTTCTGTGTCATCATCGAAGATCCCGACATGGCTCAGCAACTGGCAGCGGATGGATGGAATGTGCGTATCCTGCCGCCCCGTGATGAGGACGAGGAAGCAAGAAATTATATTCAGGTTGCCGTGAGCTATAAGGTCATTCCGCCGAAAGTTATCATGGTGACAAGACGGGCGCAGACCCCGCTGGACGAAGAGTCCGTCGATTCCCTGGATTATGCAGAAATCCGGAATGTGGATCTGACAATCAATCCGTCCGAGTGGGAAGTCAATGGAAAGACCGGCATCAAGGCTTACCTGAAGACAATGTATGTCACTATTGAGGAGGACGAGTGGGCAGCGAAGTATGCGGAGCTGGAGGGCCCGCAGGAATAGAATGACTAGGGGCGGCGACTAATCACGGTTGCCGCTCTTCTGTTTCAGAAAGGAGAATTTGATGGTCAAAAACACCAAGTTCGTAAATTTTGAGAAGTATTGCAAAACCTGCGAGTATGAAAAGAAGAAAGATACCGATAGCCCATGTAACGAATGTCTTGATACCTGTGCCAGAGAAGGAACTGATGAGCCGGAAATGTGGAGGAAAAAAGAGAGATGAAAAAAACCCCGGTTAAAATTCCGAAGAGATCTTATGCTTTCGTGGACGGTTCTTTCAATCCCACAACAAAAATTTATGGTTGCGGAGGATTCCTGATTGACCAGTTTGGAAAGAGGTATGTTATACAGGCAAGCGGCGACAATGAAGAATGGGCGGTTATGAGAAATGTAGCCGGCGAAATCCTTGGGGCGAAAAAAGTAATGGAATTGGCAAGGAAACTCCAGATGAAGAAGTTGATTATATTCTACGACTACGAAGGAGTTGCCAACTGGCCTTTGGGAATATGGAAAGCGAAGAAACCTGTTACCAAGGACTATGTTCAGTTTGCCTGTTCCATTATCGCTTGCGGCGTAAAGTTATATTTTCGCCATGTAAAGGGGCATTCTGGTATTTCCGGTAACGAGGAGGCTGACCGGCTGGCAAAAGAGGCTGTCGGATTATTGAAGAAATGATACAGGAGGAACTTTATGGCTGGAATACAGTTGCGTGACTACCAGTTAGATGCGGTACGTCGGATGAAAAACGGCTGCATCCTGTGTGGCGGAGTTGGTAGCGGTAAGTCTCGCACTGCTCTCGCCTACTATTATTTATGCGAAGATGGGGAGATTGGTACGGACGAGTATGTCCCGATGGGCGATCCACCAAAAGACCTTTATATTATTACCACCGCCCGGAAAAGGGACACCTGCGAGTGGGAGGGGGAACTTTCACCGTTCTTGCTATCGCCCAATCACGAAGTTAATCTCTACTCCAACAAAGTGGTTATTGACTCATGGAACAATATCCAGAAGTATGCCGAAGTGCAGAATGCTTTCTTTATATTTGACGAGCAGCGGGTTGTCGGAACCGGAGCCTGGGTTAAAGCTTTCTTGCGAATAGCAAAAGCAAACCGATGGATTCTGCTGTCGGCCACTCCTGGGGATACATGGCAGGATTATATTCCGGTGTTCATCGCCAACGGTTTCTATAAGAATAAAAGCGAGTTCACAAGGGAGCATATTGTTTACAGTCATTTTACCAAGTTTCCCAAAGTTGACCGGTACCTAAATACCGGACGGCTGATACGGCTTCGGAATTCCATTCTGATCAATATGGACTTCAAACGGGAAACTGTCTCCCATCATGAGGATGTGTTCGTACCTTATAGTATTGAGAGGTATAAGGATATTTGTCGTACACGGTGGAATCCCTGGGAGAATAAGCCGATTGAGAATGCTACGGAATTATGCTATGCCTTACGGAAAGTAGTCAATTCAGATGAATCAAGGCAGGTTGCTTTGCTACGGATTTTAGAGAAGCATCCGAGGGCCATTATATTTTATAACTTCGATTACGAGTTGGAAATCTTGAGAGAGATGTTTTTAGGCAGATGCAATTCTAAACTGGACGGATTTGAGATGGCAGAGTGGAATGGTCATACTCATCAACCGATTCCGGAATCCGAGAGCTGGGTGTATCTTGTCCAGTACAATGCTGGAGCTGAGGGATGGAACTGTATCAAGACAGACACCATTATATTTTACTCGCAGAGCTATTCCTACAAGGTTATGGTGCAGTCCAGTGGGAGGATTGACAGGATGAACACTCCCTATACAGATTTATATTATTATCATCTGAAAAGCCGTTCGGGAATCGATTTGGCAATTAGTAAAGCGCTGAAAGACAAGAAAAAGTTTAATGAAACTGGTTGGGCAAAATGGAGGTAAATTTTGGTGGGAACTTTTGAAGTGGACGAGAAAATATATTTAGAGCCGTGTCCTTTTTGTGGTGGTGAAGCATACATAACTGGTTTATTTATTCCTGTGAACGGTGATGAAATAAACGCATATGCCGTTGGTTGTGAAAAATGTGGAATAAGTTTCATGGAAGACTGGATATATGACAACATTGTGAAGAAATGGAACACGAGAATTCAATGAGGAGGGAGATTGATGCTGTGAAAAAGAAATTAGAAAGTTTTTTGGTGTGTGCCGATTTTTCCAATGATATTCCGGTACTTGTTGTCGGAACAAAGGTTAAAAACGGTATAAACGTCATCAATGCTTTTAAGGGTGAGGAAGCGGAGGAACTATATCATAAGTTGTCTGACAAGAAAGGAGAGAAAAATTGATTGCGGAAAAAGAACTGTTGGTTTTTAAATGTAATGCTCTTCTGAGACCGAGAGAAATGAATGATTTGTATCGGTCAATTCATCAGCAGAAGGATACTGGAATAATAATTGTTCCGCCATATGTTGAACCGATTTTAGTTCCGACTGGAACGGAAATAAAGATATCCGAATTTATTCCAGAGAAAGAAGCTGTGAGGTGATTAGCATGAGCTATCAGTACGACCAGTATCTGGCCAAACATAAAGAAAATGTGAGAAACGGCTTTGAGTGGCTCCAAACCAATCTTCCAGAGCTGGTAAAGGATATCCCAAACCTGGGATGGCAAACCGGTTTTGCCCATGACCAGTCAAAGTCTGAGCCGGACGAATACGAGGCATACGACGCTTACTTCTACGGCGGCAATCGGTCTTTCAAAGTGGTTCAGGAATACCGAAAAGCCTGGTTGATGCATCTCCATCGAAATCCGCATCACTGGCAGCATTGGGTGCTGATTAACGACGATCCAAAAGAGGGCGAGATTCTCATAGAGATGCCAATCAATTATATTTTTGAGATGGTTTGCGATTGGTGGGCATTCAGTTGGGCGAAAGGGAACCTGCAGGAAATCTTCAAGTGGTATGACGAGCATAAGAACTACATGAAGCTGCATCCAAATACCAGAAAAAAAGTGGAAGAAATTCTCGGTAAGATAAAGGAAAAGCTGGATAACAGTTCAGAACTCGCCCATCATGGAGTCGAGGGACAAAAATGGGGTGTACGGAATGGACCGCCATATCCAATCAAGAAAACGGTTGAAAAATCAGGAGAAGGTGCTACCATTGAAGATACATACATTCATAAAAGTGTTGGGGCAAAGGCTCGGAACTATGATGTTTTAGACCCGGCGACTGGCGAATACTTTCATTTCTCGGAGGGAACCAGAATCAGAGAATCGAAAGTGTTTGCCGGGAAAGGCGGTGTAAAAGAACTGGAGCCGGAAGTTGCTCAGGGACTCTCCGAACAGATTGGCGGCGATCCCGATGAATGGCAGCACTGCAAAGGAATTGGAACTATTGACTGTGATGGTGAAGATGTTGATGCGGAGGTGCATTGGTTCCAGGAGCCATCGGTGGGAAAACACAAATTCAAAGTGAAGAAATGGCTGGAATGAGGTGAAGAATATGAAAGTTAGGTGGAAAGGAAAAACAGATTTTCTGGTACTTACGCACGACAAAGTATACACTGTCCTCGCAGTAGAAAAGGGGTGGTATCGGATCGTGGATGACAGCGGGGAAGATTATCTGTATTCCCCGGAACAGTTTGAGGTCGTAGAAGAATAAATCATTGATATTTTGGTATAAGAGTAGCTCGGTTTGTCTTAACGGATAAATTCGGGCTATTTTTATGCTCATTTTTGAAAGGAGAAGAACATGAAAATATTTATTAGTGGTCCCATGAAAGGGTATCCCAACTTCAACAAGGAAGCCTTTGATCAGGCAGAAAAAGAACTGATTCAGCAGGGCTATACAGTTTTTAATCCGGCGTGGATGGATTTTTCTGGAGAATGGACCAAACAGGACAAACGGGCGATTGATGCGGCCATCATGAGCCGATGTAATGCTGTGTATCAGTTACCCGGATGGGACGGATTGAAAAACAGCGGAAGCCGCATGGAATGTGCATTTGCTCAGGGAGCTGGAATGATGTTTTTGGAAAAGGATGCGGACGGTTTCTTCTTTGTTGTAAATAAGGAAGATTAAGCTGAAAGGAGAAAAAATGGATTGGAGATGTACCTGTTTAAACGAGTGGGTTGATAATAGACCCTCATTTACGATTGGAAGTAGGGGGCAGGGAAAGACAAAACTACTCATAAAACAAGCTGCGGAAACATATGGGGTCATAGTTTGCCCTAGCCGTCAGATGGCAGATTATATTTTTCACATGGCGTGCAATCTTGGATACTCTATTAACCACCCTATTACATACGATGAATTATTCATTTATTCAAAAGGTAGAAGAAACACAGACTACTACTTTGATGAATATGGTGCACAATTAGAGAGTATTATTTTGCGAACAATCAAGGGTTTTGAGCGTGATCATGTCGAAACCATCATAATTGACAGGGAATCTATAAACCGGCTGAATGATATTTTAGGCGGGTTAAAAGTACACAATATGGATGGTAAGAAATTGAGATTAAAGATAGAGGTTTGTGAGGAGGACTAAGCCATATGGATTTTAACATTATTGCAGTAGATTTTGATGGGGCTCTGTGTGAAAATAAGTGGCCGGAAATCGGAGAGCCAAATAAAGAGTTGATCGCTTATCTGAAAAAGCACCAGGAAGCAGGAGACAAGCTGATTCTGTGGACTTGCCGCGTTGGCGAAATCCTTAAGAACGCGATTGATTGGTCTGCCGAACAGGGACTGATATTTGATGCTGTCAACGAGAATCTGCCTGAGGTCCTGGAATGGATGGGCGGCGATACCAGAAAGATATTTGCCAACGAGTACATAGATGACCGGAATTTTACTTTCTTGTCACAAACAGACCGTGCGGAATTACTGGGCAGGATGGTGGACGTTGTCGAAGACTGGCTGGAAAAGAAAGGTATAGCTACGGACGATGAAGCCGCCATTAAAGGTGACGACTATGACTATCTTACGGAAGGGTTTGCTTCCGGGATGGGGATATCGTGCGATTTTACGGAGGATAAATGAGCTGTAGGTATAAAAAAGAATGTCCGAGTTACAGTGGTTGGTGCGAGGGCCCAAAACAAGACTTTGCCAAATGCATACGGTTTCTAATAACTGCTTACGAAAATACTAAAAAAAGGCTTGAAGCTTATCAGGAGCTACCTTTAACAGCTGAAGAATTATGGGGAGTCGGACAAGAATATTTTGGATGGGAGAAACCTAAATATGACTAAAAATGAATTTGAAAAATTGGATGCCAAATCTAAGAGACGTGCGGCTCAAAAGGCTCTCGCCTGGTTTTGTGTATTAACATCGGTGAGATTTCCGTTTTTGGATATTACCAGCAAAGAAGAATCCGAAACAATCAAAGTCATTCTCGGTAAGTATATGAATGAAGAATTGGAGGAGAAAAGGAACAATGATAAAAATTGAAAAAGTATCTGTTTACGTTCTGGAAGAGGCTATTCGTGGTATGAGAAATCCGATGAACAGCTGGAATTGCTCTGACAGTTATCATAATAAAGAAGAGTATGACAGCTTAAATGGGCAGAAATATGTTGGTGCTAGTAACGTGGACTATTGCGTTGGATATAATGACAACAAACTCATGATGAATCTGGCAGCAGGTGGGCCGGTTCACGCAAAGTACCGTCGGATGATTACCGTATATTTGGACATCACGGCTCCGCTCTACTGGTGGAAAGAGTTCGATACCTATAAAGTGGGTACAGTTGCCAATTCCTGCTCCACTATGCATAAGATTACAGCAAAAAAGTTCGATACTGATGATTTCAGTCATGAGCATCTGGATGTCAGAACCATTGAGATGTTGAAAAGTATCGTTGACATTTTAAATGACTATCGGGATCTGTATGTAAATTACAACACAAATGATTTTGAGATAAAAGGTTGTCCCAGCAAGAAGGATATTTGGTGGCAGATGATTCAGCTTCTTCCTAGCTCTTACAACCAGAAACGAACGGTCATGCTGAACTATGAAGTGCTTGTCGGAATTTATCGCTGGCGCAAAGAACATAAACTGGACGAGTGGCGGGAGTTCTGCCGGTGGATTGAGCAGCTTCCATACAGTGAGATCATCATTGGAGAAAAGGAGGAACCCAATGAGTAAGATAGGAAAAGAACTGCCTAAAGAATACAGCGACCGTTTCGATGAACTCCGGCAGAACCGGGTAAATGTCAGTTACTATAAATACGGCTCTGCGGCGGACAACTTTGGAATGAGACTGGTCAATGCTTTGGAAAGTCACGACTTGTGTATCAAAAAGTATCTGGAAACCGGAAATACGGAGTATCTGTGTGATGCGGCAAACTATTTGATGTTTGAGTTTATGTATCCGCAGAAAAAAGATGCCTTTTTCCGGGCAACAGATTCTTCAGAATCGGCAGGTATCAGCGGCGTTTCCGTTAATGAACTGAATAAAGACAAGCATTTTGAGGCTGTTGTTGGATAGGAGGAAAAATCGACATGACATTTTGGCAGATGGTTATTGCTTTTATTGTTGTCTATCTTTGTGTTTATGCGTTGATCGACAGGATTTGTCAGTGTATTGAACATTGTGCTACTGCAAGAGCATATTCCAAGTTTCGTGAAAACGGAGTGCTGGTAAAGATGGACGATGTCGAAGCGGGTATTAAAAAATCAAATAAGGAGAAGCAGGATGTCGGAGAGAAAATTTAATATTGGAGACAGAATTATGTGTGTTGAAACTGGAGTAGTTGGAAAATGCATTAAATTCTATATACCGACTGCCTGTGAAGAACAGACTATGGTTCTGACAGATGACGGACGAAGGTATCATGCACCAACCAGATTATGGGAAGTGGCAGACAAAGTTAATCCGATTGGATACGAGGGAGAAGAAAATACCGAAAACAAACTCTTAAATCCTTTCGGCGAATATGTTGTGGCATTTGCGGCAAATCATAACCTGCCAATTTCTAAAGCCTACGAACAACTAATGGTTAAGGCAAGGCTGGCTTTTTTTCAAGAAACGGGGTATTGATATGTGGCGGAGAGAGTTGCTGAAAAATAAGCTCTATGCCATCGCAATTATATTTCTGGGAGCGTTGTCTGTCCCTATCGAATGGGACGCAACGTTCTTTTTATTTACTTTGATGGTTGGGGTTATGTTGTTCTTTTCCAAGGAAAATTGGATTGTATAGGAGGCTGTTTTATGGGACGAGCTGAAAGGAGAAGAGCTGAGCGTAGAAACCGGATAGAAAATCGGAAAGGCAAGATTTTAATGTCAAGAGAAGAAATTGGAGAGATGAAGCAAAAAGTTTCAAGCAATATTTCTGCCTATAATGTGGAATCTCTTATGACGTGTTTTGCATTAGCCGAGCATCGGCTTTACGGTTTCGGGCAAAAGCGTATCATGCGAAGTCTTCAGTATATTGATGATTTAATGGGTGCAATTATAAACGATGAAGTAGTTATGGAAGACTATATGAAAGAACTGGAGGATGAAACAGGAGTGATCATTAAGTGCGGAAATTAAAGGAGGTTAAACAGTGATTAAAATGATATTTGTTGGGGTATCGGCTATCGCTGCTTTTTCAGCGGTTATAGTAAAAAAGGCGATTTCGTCCTGTGCCGTTTACATGGATGACTCGTTCCGATGGGGAGGTAGAGGCGGAAATGGCTAACATTGATTTACGGAGAAACGCAGAGGGTTATTCTGACCCGACTGCATATGAGGCCATCAAGAATCTGGATGCCGACGATGAGAGATTTCACAAGTTGCTGAATACAATCTTCACAATTTGCGAACTTTCCGGGTTTCATCTGGAGGAGCGGATTGTCCTGAAAGATTTGCAGACAGGAAAGGTTTGGAGGTGATATTTATGGGCGAAGGTGTTAGAGAAACAATCTGTACCAGCTGTGTACATAGAGAAGTATGTGTGTATAAGCAGACGTATTTAGAATACCTGGGTGCATGTGAGAAGATGCGTGGCGATTATCCGGATGATATTTCATTCATCGAGAAAAGTGATCCGAACTGCATTTTTCATAAGAAGAGATCGGACGTAGCATTTCGATAAACATCAGTAAAATCCTATTCCAGGTTAGAAATTGGAGGTAAAGCTATGACAATAGAAGAAGCCATTAAGCATATGATGCATGTCTGGGAGCAGCTGAATGAGAAAGTGATTAAACTCGGAACGACTATTCGGAAAATCTTTCGTGATATTTTTGGTCAGAGGGAAGTTTCTCTGGAGATCTCCAAGAATACTACTGTCCGGAAAAGACGGTATCATCAGAAAGATAAACCGTCCGTACAATACCGATATATACCTACTTCCAGGAGAAATTTGCCCTATATGAGGCGATCCTATTAAGTAATTCCGTGCCCGCTTTTGTTTTTGACTGCCCACTTTTGGAAGCAGTTTGGGAGAGGTTGAAAGCGGGTACGGACGAAAGTTGGTGGAATTTGGGTAAAAATGATCAATTTTTTGCCCATTTGCCCACTTTCTGCCCACTTTTGAAAATCCGATTTGGTCACTAAAAACCCAGTATTTATGCGGGTTTGCGGGCTCAAAGCCCATTTGCCCATCCTTTTTCTTAACTAATTGTGATAAAAAGTTTAAATATATATAAAGATTGTGAAAAAAGGTGGGAAAGTGGGCAGAGCGATGGAAAGGAGGTTTTATGAAAAAGAAGAATGCGTGGTCTGAAATTTACAAGAGCTTTCAGTCCATCTATCCAAATTTGAAGAAAGATGCTGTTGGATATTGTCCGCATGGTTACATGTCGATTCTGGTATATTTTCCGGATGGGCTGCGTATGGTATATAATGAGGTGGAAAGACGAGCCAGGTTTGTTACGGCATGAGCAGAATTTTGAGAATGATATTTCTTTTTTGCCGTGTATATGGTATACTTAAACTGCGACACAACTCTATATTTATCCTAATTACGGAGAATTTCATCTTGGTAAAAGGTGTATTCTCTCTTTGCTCATGCCGTAATTAGGAAGAGATTGTGTCGCAACAATAGGGAGATTCACTTTTTTGGTGCGTCTTCTTATTGTGAGGGCGCACTTTTTATTTGTCTGAATATTGGTTTGAGAGGAGAAAGAATGAAGTTATGAAAAGAGGATTTTCCTTGTTGCTGGTTTTGATTATGATATTTACTCTTGGTGCTTGCGGAGATTCTGAAAGTCATGAGGGACAGGCAAAAACACCGTCCGCTTCAAGCGCACAAAAAGGAAGAAACTATCAAGATGTAATAAAAGATTTTGAAAGTAAAGGTTTTACAAATATTCAAGTAGAACCGATAGACGATCTTGTAACCGGCTGGATGACAAAAGATGGTGAGGTCGAGGAAGTTTCAGTTGACGGTGATAAGGACTATTCTCCAGATAGATGGTATCCGAATGATGTGGAAGTTATAATTACATACCATACATTTCCAGAGGAATATGACGGAGAAGAAAAAACAACGCCGGAGGAAACTCAAAGTTCAGAAACCGAAGAACCACCAGTGCCCAATCTTACAGTGAATAATTGTGAGGAGCTGGCAACCATGTTAGCAGTTGAGGCCGAAATAGATTCTTTATATTCTGAGTTTGCCGAAGCGCATAAAGAGTCAGTTATTGAATTCGATGGCTGTATAACTTACATCGTCAATCACGATGACTATGATACCAGATATGATATTCTATTAAGTGCCGGCGATTATATAGATGATGATACGGTGAATCCCGGACCGGTCTTTAAATTTGAAGATGTAAACACCATGAACTTGGGTATAGAAGATTTGTTTCTGCCAGAATTTGTGAAAGCCGGTAGTAACATTCATGTTGTAGCAAAAGTTAAGAACTTTAATGAGGATACAGGATTGTTCTTTTTGGAACCAGTGACGATTACTGAAAGATAACAATAGAAAATTGAATAAGTGCCCTACGTGCATTTTACAAAGTATTTTATGGAAGGAGAAGATAAAGAGCTCTTTGTCTCTTCGATACAAATTTGGAAGTGGGGCAGACCTGCTTTCTGATTATCGAAAGGAGATAAAGAAAAATGAGTAAAAAGAAAATTGATATGACTGGCTATGACAATGTTCCCGATTATAGTGGTTGCTGTCCGGATTGTCCGGTTTGCGGCGAAACTATGGGATACAGTTATATTCGGTCAGAATTTAAGTGCCCTGAGTGCGGGCATATCATGGATGAAGACGACTGGGATTATGAACATATATATGACGACCCAGATAATCCACCATTTGGATGTGCGGCTTGCGGAGGACCGTGGCCGTATTGTAAAACAAGTTGTAAAATATTTGACGATTAGTATTAACATGGCTCGCGTATGACAACGCGGGCTTTTCTTTTGCTATTTTTTGCCTCGCATAAAAAACATACCCTTTTATGAAGAGAGAAGAATAAAAGCGCCATTTAGCTTTTACTTTCTCTTTTTTATTTTCAGAAAAATGAGAGGAGGTTCCCTGATGGCGGTTACAAAGTTAGAACGTGACTTCCAGGCTTCGCTTGTAAAAGAATTGAAAGAGCTGTTTGTAGGATGCATCGTTACAAAACTTGATGCCGGACATATTCAGGGCATACCAGATCTCTTGATTCTGTATAAAAACAAATGGGCCACCTTGGAATGTAAGAAATCTGCGAGGGCAAAAAGACAGCCAAATCAAGAATATTACGTCGGACTGATGAACAAGATGTCGTTTTCAAGATTCATTTGTCCGGAGAACAAGGAGGAAGTATTGCATGAACTTCAACAAACATTCAAATCTTGAAGGGCAACATGCGTTTCTTGGTGCAAGTAAGTATCACTGGATTAACTACAGTGAGGATAAAGTTGCGGAATCTTACAGTAGCTTTTTAGCGACACAGAAAGGAACACAGCTCCATGAATTTGCGGCGCAGTGTATCCGGCTTGGTCAGAAGTTACCAAGATCTCACAAGACACTGAATATGTATGTAAACGATGCGATTGGATTCAAAATGATTCCTGAACAGGTTCTATTCTATTCAGAGAATTGCTTCGGAACCGCTGATTCCATTGCGTTTAGAAATAAGTTTCTTCGAGTTCATGATTATAAATCGGGAAAGATTCGGGCACATATGGAGCAGCTTTTTGTATATGTTGCTCTTTTTTGTTTGGAATACAAAATCAAACCAGCTGATATTGATATAGAGACCCGTCTGTATCAATCGGATGATATTTTGGTTGCTAATCCCACAGTGGAGGATATTGCGCCAATTATGGACAAAATCATCACGTTTGACAAAATTATCAACAAAATTAAAGAACAGGAGGGATAAGCATGAATCCCATTACGGAAGAAATTTTAATGCATTATGGAATGCCAAGACGTTCCGGCCGCTATCCTTGGGGTTCCGGCGATAATCCTTATCAACATAGTGGCGATTTCCTCAGTCGTATTGATGAACTGAAAAGTCAGGGGCTTCGTGAAACAGAAATTGCGGCACAACTCGGACTAACTACGACACAGTTGCGGACCCAGATGAGTCTTGCAAAAGATGAGCGGCGTTCTCTTCAGGTTTCGACAGCAAAGGGACTAAGAGAAAAGGGTTACAGCCTTAACGAAATTGCCGAAAAGATGGGGTTTGCAAATGATTCATCTGTAAGGTCTCTTCTTAATGAAAATTCCGAAGCTCGTATGAACCAGGCTAAAACTACTGCTGATTTCCTGAAAAAAATGATTGATGAAAAAGGAATGATTGATGTAGGCACTGGTGTTGAACGGGAACTTGGAATCTCCAGAGAGAAATTGAACCAAGCACTTTATATTTTGGAGATGGAGGGATATCCGGTTTATGGCGGTGGTGTTCCGCAAGTAACGAATCCTGGCAAACAGACAAATATTAAAGTTATATGTCCTCCTGGAACAGAGCATAGAGAAATTTACGATTTTGATAATGTTCATTCGGTAAAGGACTACGATCAGATTCTCAGTGAAGATGGACAGAAAGTCAGACCAGCATTTCAATATCCGGAAAGCATGGATTCCAGCCGCCTGAAAATTAACTACGCAGAGGATGGCGGTATTCAGAAAGATGGCGTAATCGAGATTCGGAGAGGCGTGGATGATTTGTCGCTTGGTGATTCCCATTATGCCCAGGTTCGCATCATGGTTGATGGAACGCATTATCTGAAAGGAATGGCGGTATATTCTGATGACCTCCCGGATGGTGTTGATGTATTGTTCAACACAAACAAGAAAACTGGAACTCCGATGACGGATGTTCTTAAGAAAGTTAAGGATGATCCCGACAATCCGTTTGGTTCTCTGATCAAGGAGCATGGCGGGCAGAGCTATTATATTGATAAAGATGGGAACGAAAGACTCTCTCTTATCAATAAGCGCGCCGAAGAAGGAGACTGGGGCGAATGGAGTGATCATCTTCCATCTCAATTTCTATCCAAACAGAGTATGACACTGATAAAGAAACAGCTCGATTTGGCAAGTGCAGATAAAGTTGCAGAGTATGATGAAATTTGTGCGCTTACCAATCCGACTGTCAAGAAGGCGTTGTTAAAATCGTTTGCTGATGATTGCGATTCTGCAGCAGTTCATCTTCAAGCCGCTGCGTTGCCCAGACAGAAGTATCAGGTTATATTACCTTTGACCACCATCAAAGATACGGAAGTCTATGCTCCAAATTACAAGAATGGAGAACAGGTTGCGTTGATTCGATATCCGCATGGCGGTACTTTTGAAATTCCTGTTCTTACTGTGAACAACAAGCAACCAGAAGGTAAGAAGGTGCTTGGTAATACACCGAAAGATGCAATCGGCATCAACAGTAAAGTTGCGGAACGTTTGTCAGGTGCCGATTTTGATGGTGATACTGTCATGGTGATTCCGACAGGCGGAAAAATTAAGATTACCTCTACCCATCCCCTTAAAGGACTGGAGGGATTCGATCCAAAAGAAAAATACGGTCCCGCCAGCACAACTCAACCTTATAAGAGGATGAAAAATACCCAAACAGAGATGGGAAAAGTGTCAAATCTGATTACGGATATGACATTAAAGGGCGCTACCGAAGATGAACTTGCTCGTGCAGTTCGGCATAGCATGGTGGTTATTGATGCCGAGAAGCATAATCTCGACTACAAGAGAAGCGAGCAGGATAATGGGATTGCTTCCCTAAAAAAGAAGTACCAGGGGAGAGTCGAAGACGGAAAGTACAAAGAGGGTGCCGCCACCTTGATTTCCCGTGCTAAATCTGAAGTATCCGTGCCTAAGCGTAAAGGAAGCCCGACTATCAATGAGGATGGTTCTTTGAGTTACAAGACGGCGGAAGACCTTACCTATGTTGATAAGAAGACCGGAAAGACCAAGACTCGTACCCAAGCCAGTACCCAGATGGCAGAGACTAAGGATGCCCATACTCTTTCGTCAGGTACCCCTCAGGAAGAGGCCTATGCCTCCTATGCCAATAAGATGAAGTCTCTGGCTAACCAGGCCCGTAAGGAGATGGTAGGTACCGGTAAGATCCCCTATTCTGCTTCTGCTAAGGCGGCCTATCAAAATGAAGTGGATTCCCTCAATGCTAAGCTCAATGTAGCCCTTAAGAACGCTCCTCGTGAGAGACAGGCTCAGGTAATTGCAAATGCCACTGTGACCGCAAAGAAACAGGCAAACCCTGACATGACTAATGCCGAGATTAAGAAAGCCAATCAGCAGGCTCTTACATCGGCACGAGCACAGGTGGGCGCAGAGCGTAAGCCGGTTATCATAACAGATAGAGAATGGGAAGCTATACAAGCAGGCGCTATTAGTGAAAGCAAGCTGACACAAATTCTCAATAATGCTGACATTGACAGTCTCAGACAGCGAGCAACGCCACGTGCCACAACAGCAATGAGTACCGCCAAACAAAGCAAGATTGCCTCCATGAGTGCATCCGGGTATAGTACATCAGAAATCGCAGAAGCACTTGGCGTTTCTACATCAACTGTATCCAAATATCTGTAATGAAAGGAGTGAATTGTTCATGCAGCAACAATGTATGTTGACAACGATTGACAATCCGTTTGATCCATTTGAACAGTTTCATTCCTGGTTTCTGTTCGATGTGGAAAAAGGTTATAACACTTGCGCTTATCTTGGAAGAATTGCAAGAACTTCTGAACAACTGTCAGATGATGAGAATGACAGAGAAGTGGAACGCGCAATCGATGAAATCATTAAATACGATTTCATGAATATCTATAAAAAGGTTAAGAAGCAAGTGAATAAAGAAAAAGCAAGCTAACAACATTTTGTATACTGTCAGAGCCTCCGCTGACAGGCTGCCGTAAGGTATAGGGGGGTGTCGCCAAAATAGCACCCCCTCCCTTATCGCGGCGGTCTTTGAAAATTCTCCGGGGGATATTTTTGTGGAAAGTTTTTATATTTTCATGATACTAAAAAGAGCTCGCAGGGTTCGTATGACGCCACAGGATCGCTTTCCTGTTTTCTCCTTTCAGATTCAGGCGTGTAACAGCTTTGCGAGCTCTTTTTAGTGTCATGAAACTGGTCTATTAGTATATGGATTCCCTACAGGACTAAGTTAAAACTGAATGAGAGGAGGCGATAACTGTGGGAAAAACCAAAGTCGTTAGTTCGTCTGGAACTACCCGCAGAATGCGTCCTGCGCTGACACCGGAAGCTAGGGAAAATCAGATGATTTCTTTGGCAATGGATCGTGCGGAAGAACGGCTGATGAATGGAACAGCATCTTCTCAGGAAATAGTTCATTTTCTGAAGCTGGGTTCTACCAGAGAGAGGCTGGAGAAAGAAAAAATTGCCTTGGAGAATGAGCTGGTCAAGGCTAAAACAGAGGCGGTTGCTTCAGCAAAGGATATGAAGGAGATGTATGACCAGGCAATGGCTTCTTTTCGTAAATACAGCGGACAGGAGGATGAAGATGAGTATTAGAACATATTCGGAGCTTTCCCTGTTGAAAACATTTGAAGAGCGATTCAGATATTTACGGTTGGGAGGTTCAGTAGGGAAAGAAACATTTGGCTTTGATCGGTTTATTAACCAGGAATTTTATAGATCTCAGGAATGGAAGTCTGTTCGGGATTTTGTAATTTTACGGGATGGAGGATGCGATTTGGGAATTGACGGATATGACATCTATGGAAAGATATTTATTCATCACATGAATCCGATCCTTCCTAAGGATATTCAAACCTGTAGTGATTTCTTACTTAATCCCGATTATCTGATTACAACAACTCTTAATACCCATAACGCTATCCATTACGGAGATGAGGAGTTGTTGGTCAAACTTCCTCCAGAGAGAACAAGAAACGATACGTGTCCTTGGAAGCATTAAAGAAAGGAAAAATCTATGGAAAGTATACTTACATCAATCAAGAAAATGCTCGGAATCACTGAGGAATACGAGAACTTCGATGTTGATCTGATTATGCATATAAACTCTGTGTTTATGATTCTGAACCAGATTGGCGTAGGGCCATCACGGTGTTTTTCAATCAAAGACGAAAATGAGGTATGGACAGACTTTATTCCAGACGATTCGCAACTGGAATTGGTTAAGTCCTATATGCATTTGAAGGTGAAGTTGCTTTTCGATCCACCACTGGGGTCGGCGGTTATTGAGGTTATGAATCGTCAGATTCAGGAATTCGAGTGGCGGCTCAATGTCGCGGTTGATATCGGGGAATCTAAAGGAGAGGAGGAAAATTCTAAATGAACAATGTTTTACAGCATCATGGGGTTCTGGGACAGCGTTGGGGAGTACGGCGTTATCAGAACAGCGATGGTACTTTGACGTCTGCAGGAAGAAGACGGCTTCAGGGGAGTGGAATATCTTCTGATGAGAATGGTCGTGTAAGTGGCGATAATAGCGGCCGCGCAAGAGGGGCAGTCCATCAAACAGTTGCAAATGATTATAAGAATGCCGGTGCTGGACTGCAGTCCGTAAGCAATGCTGCAAAGGCCGCTTCAAGCATAAGCAGCCGTGGAGCTAACCGTAAACAGGCAAAGGCAATGGACAAAATGGATTTGTCGAAAATGACGGATAAAGAGCTTCAGGCCGCAATTAACCGTCTCAATCTGGAACGAAACTATAAATCTTTATCAACCGAGCATATCAAGTCCGGTAGAGATTATGTGTCCAGTTTTCTGTCCACGACTGGTGATGTTCTTGCAATCGGTGCTTCAGCGGCAAGTATCATGATGATGATTCATCAGCTTAAGAGCTAGATGATGCCGTGGGAAGGAGAAATTCAAAATGGATAGTAAGAGTGACTTACGGCATCACGGTATCCTTGGGCAGAGATGGGGAAAACGGAATGGTCCTCCTTACCCGCTTGGCGGCGGGGAATATTCGCAGGCGGAAAGGAAAGCCATTTACAAGAAAAGAAAGCAGCCAAACAGTATTTACAACAAGAAGCATTTCGATGAGGTACTGAGAGCAGACAAAACGACGCTTAGCACATTATCGTATGACCGTGACCGGACAAAAAACACTGATATGTTTTACGCTACCCATAATGTACTGGACAAGCATCAGTACAATGCCTGTTTAACCGAAAGGTACCACAAACAATATACGACGAAAACGGAAACAGCCTCGGAACAGGGACATTTCTGAAGTATCGGATAGACAATTCCCTTAAGCAGAACATAAAAGTCGCAAGCGAAGATTCTGGAGCGGAAGTTTTTAGGAGTTTGTATAAGAAAGATCGGGATTTCTACAATTTCGTCACGGATGATGCACGGATGCAAAGTTATTTCGTAAGTGATAAGTACAAGTTCAAGGGATACCGAGAAGCCAGAGATGTCTTGAAACGGATGAGGAACAATGATTATGTTCCGACCGCTGATGAACTGCAGAAAGTGTACAGGATGTTTAATTATGTTATCCCTTACGACGGCCAGGGAGATACACGTAAGGGTAAGGACACTTATACACAGAGGACTAAATTCTTCAATGCATGTAAGCAGGCTGGGTATGGAGCAGTTCTCGATACGAATGACGCAATATATGGAGGGTTCAAAGCGAAATCTCCAGTAATCGTATTTGATATGGAGTCTGTCGTTCCCAAAGATGTTTACCGCACTAAAACGAGCGAGCAAAGATTTTCGCAGATGGTGCTGGTCGGCAGAAAAGCACTGGGACTATAAAGGAGAGAGGAGAATAGAACATGGCATTGTCGAACACGGCCACACCGAAGTATTACGGCCAGTTTCGAGATGCCGTAATGAAAGGCGAAATACCCGTCTGTGAGATGATATCGCTGGAGATGAATCGGATTGACGATCTGATTGCGAATCCGGGTATCTGGTACGACGATAAAGCTATTGACGGCTTTATTGCCTACTGTGAAGAAGAACTGACTCTGACAGATGGAGCTGATTTGAGATTGCTCGATACTTTCAAACTTTGGGCGGAGCAGATATTTGGCTGGTATTACTTTGTTGAGCGGAGTGTGTACGTTCCGAATCCTGATGGTCATGGCGGCCGCTATGTGAGAAAAAACGTAAAGCGGCGGCTCATTAACAAGCAGTATCTGATTGTAGCCAGAGGGGCAGCCAAATCAATGTATGCCTCCTGCATCCAGAATTATTTCCTGAATGTGGATACATCAACAACCCATCAGATTACAACCGCTCCCACGATGAAGCAGGCGGATGAAGTTATGTCGCCTATTCGGACTGCCATTACCAGATCCAGGGGGCCGTTCTTCCGGTTCCTGACGGACGGTTCTCTTCAAAATACGACCGGTTCTAAAGCAAACCGGGTAAAGCTGGCATCCACGAAAAAAGGAATTGAGAATTTCCTGACAGGTTCTCTTTTGGAAGTTCGCCCCATGAGTATCAATAAGCTTCAAGGATTGAGACCAAAGGTATCGACGGTGGATGAATGGCTTTCCGGGGACATACGCGAAGACGTAGTTGGCGCAATCGAACAGGGCGCATCAAAACTGGATGATTATTTGATTGTCGCAATCAGTTCGGAAGGTACGGTGCGAAACGGAAGCGGTGACACGATTAAGATGGAGCTGCTGGACATCTTGAAAGGGGATTACATCAATCCCCATGTGTCCATCTGGTATTACAGGCTGGATTCCATAGATGAAGTGGCTAATCCGGCAATGTGGATAAAAGCTAATCCGAACATCGGAAAAACAGTAAGCTATGAGACCTATCAGCTTGATGTAGAAAGAGCTGAAAAAGCACCAGCAGCCAGGAACGATATTCTGGCAAAGCGGTTCGGCATACCGATGGAAGGGTATACGTATTACTTTACTTATGAAGAAACGCTCCCGCATAAAAAGCGGGATTATTGGCAGCTGCCGTGTTCTCTTGGAGGGGATTTATCCCAGGGGGATGATTTCTGTTCTTTCACTTTTCTTTTCCCTTTATCAAATGGATCTTTCGGAGTTAAGACCCGCAATTACATCACAGAACTGACTTTGAAGAAACTTCCGGCTGCAATACGTATGAAGTACGACCAATTCATAGCGGAGGGCAGTCTGATTGTTATGCCTGGCACTGTACTGGACATGATGGAAGTCTATGAGGATTTGGATAACCATATCGCTCAGTGCGACTATGATGTACGTTGCTTCGGCTATGACCCATACAATGCGAAAGATTTCGTTGCGAGATGGGAATCCGAGAATGGTCCTTTTGGTATAGAAAAGGTAATCCAGGGAGCTAAAACGGAATCGGTACCGTTAGGGGAGCTGAAAAAGCTTTCTGAAGAAAGAATGCTTCTGTTTGATGAAGAACTTATGACATTTGCAATGGGGAACTGCATTGTTATGGAAGACACGAACGGAAACAGAAAGCTGCTTAAGAAACGGTATGATGCCAAGATTGACGCTGTTGCCGCGATGATGGATGCATTTGTAGCTTATAAGCTGAACAGAGAGGCATTTGATTAGGAATTGCGAAAGCGGTTCTTTTTTTATTGGAGGAAAATTCAAAATGGAGATTTCGATGGGAGCCAGGCTGAAACATGCCTGGAATGCTTTCTTTAATAAAGACCCTACAAGGAGTTACCGGGACATTGGCATCGGATATTCTTTCCGCCCGGACAGGATGCGGTTTTCAAGGGGCAATGAACGATCTATTGTGACATCGGTTTATAACCGTATTGCGATGGATGTGGCGGCGGTGGACATGTTCCATGTACGTTTGGACGAGAATAACCGCTTCCTTGCGACGCTCGATTCCGGGCTGAATAACTGTCTTACAGTTGAAGCCAATGCGGATCAGACTGGGCGGGCATTTTTGCAGGACGTTGTCATGTCTATGATGGATGAGGGGTGCGTGGCCATTGTCCCGACAGACACGGATGATGATCCGGGTGATGGGATTCCTGGCTCTTTTGACATCGATGCTATGCGGACGGGACAGATTTTGGAATGGTATCCGCAGCATGTCCGCGTCCGGGTCTATAACGAACGGACGGGCCAGAAAGAAGATATCCTTATGGCAAAGCAGTCGGTGGCAATTATTGAGAATCCGCTTTATGCGGTCATCAACGAACCGAATTCTACGATGCAGCGCCTGATTAGAAAACTGAATCTGTTAGATGTGATTGACGAACAGAACAGTTCAGGGAAATTGGATTTGATTATCCAGCTCCCCTATATTATCAAGACCGAAGCGAGGCGTCGGCAGGCCGAGAGCCGGCGTAAGGACATAGAGGATCAGTTACGGGGATCGAAGTATGGGATTGCTTATACCGATGGTACGGAGCATATCACGCAGCTGAATCGACCCGTCGAGAACAATCTGATGTCCCAGATTGAATACCTGACGAGTATGCTGTACAGCCAGTTGGGAATCACTCAGGGGATTTTGGATGGTACTGCGGACGAGAAGACGATGCTCAACTACTATAACCGGACGATTGAACCTATCCTGTCAGCGATTGCTGATGAAATGAAACGAAAGTTTCTCACCAAGACCGCTCGGTCTCAGCGGCAGTCAATCGAATTCTTCAGAGATCCGTTCAAGCTTGTTCCTGTATCTGAAATTTCTGAGATTGCAGACAAGTTTACGAGAAACGAGATTATGACATCCAATGAAATCCGGCAGGTTATCGGCATGAAGCCGTCGGATGACCCGAAAGCAGATGAATTGCGAAATAAGAACCTGAGCGAATCGGCTGCGGATAGGGTAAGCCCTGAGAATGTCACACCTGAAGAAGCAGTAGAAGAAAACAACCAGACATAGAAGGAGGAAACAAAATGAAGACGAAGAAATTCGACTTTGGTGGCTGGGCTACCCGGAATAACCTGAAATGCTCTGACGGACGGACTATCCTGAAAGACGCATTTAAGGATAACGACGGGCAGACGGTTCCGCTCGTATGGAACCACCAGCACAATGGACCGGACAATGTTCTCGGACATGCCTTGTTGGAGAACCGTAAAGATGGCGTCTATGCTTACTGTACTTTCAACGATACTGAGCAAGGGCAGATCTCGAAGATTTTGGTACAGCACGGAGATATTTCGGCGTTGTCAATCTTTGCAAATCAAATACGGGAGCGCGCATCCAATGTACTTCACGGAGCCATTAAGGAAGTCAGCCTTGTGTTGGCCGGCGCGAATCCTGGGGCGTTCATTGACACGGTAGCTCTTTCTCACGGTGACGACGCGGATGGCGAGGCTATTATCTACACCGGAGAACCCATCAGCCTCTGTCATTCCGGCACCAAGAAAGAGGATGAAGACGGAGTCGCCGATGATCCTGATGATAAGGATGAGGATAAAAATCCTGGCAAGAAAGATGACGGAGATGAGGAAACTATCGAGGATGTCATCAATACTTTCAATGAAAAACAGAAAAATGTTTTCCATGCTGTGGTTGGAGAAATCATGGCCCGGAATGGCGTTCTCAACGACGAAGAAAAAGGAGGTAGTGAAAACATGAAACATAATGTATTTGACAACGATCAGCAGGTTCAGGCCAATGTTCTGTCCCATGCTGACCAGGCAGAGATTTTGAAGCTGGCAAAATCCGAAGGAGTCGGTTCTTTCAAGGCCGCCATGAAGATTTATATGGAGGAAAACAATCTCCAGCACTCTGATATCAGCGGCTTTGTACAGACCGACAATGGTAATGTGGCCACGTTGTTCCCGGAGTATGTTGAAGCACATCCCAGCCGCACTCCCGAACTCATTACCAACGATATGGGATGGGTTGACGCCATCATGGCCAAGACCCAGAAAATACCTCATGGCCGGGTTCGTACTTCCCATGTAGATATCCGTAATATTGACTCCCTGGCCGCTAAGGGTTACACCAAAGACAATGAGAAGAAGATTACCGGCAACTACGCTCTGGTAAGACGTACCACCGACCCTCAGACCGTGTATGTTACGTCTGAACTGCATCGTGATGACGTGGTGGACATTGAGGATTTCGATTATGTTCAGTTCCAGTATGGCATTGATCAGATTTCGCTGAAGGAAACCTTGGCTGTTGCCACCATGTTGGGCGATAACCGTCCTGACAGCGACCCGGAAAAGATCTTCCCGGAGCACATTCGGCCTGTCTGGGTGGATGATGAGCTTTATACCATCCATAAGGACATTGATTTTGCCGCTATGGCTAAGGAGCTTCAGGGGAACAATGCAGCAGATTACTTTGGCGAGAGCTTCATTTATGCCGAAGCAATGGTCACAGCTTTACGTATGGCCCGCAAAGGTTTCCGTGGTACCGGTAAGCCCGATCTGTATATCACTACTGATATGCACAACACGATGATCCTTGCGCGGGATCGTAATGGCCGCCGTATCTATGAAACGGATACCGAACTGGCTGCAGCTTTGGGAGTTGCCAACATCTATGAGGTAACTCAGTTCGAGGATAAGATCCGTACCGATGCCGACAACAAGAAGCATAAACTCCTTGCAATCTGCGTAAACATGGCTGATTACGGTTACGGCGCTTCCAAGGGCGGCGATGTAACTCACTTCACGGACTTCGATATCAAGTTTAATAAGCTTCAGTCTTTACTGGAGACTCGTAAGTCCGGCCAGCTCACCAGAATCAAGTCCGCTATCGTTATCGAAGAGCTGGTAGAGGAGCAGGGATAAAGATCGGAGGAAAAATTCAAAATGGCAAAGTTTTATGGAAAAATCGGCTACGCTGAGACGGTGGAAACGAAGCCGGGCGTATGGAGACCGAAGATAATCGAAAAACCCTATTTCGGTGATTTGATTCGGAATTCACGTCAGTATGAATCTGCCGGGCAGGTGAACGACAATCTCAATATCGCCAACGAGATCAGCATTGTAGCCGATCCATATGCCAGGCAGAATTTCCACTCCATGCGGTATGTTGAATTTATGGGGGCTAAATGGAAAGTCACAAGAGTGGAAGTCCAGTACCCCAGACTGATATTGACGATAGGGGGTGTGTATAACGATGGCAAAACCGAGGGAAACACTGCAGACCTTGCTTGAAGGGCTTCTTGGTAGTCGCAACGTATATTACCAGCCCCCCGAATCAGTCAAACTCAGTTATCCGTGCTTTGTTTATGAACGGAGCGGCATCCGTGCCGATTCAGCGAACAACAAGATATACCGTAAACACAATCGGTATACGGTAACATACATCGACGAAGACCCGGATTCTGAGATTCCTGACAAGCTGCTGGAATTGGGATATTGCAAGCTTGACACCCATTTCGAGGCAGATAATCTCAATCACGATGTCTTCACACTATATTTTTAAGGAGGTAACAATTCATGAGTAAAATTAAGTGGGACGAAGTCGGTAAGCGTCTCTATGAAACTGGCGTGGATCATGGCGTTCTTTACCCCGCCGTAAAGGCATCTTATCCGAAAGGCGTAGCCTGGGACGGTCTGATTAATGTAAACGAGAGCCCTTCCGGGGCGGAGTCGACACCGCAGTATGCGGATAACATTGAATACCTGAATCTGGTTTCCGCTGAGAAGTTTGCGGCGACTATCGAGGCATACTACTCTCCTGTAGAATTTGATGAATGCGATGGTTCAGCAGAAGTGGCTCCTGGAGTAAATATCGGTCAGCAGATAAGAAAGATGTTTGGATTATCTTATCGGACTCTGATCGGCAACGATGTGGATGACACGGACTACGGTTATAAGATCCATCTGGTGTACAACGGGAAAGCAGCACCGTCGGAGAGAGCCCGCAATACCGTGAATGAGAGCCCGGAGGCTGTTCAGCTCAGCTGGTCAGTGTCCACCACACCGGTAGTGATTAACATGATCAATCCGAAGACTGGAAAGGTCTACAAACCGGCAGCGCATTTACAGATTGATTCCACAAGGGTCGATCCGGAGAAGCTGGCGGCATTTGAGGAAATCCTTTATGGAAAGGACGGCGAATTTGCTGCAACTACCGATACTGATTTCAGCTCTGGAAAGAAATATTATGAGCTGGCGGACGGCGAGTATGCAGAAACTTCCGATACGGCTTTTGACAGTGCCAAAACCTACTATGAGGCGACAGCAGAACCTGTCGAGGCACGGCTGCCTCTGCCGGACGAGGTAATTCGGTTCTTCAATGAGGCAGGTTAAGATCGTAACAGCAAACTGAATAACGAAATATGTATAACGGGGGCTGCTCTTAGACAGATGAAGTGCGGCTCCGTTTTTTTATGTGCAAATGGAAAGGAGAAAATTATGTTAAAGAAAACCCATACCTACTATGATTTCGACGGCCAGCAGAGGACGGAGGATTTCTATTTCAACCTGACGGAGGCCGAACTGACGGAGCTTGAATATTCCATGAATGGCGGGCTGTCCCAGCTGCTGGAGAAGATCATCAAGGAGGATGACCAGAAACAGATTATCGAGTATTTCAAGAAGATCGTGATCATGGCCTATGGTGTAAAGAGTCTGGACGGCAGACAGTTCGTTAAGAACGATAAGGTTCGCGAGGAATTCGCTTCCACCATTGCATATTCTGACATCTTCATGGAATTGGCCCACGATGCGAATAAGGCTGCGGAGTTCGTCAACGGCATTATGCCCAAAACAAAAGCTAAGGCTGGGCAGAACATCACCGCGCTTCCCGGCCAGGCGCCCATAGCAGGGGTCACTCCGCCTACCGCTTAAGTCTATGAAGGAGGGAGATTGGAGAAATGCTTAAAATCACGATACCTGGTCAGGAATTATGGGATGAGGGGAAAGAGGAATTCGTCAGTACCAAAGGAACAACTCTGCAGCTTGAGCATTCTCTGGTCTCCCTTTCAAAATGGGAATCCAAATGGCATAAGCCGTTTCTTGGCAAAGGGGATAAAACGGTGGAGGAAACGGTGGACTATATACGCTGCATGACATTGACGCAGAATGTTGACCCATCAGTCTATGGTTTTATTACCAATGAAATAATGGGTCAGGTTTCTGATTACATTGACGATTCGATGACTGCAACGTGGTTCTCTAAAGAAGAAAAAAAGACTTTCAGCCAAGAAGTTGTTACGGCGGAGCTGATTTATTACTGGATGATCGCACTAAACATTCCGTTCGAGTGTCAGAAATGGCATCTGAACAGGCTCCTGACGCTGATAAGGGTCTGCAACGTGAAGAATGCGCCTCCGGAGAAACTTTCCCAGAAAGAGATTACCAAGAGGACTGCGGCGATAAATGCCGCCAGACGGAAAGCGCATAAATCGAAAAGATAAGGAGGAAACAGATTATGAAGCTGGTGGAATCTATTTTAGACCAGAATCCCTGCTATACGGCGGGGAAGAAAATAAAAGTAACAGGTCTGATGCTTCATTCCGTAGGCTGTCCGCAGCCCAAAGCATCGGCTTTCATCAACAGCTGGAACAATCCGTCCCACAATAATTCCTGTGTCCATGGATTTATTGATGGAAATGACGGGACCGTATACCAGACACTGCCCTGGGATCACCGGGGCTGGCATTGCGGAAGCGGCTCCAAAGGGAGCGGGAACAACAGTCATATCGGTGTAGAGATGTGCGAGCCAGCCTGCATCAAGTATACGGGCGGGGCAAACTTTACCTGCGCCGATCCGAATGCCGCCAAAGCTGTGGCAAAGCGTACCTATGAGGCTGCCGTGGAACTATTCGCCATGCTCTGCAAAAAGTTTGGTCTTGACCCGTTGGCGGATGGGGTGGTGATTTCCCATAAGGAAGGTCATGATCGGGGGATTGCTTCAAATCATGGAGATCCGGAACATCTGTGGTCACAGCTCGGAACAGGATATACAATGGACGGTTTTCGTAAAGCGGTAAAAGATGCGATGGGCGCTGCGGTTTCAGAAACCGTAGAGAGAAGAACCAAGATTATGGGAGCCGCGTTGGCGACAGCTGAGCAGATGGTTTCCTATATCAAAGGGAAGAATCTGGATGTGCCACAATCTGTGGTTGACATGATTCCGTTCTATTTATCCGAGGGACAAGCGGAGGGTGTCCGTGGGGATGTTGCGTTTGCCCAGTCGTGTCTGGAAACGGGCAATTTCGGATTTTCCGGATCGGCGGTGACTCTTGACCAGAACAATTTCTGTGGCATGGGAGTGACTACCAACGGTATGAAAGGAAATTCCTTTGACACGCCGCAGATGGGAATCCGTGCGCAGATTCAGCATTTGAAAGCCTATGCTTCGATGGAGCCATTGAACGGCGATTGCATCGACTCCCGATTCCAGTATGTTAAGCGTGGATGTGCAGAGTATGTGGAATGGCTTGGACGGCAGGAGAACCCGCAGGGAGCCGGATGGGCAGCAGGTGGCGGATATGGAGGGAAAATTTTAACTATCCTGAACGCCATCCTTTCTGTAACAGAAGGAACATCGCCTGCCGAACGGCCTGAACCCGAAGCGCGGTATCGGGTGCGAAAGACCTGGGACGATCCTGCCTCTCAGAAAGGGGCATTTAAGGTTATGGAATATGCAAAGGCGTGTGCGGATGAGAATCCTGGCTATAGCGTATTCGATGAGAACGGAAGGATTTTATATTCATCGGCAGGTTCTTTTGAACCGTTTTTGGTAAGGGTAAATACTTCCTATCTGAACATCAGAAAGGGGCCGGGAACTAATCATCCCAAGAGTGGGAAGTATACGGGAATCGGAGTCTTTACAATCGTGGAAGTACAGCCCGGCGAAGGCTCGGATTCTGGATGGGGGCTTTTGAAGTCCTATGCGGATGACAGAGACGGATGGATTTCTTTGGATATTACAGAAAGGGTGTAGATCATGAGCGGCATAACGTTCCGGCATAAAGGTGACTTCTCCAAAACGGAGAAGTTTTTTAATTCCCTTTTGAAGCTGGATTATCTCAATGTGCTGGAGCGTTATGGACGGGAGGGGGTTGCCGCTCTCTCCGCCGCAACGCCAAAGGACAGCGGTCTCACTGCTGCTTCCTGGGACTACGAGATAACCCATAACGGGAAAGAAACAACGATTGCGTTCACCAATTCCAATGTCAGAAATGGGGTGAACATCGCAATTATTTTGCAGTATGGACATGGCACAAGGAATGGCGGGTATGTGGCTGGAAGAGATTACATCAATCCGGCCATACAGCCAATCTTCGACAAGATGGCAAATGAAGCTTGGAGGGAGGTAACGAATCTATGAGTAAGTCTGTAGAAAAACGCATTGTCGAGATGCGGTTTGACAATCAGCAGTTCGAGAAGGGCGTACAGACTACTATGGGTACGCTCGACAAGCTTAAACATTCCCTGAAGCTCGACGGAGCGACAAAGGGTCTCGAAGATGTTGATAAAGCGGTAAAAGGGATTAACATATCAGGGCTGAGCAGTGCGGTGGAAACTGTTAAGAGCAGATTCTCGGCGCTTGAAGTAGTCGCAATTACAGCGTTGGCGAATATCACAAACTCGGTGGTCAACGCCGGAAAGAAGCTCGTGGATTCGTTTACTCTTGAACCGATTCATCAGGGATTTGCAGAGTATGAACTCAAAATGGGGTCCGTGCAAACTATCATGGCAAGTACGGGGGCAGATATCAAGACAGTAAATGGCTACCTTGAAGAACTGAATACCTATTCGGATAAAACCATTTATTCGTTTTCTGATATGACTTCGAGCATTGGAAAATTTACAAATGCAGGAGTTTCTCTTGATGATGCGGTAAAGGCGATTAAGGGTATCAGTAATGAAGCGGCGGTTTCAGGAGCAAATGCGAACGAAGCTTCAAGGGCTATGTACAATTTTGCCCAGGCGTTATCTTCAGGAGCGGTCAAGCTGATAGACTGGAAGTCCATTGAAAATGCTAACATGGCTACTGTGGAGTTCAAACAGTCATTGTTGGACACAGCCCTTGCAATGGGAACCGTTGTCAAAGTCGGCGATAAATATCAGTCAACAACAACGGATGCGCAGGGGAAGATATCTGACTTGTTCACAGCAACGAGCATGTTTAATGATTCTCTTTCCTCGCAATGGATGACCACTGATGTTCTTGTACAGACGTTGGGTAATTATGCAACGGATGTGCGGGAAATGACCGCTGCGGAGAAGAAGGCATATGAGGAAAAACTCCGGGGTATCGGATATACCGAAGAGCAGATTAAGGCTATCGAAGAGCTTGGGCAGAAAGCATTTGACTCAGCACAGGATGTAAAAACATTCAGCCAGCTGATGGATACGCTGAAAGAAGCAGCAGGTTCCGGATGGGCGCAGACATTTGAGATTTTATTTGGCGATTTGGAAGAGGCCAAAGTATTATGGACTTCTGTAAGCCAGGTTGTCGGCGGATTCATCGACCAATCATCGAAAGCCAGGAACGATATGCTCCAGGGTTGGAAAGATTTGGGCGGGAGGCAAGCTCTTATCGAGTCCGTTCAAAATGCATTCAGTGGCCTGATGAGTGTAGTTAAACCGGTTGGTGAGGCGTTCCGTGAAATTTTTCCAGCAACAACATCGGAACAGCTTATAAACCTTACCAAAGGTCTAAAAGAGTTTACATCGCATTTGAAATTAAGCGATAAAGATTCCCAAAACCTGAAAAATACTTTCAAGGGTCTGTTCGCGGTTTTGGATCTTGTGAAACAGGGAATTGGAGCGCTCGTTAAAGCAGTATTTCCGATGACAAAAGGGCTTGGAAGTCTCGGCTCAGGGGTTTTGAGCGTAACCGGAAAAATCGGGGAATGGCTTGTATCCCTGGACCAAGCAGCAAAGAAGAGCGATGTTTTTAACCAGACAATACAGAAATTCCACGATAAAGTCAGTCCAATCCTCAAATCGGTAAAAGGGCATATCGATGGCGCTGTTGTGGCAATCAAGAAATTTGCAGAAACGCATTTCAATGTTCCGGATACATCGGGACTTATGAGCGTGGCAGATAAACTGAAAGCAAGAATCGAGCCGTTCAAAAAAATAGGTGAAGTCGCAAAGGAAGCGATGGGAAAATTGGTTGACGCATTCAAGGCATCTGCTCCTGTTCTGGCGAATCTGGGTGGAATCATTGTCGATGCTCTTGGAAAAGTAGTTGACGGAATCATGAAGGCATTGCGCGGAGAAGGATTTGATTCGCTGATTGATCTGTTGAATGGCGGAATTATCACCGGTCTCGGCGTAGGTATCATGAAGTTTATCAAGAACCTTACCGGATTAGAAAGCACTGCTGATGATGCTATTGGCGGGTTTGCTGGTATTATAGAGGGATTCAAAGGCGCTATCAATGGAGCAAAAGAAACCCTTGCGGATTTCCAGGCAAGTCTGAAAGCGGATATACTGATGAAGATTGCCGGTTCCATTGCGGTTCTTGCCGGTTCACTTTTGGTGTTGTCACTGATCGATTCAGATAAACTGGGAGGGGCATTAGCTTCTATCAGCATCCTCTTTGCCGAATTGGCCGCATCTATGGCGCTGTTTGATAACACATTGAGCGGGCAGAAGGGTTTGAATAAGTTTGGGATGGCGATGATTGAAATGTCGGCCGCTATTCTTGTGCTTGCGTCGGCTCTAAAGAAGATTGCAAGTATTGATTCAGATAAGTTGGCCGGAGCTCTTGTCGGTATAACAGTTCTGATCGGAGAGATGGTGGCGGCTTCCTTGGCACTTTCAAAATGGGGCGGGAAGATAAAGACAAGTGCGGTCTCAATGATACTGTTTGCCGAAGCCATTAATATCCTGGCAAATGCTGTCGGGAAACTGGGAGCGCTAGATACAGATAAGCTGACAAAAGGGCTTGTTGGTGTCGGCGTACTCATGGCGGAGCTTGCCGCATTCATGGTTGCTTCAAAGTTTGGAAATTTCAAAGCGACACAGGGACTTGCAATCATTGAATTGTCGGCGGCACTTCTGATTTTGGAGAAGTCGGTTTCTGGTTTCGGGTCGATGGATATTGAAACAATAAAGAAAGGGCTGACTGGTGTCGGTGTTATCCTTGCAGAAGTGGCAGGTTTCTCGGTAATCGCTGGAAAAGCCAAACATATTCTTTCCAGTGCAACGGCTTTGACCGTTATCGGAGCAGCCATGTTGATATTTGGGAAAGCGATTAAAGATATCGGGTCGCTGTCCATTGAAACAATAGGAAAAGGATTGGTCGGAATTGGTGGTGCTCTGGCAGCCGTAGCAGTAGCTGTAAAACTTATGCCTAAGAATATGGTCGGCATTGGCCTTGGGTTGGTTGAAGTCGCAGCAGCGCTTAAAATCATTGGAGGCGTTATTCAGGATGCCGGCGGTATGAAATGGGAAGAGATTGGAAAAGGCATGGTTGTTCTTGCCGGTTCTATGACAATCCTTGCGATTGCGCTCAACGCTATGAAAGGGGCTCTTGGGGGAGCATCAGCAATGCTGGTTATGTCGGCGGCGCTTGCAGTTTTTACCCCAGTATTAAAAGCTCTTGGCTCAATGAGTTTGGCAGAGATTGGGAAGGGGCTTCTGGCTCTGGCAGGTGCGTTTACGGTATTAGGCATCGCTGGTGCAGTGCTTGGTCCTATGGTTCCCGCGATCCTCGGTTTATCCGGGGCATTGGCATTGCTCGGGGTGGCAGTTGCGGCTTGTGGAGTCGGTATATTGGCACTTTCAGCCGGGTTGGCTTCCCTTGCTGTTTCCGGCGTGGCCGGCGTAACGGGATTGGTGGCTGCCCTGGAAATTCTGATTGTCGGTGTGCTTGGAATTATTGCGAACAGCGCAACGGCTATTGCCGGTGCTGTGAAAGCGATTGTGTTGGCCCTAGTAGACGTCATAGTTGAATGTGCACCGCCGATTGCTGAGGGTGTACTTACATTGATCGAGGAGGTTCTGAAATCTCTGGCAGAGCATGGACCGAATATCGTAACATACCTGATGGATTTTCTGATCGGAGTCATCGATGCGATTGCGGCAAGGCTTCCAGAATTGATAAAAGCAGCTGTAAATCTGATTGGTGCATTCTTCAAGGGTGTTGTGGATGCCTTGAAAGGGATTGATACGACGACTCTCCTGGAAGGCATCGTTGGAATCGGTCTGCTTTCGGCTATTATGCTGGCACTTTCTGCTGTGGCGGGGCTTATTCCGGGTGCTATGGTAGGTGTTCTTGGCATGGGAGCAGTAATTGCCGAAATGTCGCTGGTTTTGGCTGCTGTCGGTGCATTTGCTCAGTTGCCGGGATTGAAGTGGCTGATAGGGGAAGGAGGAGATTTACTACAGGGTGTAGGTACAGCTATCGGGAAATTTGTCGGTGGTATTGTCGGGGGATTCCTTGGCGGTATTTCGGCACAGTTCCCGCAGATTGGTCAGGACCTGACTGATTTTATGACTAACGCCCAGGGATTTATCGAAGGAGCAAAAAAGATCGATCCTGCTATGCTGCAGGGAGTCAACGCTCTTGCACAGACGATTCTGCTCTTGACGGCAGCTAATATTTTGGACGGACTGACTAAATGGTTTACCGGAGGAACCAGCCTTGTGAAGTTTGGCGAGGAACTGGCGGAATTCGGGCCATATTTTAAGAGATACTCTGATGAGATTGCCGGCATCAACCCGGAAGTGATAACTGCTTCTTCTAATGCGGCGCTTGCTCTGGCTGAGATGGCATCAAAACTTCCTAACAGTGGAGGGCTTGCCGGAAAGATATTCGGAGAAAATAATCTGTCTGATTTTGGGGCAGAACTGGAGAAGTTTGGTCCTTATATTAAAAGATATGGGGATCAGGTGAAAGGGCTGGATTCTGCTGCGGTGAAAGCTTCAGCGGAAGCAGCACAAATGATGGCTGACATGGCGGCGACACTTCCAAATTCAGGAGGATTGGCCGCTAAAATTATGGGCGATAATACGCTCTCGGCATTTGGTGAGGAACTGGAGAAGTTCGGCCCGCACATCAGCAAGTATGCTAAGGATGTTAATGGTGTAGATCCGGCGGCAGTGAAGGCTTCTGCTCAGGCTGCGCAGGTACTATCGGATATGGCATCGACCTTGCCTAATTCTGGTGGTTTAGCAGCATTGATTATGGGCGATAACACCCTTTCAGAGTTTGGTGAGGAACTGGAGAAATTTGGCCCTCACATAGCCAAGTATGCACAGGATGTAGCCAACGTGCAGCCTACTGTGGTCACGGCATCGGCCAATGCGGCGAAAGCTCTCAGTGAATTGGCGAATAATCTGCCGAATACAGGTGGTCTTGTGAGCTGGTTTACAGGTGATAACGATATTGGAGCATTCGGTCAAAGTCTGGAAAAGTTTGGACAGTCGTTTGCCGGATATTACAATTCGATCGCTGGCATCGACACAGCACTTCTTGATGCCGTGATAGTGGAGCTTGGGAAACTTGTGGACATGGCGAACGGCATATCTGGAGTGGATACGTCTGGATTTACACGGTTTGCAAGTGATTTAACAACCATGGGGAACAACGGCATCGATGGATTTATTCAGGCTTTCACAAATGCCAATGAGAAAGTACAGCAGGGAGTGACGGCTTTATTAACAACAGTCACATCAACAATGCAGGCGCAGGTCGGCACTCTGACCGCATCTGGGACTACTGCTGGACAGAGTCTTGGCACTGGTTTAATCAATGGAATCAACACGCAGAAACCATTGGCAGTAGCTGCTATAAGCGGTATGTGTGTGACCTTGATACAAACGATGCAGGCTGGATTACCAAGCGCCACGTTCAATACCATTGGGCAAACGAATGTTATGCAGGGACTTATCAATGGTCTGAATGCTAAGAGAGCTCTTTTGTTGAGTACGGCAAGGAATCATTGTACGGCATTGGTGCAGCAATTCAGGACTTCACTTCCCAGCGCTACATTCAACACAATCGGCCAAAATGTAATCCAGGCTATCATCAATGGAATGAATGCTAAAAGGGAATTACTGCTGGCAACGGCAAGAAACCTTTGTGTTGCGCTTGTCGCAAAATTCAGGACCGAATTACCGACAGCCACGTTCCAGACACTTGGAGAGGGGCTTGTTCAGGCTTTGGCGAACGGGATCAAAAGCAAGCAAAGTACAGCGGAAGAAACGGCTAGGGCAGTATGCAGCGCCACTATGAATGCATTCAGAAACAATCTTTCGGCCGATGATTTGAAAGGGGTTGGTGCAAACGCAGCTCAAGGATTAGCAGATGGAATCAGAAGCAAAATCAATGAGATTGCAGATGCGGCGATTGATGCTGCGAAAAGAGCTGTCCGGGAGGCTAAAAAGGAACTTGATGAACATTCTCCATCGAAGGTTTTCTTTAAGATCGGCGAGAATGTTGATTTGGGAATGATCAATGGCATCCGGGCGTACTTAAGACGTGTTGGCGATGCCGGTACGGAGCTTGGCAGAGAAACAATCGATTCGATGAAATCTGCCATCCGTCATATTTCGGATATCGTAAACGGAGAGATGGACACGGAGCCGACTATCAGGCCGGTTCTGGATATGACAAATGTTCAAAATGGAGTCAGCGAAATCAATTCCCTGTTCACAAAGGGGTTGAATATGTCGGCTTCCTATAATAAAGCTTTGTCGGCCGCAAGGGACAATAAAATTAGTTCTGTTGCCGCTGATAATGCTTCAGGAAACTATCAACAGCCTGCATCGAATACATACAGTTTCGTGCAGAATAACTACTCGCCGAAAGCTCTGTCCCGGAAAGATATCTACCGGCAGACTAAGAACCAGTTTGCGGCGATGAAGGGAGCGGTGAGTAGCACATGATCAAATCAGTAACAGTAACAAATTACCTTGGCGAATGGATCAAGATTAACCTTGCCGATGATGACCCCGAACATGGTTTGCTCATCAAAAGCATAGAAGGTCTTGGTCCCGCTAAGGCCGATGTCAATACTACGAATCTGGCGACAAATGACGGCTCGCTGTATAACTCGGCAAGGCTTGAAGAGCGAAATATCGTTATGCAGTTATATTTTACCGAAGCTCCAAGGATTGAAGACGCAAGACAGACAACCTACAAGTATTTTCCGATTAAGAAGTTCCTCGATTTCCTTGTAGAGACGGATAATCGGATTGTCAGGACAAAGGGGTATGTTGAATCCAACGAGCCAAATATTTTCAGCGAGCATGAGTCCAGTCAGATCTCTATCGTATGCCCGGACCCGTATTTTTATTCGGCCGGGGAAAATGGAAATAACGTAACTATTTTCTATGGCGTGGAACCCCTTTTTGAGTTTGAGTTTGATAATAATTCCCTTGATGAGGACTTGATTGAATTCGGCTCTATAGAAAATCAGACGGAGCGTTCAGTCTATTATGACGGGGATGCGGAGATCGGAGTAACTATCACAATCCACGCTATTGGAGAAGCAAGGAACATTACAATTTACAATACCGGGACCAGGGAAGTAATGCGGATCGATACGGATAAGCTGGAAGCTCTTACTGGTTCAGGAATCATATCCGGTGATGACATCATCATCACAACCGTCCGGGGAGAGAAATCAATCCGGCTGCTTAGAACAGGCCGTTATACCAATATCCTCAACTGCCTGGACAAAGGTTCGGACTGGTTCCAGCTGTCAAAAGGCGATAATATTTTTGCCTATGTAGCGGAATACGGTTCAGAAAACCTGCAGTTTAAGATTGAAAACAGAATCATATATGAAGGAGTATAGATTATGGAAGTATTGATTATGGACGAAAAGTTTCAGCAGGTCTGTCTAATCGATGCTTTCGAGTCTCTGATCTGGACTGAGAGGTATCATGGTTTTGGAGACTTTGAGATTTATGCACCAGCAAATGCTGAACTTATGAAAACAGTGAAGCAGGACTATTATGCCTGGCTGAAGGATTCAGATCAGGTGATGATTGTGGAGGAAGTTCAGATCGGGACGGAAGTGGAGACCGGAGGACATTTGACAATATCTGGACGTTCCCTGGAATCTATTCTGGACCGGCGCATTGTCTGGCAGCAAACAGTGCTTAACGGAAATCTTCAAAATGGGATTAAAAAGCTGATTACCGAAAATGTTATTTCTCCGGTTATTGCAGATCGGAAGATTGCAGGGTTTGTATTCCAGGAATCAAAAGATCCATATATAACGGGTCTGACGATACGGGCTCAGTATACCGGGGACAATCTGTACGAAACCATAGAAACCATTTGCAAAGCCTATAATCTTGGATTTCAGATCATGCTCAATGAGCAGAATCAGTTTGTATTTAGTCTTTATTCCGGAGCGGACCGTTCTTATGATCAATCAGTCAATCCTTACGTTGTATTTTCTCCTAAGTTTGAAAATATCATTAACAGCAATTATCTGGAGTCAAAGAAAACATTGAAAAATGTGACTTTGGTAGCAGGGGAAGATGCGGGTTCAACAAGGCGCACACGAATTGTTGGAACTGGGAAAGACTTAAACCGGAGAGAGATTTATACGGACGCCAGAGATATACAGTCTGA
The DNA here is from genome assembly GCA_910576125.1 of Lachnospiraceae bacterium. Taxonomy (GTDB): domain Bacteria; phylum Bacillota; class Clostridia; order Lachnospirales; family Lachnospiraceae; genus Acetatifactor; species Acetatifactor aquisgranensis. Next base: position 29,583 of record CAJTHM010000026.1, on the reverse strand, counting down.
AACACAGGACGGAAAATTGTCTGATGCGGAATACAATGCCCAGTTGGATCAAAGAGGAAAAGAAAAACTTTCTGAGTACCAGCTTACCAAGTCTTTTGAGGGGCAGGTGGAGTCCACGCAGACGTTTGTTTATGGAAAGGATTTTTATAAAGGGGATATCGTTCAGATTGTAAACGAGTATGGAATAGAATCGAAAGTTCGGGTGATTGAAATTGTCAGGGCGCAGGATACAACTGGTTATGAAACATACCCGACTTTCAGCATAGTGGAATAGGAGGTTCTGCAGATGAGTGTAACGTATGGATTTTACAACGCGAAGAACCATGACCGCCGATACAATTCAATACAGATATCAAGTATTTTTGACGGAATTATCAGCGATGGCATTTATATGTCAATCGGCGATCACATGGTCGTAAAGTCAAATTCCGGAATGATGGTTACAGTTGGGGTAGGACGGGCCTGGTTCAATCATACATGGACTCTGAACGACTCCCTGCTCCCGATCGAGGTTCCGTTATCGGAGATCATTCTTAACAGAATTGACGCCATTGTTTTGGAAGTAAATGCGGAGGAAAGCGTCCGCGAAAATACAATCAAAGTGATAAAAGGAACGCCGGCTACTAATCCTGCAAGACCTCTAATGGTCAACACGAGTGCAGTTCATCAGTATCCGCTGGCGTATATATATGTTGGGTCTGGCGTTACAGAAATCCGGCAATCTAATATCACGAATATGGTGGGCACTTCGGCAACACCGTTTGTTACCGGAATTATTGACACCATCAACATTGACGACCTCATTGCGCAGTGGGGCGATCAGTGGGAGGAATATTATGCAAAACAGGTAGCCGACATGGAACGTACCAATATCTTTTGGAAAGAACAGTGGGCAACTTGGTTTTTGGCGCAGACAACAGAAATTCAGGAAGCATATCTTGCATGGGAAAAACAATGGACGGACTGGTTTCATTCTCAAACGGCAGAGATGGAGAGTACGAATGCTTTCTGGAAACAGCAATGGGAGCAGTGGTTTTATGGATACATCAATGGGTATACTGCTGAAATGGCTGATTGGAGAGATCAGAGCCAGGCGGATTTTATAAGCTGGTTTCAAAATCTTCAGGCAATGCTGTCAAGCGATGTAGCTGCTAATATGGCAAAAGAAATTCTGGATCTTCAAAAAAGGACGAAAGTTTTGGAAGTATTTTCAGAAGTCCTTTCAACGGAGTATGCCGTATACCATCAGCTTTATGACAGCGGATACAGAACATATGGAGTCGTACAAGACTCCTCAAACAAAGATATTCTCGACAGCAATATTGATGCGGTAATTGGCCGCACCCATTCGAGTGAACTTATTCTGGACAGCAACGGAAATCCGATTGATGCCAGAGTTATATTTGTAACCAAATGATTTTAACGAGGAGGAGCAATATGAAAATCATAGATTATGAGAAAGTGCAGAAACTTTCAACCGACAATGTTTTCCTGATTGACGGAGAAAGCGGCACAAAAGGAATTCTGGCCGGGGATCTGGCGAAAGCTCTGATCGGTCTGCTTGATTCTGAACAGTTTATGTCAGGAGTTAATCTTTCCGAACTGCCCCAGGTCAATACTTTATCAGCTAACGATAAAATTCTTGTCGGAACGTCCGCCGGGAATAAGGCAATCGCAGCCAATGATATACTGTTCGCAATTCTTGATGTATTTGCAACTGTTGAAATGCGGAGAATGACTTTCCGCGGAAAGAATCTTGGCCCTGCTATTACCGCAGAACAGCTGGCAAGGATTAGAGATGGTTCTTTTAAAGGATTCTTCCTGGGGGATTACTGGGAGATCGGCAATCGTATTTGGCGTATTGCAGATTTCAATTACTGGTATAATTGCGGCGACACAGCATTTACCAAACCTCATCTGGTCGTTATGCCCGATAATAGTCTGTATAATGCACCGATGAATGACTCAAATGTTACCACCGGTGGATATATTGGTTCCAAAATGTACACCGCAAATTTGGCAAACGCCAAAACATTGATTACTGCGGCTTTTGGTTCGGCCGTGCTTTCACATCGGCAGTATTTTGTAAATGCTGTGTCCAACGGAAGACCTTCGGCTGGAGCATGGTATGATTCTACTGTCGATTTGCCGAATGAATGTATGATGTATGGGCATCTGCATTTCAGTCCAACTTCGGACGGTTCATCTGTTCCTGCAATTTATACAATCGACAAGACTCAGCTTGCTCTGATGGCTGTATACCCGAAATTCATCAACCCGGCGAGAGAAAATCAGTGGTTGAGAGACGTCGTTTCGGGGACGGGTTTCGCTAATGTGTATAGCCGTGGCAATACGAACTGCAGCGGCGCGTCGGCCTCTCTTGGGGTTCGTCCGCCATTCCCTGTTGGTTAGGTAATTTGGGGGCCTTGTGCCCCCTCTTAATAACCGTATGCAGGTAACTGAAAAACATGTTAAAAAAGAAAGGAACAATAGAAATGGATGAAAAAATCTATGTAATCACCCTTGCCGATGGGGCCGAGATTGGAAATCTTAGGCTCAATGGAAATAACTTTATTTCCAGAACTCCCATTGATACAACAATCTTTGAGGGGAACTGCTCTCCCGTAACCATCCGCAACGGAGAAGGTGAAGAAATTCATGAGAACATGGAGCTGGTTCAGATCACTCCTGTTGGAGAGGATTACTGGTTCGTCCTGCGCGACCTCTCAGCAGCAGAGCTGGAAAAAATCAAAATGCAGTCCGATATCGAGTATGTCGCAATGATGGCCGGGATCGAAATCTAGGAAAGGAGAATCACCATGGAACATAGCAAGAATTACCAGAAAGTAAAACGTTATCACGATATGAAAGTGTGGAACGAAGTCCGTGTCCGTAATGCCGTAAAGATGAGCTGGATCACAGAGGAGGAATTCCGGGAGATCACCGGTAAGGATTATTGATGAGCGTCCTGGTAAGTGACCGGACAGAGTCAAAGTTCGAGCCCATCACATTTTCAACGGAAGTACACAACATGCTGCGGGAGTTCATGCAGAGAAATTTTGGAGTGAAAGATTTGGAGCATTTTGTCCAGCTTCGCTATGCCTATGGAAAAGACGATGTTGAGGATTTTGGTAAATACCGTTATTTGATGCTGACTCATAAGAAGGAAATAGATCATCTGGCGACACTCATGACCAATAATGTCAGAGCCGCCAACAGTATCTATCCGACTACCATGAGAGAGTATGAAATGCGGAGGGATTACCAATCTTCAGCTATTGTGAACTGTGAGCAGATCATCAAAGAACTGCAGCGTGTTGTGGAAACCTTTGAGGTTGACCTGAATGTTTATGGCAGGTATGTAAAAGCTATCGACCGAGAAATCGGTTTGATAAAGAAGTGGCGCCAACGGGATAACAAAATCAAGTCATACGTGCAGTAGGGTAACATCTAAATTTGCGTCGTTTCGGGGACGAATTTCGCTAATGTGAATAACAATGGCAATACGAACTACAACAACGCGTCGGCCTCTCTTGGGGTTCGTCCGGATTCTCTGCCTAACCAACAGAGAAGGAGATGTTATCCGTTCCATCGAAAGAATTGGATAAATAGCAAAGCCGGACGCAATTTACTACGGTAAGTATTGCTACAACGGTGAATAATCTTATGACGTATGAGGAGATAATCTGTGACGCTAACAATTTGTATAAGGCTTATAAGGCCTCGATTAAAGGCAGCAAATGGAAGGAGACTACCCAGAAGTTCATGATAAACTTCTTGCGGTATCTCATTGCCATACAAGATGACCTTCTCAACCGTACACTTCAAAATGGACCAACTGGGGAGTTCTCACTGTCTGAAAGAGGCCGGATTAGGCCTATTACAAGCATCTGTGCTCGTGACCGAATTGTACGGCACGTCTTATGCGATGATGTTCTTTTACCAGAAGTACGTAAACATATTATTTATGATAACGGAGCTTCAATTAAGGGACGAGGCATTTCGCATCAAAGGGATCGTTTCGAGGTTCATCTTCGCCGTTACTATAAGTTACATGGTAACGAAGGATGGATACTTTTCGGGGATTTTTCCAAGTTTTATGACAACATCATACATGAGATAGCAAAGAGGGAACTGCTGAAGCTGTTCGATGATGATGAGTTCATTGACTGGCTTCTCACTCTTATATTTGATGGTTTCAAGATTGACGTTTCTTATATGTCGGACGAAGAATATGCATCCTGCATGGAGGACACGTTTAACAAGCTTGATTACCGAAATGTTCCGAAGAATCAGTTGACGGGCGAGAAATGGATGTATAAATCGGTCAATATCGGAGATCAGCTTTCTCAGATTATTGGTATTTATTATCCATACCGTATCGACAATTATGTGAAGTACGTCAGACAGCAGAAGTTTTACGGGCGGTACATGGATGATTGGTACATCATGAGTCCGAGCAAGGAAGAATTGCAGGATCTGCTGGAAAACATTTGTGTGATTGCAAAAGAACTTGGCATTCATATCAACATGAAAAAGACCCGGATTGTAAAGATTTCGAGTACCTATAAATATTTGCAGATCCGTTACAGTCTTACAAAGGACGGTAAAATCATTAAGAGGATCAATCCAAGTCGTGTTACCGCGATGAGGAGGAAACTGAAAAAGTTGGCTGTCAAGGTCCAGAACGGAGAAATTCTGTATGAGCATGTAGAGAATATGTTCCGAAGCTGGATGGGTAGCTTCTACAAATTATTATCAAGACAGCAGCGGCAAAATTTGATTAGCCTATATGAAGAGTTGTTTGATAAGAGGATTACGATTGTCAAGAAAAAGATGATTGTAATAGACAAAACCATCGCTGAGTGGCAGGATCAATGGATCGATAAGTCACCACAAAAACTGAAGGAGGTTATATAAATGGATAACTGGATGCAGATATTGCTTACAGTTTTTAGCTCAGTTTTAGCGTCTTCTGGGCTGTGGGCTTATATCGCCAAAAGAGCAGAGAAAAAAGACGTAAAGACAGAGATGCTTATAGGCCTGGGACATGATCGGATTATGTATCTGGGAATGTCATATATCGACCGGGGGTGGATCACTTCCGATGAATATGAGAATCTTTACGAGTATCTCTACAAACCGTATGAAAAGATGGGCGGTAACGGCTCTGCCAAGCGTATCATGAACGAGGTAAACAAACTACCTATACACAAATCACAATACAAGGAGGAAGTAAATCATGAAGATGACTAACAAAACCTATGACACTTTGAAATGGATCGCACAGTATCTCCTTCCGGCTGCCGGCACGTTATATTTTGCCCTGGCTGGAATCTGGGGGCTGCCCTGCGGGGAACAGGTAGTGGGCACCATCACTGCGGTGGATACGTTCCTGGGTGTGATTCTGGGAATCAGTGCGGCGCAGTACAACAGGGCAGAAGGAAAATGATAAAAGACTGCCTGTGGATTTTGCTGCTGTATCCGGTTTTCATATCGGTTCTGGTAATAGCGCTGGCCATTCTGTTTGAGTACGGAGGGCTGGCGTTTATTGCTTTTTCGCTGATTGCGTCTTGCGCCGTTGGTGTGGCAGCAAATTATATTTTGGAGAAAAAGACCGGACGCAGTAAAAGGCGGTAGGTAGCATCGGGAAGTAAAAAGATGTTGTTTATTTCGTGAGTATTCCTACATTTAAAGGAAAAACCCTTGAATTTTACGGGATTCTGTGTTTCCATTATAGAAGTGTTTTTGTTAAAAATGATAAAGTCTTAATGGTTAATAAAAATGTTAGACCGATATCGGTCTAATATTTTAAAAATACATTAATCTTTGAAGAGAGGGGGAGTATGTACTGGGCATGAAAATGTGTAAAAGTAAAGTGAAAAGAACCAGAAGTTGAAAGGAGAAAAATTATGAGAGTACTAAATGTCGGTGTTGTAGGCTGCGGCGGTATTGCGAACAATAAACATCTGCCTGCAATGAAAAGAGTTGGAAATTTTAACATTGTGGCCTTCTGCGATCTGATAGAAGAACGCGCTGTGAAGGCAAAGGAAGATTTCGGAACATCAGATGCCCGTATCTATACGGACTATCAGGAATTGGTTAAAGAAGATTTGGACGCCGTTTATGTGCTGACGCCGAACAGTTCCCATGCGCCCATCGCAATCGCAGCTATGAAGGCAGGCAAGCATGTTATGTGTGAAAAGCCCATGGCAAAAACTTTTGCGGAAGCTCAGGAAATGGTTGAGACAGCAAAAGAGACAGGTAGGATTCTGACCATAGGATACCAGAACCGTTACAGAGGGGATTCCCAGTATTTGAAAAAAGCATGTGTAAATGGTGATCTGGGCGAGGTCTACTATGCCAAGGCGCATGCAATCCGCAGAAGAGCGGTTCCTACATGGGGGGTATTTTTAGATGCGGAAAAGCAGGGAGGTGGTCCGCTTATTGATATCGGTACTCATGCGCTTGATCTGACATTGTGGATGATGGACAACTATGAACCGGCATCCGTAACCGGTTCCGTATTTCGCAAGTTGGCAGACCAGAAGGATACCGGAAACGCGTGGGGCGACTGGAATCCGGAAGTTTTTACAGTGGAGGATTCCGCGTTTGGTTTTATCAAGATGAAAAACGGTGCAACCATACATCTGGAAGCGGCATGGGCGCTTAACAGTCTGGACGTAGACGAGGCGAAGACTACTCTGTGCGGAACGAAGGCAGGGGCTGATATGAAGGACGGACTGCGCATCAACCGCGTACAGTATGGCAGACAATGCGTGGAGAGGCCGGCTCTGGCTGCGGCAGGTGTTGCGTTTTATGATGGAAATACCGGAAGGCCTGAGGACGAGGAGCAAAAAGTATTTTATGCGGCAATTGTGGATGGAAAACAGTTAATCGTATTGCCAGAGCAGGCCATGGTTGTGACACAGATTCTGGAAGCGATTTATGAATCGGCAAGGACAGGAAAGACAATCTATTTTGATTAGTATCAGATTGTTCGGCTCTGTTGAAAGGAGGATTATAATGACACTTGGAATTATTTCATGGATTAAGGAAGAGGATTTTATTAAAGCAAAAGAAAAAGGACTTTCTTTTGTGGAACTGGATGTAAATGACCGTGCGGAGGAATTTCTGTCCCATGTGGATGAGGTCAAGGGGTACAGCGAAAAGTATTGTCTGCCTGTTCGCGCAATCGGCCGTTGGGGAAGTGACAGAATATGCAAAGAAGGTATTTGTGAGGAGGAGATTTTGCTGGAATACAGGCTCATTGATGCTGCGGAGAAGCTGGGCTGTACCATTTATATTACGGGTTGTAATTATGTGGATGCGCTCTCCTACTATGAGAACTGCGGTTTGGCAATTGCATATTTTAAAAAGCTGATTGACTATGGGAAACAAAAAGGGGTTCGGATTGCTGTTTATAATTGCAGATGGAATAACTTTGTCTGTGATTCTATGGCGTATAAGGTAATTCATGGATATTTAAAGGATTTGTACATTAAGTATGATACTTCTCATTGCATTTATGCAGGGGGTGACTATCTGCAGGAGGTAAAGGACTGGGGGGATCGTTTTATTCATGTTCATATCAAAGGTGCTCTTACAATTAACGGAAAGCGTTTTGATGATCCGCCGGCAGGAATGGATATGACAAATTGGGGTGCATTTTTGTCTATTTTATATGCGAAGGGCTATCAGGAAGGCTTAAGCATTGAACCGCACTCTGACAATTGGAAGGGCGAGCTGGGAGATAAAGGCGTGGATTATACCATTGATTTTATTCAAAAACTCATACTGATCTAAAATAATCTAATACACATGATTTAGGTGTAAAAGGGTAAAATAAAAGACTCCTTTTATGTCAGGAATAGAGATAGTCGGAAGCAACCGGAACAGGCGCTATAAGAAAAAATGAGTGGAGGAGGACAGACATGGAAAGCATTCATCTAATCCAGGACATCAAAACCTTTGCATTTTCCGCCGAAAATCCCACAGGGACAAGAGGAGGCGGCTCCCGGGGCGGGGACTGTACCAAGCTCCGCCCCTGCATCGATATCCACCCAGGCGAGACCGTCACCCTGGTGGACACCGATGGGCCGGGAATGATTCAGAATATCTGGTTTACAGGATATGTAGGCCACAGCTTCATCCTGCGAATCTACTGGGAGGGGGATGAAACCCCGTCTGTGGAAGCGCCCATATCGGCTTTCTTTGGCTGCGCCTACGATGAGAACTTTGAAGACCGGGAGGGCAGATACCCCATCTTGAATTCCGCCAAGATTCTGGTGGCCCCCGGGAGAGGCCTGAACTGCTACTGGAAGATGCCTTTCCGAAAGCACTGCCGGATTACCATGGAAAACCGTAGCAAGGAGGACAAGACCCTCTTCTATATGATAACGGGATGCTACATGGACTTGACCGAAAATATCGGCTATTTCCACGCGTCTTACCGTCAGGAGCACCCCGTGCAAAAGGGCCGCTCCTACGCAGTCATAGACAATATCAAAGGAAAGGGTCAGTTCATGGGCCTGACCCTGGCAGCGGGCATGAATGGCAACAATACCTGCTGGGTAGAGGGGGAGGCCCGGATGTACATCGACGGCGACAGATACCCGTCCATCCACTATACCGGCACGGAGGACTACTTTGGGGGCGCCTACGGCTTCGGCAACGACATCTATCTGAAGAGATACCACACTTACAGCGGCCTCTACGCCGGAATGTTCGCCATTCTGGGGGACAATTCTGCCTTTTACAACGGCCAGCAGCGATTCCTGCTGTACCGTTTCCATGTGCCGGATCCTATCCACTTCGAGACTGGATTCCGGATGACTTTGGACAATCTAGGCTGGACCGGCCCCAGGTATGACGACTATACATCCGTGGCGTTTTGGTATCAGATGCTGCCTCATGAACCGCTAAAGCCCTTGCCACAGGATGCGGATATGGTGATGAAGTAAAAACTTTCGCCCGGCAGCCAGAGACGACGGGAAAGCACAGTGGCCAGGGACAGCAAAAGCCCCTGGCCGCCGGTTCTGGAGTTTGGAGGAAATGATAAAAAAGAGAAATAGAAAAGGAAGGGAAATATAGACCCAAGACCGCTCAATACAAAAAATAGAGGATAAAATGCTTACGATACTCATTGTAGACGATGAAAAAGAGGAACTGGAAGGAATATCGTTTTTAATAGATAAACTGGGATTTAAACTATACAAGGTCTTTGCAGATAACGGCAATCAGGCTCTGGAATACCTGCAAAATCATAAAGTCGACATACTGTTCACCGATATCCGCATGCCTAGGATGGACGGCCTCGAGCTGATAAAACTGGCCAAAAATGAAAATCCGAATCTGAAGATAATCATCTACAGCGGCTACGCGGATTTCGCATATGCCCAGTCCGCGATCAACCTGGAGGTGTCGGAATACATCTTAAAGCCCATCAAGGTAGAAGAATTCGAAAAATCGCTCAAACGCGTGATGGAGAGGGTGAAGCGCACGGAGCTTGAGCATGAATTATATTCCCAGACGGCGAGATACGCCCAGAACCATCTTCTGTATAAAGCGCTGAACCATTCCGACAGCCTCTCGGAAGCCGACACGAAATTGCTGGAAAATTTCGACATATGCTACACAAAGCTTTTCCTGCTGGAGTTCGACCAAAGCTTTTTTGACATCATCTCTTTCCGCTTTGAAGATTGGATTGCCGAAGCCATACCATATCCATTTGATTATCTCAATCTGAATGTGAGCCAATGCCTGCTCCTGTTCAAAGGGGGTGAACGGGACATGCGGAAATCCTTCTATGAGATAGCGATGGATCTATACGATAAAATCGAAGGCGACCTAGGATACACATGTTATGTCGCGCTGAGCAGCGAGGGGAACAGGAACCGGAATCTATCAGAGAAATTTGCCCAGCTAGAAAGGTTGATGGAATACCGCTTTTTCGTATCCTATACCAGGATTTTTGAGGAGGAGAAGCTGTTAGAAGAAATCAATACCCCATCGCCGGGCGATGCCCTGCTATTGGATAAAATAAGAAAGGAAGTCAGCGCCAAGGATTTTAACAAAATATATATGTATGTGGATCTGCTCTTCCAAAAGTACCAAAATAAGACCAACTATTCTCAGCTATATGTGAAATTCGTGTTCTCCACATTGTACCATGCCATCATCACGGAATTTGGGGAATGCTCCGAGGATGAGATTAGCTTGTACATAGACAAACTCTACCGCTGCTCGGACCTTCTCGGCCTGAAAAGCATCCTGCAGAACACGTTGCAGGAATTTGAGAAAAGAGAGGAAAGCAGCGGCGATGCCGGGCATGACATCGACCTGGTGAAAAAGTATATCGAGAAGCACTATCAGGAGGAGCTGAACCTGTACAGCCTTGCGGAGAAGGTATACTTGTCCCCCAGCTATCTATGTGCGCGCTTTAAGAGGATCACTGGATTCGGCATCAATAAATATATCAAAAATGTTCGCATGGAAAGAGCGGAACAGCTTGTGGTGGATACGAACATGAAGATTATCGATATATGCGAACAAGTGGGCTATCACAATTTATCCTATTTTTGCCAAAGCTATAAAGAGCATTTCGGAAAGACACCTGAAAAATATCGGCAACACAATGTGAAGGAAGACAGGGGCGCTGGAAAAAACAAGGAGGAGATTTAGTGGAAAGGATCGGCAGCTTTTTCAATGACATGAGCTTCAAAAGCAAGATCCTCATGGCCTTTATCTTCATTGCACTGATACCACTCAGCGTGCTTGGCATATTCAGCTATAAAACAATCCGATCCATGCTTATTAATAAAGAGACCATGTATCTTGAAGCTACCTTTGACCAGACATCTCAGATCCTGGACAGCACGATTGGCATTTATGATAATGCGATTCGATCCCTGTGCTTCAACAGGCAGCTCATCAATCTGAATCAGACGAACTATACCAGCGATTATGACAGATATGAGAGCCTGAATTTTATCGATGATCTGTTCGTCACGACCCAAAACCTGGTGCCGGAGGTAGAATACATTACATTATTTACGAATTCCAATATGGGGGTTCACGGGAATACGGTTCGCTCCATGGAGGAGATCAGGAGCTCGAAATGGTATGACTTCATATCTGACACGGCCACCAGCTGGCTTTATGACGGGAACCGTATCTACTGCGTGCACCCGATGCTGGATTCCGGCACGTCGGATCGGAACAGGAGTTATATCGTCATGCAGATTAAGGTGGAGACCCTGGAGGAAATATTAAGGATTGTAGATGCCCAGAACATTTCCGTGGTCATCCGGAGCCAACGAAGCGATATCATATGCAATAACGGCAATCCCCAGAACGCGAATGAAATGATAGACCAGATACCGTCACTGAATGAGCTATACATTGACAACAATAAGTTCGTTTCCGTAAAAGACTATGTGAAAGGAACCGAATGGATGGTGGTCATGAGCGCGTCCTATTATGATATCCTCATGTCCACCTATCTCTACTCCGCCATTGTGATTATCATTATATTATCCTGCTTTTTCGTGGTATTTGTGGTCAGCATCCGGTTTTCGAAAAAGATGCTGGTCCGGATCGATGAACTGAAAAGAAATATGGCGGAGGTGGAAGATGGCTCCTTTGTAGTCAATGTGAAGAGCAGCTCCAAAGACGAAATCGGGGAGCTGATACGGGGCTTCTCGGTCATGATCGTAAAAATAAACGAGCTGATCGAAAAGAACTACAAAGCCACCGTGGAGAAAAAAGACTATGAGCTGAAAGCCCTCCAGGCCCAGATCAACCCCCATTTCCTCTACAATTCCCTGTCGCTGATTAACTGGAGGGCCCTGAGGATTGACGCGCCGGAGATCAGTGAACTGGCGAGGCTTCTGTCCGATTTCTACAGGACCACATTGAACAGGGGCAATAGCATGACGATCGTGCGGCAGGAGATGCTGAACATAAAATCCTATCTTCAGATTCAGCAGATCATGCATAACGACAGCTTCCGGGTGGAATACCAGATTGAAGATATGATAGGGAACTGCCTTATCCCCAACCTGACGCTCCAGCCCCTGGTGGAGAACGCCATCGTCCATGGCCTTGAAAAAAGCGATGCGCCGGGTAGGCTGACCATCACGGCCGTGCGGAAGAATGACGACATCCATATCGTCATAAAGGATAATGGAGCCGGGATCCCCGCCCCGTCCCTGGAGAATATCCTGGAGACAGAGTCCCAGGGGGGCGGGTACGGATTAAAAAATGTCAACCAGAGAATCAAGCTTTTTTTCGGAGAGGAATACGGGATGTCCATTGAAAGCGTCCTGGAGCAGGGGACCGTGGTGACCGTAAGGATCCCGGCCCGATACGGAAATAATGACAGGAAAGGAGAGGAGCAGACCTCAGGAGCCAGGCCGTTTTAGGCAGGGCTCTTTACTTTTTATGCCCAAATAAATCTGGGGCAGGACGATAAAAATTTCGCGTGAAACGTAATTTATTAGTGTTTACTTAAGGATATGCTGTTGATAAAATAAATTCGATCGACAGTCGATAAACAGTTTTATTATGTTTGATGGAGGAGAAAAATTTATGAAAATCAAAAAAGTACTGGCAATGTGCCTGATAAGCGCAATGGTGCTGGGGTCCTTCGCAGGGTGCGGCAAGGACGAGGGCGAAAGCACAGTCAGCGTGAATCAGGAGGATCCTGCATGGAAGGAAGCCATGACCACGCCCTATGGGAAATATCCGGAAACAGTGAACTACACCCTGGGGAAGACGGTAACGAATTTTGACGTGCTGGATGGGACGAAATATGAGGGCGATGACGATGTAAACAATGCATGGACCAGATATCTGAAGGAGAAGCTGAACGTACAGAACACGAACCTGTTCGAGGCGAATGACGGGGATGACTATGAGCAGAAGGTGTCCATGGCCATCGTCAGCGGCGAGATACCGGATATCATGGGGGTGGGAGATTACGATACATTAAAGCAGTTGTATGAGAACGACCTGATTGCGGACCTGACAGAGGTCTATGAAAACTGCGCCAGCGACAAAATCAAGGAGATCTATGATTCCTATGACGGCGTGTGCCTGAAGACAGCCATGTTCGACGGAAAGCTGATGGGACTGCCTACCACGGAAATCTCCCACGGGCCTGGGATCCTGTGGCTGAGAAAAGACTGGATGGACAAATGCGGCCTGGAAGAGCCCAAGACAATGGAAGACATCCTCAATATCCTGGAGCAGTTCCTGGTACAGGATCCCGGCGGAAACGGGGAGGGCAAGACAGTGGGCCTTGTGATCGATCCGGAGATAGCAGGAAATTCCGGCGGAAGCTATATGCCCAACAATATCTTCACCCTCTATGGGGCATTCCCGAAGCAGTGGATTGATGACGGAAACGGCAACGCCATCTACGGCTCCGTGCAGCCTGAGATGAAGGATGCCCTCGAACAGCTGGCCAACATGTATCAGAAGGGATTGATTGACAAACAATTCGTCACCAGGACCGGCGACGACAGAAAGGGCCTCCTCAACAGCGGGAAGAGCGGCGCCTTTTTCGGTAACTGGTGGGGCGCATGGGAAGTGGCTGACAGCATGTCGTTAGATAAAGAGGCAAGATGGGAGCCCTACATCTGCCCTGTGGGTGCTGATGGGAAAGTGACCATGTTCACGGGCAATCCCAACAGCGGTTATGTGGTGGTGAGAAAGGGCTTCGAGCATCCGGAGCTGATTGTGAAGCTGGCAAACATGCAGTTCGATTATTCCCGTTATGAGGAAAAGGATGACGAGGCCTATAAGGAGCTGGCAGATTACAGCGAGCTGAACGCGGGCGGAACCATACTTGCCATGAACATTGACTATTATGACGCATTCCCCAGGAGCAGCAAGAAGGTGGTGGATGCGCTGGAGAGCGGAGATACCAGCCCGTTGAACCGTCATGATATGGGTACATACGTGAACAGCAAAAAATACCTGGACAGCCTTGCCAATGGCGAAGAGTCTACATCACCTGAATGGGCTTCCTACAATTCCATGACAGCCGCGAGCCTTGTGGCCGAGACGGAAGTCAATAAAGTGACCCCTGTGTTCTTTGGGAGCACCAAGTCCATGCCATTGAAGTGGCCCACCCTGGACAAGATGGAGCAGGAAATGCTGTTAAAGATAATAACAGGCGAGAAGCCCGTGGACTACTTTGACGAATTCGTGACAGAGTGGAACAAGACAGGCGGTGAACAGATTACTGAGGAAGTGAACCAGGCTATCAAACAATAAGAAGGAGCGATCAGGCATGAAGCGCAAAAAAGACCAAATGGCTTTGCATCTTATGATGCTCCCGGGTATGATCTTACTGGCAATATTCTCGTTTACACCAATGTTTGGAATCATCATGGCATTCCAGAACTACATGCCTGCCAGGGGGATCGCGAAATCCCCCTGGGTAGGCATGGACAACTTTATATTCATGTTCCAGATGCCGGACAGCAAGCAGATCTTCATCAATACCATCACGATTGCGGTGGGAAAGATCATCCTGAGCACCTTCGTGACGATTGTTTTCGCGCTGCTGCTGAATGAAATCAAGAACAAATTCATGAAGAGAAGCATCCAGACCATCGTGTATCTGCCCAACTTCCTTTCCTGGGTCATTCTGGCGACGGTTGTGGTCAATATCTTTTCCTACGAGGGGCCGATCAATGCAGTTCTTGAAATGCTGGGGATCGAACCGATTCTGTTCATGGCCAGCAATAAATGGTTCCGCTCTGTCCTGATCGTGACGGATGTCTGGAAGGGCTTCGGATATGGGGCCATCATTTACCTGGCGGCCTTATCGGGAATCGACCCGGGATTGTATGAAGCGGCAGCCATCGATGGCGCCAACCGGTTCAAGCGGGTATGGCATATCACTTTGCCCGGAATCCTGCCTACGATAATGCTGGTGACCATCATGAACCTTCCCAATGTGCTGAACGCCGGCTTTGACCAGATATTCAACCTGTACAACCCTCTGGTCATGGAGACGGCGGACATCATCGATACCTGGGTGTACCGGGTGGGCCTGGTGGAAAGGCAGTACAGCCTTGGTACCGCAGTGGGGCTGCTGCGCTCGATCGTGGGAATCATTTTGATGCTGTCAGCCAACAAAATCGCGCAAAAAGTGACAGATTACAGGATCTTTTAGGAGGGGCGGAATGATTGAAAAGAGAGCCTTTGGTGGCATTGTCGCCGATATCATCATATGGATCATAGTGGGAGCGCTGGCACTGTCCTGCCTGATGCCCCTGATGAACATAGTCGCCATATCCCTGAGCGACAATGCCGCAGTGTCAGCCAACCTGGTGAATATATTCCCGATTGGCTTCAATATAAGTTCCTATCAGGAAATCATGGGAGATAAGCAGTTCTGGCGTTCCTTTGGCATCTCCGTCTTAAGGGTGGTCCTGGGATTGTCTGTCAATATAACACTGCTTGTGCTGACAGCCTATCCGCTGTCCAAGAGCCCCAAGTTCTTTGCCAGACAGAAGGTATACATGTCTTTGGTCCTGTTCGCCATGCTGTTTTCCGGCGGCCTGATCCCCACCTTCATGGTGGTGAATTCACTGAAGCTGACCAATACGATCTGGGCGCTGATACTGCCGGGAGCCGTGCCGCTGGGGAATGTGATCCTGCTGATGAACGCTTTCCGGGGAGTGCCAAAGTCATTGGAGGAGGCCGCTATGATCGACGGGGGATCCCAGTGGGTGATCCTGCTGAAGGTGTTCCTGCCGGTGGTGAAGCCCACCCTGGCAGCAGTCACGCTCTTTACCATAGTGGGGCACTGGAACGACTATTTCTCGGCTTTGGTCTACATTACCGATACGGCGAACTATCCCTTGCAGACATATATTCAGCAGCTGAACGTGGATATTACGGAGGTGACCGATCCTGACAAACTGGAGCAGCTTGCGCGGATTTCCAGTAGGACGCTGAACTCGGCAAAGATTGTGGTATCTACCATTCCGCTTCTGATGATTTATCCCTTTATGCAGAAATATTTCGTGTCAGGCATTGTGGTGGGATCTGTCAAAGAGTAGAGAAAAACAGGAGGTGTTTTAATAAAAGAATGGATTTTACAGGCGTATATCATAAAGCATCGGAACAGATGTGTTATCCCTTAAATGAGGATGAACTGATTGTGAATCTAAAAACAGGATATGATGTGAAACGTGTCTTTATCTATTATGGCGATCCCTTTGAAGCGGGAATCCTGGGCGGAAAAGAGCAGTGGGCAGGAAAAAAAGAAGAGATTTGTTTCAAGAAGCATCTGAGGCATCATCTGTGGTGGACTACCACATTGACACCCAGGTTCAAGCGGTGCAAGTATTATTTTGAGCTTCATACGGAGGAGGAGACATGGTATTATTTCGAGAACGGATTCCTTAGCGAAGAGCAGATTGGAATGGAGGGCAGGATGCTGCAATGCTTCGTCATGCCCTGGATGAACCCTGCCGATGTGAACAGTACGCCTGACTGGGTAAACGATACGGTATGGTACCAGGTCTTCCCGGACCGGTTCTGCAACGGGACACCTGAGAAAAACGGCGCGGATATCGAAAAATGGCGCACGGGGCCTGTCTCCAACGCAGAGAGGTTCGGCGGAAACCTGGAAGGGATCCGAAAGAAGCTTCCCTATTTACATGACCTGGGGATATCGGGTATTTACCTGAACCCTATTATGGAAGCGGAGTCCACCCACAAATACGATACAAGGGATTACACGAAGATCGACCCGCAGTTTGGCACCAATGAGGAGTTCGCCCGGCTGGTAAAGGAAGCCCATGCCCATGGAATCCGCATCATGGTGGATGCCGTCTTCAACCACTGCGGCAGGAGCTTTGGCCCATGGGCGGACGTGGTGGAGAAAAAGAGCGGATCCCCCTATGCCGACTGGTTCATGATACAGGACTGGGATGCCTTTGAGAGGCATGGGGATACCAGGGACGGGAGATTCTATTCCTTTGCCTTTACGGACAGGATGCCGAAGCTGAATACCAACAATCCGGAAGTAATCCGATATTTCTGCCAGGTCTGTAAGAGATGGATCAGGGAATTCGACATCGACGGCATCCGGTTCGACGTGGGAAATGAGGTGTCCCACCGTTTCCTGAAGGAGCTCAGGAGACAATTGAAGAGCGTGAAGCCGGATCTCTATCTGCTGGGCGAAATCTGGCATGATGCCAGTCAGTGGCTGGGGGGAGATGAATACGATTCGGTGATGAACTATCCGCTGACCAGCGGGATCCAGGATTTCTTCCTGGATCAGGCAGCAGAGAAGGATGAATTTGAGTATATGGTGAACCGCTGCTATACCATGTACATGCAGCAGAATAATAATGTGATTTTCAACTTGTTGGATTCCCACGATACGGAAAGGCTTATGAACCGATGCCAGGATTTGGATATCTTTTACCAACAACTTGCAATTTTGTTCACCATGCCGGGCAGTCCTTGTATTTATTATGGGACGGAAATTGCCTTAGAGGGCGCCCATGATCCGGACTGCCGCAGATGCATGCCCTGGGACGAGATTGATTCTGCCGAAAATCAGAAAAAAATCGAATTAATGAAATCGCTAATCCGTATGCGTATACAGGAAGATGCCTGCAGAAGCCTGTACTTTGACTTTCCGCATAAGTATTCCCAGAAGCGATGTGTGGAATACAGAAAGCTGAATCTGGATGGAAAATGGATAGAAGTGTTGCTGAACTGTGGCAGCGAGCCGATTGAGATACAGGGCCAGGGGGAAATCCTTTTTGCCAGAAGATGCGAAGGGAACAGTCTGGATGTGCGGGGGACGTTGATCAGGCGGCTGCCATCTACGGTGTGATGAAGACAGTGCTTTTCATCCCCATCATCATCGGCTTGCCGGTGGCGATGGGGATGTTGTGTTCCAGTCCTCTCCAGACCGGGGCGACGTAGGACTGTCGTTTGGTGGATGTTGCCACGTTGGCTGGGATGGTGTTGAGCCGGACACTAGTGCGCTCTGTCCCCCATCAGATACCGCAGATAGCAGATGGCCGCGTTCGTCCAGAGCATATTGGCTACAATGCAGCCATAACCGTCTTGCTCACTATTGACTGGAAAGAGCCGTCGCAGGTCTCAGAGACGGACTACAGCGGAAAGGCATCCTTGGCTCACCCTATGCCATTGCCGATTACAGGAAAGTGAATCCGGAACTGGGTACAATGGATGACTTTAAGCATCTGGTGGAGGAAATCCATACAAGGGGAATGAGGGTGATGCTGGATATTGTGTACAATCACACATCACCGGATTCGTGGCTTGTCAAAAACCATCCCGAATACTTTTACAAGACACCGGGAGGAGAGATGGGAAACCGGGTGGGAGACTGGGGAGATATTGTTGACCTGGATTATGGAAATAAGGAATTATGGGACTACCAGATTGAAACGCTGAAAATGTGGGCCGGAATCGTAGACGGCTTCCGCTGTGATGTGGCACCGCTTGTTCCCCTTGCGTTCTGGCTGAAGGCCCGGGAAGAAGTGGCAAGGGTCAATCCGGAATGTATCTGGCTCAGCGAATCTGTAGAACCGGAATTTATTGTGGACCTGCGGGCAAAGGGAATGACGAACCTGTCCGATTCTGAAATTTTTCAGGCTTTCGATATGTGTTATGATTACGATATTTTTAAATATTTCAGGCAGTACCTGAATGGGGAAGGTACCCTTGGCAGATATGTGGAAGCAGTCAATATGCAGGAATACATTTACCCTGCCAATTATGTAAAGATGAGATACCTGGAAAATCATGATCAGGACAGGGCCAGAGAAATCATCCCGAAGGAATCGGCGCTCCGCAACTGGACGGCGTTTCTTTATTTTCAGAAAGGGGCTACGCTTCTTTACGCCGGGCGGGAGAACCAAAATGAAACCAGGCCGGATCTGTTCAACAAGGATGTTATAAATTTGGATGGAAGCCGTGACATTTCAGATATGTTGAGGCAGCTCTATCAGATAAAAAAGCTTCCGGTTGTTGCGAAGAGCAGTTACCGTTTATCGGCTGATGAAGGTTTGGGCGCAGCCATCGGCGAGCATAAGGAGATACAGGGAAAGGGCAGGCTTTTGGGAATATTCAGCTTTGAAGGGAAAAGCGGACAGATAGAGGCAGGGATACAGGACGGAACTTACACAAATATGGCGGATGGAAAGGAGATTCGGATAGAAGACGGAAAAATTGATTTGAATATGTGCCCTGTCATCATAAAAGAAAACGGAGAATGAGCCTATGAAAAGAGCATGTGGAATTTTATTGCCGGTTTTCAGCCTTCCTTCGGAATATGGGATTGGGACATTTTCCAGGGAGGCGTACAAGTTTGTGGATTTCCTGAAAGCGGCAGGGCAGAGTTACTGGCAGGTGCTGCCTCTGGGCGCAACAGGCTATGGGAATTCCCCATACCAGTCTTTCTCGGCATTCGCCGGGAATCCGTATTTTATTGATCTGGAACAGTTGGTCTTAGAGGGATATCTTACGAGGGAAGAATGCTGCCAATATGATTTCGGCATGGATAGAACCGCTGTAGATTATGAAAAGATATATTCGTCCAGATTTAAAGTGCTTAGGGCGGCTTTTGAAAAAAGCCAGATAGAAGAACAGGATGCATTTTGGAAGTTTGTCCGGAAAAACAGGGACTGGCTGGAAGATTATGCCCTTTATATGGCGGTAAAGGATTCGAGGGGCGGAGAAAAATGGTCTGACTGGCCGGAAGGCTTAAAGTGCAGAAAATGTGAGACATTGGAAGGGTATAGACAAAAGCTGAAAGAAGATATACTTTTCCACAAATTCCAGCAATATTTATTTCATGTCCAGTGGAAGAAATTAAAGAAATATGCCAATGACAAAGGAGTCTGTATTATAGGGGATATTCCCATTTATGTGGCATACGACAGTGCGGATACATGGGCGAACCAGGAACTGTTTCAACTGGATGGGAATGGACAGCCGATAAATGTGGCGGGATGTCCGCCGGATGCGTTCTGTGAAACGGGACAGCTTTGGGGAAATCCGCTTTATCGTTGGGAATATCATAAAGAAACCGGATATGAGTGGTGGATAAAAAGACTTGCATATTGCTATGAATTGTATGACATAGTGAGGATCGACCATTTCAGGGGTTTTGATGAATATTACAGCATTCCATGCAAGGATACTACGGCGGCCAATGGCAGGTGGGAAAAAGGACCGGGGTATGATTTATTTAAGGCCGTGAAGGATCGATTGGGAGATAAAGAGGTGATTGCAGAGGATTTGGGTTTTTTAACACCATCAGTGATTGACCTGCTTAAAAAAACTGGGTATCCAGGTATGAAAATATTGCAGTTTGCATTTGACTCCAGGGAAGAAGGAAATTATTTTCCGCATAGTTATACTGCCAATTCTGTGGTATACACAGGAACCCATGATAATGATACATTCAGGGGATTTTACGGACAAATAAAACGTGGGGAACGTACCTTTTTGCGAAAATACCTGAACGTTAAGAAAAACAGTGATGTGGGATGGGAATTTATACGCGCCGCGTTGGCAAGTGTTTCAGATACAGCGGTTATTCCCATGCAGGACTATTTAGGGCTTGGTTCGGAAGCCAGAATCAACACACCCTCCACTCTAGGAAATAATTGGGTGTGGCGCATGGCAAGTGAGCAGATGGACGAAAGGCTTGCTGATAAAATTTACCAGTTATGCAGTCTCTATGAAAGAGCAGAATAATTATTTTTCTTGGTACTATTTCACTAAACTTATGACATGACAACCAAGAGGTATGGATACAGAATTTTCATAGGGCATGACACGAAAAACCAGCAGCACAGATGCCAGTCTGAACTGCTGGCTTTCTCTTTTCGGCATATTATGTCTGTTTGGTTTCCGCTTCTGGAAGAGGAGCGTTTTCCGTGAGGGCAGAGGAAGTGGCTACCAGGACGGACAGGCTCCTTTCACCACAGAGGGGGAGCAGCCTTAACAGTTCCTGGTATGTAGAGCCGGTTGTCATGGTGATTCTGGAAAATACAATCATCCGCAGAGATATCCAGTGTTCTGCAGATATGGTAGAAATTTTTGATACTGGGAGAACAGCGGCAGCGCTCCAGATCTTTCTGGAAAGATAGGGAATTGTCCAATAATTCTGCGCATTGCGCCTGGGTCAGATGCATTTTCTTCCTGGCTTTCTTAAAGTCTTCAAGGAAGACTTGGGCTGTTCCGGCTCTCCGCTGGTCGCCCGGACAATCGTTTCATAGGGTAAAAGGTTCGGTTCGGATGCCCCATGTGAAAGCACCTCCTGCCAATATTATAGTGCCATCTTTTAGAACATGCAATGAGACGGTTTTGGTTTTTTAAAATTTATAATTTAATTTTATAAATATCTGCTACTTCATTTTCAAAAGAAAAGCTCCGTTCATACACATGCCATTTTTTTGTATAACTTTTATTGATGCTGTATTTTCTTTTTCAACGAGACTGTAAATTTTTCTGTGTCTATGGAGGAAAAATCCTTCCGATAAGATTCAGATATGTACCGTATTCTGTCGAATTATTAGCTTGAATTTGGTGTCGATTTATCTTTCTGATTATAGTATTACCAATCTCCATGGTCTTATACAGGAATGTCTGATTTTTTGCACCAAAAATAAAGCATCCCGATTGCTCTTTTCCGTGGGCTCTGCCCACACCCGGCCTCTGGAATAAGATTGGGCTTTCCGGCAATACTGTAGATGCCGACGGAATAAGGCTGGGGACAGCGGCACTTTTCCATAGCGCCCTGCCCCAGGCTTTCCTTTTCTACAGGTATTGTGTCAGCCGCTCCCCGTAGAGGACTGTCAGCTGGCTGAGTACCTGGTCCCAGTTGCGGTAACGCTGCGTCCATTTCTTCGCTACATTCTGGCTTGCCAGATAGAGCATCTTTTCCAGTGAGCTGTCACTGGGGAACACACTTTTTGTCTTTGTCACTTTCCGGTACTGGCGGTTCAGCCCTTCAATCACGTTTGTCGTGTACATTATGCGCCTGACCTCGTCAGGGAACTGGAAGAAGGCGCTTACATCCTCCCAATTGTTCTCCCAGTTGCTGACGGCATAAGGATATTTCTTTCCCCATTTATCGCGGATATCGGCCAGCGCATCCAGGCCTGCTTTCTCGTTTGGGGCGTTGTACACTGCCTTGAAGTCAGAAGAGAATTTCTTCAGGTCGCTGTAGTTCACATATTTGAACGAGTTGCGCAGCATGTGGATGACGCAGCGCTGGATCTGGGCCTGTGGGAACACGGCGCCTATCGCCTCCTTGAAGCCTGGCAGGCCGTCCACGCAGAAGAACAGCACGTCCTGCACCCCGCGGTTCTTCAGGTCGTTGAGCATCCCCATCCAGAACTTGGAGCTCTCGTTGGCCCCTACCGTGATGCTGAGTATCTCCTTGTACCCTTCCGTCGTGACGCCCAGCACCACATAGGCCGCCCGGCTCAGTATCCTCCCGTCCTCCCTGACCTTGTAGTGGATGCAGTCCATGAACACGAACGGGTAGACCAGGTTCAGGGGCCGGGACTGCCATTCCCTAATCTCCGGCAGGATCTTGTCCGTGATCTTGCTGACCATCTCTGCTGACAGCTCTATCCCATAGAGGTCCTGGAGCTGGTCATGGATGTCCCGAGTGCTCATCCCCCTGCCATAGAGCGAGATGACCTTCTCCTCAATCCCGGAGACATCCCTCTGGTATTTAGGGACAATCTTCGGCTCGAACTCGCCGTTCCTGTCCCGAGGGACGTCGATCTGGAACTCCCCATACTGGCTCTTGAGCTTCTTGGGGGAATGGCCGTTGCGCTTGTTTGCGGTGTCCATGTCGCCTTTCTGGTTCTTTTCATAGCCCAGTGCCGCATCCAGCTCTGCCTCCATAAGTTCCTGCAGGATGTCCTTGAAACCATCCCTCAGGAGCGTGTAGACATCTGCCACACTGTTTAAGTTGTTGTCTGCAATAATCTGTCGAATCTGTTCCTTTGCTACTGGCATATAAATACTCCTTTTCGATAAGAATTTCCATATCTTGATTCTTACCAAAAAGGAGCCATTCTTTACCTAAGACACAAACTTTTTTACACTACCTTTTCAACAGATATATGAAGTTCTTTCATTTCCGCTTCTTTAACCACTTGGAGAAGTTGATATAGCATTTCTGTTGCATATCCCTTTTTTCTTTCGGATGAGCGGACACTATACCCGCAATTCCCTAAATCTTTCAAAAATTCATTCAGCGTATGTCTTAAATCTATAATTCCAATTATCTTGTCATCACTATTTCTTAAAGCAAAAAAAGTATCCGTAACTACCCGATTTTCATTTACCGTTTTGGGATTCGTGTTTAGCGTTACAGAGGATAGCCATTCCTCGTAGTTTTCTGTCTTGTCAAAAAGCTCGCTTCCGTAGATAATTTCTTCTTCATGTTGAAAATGTTCCTTTCGGTAATCAAGTGCTTTTTCTTTTAGCTCTAAAGTTGGTCTTACCAAAACAATATCATTTTTCATGCTGAACCTCCTCGGCAATAATAGCCGCTTTATTTCACTTAGAATCCGGAAAGTCAAAATTCCCGACAAGGCCTTTGGAATGGATGTCCTTTGTGCGGAAGAGAAAGTATTGCCCCTTCTCCATGACATGGGCCATGTTATTATAGGAGCAGTAGCCGCGGTCGCCGATGAAGACATCCCTGGTATCCGGCGGTGTATCGAGCCGGTCAACCATATCGCAGAAGGCCTGGAATTCATCCTTGCGGTGGACAGGCTGGATAAGCGCGGCAGGATAGGTGTGCTCGTGCAGGTCATAGAGTGCATTCAGGTGCATGCTGTAGAAGCCTTTTGCGGAATGCCCTTCTGATACGAAGTAACCAGGGGAAGCAAAGGAAGGCCTGCTGAAAAAGGTGAAGGTTGAGCCATCGGCGGCAAGGAAACGGAAGTCTGCCCCTGTATCGGCCTGGAGGGCTGCGTTGAAAAGGTGGAAGACGGCTTCCAATGCTTCAGGCCAGAGCTTGGCGCGCTGCTGGTTAAAGGCAGAGGCGGACAGGGAGTCTGCCTGCAGGCCGAAGAAATCAAGCAGTTCTATCCTGGTGCTGGAAGAGCCGCAGGAAACCAGGAAGGAGATGAGCCTGTCAGCCCCCATTTTTCCGGAACGGGTGGGGACTGGCTGCATATTGTGAGATGTTGGATACGACATGGCTGACGGCGTCAGCAAAGGCAGCTTTGATGTTTTCATGTGACATAATAATGTACCTCCTTGGAATTGGATTGATGTTTCTGTCTCCAATTGCAAGGGCCGCACATTTTGTCGTTTTTGTCAATCCGTCTGTCATGGCTGTAAAGAAATTTGGGTATGTGCGGGTATCCACACGGGAGCAGAATCCGGAGAGGCAGATACATATCCTGCGGGATGAGGAGGGCATTGATGAGCGTGACATCTATGTGGAGAAGGAGTCCGGGAGACAGTTTGAACGCCCAGTGTACCGCTCTCTGGTGGATAACATCCTGCGGGAAGGTGACCTGCTGGTGGTAACGGAGCTGAAGCGTTTTGGGAGGAACTATGGTGAAATTTACAAGGAATGGTTTCATATCACAAAGGAAATCGGCGCCGACATCAAAGTGACTTCCATGCCGATATTGGATACCACGCAGTCAAAGGAGCTGGTAGGGCAGCTCATTACGGATGTTGTGCTGGCGGTATTCGCTTATGTGGCGGACGAGGACTGGACGGAACGGCATGAACTGCAGCGCCAGGGCATCGAGGTGGCGAAGGCGGATGGAAAGCATCTGGGAAGGCCGCGTGTGGAGTACCCGGAGAACTGGGAGGACTGCTATGAGAGATGGAAAAGTGGCGTGATCTTGGCAAAGGAGGCCATGACGCTGATGGGACTCAAGAAGGACAGCTTTTACCGGCTGGCAAGGAAATATAAGGAGGAGCATTCCGTTTTATGAAAAAGCCAGAAAAATATAAAAAAATTTATTATTTTTCAAGGAAACAGGGAAAAAAACACTCCTTATTATATGAGAATAAATTTAGAGGAGGACTGTTTTATGAAGCAGGGTACATTATTTTATGACAGGGAAAGCGGCAGATACAATTTCTTTTATACTGACGGGGATGGGGACAGGCGTGATTACGGCGGTATCCATTGCGGGGAGGTCTTTGATTTCAGGCTGAATGGTGTCTGGGTTCCCGCCCATGTGGAGATGGGTGATGACAGGAAGTGGTATCTGGTGGGGATGCCGTGGCTTGAGCTGGATGGACTGGAGGTAAAGGCGGAGTAGAAAGAAGCCGATATTATCTGTGAGATTATATTACCGGTATAATGACAAACGGACTGAACGGTGATATAGTGGTTACAGTAAATAAAAAGAGGACGGATAAGTCCGGAAAGGAAACGATCATGGCAACAGTTAATTTCGCTGCGAATGGTTTCGCAACAACTCTGGTTGTTTATTATCTGCATAGCGAACATTATGAGGCACTGTTCAGTAAAGAAAAAGAACAGAGTCTGGTTAAGATGCGCTCATGCAAGGTAAGAAAAAGGCGAAAAACTGTGTGATGTTAGGGCAAGTCTTAAAGGAGGCTGCCGGGAATAGATCATAGCTTTCATGTACCGCTTATCTTAATTGAGGTAGGCGGTATTTTTTATGCTCCATTAGCTCAGTTGGAAGAGCACTCGACTTTTAATCGAGGCGTCATGGGTTCAAGTCCCATATGGGGCATATACCGCCTGGATATTTATTTCAAATAGCAGGAGGTGAGGATCATGGCAAATTTGCCAGTTATAGATATGGTAAAGACAGGGCAGAACATAGGCAGGCTGCGGAAGCAGGCGGAATTATCGGTAAGGGACCTGCAGGATATTTTTGGTTTTGCAACGCCGCAGGCTATTTACAAGTGGCAGCAGGGAGCTGCCCTTCCGACACTGGATAATCTGGTGGTGCTGGCAGCGGTTCTGCAGGTGCGCATGGATGATATTCTGGTTATAACAGATCCGGGAGCGCGGATACAGATCAGCGCATGAATGGAAGATAGAAAATAGAGATAGCAGCAAAAGAGCAGGCTGGAAATGCCTGCCATACGGTCCCCTAGTCTAAAGGTTAGGACACCGGCCTTTCAAGCCGGAGATATTGGGTTCAAGTCCCATGGGGATCATTAAGGCTCCTTAGTCTAAAGGTCAGGACGCCGGCCTCTCAAGCCGGAAATGATGGGTTCAAGTCCCGCAGGAGCTACTGTGGCTATAGGACAGTGGCAGTCCGGCAGACTGTGGATCTGCTTACGGGGGTTCGATTCCCCCTGGTCACATTATGGATGGGTATGCCTAGCGGCGAGGGCAGCGGACTGTAAATCCGTCACAGAGAAACACCGCAGGTTCGATTCCTGCCCCATCCACTTTCCGTTTGCGTGTCCGAGTGGTTTATGGTGCCTCTACGTTCCACTCCGGTCGTGGCAAAGCGGATGTCCCCCGGACATCCTGCGACCTGCTAAGGTGGTGTGCGCCAACGCACCGAAGGTTCAAATCCTTCCGCAAACGCTCTTAACAAAGGATGGCTCATAATAGAAAAGGACCGGCGAGAACCGGTCCTAAATCATTGCATCCATTTTTATATTGTTAATAATTCATTTTGAAGATTGAGAAGTTCCTCCTCAGTCAGTCCGGTAACTTTCATAATTTTTACAATTTCCGTGCCGTCTTCCAGCAAAGCCTTTGCAATTTCTATGGCTTTTTCCCTTACCTTCTGGTTCGCATATTCAATTTTTTCCTTCTCATAAAGCTGTCCTAACTGTGTCATGTTGATGCGCCTCCTTATTTGATCCATGTAATCCCTGTTTATAAATTTGTCACTTGCAACTATCACGCCGGACAGGGTAAAAATCCGCTGCCCTTCGTCCGGTATCTGTTCAGCCAGGTCAACAACCCTGCCCTGCTGTCCATACGAGATAAGAAAACCTGCTTTGGACGCAGGGT
Organism: Lachnospiraceae bacterium; assembly: GCA_910576125.1. Taxonomy (GTDB): domain Bacteria; phylum Bacillota; class Clostridia; order Lachnospirales; family Lachnospiraceae; genus Acetatifactor; species Acetatifactor aquisgranensis. Next base: position 2,558 of record CAJTHM010000026.1, on the reverse strand, counting down.
AATTCGATATTTTCCTTGTCTCTCTGCAATAAAGTCATATGTTTCATCTCCAATATGCAAAAGCAGGGGAAATACATACCTCCCCTGCTATTATATCTGCTGCTATAAAATATCATATTCCTCAAAAAGCCTGTTCCTGAAATCCGGTTCTTCTAAAGCACGATTCAATTCGTCAGTACGGTTTTCAGAAAGAAGTATCTTGATTAAGGAAGCCATCTGGTTGCTGCCTTCTTCTCGCCCTAATTCGATATTTTCCCGGTCTCTTTGCAATAAAGTCATTGTGTGTACCTCTTATACAGTTACATTTTCATCCTGAAGATGAAGGAGTTCCTCTTCGGTGAATCCATATGTCTTCATGATTTTTACTATATCAATACCTTCGTTCAATAAAGATTTCGCCCTTTTTAAATCATTTTCCCTTACTTTTTGATTAGCATACTCAATCTTTTCCTTCTCATAAAGCTGTCCTAACTGTGTCATACTGATTCTCCTCCTTATCTGATCCAGATATTCCCTATTGATGAATTTATCACTTGCTACGATCACGCCGGAGAGGGTAAAAATACGTTGTTCCTCATCCGTTATCTGTTCTGCCAGATCCACAACCTTCTCCAACATTTCCTGCTTCCCTTCAGATCCGGGAACCGTAAGCGGCAGAATCACCAGCCGCATCAGGTCATCATCTGCCAGAGGGATGCCGGACTGGAGTTTGCCCTGAATTTCATCAAAGGCTGCCTCGCCGTCTATATGGGACAGGAAAGCCTGCTCAGTACGCAGGGTAAAACAGTTCGTTTCAAGCGTTGGCTCCGCGCTTTGTACATCGCTGGTGTAGATAACGATCAGGCGCAGGTTGAAGGTTTCATCTTCCTTAAAGTATTTTTCCATTATCCGTGCGATATAATTCAGGTATTTTATCTTATTCGCCTTTTTGTATACCGATTCATAATCTACAATCGCATAAGTGCCGTCTTCCAGCAGAAACAGGTTGTCAATGCTTTTCTCATTTGCAGCAATCTTCGGCAGGTCTGTGGGAAGCAGTGCCCTGATCGGCGGCAGGTCAATGCCATATGCCGCAAAACTTTTTTCTTTATAAGTCTGGCCGAGGATCTTAAATAAAATATCCTTATTCTGATAAACGATTCCTTCTGACATTATATTCCCCCTTACCTCTGTAATAAAGTCATATACTGGAGTTCCATATCCTTGTCCTGCTTTATTTCAGTTACTCTTTTATGGATTGCTCTGACCATCGGGCTGGAGGTCTGCTGCGCACAGGCGTCAGTGCTGTTTTCGACATAAGCCAGAAAATCCTTTATCTCATCATCCACATCATCCTTTTTACCCCTGGTGCTCAAAAATATCTCAGTGGTTTCATCACCGAGCGCCAGCGACAGATCTTCCAGACACCGGTTCTCAAAGGTGTAGATGTGCCGCCCGTCGGAAAATGGATCAAAGGTGCAGATAAAGATGATGTACGATTTCTTCAGCTTTGTGCATCTTTTTCCGGGGAGGATTATGTCCGAGTCGATATTGCACTGTAAATACCTTGCTTTTTTGAGAAGCTCCACATCTTTGCAGCACAGCATCTCAACAGAGTAAATGGTTTCCTGCCCATCATTGATGCAGGCATCTAAGCGGATGTCCCCGCTGTCAGGTGCTATGTCAGTGATTTTTTTGGTAACAGGGAACTCTGCCTTTTAATGGGGACATTTAATATTTTTTCCAGTACCATGCGGCATATTTCCGTGTCGCTCATTACTTTTTCAAATAAAAAATTGTCTGCAAGGTTCAGTTCCTGAATCGTGTTCGTTTTGTTTGCCATAAATAGCATACCTCTCTTTCTTAAATTATAGCATGATTCTGCCGTTTTGTCAGTTGCGATTTGAATTGTTTTACGGATTGCGAACAGAACCCGTATATAGAATAAGTACCCTGTAGCTGCCCGGATACTTGAAAAAAGCTGCCGTTTTTCAGACAGCTTTTTTCAGACAGCGTATTTCTCAGTTTTCAAACATTTCCAGTTCCTGATGCCGGTAGGGTTCCATGCAGTTTTCGTCTTCCGGAAAGCGGTTATGCTTATCCGGAATGATGAGCCGCAGAACGTCCCGCCCGGTTTCATGGACCTTCTTCAGCCGTATGCTGCAGTCCTCATAGATACCGGAAACCATATCGCCGTCATGGAAGGTCTCCCCGCCTTGTACCCGCATACCCATTGAGTTCAGAAGATAACAGATATGTTTCTGGGGAAGGTTCAGCACCATCTGGAAATCCGGGTGCCGGTATTTCTCCATTCCGTGTGTATGGGCATTGCAAAGGTAAGGATAGGGGCCGGGATCGTCAAGGATATAGTGTATGATCCAGTCAACATTTTTTCCCATAATGCCCTCCTATGCCGACAGCATTTCCAAAAACTGCTGTTCAGTCACAATGTCATTAACTTAAGGAATCTTTTACATTTGATATTGTAAAAGGTTCCTTTTTTCTGTATTTTTATTGTATAATGAAAGTAGATAACTGATGTATTTTCCCATAAGGCAGGTGATTTTATGAAGAATTCT
>CAJTHM010000025.1 GCA_910576125.1 Lachnospiraceae bacterium | reverse complement strand
TCATAGTAAACATAAGATCCGTTAACGGCATCTTCCGGTTTCTTGTAAAGGATGCCGGATTTCCGTTTCTGCAGAAATCATGGAATTCATCCTGATGGATCAAACTGATATCACAACAGGTATGTTTTTGAGAATTCTTCATAAAATCACCTGCCTTATGGGAAAAAACATCAGTTATTTACTTTTATTATACAATAAAAATACAGAAAAAAGGAATCTTTTACAATTCAAATGTAAAAGATTCCTTAAGTTAATGACATTGAGTAATTACGGGATTTTTAATTGGTATAGGCAGTATATTGATAGCTGTACTTATGCAAATCCATTAGAGAAAGGGGGATAAAGGATATGCCACATTTTCCAGAATGGTTTGTAATTATCTGCATTCTGCTTCCTATTGCAAACTTAATTTATAAAGCGTGGAAAAACAGAAAAAAATAGCAGAATTGGAGGTAATAATGAAAAGGACTGAATGGATACGCTGTCCTGTTTGCGGCGGCAAAACCCGTGACAGAATCAGAGAAGATACGGTTTTAAAAAACTATCCTCTTTACTGTCCGAAATGCAAGCAGGAAGCCTTGATTGATGTAGCGAATTTACAAATAACAGTCATCACAGAGCCAGACACTTTAGATGCAGAGCCGATGAACGTGTGAAATCAAATCACAGTTTGTCGGCTCTGTTTACACGAACCACAACCTGCTGTAATTGGAGGGATTTGCAGACAGCGAGGGGGATGTGCTTGATTTCATTGTTGATGAAACGGTAGACGTTGCGAAAACCGTTGTCCATGCGGTGATGATGGACAGGCTGAAAGCCGCCCTGCCTTTGTTGTCGGACAGTGAGCAGGCGTTGATACAAGCCATCTTTTTTGAGGAACTTTCCGTGCCTCTCAAGGTTCTTTTTGTTACAGCCGATTACCTCGGCATAAGCTAATTCTGTGGCGGTTTTGGTCTGCTCCCTGCCGATACTGTCATACCACCCAAAAAATGGAAATATTGAGAAGATATTGTGTGTAAAATAAAATACTGTAACATACAGGATTCCAACAAAAAATAACTTTGTAAACTCTGGTTGAAAACCTGCATGATGTAAACTGTAAAAAATGGCAGTAATAAGAATAGCGGGGAATGTGCTATGGTGGAACTCTGCCACTTATAAGGGTTCTTAATTTCCCTGTTCTGCCACAATCCCACGCCCAACTGCGCTTGGTGGTAGGCAGGTACGGGGATATGTTCACTGGATAGCTGTGCCGCAATCTGATACGGACCGTAACCCTCTAATGTCATTCGGAATATCCGCCTGACAATGGGCGCTGCCACTTCATCAATCACCCATTCGTTTTTATCCTCGCTGTCTTTTAGATAACCGTATGGCAGACTGCTTGCAATGGGCTTTCCGCCCTCGCCTTTTGCCTTAAATGTGGACTTGATTTTCTTGCTGATGGCCTTTGCATAGTATTCGTTGATTACATCTCGGAACGGAAGGAAATCATCATCAAATCATTGATTATTAAATCCAAAGCGCAGACTGGAAGAAAAAGCGCCGGAGTCGGATATGTCAGGGAGGAGAGAAAACGCTGCAATCATCACAAAATTAATGAAATTCCAACTGTGTCCGGTCTGGCTTTCAAAAAATCTGATTGATTTAGCCGGGATTTCGGGGTATAATGGCATTGAGGTCATATACCTTTTGGGAATGGCTTTTGCGTAATACGGAGAATGCGGAGATAAACGAGGGGCTTGTAAGGTTTGACATTATCTTTTATGTGCGTATGAAAGACGGTATCTCACAGGTTATCCTAAACGTGGAGGCACAGAAAGATGAACCGTCAGGCTACCATATCTTAAACAGGGCAGTCTTTTATGTGAGCCGCCTTGTCTCGTCGCAGAAGGAACGGGATTTTGTCAAGACAAATTATAATGACATAAGGCGTGTCTTTTCCATTTGGGTATGTATGGGCATGGACGAAAGCAGCATGGCTTATGTGCATCTTGCGAAAGACGATCTGCTTGGTTCCTATCCGTGGAAGGGCGGGCTTGACCTGCTGAATATTGTCCTGATAGGTATATCAAATGAGCTTCCGGAGCATGATGAGAAGTATGAGCTGCACCGCCTGTTGAGTACATTGCTTTCAATGGAGTTGACTGTTGATGAAAAAATAGGAATCATTGAAAAAGAGTATAGTATTGTAGTAGATGACAGAATAAGAGAGGACGTGAGCGCCATGTGCAATTTGTCACAAGGAATTAAGGAAAAAGGCGGGGCAGAGAGAGAAGAAAAAATTATTTTAAATATGCACAGGAAAGGCTATACATTGAAGCAGATAGCAGAATGTGTGGAAAAGACTATTGAAGAAGTAGAGGCTGTCATTCGAAAAAAAGAGCCTGTGCTGGCATAATCATAGTAACTAAATAACACAAACAGTAAAGCAGTGAATTTGTTTTGGTATAAGAAAACAATTCGCTGCTTTTTCTGTTTTCGGGAAGAAAGACAGTCAATTTGATTGTCTTTTTTCGTGCAGAGCCACCTCTCCATCATGTCAAAATTTCAAGGAAAAAGGAAGCGTGTATTTGTTGTAGAAAAATGTATTCTAAAAAAGAAAATGTATTTTGAATAAAGGAGGGGAAACTAATGCTTTGTGAAAAATGTGGTACTCAAATATCTGAGGATGTGAGTTTCTGTCCAAGGTGTGGTGTGAAGGTGAAAGAAAATCAGAAAGAGGATTTTAAGGAGTTTGTGGATAATCATATTCGGAAAACTACACCGTTTCAATCGGAAAAAGAGTTGTTGGATGGTAAAGTGCCTATGCGGTTTGCCGAAATATCTTTTGGAATTCCGGCTTTACTGGGGGTTGTGTTGTGTATTTTTGGAGACGGTAATATGTTTGAGAAACTTGTTGTTGTGTTGTTTCTTGTGCTTACATTTGGATATTTGGCAGCATATATAGCATGTAAAAGCGTTAGCTTACGTTATAGCTTTCAATATATTGGAAAATATGAGTGCAGTAACGATATAGACGATTTAAGGCAATTTTTGAATACATATTTAAATTATTTACAGCCATATTTCCATGAATGGGGTTATCTACAGCGAGAAGGTACCAGTCTTCAGGGTGCTGTTGAGACAAAGATAGCGGAGATGGCCTCAGAAGCATTGAAGGAAGTCAGGAACGGAGGGAGGAAGAAATTTAATGTGAATTTTATTGTAGAGACAGGCGTTTTTTTGTATAATTGAAGTGTGGCAGGAACAGGATATATCGTATCTTGTGTTACAGATTTTTAGAAATCGAGGTGATAAGGTGTCGGATGATATAAAACAGATAGAGAAAGTCTTGGCAAAGCGTACAGCAAAAAACAGCGTATTCTTTGACCTTTTTCAAAACAAGAGTTATCTGCTAAAGCTATATAAAACGCTCCACCCGGAGGACACCACAGCGACAGAGGACTCACTAACGACATTATCAATCAGTACATTATTTTCTGCAAAGTTTTTAACGAACAGACAAAACAGCACGGAATGACACAAAAGGCAGTTACAGAAACAATCCGCATATGCAAGGACAGGAATGTCTTAAAGGAATATTTGCTTGAAAGGGAAAAGGAGGTTGTGACGATTATGATGAGCTTGTTTGATGATGAACAGATTATGAAGTCGTTTATAAGAAGTGAGCGATATGAAGCGGCACAGGAAAACGCAAAGGAAACAGCAAAAAAATTGATAAAAAAAGGTAAAATGACACTTGATGAAATTGCGGATTGCGTTCCGTTATTGTCACTTGATGAATTAAAAGAAATTGAAGCCGAGGTTATGCAGTTAGCGTAATCAATCATATCAACCAAAATCAAATATGGTAACAGCGTTAGAGCATATAGGAGCTGAAATCTATATGCTCTATTTTTGCCATTAAAGGATAGTCAAGGTGGTGGAAATATTATCGGAACTTTTTGCACGAATTTTGCCCAATCTATACGGCTTTTCATTCAAGTCTTTGATAATCAAAATATTCTGATAACCAGAAAATACTATTTCGGATTAAAAGAATTAGCCTGATAAGATAATACAGTATTAGTTGCGGTGTGCTTAATACGATTTTCACTCTTTTGGTTGCAGCAATCATTATTACATAAAAAGCAAGAAGATAAACAGGGAATATCCCCATATTGATAAACTGCCCCAGAACACCGCAGATGGCAGGTGCAACCATGATCCCGATGTAAGACATAGCCATCTGTGTGCCCATAACTGATTGTGAAATATCTGCTCCGAAATTTTGAGGGGTCAGATAATTAAAGTTTGGAAACATGGGACCATTTCCCAGACCGACCATAAAAAGGCATGCCGCGGAAATATAGGAAGATACCGGAAGAAGAAGGCCAATAAGCGCAATTCCTAAAATCCATTGCCCTATCCGAATGATTTGCCAGCTGTTTAACCGTGCTGCGAGGATGCCGGACAAAAACCTGCCCAATGCCATGCCTATATAATACACCATAACCATCCTTGCCGCTGTTACCGCATCCATATGCTATACTCCACCAGATAGGTACTTCCCCATCCGCCGCAGGTGCATTCAATGGCGCATGAGGTGATGAAGAGGCACCACATAAGTTTGACACCGGGTATCCGGGCAATCTCCCTGAAAGAAAGCGTTTTTGGCGCCCGTTCTGTTCCGGCAGAATCCTGCTGGTGCGCTTTCTTCCAGATGGATAAGGTGAGGAGCAGGATGAAAGCGATGCATAGCTGTATTCCGAAAGCAATCCGATACCCGCCTCGCCATCCGGCACTGCTGTTAATCACCAACGATAATATGTATGGGCTGACGGTGACTCCGATGCCGTAATAACAATGGAGAAAACTCATGTGTGTTGCGGAATAGTGCAAAGAGACATAGTTGTTAAGTGCGGTGTCGATAGCCCCCGCCCCCAGCCCCAGGGGGACAGCAAACAGACACAATAAAAGAAAGTTGGCTGAGACAGAGAATCCAAGCAGTGCAAAGGCGGTCATTACTGTACTGATAGCAGAAACCCTGTTTGTCCCCAACAAACTTATCACCTTAGCGCTTATCAGGCTGGAGAGAATCGTACCGGAAGAAATGATTATAGAAACAAAGCTTGCAAAAGAGATTGGCAGATGGAAGTCGGCATAAATGGCCGGCCATGCTGTCCCAAAAAGGGAATCGGGGATTCCGAGTCCGATAAATGAAATGTATATTACAATCAGTAAAAGTGTTGCCATAACTTTTCGTCTCCTATATTCTGCTTTTACTCTTAAGCTTATTGAGGGCAGGCATTGTCCTCTATGAAGTATATTTGTTTTACACTGCCATATTTATGAAAGAAAAGATTATGTGTCTGCAGTTATTTTATGTATGAGCTGTGCCATTTCCTGCGGAGTTTCATAGAAATCCCTCCTGACCCACTCATCCGACAGGCCAAAAAGCCCATAAGAATAAGGGCCATCGCTTTTTCTTTTTTTAACAAAGGGGAGGGATATATCCCATTTGAATGGCTTTTGTTACAGCTTCAACAGATGAGGTGACATCAAGTTTTTCAAATATATGCTGTAAATGGTTTGATAGAGTACGCTCGCTGATATAAAGTGTAGCTGCGATCTCCTTCCGCTTCATGCCATCAGCTATAAGCCGCAGGATTTGTTTTTCGCTTTCAGTCAACTCTTCTAAAAATGGAATTTCCCTGTTAAAAATAACTGCACCCTGTGATATTTGGGAAAGGAAGGATACCAGTATTTCAGGTTCTGTATTTTTGTTGATAAATCCCTTCGTTCCAATTTTTTCTGCCTCTTTGCGGTATATTGGCAGGTCATATCCGGACAGGATCACTATTTTTTGCTCCGGATATTGGTCTAATATCTGTTTCGCTAATTCCAGGCCGTCTTCGGATGCTATGTTCTTTAAGTTGATATCCATGAGCAGGATATCCGGTCTGTTGGTTTCAATAAAGCTGTCCAACCGGGAAATATCACGGATGCTTTCAAATGATGTGATTTCCGGATAATCCGATAAGGCAATCTCAAGGCTTTTTGAAAATAAGGCATGGTCATCGACTAACAAAATATTGATAAGAAACATCTCCTTTCATTGGCAGGGCAATCTGTATGCAGACCCCGCACGGGAAGTTATTGGTTATTTTTACAGAACCTCCCATATTGCCTACGTGCTCAGTGATCAGCGAAAGCCCTCTGTGCTTTGACAGATCGGCGGATGATAGGGTTTCCGCATCAGCAGTTCCGTTGTCCTTTATGCGCAGCACTATGACTTCATTTTCTTGTGTTAAGGTTATCCATGCTTTTTCTCCCGATGAGTGCTTGTAAACATTTGTGACAAGCTCTTTCAGGAGGCGGTACACGAAGATATCATAAGGGGCAGCTAAAAAGAGGGAGTCCGGGCATTCAAAGGTAATACGGATATTGCGCTGTGGGAAGGATTGCGATATATATGCAAGCAGGTTTTGGTAATTCTCTTTAACAGTAAGTTTGGGGAGCATTGCAGGGTGGCAATCCTGCATCCGCTCACGAATATAAGTGTTCATGTTATCAAGGGTTTTCGTAATGATTTTTCGGACATCAGGACGGTCTGCCTTTTCCATCATGTTCTTTACGGAAAGCAAGTCTTGTAGAATATTGTCATGGAGGAAATTTGCAAATTCCAGATTTAGCTGTTCTTCCTGCTGCAGCTGCTTTAATGCGGCATGGTATTTGCTATCCCTGACCATTCCGCTTTTCCCATGCCTTAAATTAAAATCCAATGCAATGTTACAGGCATATACAAAGACAAACATGGCATCCAGCATAAGGAAAAACAGTGGAAGAGGGGTGCCGGAAGCAAGGGCGGACAGGCCGCAGATAACCGTCCCGACAAGCAGGAGCAATGCCCGCTGGCACCTGCTGAATACGGTTGACAGCGGGATACTGCTATGCTCTTTTCGTATAATGCTGTGTGTGCTCATAGAGAACAGCAGGACAGGAAGATATATCCCGAAATTAGAAAGATGCCCACTGATTCCCATAGTAGAAAAGTAATAGGCAAGGAATAAAATGATTACCGTTATAAGGGAGAAAAGGATACATTTCCATTCCGCCTTAATGACAAAGGCAGTCATTTTTCTATGGAAGACAACAATGAAAATGAAACAGAGCAAACCCGTCAGAAACTGTATGCCATAGAACAGGGCGAATATCTCATCCGACACCAGCAGGCCGATAAGGGTGCAGATACAGGTTCCGGCGAGGCAAATGCCTACTGTCTTTTTGAACCGATATCCGCCGCCCTGAAACAAAAACATGAGTATGAAATTTATGGAGACATACCATATGACCGGGCTTAAAGCAGAGAAGGCCATACTTGTGTGGGCGCTGCCCCACGCAGACAGGAGTATATACCAGCTATGGAGCGCGAGCAGGCCGCAAAACAGGGAAATGACTTTGTTTTCCCTGACATTGCAGGAACTCATATAAGTAATGTCTATGAGCATCAGAGAAGACAGGAACAGGGATACGGTTCCTGTGGCGTTAAATGCCATATACCTGTTTATGGTCAGTCCCATATACATAATGAGCAAAATGGAGTTTGCAAAAAGAAGAAGATTAAGTATCATATGCTTTTTCATATCCGGCCTCCTTTTTTCACGCTTTATTATACCATTTATTTGCGGGCATACAAGAAGGAATCCCTGCATGATTTTTATTTTGTCAAAAATGCATATGAAACCGCCGGGCATGAAAGGGCGGCGGTTTCATATAGTTTCTATTTTGTCAGGACAGATTTACAACAGGTGTGGACGGTGATGCAGTAATAGCCCAGATAGATAAGGAATGTCAGCATAATGGCTGCCATTGTGGGTGCATAAAGCAAAGGACTGTTTCCCAGAATATTCTGCATGAGGGCGGACTTGTATACCAGCGTGCCGAAGACACAGTCTGCCAGCCCGAATAAAAATGGGATGCCGAAAAAAGCTGCCGTCTGCTTTTGAATGATTTTTTTGATTTTCTTATCCGTATATCCCATTTTCCAGAGAATCTCATAATCGGACTTCGAGTCGGTTACGGCTGAAACATTATTAAAGTAAAGGATGCTTCCGGCAGCGACGAAGAACAGCACCACAAGAAAGCCGATCAGCAGGAAGGTGGAACTGCTCAGGGAGAATATTTCGTGTATCCTGTGCGAGTTTCCCTGCAGGTAGGGGCTTCCCGACAGATAGTCTGACAGTGCCTGAAACAGAGCCTCATTATCCTCAATGGATTTTCCGTTTATGCTGAGGATTTTTGTTGCCGGAACGGATTGTTCTGCTATCGTATGATATAAATCGTCACTTATAACTAAAGTACCGACACTGTTCGCAAATGAAATGGGGTTATCCAGTGTAACCATAGTCACGGTAACGAGTATTTCCTCATTGCCTATGAGCAGCGGATAAATATCACCCATTTCGTTATTGTCAGAAGATGGCTGGTATTTCATTAAAATACACTCATTATCATTTAATGTGGCAAGCTGTTCCAGAACTTTTATTCGGCCCTGTGCTTCAAGAAGGGCTTTATAAGCTGAATACGGGATACATTCAAAACCTGCTTCCCGCAGGATTTTTTCGTTATCCGCATCCCCTTTGGAAGTTCCGATGCTGTACTCCATAGGGAGGTGTCCGCCAGAAGAAGCGACTTTATAAATATCAGTCTGCAGGAATGTAACATCCGCATCTGATGAATAGGTGCTCACAATCTGTTTGATTGCAGTTATTTCGCTTTCAGTTTCGATCCTGCATTCTATTTCCGATGGTGCCATACGGGATACCGCAGCTATTGGATAGTATAACGACAAAGCCATAACGCTTGAAACTGTCAATGCTGCAGCTGACAATAATGTGAGCATGATCAGCGTCCTGGAGTTTGAACGGATACGGTATATAAATGCAGGCGCAGTGATGATCTTTGTTTCTGTGTAGAATTTTCGTTTGTTTTTCTTTCCTGCCTGTACCACAAAAGGAAGAAAGGATGCAATAAAAAGCACTGTTCCTGAAAGTATGAGTGCAAATGTCGGCATGGCCACAGGATAAAAACCAACTGTAATCCATAAGGATTCCGAACCTCTTAATATATCAAGTGCAAGGCTGTATCCTGAAATAACGGCCAAAAAACCGATGACAGACAAAACAGCATGGAATTTCATCTTTTTTTCTGCACTCTTTTCATATCTCACTAAATCCATGAGTGAGGTTTTGAAAAGGAATCTGCTGTTGGACAGGGCTAATACTATGATAACAGTGAAAATAAAGCAGGCTGTTTTCATAATGGCGTTTGGATTGAAAAAAGGTATTTCTGAATTATTGACAGCCAGATCCAGTAATTTTGTAATGCCAAAGACGATCCCCTTATGGAAAAAACTGCCCAAAAGTATCCCTGCTATAAAAGCGCCGGTACAGGTGAGCAGGTTCTCTGTCGTGAGCAGGGAGAGTATTGTGGATTTCCTGTATCCTAATAATGCATAAATACCTAGTTCTTTTGTGCGGCGGCGCAGAAAGAAACGGTTTGAATATGACATATAGAAAACAACGAAAGCCATGAGGAACACGGAAATCGTGTTACACATCGTTTCAACCCGCCCGTCATTTGATATTTTTTCAAGCATGACTTTATTCATGGAGAATGAAGTGAATGCAAAAAAGATAGTGACCACAAATGCTACGGATAGCAGATAGAGGGCATAAAACGAAAAATTGTTTTTGAGATTTTTAAACGCCGTAGATAAAGTATGCATATATTTACCCTCCTATCTTTCTGTGTCTAATTTTGCCACTTCCAGTGCAATGGATTCATAGAATGTACGCCTGTCATCATTCTGTTTGAAGAGTTCCCGTATAATGCGCCCGTCTTTAAAGATCAAAATGCGGTCAGCGAAACTTGCGGCATAGGCATCATGTGTAACCATCAATATAGTGGTATCAAGGGCTTTGTTTGATTCCTTCAGGGTGTTTAATAAATCTGTCGCAGAATTGGAGTCTAATGCTCCCGTCGGTTCGTCAGCAAACAGAATGCTTGGCCGCTTTACAATGGCCCTTAAAGCCGAAGCCCGCTGTCTCTGCCCGCCCGAAAGCTCGTTTGGATATTTATTAAGCTGTGAATCAATGCCAAAAGTTTCTGCCAGACTTTTGATCATGTTCTCTATTTTTTTCGGAGGGAGCTTCTGTAAAGTGAGAGGGACAGCAATATTTTCAAAAATGGTAAGGCTGTCGAGCAGGAGATATTCCTGAAAGATAAATCCCAGCTTATCCCTGCGGAAATCCGCTGCGCCTGAATCGGTCAGGTTCTTAATGTTGATGCCGTCTATTGTGATACTGCCACTCGAGGGTATATCAATCGTGGAAAGGACATTAAGCAATGTGGTCTTTCCGGAACCTGAAGCCCCCATGATAGCAATAAATTCACTTTTCGACACACTGAATGATACTTTGTTAAGGCTGGGACGCTGTGCCTTGGCATAAATTTTTGTTACTTCTTTTGCTTCTAATAATGCAGACATATGAAATTCTCCTTTGCGATTGATAGGAACATTGTACTTTCTGGAACTTGAAATAGAATGAGTAAAACACGCAATTATTTTTACGCAATTTGCGCATTCAGGCAAATATTTTCCAGATTATTTTAGGTGAAAAAGTTGACAATGTTCTTTAAAACCCTTATAATTAAACCGCGAGTTCAATTATAAGGAGGCAGACAATGGCACGGAGAAAAAAAGAGCCGAAAAGTGTACACCGGGAAAAAATTGCTTCCGCTGCGTCAGTATTGTTCATGGAGAGAGGCATAGCGGCAACCTCTATGGACGATATAGCCAAAGCGGCCGGATACAGCAAAGCGACTTTATACGTGTATTTTGAGAACAAAGAGGAAATTGTCGGTATCTTAGTGCTGGAAAGCATGAAAAAACTTTATCATTACATCGCTTCCGCACTGGAACAGCAGCAAACCACAAAAGAACAGTACAATTTCATTTGTCGTGGATTGGTTCAGTATCAGGAAGAATTTCCGTTCTACTTCCAAATGGTATTGGATAAAATCAATATTGATTTTGAGCGCCGCGATTATCTTCCCGAAGAAAAAGAAACCTATCAAATAGGGGAAGAAATAAACGAAAAGATAAAGGAATTTTTAATATCCGGCATAGATAAAGGCGATCTGCGAAGCAATCTGAAAATCATGCCTACTGTTTTTGGTTTCTGGGGTATGTTGTCCGGGCTGATTCAGCTTGCAGATAATAAAGAAGAATATATTAAAAAAGCAATGGGATTATCAAAAGCCCAGTTTTTAGAACATGGCTTTCATATGTTGTATTGTTCTATTGCGGATAGTGGAGAGTGATGAAATGAAAATATCGAAAAAGAAAACAGTATTATTTGTTATCATGTTCCTTTTGCTTGTCGGTTTCATTTTGGGAATCCTCTACCTTAAAAGTGTTGCGGACTATAGAAAGGCAGTAAGGGAAACCACCTTTGAAGATATAAATATTTCTGATATCCCTGACGGAGTTTATGTCGGTGAATATGACGTGGATTTTATATATGCCAAAGTGGAAGTTGCCGTGCAAAATGGAGAAATCACAAATATTAACATTCTGGAGCACAGGCATGAACGCGGAAAGGCCGCAGAAGTTATCACTGACAGCATAGTAGATGAACAGAAAATAGATGTAGACGCAATATCGGGCGCGACAAATTCAAGCACTGTCATAAAAAAAGCGGTTGAGAACGCTCTGAAAAGCAGGAATTTGACCACTTTTTGACTTATTTGCAGTATCATATTCTGGGAGAGGAGGTTGCTATGGCATACAAAATACTCATTGTTGATGATGAAAAAATGCTGACAGAGTTATTGTCAAGCCACTTACAGAAGTGTGGATATGAGGTTTTTGCAGCGGAAAATGCGGAGCAGACAATATCCATGCTGAATATCTATCCGGATTTGATCCTGCTCGACATCAATATGCCGGAAATGGACGGGCTGGAGCTGTGCAAAATGATACGCCAAAATGTGGTCTGCCCCATTTTGTTTCTGACAGCCCGGATTACGGAACAGGACAAGGTAAACGGCTTGCAGGCCGGCGGTGACGACTATATAACCAAGCCTTTCAGCCTGAAGGAATTGACCGCGAGAGTGGAGGCCCACCTGCGGAGGGACGAGCGGAGCAAATGTACGCCTAAAATCGTATCTTCCCAGGGTCTGATCGTAAATCTGGCGGAACGGACGGTTTTTTATGGGGAAAAGCCGCTGAACCTGTCAAACCGTGAGTTTGATATCGTGGAGTTCCTGATGCGCAACGCCAATCAGATCTTCGACAGGGAACGGATTTATGAGGCTGTCTGGGGGCTTGACGCCGAAGGAGACAGCGGAGTGATAAAAGAGCATATCCGGAAGATCAGGAATAAACTGAAGGAAGCAGCGGGCAGGGAATACATCGAGACAGTCTGGGGGATGGGATACAGATGGAAAAAATGAGGAAACCCAAATCAATGAAAAGCGCCTTTATCTGGGCGGTAGCCGTTACCATGTTTCTTGTTTTTGCGGCATCTGCCATGACCATTTACGGATGCTACCGTATACAGAAAGTGATACTTCCGGATTCCAGGGAAGTCTGGCTGAATACCCGGACGGTCACAGCGGACGGGAGGGTATTAGAGGGAGGGCAGAGGGTTACCCTTGACGAACCTGCCCAGGTGGGGATGATCGTTCCTACCGGAGTGGATATAACTCTGGAGAATACGGAATTCATAATAGAGAAAATCGAGTCCGGCTTCGTGGCGCTTCGTCCAAAGCAAAAGTTCGTATACAGAATGGCAGGCATTTCTATGGTGCTGCTTCCTTTTGTCTATTCCATTACAGGCATCATGCTGTGCGCATGGTGGTTTTACAGGAAAGAACTGTCGCCGCCCATTCAGGTTCTTGCCGATGCGACAAAGCATATCCGGGAGCAAGACCTTGATTTTAGGGTTGATTACAGCAGGAATGATGAATTAGGAAGGCTCTGCACCGCTTTTGAAGAAATGCGGCAGGCGCTCTATGATAACAACCGTCAGCTATGGAACATGACCAGGCAGCGCAGGATCCTGCAGGCGTCAGTGGCGCATGACCTCAGAAATCCCATTGCGATTGTCGAGGGATATGTGGAATATATGCAGCAATGCCTGGCAGATGGAAATCTGAATGACGAAGAATTGCGGCATACACTGTCTAACCTTGCGGTAACGGCAAAACGGCTTGAACATTATACCGATTATATCCGTGACCTGAATGCCATTGAAGAAACGGAAACAAAGTATTCCGTAGTTCAATTACCGGACTTTTTAGGAAGAGCTACGGAAAGTCTTTCGTTTCTTGCGGAACAACATAGCCTGGAGATTGCATACCATTCCGTCATATCCGAATGCCAGGTGAAATTAGACGAGCAGATTTTTTACCGTATTGTGGAGAATATCTTTTCTAATGCCATTCGATATGCCAAAAGCAGGGTGGATTTTGGGTACTCCCTTACCGATAATATACTTATGATAACCATATCAGACGACGGCGAAGGTTTTTCAGGGGCAATGCTCCGTAAAAAGAACACCTTTTTTTATTCTGAGGATAAAACGGGAGAGCATATGGGCCTGGGATTGGCTACAAGCCGTGTCCTTAGCCAGAAACACGGCGGAAGTCTGGAACTTTCAAATATTGCTTCCGGTGGAGCTTGTGTGACAATTAAACTTGCAGTCCACAAAATGGGGTGATATTTTTATTTATGGGTTTTATTTTGAAAAGGTTTGGAGCAAAATAGTGATTGACAAAGAGGCAAATCAAGGTTTATATTGGAGGAAATGAAACTCCCCGCAGCAGAGCTGCGGGGAATTAGACTCTGAGACCATTACCTTTATCTTTGCTCTTTAGCGGCTGATTTTCCCGATCAAGAGCTTTCAGATACGGATTAAGAGTTGATAAGGCAATATCGTATTGTTAAAACCTATTTGTTATACGAAATTTAGAAATAGTAAATTCGATAAAATGGTATTTTTAAGGCTGAGGGGAATGTATAATGAGTAAAGTGAGCAGACAGTTTCTAATATATACATTTATGATAATGACAATATGTTGGGGAACTTGTATGATTTGCAGCTTCAATAATCTTTCGTTAGAGAAAGACTATTTTCTATATGCTCCATATTTACTTGGAGGTTGGTCGCCAACCATTGCATCCTTTATTGTTTTAAAGAAAAATGACAAGGTAAAGAGTTTTAAGGAATGGATAAGAAATGTGTTTGATTTTAAGCATGGTATAACATCGTATTCACTTGTTGTTATATTGTCTGTTTTATATGTGTTACCTCAATGCATTGTAGCTGGTTATGATAAAGGAGCACCATTATATGCTATGCTGGTTATGGTGCCGCTGATGTTATTGGGAGGAGGACTTGAAGAAGCTGGATGGCGTTATATTCTTCAGCCAGAACTAGAAGAAAAATACCCTTATATTGTAGCTACAATTATAGTATCCGTAATTTGGTGGTTATGGCATTTTCCTCTATTCTATATAAATGGTGTAGGTCAAGAAGGGCAGAGCTATATTGCTTTTGGATTTGGAGTATTTGGAATTGCGTTTGCCTTGGCGTGCGTTAGAAAATGTACGAATAGTGTATGGTTATGCGTATTGCTGCATTGTATTGTTAATGCTTCTGGCGGAATTTACAAGATTAATGACGGTATACCAGGTAAGGCAGTGATGGCAGGTATTATGGCTGTAATTACGCTGCTTATCGTATATTTAAATGATAAAAAGAAGATTTTTAGATAGTTGGGAAAATTGATATTTTATTGTTGCAAAGAAGACGACAGCTTCCGGTTTGCCGGAAAGATGCAGGAAGCGAAAAAACGGGATTTGCGGAAGGTGTTTCCTATGGAAAAAGCAGATATAAAAACAGTTGTTGAAAATAGGTTCCGTGAACTTGGTGCAAAGCAATTAGAATTATATCCGTCAGGTATTTGTTGGACAATGAACGGAGAATTTTTTAAAGTATCTACATTAACAGACTTTTGGGTATTAGAGTGGACTGATAATCATTCTTATGCTTCAAATTACTGTTTTGAAGATATTGCCCCAATGCCATATGATATATCTGAGCAAGAAATAATCTGGCAGGTAGATAAACTGTTATTGTAAGGCCGAGAACAGCTAAAGGAAGAAAACACCTTAGAATAAACAGGACGGTTAGGCAACATAAGGGCTTGTGCGAGGGAGAGTGTAAACAAGGAAATTATTTATGCATAACAAAATGGCGGCAGGATTATTCTGTCGCTTTTCTGGTTTCTAATCAGGGCAATTTCTATTAAGATAATTTTAAAAAGTTATGTTATATTATACTCGTGCAGACGGCAATCGATTACGTTTGTGGGTATAAATGAGGAGGAGTGTCATATATGAACAATAGTACCGTTGTAGAAAAAATAGTAGACTATATAGAAACGCACATTGACGAGGATTTGTCCCTTGACAAAATAGCAAATGCATTAAATTATTCAAAATTCTATATAGCCAGAATTTTTACCGAAGAAACAAAATGTACGGTTTATAAATACATACAGGGGCGCAGGCTGACTTTGGCTGCTCAAAAACTGGTAGAAACAGAGCAGCCCATTGTTGAAATTGCTTATGAAGCACATTATGATTCACAGCAGGCATTCACATTAGCTTTTAGACAGTTATATGAATGCACGCCTAATATTTATCGGAAAAATGGTGTGTTCTATCCTAAACAATCAAAGATGTGCATGATGGGTTCGGTTAATGGATACTCATTTATGTATTCTTTTATACTGTTTAACGATTTCGCATGCCGTAAAACCAGGCTGCATAACGCGGCTGGTTCAATCACATGATTGCATTAGGCAGTATGTAGCACTTCAGTATTCAGCGTTTTGCAGTATAGCAGGAGGTAAATTGGCAGCATGAGTACAATTCCGTATGTTATTGAACAGACAAGCCTGGGAGAACGAAGTTATGATATTTTTTCAAGGCTATTGTCCGATAGAATTGTTTTCTTAGGAGAAGAAGTAAGTGATGTTTCAGCAAGTCTGATTATTGCGCAAATGCTATTTTTAGAAGCCCAAGACCCTGGAAAAGACATTCAATTATATATAAATAGTCCAGGCGGCTCTGTTTCGGCGGGTTTTGCTATTTATGACACAATGCAATATATCAAATGTGATGTATCAACAATATGCATAGGTCTTGCCGCAAGTTTTGGAGCCTTTTTATTGGCAGGAGGTACAAAGGGAAAACGTCTTGCTTTGCCTAATGCAGAAATAATGATACATCAGCCTGCCATTCATGGAAACGGAATTCAGGGACAGGCAACCGATATAAAAATTACATCTGACCATATACAGAAAAATAAAAAACGATTAAACGCCATTTTAGCAGAGAATACAGGAAAAAGTATGGAGGAAGTTGCTGTTGCAACCGAACGTGACAATTATATGACAGCAAAAGAAGCAATGGATTTTGGCCTGATTGATAAAATATTAAAGAAGCGTTGATTTTGCTGGTACTGCCGCTTGAAAAGAAGCGGCTCAAAGAGCCGACAGACTTGTGAGAAATCACAGTTTGTTGGCTCTCTTTATGTATACTGCATAACGCTGAATACTGCCTAATGTAATCATGCGATTGAACCAGTCAGCGTTATGCAGTCTGGTTTCACGGCAGGTGAAATCGTTAAGCAGTATAAATAAAGAACTAAGCTGCTTCTCCGGAAATTTTTTTCTATTCCTTGACCACATTTTGACTTTTGGCTTTTATAATGGCCTTTAGATAATAAAATCCAAAACAAGGAGGATGGACGATGCGAAAGCGATTCTTATCATTAGCTATGATTTTTGTTTTGCCCTTTGCTGTGGCGGCCTGCGGAAATTATAACATTGCGGACGAGAATGCCCCGCCGCAGACTGTAGAAGAAGACCCCTTCGCCGGGGCGCAGGAGGACGGAGATTTAGGGTTTCTCAGCCATGGGGAAGCGAATCCCGCCAGAGCCGATGACCAGAGTGTTTTGCCTTATGAGTATGATGGCGGAGAATTTGTCCTGGACTATCAGTTTTCATCAGAGGGGAAATTGGACAGTATTGGCTTCCTGCTTTTTTTGGACGGAAAGCCGCAAGCCTACAAGGTGAACGACACGGGGGCGGAATATGAGTATCTCCACTGTTTCCGGACATCGGAAAAGCACGAAGAGAATTTTTCCTTTGTGTTCACACCGGACACAGGGAAAAAAGGCGATACCCTGAATATGACGGTCGTGAGCGTCACCAGGCCCGATTTCCAGCCTGATATGAAAGAAACCTCAAGCTATGGCTGGTATCATCAGAGTTTCGAAAGGGTGCTGAAACTGCATTTTAATGAGGATGCTCCGGAAAATGACAGCATTGATGGAGAAAGTATAACTGCTTTTCGTGATGTCAGCATTTCAGAGGAAAAAGTCACTTCCTCTTTTATTGAGAATGAGCTTGTGAAAGCAGGATGGAATGGCGTTACCATGGATACCCTGGATAACAGTGTCTATTGGACGCTTGACTATGACGGCGAGGTGGTGTATGACAATATCAACCTTACCGGGAAAGATACGCTTACCGTGCGCTACACCCTTTGCGGAACGCCAGGCGCAAGATATGGCATATCATTTTTCTTAAACCATAAGCCCATATCTTTTGAGGGAGCGGGTTCCTGTGATGTCACATTAAGCAAAGGAAATGTGTGGGTCATTGAGGCAACCATAGATACCGCTAAGCTGGATGGTTTCAACACTTTTTATGCGACAGCCGTCGCAGCGGACGAAAATTCACTTACAAGTAAAACAGGTTCTATTTTATTATACAAGGAGGATTAAAAATGAAAACAAAATGGATGTGTATGATACTTATACTTGCTTTGGCGCTTCATCTGTCGGCCTGCGGGGACAGACAGGAGAATGGGAACAGCTCTGAAAATGGAGCCATAAACATGGAACCGCAATCCCTGGAAGGTGATTCATCGGAAAATACCGGAAATGAAAGCAGCGAAATGAACGTGATTGATCAGCAGGATAACGGCACGGATAAAAATATTGTGGCGGTCAGTGGGGTCAAGGATTCCGCTTTTTCAGGAAAGGTCAGCGGCTGCTATTATGCCGATGGAAACCGGATTATCGTTGCGGCGGATCAGCTTTATCTTTACGATGCGGGGAAAGGCGAAACAATCGCAAGTGCGGATATTTCCATGGGAGACTTATGCGTACAGACCTTTACAGACGGCTACTTTGTTGTGGGCCAGGGAAAGGCTGAGGGAGGCAGCAACGGTTCATTTGCTGCATCAGAAAGCGACGGCATCAATGGATACATACTGAATAAGGACTTTGCTGTTCAGGATACCATTTCCTTTAGCGAATTATTAAGTGACGATTTTATCTTGCAGATCACAGGGATCGCTATTTCACAGGACGGAAAACAGGTTGCTTTCGGCGGGCTTCAGGGACTTTACCTTTATGATGTTTCTTCCCGGAAGGTTCGTACCATTCTGAACTATTCCGAAGAAGGCACGGCAGATAATATGCAGATTGTAACTATGGACAGCCTTACCTTTACGGGGAACAACACTTTAGTATATGTAGGCATGGCTACAGATACCTCCATTGGCGGGGATGGGGTCAGTGTTTATGGTACAGTATCTACAGACAGCGCAAATCTCACCATTACCAAAAAGGGGGATTACAACGTAGATACGGAAGAAGTGCAAAAGGGCGGAAACCTGCTTATTATGCCCCAGAGCTTTGACAAAAATAATGGAACCCTGCTGATGCTTGATACCATAGCCAATACAGAAAATACGTTGTCGTTCTCAAGCCCCGGTGAGGGAAAAGACGGTGTTTACTGCTCCGGGCAGGGAAAATATGTGGCTACTGCTATTTTGGAGGAAAGCAGTGTTACAATCAACATTTATGATACGGCATCGGGAAAAAATATCCATACGGAAACCGTTCAGGACAGCAACAGTACCTATTTCCTGCGTGTTCCACAGATTTTGATTTTGGATGAATCCGGCACCTGCATCGTTGTGCTTGGACGGGGGATTGACGAGGTAAGCACCCTGATAACAACCTTTGGCTTTGTGGGGTAATTCTTGATGAAAATATCATTACGAAATGTTTCAAAGCAGTACAAAGGCAGGGGCGCCTTGGGCATGTCTGCCAAAGGCATATATGCCCTGAAGGATTTTACCACGGAACTTACGGAGGGGGTCTATGGGCTTTTGGGCGCTAACGGTGCGGGAAAGACGACACTGATCAATATCTTTGTGGGTATTTTGGGAAGCGATGGCGGAACGGTTTTGATTGACGGACAGGATGCAGGGACACTGGGTAAGGACTTCCTGTCAAAAATCGGATATATGCCGCAATATCCTGTCTTCTACCGGGATTTTACAGTGATGGATTTTCTGCTGTATATGTGCGCGCTGAAAGGGATCCCTGACGGACAGGGAAAAAAATGGGCTTTGGAGCTTCTGGACATTGTCAATCTTTCAGATGCGAAAGAGAAAAAGATTGGCGCCCTTTCCGGCGGCATGCGGCAGAGGGTCGGCATTGTCCAGGCGATGCTGGGCGATCCTGAAATTCTTATTTTGGATGAGCCGACAGCAGGGCTCGATCCCAGCGAACGTATCCGCTTCCGCAACCTGATTTCAAAATTCGCGCAGGGGCGGACAGTTTTGCTGGCCACCCATATCGTTTCCGATGTGGAGTGTATCGCAAAGGAGATTATGATCTTAAAGGATGGCTCCTTAATAACCCAGGGAACTACCGACACATTAGAACAGAATATCTATGGGAAAGTGTGGGAGGTGACAGTAAACGGGGAAGACGCTGCCAGACTTGGCAGCCAATATTATGTCAGCAATATGAAACAGCAGGGGGAACGCTTTTTAGTAAGAATCGTAAGCGATATGCTGCCTGCTTCAGACGCAGTAAAGGTTTCCCCTAACCTGGAAGATGTATTTCTGTATTACTTCCGCGGGCAATGAGTTAAGGGAGAGATAATATGACACGCTTAATCAAATATGAATTTTACAAATCATTCTGCAAGCGGTCGATACTTGTTGTACTCATATTGTTCAGTGTAATGAACCTGTTCAAAATAAACAGCGAATTCCACTCGTATTCCTACCTGGCGGACGGAAATGACAGCCGCAGTTGGAACAGCGTGTATTGGCAGCTTTATGAGGATTACAGAGGGGAGATCACTGCTGAAAAAATCAATCATCTTCTTTCCGTATATCAGCCGTTAGCAGACGCTACGGCTGATATGACAGCAAGCACAGCCAAAGACAGTCCGGATATGATGACGGGGAATATATACAGTGACCGGAATATCCTGGAAAAATACTATGTGGAGCCTATGGAATATTTCTATCATTATCGGACGTATGCGCTTCAAGTGGCAGAGAGGGCAAAGGAAAATGCCGCTGTTTACAAAGAACGGGGGCAGACTGTAGAAGTACGTAAAAACAGTGTGATCTATAACCTTTATTCCGGACGGAGCATAAAAGACTTTGCCTATGAGGAGATGTATAACTATTATCTGAACTATGATTTTTCGGGCATATTGGTTTTACTTCTTTGTCTGTATGGGGTTGTCAGTACCTTTGTCTGCGAAAAGGAAACACAGATGGATATGCTGCTGCTGACAAATCCGGGCGGCGGTAAAAAGACCACATTCGCTAAAATTGCTGCGGCTTCTTTGTTTGCAATCAGTGTGGCCATATGGTTTTCGGTTGTGGACTATATTGGGTTTGTGTATTTCTTCGGAACGGCGGAAGGGGGAAATCTTCCGCTGTATGCTGTCAGGAATTTCAGCACGGCTGCGGTAAACTGTAATTTATGGCAATATGCGATTCTGTCCGCAGTGATAAGGGCAGTGGGCGTATGGACCATGAGCATGGTGTTTCTATTGATTTCCTTGTTTGGGCACAGTGCCCTTGTTCCGTTTGTCGCTGATTTCGGGGTAGCCCTGTGTTTCATTATTACAGGTGCGTCACAGAGCTGTTTCAGTAATACTTGGCTCAAAATCATAAACCCATATTCGCTGCTTGCTAACCGCATACTATTTGGCAAGACCGAGTTTATTAGTTTTGCAGGATATCCGGTACAGAGTTACCAGGCAGCAATTATTTTTGCCATAACCGTAGGGGTGGTTTCCATAACGGCAATGATGATGCTTTCTAAAAGGAACTCTTATATTTTCTGCTGGACGGTAAAGTCGCGAAGGCGCACGAGAGGAACTTTCATGAGTGCCCTTTCGAATGAAAGTTCCTCTCATTAAATATGCGCCGAAGTGACTTTACCCTTTAGTGCTGTCGCGCAGCGACTTTATACTGCATAACGCTGAATACTGCCTAATGTAATCATGCGATTGAACCAGTCAGCGTTATGCAGTCTGGTTTCACGGCAAGCGAAATCGTTAGGCAGTATAAACAGGAGGATAAAATGTCTGGATTTATGTATGAAGTAAAAAAGATTATGCTCTGGCAAAGGGGGCTGTTCTATATTGCCCTTGTCCTGCTCCTTGGCACGGTCTGGCTTGCCTTGTCCGACAACCCCGCAGACATAGCGATGGAGCAGTATAAAAAGGAATATGAATGGTATCTGGAAAAGGTAAACGGATACTGCACCGAGGAATCTTCCCTTTATCTGGAGCAGGAGGCGGAGAGGATTGCGGAAGCGAAGGAGAGGCAGAACAGCCTTTTGGAGAACTACTATGACGGGAAGATCGGTGAAAGTGAATATAAAAAGGAGAGCCGGGAAATAGAGAAGGTTCTGGAGCGTCAAAATGGATTTGAGGTTATCTATCGGCAGTATCTCTATATCTGCGAAAACCCGGGGAACCGCTGTTTTCTCCAGACAAACGGATGGATGGGGCTTCTTGGCAAGGGTACGCTTAATTTCATTCTCTTCCTTGGCATTTTGCTGATCGTTACGCCTGTTTTCTGTTCTGAGTACAGCTGCCAGATGGACACCCTGATCCTGACCGCAAGGGAGGGGCGAAAAAGCGCTCTGTATAAGCTGCTCATTATTACCACGGTTGTCCTTTTCCTGTCGCTTTGCATTTCGCTTATGGAATACGGATTTTACAGGTTCAAATACGGACTGCCGGATGGGGATTATCCGATTCAGAGCATTCGTTACTTTGCAGGCAGCAGCAAGGGGATGTCCCTGCTGGAGGGATATGTATCCATAGGGCTGCTCCGGATGTTTGGCGGTATGTTTCTTGCCATACTCCTGATGCTCATTTCCGTTTTGGCAAAAAAGTATGCGGTCACCCTGTTGGCTGGTGCGGTGTCCGTGATGATTCCCTATATAGGCTTATCGAAGACCAGCATTTACCGTCTGCCTCTGCCTCTGCCGTTTCTGCTTGGAACAGACTTTTTTGCAGGGGATATTGTTATGAGCGATGCCCTGACGGGTGATGAGAAAATTATTTTTGCGGAGGTTGGCACGGTTACGCTATTGCCCCTGCTCTCTGTATCCGTGCTTTTGTGTGCTTTGGCCGTTGTCTGGATTTTACGGCGCAATTCTAACAGTTGGCTGATGAAATCAGGGCAGAAGAAGCGTGGGGCGGCTTTCGTTGTCATGTTTGGCCTGGCATTGGCAGTGACGGGATGTTCAGGCCGTGGAAAAACGGGAAGCGTTGTCTATAATTCATCGGCAGCCTATGACTGTATGGGTTATGAAATCATACGGGATGAAGAGAATTTTGAGTATTTTCTCAAAAATACTTCCATGGGAGAAACATATCCTTTAGCACGTTCCCCTATGTTTGGGGTATTTTCTGATGACGAAAAAATATGTGCGTTTTATGTGTGTCCGCCATATCTGTATTACACCACATCGGTTATGGAAAGCTATGTCAACCGGGTGGGAAACTATAACAGCAATATAACGAAAGTGTCGGTTGTAGAGCTGAATCTGGATACCTTTGAGGAAAAAACAATCTTTGAGCAGATGACGAATTCCGGGCGTTCTCTTTTGGGCATTGACTATGAAACGGGGGATAAATGGAAGTTCCTGGATTTTCACCAGGCTTTTTTCCTGAATGACGACAATCTGTTTTTCATTGGCAACGATGGCGTAACAAAAGTAAACCGGTATACCGGAAAAACTGTAAAGCTGGACATTCCTGTAAACGGAAATATTTCATTCGACGGGGAAAGCATCTTTTACAAAAATGAACAGGGGGTTTTGACAAGATATGACGTTTCCGATAATGAAACTTACACTTATGAAAATATAGTTGCATATGATTTCTGCATGGATGAGCAGTCAATCTATTATGTCTCCAGGACGGACGGCGGAGGCTTGTATTCCTGCGGCAAGGACGGGAATAACAAGAAATTGATCAGTCATATACCTGCAATGTCTGTTACCTGTGATACAGGAAATATTTATGTGTTATCAAAAGAAAGCGGTGAGGAAATCGTTTTACCAAAAAGCCATTGATTCCCGCGGGGGTATTGACTTATTCCAGATTGAGGAACAAATGCGGCAATGAACAGGAAACAATACGGAAAGAGGAAAAGACTCAGGAAGAGAAAGATTAAGCGGCTTATGATTGCGTATCTGCTGAGGGCGATCGTCATACTGATACCGATTATAATGATGATACTTATGGTTTGCGGATGTCTTTACATATACGAGAGATTTACAAAGGAAGATGAAAAGGTAAATAAATACACGGATATATACACAGATAGAAACGCAGGCAACGATGCTGCCCCTGTTGCTTCAACAGAGAATAACGCCCCGGGGTTTTGTGTTGTCGTGGATGCAGGGCATGGAGGAATTGACGGAGGTACTGTCAGCGGCAAGGCAGTAGAAAAGGATATTAACCTTTCGGTTGCATGGAAGCTGAAAGCTATTCTGGAGAATGACAATATAGAAGTTATTCTGACCAGAAGCTCCGATGAAAATATAAGCCTTGCAGATCGTACTTCTGTTGCAAATGACTCCAATGCGGATTTCTTTATCAGTCTTCATTGCAATTACTATGAGGAAGATGCCCGGATAGCAGGCTTGGAATGTTATTACGACAATTCAAGTGCGACAGAAAGTAAAAGATATGCAGAAAGTATCATCGACGCAGTTTCGCTAAGCGAGGATATTGAAACGAGGCACGCGAAAACAGAGGGCTATTATGTTTTGCGAAACACGCAAATGCCCGCTGTCTTGGTAGAAATGGGATTCCTCTCAAATTATTCTGAGAGTCAAAAGCTGTTGGATGACGATTATCAGGAAAGTTTGGCACAGAGAATTGCAGAAGGAATTTCCAATGAAATAAAGAGAGCAGAGAATCTGTGAAGAACAATAAAAAAGGCGATAGCGCCAAAATTGAGATAAAGCTGTTGCTTTGAAAAGCGCTTAACGAAAAAAGAATTGAACAGGGGCGAGGATTAGATTCTGGGTGACGGAAGAAGCTGAATGGTACTGACACTTAAAAAATCCTACTATAAATTTCACTTGTGAGTTAAAAGCATCAGCATTTCGCGGTCGCCATCTTTCAGTATGATATTTCCGTAAAGTCTTAAATGCACAAGTGGCAAGAGGACAGCGTATGTACATTGATGAAGCGGCAGCGGATATACTCATCCAATGGCCCCTGCTTTCCATTCCCGAAAAATAGTCGTTTAGTGCCAGCGGGTGAAAAACAGAAAATTTTTATGGTATAATTCAGAGGATGCTTTTGCTTTAGCAGGAACGGCTTTCTGCCGAAGTAATAGAAAACAGCAGAGAGGATGATATACGGATGTATGATGTGATAGTGGTCGGAGCGGGGCCTGCGGGATGCACGGTTGCCTAGGCTTTAGCGGAAAAAGACTATAAGGTTCTCTTGGTGGAGAAGTTCAAAATGCCAAGGTATAAGTCCTGTTCGGGCGTTCTGATAAAGAAATCAATGGAACTTGTGAAAAGTTATTTCGGGGAGGATGTGCCGGAATCTGCCATGTGTACCCCGACAGAGAACAGGGGCATGATATTCACAAATGATACAGGGAAAGAATACCGCTTCGAGCAGGAGGGGCTGAATGTATGGCGCAGTCATTTTGACGGGTGCCTTGCGGGGAAAGCAAAGGAGAGCGGCGTGGAGGTCATGGCCGGCACGTTCAAGGAAATGGAATGACAGAGGCGATGGTTTTATATAACTTAGGCAAACTACACACAAACTACAAAAAAGTATGGTATGATGGTTAAAGAGTGTGGAGGTGATACCATGCAGAGGATTTTAATTGTTGAAGATGATATGGATATTCAGGAACTTCTGCAGGAATTTTTGCAGGAGGCAGGATATAAGGCCGATATTGCAGGTGATGGCGTGGCAGCTGTGGATATGTTTGCGAAGAATCTTTATGACCTGATTCTGCTGGACATCCTGCTGCCTAAAATAGATGGGTTCACTGTCTGCGAACTGATCCGGAAACAGTCACAGGTTCCCATTATTATGCTGACGGCCCTGGGCAGTGAAGGAGACCAGATTAAAGGGCTGGACCTGCAGGCCGACGACTATGTAACAAAACCCTTTTCCATGCCGGTGCTGCTGCGAAAAATAGCGGCTGTCCTGCGGCGGACCGGAAACCGGGAGGATGGCGAAAGTGCATTGCTCCATTACAAAGGGCTTACTTTGGATATGGATGGTTACCGGATTTACGCCGGGGATGTGGAATATGACCTGACACAAAGGGAATTTGAGGTATTGAAAGAGCTGCTGTTGAATCAGGGGAAGGTGCTTTCACGGCAGCATTTCCTGAACAAACTGTGGAAGTACGATTTTTACGGGGATGAGAGGGTGGTTGACACGCATATCAAAAATCTCCGTAAAAAGCTGGACATTGACTACATAGAGACAATCCGGGGAGTTGGATATAAAATTGAAAAAGAGGGGAAAGAAAAGCCTGTTTATTAAAATATTTGCCGTAACCTGCCTGCTGATGGTGATAAGCTGCCTGGCCACCTACTGCTTTATCGCATGGCTGGTTCCAGAATCATACAGCACAGATCTGGATGCAGCACTGGATAAGGAAGTGAATGCATTCATTTCAGAACTGGAGTTTACTGCGGGAGAGGAAAGTGGGATTCTGTTTGACGAATTTCTGCTGAACAATGATGTGCTGCTCCAGTTGTATGATGAGGGCGGAAGGGAGATTGCATTGCCCTCACAGCATAACACGGATTTCCCGGGTGCGGTTCGTGACGGCATTGTTTTTGAAGGGGCGCCTTCTGCGTATGGGGTAACGCACAGCTACCTGTTTCGTTTCAGTGATTCCGGGATGGTCTATACCCTGTCTGTTGCCGGAGACGCAGAGCCGGTAAATCGGCTGATGGATACCATCGGCAATATAGTCCCGCCTCTGTTGGTCATGGTGATATTCATTTCAGCCATAGGTGCAGCACTTTATTCTAGGTATGTCACAAAGCCTGTCATAGAGATCAGCAGGGTGTCAGAAAAAATGTCCGACCTTGACTTTTCATGGGATTGTACGGAAAGCCGCTCCGACGAATTAGGGATACTGGCGCACAGCCTGAATGAAATGGCCCGGAAATTGTCTTCGGCGCTCAGTGAACTGCAGGCGGCAAACAGCCGGTTGGAAGCGGACATTGAGCGGGAGCGTATGTTGGAACAGGCACAGCTTGATTTCTTTTCGGCAGTATCCCATGAACTGAAAACACCAATCACAGTCATTAAGGGGCAACTTGAAGGGATGCTGCTGAATGTGGGGAAATACAAAGAACGTGATAAATATCTTGCTCGTTCTCTTGAAGTGGTAAAAGCAATGGGAGGGATGGTGCAGGAAATCCTGACTGTTTCCCGCATCAAATCATCAGAAACTGCCTTGCAGGAGGAAATATTTGATTTTTCAGACATGATAAAAAGTGAGTATGGACTATTTGAAGATATGATTGTAGGCAAGGGGCAGGAATGGCATGAGGATATACAGAATGGGCTGATGCTCCGGGGAGACAAAGCACTCTTGGGGAAAGTGGTAAATAACCTTGTTTCCAATGCAATCCATTATTCGCCGGAAGGCAGTGATATTTTTGTTACGGCTCATTCCAGGAGCGGGAGGATACAATTTTCCATAGAGAACATGGGGGTTCATTTGCCGGAAGATGACATACCAAAACTCTTTGACGCTTTCTACCGGGTGGAACGGTCACGCAGCCGACAAACGGGTGGCAGCGGATTGGGACTTTATATTGTAAAGATGATTCTGGAGCAGCATGGAGCGGACTATCAGATAAGGAATACCCAACAAGGCGTATGTTTTAACATTGAATTTTTATATAATCATCAGAAACTGGGTGGCGGCATATGATTTGCCTGCCGCCTTCTTTTGTGGGAAACTTCACACAAAACACATAAAGTCCACAAGGAAACTCCAAATACTTTTGATAAGATAGAACTATCAAAAAGAGAGGAGAACTTCAAATGAAATTAAAAATGATAAAAAGGATTTTATCCGCATCTGTCCTGATTAGTATATGTATGCTTACGGGCTGTGCGGGAAATGCAGCCGCAAGCGTTCAGAATGGAACTTTGCTGTCTGCAATACCTGCATATGACACTGGAATGGTAGAGGATTCGTCTGCGGCGGAAATTCCCGGCAGCGTGGACTGGTCTGTATATGAAGCATATGGGCTGTCCTATGATGAAAAGACGGGTTGCTATACCTACAATGGGAACATCGTGCGTTTCTTCAATGATTCGGCAGCAGGGGCGAGCTTTACGAATTTCTTTACGGGGACGGTGGATATTGAAGCGAAGCGTGACGCAGACAATAACCTTGTCGGTATCGAAGAATGCTCTCAGGAAGTATATGACCGTCATACGCAGAAGCAGGAGCATTTTAAGGATATGTCTATCAGTACGGAACCAAATGCAGCAATGGCAGCCGAAACAGGGAAGAGCAACGGAGAGTCGTTAAAGGAGTATGAAGAGTATGGTGTATCCTTTGACGGCGAGTATGGCCGCTGGTTTTATGGCGGTAATGAGATTAAGATACTGATTGATAGCGAAAGGGCTATTGTTTATTACACGGATGAAAAGGGAATATGTCTTTCTGTCAGCCGAGACGGAAACCATAACATCACAGAAATAGAAACCATTTCAGAAAGTGATGCACAATTACTGCTGCAGGCAAATAAGCCCACAGCTTCCGCTGATTATGCTACTGAGGAAAACTGATCATTTCGGATGCTTACATTTCCGTAATGAGAAATTTGCTTTGATGTAAGCAAACTAAAGAAATACACAAAAGCTAACCGCCGCTATGGCAAACCGCCATATGCGGCGGTCTGTCTATTAAGGTGAAAGCCAGCCGTTTCTTGTTAAAGGATGACCTGGAACAGACGCTGTCGGAGTGCGTGGAGGACATTCTGCGTGAGGAGCGTGTGGTGGAGTTCGGCTTCGTGGAGGGGAACGTGCGCCTGCGGGTGGACGATATCATCTATATCGAGACTAGCAAGCATAAGAACGTGTTCTGCACGGCGGGGAGACATACAGCATCTATAAGAAGATGGATGAGCATCTTCAAGAAGGTCATTATTTTCAGCCTTGTGGCGGTGGGGCATATCGTAGATACGCACATCATCGGGGAAGGCTCTGCGGTCACTCTTCCGCAGAATAATTTCTGCGGCCTTGGAGTGACGCAGAGGGGCAAAATGGGGCTGTCCTTTGAAACGCCCCAGCTTGGCATCCGTGCGCAGGTGCAGCACCCCAAAGCCTATGCCTCCACGGGCAAACTGCGGAATGAAAGGATTGATCCCCGGTTCCGCTATGTCACGAGGGGCTGCGCTCCCTATGTGGAGTGGCTCGGACAGATACACACGATGCGCAGAAGGTCCTCCACGCCGTTTTCGATGTCCCGGAGGGGACGCTCCGGGAAGCAGCGGCAATCCTCGGCCTCGGTGCGGCAGGGGTAGGGCAGACGGAAGTGCTGCGGGATAAATCCATCATAGAGGAAAAGCTGAAAAAAGAGCAGGGGCGCTACGAGACGCTCCTTGACATGCTCCAATCCCTCCTCTCTGTGGTGTCGTATCTTAACTCTGTTTTGGCGGGATAGCAAGCGGAAAATAAGTTATAAAAAATTCATAAAATGTTTTGTTGCATTAACCGATATAAGATAATAAAATAGAGATAGAAAAGTATGAATTATAGCGGAAGAACCATACTAACAAAGGAGGTGTATATCATGGCAACTTCAAGTATCACAAAGAATTTTGTCATTTCCGGCAAGGAACAGGTGGAGATGTTTGTTAATGCGATTGAAGAATCTGCCAAGAACCGTCCTGTTCATATATCTGTGGCTGCGAGAGAGATAAAGGGAGAACCTGAATTGAGGGAAATGATGCGGCTGCGGAAGATGAAAATAAAGGAGAAGGAAAATGCCAGGAAATGATAAATTCTTTTCAGTCAATATCCGTGAGTATTTGGCATTGGGGAATGATGAAGAAGCCGGAGAGCCAGCATTGGTTGAGTTGCTTTCCGTTTTTTCCAGTCCGAAGAATAAGGACGTGGAACATTTTTTGAAAAAAAGTGCCATAGAGTTCACGAAAAAGAACCAGTCTGTTACATATCTTGTAGTTTCAGCAGAGGATGTCAGATTGCTTGGATATTTTACCCTTGCATTAAAACCATTGACGGTAAGGGGTGAAACAGTGAGCAATACCATGAAAAGAAAGCTGTTGCGAATTAGTGAGTTGGATGAAAAATCGGATACCTATACCATGTCGGCATATCTGATTGCACAACTTGGGAAAAATTTCTCGGAGAGTGGCGGAACAGAAATCACGAGGGCAGAACTTCTGAAACTTGCATGGGACAAAATTAAAGAGATACAGTATTTGGGCGGAGGCATAGTAACATTCTTGGAAGCGGAAAAAGAGGAAAAGCTATTATCATTTTACCGTGATAATCGTTTCTCTCAGTTTGATACCAGACAGACCGCATCAGATGCGGACGAGTCGCATGAGCTGGTACAGCTTTTAAGGCTGCTCTGATGCGTTTTCGCCGCTAAAGTTGAGCGCCGCACAAATTGAAAAGCTGAAACCCGGCGTTTTGACAGCATCAGGAAAGTGGTATTGATCGTAGTGCTCATTTGAAGCAATCAAAATTCCCTTGTGCGGGCAATCTGCTCTAAATATCGCTGTCCGCAGTTTCCCAAAAATCGCTTGCCTCGCAATACGCAATATCCCTCCCTTAACGAAAGCTGTTTTCCACAACGCCCGGAAGCAAAGTATAAATAGAACAGCCAATCTGTTCTTCAAACAGTTCTTTAATCTCTAAAATTTTTTTCCACCTGTCTATTGTCGCCGGATGGAC
This sequence comes from Lachnospiraceae bacterium, assembly GCA_910576125.1. Classification (GTDB taxonomy): domain Bacteria; phylum Bacillota; class Clostridia; order Lachnospirales; family Lachnospiraceae; genus Acetatifactor; species Acetatifactor aquisgranensis. Next base: position 50,669 of record CAJTHM010000025.1, on the reverse strand, counting down.
GCCGTACCGTATTGTCACGTCCACAAATCTCTTTTCCAAAAGGCAGAATCCCGTAGGCATAGCCAATGCGTCACATAGCTGTACCAGACGGTCATAATCATCATATACCGCATTTACAACAAAATTTTTCATAAACAGGTAATCCTCATCACTGACATCAAACACTCCGATAGAAGTATCAATATCCTGTATCATAAATGCATGGGATATACATATTTGTGCAGCTTTTCCCCACCCGCGCTCCATACAGTAACGATAGCCGTCTATCAAATGCCTTTCCGAACTCACTCCGGCATAACGTCCAATATCATGTAACAGCCCGAAAAGATACGCCTGTTCAGAAGATAAATCCTTACAGTGTGACGCAATATTTTTACAGGCTTTGGCTACATACCGGGAATGGGCTACCCATGCCCCCGGATTGGACTGCGCAGCTTCCTTTAATGCCATTTCCGCGGTCTGAATGTTTAGCTCCATTTTAACTCCTTTCACCTGTATATCTGCGGTTTTGTCTGTTTTATTCATTATACTGGAATAGCTCTGTGATTGTCAATCAATATAGCGTGTTCTGTAACATCAAAAGAGAGGGAAGAGACGATGAAAGACAAGGCGGTAAACCGTCCCTATGGAAAATCCGACTAGATTCCTTGTATCGTATGGGGAAGGGATGCAATACGGGCCTCCAGACTGGGTGTAGGTTGTGAGGTAAATGTCACGGGAAGGATACAGAGCGATACTAAGGAATTGTCTACAAATAACTGATGCAAGTTTATAGCCGTTTTCGTTGTATTTCTGGGCTTTCTCCTAAACAAGTTGCATCAGTTATTTTCCGACATTTCCTAAGAATTAAAAAATGTTCCTGAAACAGAAGTTGAAGATAAAGGCGGACAGTGGCATAATAAAAACCATACTCCCAAAGAAAGGGGAATTTGTATGGATAAAATTCTGGTGGTTGAAGATAACGCGGAACTGTCTGATACCCTCTGCCGCAACCTGCAGGCGGAGGGCTTCACGCCGTATGCCGCATTAAGTCTCGCACAGGCCCGGAAATACCTGGACAGCGGGATTGATTTATGCCTGCTGGATATAAACCTGCCGGATGGCGACGGATTTGCTTTCTGCCGCAGCTTAAGTGAAAATACAGCCATTCCCGTCATTCTGCTGACGGTGCGTGACGGGGCGCGGGACATGGTGCAGGGGCTGTCCATCGGGGCGGATGACTATGTGACGAAGCCTTTCCGCATGGATGTCCTTGTGTCAAGGATGCGGGCCCTGCTGCGCAGGGTGAGGAACCGCAGGCCGGAGGACGGAAGCCTCTACTGCGGGGATGTCTGCATCAATAAAAAGACATCCAAAGTCTATAAAAAAGACTGCCCGGTAGAACTGACGCCGAATGAGTACCAGCTCCTCCTCCTGCTTCTGGAACATAAGAACCAGACCATAACCCGTGAGCAGATTTTGGAAAAGCTGTGGGATGTGGACGGCAATTATGTCAATGACAATACGCTTACCACGCTGGTAAAGCGCCTGCGGCAGAAGGTGGAGGAGCATCCGCAGATGCCGAAGATGCTCCTGACCGTCCGGGGATTTGGGTATAAGGCGGTGGACTATGAGGGATAAAAAGAAGGGAAACAGGATTTTAATATGCGGGATTGCGCTTTCCATCTGCCTGTGCGTTCTGGCAGGCGGTGTTATCCTGCAGCTGTCAGAAACATTCATCAGAAGCGGTATTGCGGATATGGCCGGGGCTGTGGGGATTGCTGCACCGGAACAGCTTGGCGATATCATGCATCTATACAAGTCCGGCGATGGCCTGAGGGCTGCGGGGGAAGAAATCTTAGGGCAGTACGGTTATGGGAGGGATGCATATTCTTTTGTCCCGGCATGGTTTGGGGCAGCGGCATATGCCATCCCTTTCTGTATCATATCGGTGATGCTGTTTTCTTTTGGGCTTTACTGGAGGCACAGGATGAAGGAGGCAGAGAAGCGGACAGCGGCGCTTTCCGGCTATCTGGACAGGATCATGGAAGGGCAGTACGACACCCTGATGAAAGATGATGCCGGTTCCGCGCTGGAGGACAGCATCTATAAAGCGGTGGTGCTTCTCCGGGAAGAACGGGAGCAGGCGCAGAGGGCAAAGGAGAACCTTGCGGACAACATGGCCGATCTGTCCCACCAGTTAAAGACCCCGGCGGCATCCATAGGGCTTACCCTTTCGCTGCTGAAAAAGAAAGCGTGGGATGAAGAGACAAAACAGGACATCATACGGATGGAAGGACAGGTCGGCCACCTCCAGCGCCTGGTCGGCTCCATGCTCACCCTGTCAAGGCTGGACGCGGGCGTGCTGAAGCTGGAAGAAAAAGAGTTTGACCTGGAGGAGGTGCTGGTGGATGCAGTCCAGCCCTTTGTCCGGCAGATGGAAGAAAAGGGGATATGCTTCGGGATACAGGGCGCTGACGGGATTTCGCTTTCCGGGGATTTCGGATGGTGCAGCGAGGCGTTCGGCAATATCATCAAAAACTGCGTGGAGCATACGCCGGAGCGGGGAGATATCAGCATTGTCTGCCGGGACAATCCTATCTATACGGAAATCGTTATTCAGGACAGCGGCGGGGGATTTGACGAAGCAGACCTTCCCCGCCTGTTTGAGAGGTTTTACCGGGGCGCAGGCTCTTCCAAAGACAGTGCAGGAATCGGGCTTTCCCTGGCAAAATCCATCATTGAGAAAGAAAACGGGACGGTCACGGCAGAAAATACAGAGACAGGGGGCGCAGGATTCTATATTAAATTTTACCATTGTCACCAAATTAGCACATAAGGGCGGTAACATGAAAAGAAGTTCATGTAGAAGAACGCAAATACGGCGTTCTTCCGGAATCCAGAGAAATGAGAGGTGCTGTTTATGGATATTTTAAGAACCGAGGGGCTGACCAGGCAGTATGGATCGGGGCAGACGATGGTGACGGCTTTAGACCATGTGGACCTGCAGGTGGAAAGGGGGCAGTTCGTTGCCATCATCGGGGCGTCCGGCTCCGGCAAGTCAACGCTGCTCCATCTGCTGGGAGGCGTTGACCGCCCTGACGGCGGGAAGATATTTGTGGAAGATGTGGACATAGCGACATTTGGGGAGGAACGGCTGGCGCAGTACCGCAGGCGCAAGGTGGGGCTTATCTACCAGTTTTACAACCTTATCCCCACGCTCAGTGTGAAGAAGAACATCTGTCTGCCCATGCTCCTGGATAATAAGGAGCCGGGTAAGGAACGGTTTGACGATATCGTAAGGACATTAGGGCTGGGTGACAGGCTGGAACACCTGCCGGGGCAGCTTTCCGGGGGACAGCAGCAGAGGGCGGCAATCGGGCGCGCCCTGATCTACCAGCCCGCGATCCTGCTGGCGGACGAGCCGACAGGGAACCTTGACCGGAAGAATACGGAGGAAATCGTCTCCCTGCTGAAACTGTCCAACCGCCAGTATAAACAGACCATCCTGCTGGTCACCCATGATGAGAATGTGGCACTGGAAGCAGACCGCATCATCAAGATAGAGGATGGGAAGATTGTCTCGGATAAGGCGGTGTAATTGCATGGAGGCCCGCAGTGGCGGGCAGGGAGGTATAGCCATGAACATCATACGGGAATACAGCTTAGACCAGGTGCGTAAAAACCGCCGCACCTCAGTTTCCATTATTGTGGCGGTTCTGATCGCTTCCACTTTTTTATGTACATTATTTGTTTTTGCACAGAGTTTCTGGAACCAGATGGTGCAGCAGGAAATTTATATTGGAGGTGATTGGGATGCGGAGCTTATGGATGTCCCGGCAGGCAGGCTTGGCATGGTGAGGGACAATGCGGGTGTAAAAGCCATGTTTGTAAAAGGGGACAACCAGACCGCGTTCCTGCCGGAAGGGACGGCGCTTCCCCGCCTGCTGATACAGAACTGTGACAGCGGCTATTGGGATGCCATGTATGAGAAGAATATGCTCCTGCGGGGGCGTGTCCCGCAGGCTTCCGGTGAGGTGGCGGTCAGCAAGGATTTCTTCCTGCAGAACCCGGCATATGGCATTGGCGACACGCTCGCCGTGGAAATGGTCAGCAATGTGCGGACGCACATGGAAGAAAACCGGCAGAAGGATGCGGCCAGCCTGACCATTGTGGGGGAACTGGATGTGTCCGTTTCCTCCGGCTATGAAGGATACCTCGCCTATGGCTTTATGGAGCCGGAAGCGCTTTCGCCGGAAAGGGAGGTGGCGGTCTATCTCCAGATGGAGCGGAGGGGGAAAGTATATACGGCAGTCCCGCAGATTGCGGAGGCAATAGGGCTTCCAAAGGATGAATACGGGGACTACCCGTGCCGCTACCATGCCGCGCTGCTTGCATGGCATGGAGTATATGCGCCTGGGAGTTTTTTCCGGAGTGATGTGCCGAAGCTGTTCCTGGGGCTTGTGCTTGCGGCAGGCGCATCGATGGCGGTATTTGCCTATATCATAAGGGGCGCTTTCGGGATTTCGGCGAAACAGAAGATCCATCAGCTCGGCATCCTGAAATCTGTAGGGGCGGGGCCGAAGCAGATAGGAAGGACGGTCATTTATGAGGCGTGCATTCTCTCGGTTATCCCGATCCTGCTTTCGATGATTCTGGGATACCTGTTTTCCTTCGGTGTCCTGTCGGTCTATTCCGGTATGATCAGTGAGGTGTTCGGGAGCCGGATGGAGGTTTCCTTTTCACCGGCAGCGGCGCTCATGGCGGCAGTGCTTTCCTTTGTTACGGTCCTGTTTGCCGCACACGGGCCGGCGAGACAGATGTCAAAGGTTCTGCCCATAGAGGCAGTGCGCGGGGAGCAGTACGGAATTGCAATGTGGGGACGCACATCGAAGAAAGCAAAGAGCCATCCCATATTGGCAAAACATTTCGGATTCCTTGGGGAGATAGCGGCAAACTCGGTAAATGCGGGGAAAAACTGTACCATACCTGCATGGTGACGCTTTCCCTGTGCATGCTCCTTGCCTTTGGGTTCCTTGCAGTCTTTACGGCTTCCGATATCAGCAATGCGCAGGCGGAGAATATGAATCATTTTGATGTGAATATCACGCTGGGGACGGGGGAGCGGATAGACGGTGCGCTCCTTGCGGAACTGAAAGCCATGCCGGGCGTGCAGGAAACATCTGTTTATGCAAGGGCGAAATGCGCTGTCTGGCTTTCCGGGAGTGACCAGGCGGCAGAATTCCTGCAGGCGGGAGGCTTTGATGCCGCAGACGGCTATATCGTGGAGCGGGACGGGCGTTACCGTGTAACCTGTGTGCTGGTGGGGATGGAGCAGGATGCCTATGAAAGCGTTCTGCGGGAAGCGGGCATGGAGGCTTTACCGGAATCTTCCGCCATCATTGTAAACAGTGTGGCAAAGAACCCCGGTGCAAGGGATTATGAGGCAATGCAGGAAACAGTCCCTTATCTGAATCTCCGGCAGGGGCAGCGGATGGAGCTGACAGAGAAGTATTCGGATGATGCTCAGGGCGACTATGAGTTTGCCGTGGATGTTGCGGCAGTGATTCCGTCAATGCCGGAGATCGGGCTTGATCCTTCGTTTTATACGCTGCCTGTTATCGTGCCGATGGAGGAGTATTATGCCATCATCGGGAATTTCAGTGATGAGATGGAGGTTTATAATTACAGGAACTATGTAAATTACGCTGTGCCGGATGGAATGGATGAAGAAATCCAGGGCGAGGCGGAAAGGATATGCGGCGCCTATCTGGGCAGCAGCGATTTTATGACTTCCAGTAAGACGGAGCGGATGAGGAACCGCGGGAGGATGACAGGGGCGGCAATGTTTGTCGTGTGCAGCCTTGCGGTGCTGTTCGGGATTGTGGGCATTTCCTCGGTGCTTTCAGCAATCCTGAACAGTTTAGGGCAGAGGCGGAAGGAATTTGCCATGCTCCGCTCGGCAGGCGTGGATGAAAAGGGAATCCGGCGGCTACTGGGGATGGAAGGGTTTCTGCTGTCAGTCAGGCCGATACTGATCGGTTTTCCGTTACTTATCATTGTATGTGCCGCACAGTGCTATATGATGGGCGTGTCCGTCATGGAATTCCTATACGCATTCCCGGTGTGGGCGCTGATGGGGTATATTGTTCTGGTGCTGCTTGTGATCAACGGAATTTATATGCTGGCATCTAAGAAAATCAGGGATGATGTCATTGTAGAGGCAATCAAGGACGACACAGTATAGGAACCATTGCAGTAATAGGAAACAGCCCGGGAGGACAAGTTTGGATATGATAAACGGGCTGACCATCGGGACGGAGAGCGGTGACGATGGCACGCTCGCCCTGGCGGGCAAAGGGTACACGGCGGCTGACATACTGGAGCAGTGCCGGGAGCTAAAGCAGCAGACCGGGGCATTCTGCTGCCACTTCTGGTCAAAGCATATGCCAAGGCTGAGCTATTACCAGAAGGCAACATTTATCATTCCCTCTTTCAATGTCTGATTTCTCATATCTTCCATAGCCTGGCACATAATCTCGATTCCCTCCCTGATTTTACAAGCCGGGATCAGACGCGTAGCGTCGCGCATTTCTGATTCCCGGCCTGTTTCTATTATCGTTTTTACATCTAATAGCGTTATCTTCCATTTCCCGCTTAAGATGTTCTGTACCCTGACCATAGCCGCGCCTTGGGGCAGCGGCGATTTCAGGTTGCTCATGTGAGCTCCTCCTTCTGGCAGCATTATACTATATCCGTTCCATCTGTTCAAGGTAATATGGGGGACGGGCGCAGAAGCCTCCCGTCCTTCCGGAATGGGCTTTCTTTGTCGGGGCTACGGCCCTGCGCTTAAGCCGCTGGTATGAAAGGAACAGGTACTGCGGCAGGTGCTTTTATAAGCTTTTCGTTCCCTGCACCCCAAAAAAACAGAAAATCTGCCGATAAATTATACTGCCTAACGATTTCACTTGCCGTGAAACCAGACTGCATAACGCTGACTGGTTCAATCGCATGATTACATTAGGCAGTATTCAGCGTTATGCAGTATAAGTGACGGCAGAAACGTGGTGAGCGGCCTGCTGGAAGTGTTTTCTGCCATGTTCCAGGGATACTGCCCGCAGTGTTTCTTTGGGAGTTTTCCGGAAAGCAGAATACAGAACAGGAAGACAAATGCGTTGGCAGTCACAGATGTCATTGTAGCGGATGGAGACTCACTGTTTGGCTGAATAAAGCATTTGCCCAGAATTATGGTGGATAGGGAAGAAAAATGTATGGCAATTGTTTTACAGAATTTTACTTTTGGGAATAGCAGGATGTATGAAATGTTGGATAGATTAGGAAATTTACAGGGGAGGGTGAAATAATGCAGGTCAGTTCGTCCAATGGCTCATTGCAGAACAGATATTTTTCAGGGACAGGAAGCATAGGCGGTATCCATCTGCCCGACTTTAATGATAAATATGTTTTCTCCAGGAAGAGAAGCGGCATCAGTGATGAGGAATACCGGAAGCAGATCAGGGAACAGGCATATGAGGATTTTGCAAAAGGGCAGTTCCAGAACAAATCCGAAGGGTTTAACAGGCTGATGAAAAGCTACACATCGGAAGTGTCCCCGGACAGAAAGGGAATCATCACTTCCGGTCTGAAAGCTGTTTCTAAAAACAGGCAGAATGTGCTTAAGCCCATAGATTTTGTGGCGACGCTGCTGGAAGGGAAAGTGAAATATCAGAAACTGCCGTCAGGAAACAGCGATTACATAGAGTTTTACGATAAGAACGGGGAGATGGTGGCGACTTATTCCAATAATGGGTGGACGATGTATACCACCAATGCGGAGGCTTCCAGACAGACGGAAATGTGCATGATTTATAATGAGGCATGGGGAAACGCAAAGAGAGGCATTCCTCTGGCGGGTGAAGAAGCAGTGAATGTGGAAAATCCGCAGAATAGTTTTGACGCAAAAGCATAGTGACTTTCAGAGCCTACAGGCAAAGCACGGAAAATCTGAAATCTTATATGCAGCGCCAGTGGAGCCTTGTCGGGGGAACGGCCGTCACGTTCAGAGAGATGGAATGACAGAGGGGATGGTTTTATATAACGAATGACGACAGAGATGAAGTCCAGGAGGCATTGAAAAAGTATGCCTATGTTCCTATAGATATCCGACTGTAGGCAGGCTGGGGAAATAGAGGTTCTCTCAAAGGACGGCCGTAACAAATATCGCACCATAAGAAACAGCCGGAAATGGTTTCGGCTGTTTTTCATGTGCGCCCGGCGGGCGCGCGTTCTAACGGGTGAAAGTCCCGAATCCGCCCGGCAGTGGGAAGGATATGGCTGAACACCAAGGTTCTCGCCGTGAGGTTCAAGAGGGCTGAGGGAAGGTGTGGGAAACCTCGGCCCCAACGTACAGAAACCATTTCAGGCTTTAAAATCACTAAAACCGCAAGATAGATGAAAAGAAGAATAGAAATTCCTGCTATAATCGTAACAAGGACAGGTATCATTACGCATAAAGACAGGATTAAGAATACGCTGTTTTTTGTTTTGATGAGCCTGTTTATGAAAAAGATAAGGGTTTTGGAATTGCCATTGGGAAATAGGATTTGAAAAATTGAAGATTGACATATCAACACAATTATAGTATTATGACTGAGGTGAAGTTATTCACCAAAGGAAGGGGAAGTGGCATGAATTTCTATTTGACGAACCAACCTAAGAGGAAACTGGACTCTGTACAATCCATTCCGATGAAACATTGTGCAGAGTATAGCGTATAGATAACGCATTTGGATTTCATCGGGAAATGAAACAATAGAGATACTGTATGCCAGTATGTTTATTGTTTATTTTCCGTATGCAGATTGAGCGTAAGAAAGGCTATGGACAATGTTTTGTCTGTAGCCTTTTGCCATAGGGGGCATGGAACCATAGAGGCAGAAGGCAGTACACGGATGTGTACAGGTGCTTTCTGCTTTTTGTATTTTTGGCAGTATATTACGAAAAATGAAAGGAATGTGATTCACATGAGTTTATTGGATATTGAAGGCTTGACTCATTCTTTTGGAGAAAATCTGCTTTATAAAAATGCGGGTTTTTCATTGAATAGAGGTGAGCATATTGGAGTTGTGGGACAAAATGGAACTGGAAAAAGTACATTGATCAAAATTTGTACAGAACAGATTATGCCGGATGCCGGCCGTGTTGTCTGGCAGCCGAATATATCAGTCGGATACCTCGATCAATATGCAGAGATAGAAAAGAACTTGACAATGCAGTCTTTTTTGAAATCAGCATTTTCAAGGCTATACCAACTTGAAAGAGAAATGACAATGGCTTATGAAAGGGCAGCTATGGGAAATATGGAGTATCTTAGCCTCGCGGCGAAGCATCAGGAGCAGCTCGAAATCCATGATTTCTATTCGATTGATACACAGATTGAACAAGTGGCTAATGGCTTGGGGTTGCTGGCAATAGGGCTGGACAGACCGATTGATAAAATGAGCGGCGGCCAAAGAGCAAAAGTGATACTGGCAAAATTACTTCTTGAGAAACCAGATGTTCTCTTGCTTGATGAGCCAACCAATTTTTTAGATAAAGAACATATTACATGGCTTTCGGATTACTTGTCAGGCTTGGATAATGCATTTATGGTAGTATCGCATGACTACGCATTTCTGGAGAAAATCGCAGACCGGATATGTGATATCGACAATGGCAGTATCACAAAGTATTATGGGACGTATTCTGAATTTCTAAGAAAGAAAACGCTTCTGAGGGAAGATTATGTGCATCGGTATTCGATCCAACAGAAGGAGATTCAGAAGACAGAGGAATTCATCCGTAAAAATATTGCCGGAAGAAAATCTAAAATGGCCAGAGGACGCAGAAAACAACTTGAGCGAATGGAGAAGATGGAGGCATTGGATCGAAAAGAGATAACGCCTTATTTCCGTTTCCCGGAAGTATCGTTCACAAATACAGAACACCTTTTAGTAAAGGACTTATCGGTAGGTTATTATCATCCGGTTTTATCTGAGGTCGATTTTACAATAAAGGGCGGACAGAAAGTAGTGATAACGGGTTTCAATGGGGTTGGGAAATCCACTTTATTGAAAACACTGGTAGGACAGATCCCATCCATGCATGGACATTACATATTTTCGGATCAGGTTACAATAGGATATTTTGAACAGGATTTGATATGGGAAGATACAGCAAGGACTCCTATACAGATTGTTTCAGACAGCTATCCTGATATGGTAATGAAGGAAGTCCGCAAAGCCCTTGCCCTGTGCGGCATTTCAAGTAAACATGCCATGCAGCCTGTTGGAACGCTAAGCGGCGGTGAGCAGGCTAAAGTAAAGATGTGTATGCTGACGCTAAAGCCGTGTAATTTTTTGATACTGGACGAGCCGACGAACCATTTGGATATTCAGGCAAAAGAGATGCTGAAAGCTGCATTGGCGGAATTCGCCGGTACGGTTCTCCTTGTTTCCCATGAGGAAAATTTTTACAGGGAATGGGCGCAACGGATAATTGATATAGAAAAACGGAGTTAACCAGAAAGAGGAAGCATATCATAATATTGCTGTTGACTTGAAGCGCACTTCATAGTTTATGAGAACAGGGAAAGGTGGATTATATGTACTCAGCAAAAGAAGCAGCAGAAATGACAGGATTATCGACAGCAGCATTAAGGTATTATGAAAAGGAACAGCTATTGCCGCAGATTGCCCGGACAAGCCAGAAATACATGCAGTATTCGGATTCGGATATTGAATGGATAAAAATGGTTCAATGCCTGAGAATGGCAAATGTGCCGACTGACAAATAGGATTACGATTCTTATGATGAAATGCCACTAATCATGTAAAGACCGCCGCTATGGCGCAGTGTCATATGCGGCGGTCTGCCGTTTCCGCAGGCAGACTTCAGAAAATCGCTTGGAAGGCGGGAATTTCTGTTCCTGCGTCGTTGATATCAAGCATATAAATTTCACAAGGTGATAGTTTCATATTTTCGGTAGACAAGCTATTTGCAAGTTCAGCAGACTTATCTATGAGCATTGTTTTGACATCACCGTCTGTTATTTCAGTTTCGCTTAGTCCATTCAAGTAATTCTGCATTTCTTCTTTATAGGTCAGCAGCGCCTTATCTCTCTCTGTTACCGATACCAGTTTCGGATTGTCGATAGAGTAAGCAACATTAGACTCAACAAAACAGCTAAATTCATATATGGGTTCCCCGGCCTCGTCCAAATAGTCACAAAGTCTACTCTGTTTTGACATTGGCAGAAAGAGGGTAAATTCTTCTCCCATATGCTCGCTAGCTGTTTCTACAGGCTCTGTTTTGCAGCTGATACCAGGGTCGTTTCACTTTGCTCAAATTGGCCCTGGAGAAGTGATTCATATAGAAGGTAATCTTAAAGTAGCGTCAAAAGCAGAAAGCGGTATGATTCCGTTAGGGTTTGAATTGGAATACGAGGATGAAAAAGGAACAGTCATAGTCGGGAAAGAAGGGGTAGTTTTATCTATTGCGGAACAACCGATTACCCGATTGCCTCAAATATTATTAGAAAGCTATAATTTATCAGGTAAAGAATTAGAAGCGGGCAGTCAGGAGCAGATGGCGGCTGTTTTTAAAAACTGCAGCAAATCACAGGCTATGTATAATGTGAAATCGGGGCCGGAAAAAAAATAGAACTGCAAACTGAGGCAGCGGTGGCAGCGGATGCGGAAAGCGGCGTGATTCCATTGACTTTTGATTTTAATTATGAGGATAAAGAGGGAATGGGAATCAGCGGACAGGAGACAGCCAATCTGTCTGTGGCTTACCCGATAAAAATGGAACTGGATGCGGCAGAGATACCGCCGTTTGTATATGCTTCTGAAACGCAGGAACTTTGCGTTAAGGCGCTGAATCTTAGCCGTACCGGTGTATATAATGTGCGGATCAGCTTATCGGGAACCGGATTATTTCCAATGGAAGACATATTTATTGGAAATATGGAGGCAGGTACGGAAAGGCCCGGAACCATGCGCATTTATGTAGGAACACGGACAATGACGGAGATTGGTACAGACGTGGGGAAAAGTGATGAAGAAAAGTATGGAGAGGTGAAGGGAACAATCACCCTAAAATATGAGGATGCAAAGGGAAAGACTTATGAGATAGAGCGGGATTTCCGGACAGAGATTAAAAAGGCACAGATTTTGTCGCTCACCGTGAATGAGGAAGCGGAAACAAATTCCTGGCAGATATCGGTTTTCGTCATTATTATAGTTGGTCATGAAGAATTTTTAGAAGAAGCAGGACGGATTCCCGGTATCCGTTCTGTTACGCCTGTCATAGAAATTCCGGCAAAGATCCGTGCGGAAGGTTATACAATGGAAATCTCTTTGCAGGGGGTGGATTTGACAGAATTGATTATGACAGTAAAAGAATCAAATGAAGTGCAGGTAGGAAATACGCCTGTATTGATTTTGGGAGAAAACAGCATAGCGATGATGGAAGATGTGAATGGACATAAGATTTCAGAAAAAAGCAAAAAGGGCTTTTGGATCGCTATCAGGAAATAGACTGGCAATATTGCCTGGTTGATATTGATAAAATAGAAAGCAATGATGAATTAGAAGATTGGGAATCCTGTCTGATAGCCGGAATTTTATCGTCGCCGGCCGATGGGATATATCTTCCATATGAGCAGGCGGAAAATTATGCAGAGAAACTTTCAGGTCAGACACCTATAACCAGGATATTAGTAACTGTGCAGGGGGAAAAAAATAATGGAATAATATTTGACATTTCGCTTAAGGGCAAATATAATAGGATATGGATGTGAGAAATACTGTTAAATAACTAAAACCTGGCTAATGCCGGGAAGTGGATTTTTCAGAGCAATCTTTTTTCGCCACAGAGTCCTGCAGGGATGACAATCCTGCGGGCTCTGTGGCGTTTTTTATGAGTTACTGCGGAGGTGCGACGTATGGATCAGACTTACATGAAAACGAAAAAAATCCTGCCCTTGGTGATGTCCATGGCAGTGCCGATGGTATTGTCGATGCTCATCAATGCGCTGTACAATATAGTGGACAGTTTCTTCATAGCGAAAATCAGCGAGGACGCCATGACCGCGATTTCACTGGTCTTTCCGCTGCAGAATATAGCCGCCGCGGTCAGCATCGGGTTTGGCGTGGGGGCCAATGCGGTGACGGCTTTCTTTCTGGGGGAGGAAAACCAGAAAAAAGCGGATGGAGCGGCATCTCTGAGCCTGCTTTTGTCCATTGCGCATTCCGTTGTCCTGACAGCGCTCCTGTTTGCTGCGGCGGTGCCTTTTCTCAGGAGCTTTACCGAAAACAGGGAAATTCTCACCTATGGAATCCAATATGCCCGCATTGTCTTCGGCTTCCTGTTCGTGGGCCAGATCGGCCTGATTTATGAAAAACTTTTTCAGGCCATCGGACGTGTCCGCATCACCATGTTCAGCATGATTGCAGGCTGCGTCACAAATATCATTCTGGATCCAATCATGATTTTCGGGCTGGGGCCCTGCCCGGCCATGGGCATTCATGGTGCCGCCACAGCCACGGTCATCGGGCAGGCGGTGTCACTCGCCTGTTATCTCATTGCCCAGGCGAAAGGCCTGCTGTGCCTGCACCTCTCCCTGGCGGAGGGATGGCGCTGCCGCAGGCTTGCGGGGAGGCTTTATGGCATCGGCATACCGGCGGTTCTGAACCAGGCGCTCCCTTCGCTTTTGATTACGGTACTGAACTCCATTCTGGCGGCTTTTTCCCAGACGGATATCCTGATTCTGGGGGTCTATTATAAGCTTCAGACCTTTATCTATCTCACGGCCAATGGAATTGTCCAGGGAATCCGCCCTCTGGTGGCGTACAATTATGGCGCCGGTCTCATGGGGCGTGTCCGGGGGATTTTCAGGACGGCGCTTGGTTCGGCGTTTCTGGTGATGGTCCTGGGGACGGCCCTCTGCCTGCTGATTCCGCAGAACCTGATCAGCATGTTTTCGTCCAATGGGGATACAATCAGCGCGGGAGCGTCTGCATTGCGCATCATCTGCGCCGGATTCATGGTGTCCGCCGTATCCGTGGTGGTGTGCGGGACGCTGGAGGGACTTGGATTCGGCGGGATGTCCTTTGTCATTTCGCTGCTTAGATATGTGGCGGTCATATTGCCGGCGGCATGGATTCTGAGCCGTATTTTCGGCGTGGCGGGAGTCTGGCATGCCTTTTGGATTGCGGAAGCCCTTACGGCTGCGGCTGCGGCAGCCCTGTATCGCTCTGTCGTCAGGAAAATCGATGCAGCGCGTCCGGCCAATCCACAGTGAAATGTCTGCGCATCAATTCTGAAGTATCCAATACTAAAAAAGCTTACCTTATGTAAAACCATAACTTCCTCCGGCGACCACGCAGTATTCCTTTTCAGGGAAAGAAAGCAGTGTCTGTCCTGGCCTATCAGATGGAAAAGCTGACTTCCATGCGAGGCTTTGTCTGAACCTGGAATACCATCCGAAAATGCAGAGAGGAGACCACAGTCTGCTTGTCGGGGCCGGTTTTTTCCAAAATGACGGCAAACAGTTGACTTTCCTGTCGAAAAGTGATACAGTGAGGAGAAATTTTGCTTTGAAGAGAGCCGGGGTCGGGGCAGAGCTTTTCGGCTGCGCCGACAGCCGCCGAAAGGAGCAGGGAGGGATAAAAAATGGAGTGGGGGTTTGTTTTCTTTTTCAACAGCGTGCTGCTTGGGGTGGGGCTTGCCATGGATGCTTTTTCGGTGTCCATGGCCAACGGCCTGAACGAGCCGGACATGAAGAGAGGCAAAATGTGCGGCATAGCCGGTGTGTTCGCCGGATTCCAGGCGCTGATGCCCATGATCGGGTGGATTTGCGTCCGGACAGTGGTGCAGTATTTCAAAATGTTTGAAAGATGCATTCCGTGGATTGCGCTGCTGCTCCTGGGATTCATCGGCGGGAAGATGCTGGTGGAGGGCATCAGGAACGGAGAGTCCGGTCAGGGGAAGCCAGGCCTGGGCATCGGGGCGCTGCTGGTGCAGGGTGTCGCCACTTCTATCGACGCCCTGTCCGTGGGCTTTACCATTGCGGAATACGGCTGGCTGATGGCGCTGGCGGCCGCGCTGATTATCTCGGCGGTCACCTTTGGGATATGTATGGCCGGGCTGGCCATAGGGGAGAGGTTCGGGACGCGGCTTTCCAATAAGGCCCAAATCTTCGGCGGCATCATCCTGATTGCTATCGGCCTGGAAATCTTCATCGGCGGGATGATGTAGCCTTTAAAAAGAAAAGCAGAAAAACTATAACAGGAAAGAAGAACGCGGCTGCCGGGCTGGATTTTTTGTTATAGTCTCAGCATAGCAATCACTTTCGCTGGTAATGTCGTCAGCGTCTTCATTGATGAGGATGTCCTCTGCAATTGCACAAGCCACAATTGCAGCCGGCCTGTCTGATGATTCATAAAGATAATAATAATTGCAGCCGGCGAAAAAGGTGGAGCGGATACAAATGATGCCTTTTTATTGACAAAATACTATAAATATCGTAAAATGGAAAAAGACAGACAGTTAGGCATTCGGAAAACGGAGGAGAAGATGGAAAATATGGAAAAAACAGCAAAAACGGAAGACCCCCTTTCGTATGAAGAGAGGAACCTCAGCGGCTCAGAATCCATAGTGATGAAGACCATCTGGGACGCGGGGGAGGATATCTCGGTACCGGATCTGATGACAGCCCTGAAGGTGAAATATGCCAAAGACTACGCCAGGACTACGGTGCAGACCTTTTTGCTGAAGCTGGCCGGGAAAGGCTTCGTCCGGGTCTACCGAAAGGGAAAGCTGTCCTATGTCCATGCGCTCAAAGACGAGGCGGATTACAAGGCGAAGCTTCTGCGGGAGGAGATGGACTTCTGGTACCGGGGGAATCCGGCGGAGCTGGTCGCCGGTCTGTTCCATGCCGGGGAGATGACGGAGGAGGACAAGGAACAGATCAGGAGGGCTCTGGATGGACTGGATGATTGAATTCGGCTGGGGGATTCTGCTGACCTCTTTTACGGGGAGCCTGTTCTTCCTGGTCTGGCGCCTGGCCTGGCAAGGGCTGGAGAGGGCCGGCCTGGCCAGAGCGGGATTCGGGCTGCTGAAGATGACGGCGATCAGCTTTTTCCTGCCAGCGGCCTATGCGTTTTTAAAGCAGAAAGCGGTGAACCGGGAGCTGGGGCATGGCTATCTGTTCAGCAAGTCATACGGGCTGTTCCTGGCTGGCAAGATATTCCTGGCGGTCTGGCTTCTGGGGGCAGGGACGCTTGCGCTGAGCCTGGTCCGGGATGCCTGGCAGCAGCACCGGAGGCTCTCAAGCTGCATGCCCTGTGAGACGGAAGTCCGCACACAGTTTCAGGAGGCGTACCGGAGCCTTGGGGGAAAGGGACGGAGACTGCGGGTGTGCTATTCTTACTGTTTTGCGGCTCCCTGTATGTGCGGCGTGCTGCGCCCAATGGTCATCTTACCGGCACAGCGTTATGAAAAGGACGAATTACAGGTGATTTTCACCCATGAAATCACACATTATCTGCAAGGAGCCATGCTTCTGAAATGGGGAATCCTGCTGCTGCGGGCCGTGCACTTTTTCAATCCGCTGGCCTGGCTTTTGTGCCGGGAGGTGCAGAAATGGAGCGAATATGCCTGTGACATCAGAGCGTGCAGTGCCATCGGAGGGGCAAAACAGTACTTCCGGGTCATAGCGGACATGGCGCTGTTCTCCGCGGAGGGAACATTGGCGGCACAGCTGACGGAAAGCAAAAATGAATTGGTAGAAAGGATTGAGAAGGTGAAGGAAATGAACAGGAACAGAAAGAAAGGGTTTATGACGAAGCTGGCAGCAGTGGGGCTGGCGGGAGCAGTCTATGCGGCAGGCTCCGTGTCCGCCTATGCGGCCACGGTGAAGAGCGCGGATCTGTATGTGTATCTGCATCATTTGACGACTGTGGAGGAGGAAGAAGAGTATGTGCCCTGGGTGGACGACTATGTGGAGTATACGGAGGAGGGGTATGCAGAGGGGATTGTGGTCAGGACTGGGGAGGTATACAGGATTACACGGTCTTATGTCGGAATGGAATGGACGATAAACGGTGGGGAAGCGGCAGAGACGGAAGCGTTCTCCTGCAAGAAAGGGGATACCATATCTGTGAGCATGGGGATTTCGCCGGATAATATAAGCGTAAAGGTGGGAATCATCAAACCGGATGGAACGAAGACGTATATTTGGGGAAAGGGAGATAAAGTGGCACATGATTTTTCAGTTTCAGTGTCAGGGAGCTACAAAGTGTTCGTAGAAAACGGAACTGGAACGGCAGTAGATGTGGATGGTTCGTATCGTGTCTACTGAGACTTTACATCTTATCTATTGAGAGATAGAAGAAGGCGGAGGTATAAGGTATAGGGCGGTAATGCGGCAGTGTATGGTTGCCGCCCTGTATTTTATATAAAAATACTATAAACAGCGTAGAATAGTGTTTTATGCGGAAAGCTTTTATGGGATGTCGTGGGTTTAGAAAGGGGGTGGTGTCCGGTCAAATCAAATCAGCGCCACGCCGAAAGTGTCTGCGAATTATCAGAATCCTTTTTATTGTACAGCTTACATAGTGGCGCTGGAAAAGGATTACAGCGCTTCAAAGGTGTCTGCTTCTGGACTCACTGGCGCAACATTTAGGTCTGATTTCCTTGCCGCCGTGAAATTGAATGGAACAGGAAAAGCTGATTCAGGAAGGTACATCTATTGGAATGGCAGCGGCTATTCGTATATTAGCAAACCTACTACGGCGACAGGAACTGAGGCAACGGCAGGCCGGACGATTGCGGTGGATCCCGAGTTCATTCCCAGAGCGAAGGTCGGAGGGAATTGGAAGAGGGCCACTGTCAACATATCCGGCATAGGAAACCGTGTAGCTGAAGATGGAGGAGGGAGTATTAAAGGTTATAAGATTGATGTCTTTATGGGACTTGGAAAGAGTACAGTTAATACATGGAGCAATATGAACAGAACCGTCAAGTTGATTTCGGTTAATTAGTAATAAGCAGGACAGGACATGATGAAGAGAGCAAAGGCATTTAGTTTATTGGCTTTATGTGCTGCAATTCTCTGCTCCTGCGGGGCGGCAACGGATGCTGCCCCACAGGAGCAGAGCGGCAGCGGAATGACAGTGATGAGTATGGCAGAGATACCGATGAAAGAGGACGAAACCTTTTCCGGCATCCGATGCTGCGGGGACAGCATCATAGTGGAAACAGGTGCTGCAGAAACAGATGACGAGGATGGAGCGGACGCGGAATCATCGGAGACTACATATGTGCAGAGGTTCTATTATGCAAAAGCCGGGTCAGATTTCCCGGAGGAGCCATTCTGCAGTTTTGACTATAATGAGAGAAGCGCGATAGACTTCATTGCGGGAGAAGACGGAAATGTCTGTTTCATCCTGACAGAAGCCGCAGAGGAAGAGGATTTGGCAAAGCTGCTGGAGGTGTCTGCAGACGGCAGCGAGAGGACAGTGGCGGATCTGAACGACATCTGCCTGGGCAGCGGCGAAGGAAGCATATGGGATTGGGGCATAAGGGCAGTACCAGGAGGGGATTTCCTCCTGGTCTCAAAATACGGATACCGCCTGATCTCCCAGGAGGGGGAGATTGTCCGGAGGGAAGACTGGAAAGAACCCAGAAGCTATGACGTGCTGTATGCCGGGGGAAAGTACGCGCTGACTTTACAGGCAGAGAACTTCCAGACCGTCCATGGCACGTTCCGGCGGGAAAACGGAAAGATTGGGACTTTGAAAGACATCTCCCAGGGCGCTCGCTTCAACAGGACAGGAAACGGGGAAGACACCCTGTATATGTATACGAACATGGAAGCGTCCCTGTGCGACCTTTCAACGGGAGAACATACAAAAATATTCGATTGGACAGATATCGGAATCCAGGGGGACAGCGTGCTCGGGATGTATGGAGATACACAAGCCCCCCGGTTCCTCTTCAGGGAAGACGATATCCTGTATGAGGCCCAATGGAACGGAGGGAATACAGGAACGAAACGGACGGAACTGAGACTTGGGTACGTGTCGGACAGCGCTGCCACCCGGCAGGCGGTGGCCATGTTCAACCGGACGAATCCGGATTTCCTGATTCGGATGGTGGACTATGGCACGGAAGACGAGTCTGCGGCGGCAATGCGCCTGTATACGGAGCTGACAGCTGGGACAGGGCCTGACATCTTCCAGATGGACGGCGGTTATATGGACGACAGAACCATGGGTGAACGGGGGATACTGGAAGATTTGACGCCGTACCTGGAGAGCAGCCAGGTCGTCAGCCCGCAGAATCTGCTGCCCTCTGTCTATCAGGCTCTGCAGACGGAGGGGAAAGTGTACATGCTCCCGACGAATTTCCAGCTGGGAGGATTCATCACAAAGGAAAAGTGGGCACCAGCGGGACAGACATGGACGGCAGACGAACTGCTGCGCGTCCTGGAGGAGGAGCCTGAACTGCGGGATACCATGTCCAGTAAGAGGCATATGCTGGAATACTGTCTTTCGGTCATGTTTGGAGCCGGAGGGGAGGATGGTACTTCCGTCCTGGAGGACGGTCTGCTGGAAAAGTATATCCGGCTGGCGGAATATATGCCGGAAGAAGCAGTATATATCACTGATGATTCCCTTAGGCGGGATGGGAAGCTCCTGTTTGAGCAGTTCGTCTTGATGGATTCGGAGACCTATATGTACTATAAATCCCAGTGGGGAGAGGACGTGGCTTTCGTGGGATTTCCGGGAGGGGCGGGAAACGGCATGATGCTGTATCCGGACAACTGTTACGCAGTCAGCGCCCAGAGCCGCCATAAAGACGGCGCCTGGAAATTTGTGGAAAGCTTCTTCACCCGGGAATGGCAGGAGAAGATAACCCCCAATTATGCTTTTTCCGTAGACAGGGACAGGTTTGAGCAGCAGCTGAAAGATGCGGAAGAGAAGCAATGGTATACCGACAGGGACGGCAGGCAGCAGGAAGCGCCTGTTTTGACCTATGACATGAATGGGGAGGAAATAGAGGTCTTCGCCCCCAGGCCGGAGGACACAGACAGTCTCAGGCAGATGGTGGAGGGAGCCAGGATGATAAAGAGAGGGGACATGGAAGGTCTTCGGATTGTGCAGGAGGAAGCGGCATATTACTTTGCGGGTCAGAAAAGCCTGGAAGAGGTGGCAGACATTATCCGAAGCAGAATGGAGCTTATGGCGGAAGAGCGAAAATGACAGGCTTCACCATTGCGGAATACGGCTGGATGAGGTAAAGGAAAGAGAGGCGGTAAAGGGCCTGGTGTCCCGGGGCATCCTGGAAGTGCGCAGAGGGGCGGGAACCTATGTCATCAACACCAAGCGCTACAGACACAGACCCTCTGGGGCTTGACAGGATCCAGGACAAGAATAAGCTTGCCCTGGACTTGTTCGAGGTGCGTCTCATGATTGATCCGGAGATAGCCGCCCTGGCCTGCAAGAGCGCCACCGAAAAGGAGCTGCGGCAGCTGAAAAGGCTGTGCGATGAGACCGAACAGCTCTACCTGGGCGGCCATAATCATATCAGCAAGGATATAGAATTCCACACCTGCATTGTCCGCTGCAGCAAGAACCAGGTGGTGGAGACTCTGATTCCGGTGATCAACACAGCAGTCCATACTTTCGCGAAAGTGACCCACCGCCTGCTGCTGGAAGAGACGCTGGAGACTCACCGTGCCGTCACGGATGCCATCTTGAAGCGGGACTTGGTAGGAGCCCGCTGCGCCATGATGATGCATCTGACCTACAACCGTCAGGCCATCCTGAAGATATTGGAAGAGAGGGAGATTGAAACGCCCCACAGACAACCTGAAAAATAGAATAGGCATAATAGACAAAAAAAGAGGGACGCTATATCGAAAGGCCCCTCTTTTTTGTGCAAAAAATGGAAATGTTATCCGGAAATCAAAAGCATGCATGCAAAAGTAAACAAAGAAACGAAATTGCAATGAAGGAGCTCATGAAAATGACGCAGGAAATGGCATTGAATCCTACCAGACTGGTGATAGCGGCAATCGTAGGGCTCGCAGTATTGCTTACCAGGCGGACTTTGACGAGTCCAAGCTTCCCAAGTTCTGGACGATCGTAGGCATCATCCTAATCCCCCTGGTGCTGATTATCCTGGACTCCGTAGCGGGGGTGGTTCCGGCGCTGAGCGGGCTGGCACCAGTGTTCGGTTTCCTGGGAGAGCCTTTCGTGGCATTGCTGATTGCCACCATTGTCGCCATGCTGGTCTTAGGCCTGAAGCATGGGTATAAAATGGAAGAACTGGAAAAAATTATGACAAAGTCCCTGGAGCCCACAGGGCTGATTCTCCTGGTGACAGCATGCGGCGGTGTGCTTCGGTACATGCTCCAGTATTCGGGCCTGGGCGATTTGACCCGCCATGTGCGCTATGCCCACTGAATTATGATATCAAGCGGTAAGCCATAGAAAAAATAAAAACCGAAGCAGCATAAAAATACTATTGACAATTCCGGCATAGAATGGATAAGATAGGAAATGTAATTACCAACTGAAAGAATGCGAAACTGATGAAAAGGAGATACCTTATGCGGCTATCTCCTTTTTTACCTTTACGGAAAGGCGCTTGTTCTCTTTTTCGCATGGCATGGGGGGATGGTATATGAAGCTGATGATGCATTATATCAAAAGACACATGGGCATGTTCCTGACAGCGGTGGTGTTCCTCACCATAGAGACCTTTGCGGATTTGCTGCAGCCGACGTTCATGTCCTACATCGTGGACAGAGGGGTGAAAGGGCAGGAGATGGGGGCTATCCTGCGGTATGGCCTGATTATGCTGGGGATTACCGCCATGGGGGCTGTGGGCGCGGTGGTGCGCAATATCTACGCCAGCAGGACGTCCCAGCTGATCGGCAAGGAAATCAGGCTTGCCATCTATGAGAAAGTACAGACCCTGTCCTATGAAAATATCGACAGGCTTCAGCCCGCGTCCATCATCACCAGAATCACCAATGACGTGACCCAGATACAGAATTTCATCAACGGCATCATGCGGATCATGCTGAAAGCCCCTGTGACCTGTATCGGCGCAGTGATGCTGATTATTTTCCAGATGCCCGGGCTGCTGCCTTTGATGCTGGTGATTCTGGTCTGTGCCGGTCTGCTGATCTACGGCAATATGAAGATGGGATATCCCAGGTTCGACAGGATGCAGAGAAAGCTGGACAGCCTGAACCGCACCAGCAGGGAATTCCTGAGCGCCATCCGGGTGGTAAAGGCGTTCCGGGCAGAGCGCCAGGAGCAGGAGAAATTCGGGGATGTCGCCGAACAGCTGGCCGAAGCGGGCATTTCTTCCATGCGGGTCATGGCTGTATTCGGCCCTATGATCAATCTGACGGTCAACGAGGGAATCGTGCTGCTGCTGTGGCTTTCCGGGCGGGAGATGAGCGGGGAAATCGGGCGTCTGATGGCCTGTGTCAACTATATGACTCAGGTGCTGTTCGCGTTGGGGATGGTGTCCAATATCCTGAATTCCGCCGTCCGCGCGGTGGCATCCTCCGCCAGGGTGAGGGAGATTCTGGACGAGGTGCCTGCGCAGAAAGAGGCGGGAGAGATTCCGGGCGGGATATCTGGGCAGGGGAAGCGGGGAGAGCTTCTGGACAGTATGCCTGGGCGGAGAGGGGCAGGAGAGGCCTTGGACGGGATGCATGGACAAGGAGAAGAAGCAGAGGATTTGGACAGGACGCTTGGGCATCGGAGAGTAGAAGAAACTTTGGACGAAAGGAAAGACAGCGTCATGTTCCGGCGGGTATCCTTTGCCTATGCGGGCACATCCCGCCCGGCAGTGCACGGGGGCAGCTTTTCCATCAAGGCAGGAGAGACCATCGGCATCATCGGCCCCACCGGCTCAGGAAAGTCCACGCTGGTGAACCTGGTTCCGCGGTTTTACGATGCCTCAGAGGGCCAGGTGCTGGTAGGTGGCTGTGACGTGACTGGGATGCCCGTGTCAAAACTGCGGGAAATGATAGCCGTGGTGCCCCAGAAAGCGCTGCTTTTCACGGGCACGATTCAGGAGAATCTGCGATGGGGAGATAGACAGGCCGGTTTGGAGGAAATCCGTAAAGCTGCGGAGACGGTCTGTGCGGATGAATTTGTGTCAAAGCTGCCGGAAGGCTACGAGACGCAGCTGGGCCAGGGAGGCGTGAACCTTTCCGGCGGGCAGAAGCAGCGCCTGTCCATTGCCAGGGCATTGCTGAAAAAGCCGCGGATACTGATTCTGGACGACTGCACCAGCGCCCTGGACGCCACCACGGAGGCACGGGTGCTGGCGGGAATCCGCAGGGAGTCCGCGGGAATGACAGTGCTATTGGTGAGCCAGCGGATTTCCACGGTGATGAAAGCGGACCATATCCTCTGCATGGAGGACGGAGGAGTCTGCGGCTTTGGCTCCCACGAAGAGCTGATGGCTGGCTGCGAGCCTTATAAGGCTATCTACCGCTCCCAGATTGGAAACGAGAGCCAGACAGAAGAAGCGGCAGGGAATGGTCTGGGAGACATAAAGGCAGCCGAAATGGATTCGTTCACAGAAAAAATGAGACAGGAGGCAGCCCGACAGAAAATGCAGAATAAATTCCGGGAAAGGACGCAAGGGAAACCGCAGGGAAGAACTTCGGAGGAAGCGCAGGGAGAAGTGCGGGAAGAAATGAGGGAAAAGGCACCGGAGAAAGCAGAATCGGCTTTGGCTCCGGAGGTGCCCGGGAAGGGAGGAGGCAGTTTCCATGGATAAGAATATGGCGACACCGCCGTCGCAGCTTGGCCGGGCGAGAGGGGTCCCCGCCGTGAAGCCCAAGGACATGAAAGGCACGCTGGTGCGGCTGTGGAATCTGACAAAGGGCCATCGGAAAGGGCTGGGCTGGATTCTGCTCCTGTCCGCACTGGCCTCCGGCTCCGCCGTTCTGTCCCCTTACCTGATCGGCAGGGCGGTCAACAGCATCGACAACGGAAATCCGGGCCTGTATCTGCTGGCCATTCTGGCGGCTCTGTACCTGGGAGACTGGCTGATTCGTTTCCTGCAGCAGTTCCTGATGGCGGGCGTGGGACAGCGGATGATCCTGCATATCCGCTCCAGCCTCTTTGCCCATATGGAAAAGCTGCCCCTGTCCTTTTTCGACACCAGGCAGCACGGCGAACTGATGAGCCGCCTGACCAATGATGTGGACAATATCAGCTCCACCATATCGGATTCGCTGACCCAGCTGATGATGTACGGTTTTACGATAACAGGTATTTTCTGTGCCATGATATACATGAGTCCGCTGCTGACCTGTATCGCGCTCCTTGCGGTGCTCCTGATTTTCCTGCTGACCAGGGCCGTGACAAAGCGGACGAAAGTGCTGTTCAGAGAGCAGCAGGCCATTCTGGGGAAACTCAACGGCCAGGTGGAGGAGAGCATCTCAGGCATCAGCATGGTGAAAGCCTTTTCCCGGGAGCAGGAGATGGTGGAGAAATTCGTGGAGAACAATGACGCGTTCTGCCAGGTAGCTACCAGGGCACAGATTGCCTCCGGCTATCTCATGCCCATGACGAATGTGATAAATAACCTGATTTATGTGCTGATAGCCATCGTCAGCGGCGTGATGGCCCTTGAGGGAAAGCTGACAGTGGGCGAGATTTCCAGCTTTTTGCTGTATTCCAGGCAGTTTGCCAGGCCTTTCGTGGATATCGCCAATATCTATAACAATTTCCAGACGGCGGTGGCAGGGGCAGAGCGCATCCTGGAGATTCTGGATGAGAAATGCGAGCCGGAGGACGCGGCGGATGCCAGAAGCGCAGTGGGAGTGGGCGGCGCTGTCAGCTTCCGGAATGTGACTTTCGGTTACCGGCCGGATAAGCCGATTCTGCGGAATATCAATCTGGAGATCCCCGCGGGAACCAAAGTGGCCGTGGTGGGGCCTACCGGTTCGGGAAAAACCACGCTGATTAATCTTCTCACCCGCTTCTATGACGTGCAGGAGGGCGCCATACTGTTGGACGGCACGGACCTGCGGGAGTACCGGCTGGGAGAGCTGCGTCAGGCTTTCGGCGTGGTGCTGCAGGATACGGCGCTTTTCGGGACATCCGTTCGGGGGAATATCGCCTACGGACATGACGATGTGCCCATGGAGCAGGTGGCGTCCGCGGCAAAAGCGGCGGGGGCGGACAGCTTCATCCGCAGGCTCCCGCAGGGCTATGAGACCATCCTGCACCAGGGCGGCGCGGAGCTGAGCCAGGGAGAGAGGCAGCTCTTGACCATTGCAAGGGCCGTGCTGGAACAGGCACCCATCATGATACTGGACGAGGCCACCAGCTCTGTGGACACGGTGACGGAGCAGCATATCCGTCAGGCGATGCTCGCCATCACCCGGGGGAGGACGTCCTTTCTCATTGCCCATAGGCTGTCCACCATAAGGGATTCGGATTTGATTCTTCTGATTCGGGACGGCCGGATAGCGGAGCAGGGAACGCATCAGCAACTGATGGCGCTGGGAGGAGAGTATGCCCGGATGTACATGACCCAGATGGGGCAGACGTAAAGCAGGGAAAAGTTATCCGGAAAATAAAATTACTGTAGAAAAATATGGAGCAATGGTTTATTATGGATAGGAAAATGAAAGAAGCCGCTCCGTTTGCACAGAATAGAGCTGCCGATTTTACCGGGAAGGAATGGCAAGAAGAAAATGACATCAAGACCAATTCGCATTATCATCGTAGGCATGGGCGTCAGGTCCATGGTTTATGCCCGTGAGGCATTGGAGCATCCGGATCTGTTCCAGATCGTGGGCGTGGTGGATATCAATCCCGAGCGGATACGGACGGCTCGTGAGACCTTCGGAATCCCGGAGGAGCACTGCTTCTCCTCCGTGGAGGAGCTGGTGGCAGTGCCGAAGTTCGCGGACGGCGTCATCAACGGCACCATGGACCAGCAGCATGTGCCCACGTCCCTGCCGCTGCTGCGGCACGGCTATGACATCCTGCTGGAAAAGCCCTTTGCGGTGAACATGCATGAAGCGGAGCGGCTGCTCACCTGCGAGCATGTGACGGACCGGCATATCATGGTCTGCCATGTGCTGCGCTACGCCCCTTTTTATCGGAAAATCAAAGAAATCCTCACGGCGGGAGGAATCGGCAAAGTGGTGGACATCCGGATGGCGGAGCAGGTGAGCTACTTCCATGAATCCGTGTCGTACGTGAGGGGAAAGTACGCCTCCCCGGAGATATGCGGCTCCGGCATGCTGCTGTCCAAATCCTGCCATGACATCGATATCATGACCTGGCTCATGCGGGGGAACGACCCCGTGAGCGTGTCCAGCGTGGGGAACATATTCCAGTTCAAGCCAGAGATGGCGCCCGAGGGCGCGGGGAACCATTGCCTGATCGACTGCCCCATAGAGGGGACATGCCCCTATTCGGCCAGAGGACTCTATATAGAGCATCCCCAGCGCTGGACAGGCAATATCTGGCATGACATCGGCTACGAGAAGATATCCGAGGAGGAGAAGACGGCTGTGCTCAGCGACCCGGAGAATCCCTTCAGCCGCTGCGTATACCGCTGCAATCTCCAGATTGTGGACCACCAGTCCATGCTGGTAAGCTTCGCGGACGGCGCTACGGGGACATTTTCCATGAACGGCGGCGCTTCCGCCTCGGGACGGCACATCCACATCACGGGCACCAAGGGGGAAATCCTGGGGCTCTTCGAGGAAGAGCGGTTCACCGTGCACCGTATCGCCCCGGACGCGCCCGGGGGAAGGATCACCGAGGTGGTGGACGTCTCCCGGGACCAGCACGGGAATGCCCACGGCGGCGGGGATCAGGCCATCATCCACGATTTCGTCACATTGCTCCGGGGCGGGGAGCCCTCGCCCTGCTGCACCACTCTGGACGATTCCATGACCGGCCACAGGCTGGTGTTCCTGGCGGAGGAGTCCCGGAAGAGGAACGGGGCGGCGGTTTCGGTCTGAGACCGGGGGGTTTCGTCATTTTGCAGCTATCCGCTTTCCGGAAAGACGATTCCGGCGGTCTCTGTCCACGCGGACAGATTCGTGCCGGAAAAGTCAGGACGAAAGCGGCCGACAGATGTTATCATAATCCCATCAGAGGACAGGGAACAGTGACAGTTCCCGGGAGGAACTAAGATGGACTGGTTGGAGAGCATACGGAAATCCATAGACTACATGGAGACGAATCTGCTGACTTTGCAGGGGGCGGAAGAGGTGGCCGGGGCGGTGTACCTCTCGCAGTTCTATCTGCAGAAGGGCTTCAAGGTCATGACCGGGTATTCCTGCGCAGAGTATATCCGGAACAGAAGGCTTTATCTGGCAGCGCTGGACATCATCGCCGACAAGGAGAGACTGATCGACCTGGCGTTCAAGTATGGCTATGAGACGCCGGAGAGCTTCTCCAGGGCGTTTTCCAGGTTCCATGGGGCCACGCCCGTGCAGGTGAGGGCGAATCCGGCCGGCATCAGGGTATTCCTGCCTCTGAAAATACAAGTGGACATCAAAGGAGGAAATGAGATGGACTATCGTGTGGAGGAGAAGATTGCGTTCCAGGTAATCGGTTATGAGAGGCAGTTCGGCTTTGAGGATGCGCACCGGGAAATCCCCGGTTTTTGGAATGAGGTGCGCGCCGGGAAGATGGCTGGCCTGTGCGCCGGGAAAGAGCCCCGGAATGAGGAGGAAGAAGTGATTCGCAGCTGCGGCATCGGGATGTACGGCGTCTGCATCGAAGACGTGGGGAGTGGGAAATTCCGCTATATGATAGCGGGCGATTACCATGGAGGAAAGGTGCCCCAGGGGATGTCGGTGTTCCGGTTCCCGGAGCTGACCTGGGCCAAGTTCCGCTGCACAGGCCCCATGCCGGAGGCCATACAGGCGGTGAACACGAAGATCTTCAGCCAGTGGCTGCCGGGCAACCCGGAGTATGAAATCGCTTTTCCGGGCAATGTGGAATGGTACAGCGGAAGCGGGAATACCCAGGCGGCGGATTACGAGAGCGAGATATGGATCCCGGTCAAGAGGAAGTAAACTCGTATCCGCGGGAAGGCCATATTGGATTGCCGCGGCGGAGGGAAGCGTCCGGAGAAAGCCGTGACCGCCACGGCAGCGATCCATGGCAACAGATGGGGGCTGACAGGATTTTTGTCAGCCCTTTATTTTCCGCCCGGGTGTTTCCAGCAAAGACGCAAAATATGGGAAATGGATTATCATTTCAACCAAGCCTGAAAGAACCAAAATATCGTTGACAAAATGGTTCCATAGGGAGTATACTAAATATATGGTTAGCGACTACTAACAATCGGTAGTCGCCTTTATTAAGGCTGAAAGTTAGATAAAGCTAATAAATATTAGCCAAGGAGGACAATGCGCCATGATGATTAATAAAAGGCTGATAGGCACAGTCAGCGAAAGCAAGAAATACATAGCCGGGAACGTGGCGCTGCAGTGGTGTTCCCTTGCCGCCAATATCGTCATGATGACAGCCATCACCAGGCTGCTGGCCGGACTGTTCCGGGGCACGGCGGGCAGCGGCGATATCCTGGCGACGGCCATCCTGGCGGCCCTTGCCGTCATTGTCCGCTACGTCTGCACCACAGGCTCCAGCGCCATGAGCTACCTGCCCTCCAAAGCGGTGAAAAAGACCCTCCGGGAGAAAATCTATCGGAAGCTGCTGAAGCTGGGGACTTCCTACCGGGAACAGGTGAAGACCTCGGAGATTGTCCAGGTGGCGGTGGAGGGCGTGGATCAGCTGGAGACCTACTTCGGCGCGTATCTGCCCCAGTTCTTTTACGCCATGCTGGCGCCCCTGACCCTGTTCGGCTACCTCTGCTTTGTGAACGTCCCCTCCGCCGTGGTGCTGCTGGTCTGCGTCCCGCTGATTCCCGTGGCCATAGCGGCAGTCCAGACCTGGGCCAAGAAACTGCTGTCCAGATACTGGGGCCAGTACACGGCGCTGGGGGATACCTTTTTGGAGAACCTTCAGGGCCTGACCACCCTGAAAATCTACCAGGCGGACGGTTTCAAGAATCAGGAAATGAACGAGGAATCGGAGAAATTCCGCAAAATCACCATGAAAGTTCTGACCATGCAGCTGAACTCCATCACCATCATGGACCTGATCGCCTACGGCGGCGCGGCGCTGGGAATCATCATGGCGGTGACCCAGTTTGGGGCTGGGAAAGTGTCCCTGGCGGGATGCCTTCTGATCATTTGGCTGGCGGCGGACTTCTTCATCCCCATGCGGCAGCTGGGAAGCTTTTTCCACATCGCCATGAACGGCATGGCAGCCAGCGACAAGATTTTCCGGCTGCTGGATCTGCCGGAGCCCGCGGCGAAGACGGTTCCGGTTCCGGAGGACTGCTCCATTGTGTGCCAGGGGCTGTGTTTTTCTTATGAAGAGGGCAGGGAAATCCTCCACGGCATCCAAATGGAATTCCCCAAAGGCAGCTTTACCTCCATCGTGGGCGAGAGCGGCTGTGGGAAATCCACGGTGGCAGCAATCCTCATGGGACGGAACAGGGGCTATAGCGGCTGGGTGAAAATCGGCGGCCAGGAGCTGCCGGAGCTTTCCGAGGAAAGCCTGATGAAGAACCTGACCTACATCAGCTACCAGAGCTACCTGTTCAAAGGCTCCGTGCGGGAAAACCTGACCGCGGCCAGGCCCGGCGCTTCCGACAGCGAGCTGTGGGCCGTGCTGGAGCGGGTAAAGCTGGCGGACTTCCTGAAAGGCGAGAACGGACTGGACACGGCCCTGGCGGAGAAGGCCTCCAACCTTTCCGGCGGCCAATGCCAGAGACTGGCGCTGGCCAGGGCCCTGCTCCACGACAGCCCGGTCTATATTTTCGATGAAGCCACCTCCAATATCGATGTGGAGAGTGAGAACGACATCATGGGGGAGATTCATCGACTGGCGGGGAAGAAGACCGTCATCCTGATTTCCCACCGCCTGGCCAATGTGACGGTTTCCGACCGTATCTACGTGATGGAGCATGGAAACGTGGCGGAAAGCGGCAGCCATGAGACGCTGCTGGCAAAGGGAAGCGTGTACGCCAAGCTGTGGAACGCCCAGCAGAGCCTGGAGAATTTCGGGCATACCCGGCAGGAGACGGCGGATTCAAAAAGCGATGAAAACGGAAAGGAGACGGCGGAGAGATGAAGAGACGAAGCGGATTCGCGGTGATGGCAAGGCTGATCGGCCTTGTGAAGCCGCTGACAGGCTATATGATTCTGGCGGTGCTCATGGGATTCATCGGACACCTCTGCGCCGCCTTTATCACCATCCTGGGCGGCTTTGCGGTGCTTGACGTGCTGGGGTATGAAACGGCAATAGGCGCGAAGACAGTGTTCATCTGCGTTCTGCTGTTTGCCCTGCTGCGGGCGGTGCTGCGCTATGCGGAACAGGGATGCAACCACTATATCGCTTTCAAGCTGCTGGCGCTGATTCGGGATAAGGTGTTCCAGGCGTTGCGGAAGCTCTGTCCGGCCAAACTGGAGGGCCGGGACAAAGGGGATTTGATTTCGGTGATTACTTCGGACATCGAGCTGCTGGAAGTCTTCTATGCCCACACCATCTCTCCGGTGGCGATAGCGTTTCTTTTCACCGTGGTCATGAGCCTTTTCATCGGTGCCTTCCACCCGGCGCTGGGACTTTTGGCGCTTGCGGCGTACCTTGTGGTTGGAGCTGTAATTCCGTTGGTGACATCAAGGTTAAGCAACAGTGGAGCGCGGACAAGGCGAAGTGGCTTTGGTAGAGAAAGCATAGTAAAAGTTGTTGCGGACAGAGAATGTTCTGAATCCACAGGCCTGGCTGGGACAGACCCGGCCAGAACAGGACTTAACAATGCCGGAATCCCCGGAGGAAAATCACCCAGGAGAAACGCCGCCATGGAATTCCGCGCCAAATCCGGGGAACTGAGCAGCTTCGTCCTCGACAGCCTACGTGGGCTTCCTGAGACGCTTCAGTACGGACAGGGGGAAGCGCGCCTGGCGGAAATGAACGCCAGGACAGACGGGCTCTCCGGCGACGAGAGACGCATGAAGCGCATCTCCGGAAGGAACATGGCCGCCGCGAACACGGTGATTCTGCTCTTTGACCTGTGCATGCTGTTCGCCAGTGCCATGCTCTGTCAGGCCGGAAAAGTGGATTTCTCCGGCGTGCTGATCCCCACGGCGGCCCTGTTTTCTTCCTTCGGCCCGGCCATCGCCCTGGCCAATCTGGGAAGCACCCTCCAGAGCACTTTTGCCGCCGGGAACAGAGTGCTGGACATCCTGGACGAGGAGCCTGTGGCGGAGGAAATCACCGGGGGCGCTGCTCTCGACAGAATGGCCTTCGGCGGCGCGAAGGCAGAGAAAGTCAGCTTCTCCTACGGGAACGAAAGGATTCTGGAGGATCTGAGCCTTGTGTGCGAGCCGGGCCGGATCACGGGCATCACCGGCAAAAGCGGCTCCGGGAAATCCACGCTGCTGAAACTGCTCATGCGCTTCTGGAAGACGGACAGCGGGGATATCCGCATATCCGGCGTTTCGCTCCACAGCATCAACACAGCATCCCTGAGGGACTGCGAAAGCTTTGTCACCCAGGAGACCCATCTGTTCCACGACAGCATCCGGAACAATCTGAGAATCGCAAAACTGGATGCCACGGAGGAAGAGATAGAAGCCGCCTGTAGAAAGGCATCCGTCCATGACTTCATCATGACCTTGCCGAATGGGTACGACACGCCCGTAGGCGAACTGGGCGACACCCTGTCGGGCGGAGAGCGCCAGCGGCTGGGGCTGGCCAGGGCTTTCCTCCACGACGCGCCCTTTCTGCTCCTGGATGAGCCCACCAGCAACCTGGACAGCCTGAACGAAGCGGTCATCCTGAAATCCCTCTGCGAGGAGGGGGAGGGCAGGACAGTGGCGCTGGTATCCCACCGCCAGTCCACTATGCGGATTGCCGATACCGTATACACGGTGGAAAGTAAAACCGGGCGGAAGAGTTAGGCGGAAAAAAGATGATGCCCCCATCCTTCATGGAGACGAAAAAAGAGAAGAAAAGATTGGAGAAAGTGTCATGAAACTGAAAAAGCTATTCTATGTCGTAATAGGCTGTATCGCGGTAGGGCTTGGGGCTTTGGGCGCAGTGCTTCCGTTGCTTCCCGCCTTCCCCTTTTTGCTGCTGGCCGCCTACTGCTTTGCCAAAAGCTCAGAGCGGCTGCATAAGTGGTTTACCAATACCCGGCTGTACAAGAACAACCTGGAAAGCTATGTCCAGGGGAGGGGCATGACCCGGAAGACCAAGATACGCATCATGGTCACGGTGACCCTGCTGATGTCCGTGGGATTCCTCATGATGGATCAGGTTCCCGTAGGCCGCATCGTGCTGGGATGCGTGTGGTTGTTCCATATTCTGTACTTCTGCTTCAGGGTCAAGACCATCAGAGCGGATTGCCCGGAGACTTATACTGCAGACCGCCGGAATCTCCAGTAGGACGAGCAGCGCAAGCTGGTTGCGGATTTCGGCGCCGTATAACAGCTGCCCATTCTGCAGCAGTTCCGTCATGCAGAAGCTGTCAAAAGAATAAGCGTCCGTAATCCGCTAAGCCCTCCCATGTAGATTCCTACATAGGAACTGTCGGAAAATAACTGATGCAGCTTGTTTAGGAGAAAGCCCGGAAATACAAGGAAAACGGCTATAAACTCGCATCAGTTATTTGTAGACAATTCCATATGATTGCTGAAATTTTGCTTCCCTGGCAATTCTTTGAGCTGGATTTTATGCTTCGCAATCACGAAAACTTACCGTGCAATCCGACTCATTTGACTCACAAGCGAAAGATTCCGGGTACATATCGGCAGATTTCATCGCTGGTATGCATCATTATGCAAGAAAATATAATATCTTTCGTACAATTTTCCGCCGATATCATCATCCCGAAATACTTTCGAATAGAAAAAAATGGTCAGATTGGATTAAGTCGTTCATTTCTTTAATATATAAGCCGACATTTTGTGGCGAGTGGGCATCTGACGCTGTCAGAATTGGCACATTACACTTTACAATAGATTACGGCATTCCTGGAAGATATGGGTATGTTCCAAGAAGTAAATTTCGTCTATATTTCTTTTTACAGCATACTTAATAAACTGTTCTATCCATTCTACTGAATAATCGCCTTTTTCCAAATGAACATGCGCATCAATCATGCGGAATCTCCTCCTTCCATGCCGCAATCTGTGAAAATAATTCTTCCATATTTATTTTTGATAAGTCTGTGGTGTCAACTTTGATTTGTCTGCCATCAATCAGGAAGGCATCAAATCCCCTTTGTTCTATTCCGCAGACAAAGTTTTCATAAGAAATAGTTTTTGTTTTTGGAGTTTTCGGATGATTCTCTTTCTTTTCTGGATAACAGTCATTCTCTACATGTCCCCTGTGCCTGTCAGGACTGCTTTCCCGTTTCAGAAAACGCTGGTAGATAACTTTGTAATCACCTGTCAAGGTAATGGTCAATGCGGAATATTGATATTTTTCCAAAAGATTTTTTATCCCATGTTCTGATGAATGTTCAAAATTATTCTCCAGTATAAAAGGTTGTCCCGCTTTCATAAGTTGACCTGCGACATAATACATGATTTCCATACTGGCAATTCCAAGATTTACTTTTTCTGCTCTCGACTGAAAACCAACATTGTCAAACAGCAGTTCTTTTATGGTATCCTTTGAAATAACAGGCAATTTCAACCTTTCTGACATGGCTTCTGCCATAGTGCTTTTTCCTGCTGCCGGAATACCTGTCACTAATATACAATACATTTTTCATGCTCCCTTCAAATTAACTGTTTCTATAGCCACTCCGAGTTCCCTTGCCTGTATCAGAAAATCCTCAGATACATTATCGTCCGTAATCAGTAAATCATAATCTTTTACCTCACATACAGAATGGATAGAATTTTTTCCTATCTTTTTAGACGGATATAGCCCGATATTCATTCCGCTGTTCTGCATAACAGCTTTTCCAAATTCCACACCAGCGGGATTGTGAATCGAGGCTCCAAAATCCAAAGACAATGCTGCGTGCGATAAAAACGCTTTATCCATGCGGATATTTTTTACCATTTGAATGGTATAAAAATCATGGCAGTGACCACGATGAGACATTTCTCCGCCCAATAATATAACGGATATATTTATTTTTTTTCGCAATACTTCTGCAATGGTAACGGAATTGGTCAATACTGTAATGGTTACATCTCCCGGTAAGTTTTCAGCCATATAATATCCGACCAAAGACGTGGTAATATAAATGACCTCCTTGTTTTGAATATATTCGATTGCTTTTTTGGCAACTGCCAGATAATCAGTCTGTATTTCTTTTATGTCTATTGGATTATATGTCGGCGTGGGGTATATTTCTTTTGGATGAACTGCAATGGCGCCGCCATGTGTTCTTTGCAACAATCCTCTGCTTTCCAATACTTTTAAGTCCCGCCTTGCACAATCCGCCGAAATTTGATAACATTCCTGAATCTCTGATACCAGGATTCGCCCTGTTTGGTTTACTTTGCGAAGAATATCCTTCTGCCGTTCTTCCATAAACATAATAAATATCTCGATTTCGTATTTGTAATTGATAGAGTTTGTTTGTATTTGATTATACTTGTTTTATCTTGAATATGCAAGTCTTATTGACAGAACTGTATCAAATTAATGCCGTTTTGGCGGTTCGGTTCCTTATTGCTCTTTAGCGGTTTTAAATATGAAGCGGCTTCCGCGGACATAACAGGTTTTTGACGACTGCTGTCAAACGGTGCGGCACCACCTAACCAAAACCCTATTTTAACATAAAAAAATTAACGATTATCATAAAATAAATATTGACTTTCATCTATATTGCTCATATAATCAATATCAGGTTTATTATCACAAGGAGGGAAACAGATGAAACCAAGTCAACAGAAAGTCAAAGAACTGAGCCGAAAAATAAGCATTATCCTCAAACTGGGGCTTATCGTTTCCGTTGTCATCATGGCGCTGGCACTGATGGCAATCGGTATCCTGCTGTTTTCGGGAGAAGAGCTAAAGTCCTCTTTTCTCGCCGCCTTTGAAGTCACGGCCAACAACGGGACTACAATCGGCATTGGGCCGCGGCCCCTTTTGACCATGTTCGCATTCATGCTGGTAGATACGGCATTGATATCGTTGGCCATCCTTTTTGTCCACGCCATCTTCCAGGAAATGAAGAAGGGATGCACGCCATTCTCACGCCGGAACACCGTCCGAATCCGGAAAATCGCATTGGTTACTGCCGTTCTGGGCATAGTGGGAAGCTATTCCGACGCTTTGGTGGACTATTACACCATCGGGGAATTGACCTGGCGGGTCAATGCAATCGGATTGATGATCGCGGCCATCATTTACAGCATTTCCCTGATATTCAGCTACGGCTGCGACCTGCAGCAGGAATCGGACGAAACTTTGTGAGGTGAAGCAAATGCCAATCATCATGAGATTAGACAGAGTCATGGCAGACCGGAAGATATCCCTGAAAGAGCTGTCGGAAAAGGTGGGCGTGGCCAATGTGAATCTGTCCAAAATGAAGACAGGTAAAATCAGCGCCATCCGTTTTTCCACGTTGGAAGCCATCTGCGATGTGCTGGACTGCCAGCCGGGAGATATTTTAGAATATAAGAGAAACGAGGGGGATTGAGATGAAAATCTTTGGATGTATTCTGGTAGTGCTCTATGTGGCGCTGATGTTGTTCGCATTATATATGGAAAAAAAGCATTCCAGAAAGGGTGCACATCCCACGGCAGAGACGCATCCCATGGAAGAGGAACACATGGAAGGGGGACATCCCATGGAAGAGAAGCATTCCATGGAAGAGAAACATCCCATGGGAAGGATGCTTCCCGCGGAAGAAGCACATTCCGCCGAAAAAACGAAAAGCGCATCCTCCGCATTCATAACAGCGGGATGCCTGTTGAATCTGGGATACACTGTATGCAACGTGTTCTGGAACAGAAACTTTATCCTCATTTTAATCTTCGGAATGATATGCATTTCCATCGGTGCGTTGATGAACGGCTTTCGGCAAAAGAAAGTCCATGTCCATCACCACATCATCCGCCTGATTCTGGAGACAATCATTACTGTGTTCTGTTGGATTGGTGGGTGAAGATATAGGGCAAAAAGAAAAAGGGCTGACAACACGGAATCTCCGGAAGCGGAATCCGGGCATGGATTGAAAAAGTCTCAACCCATTGAAAGAAATCAGGCGCTGTTCCCCGGTTTTTCCGCAATACGCTTTTGGCTCCGCCCCGGCAGCTGCACCAGAATGATGGCAAGGAAAGTCAGCGCACATCCGGCCAGCTCCCTGGGGCTTAAAATCTGGTGCAGAAGCAGCCATCCGGCCAGGGCAGAGATCACGGATTCCAGGCTCATGATGAGGGAGGCGATGGCGGGATTCAGATTCTTTTGCCCGATGATCTGGAAAGTGTAGCCGATTCCGCTGGAGAGCGCCCCAGCGTATACAATCGGCATCCAGGCCGCAAGGATGCTGCCGAAGTCCGGGCGCTCGAACAAAAGCATACAGATTGCGCCCAGGACAGCGTTGGTCAGGGTCTGCATACAGGAGAGCTTCACGCCGTCCATCATGGGAGAGAAGTGGTCTACGGACAGAATCTGGAGGGAAAAGACAATGGCACAGGCAAAGAGGTACAGGTCGCCTTTCTGCAGATGAAAGTCCCCCTTTGTCATGCAGAGCAGATACATGCCAAAAGCCGCCAGCCCTACGGCGGCCCAGATGCGCAGTCCGATTTTTTTCCCCAGGAAAATCCCCAGCAGCGGCACCAGCACCATATAGAGCGCGCTGATGAAGCCCGCTTTGCCCACAGTGGTATCCCTCACGCCGAACTGCTGCAAAGTGCTTCCCAAAAACAGGCAGATGCCGCAGCAGACACCGCCGAAAAGGAGCAGCCGGTTGTTCTTTTTCCGGTCAGTCTGCCGGGGCTGCTTTTTGCCGCGCCTGTCCATGATGGCCGCCACGGGCAGCAGCACCATCAGGGCGACGATATTCCGCATCGCGATAAAAGTGAAAGGGCCCACATAGTCCATGCCCACGCTTTGGGCCACAAAAGTAAAGCCCCATATCAGGGCGGCTGTGAACAGGATCAGGGATTGTCGCAATGTGGTTTTGTTTATCATATCTTTTATCCTTCTGAATTTCATGGGCAGCGCCACAGGCGGCAGCCTGCGCTCCCGTTTTCCGTTTCAACATTCTACCATATTTAAGAGAGCCGGGAAAGATGTTTTTGATATTTTCCTGAGTCCCATAAAAATCTTTTTGCTCTTGCTGTCACGCGAAAGACTTGGTACAATATATACTGCTTAACAGTTAAAATTACCGAGTAACCTGACTGCATAACGCAGCCATATACGTTTAACCAATGCAGTATGGTAAATTCTGGCGCTATGTAGTATAATAAGTACAAAAATCTGCAAAAGGGGGCCCTGATGATTGATTTACATTTACACCTTGACGGTTCCATCCATCCGGAAGACATGTTCCGACTGGCGGAAATGTCAGGTGCGGCGCTTCCGGCGGAGCGGGAAGAAGAAATCAGGAAAATGCTCATGGTAGAACCGGGCTGCAGGAATCTGGGCGAATATCTGGAAAAATTCGCCCTTCCGCTTCAGGTGCTGCAGACTAAGGAGAGCATGGAATATGCGGTCTACCGTCTGCTAAAGAGATTGCGGACACAAGGGCTGTGCTATGCGGAAATCCGTTTCGCGCCCCAGCTGCACACGCAAAAGGGGCTCACCCAGGAAGCTGCCGTACACGCGGCGGTTTCAGGGCTTGGACAGGGAATCAGGGAGTTCGGGATATCTGCCGGGCTGATTTTGTGTTGCATGCGCGGAGCGGGGAATGGGGCGGAAAATACGGAGACTGTGGCCGCGGCGGAGAGATTCCTTGGAAAGGGCGTCTGTGCCGTGGATCTGGCCGGAAACGAGGCAGCCTATCCCACAGAAATGTTTTCCGATGTCTTCGGCAGGGCACAGGAACGTCATGTGCCTGTGGTCATCCACGCCGGTGAAGCGGCCGGAGCGGAAAGTGTCAGGAAAGCGCTGGAATCGGGAGCCCTGCGCATCGGACATGGAATACGCGCCATGGAGGACTCTGGGCTGATGGAGCTTCTCAGGGACAGGAAGATTTATCTGGAAATGTGCTATTCCAGCAATCTCCAGACAAGGGCGGTGGACTCGCCGGAGGATTACCCGCTGCCGGAATTCATGGAGAAAGGGCTTTATGTCACGGTCAACACGGACAATATGACCGTCTCCGATACCAATCTGAAAAAAGAATATCTGCTGCTGAAGAAGCAGTTCGCCCTGACAGACGATGCATTGAAACAGCTGGCGCTAAACGCCGCAGAGGGAGCCTTTGTCACAGAAGAGGAGAGAGCGGAGTTAAAGTCGCGCATCCAAAGGGAATTTGCCGCATGGCTGGGGCAAGGATGACATATTTGCCCCAGCCAGACAGCGGCGATTTTCGGATAGCCGGGGAACAATATTGGGATTGCAGATATTCTGGGTCTTGGAAATAAACTCTGGTACTGTATGGAGTTCGGTTCCAAGACCTTTTTGCTTGCTTTTTAGACAAATCGTGGTTTTCCGATCATTTGCAGACAGACGCTTTTGCGCCTAACTGGTAAGGTTCTCTCGGAACAGTGCGGGGGGGCGTTTACATATTTCTTAAATTGCATTAAAAAGTTGGTGTAGGTAGGATACCCTACCATAGCCGCCACATGATGGAGCGGAATGTTCTTGTCGGCAAGGAGATGCTTGGCGACATCTATACGGTATCTGCTCAGATACTGATAGGGGGATTCCCCGCAAAATTCCTTGAACAAATGAACAAAATAGTATTTGGAAAGATGGCATATCCGTGCCAGTTCGTTTACAGTAATCAGTTCGGCATAATGTTCGCGGATATGTGCGAAAGCCGGAGAAAGCGGATTCTGTTCTCCTAAAACATTGCTTTTCACCGGGACTTGTGCGCACAGACGGGACTCCAGAAGGCTGTTGAGCAATTCCTGCAGAAGAAGACAGGCTCTGGAAGCCGATAGAGTCATTTTCCCTGGCAGTTCGTGCAGGAAAATGCGGCAGATTTCCAGGATGCGCTCCGGCTGTAGCGGATACAGGCACCGGAGAGTTTGGAACAGATGGGGCGCATAGGAAAGGAGCCCTCTGCCGTTTAGGCAGAGATAATAATAGCTCCAGGTCTCTTCTGAAGGAGAGGCCTCATAACGGTATCCATTCCTGCAGTCTATAAGGCAGCAGGAATTTGGGGGCAGGGATACAGACTTGCTTTTCTGCTGGACAAGGCCATTCCCGGCGATGGTGTACAGGAAAATAGCTCCGTCTTCGTTTTTGCTGCCCGTACAGTCGTCAGAATGACCGGAGACATAGCCCGCTGAAGCGATATATAGTGGATAAATGGTGGAAACGTCAGAGGGTTCAAAAAATCTGAACAGACTGTCGCTGTCATTGGCTGTGTGGTCTGGACGAATGGATTCCTCCTAATTGTTGCCGCAAGGCATAATTTATAGGTCTGGCCGCATTGGAAATGCTGTCTCATAAGAAACAGCATTCTGCACATAATAGCAATATTCAATCAGAAATGACAAGAATCATGATTGTGGAATATGTCAAATTATACTATTCTTTAAAAATAAAGTCAATATTAATTGTTGGAATTGGCATATCTGTACATGCGGCAGGGTAGTGATGCTGCCACATGGGGAGAAAGAACAGCCATAGGACAACAAGGAATGGGGGTAGAATTACGACCAGCCCGGACGGAAATATCTATACTTTTTTCTACAATGACACAGGAGTGCATAAGGCATCTGAGTACAAGATGTGGTACCGTACAGATTGGCTGGAAAATATCGGGTGGGATGCTCCGCCGACCACTCCCGGGGAATTCAAGGATTTTCTGATCGACATCCGGGATAAGGATGCCAATGGAAACGGGGATGAGGGCGATGAAATTCCTCTGATGGGATATAACAATGGAAGACAGACGGATCCTATCTGTTTCCTGATGAATCCTTTTGAGCTGTATACATACAATTATTACTATATCACCGAGGACAATGAAATCCATTTTTCTGCCATCACAGATGAGTGGAGAGAGGGTCTGGCCTATATTGCGGATCTCTATGCGGAGGGTTTGATTGATGAAGCGACATATGCTCAGGATCAGGCTACTTTCAAGGCAATACTGAATAAGGATGGGCAGGAGGCTCAAATCGGCACTTTCCCCTGCTGGTATCAGGGGGCAGAAATCGACACTACGGTTATGAGCTGGTTCACTTATGAGGCTATGGCGCCTTTGAAGGGTGATTATCAGCAGTCTGCAGCCCGTTTCGGCGGCAACTTCAATCTGGTAGGCGCTATCAGCAGCCAGTGCGAACATCCGGAGAAAGCGTTTGAAATTCTGGATTATCTGATTAGTGAAGAAGGTTCCTGGATGGGCGTTTGGGGCATGGAGGGGATTACCTATGAGATGGTGGATGAACAGAACCTTTACGGCACCAATGGGGCTGTCAAGCTGACGGTTGACAGGCTGATTCCGGAATATTTATGGAACTCTGGCTGTTTCCCCCGCTATGACAAGGAGGAAATACGCTATGCGGCTGTTTTGGATGAGAGCACCAAGGAAACGGACAATACGTTTACATTGCTGAAAGCAGCACAGACTTATGAACCCTATTATGTAAACCACCATATTCCTGATATTGTCTGGTGCGAGGACGAGCAGGTAGTGCAGGCGGTTACAGACTACAGTGCTACCATCAATGATTATATCAAGGCGACAGATACAGAGTTCGTCATGGGAAGAAAGAATATTAATGATGACAGCGAGTGGCAGGCGTATCTGGATCAGCTGGACAGCATGGGGCTGCAGGATTACATTGAAATGCTGTATACTTATTATGGTTTGAGATAAGACATAAGAGCTGGAAAGCGGCGGGCATGGCGGACGCAGTGGTGTCCGCCTTTTCCATTACCGCATGTGCAGTGAGGAGAGTTAACTATGGGAGAGAATTGGAAAGACAGATTTCGTGAACCACCTGAGGAATTTAGTGTGATACCGTTTTGGTTCTGGAACGGAACTCTGGAGCCGGGAGAGCTGAAACGGCAAATGGGTATGATGAAAGAGCAGGGAATCTACGGTGCGTTTATGCATGCAAGGGCGTATATCACTACGCCTTACCTGGAGAAGGAATGGTGGGAAGCGATATCGGCCTGTGTGGAAGAGGGGGAGAGGATCGGTTTTCATCCCTGGCTGTACGATGAATATGCGTGGCCCAGCGGGACAGCGGGAAGTACCTTCGAATATGGATTTCAGCACCCATGAGGAATACGCGGCTCGATACGGAAAACATTTTGGAGGGAAGATTCCCGGAATCTTCTTTGATGAGATTTATATGGCCGCCAGGGGGCTTGCCTGGACAGAGAAGCTGCCGGAAACTTTCCGGGAGAGGCATCACTATGATTTGCTGGAAAATCTTCCCTGGCTGTTACAGGAGGGTAGTTCCCGGGGAGACAAGGTACGCGAGGACTACTTTGAGACTGCGGCACATATGTATGAGACAGCATTTTTTAAGCAGACGGGAGACTGGTGCAGGGAACACCATCTGATGCTCACCGGCCATACGGAGGAGTATCTGTCGATGCATTCCTGGCGGCAAGGAGACTATTTCAGGACTATGCGCCATCTGCAGATTCCCGGAGCTGATTGCCATGACTATCGGTATCGCCTGCCCAGAAAGATTTCTTTCCATGAGCCAAAGTATTCGGTTTCAGTGGCAAGGGCCTATGGAAGAGAGCGTGCCATGTCAGAGGCCATGGGAGGCGCCGGATGGGGCTGCAGCCTTCAGGAATATCGCAGGGGCGTGCATACTATGGGAGCTATGGGAATCAATTTCTTTGTACTCCATGGCATGTATTATGAATGTGATCATCAGGGATCCCAGGCAGATTGGCCCGCCAGCTTTTTCTACCAGAATCCCTACTGGAAATATTTCCGGCACCTTGCGGACGAAATTCGCAGAATCTGTTATATGAATTCTCTTGGGAATCCGGTAGTGCAGATTGGGCTCTATTATCCCATCCGGGATATACAGCGGCATACCATAGGGATTGAATCTGATTGGACGGCCCGGCATATAGAAGAGGGATACAATCAGGCTTTATACAGTCTGGTGGAGAACCAGATGGATGCGGATGTGATAGATGAAGATACCATTCTGGCCGCTCCTGTGAGGGAGGGATATCTGGAAAGCGGCGGAAGGAAAATCCAGGTGCTTCTATTCCCGCAGGAGGCGGTATTGACAGCGGAGCTGAAGACATGGCTGAATCGTTATCAGATATCGGGCGGAAAAGTGCTTTTCTATGGGGAGGAATTGCCATCCTGTAAACTGCCGGAGAAGATTGCAGGGCTGATTGGCCGGGATGTGGAGATATTGAAAGGTGACTCCTCTGAGATATATGTGAATCACAGGAAGATAGAAAACTGTGACAGTTATTTTATCAGCAACAGCGAAGATGTGGAGAAAACGCTGCAACTACGGCTTAACGCTATGGGAAGAGTGAGCCGAATGGATTCGGCCACTGGGAAGATATGGCCCGTCAGTGCGAGATGTGTAGATGGGAAAGTCCAGGTGGAAATCATGCTTGCAGCAGATGAAGCCTGCTATCTTCTGGTAGAGCCTTTGAAAGGGGAGGAACCTGTGGAAACCTGGGGGAAACGCCTGGGGTATGGACAGGAGGCCAAACCGATCCGTATCTGCAATACTCGATGGGAAATGGGGAGGTGCGGGAGGCATTTAAGCCTGTGGAAAGCATCCTGGATTACCAGGAGGCCTCATTGGCAGGACAGCATGGATCAGGCGGATTTGTACTTTCAGAAAGAAGTATTTTTGGAAAGTGATGTATCCGGAGGAAGAATCTGTGTTGCAGCAGTGCAGCAGTTTACGCTCTATGTGAACGGGCATCTGGCAGGAGAGGGCGGCATGAAGCCTGTTACATTGGAGTTAGGTGATTTTTTCCATCAAGGGGAGAATCTGATTGCAGTTCATGTACACAATCCCAACCCTTATCCGGACAGCAATATCTGCTCTGTGGAAAAGCTCCCGGCTGACAGGATGATTTCCTTGCTGCTTGAAGGAGAACTGTACCTGAAAGACATAAGAGAAAATCCGGTGTGCATACAGAGTAACTCTGAATGGATTGTGAGCAATCAATATGAGGAAAGCTGGGAAAATCTGAGCCGTCGTCTCCAGGCCCATCGCCATGATCCTGCCCGCCAGCTTTGGGCCGAAAGGGACGGCGTGTGGCTATACGCCTGGGAAAGGGGAAATGTGCCGCTTCAACCGTGGGGAGATTTGCCTTTGTATGGGGAAAGACTTTCATGGCCCAGGCGAGTAGCCTATCAGATTACATTGCCTGTGGGAACAGCGGAAATAGCGGCGCCTTGTGTGAAAGGCGGATATCGATGTCGGTTAGATGGTGTGGAGGTATCCTTTGCAGAAGAAAAGGCATTGAGGGTACGGCCGATAGACCGGGTGCGGATGCTGGAATTGGATGTAGAAGCGGAAAGCCCTGAGGATGGGCTGCAGCAACCGCTACAGGTGCTCCTGAAACCAGTGCCTATATCTTATAGGGAATGGGCTTCTTTGGGACTGCCTTGGTTTTCAGGGCAGGCGCTTTATCGTAACCGTTTCTGGTGGAAACCGGATGTTTTCCGGGAAGAGGGGCAGGAGCTGCGTTATATTCTGCAGTGGGGACAGAGAGAGTCCTGTGCGGAGGTCTGGATCAATCATCAGCTGGCAGCAGTGACCCCATGGGCTCCTTATCGGGCAGACATCACGGAATTTCTCCAGGAAGGAGAAAATGAGATTACTATCATAGTGTCCAATTCAGCTGCTCCGGCCAGAAGACATATGCTGGTAGACGAAGGAATGGCTCTGGGATGGAACCGTTATTGGAATGAAGACAATATTGACAGAGAAAGTGAGGATCTTGTGTCGGGATTAATGGGTCCTGTGCGTATTTACAGGCAGCAGAGAGACTTCAGATTAGATGCCCCATAATATTATACTGCATAACGCCAGAATTTACTGTATTACACTGGTTAAACGCATATGGCTGGCGTTATGCAGTCGGGTTACTCGAAAATTATAACTGTTAAGCAGTATAAATGGCAGCTGGACTAACGGATTCCAACTGCCATTATCTCATTTTATTTTAGAGAAAATAGAATGAAAAACATTTTACAGATTGAACAAAATATGGTACTTTTATTTTAAAGGTATTAAGAGGAGATTCGAAAGAGTCTCAAAATAAAGGAGGAAGAAAAGCCAGATGAAATATGACAAAATCAGCGGTTTTGCGGATGAAATCGCGGAGGACGTGGATACCCAGTTCAGGGTGCTGCAGAAACTGAATATCAGCTATTTTGAGCCGAGGGGAATTGACGGGAAGAATATCGCGGATCTTTCCGATGAAGAGGCGGAGGCTCTGAAAGAGAAGATGGAGCAGGCCGGAATCAGAGTATCCTCCATTGGTTCTCCCATCGGGAAGATAAGGCTT
Organism: Lachnospiraceae bacterium; assembly: GCA_910576125.1. Classification (GTDB taxonomy): domain Bacteria; phylum Bacillota; class Clostridia; order Lachnospirales; family Lachnospiraceae; genus Acetatifactor; species Acetatifactor aquisgranensis. Next base: position 5,930 of record CAJTHM010000025.1, on the reverse strand, counting down.
GACGAGGATTTCGAGGCGCATTTCAGAAAGTTCCAGAGAGTAGTGGAAGTAGCAAAAAAACTGGATGCCAGATATATCAGGATGTTCAGCTTCTATCGTCCTGCGAAACCCGATTCGGCAGAGGGCGCTGCCAGCGGTGCTGAAAGAGAAACCGCTCAGGATTGGTCCGCCGAAGAGAGGGAGGAGGTAATCGGCCGTCTGCGCAGGATGACGGCATATGCCAAAGAGCAGGATGTGGTGCTGCTCCATGAGAATGAAAAAGACATTTACGGAGATACCGCAGAGCGCTGTGCGGATTTAATGAAGGAACTGTCCTGCGAGCATTTCCGGGCCGTATTCGATCCCGCTAATTTCGTGCAGTGCGGACAGGATACAAAAGAGGCTTATGAGAAGCTGGAAAAATTCATCAGCTATGTACATATCAAGGATGCATTTTTGGAAGACGGAAAAGTAGTGCCGGCGGGAGCGGGCGACGGAAATGTGGAGTATATTCTGAAGAGTCTTCTGGACAACGGATATGACGGCTTCTTAAGCCTTGAGCCCCATCTGGGAAGCTTTGCAGGGCTGGCTTCGCTGGAACTGGACGACAAGATGCTGGATCTCCCCCAGGGAGGAGAGGGAACCTTTACGCTGGCTTACCGTGCCCTGGAAGAGATTGTAGATAAGATAATCGAGTAGGAGGATTTGCTTTATGGAGAAAGTAAGATTAGGTGTAATCGGCTTTGGAAACATGGGAACGGGACATGTGAAAAACGTGACGGAGGGTAAGGTGCCCGACATGGTAATGGGCGCGATTTGCGATATCGCTCCGGCCAGATGCGAGGCGGCCAGGCAGCAGTATCCCGGAATCCCGGTATTTGGCGATGCCGGGGAGATGTACCGCAGCGGCCTGTGCGACGCCGTTCTCATCGCTACGCCCCATTACTATCATCCGCCCCTTGCCATAGAGGCGTTTGCCCAGGGCTTGCATGTCATCACGGAAAAGCCCGCCGGAGTCTACACCGGACAGGTAAAGGAGATGAACGCCGCCGCGGCGCGGTCTGACAGGAAGTTCGGCATCATGTACAACCAGCGGACCAATCCGGTATACCAGAAGCTGCGGGAGATGATTCAGAAGGGCGAGCTGGGCCATATCAAGAGGATTACCTGGATCATCACGGACTGGTACCGCCCCCAGGCTTATCATGACAGCAGCACATGGCGTTCCACCTGGAAGACAGAGGGCGGCGGCGCGCTGATTAATCAGAATCCCCATCAGCTGGATCTCTGGCAGTGGATGTTCGGGATGCCGGACAGGATATTTGCCAAGGCCAGCTTCGGAAAGTATTATGACATCGAAGTGGAAGACGATGTGATGGCATATTTTGAGTACGAAAACGGCACCACAGGAGAATACATTACCTCTACCGGGGAAGCGCCGGGCACCAACCGCCTGGAGATTGCCTGCGACATGGGCAAGGTGGTGGTAGAGGATAACAGGATTGTCTTCCACCGCAATGTGATATCGGAGCGGGAGCACAATAAAGTCAACGCGGAGCCTTTTGGAAAGCCGGAGTGCTGGGAGTGCAATATTCCGGCGGATTTCTCCGGCGGACCTCAGCATGTGGGGATTCTGAACAATTTCGCTTTCGCCGTGCTGCATGGCGGGCAGCTTCTGGCGCCGGGAGAAGAGGGGGTATTAGGGCTTACGATTTCCAATGCCATCCATCTGAGCGCATGGACAGGAGAGACTGTGGATGTGAAGAACTTCCCGGATGATCGGTTCTATGAGCTGCTCCAGGAGAAAATCAGGACTTCTGCCATCGTGAAAAAGGAGTCCCAGGTAATCGTGGACAACAGCAAGACTTATTAAGATACAGGTAAAATATTCCGGCAGAAGAGCGGATGGAAGGGGCGGCATTCATGACGAACGATTTTTCAAAAGGAAAGATATGGCGTAACATTATATCCCAGGCCATCCCTCTGATGCTGGCGCAGCTGGTGCTGCTTTTGTACAATGTGGTGGACCGCATCTATATCGGACATCTGCCGGGAGCGGACAGTATGGCGCTGACAGGCATCGGGCTGGCGTTTCCGCTGACTACGCTGATTGCCGCGTTCACTTATCTGTTCGGTACCGGAGGGACGCCGCTGTTTTCCATAGCCAGAGGAGCCGGTGAGGAGGAGAGGGCGGAACTGATATTGGGAAACACATGTTCGCTGCTCCTTGGCTGTTCCGCTCTGATGTTTCTTTTCTGCTATCTGTTCCGCAGGCCGGTGCTCTATCTGTTCGGGGCAAGCGACGCTTCCTATGTGTATGCGGATGCGTATCTGCGGATTTACCTGTTTGGAACTCCTTTCGTCATGCTTTCCACGGGGCTGAATGGCTTTATCAATGCACAGGGTTTCCCTAAGACGGGCATGATGACCACGCTGATTGGAGCGGTGCTGAACCTAATCCTGGACCCTGTCTTCATATTTGTAATGGATATGGGGGTAAGCGGAGCGGCTTTGGCCACTATTTTGAGCCAGATTGTATCTAGCATCTGGGTCCTGCGTTTCCTGACCGGGAGAAAGGCGGGGCTCCGCATAAAGAAACAGCATTTGCGGATAGACTGGAAACTGACTCGGGAAATCGTCTCCCTTGGCATGTCGGGTTTCATCATGCAGGGGACAAACTGCCTGGTGCAGGTGGTGTGCAATGCGACGCTGAAGATATACGGAGGGGATTTGTATGTGGGCATCATGACGGTCCTCAATTCCGTCAGGGAAATCCTGTCGCTGCCGGTAAGCGGCCTTACCAGCGGATCCCAGCCGGTGCTGGGGTACAATTACGGAGCGAAACGGTATGACCGCGTCTGTCAGGGAATCCGATTTACGGCCTGTATGGGGATTCTGTATACCTTACTGGCCTGGGGAGCGGTGATACAATGTCCTCATTTTCTGCTTTCGATTTTTACGGAGGACGCCGCCATGCTGGAGGCAGGAATCAGCGCGCTGAAGCTGTATTTCCTGGGATTTTTCTTTATGGCATTCCAGTTTACCGGGCAGTCGGCCTTTACCGCTCTGGGATATTCCAGACATGCGGTCTTTTTTTCCCTGCTGCGCAAGGCCGTGATCGTGGCGCCGCTGACGATAATGCTGCCCCAAACAGGGTTGGGCGTGGACGGTGTGTTCTGGGCGGAACCCATTTCCAATTGCATCGGGGGACTTGCATGTTTTATCACCATGTATTTTACGCTGTATCGGAAGCTGAAAACGCGGTAGGATAAATGTATTCCTCCGGCGGCCCATAACCTTTGGCATACAAAATAGCGGAAATCCTGATTTTATCAGGATTTCCGCTATTTTTATTTAAGCTGCTGACGGGAATCGGACCCGTGACCTCCGCACTACCAATGCGACGCTCTACCGACTGAGCCACAGCAGCACATGAGCAACATTCCCGCGCTCACAAATGATATTATAGCAAAGATCGGCAGCCTTGTCAACAAAAAAATCTAAATTTTTTGCACAATTCTTAATGGACTTTTTTTAGTTTTAGCGGTCCCAAAATTATACCAATTAATGTAAGGGCAGATATTATCTCTGCCAATCTCCAGAACCATGGCTCGACAAAACGGATAGAAATAGAGCCGGAATACCCCTTTGGAAATTGGACACGAACCATATTGTTGGTGCCTGCGCATACAGGGAGAGTCTGGGAGGTGTCCGCATCAGTGCAGCGGTAGTATTTGTAATATAATAAAGGAAAATCTACATACGCATCCTCTGATTGAGCCTTGACATTGCAGGAAATTGCCGTCCCCAGCTGTTGATAGGCTTCCAGAGGGGCTACTCCATTTGCATAGACAAGGTTCGCATGGATGAGATTAGGGTCAGTACCGGAAGGTAAGTAATCACATGTGCAAAGCTGCATTGTATCTAATTCTGATGTGCTGTAAATACGATAGGGCTCCCCGGAAAACGAGAAATCGTAAAAATACCATCCACAGCTTAATATCAGGAGAAAGATGCCGGCGAGAAGATAATTTTGGCAGTTCCCCCATACCTTTTTGCCTATATGAAAGGAATAGCATACAACGAATACCAGCAGTATCGTGGCGGGCATGAGCATTCTCCATGGGAACTGCAGGGTCAGAATGATTTTTTCGATGCCCTCATTTATAGATATAAGGGCATCCCATGGGAAATAGCAGGTAGCCATATATAGTGAGAGAACGCCAAACAGTGCGCACAGGATTGCTGGAATATAGTTGCGGTCTTTTTGGCAATCTTTCTTATGGATGCAGAGGAGATAGATAAATACAAACAGGCCAATCGTCATCAGGATACCGACGCCGAAAGTAGGTTCTGTGGCAATTCCGGCTGATGTGGACCAGGCGCTGCCGGTACCTTTTTGGAATAGCGCGAACAGCTGTATTGGAAATAGTCCGCCTGTCTGAAAGGAGCCACGCGGAGCGCCTGACCATTCTGGAGAATTAACCATGATATCCTCCGTATAAAAATCGAGGAACGGAACAATAAAATTCAAGTTGAGAAGAATGGCCAGTGCAGCGGCAGTGACCAAAGAACGGAACACATATTTCCTGAAAACGCGTTTTATAAGTATCAGGCAGGTCAAAATGATGAAAAGCCCTACGATGAGAGTGCTTAGCACATGAGACTGAATCGACCCGGTGAGCCCAAAGGCGATGAGAATGGAATGCTTCCACCAATTTTCCTTTCTGCTGTCCTGAAAAACCAAGTAAAATCCACATAATATCAGTGGGAGGACCATCATGGCACAATATTCTCCTACCGCTGCTCTTGTGTACACGTCCATGAGACGATAGGGGGCCAGCGTATAGGCCAGACAACCTAACAGGGCAATTTTCTCATCCGAGAACATCTTGCGGAAAGAATAATAGCCAATCAGGACAGTTCCCAGATTTATGAATGCTACAAAAAATTTGTAGGAAGCCTGAATGGAAAAACCGAGTATGCGGAGGAAAGCAGGGAAATACAGGAAAGCATCGCCGTAAAATATTCCCACTGCATAGCCATATCCATTGGCCCATAGAGGATGGAGCTTTACAGGAAAAGTGCCAAGGGAAAGGCCCTGGCTGATGGCGTCGATTCTTATCAAATGAAACAAAATATCATGGCCGGCCATGAGAAAATCGGTATAGAGCGGATAACAGGATATCCCAAAGATACCGGCCAGAGCCAAAATGATTTTTCTGATCCTGATATCAGAGCGTAGAAAAAAATAGCCCAGATTGATGAGCACGCATAGTAGGAAAGCATAGAAAAAATTCTTTTTGTAAAGGGAACTGGTTTCATAAATCCCGATATTACTTATACGGATATAGCCATTCCCGGAAAAAGAGACATGAATAACAGCATCATCTACACTACGGGAAATATCTAAAACCATAGTTTGGGTATAACAGGTGGAATCCAGCTCAAGAGAAGGGCACTTCATTTCCAGACTTCCCAGACCGGAGCTGACAGATACGGAATTTCCAGGACAATTCACAGCATAATCAATCTGTATCTGATAGACGCCTTTACTCAGACTGAGCGAAGGCGTGGACAAAAAAACTCCTTGACTTCCTGAGGAATCATCCATGGAAATCAACGTGCCGTCTATTATTGCGTTTTCTGCGAGAAGATAGTCGTCAACTGTAAAGTTTTTGCTGTAAGCATTGCCGCGGTTAAGAAGCCAGCTGCTGGCAGCGATTAGAAGAATAATGATTTGTAGGCCAATCACGATGTGCTTTGCGCGTAGTCTGGAAAGTTTTATGGAATTCATTATAAGTTTCCCAATCTGCCGTACTATAGAGGTGCAGCAGATCAGGTGTTTTTCCTTGGCCGCCCCCTTGGTCGCTTTGGTTTGTCTTCCGCTGGATTTTTCCTCGGCCTGCCCCGCTTTTTAGGCGCTGGCTTAGGAATCGGCTTTGAAAGAC
>CAJTHM010000024.1 GCA_910576125.1 Lachnospiraceae bacterium | reverse complement strand
AGCCATACATTGCACCACCAAAGGAAGGATCGCCGCAGTGGATCATCTTATCAACATTTTCGATGACTGAGTCACGTGGATGAAGAATATAGATTATTTCTTCATAATGGTCTCTGAAAATATTCTGTAGTATGCTCATGAGACTATTATGCAGGAAAACAGCAAAAAAGGAACCCCCTAATTGTGTGCCGCACAATTTTTCCCCCATGAATGGGGGCTAGGGGGTTGAAGTGCCGAAGGCACTTTTTTATCACACTTTCCTAAGGACAGGCATTCACTTTTTCCTGTCTCCTGTTCATGAATCCAGCCTGGTCGGCCTCCACTTTATTGCTTTAACAGGCTAAATTTTCTTGATTATAATACACTATCTTCTCAATTCTGTCAAGAAAATTTTATCAGAAGCTTCAAATGGAGCGAAAATCGACATGATTCCCGGCTGCTGCCTCCAGATGCTGTTTCAGCAGTAAATTCGCCGGCTTCTCCAGTCCGGGGTCCTCCGAAAGTATCCTGTCCACGGCTTTGGAAGCCTGCTTCAGCACAGAGGCATCCGAATAGATATCTCCGATACGGAAAGAGAATTCCCCGCTCTGCCTGATTCCGAACAGTTCCCCCGGTCCCCGCAGCTTCAAGTCTTCCGAGGCGATGAAGAAGCCGTCGTTGGATTTGTTCAGAATCTGCAGCCGCTCCATGGATTCTTCCTTTTCGCTGGCGCTTATGAAGATACAGTAGCTCTGGTGCTCTCCGCGCCCTACCCGCCCCCGCAGCTGATGGAGCTGAGCCAGGCCGAAGCGCTCCGCGTTTTCCACCATCATCACCGTGGCGTTGGGCACATTGATGCCCACTTCTATGACAGTGGTGGATACCAGTACATCGATTTTCCGGGAGGCGAACTGCTCCATGATGCGGTTCTTGTCCGCAGGACGCATCTTTCCGTGGAGATAGGCCACCTGTACGCCGGCCGGCAGAGCGCTTTTCAGCTTCTCCGTATAATCCACTACGTTCTCCAGAGGCGCGCCGCCCTCGGCATCTTCGCTGTCCCCCTCTACCTGGGGACAGATGACATACACCTGGCGCCCCTGTTCTACCTGTCCGGCAATAAAGCGATAGGCCTTTGGACGGTAGCCGGTGTTCACCACGCAGTTCTTGATGGGCAGACGGTTGGCGGGCAGTTCATCTATGACGGAAATATGCAGGTCTCCGTAGAGGATGATGGCCAGCGTCCTGGGAATGGGGGTGGCGCTCATGACAAGGATATGGGGATTTTCCCCTTTTTCGGCCAGATGCTCCCGCTGTCTTACTCCGAAGCGGTGCTGCTCGTCCGTCACCACCAGAGCCAGCGCCTTATACTGCACCTTTTCCTGAATCAGCGCGTGGGTGCCGATGATGAGGTTGGCCTCGCCGGAAGCGATTCTCCCATAGGCCTCTCTCTTCTCTTTGGCGGACATGGAGCCCACTAAAAGGACAGGGCGGAATATCAGGTCATATTGTTTTACATAATCCTGTATGGTCTCAAAGTGCTGCATGGCAAGCACTTCCGTGGGGGCCATCAAAGCGCCCTGATAGCCGTTGGCTGCAGTCATCAGCAGGGCAAGCACCGCCACGATGGTCTTTCCGGAGCCTACATCCCCCTGTACTAATCTGTTCATACAGCGGGCGCTGCCCACATCGTCTTTGATCTCCTGCCAGACCTTTTGCTGGGCCCTGGTCAGGGGGAAAGGGAGCTGCTCCAGGAAGCGCACGGTATCCGCCGTCTCGAGCAGCCTGTAATTGCTGGCAAGGCCATCGCTGAATTCCTTATTTTTCCGCATGAGAAACAGGAAAGAGAAGAATTCGTCAAAGACAAGACGTCTTCTGGCCTGCACCAGGGAATCATGGTTTTGGGGAAAATGAACGGTCTCCAGGGCCTCCCGCTCCGATACCAGGCGGGCTTCCTCCAGCAGGTCTTCCGAAAAATATTCCGGCCCGAATTCATAGAAAGAAAGGGCCTGTTTCACGTATTTCTGCAGAGACTGGTTGGTCAGCCCTTTGGTCAGGGAATACCGGGGCACCAGCCGGTCGGTCAGCTTCGCATAGTCCTCTCTGGAGAAGATTTTGGGCTGTTCCATGATTCTGGAAGCGCCCCTTGTCTGCACCAATCCCCTGAAAATATAGAATCCTCCCTGACGCAGGGTCTTTTTCAGGAATGGCATATTGTAGAATGTCAGCTGCAGGCTGCCGGAACTGTCCGCGATATTCACATTGAGGATGCTCAGCTTGCGGACTCTTCTCTCATTGGGGATGCCGGACACGGCTCCATAGACGGCACAGACAGTCCCGGCGGACGCTTCGCTTACTTTTACCGGCTCCCCGAACACCTCGTAGTCTCTCGGGTAGGCGGAAAGCAGATTGCCCACCGTGCGGATATTCAGCTTTTCCAGCAGCTTCTGCGTCTTCTCGCCGACGCCTTTCAGTTCAATGACAGGGGTATCCTGATTCATACGCCTCTCTCTTTATTCTACGGACATGACATAATAGTAAATAGGCTGGCCTCCGTACTGCAGTTCGATATCACAGTCAGGATAACGGTCCGCCACCTGTGAACGGAAGCTCTCGGCATTTTCCTCTGTCACATCGCTGCCATAGTAGATGCTGATCAATTCGCTCTCCGCTTTCATCATTTTAGAAATAGTATCGTCCGCCACCGCGGTCATATCATTGCCCACCGCAAGGATGCCGCTGTCGCCGATTCCCATGAAATCACCTTTCTTGATTTCCTTGTCATCGATGACTGTATCGCGCACCGCGTAGGTCACCTGGCCGGTGCAGACATTGCCGATTTCGTTCAGCATGTTCGCTTCATTCTCGTCCACGGACAGCTCCGGCACGAAATTGATGATGGCCGTGATTCCCTGGGGGATGGTCTTGGTGGGGATTACCAGCAGATCCTTTTCCGCGGACAGCTCCGCCGCCTGATTTGCCGCCAGGATGATGTTCTTGTTGTTGGGCAGGATGAAAATCGTCTTGGCGTTGACCTTATCCACCGCGTCCAGAATGTCCGCCGTGCTGGGATTCATGGTCTGTCCGCCCTCGATGATGTAGTCTACGCCCAGGCTTTTGAAGATTTCATTGATGCCGTCTCCTACGGAGACAGCGATGAAGCCGTAGTCCTTAGGCGGCGTATCCGCCCTGCTCTCCGCTGCCTGAGTCTCTTTCCTGGAGCTTTCCGCTTCCTTGAACAGCTTTTCCTGATGCTCCAGGCGCATATTGTCGATTTTCATATTGGAAAGCGCGCCATACTTCAATGCCTTCTGGATAGCCAGACCCGGGTCATTGGTATGTACGTGCACTTTCACGATATCGTCGTCCGCCACACATACAATAGAATCGCCGATAGATTCCAGATAGGCCTTGAAATCCATCTCCGTCTTGATATTGAAAGTCTTATTCAGCATGATGATGAATTCTGTACAATAGCCGAATTTGATTTCCATCTGGGACTCCGCCTGCATCTGGCTCTCTTTCGCATTTCCGCCAGCAGATGCGCCCTGTCCCGCAGGCTTGATGGAAAGGTCTGTCTCCTTGCCCAGGAACGCGTCAAAGGCACCGGAAAGCACCGCGATGAGTCCCTGTCCGCCGGAATCCACCACACCTGCCTGCTTCAGCACGGGAAGCATCTCGGGAGTCTGGCTCAGCACATACTCCGCATGCCTGATGACGGTAGAGAGAAATGCCTCCATATCCGTGCAGCCGTCATCCACAAGTTCCGCCGCCTTTTCCGCCGCCCCTCTGGCAACGGTGAGGATTGTCCCCTCCTTGGGCTTCATGACAGCCTTGTAAGCGGTCTCCACAGCCTTGTCGAAAGCCTCCGCCAGCACAGGGATGGTCAGCAGTTCCTCTTCCTTGATCCTCCGGGTGAAGCCGCGGAAAAGCTGAGACAGGATGACGCCGGAATTCCCCCTTGCGCCGCGCAGGGAACCGCTGGAGATTGCCTTGCACAATCCCTGCATGTCGATTGCTTCGCCAAGCCCGGATACCTCTCTCGCTGCGGACATGATGGTCATGGTCATATTGGTGCCCGTGTCGCCGTCAGGGACGGGAAAAACGTTCAGCTCATTGATCCACTCTTTTTTATTCTCCAGATTCTTTGCACCGGCCAGGAACATCTTGGCAAGCATCCCAGCATCGATTTGTTGTAAACTCACGACACGTTCCTCCTTAATCAATCACTCTGACACCATCTACATAGATATTGATCTTCTCAATCTCAATGCCGGTAAATTCTTCCACTTTGTACTTTACATTGCTGATTAGATTATCCGCTACGGCCAATATGCTGACGCCGTAGGCCACGATGACATGGAAATCAAGAATCAGCCTGTTCTGATGGAGCGTTACGCTGATGCCTCTGGTGATGCTGTCCATTTTGAGAAGCTTTACCAGACCGTCCTTTACGCTGACGCCGGCCATGCCTACGATACCGAAGCATTCTACGGCAACGCCTCCCGCATATTGGGCAATCACTTCATTATGAACGACAATCTTTCCCATATGGGTATTCATAGAAGAACCTTTCATAGTAACCTTTCCTTTCCTTGTCTAACAATAAAAAGCAGACATATAGATATTATTTTAACAGCTTTCCCAGAAAAAGGGAATAATAAATATTAAAATTAAAAAAAGATTTTTTTTACTTGCTTTTTCCATATATTTCTGTTAAGATACTAATGTTGTGTACAATAGAAATTTCATGAAGTGGATTTTTCTGTTGTCGGGAATAAAATACAAGCGTAGGGACACGCGGGTGTTGAGGAGGTGGCAAAATGGCTAAGTGTGATATTTGTGGTAAGGGCGTCCTCTTTGGTAACAATGTAAGCCATTCCAATAGAAAGACCAATACAATGTGGAAAGCAAATGTCAAGAGAGTAAAATGCAAGGTAAACGGCGCTTCTAAGAGAATGCATGTCTGCACCCGTTGCTTAAGGTCAGGCAAAGTCGAGAGGGCATAAGCTTTCTGAGAATCGGCACATATTTGACGCGAATGAAAAAAGAGCAGAAATTCCATCTGCTCTTTTTCTAATACGCATCAATCGCCACAGAAACAATTATATCCCAGAAACAATAACAGAGCGATGAGAATCAGGCCTACCAGCCGGTTATGGGTAATCAGCATGATCAGCATGCCGATTGCGATGAAAAAAGCGACAAATCCTACAATCTTCCTCATGATGCCTCGGACTAGATGGTATCACTCTATTATATGTGTTCCTGCTGCGGAAAATGTCACTCCTCTTCCGGGAACGCGATATCTACCACCTCCGCGTCGGAGATTTCGCCCTCTTCCTCTTTTATCTTTATGTCCTTAGGCTTGGTGAACTTGTCCACCAGGTCAGGAATCATATCCAGCACCTTCGTGACCGCATCCTGGTTCTTGATATTCACCAGCTTGACCGCGTTGTCCCTGATCACAAGTACGGCGCTGGGGGTCATCTTCCCGCCGAGGCCGCCGGCGCCGGAAGACGAGCTCTTCTGTCCGTTGCTGCCTGCTCCCGCGCCCACGCCGAAGCTTACGTCCACAAGGGGCAAAATGATAGTGTCGCCAATTTTTGTGGCCTCTCCTACCACGGTTTTGGTGGACAGTACCGTGTCCATTCCTCTAAGCAGAGACTCTACGACTCCCTGAAATTGATTTTCCTTGTCTGCCATATTTTCCTCCATTCTTCTGCTTGCGCTGTGTTTATGCTGTCTCCTGCCATTGCTATTTTGGCTGTCATGTCGGGGCTTTCTGCAGTTTTTTCCGGCCTTTCTTCAGCTGCTTCAGGAACAGGCGCAGCTTTTTGTCCAGAAGGAGCTTCAGCCCATTGATGACAAATGCCCAGACCATGACATGTCCGGCAATGTCGAACTCCCCCTCCAGCCTTTTGAACTCAAAATCCGGCTCCAACAGAAAGCCGGGCCCCAGCGGCGCTGACAGCATGCAGTATGCGCCGTAGAGGTAGCCCGTGGTGTCCGGCGAGCCTGTACCGAACAACAGCCGTACTTTGACGCGCCTGGGGCGGACGCTCTTAAAGATTTTTCGTGCCCTGAAAAAGGCATGGGAAGCCAGCTGCTTCGTGTTTTCCTCCTGCAGAAGCTCTATATAGTATGATATATTTTCCCAGATTCTCTTTATTTTATCATATATATTATAGATTGTGTACTTTATCCTCTGAATTTTTTGTAAAATTTTTCCAAAGAATCCTGTAGCGCCGTCAGGTGGGAGTTCCGTGGAATGAGTCTCTTCCTTTCCCGTTTCCGCCTGAGAGGCGCCGGAATCTGCCGGGGGCGTCTCAGTTTCTGTATTCGCGGAAGCCGTCACGGAACCTGAGGCATCCGAGTGTTCCTGCGCTTCCTCCATGGAATGATCCTCTTCCATGGGATGATCCTTTTCCATGGAATGATCCTTTTCCATGGAATGATCCTCTTCCATGCGCTCCGCCTTCCCGCCGCCTATTCGGGAAGAGGAAGACGAATCCGCAGTCGTTTTGCCGGATTTCTTATCCGCTCCTTTTGAAGAACCCGCCTTATCCCTGGGCAGAAAATCTTCTTTCTTAGGAGGAATCCCCATATCGAGCAGAGAAAACCACAGCACCTTCGCAATCAAGCGTCCCGGCTCCGGATATCCAAGCCGCACCCGGAACAGCCCGAAGAGCCAGTTCACTTTGGCTGTAAGCCGCAGGTTCTCTGCATCCTTGCTGCCGCAGACACGGTAAGTGAACGGAAAGAAGAAAACAAGCAGCATCATAAGGAGCAGCAGCCCGAGGACTGCCAGAAGCACTATGCCAAGTATGGACAAAATCTTCAAAACGATACCTAACATCGCAGATACTCCTTTAGCGCGCAGTCACCCCTGGCCTGCAGGCATCCTGCAGTGATCTCTTCCACCAGCGCGAAAGCCTCCTCCCTGTTTTTGGCAATCCCGACTACATAAGGAGGATGTTTTTGATAATAAGGCTGGCACAGCTGCCTGGCCTCATATATCTCCAGCTGGTCGTAGGGATTGCGGGAGAGAGAGACCAAAAATACACCGGAAAAAACAGGTCTGTTTTCCAGCTTTTTCTTTATTTTATCCAGTTTTTTCTCATTAATGCCCTTACCCAGATACAAATTCGGATGATATTCGATTCCGAGAGCCATGCGTGATTCCTTCAACACAGCAAGAAGAATCAGTAATACTTCTTGCTGCCCCATAAATTGCTTTTTTTCAGCTCCAGATATTCATCGTACGCTTTTTCCAAGATCTGCTTTTCATTTGCGAACTTCAGTAGATGGTAGGCCTCATGATACTTGTAAAAGCCTGAATCCGAAAAAAACTCTTCCCTTTGTGGTTTGCTGTAATAACTGTCGGCCATCATCAGATACCAGTGCACTTCCTTCTCCACGATATCCTCGGGCACGTTGAACGTGTATTCGCTCTTCCCGATATATTTTATGATGGTGGCTTTCGCCCCCGATTCTTCCAGCACCTCCCGCAGGGCTGTGTCCTTGAAATCCTCTCCCTGTTCAACGGTGCCTTTCGGCAAAACCCAGCCTTCGTACTTGTTCTTGTAATTCTTGTACAGAAGCAGGATTTTCCCACGAAAAATTACCACACCACCACAGCTTGTTGCTTCTAACATTGCAATTCCTCCTGATTGGTGTGCCATTGCTTGACTAAAAATAGTATAGTCCAATCTTCCGAGAAGTGCAATACTTATTTTTCCGCGGAATGTTCCCGTTCATGTCCCGCCATTAAAGTAGGCGTCGAAAATCCTTCTGGCGATGGGAACCGCGTAATCCCCGCCGCTGCCGGCTCCTTCCACGATAATCGTGACACAGATTTCAGGCTCCTCCACCGGGGCGAAACCGGTAAACCATGCATGACTGTCCTCTTTTACGTCATTATATTCCGCGGAGCCTGTCTTTCCGGCGGCGGTGTAGCTAAGGCCCGAAAGCTTTCTGCCGGTGCCGTCCTCCACCACGGATTCCATCAGTCCTTTCAGGATTTCAGCCTCATCCTCGCTCATCAGGCTGCCGTAGGCGCTTGGCTGGAAAGATTTCACCACACGTCCTGCGTCATTTTCTATGCGATCCACCACATAGGGCTTCATGAGGACGCCGCCACCCGCGATGGCGCTGGTGATCATGTTCAGATGGATGGGCGAAATCTGGGTGCGCCCCTGTCCGATGGAAGTCTGCATCAGCTCGTTCATGGACACCTGCTCCACTACATTGGCTTTGCTGCCGGAATAGGGAAAGGCAATGGGCAGCTCCTGGTTGAACAATAGCTCATCCAGCGTCTCCTCAAAAGATTCCTGGTCCAGGTTCACTCCGATATTGGCAAAGGAGGAATTGCAGGACTTTGCGAAAGAACTCTCAAAGCCTACCTGACCATGGTTTGTTCCGTGATAGCAGTTGATCCGTCCCGTCCCCGAACTGAAATAGCCATTGCAGAAATAGGAATAATTGTTGTAAGTATCGGGGTTTTCCCGGATGTATTCCAGTGCGGTCACTATCTTGAAGGTAGAGCCCGGAGGATACTGCCCCTGGGTCACCCGGTTCAACAGGACGGAGCTGTCCTCATCATCCATAAGGGAATCCCAGATTTGGGCTATCTCATTGGGGTCAAAGTCAGGATGGGATACCATGGCCAGTATCTTGCCTGTGGATACTTCCGTCACCACGACGGCGCCCTTGTAGATATTGAGCTGGCTGTCCGCCACCTGCTGGAGGTCCAAGTCCAGGGTGGTATAGACATTGTCGCCCGGATTCTTGATGCCGGCGATATCGTTGGCGGCCTTATTGGCAAGGGAGGTATTGGTATTGATCAGGTAATAGTTGGCCAGGGATTCCACGCCTGTGCGGCCTTTCGTGGAATAGCCCACCGCATGGGCGAACAGTCTGCCGTAGGGATATACCCTGGACTCGTTCTGGTCCTCGTCCAGCCGGGTCTGGGCAAGGACTTCCCCGTCTCTGGAATAGATTGCGCCCCGATAATTCCTGGACAGCAATATCTCCTGCCTGGAATTGTAGCTGTTGTTGACCATCTCCTGCTCGCTGGTGGCCACGAAATATCCCAGATATCCGATCATCGCCGCGAACAGCAGCCCGAAGAAACAGCTTGTGACGATGATTTCAGGCCTGTTCGCGCTGTAGCGGCTGATCTTCTTTTTCTTATTGTTCTTCTTTCCGGGCTGCGCCGCTGCCGCCTGAGTGCTGTTTGGTCTTTCTGCCACTGCGTCTGCCTCCTCCCTGCTGCAGTCTGATGTAGATTCCCTGAATCAGGAAAAACATGACCATCGTGGTCATTACGGAGCTTCCGCCATAGCTGATGAAAGGCAACGTCACGCCGGTCAGCGGAATCAGCTTGATGCCGCCTCCGATGGTCAGGAATATCTGGAAAATATACATGATGCCGATTCCATATACAATCAGCTGGTAGAATCTGTCCTTGATCAAAGCGGCCATCTTCATCATCTCCAGAAAGCACACGATGGTAATCAGGATGATGCAGATGCCGAATATCACGCCCAGTTCCTCGCATATGGACGAAAAGATGAAATCTTTCTCCACAAAGGGAATCGCCGTGGGATTGCCCTTGAGCAGCCCCATGCCGAACCAGCTGCCGCTGCCGATGGCGAACAGCGACTGGGTGATGGAATAGCCCTCATTGTCGATATAGGTCCAGGGATTGCGCCAGGTGATGACTCTGTCCCGAACATGGGCGAACAGCTTATAGGCCCCCCAAGCCGCGCCGCTCCCTCCTAAAGCGCCGGCCAGGAGATAGAGATAATTCCTGGTGGCGGCAAAGACTACGAACACGTAGCCCACAAAGAATATCAGCGCGCTGCCCAGATCCTTGGACAGCACCAGAATCACCACATGGGCTCCGGCAAAGACCGCCGTCACAGCCACCCTGATAAAGGAGGCGTCCTCCCAGAGGGCGCTGGCCAGGAAGAAGACGAAGATAATCTTCACGAACTCCGAGGGCTGAAAGGTCACGCCGCCGATGGTGAAGGAAATCTCCGCGCCATAAGTGACCTCGCTGTAAAGGAGGACCACTGCCAGCATTGCGATGCCTGCGATTCCGTACACCCATGTGAGCTTTTTCAGGAAATGTATCTGAGACAGAATCCAAGGGATGAACAGAGCCACCGCCAGGGACAGCAGCACGATGATATACTGTCTGACTGCCTGGTTAAAGGAAATCCGGGAGATGACGCACAGGCCGGTCCCCAGCAGCATGCACATGTTGTTCAGCAGCAGCCGGTTGACCTGCTCATATATGACAGGGACCATGGCGGCAGCGGCCAGGAGGAATATCTGCACGAATACATAGAAGAATATGTATTCCATGGAGTTACCTTTTTTCTCGCCTGTGCTGGTCAGCGCCAGGTCCGTGAACATGAGCAGCTGCATGAAGAACATGATGACATCCTGCAATACGTAGATGGATGATTTCTTTTCCAGTTTGTCCGCGAGGCACGCAAAGCTGCACAGGGTATAGACTGCCATCAGAGCCGGTATGATATATTTGGAAAGTTCTGTAATATACTCCCGCATTGTACTCCTTCTTTTTTACATTATTTCACTCATTCGACACCACGTTTTTCATGTCCCGTGGTATAGTCTTTTTGGGGAAACGCCGCTCCTTTAAAAAATGCGTCCAAAAGCTGCCTTATCTCTCCGGGAGATTCCAGTGTGAAGTCCATGCGCAGATCCACATGCCCTTTCATCCTGGCAAGTTCCCCGGAAAGCCTCCCTTCCATGTGCAGTGAAAAAGGCACGCTGTTGTATATGATGTTCATGCAATGGAGGCAGTTTGTCAAGACAGGAAATTCCTTGCGGTATCTGTCTTTCAGGCTGACGATATCAGGGCCTTTCCCGCATTCGCCGACGGTCTTGCGCAGACAGTTCGCCGTAATCATCATGGGAATCCGGCTGTATATGATTTTCTCGCAGGAAAGCTTTTTCGTCAAGTTTTTTTGACTAAGCCTCTCGCAGAGATGCCTCTGGGCGGAGGCGTTCAGTTCGTAGGGCAGGCAGAAGCCGTCCGCCAGGGCGGACAGTTCCGCCAGGGCGGAATCGTTCCAGGCATATATGCCGGCGTCAGTCCTACAGGACATAGCCGTTCCCATGGAAAGCCTCTCTTCCGTTTCGTGCAGAAATCCCAGGCCGTCCATGGAACGGACCAGGAATCCCTGAAAGATTCCGCTCTCCTTTACCTTTGTATACAATGTCTCCAGATATTCCCTGTCCGTCTCACGGAGGATATAGGGAAATGCTGCGAATAATGTCCCGCCGGACGATATCAGGATAAGTTTTCGGCAGAATGTCTCTGTCCCGGGCCACTCTTCTGTAATCAAATCTCCGTCAATATATATACGCCAGGGCAGATTCGGGGGATTTTCGGCAATCCACTCTCCCACTGCCTCCAGTTGCTCCAGGGTACGAACATAAAACGCATAGCCATGTTTTGTCGCATTTTTGTCAGAAATCTTTCCAGGCATATCCGATATATTATCCGTTGCTGCTTCAGCGGACAGTGCCGCTGACTTATCCGCAATAACTTTCGTCTCTGTCGCTGCCTCCTGTCTGTCCTGGCATTTTCCCGCAAGAAGAATTTTCTGTTCCAGCTCAGCCACAGCCAGCCTGCGCAGCTCGTTCATCTGCTTCAGGGGATAGAAACAGTCCGGATCCAGGGAAATCTCGGTCTTCTCCGCGTAAAAGACGCTGTCCCCCAGCCTGCAGAGCTGTTTTCTGACATTTTCTTCGGTAATGGGCTGTTTCATGGCCCGTTCCACCGGGTCAGCTTCTGCGACTGCGGATATTTCCTCATATTCCAGCTCCACTTTTGCCGGCCTGCCCGCATGGAAAGAGGCCCTGACCGTCACGGGAAGCTTTAAATGAGAGTCTGTGTATTTCTCCCGTATCCTTGCCAGCAGTTCCTCATCGCTCTCACGGTAAGCAGGACTGTCCATCGTGACCATATCCCGCCCATTGCGCTTGAAATAATATCCATCCTGAAGACCGCTCCTGACATAAAGAGACGCCAGCGCTTTCTGGTCCTCCCTGCTGACACGATAAGTCTTTGCTGCCTCCCGGGGAGCCATTTTGCTCCGCAGCTCATAATACTTATCGATACAGCGCCTGTAAATATCCGTTACACCGGCCGCATACTCCGGCCGCTTCATGCGCCCTTCTATTTTAAAGGAATCGATACCCGCCTCCACCAGCTGTGGAACATGTTCGATGGTGCACATATCTTTCAGGCTCAGCGGATAGCATTCCTTACATTCTGCTCCGCCCGCGCTCACGGAATAAGGCAGACGGCAGGGCTGGGCACAACGCCCTCTGTTGCCGCTCCGGCCCCCGAGGATGCTGCTGAACAGGCATTGACCCGAATAGCAATAGCACATCGCGCCATGTATGAAAGTCTCCACCTCTGTGCCGGACTGCCGCCGCATGGCAGCAAGTTCCCGCAGGCTAAGCTCTCTGGCAGGGACGATCCGGCTTGCGCCCATATCCCTCAGCAGAGAGGCTCCCCACCCGGCACAGATAGTCATCTGCGTGCTGACATGAATCTTCAATCCCGGAAAATGCGTCCTGATAAAGCGAAGCACTCCCAAGTCCTGTACAATCACGGCGTCCAGTCCGGCCTCATAGAAAGGAGCCAGATAATCATAGAGCCGATTCATCTCCTGATTCTTTAAGAGCGTGTTTACGGTCAGATAGATTTTCCGCCCCAAAAGATGCCCATAACGGATGCACTCCAAAAGCTCATCTGTGCTGAAATTCTCGGCATAAGCCCTGGCCCCGAACTGATTCCCGGCCAGATAGACGGCATCCGCTCCCGCGCGGACAGCCCCATAGAAACCGGCGGCATTCCCGGCAGGAGCCAGCAGCTCAATTCTGCGATGATTTTCCATAAATTTCTCCATATAACAGCTGATCTGTAAAAGAAAAAGCTGCCCGGGATCCGGACAGCCCCTATTACTTTTTCTTCAACTCTGTTTCCAGCCGCACGATTTCTTTCTCGCCTTCATTCTGTGCTTTCTGCAGCGCCTTTACCTGTTCCTCGACGCTCTCCAGCTTGATTTGGGCGGATATCAGTTCATGCTTCAAATCATATAAATCCTTGTCCTTGGCCTGAAGCTCCTCCTCCAGAGCGGAAATCTGCTTTTTCGCCTTGAAATAATCATCCGCGATGTTCAGCTGGAGCAGCACCCCCTGGGTATCTGAGGGCTGTCTTTTGAAGCCGTCCAGCTTACTGTATTCGTTTATCTTGTTGTTGATATAGGACGCAACCTTTTGTAAATACTCTTCACTTTCGTATCCGCTCAAAGTAAAAACCTTGCCGCCGATAATTACTTCTGTATCTGTCTTGGAAGACGAAGCCATGCCCCCACACCCCTTTGTGAAAATACGTTTCCCTTTTGTTCATTCACATTATATATCATATTGCGTTTACAGGCAAGTATAATTTTCATCTGGTGCACAGGAATCGGTTCCAGATCTGTACCGCGCACCATTTCAGATCAATGGCTTCCACGGAATCCTTTGTGATGATGCTTTCTCTCTTATATATGGTGTCGTCCACGATATAATCGATACTCCCAACCACAGTGCCGCGCTCCACAGGAGCTGTCAGCACATTTTTGGCGCTGTATTTCACGTAAATCTTCTCGTCCGGGCGCAGCAACAGCCCCTCCGGCCATTTTTCCTCTTCCCCTTCCGTTTCGCTGTCCCCTCTGCCGACAGATGTGTAAGCGGTATCGTTCAGGACGGCGGTCTGCCCGTTCCGCACAGGGATGGGCGAGAGGACATTTTCATCAAAGGCAGCATCCTCCGCGGATAAACTTCTGTAGAAATAATTGTCGAGGCCGTACTGCATCAGTTTCTTGGTATCCGCCCATTTATAGCCTTTATTATTGGGCCAGCCGCAGGCCAGCAACGCCACCACGAAGGTTCTGCCGTCCCGGGTCAGCGCGCCTACATAGCAGTATCCCGCTTTGTTGGTAAAACCCGTCTTTCCGGTGAGCGCACCGTCCATCATAGTCAGGAAAGCATTGTGGTTGACACAGGAATAGCTGCGGCTGTTGGCAGAAAAGCTGTAATTCTGTGTGCGTGTGATGTCCAGAAAGTCCTGACTCTTAGGCGATTCCCTGATACAATAGGACAGGATGCGTGCCAGCTCCGCGGCTGTGGTGCAATGTTCCTTTTGTACTATACTTCCGTCTTCGAGCGAGATGCTCTCGGTGGCATCCAGGCCGTTCGGCGTGATGAACCAGGTATTTTCGCAGCCCAGCTCCGCAGCCTTATCATTCATCAGGGCGGCGAATGCCGCCACGGCCAGCTTGCTCTCTTCTGCCGTATATTCAGCCGTATCCTTATCCCGAAGCTCCGCAGGCAGATGCTGTTTGCCTATGTATTCGGCCAGGGCCACCGCAGTGTCATTATGGGATTCCAGCATCAGGGAGTGGAGCAGGTCGCGGATTGTATACCGCTCTCCTTTTTGTATGTACAGCTTGACTTTCGGCATGCTGGCGGCATAGGCGGACGCAGTGAGGGTCTCGTCCAGGGAGGCGTTCTCCAGGACTAGGATGCAGGTCATGATTTTCGTGGTGCTGGCCATGGCCATGACGGCGTCCTCATTCTTTCCGTAGAGCACCCGCCCGGAATCGGCGTCCATCAGGACTGCGGCCGTGGCATAGAGAGAAGTCTCCTCGGGAGGGCTTGAGACCGGTTCTGCTGCTTCCGTCCGCAAGGTCATCTGGGAGAACAGCAGGCAGCAGACACAAAAAAAGCCTCCTATTATTTTTTTCATCCGCATTTTCATCGTTTTACTTCCAATGGGATTTTTAATAATATATGAGGCTTTTTTTATTGAAATGCACTTTATTCCATATCTTCAGACATCCAGCTGAAGCTGCACCTCGGCCTCGGCCTGCTGCTTGAACTCCTCTATCTGGACAGGATTCAGCTCCGGCAGCTCGTCCAGCTTCCCTACGCCGAAGCAGCGCAGGAACTGTTCCGTGGTGCCGAACAACAGCGGCCTCCCGGGCGCGTCCAGCCGCCCCAGCTCCGTAATCAGGTCGTATTCCAGCAGCTTGTTGATAGCGTGGTCACAGTTGACGCCTCTCACCCGCTCTATCTCCACTCTGGTGACGGGTTGCTTGTAGGCAATGATGGAAAGGGTCTCCAGCACAGTGTCGGTCAGGTTCATTTTCTTCGGGGCTTTGGCAATCTTCACCAGATATTCGTACATATCCTCCTTGGTGCACAGCTGCACGGCATCCTCGAAATGAACCAGGGTAATGCCTCTGTCCTCTCTGGCGTAGCGATTCTCCATGTCTTTCAGGATATCTTTTACCGCTTTTACGTCTTCTTCTATCACATCGGCCAGGCGGCTGATTTCCACGGATTCTCCCATGGTGAACAGCACCGCCTCGATGACCGCCTCCGCTCTTGTCCTCTTCATTTCCGCAGCTCCTTCCTGTCCCGGTCTTTCGGGCACAGATGATATGTACCGAATTCTCTGCGCAGGCCCTGGATTCTGTCCGGCCTGTGCTTTAGCCTTTCTTATGTCAGGCGGGAACAGGCATCCACGTTATCATGATATCGTCAAAAAGATTCTCCTGGCTGATAGTGATCCGTCCCGTCTTCATGAGCTCCAGGATAATCAGAAAGGTAACGATAACCTCCATCTTGCTGGCCTGCTTCTCCATCAGCTTCCGGAAGCTGAAATGTCCGTGCTCCCTGGCATAGGCCTCCACGTAAAGCAGCTTTACGTCCATATCAATCTCTTCCTTTTCGATATTGCCGTAGCGGCTTCGGATAGGGTCTATCTTATCCTCCTGCCGCCGGATGATCGTCTTGAAGATTTCATGCAGACGGTTCAGCGTCATATCCCCGATTAGCTGCTCATAGTCCAGCGGAGGCTTGTACAGCGCCACTTCCGGCGGAAGCTTCTGCTCCCGGTAGAGATTCTTCGCCGCGTCCACCTGGCGGTCCCGCAGCTCCAGCGACATATATTTATAGAGCTTGTATTCCAGGAGCTTCTGCACCAGCTCGGCCCTGGGGTCTTCCTCCTCGCCGGTCTCGTCCACTTCCTTGGGGAGCAGCATTTTGCATTTAATGTCAATCAGAGTAGCCGCCATCACAAGGAACTCGCTCATCACGTTCATGTCGTCCGTCTCCATCTGCTTGATGTAGTCCAGATACTGCGCCGTGATTTCTACGATGGGGATATCATAGATGTCAATCTTATTTTTTTCAATCAGATGAAGCAGAAGGTCCAGGGGGCCCTCGAATGCTTCCAGCTTTATCGGTATCGCCATTGTCTCCTCGCACGGGGGCCTTTTTTATTCTGCGGCCCAAGATATCATTTTACCTCTTTTGACACGGCTTTTCAAGAAAGAACATCCGTTTCCTCCGGCTGGAAGTCCAGCACCCAGAGTTCTCCGGGATTGAAGACCCTCACAGGGATGGTGTGGCTTCCAAGTCCCCTGCTCAGTACCATGACGGCGCTCCCCTCCCGGAAGATTCCACCGTCATATTTGGGGAAGACATGCCAGCTGGGCGCAAGCACGCCTTTTCCCCAGACGGGAACCCTGGCCACTCCGCCGTGTACATGGCCGGAAAGCGTCAGATCGGCGCCCCAGGCGGCATACTGGGGGAAATAATCCGGATTGTGGGCCAGCAGTACGGTATACGCGTCCCCGGAGGCCTGTCCTAAAATCCGAGGCATATACTCCGGGGGCATCTTCCTGATATGGAAACGCTTATAGTACTCCATATCGATTTCAGCTCCGTAGACGGCGATTCCGAATTCCGGCAGGTTCACATGACTGTTGACCATGGGCTCTAAGCCTATCCGCTTTAATGCCTTTCGATACCGCTTTTCCATTTTTCCATAAAATCTGGGCGATATGCGCAGCCGCTGCTCATGGTTTCCGTTGGCATAATATACGGGGTAATCCTTTACCAGATTCTGCAGCAGCAGCAGGGGAGGTTCCAGCGGCGCTTTCGTGTTGGCGGTCAGGAGATCGCCTGCAATCA
This sequence comes from Lachnospiraceae bacterium, assembly GCA_910576125.1. Lineage (GTDB taxonomy): Bacteria > Bacillota > Clostridia > Lachnospirales > Lachnospiraceae > Acetatifactor > Acetatifactor aquisgranensis. Next base: position 66,885 of record CAJTHM010000024.1, on the reverse strand, counting down.
GAATGAAATCCGGCTTCTGGTCATGAATCGCCGCAAGAAGCCTTTCGTTCTCTTTTCCGTAGCATTTATTATGTAAATCCGTCAAAAGAACTGCTCTGCAGCTGCGTCTGATGCGCGAATCCGTCACGGTATGCTTCCTGACCACGAAATGGTTCGTGTCGTAGAGCATGACCCAGAATAAAATCAGTGCCGCAGCTATAATGATAGTAAACAAGATATCTGTCATGGATTTCCTTTCTTTGAGCCTGCCGGACGACTAAGGTTCTTCTCTTGGCAGCCGAAGCCGTCCGGCCGTTCCCTGCCCTGAACAAGGACATTATATCATAAAATCACAAAAGGAAAAAGCCGAATATTTTTCTGAGATAATCCGGATATCCGGCTTTTTCCACATCTTCCGTAAACAGGATGGGAACGCTGCCGATTTCCGTGCCGTTCAGAAGATAGCGCGCCCTGCCTGCTTCTGTGCCATTTTCAACAGGCGCCCGCACCATCTCCGGCAGTTCCAGCACTTTTTCCACCGCGCCTAAATCATTGCCCGCCGTGTCCAGATAGCGGAATTCCCCCTGATAGGCGATGGGCGCTTCCTCCGCAACACCGCCCTCCACAGGCAGAGAGGAAAGAGTTTCCTGATTCCCGTCTATGTACAGATTGCACACGCTAAAGCCGTAGGTGAGCAGCGTCTGGGCGTCTCCAAAGCGTGTCTTATAGTCCGGAGCCCCCATCACCACGGCAATCAGGTCAATGCCGTCCTTGGAGGCCGTGGCCGCAAAGCAGTATTTCGCCTTTGAAGTAGATCCTGTCTTCAGGCCTGTCGTCCACTGATACTGCTTCAGCAGCTTGTTGGTGCTGCTCAGGGTAAAGTTCGACGTACCCTGTCTGGTCTCATGGGTGATGTCCTCCATCCAGATGGTGGTATAGTGGAAGACATCCGGATACTTGGTGGTCAGTTCCCTTGACATGATGGCCACGTCTTTGGCGGAGGTGTAATGATTGTCGGAATCGCTCAGGCCGCAGCAGTCCTCGAAATGTGTATCTGCCATGCCCAGTTCGGCGGCCTTTTCGTTCATCAGGGCCACGAACGCCTCCTCGCTGCCCGCTATGTGCTCCGCCACCGCCACGCTGGCGTCATTGCCGGAGGAGATTGCGATGCACTTGATCATAGTGTCCAGCGTCTGGGTCTCTCCCTCTGCCAGATATACCTGGGAGCCGCCCATGGAACTGGCATGCTCGCTGGTGATTACCTGATCCGTCAGGCTTATCTTGCCGCTGTCAATGGCCTCGAAAGTGAGCAGGAGCGTCATGATCTTGGTGATGCTGGCCGGGCTCCTGCGCTCCGTGGAATTAAGCTCGTAAATCACCTGGCCGGTGGAGCTCTCTATCAGGATGACAGACGGGGCAGAGACCGCTACGTTAGCGCTTACAGGCAATATGGCAGAGAGGAAAATGGCAAGCGCCAGAAAAGCTGCAGCCAAAGATTTCTTTCTCAACATAAAAATGCCACACTCCATATTCCATATCTTTGTCACTAGAATATGAAAATGCAGCCGGATATATGCCTTGTTCCTCAGAATCGGATAAAAGCATGAATACAAAATCCCCAGCCCTTGGGGGGCTGGGGACAAGCAGGTTAATTATATTTGCGCTTTCTGGCAGCTTCAGACTTTTTCTTGCGTCTGACGCTCGGTTTCTCGTAATGCTCACGCTTGCGAATCTCCTGCTGGATTCCAGCTTTCGCACAACTTCTCTTGAAACGGCGCAATGCGCTGTCCAATGTTTCGTTTTCTTTTACGATTACGTTTGACATGTCCACCCGACCCTCCCTTCAGTCCCTCAAGCAACATGACTGATTGGGTTATTTTTTATGTATCGCATATAGCCTATACACAACTTTTATTATATCATAAAACTTCCGCGCGTCAACAGTTTTTTACAGATTTTACTATAAAAATTTTATTTCCGGGAAATGGAGCGTGATTTGCAGCTGATCCTGGCCCAAGTCCGCCTCGGCGTCCCCTCCCATCTTCCTCATCAGCTCCCGGACGATGAACAGGCCCAGACCGGAGGAGCCTTTGCCTCTGGCCGGGCTGCTCTTATAGAATCTGTCAAAAAGCTGTTCCGTGTCAGGATGAGTTCCTTCCGGGATGGGATTTTCAAATACCAGACTGTTCCCGCTCTGCCGGACAGAGATTCCTCCGCTTCCGTGGAGCAGCGCATTCTGTATCAGGTTCAGGAACACCCGCCGCAGGGCCTCCTCGTCCGCCCGGACATAACAGCTCTCCGCTTCAAAGCTGATTTCAGGGGAGACCCCAAGCGCTTCAAATTCCGCGTACATGCTCAGCATGCAGTCGCCGAGAAGGGGCAGCAGCTGTATCTTTTCCTCGGAGAGATGGAAATCTCCGGCGGCGAGTTTTGTGTACAGGAACATTTCTTCCAGCATATCCTCCAGCTGCACCAGCCTTTTTTCCGCTGACTGAAGATAATGGGCTTTTTTGCCGGAATCCCCGCATTCCTGCGCCAGCTGCACATACCCCAGCGCCCCGGTGAGGGGCGTCCGTATATCATGGGCCAGGCTGGTGATGTTCTGCTTTAGCAGCGTCTCCGCTTTCTCGTACTGGAGATGGTTCCTGTCTTTGCCGCGCAGGATATGGTTCAGCTTCCGGCACAGAGCCAGCAGCTGCCTCTGACGGCAGTTTGCCGTCAGCTCCATATGGCTCCCTTCCGAAATCTCGTCCAATTGACGGCAAAAAGAGCGAAGTTCTGTTTGATTCCGTATAAGGCTGAAAGCCATACCAAGACAGAGCGAACAGACGACTGCCAGAAGTATCCACATGTTATCTTTCTCCTTTTCAGATATCACGTTTCATCAGCGCGATTCCCGCCACTATGGAATAAAGAACCAGAAATACCAGCCCCACTGCCGCCGCCCGCAGATCCGCCATGGATGTATATGCGGAAGGGCCGTAAGTAATATTATAATAAAGCGTATATTCCGTCCAGCCACTCAGATTGAACTGATTTGTGATGGAGGAAAGGATCGATACCACCAGACCGCTTCCCAATAATATAGCCCCTGTCACGCCTATGGCAGTGCTGCGGCTGAATACGCAGAGCATGATAATCAGCGCGGCAAAGGCCATGGACACCAGCCACACCCATACCAGATAAAAAACTAGCCCGCCCCAGGGGGCTGCCGGCACCAGATTGCCGAAGAGCAGATTCATCAGCATATTGAAGACAAAGCTCAGGACCAGGTACAGGAAATTCAGGATGCCTGCCGCCATCAGCTTGCCGCCGATATAGGTCCAGCGTTCCTTATGAATCGTCATGATGTTCTTTATGAAGCCTCCCTGATAATCGCCGCACACCAGCAGGGTCACAGCGATTCCGAAAACGACAAGATACCCCCCGCCGTCCATGTTGGACTCCCTGTACATATCCAGCAAAGTCACATTTTCCAGCAATGCGTTTTTTTCATTGAAACTCTCTTTTTCATCCGCTACTGCCAGGGATATTTCATGCCCGGTATCGATTTCCACCATCCCGATTTTCGTCGCAATCTCCTGCCCTTTGGGCGTGATGACCAGATAGACCATCACATAGCACAGCAGAATCACAAGCAGCAGGCAGGCAAAGCATATATAAATGAACTTACTCCTCTTCATCCGGTACAAATCCATACGCAGCAGATTAAACATGTCTCTCGCCCTCCTTTTCTCCACGGAATGCCTTTTTTCCGTGGAATGCCTTTTTTCCGTGGAATGCCTTTCTTCCGTTCTCCGGATCGTCCATACGGTTCAGGAAATATTCCTCCAGATCCATGTGATGGAAGCCGGATGCATAGACCTGTACCTGATTTTCAATCAGAAGCTTATTCACCCAGGCGCTGTCGCTCAGATCATAGATTCGAATCAGGCCTCCCTCCGGCACCTCGGTCTGAAGTCCCGGCATCCGCTCCAGCAAAAGCGGAAGAGCCCGCCTGCAGTCGTCCACTTCTATCTGGAAATAATCCTTGCACTTCCGCTCCAGACTCTCCTGGTCTATCTGCTCTACCAGATTTCCTTCCTTGATGATGCCGTAATGGGTGGCGATTTTGCTCAGTTCCCCCAGGATATGGGAACTGACGATGATGGTCTTCCCCTCCTCGCACAGGGTCAGCAGGAGCTGGCGCACCTCTCTGATTCCCTCGGGATCCAGGCCGTTGATAGGCTCGTCCAGAATCAGCAGGTCCGGATTCCCCAAAAGGGCCAGCGCAACGCCCAGCCGCTGCTTCATCCCCATGGAAAAATGCCTCACCATTTTCTTGCCGGTATCCGCCAGCCCTGTAATGTTTAGAGCCGCGTCCACCTGGCTTTCATCCGTCAGCCCCATGCACCTGGCTTTCATGATCAGGTTCTGTCTTGCGCTCATCTTGGGATACAGGCCTGTGGATTCAATCAGGCTCCCGATCCGTCTGGCGGCGCAGGGATTGTCCGCGGTCTTTCCGAACAGCCGGATTTCCCCTTCCGTAGGCCTGGCCAGGCCGCAAATCATTTTCAGGGTAGTGGACTTTCCGGCCCCATTTCTTCCTATGAATCCGTAGATGGCCCGTTCCCGCACTTGCATGTTCAAATGGTTCACTGCGGCCTTGCCGTCATAGACTTTGGTCAGCGATAAGGTCTCTACAGCGAACGTTTCCTGTCCTTTCTCCATCTGACATTTCTCCTTTCTTGTTCTGGGATTCATTCTGAACCATAAAAGTTAAAAAATCGCTCAAAAAAGGTAAAGAAAGGTTAAAGATTTATCTGCTGTAGCTTCAGGTCAGCTTGAACCCAAGCCCCCATACCGTCTGGATGTATGTATCCGTGCCGCTCTCTTTCAGCTTCCCGCGGATATTGCTGATATGGACATTGATGGTCTTGTCCTCGGCCAGATACTCCTCGCTCCAGGCGTATTCATATATCATCTGCTTCGAGAACACACGTTTCGGATTGCGGATGAAGAGCTCCAGTATCAGGAATTCATGACGCGTCAGGGCAACCGGCTTTCCGGCGGCTGTCATTTCCTGGGTATCCGGATTCAGCGTCCATTCTCTGTACCTGTAAACCTGCCCGCCGGAATCTGACCTGGAGCGTTCCCTTTCCATGGAATGCTCCTTTTCCATGGAATGATCCTTTTCCATGGGTTGCCTTTCCCCCATTGTCTCCGCCGCCCTGTCCTGTCTGCGCAGCTGCACCTGAATCCGCACCAATAGTTCCGGCAGATCGAAAGGCTTGCAGATATAGTCGTCAGCGCCGTCCGAGAGCACCTTTACCTTGCTGTCCAGTCCGTCCCTGGCCGACAGCACGATGACAGGCGCTTTTCCGGAAAAAAGGCCTACAAGCTCCTCCCCCGGCACTCCCGGCAGCATCAGATCCAGCAGCACCAGGTCGAATTTCTCCAGGGAGAACAACAGTTTCCCCTCGCTGCCGGAATAGGCCTGAACACAGGCATAGCCGTGGGACTCCAGGTATTCCCTGATCATCTGATTGTTTTCCGCATCGTCTTCCACTATGAGCAAACGTTTCATGAATAATGTGATCCTCTCTGTTGGAATCGGACGTACAGGGGAGGAAAACGGCTTTCCTCCCCTGTACATATGCCTCCTGCGGTCACTCCTGTGTGCTGCCCGCCACTTTCACCTGTGCCAGGCAGACGGCAGCCGGACCCTCAAATTCCTTTTCCACCTGGGTCTCTCTGGAAAATACCAGGTTCTTCTGGGCTTCCAGGATGCTTCCGTTGATGGAGCCTCCCGTGACCGGAATCCTCTTCTCTCCGTCATACAGGAAAGCCAGCCTGATTTCGCCGCCGAAATGTCCGCTGAAGACGTCCATCTGGAAATCCGAGAAATTTACCACCTCCAGATAAGGCCCCCGTTTCATATCCTCCAGGGGCACATTTCCGGCGGGAGCCTGATACCCCCGGTAGTTACCAGTTGGCTCCTGTTTCAGATAATAGGCGAAACGGTTGCCTCCGTGAAGCAGCATCAGCTTTCCGTCCCTGACCAGTTCCCTGTCCCTCATGGGAATGCCCTCGTCGCTGTAAGGAACCGTGGCTTTCAGGGTGAGATTGATTCTGTCCTTTGCCACTTCGTCTCCCTGCACATCGCAGCCCACCTGGAATGTGGAATATTTCGGGTAAATCATGGACATGTCGGAACGGCTCACATAATAGCTGAATATCTCCCTTACATAGGAGCCGGACAGTATCACGCGGTATTCCCCCGCGGGAGGCGCCGTCAGGGCCTGTGCCCTTGCCCGGGTCATCTCAAGGACGTCCCGCACTTTTTTGCGGAGCGCCTGTGTGTCCATGTCCTCACAGGCGAAATCCTGATAGGTCTCCACGTCCTGTCCCGCGGTACACTGGGCCACGAATTCACCCCACACTCTGCCTTTACAGTAGGACGCGTCCACGCCGCTGGAATTCAGAATATGGCATGTGGTCCTGGTGGCAAAGATTTCCGCGGAATTCAAAAAGACATCCTTCTCTGTATCCTCCGCGAACAGGGCATCCGCGAAGCAGCCTGTGATCTCCGTCAGGGGTTTGTCGGAGAGGCGCTTTGATTTCTCCACCACTTCCGGGGAGGGCTCTCCTGTTCCGTTGTACAGCTCATAGTAAGGATTCTTTACGAATCCGGCCGCATACAGGGCATCCCGGAACATCTGTTCCATCTGCTCCTGTGTATAGCTGTCCTGAACCTGAACGGCGGCAGAGCCCAGGCAGTGCTTTTCTCCCTCCGAGAACTTTTTATACACAGTCACCGATGCCTGATGAACCTCTTTTTGGCGCTGCATGTCAAGAGACTTGCGGATGAAGAACAGCTCCGCGGACTCCTCTGTGGTCTCTGTAATCTGGTATAATTCCGCTCCGCTCTTTTTCAGGGCGGACAATATTTTTTCCATGAAATTTTCTGTCATATCTGTCTCCTGTTTCAATTTCATTTTATGGGAAGAACGCTTATCCGAGCCGTATCCTGGCCTTGATATAAGGGCCGCCGTCGGACACTTTCACCCATTCCTTGTAGCCCTTGCCGCACATGCCTCCGCCGCCTAATTCCACTTTCTCCGATACCATGCTGATGGATTTCAGCAAATCCGGCACATAACCCGTGAGGACCACAGGGGAGAAAATCTTCCCGGTGAGCTTTCCGTCCCGAATCTCCCTGGCGATGCTGACCATACACTGGATGCCCCAGTTCTTCGGATCCTCCATGCCGCTGGAGGGCTCTTCCAGCAGGAAACCATAGGAGATAGAGGCAATCATGTCCTCCAGCTTGTCCGTACCGCCCTCGAAGAAAGTGTTGGTCATCCTGGTATAGGCCTTGCGCTGATAGCTCTCCCGCCTGCCGTTGCCGGTGGGAACCGTGCCCAGATGCATGGCGGACTGGGCGTCGCTGATGCCTGCCTTTAAGACACCCTTGTCGATGACGACAGTGTCTTTGGCCAGCACGCCCTCATCGTCAAAGAAATAGGTGGCGACTTCTTCTGCCGCGCTGGCGCCGTCATGCATGGTGACCAGATTCGACGCCACCTGTCTGCCCACGAACCGTTCCGCCAGCGCCCTCTTCTTGACGAACATATCCATCTCTACCCCATGGCCAAATGCTTCATGCACGATCATGCCCGTAGCCTCCGGCGTACAGATGCAGTCGTATTCGCCCGGCGTGATGGGCTCGCTCTCCAGCAGTTCCAACGCCACTTTCGCCACATCGCACACGCCCTCACGCATTTTCGCCAGAAGTTCCATTCCGCCCAGGTTGGAAAATCCCTTGTAGCTGTCCTTGATTTCTTCGCCTCTGGAGGCCATGACACTGAAGCCTCCTGCCGCCCAGAGCACGTTCTGCTCCATGTCACGGTTCCTGGAGAGGAACAGCTTGCTGTATTTCTGATAATTGACAAAGGCGGCGCAGTCCAGGATTTTCTCGCTGTAGGCCCTTCCTGTCTCGCTGATCCGGGTCAGTTCCCGGATGATATTTTCATCGCCGTATTCCGCCGGATCGACTTCATATTCTGTGCTGCCCGCGAATACCAAAGGTTCGTCTTCCAGCATGGCATAGATGCTGCGCTTCACGCCCTCGGGCAGATGGTCCGACATAGGCGTGAGCTCATTCTGTATTTTCGCCGCGATTTCCTCGATGCGGTCTTCGGAAATCTCATTGAAAGAGTATTCTCCGTAGCCGTAGCCGTCATAGACTTTCACCACGAATCCCCTGCCGGACCAGCGGCCGATCATGCCGACAGAGGTGGCAGTCTTGGAAACAGAGTACTGCTTTGCCTGGGAATCCGTAGCCAGTATGGACGCATATGGGTATTCCTCCAGCAGCCTGTCCCGCAGCCGGACGAGTACCGGCTTTATCCCGCTCAGGTAGCTGCTTGATTTTACTGAATGTTTTGTTTCCGTCATATCCTGATTATTTCCTTTCTGTTGTTTTTCGTGATTTCAGTATACCATTGAACCGGCCGGATGGGAAGAGGTCCCTTTTCCCGAAATCAGATGACCTCCAGATAATCTCTGTCCGGCAGCCCGGGGAATTTCACGGTAGGCAGCGTCTGGTACCAGTACGCCACGGAGGCGATGTCGTCCTGCAGCGGCAGATAACGTCCTTCACTTCTCCACCCGAGGGCCTGAATCGTCACTTTCAGCTTAGTGTCGAAATGGATAGGATCCGGGATATGGAAGCGGTACATGCCAAAGCGGAACTGGCTCCTGTAGAGTTGGTTAGGCGAGACTACCTGCAGCCCGGTGTAAGGCGTGCTGAAAGACTGATACCTGTCATGGGTGACGGGATTTTCAAAATTATAGGAGCCGCAGAAATAATCTTCGGTGCCCGTGCCGCAGATGGTGGGATATTCCGTGTCATCGTCCATATAAAACTTGATTTCCCCCTCTCCCCACCACTGATTGTTGTTCACGCCCCAGGCCAGATAGGTCCCCGCATACTGTCCCTTGCCTTCGATGCCGTCCACGATGGTGTAGACCTCCTTGTAGGGGAGCGGGTTCACCCTGCGGAACTGGGCGTGGAAATAGGATATTTCCTCCGGGAGAGACTCAAGTGTATAGTCAATCTGGAAGTAGATTACCTGTCTGATATCGGAAATGTTCTCAAGGGTCATGCGGCAATTGGAGCGAAACGGCATCTGCCAGTAACAGTTGAAAGCGCTCCCGGGATTGACGCAGACCGCCAGAGAATTAATCTGGGCATATTCGTTCCAGCCCATGCAGAAGAAGTCACCGATAGGGCATTCCACGGACGGATTCTTCTGGCCGTCCCAATAAATACGTAATATCGTATCCCTCCAGCGGTGCTGAGGCGTCATCCAGATATGGCGGATGATTCCGGGGCCGTCAATATTGGCGATTTCAAAGGTGCTCTTCGGTTCGATAAAGATATAGGGATTCACTTTCCATCCCGTTCCCAGATCTCTTGCCGCGCTGCTGGCAACCCCTTTTTCCAGCGGGCACATTCCGCCCTTTCCCGGTTCTCCCGTAAAGTTCTCCGCGCTGATGGAGCGGGACTTTACATCGCTTACCTGGTAGAGTGTAGATAAATCAAGCATTTCCATTCTCCTTTCTTTTTCGCTCTCCTGTCTGCCATTCGGCAATAGCTTTCGCTTCCCTGTCCGGCATTTTCCGGCTGCAATCTCCGGTATGTGGACATGTTCTATTTCCCCTCCGCCATCTTCAGCTGCGCCGTCACCAGCCCATAATAAATTCCTTTCTTCTCCAGCAGCTCATTGTGTGTGCCGATTTCAGCGATTCCATGCTTATCGATTACTACAAGTCTGTCGGCATTCCGCAGAGTAGAGAGTCTGTGCGCAATGGCAAATGTAGTCCGTCCTTTCACCAGCCGGTCCAGCGCCTGCTGAATCAGGAACTCGCTCTCCGTGTCCAGCGCCGAGGTGGCCTCGTCCAGAATCAGGAGCCTTGGATTGTTCAGGATGGCTCTTGCGATGGCAATCCTCTGCCGCTCTCCGCCGGACAGATTGTAGCCGTGCTCGCCTACATAAGTGTTATAGCCGTCCGGCGTCTTGCAGATAAAGTCATGGGCATTGGCCGCTTTCGCCGCCTGTATGACTTCCTCTAAGGTAGCGTCCTGTCTGGCGAAGCGGATATTGGCCAGGATGCTCCCGGAAAACAGGAATGTCTCCTGCAGCACCACCCCAATCTGGGAATGCAGGCTCTCCGCCTTGATATCCCGCAGGTCTATGCCGTCTAACATAATCCTCCCCTGATCCACATCGTATAGACGCATGATCAGGTTAATCAATGTGGATTTTCCCGTTCCCGAAGCGCCCACCAGCCCAATCATCTCCCCGGGTTTTACCCGGAAACTGATGTTCTCCAGCACCGGCTCATAGGTATGGTAGCCGAAAGACACCCTCTGGAAATCAAAGGAACCTTCAATGGGAAATTCCCTGCTGTCCTCCTTGTCGGCGATGACAGGTTCCTCGTCCAGCACGTCATAAATCCGGTTCAGGCTGGTGATCATCTGCATGACCATTCTGGGCAGATGGGTCATCCAGCTCAAAGGTCCGAACAGATAGCCGCAGTAAGTGATGAACTGTACCAGCTCACCCAGGCTCATATCCCCGTGCAGCACATCGATGCCGCCGAAATATACCGCTATATAGGAGCCGGCTCCCAGCAGGAAAGTCAGAATCGGAAAAAAGATTGCCCAGAAAGTCTCATTCCGCCTGCTGATATCGGCATACTCCACCGTTTTTTTCTGAAAGCGCGCAGCCTCTCTTTCTTCTTTTCCAAAGGACTTCACCACGCGCATGCCCGAAATGATATCCTGCAGGCTGCTGGACAAATCATCCGACTTCAGCCACTGCTTATGGTATATATTGTGGATATAATGCCAAAAGGCCCTTGTCACAGCGAAGACGATGAAGATGAAGACCGTGGAAAGCAGAGTCATCTTCCAGCTGATCATGAACATCACAATCAGAGACACCACCATGGTCAGCAAGGTGGAGAACATGTCTCCGAACACCTCTTCCATAAATTCCCGAATCTGTCTGGTATCCCGGGAGACGCGGTTGAGCAGTTCGCCCGGCTTTCTGTTGTTGATAAAGGAAAGCGACAGGGACTGTATCTTATAGTAAAGTTTGCGCCTCATGCTCATGCTCAATGCGCTCCCCAGGGACACGCACTGCCAGTATCGATAGACATCCAGTAAAATGCGGCCTATCAGCATGGCAAAGGTAATGCCGATGAAAATCCACAGGTCTTTCCAGCTGCCATTTCCCATAGACAGTGTACCGTCGATAAATTCACGCTGCACCATAGGTATCGCCAGATTCATGGCCGAAATCAGCACCATCAGCAGGGAAATCACCAAAAGCTTTCCCACATAATCCCCGCAGAGCGCGAAAAATTTCTTCAGGATGTCCGCTTTTCCCTCGCAGTAAGGGCATTTACTGGTCCCGGGAAGCGCCCTTCCGCATTTGTCACAATATTTTTCATACTCCAGGCTGACCACCTTTTCCGGCTCTTCCCCGGTCCGCAGCGCCTCGATGACTGCCTGGGCTCCCCTGGCCGCATAGGCCACACGGACGATATGCCGCATGGAGAACCGCGCCGCACAGACTATCCGCCCGTCTTTCTTCGTCACAAGGATGATGCCGCAGTGAACCTGATGCTCGCATTTGATTTTTTCACATTCCGCCAGAAGAAATTCTGCCGATACCCTGTCCCCCTCCAGCACCAGAAAGCGCTCCCCGGTCACCACCAGAAAGACTTTCCCGGCGTAAGCCTCCCGGGGCTGCATCTTCCGGTTATCGAATTCCAGATCCACCGGCACACAGTATACAGGCTCTTCTCCCGGCCTTAACTTCAGGGCCTCCCGCTGGGGCCCCGTTAACGAATACAAAAGTTTCATAAATTCTCATGCCTTTCTTTAAATAAAGAGATCCAGCTTCTTGCGTTCCATGACGCCCAGCTGATAGAAGTCGGGAATCTCATACCGGTTCCCGTCGATATCCGTCACCAGCAGCCTGGAATCGCTTAAATGAATCACCGCGTCGCCGCTCATCTGGGTGGTAAAACGGCATGCGCCGAAACTGGTGACTACATTCCAGTAAGCATATCCGTACTCATCCTTTACATCCAGCACCTTGGTGATGACGGGCCGGAAGTAGCGGAGCTTAATCTGCTCCCGCAGCATCTCCTGCTGGTCTTTCTCAAGGTCCGAAAGCTTCTCAATGATGCCGATTTCTTTCGCTTTCTCGTCTGCCTCCCGGATGGAGATGAACTCCTCGGGATTGGTCAGCGGGAATGTCAGATACACGCCCACCCGGTCATATTTCCTGGAATCTTCCCCTTCTCCGGGACGCTCTCCCTTTTCGGAACGCTCATTTTCCGCAGTACATTTCTCTCCCGCACCCGTTATCTTCAGCGCTACGAATCCGCCTTCTGTCCGGGAGAATTCCGCATTCTTCTTTGTGAGGAAACGCATCTCCAGAAGCTCCTCCGATTCCTTCTTCAGAGCCTCCTCGTCAAACTCCTGCAGATCCAGGAGATCCTGTCTGTTGTTATCCTGTCTTTCCATAATGTCTGTCCCTTTCCGTAACAAAGCCTCTTTGGCTTCGTGTCAATATCCTCATAACGATGGTGGAACTTTCCTGTAATCTCTCCGATAATACACGCAAAGCACAAAAGACGCGTCTGGAAGAATCATTTAGATTCTCATACTTCGATGCCCCGCATGGCCAGAGCCTTGGTCTGCAATTCGCTCAGTTTATAAAATGTCCCTTTCTTCGCCAGCAGTTCCTCGTGGGTTCCCGACTCTGTAAGCCTGCCGTCATCCAGCACGATCAAGTGCGTGGCATTGCGCAGCGTAGAGAGCCTGTGGGCGATGGACAGCACCGTCCTTCCCTTTTCCAGTTTCTCCAGAGACTTCTGGATAGCCAGCTCGGTTTCCGTATCCACCGCGGATGTGGCCTCGTCCAGAATCAGAATCTTCGGATCTGCCAGTATGGCCCTTGCGATGGAAATCCGCTGTTTCTCCCCGCCCGACAGGGAGCGGCTGGAGGAGCCTAAGAGCGTATCATATCCCTCCGGCATCTTGCAGATGAAATCATGGGCATTGGCCTGGACCGCTGCCCGGATAATCTCCTCTCTTGTGGCATCCGGTCTGGCGTAAGCGATATTTTCCGCTACCGTTCCCATGAAGATATAAGTCTCCTGGGAAACCATGGCCACATTTTTGCGAAGCTCTTTAAATCCAAACTCCTTTACGTTGACTCCGTCCACCAGCACTTCGCCCTCCTGGGTGTCATAGAGTCTGGATATCAGGTTCACCAGCGTGGATTTGCCGGCGCCGGAACGTCCCACGATGCCGAATACCTCTCCCGCATCCACATGGAAACTGATATCTTTCAGGATAGGCTTATGGGCCTCGTAGCCGAAAGTCACATTCCGCAGTTCTATCTCTCCCTTAAACTCTTCCGGCCGCAGAGGATTCGGCACTTCTTTCACCTCCGGCACCGCATCGATGATTTCAAACATACGCTGTGCCGAATTCATACATTCGGTATACCATCTGATAATGCGGGAAAAGAAATTCAGCGGGCCCTGAAGCTGTCCCACGTAACCGGAAAAGGTAATCAGCATTCCCAGTTCGGTATTGGAGCCGCCGATAATCATGGCGCCGCCTACCGCCCATACCAGGAAACTGATGGTATCCTCCACCGAACAGTACAGCGCAAAAAACTTATTGTCATAGCGGGCCAGATCCATCTCCGCCGTCCTCACCTTGCCGTTGTTCTTTGCAAAACGGTTCATCTCCTGGTCCTGCTGTCCAAAGGCCTTTACCACACGGGCCCCGGTGAAGTTCTCGTTCATCTGGCCCTTAAGGCGTCGGTTGGCCCGATGCCTTTTCCCATAATAATGCCACAGATGAGGCATCATCCGATAGCTGATGACTACCAGCACCGGCATCAGGATGACGGACACCAGGGCAAGCAGGGGATTCAGGCAGAACATGATTACGATGGTGGCCAGTATCGTCCCTACATTGATGAAAAAATACGGTATTCCGTCTATAAAGAAACTGGAAATCTCCTCCGCGTCATCGGAAACCCTGGTCATCAGGCCGCCGGTCTGCCTTTTGGAATAAAAGCTGATGGACAGCCTCCCCATGGAGGAAAAGACCTGGCTCTTTAAGGTAGCAACCACCGACGGAGCAATCCTTGCGGTAAGCACGCCCTGCAGGATTCCCAGCCCCTGAATCACTATCTTGGTCAAAACCATAGAGATGACCAGCATGGTCAATGCCGTGACGAAGCGTCCGGCCGGTATGTGCAGAAAGGTAAGGAACGCCTCGTCCCGGGCCAGCACTTTGTCGTACAGGATGGTTCCGCTTAAGTACGGCCACACCAGATTCAGCGCCGCTGTCCCCAGATAGCACACGATCATGACTGCCAGATATTTCTTATAAGGCCTGAAATAGGACAGCACCCGGAACAGTATCGACTTTTTATCCATGCATTTAGGGCAGACCTTACGTTCCTGATCGGGATAAATCATGCCGCATTTGGGACAGCATTCCTTTCCTTTCTCCACGTCCAAATCTTCCTTAGAGATTTCCTCTCCCTTCTTCATTTTCTGGAAAATACTGCATACCTTGAGGAATGTTCCCATCCTGGTGTTGGAGAAATGGCAGAGGTTGCGCTCTATGCCATCGATTTCAGCCATCAGCACACCTGTGGCCACCTGACGCAGCACCTCAATCTTTTCCACCTGATCCAAATCATATATCTGCAGTGCTGGCTCCGCGGCATGGACTGCGTCCTCATTTATCTGCCAGCCGCCATACCCGCCGAAGCGGTATTCTACAAAACGGCCTTTTTCAGTCTTTTCCCTGTAAGGATAGGCGGCAATCAGCAGTTTTTTTCTGGAAGATTCCTTTCCCGTACTTAACGCCACGATAGTATCCGCAAAACGATACTCCATATCAAAGTCAGCCATCGCCGCAAAGATGATTTCTTCTTCCTTTATACCGTATTTTCCGGCAATGCTGACAAAACTTCTAGGTAACTTCATTTCACTCCTCCCACTTCTGCCCCCGCACAGAACAGAACTCCCGTTGAATTTAGAGATACAAAAAGACCATGATATCTGCCGGCAAATAGCAGGAATCATGGTCTACTCTACGCGTTCTGTTCTGCTGATAAAACATAGTGCATTGATAAACTCAATCTACTATATCCCCGGGAGGCAATTTTCTGATTCTGTTTTCCTGTAACTGCGTATTTCTTATCCTGGTCTTCATGACTGCTGCCTCCTTTCCTCAAATTTTATTTTCAGACCATTTTCTAGTATAAGCACATTCATGGGGAATGTCAACATCTATTTTAAGATTTCAGCTCTGATTTTCAGCTCTGCAGTTTTCTACGAATTCTCTCTTGTCTGTCTCCTGCTCATACAGACTCTTCTGCGAAAATATTTTTTGCTTTTATTTTCCTTAAATATATCTTTCATGCAAAAAAACAGCCAATCCGGAAAGAATCACGGACTGGCTGTGCCGCTTAATTTGCTGCTGTCACAGAAGTGATGTGGGGGTTGACACCTTCGTACCAGTACAGGAAACCTTCCATGTCGATCTTGTCCCCAATCTTAAGTCCCTGCACTGCCTTGTAGACATCAGTGCTGCTGTCGCACAGATAGGACTCTACGGTAAAGGTATATGTTTCTCCGTTCAGGGAGACATTGAAGTACAGGTCGTCGCCCTCCTGGCCGGAACCGTCCCAGTTGTACAGGAACGCTACGTCATTGCCGTCTGCATCCTTGATATTATTACCATCTTCATCCTTGCAGGCCTCTACGGTCATGCCTTTGAATGTGACGAACTTGTTCTGATGCTTGATGAGGTCATCGGTTCCCAGAAGAGAAGTGACATCTTCAGCAGGCGCTATGTAATTTCCTTCCTCGATTTCAAAAGTAGCTCCCTCAGCAATTTCCACTTCTCCGGACCACTCGGTCTTGTAGCCGGTTACCTTAATCTTGGTTCCAGGGGTCAGTTTCGCATAATCCTCCTCAGAGCAGACCATATTGTACACGAAATAAGCGCCGTCCTTGTCCTGGGTATAAACGGTGGCCTTGTCCTCCCACCAGGACTGCTTTGCCTGCACATAAGTCTCGATTACGACTTCGGACTCGAGAGCGGCAGCATCATATTCCGCATAGGTCATGACGCCCTCAGACTTTGCTTCCGTCCCTCCCTCAGAACCGCTTTCTGCTTCAGATTGCGCATCTGCGTCCTCCTCAGAACTTTCCTCAGCATCAGATTCTTCCTCAGAGCTCTCCTCGGCATCGGACTGCTCATCCGCTACACTCTCAGAGCTTTCCACAGCATCGGAACTGGTATCCGCATCGCTGCCGGAACCACCCTCAGCCCCACAGCCTGCACAAGCAAATACCAATACAGCTGTCAATAGAAATGATGTCAATTTTTTCATGATTATCCTCCTCTTTCAAATGGGTATACCCATATGTCGAGAATAATTATACAAGAATCCTTCAGGAAATCAATAGTGAAATTTGATAGTTATTTTTACATTTTCTATCTAGTTTTCCCCCATTTTTACCAGCTTAGCAGCCTGATCTGCCGCGATGCAGGCGTCCAGGATTTCCTGAATGTCTCCGTTCATGACTTTATCCAGCTTATAAATCGTCAGACCGATGCGGTGATCCGTGACGCGCCCCTGGGGGAAATTGTAGGTGCGAATCTTCTCGGAACGGTCTCCAGTACCTATCTGGCTGCGGCGCAGTTCCGCCTCCGCGTCATGGCGCTGCTGCTGCTCGATATCATACAGCTTTGCTTTCAGCAGCGCGAAAGCTTTCGCCTTGTTCTGCAGCTGGGACTTTTCCGTTTGGCTGTACACCACGATGCCCGTAGGATAATGTGTCAGGCGCACCGCGGAATCCGTGGTATTTACACACTGTCCGCCGTTTCCGGATGCCCGCATTACATCAATGCGGATATCTTTCTCATCAATGACTATATCGATATCTTCATCCACTTCCGGCATCACGGCCACGCTGATCGTGGATGTGTGGATACGTCCGCCGCTCTCCGTCTCCGGCACCCGCTGTACGCGGTGCACGCCGCTTTCATATTTCATCTTGGAATAAGCGCCCTGGCCGTCAATGGTGAACTGCACTTCTTTCATGCCGCCTATGCCGATTTCATCTACATTCAGGGTCTCCACTTTCCACCGCTGGCTCTCGGCGTAGTGCACATACATCCGATAGATTTCCGCCGCAAATAAGGCTGCCTCATCCCCGCCTGCGCCTGCGCGGATTTCCACGATTACATTCTTGTCATCATTCGGGTCTTTGGGAAGAAGCAGAATCTTCAGCTCCTGCTCCAGCGTCTCCACCCGCTTCCTGTTCTCGTTCAGGGTCTCCTTTATCATCTCCCGCATCTCTTCATCGCTTTCCACATCCAGCAATTCCAGAGAATCCGCAATTTCCTGATTGCATTTCTTGTATTCCGTGTAAGCGTCAACAATGGGAGTCAAATCGCTCTGCTCTTTCATCAGCTTTCGGAACCTCTCCTGATTGGAGGTTACCGTAGGCTCATGGAGTTCGCTCAAAATCTCTTCAAACCGAATCAATAAATCCTCTAACTTGTCAAACATATATCCTCACATTCTGCCGCTGCCGCGGCCTGTCGCAAATCTTCCATGGAAAGTTCTTCTTCCATTCACTATTCGCCATTCCGTGCCACAAATGCCGCTTATTTCAAAGGCCCTGCTTTTCAAAGGCAATTCTGTCAGGCAAATGGTTTTGTCCCATAGACCACCCGGTCTTGTCCTCCATAGTCCTTTACTACACTTACCTCCAGGAATCCTGCATCTTCCATCAGTTTCCTGACATCTGCGGCCTGATCGTACCCTATCTCCAGAAAAAGCATTCCGCCCCCGCACAGATATGAGCCGCATTCCTCCATTATCCTGCGATAGAAAGAAATGCCATCCTCTCCGCCATCCAGCGCAAGCAAAGGCTCATGCTCCCGCACTTCCGGCATCAGGGTCTCGATGACATTCCTGCAGATATAGGGTGGATTTGACACAATGATGTCAAACTTTCCTTCCACCTTTTCAAACAAATCACCCTGTATAAAAGAAATTCTCCCATCCCGGTTTTCCGCGCTCTCCTCTGTGCCATGGAATGTCAGAGCATCACCTGCTCCGGCCTGTATGCCCAACAGCTTCTGTGCATTCTGCCTGGCCACATCCAGGGCCTCCGCAGAGATGTCCGTCCCCACACCCTCGCAATCATTGGAATAATGCAGAAGACTTATCAAAATACAGCCAGACCCCGTGCACAGATCCAATATACGCATACCGTCGTACAGATTGCGAAGCACTTCCTCCACCAGAATCTCCGTATCCTGCCTGGGAATCAGCACATGCTCATTCACCGCGAATTCCAGTCCCATGAACTCCTGCCTGCCCGTGAGCTGCTGCAGAGGTATCCGTTCCTTACGTCCGGCAAGCAGCCTTTCGTAAACATTTTGCTCCGCTGCGGCCACTTCTCTGTCCCCATGCACCAGCAGATCGTTCCTGTTCGTCCCACAGACATGCTCCAGCAGCAGTCTGGCATCCAGCTCCGCCTCGGAAATTCCCGCAGATTCCAGCTCGCCTTTTCCTAGGCGGTACAATTCCTCGTACGAATGCTTTTCTTCACTTATCATGCGTCGGCCTGCTCCTCTGTGTCAGGATCCTCTGTCTCATATCCGAAATTATCTTTCAGATATTGTTTCCAGTCGAACACGGCCTCTACCGCCGCAATCGCCACCTCTGCCATGCTCTCATCCGGCTCCTTGGTGGTCATGCGCTGGATTGCCATCCCGGGCGCGGATATAATCTGTATCAGGATATTGTTGCTGCGCCCGGCCAGACGGATGATTTCATAGGAAATCCCGGCCACCACAGGCATCAGCAGAATCCGAATCCCCACTCTGGCCACAGGATTCTCCACCCTGATAAAGAAAAACAATATAATGCTCACCAGAAACACAAAAAAGATAAAGCTGGTGCCGCATCTTCTGTGGAGCCTTGAACTCCTCATCACGTTCGGCACAGTCAGCGGACGGCCTCTCTCAATACAGTTGATGCATTTATGCTCTGCCCCATGGTAACGGTATAGCCTCCTGATATCTTTCATAAGGCTGATGCCGCCCACATACAGGATAAAAATCAGGATGCGCATCACGCCCTCGATGATGGCCATCAGGGACTGGTTCCGCAGGGAACTCTTCAGCAGAGAGGTCAGGTAGTAAGGAAGCACTACGAAAATCCCCAGAGCCAGCACTACGGCAAAACAGGTGACCAAAACAGAAAGCAGCTTTTCCCCGGTCTCGTTCTTCGGTTTCTGCTCCCCGCCTTCTTCCTCCTCATAAAAGGAGGCTGAGAAGTTCAGGCATTTCATGCCCAGCGCCAGCGAATCTATGAAATTGAAGATTCCCCTGATGAACGGAATCTCCTTTATCTTGCTGCCTTTCAGGATTCCCGGATAATTATCCACTTCCACGGATACGCCCCCGTCGGGACGTCTCACGGCCACGGCGTATTTTTCTTTATTTTTCATCATAATGCCCTCCAGCACGGCCTGCCCGCCGATGCCGGAATAGCGGCAAATTCTTTTTGATGCCATACTCTTCCTCCAATGAGCGCATTTCTCCACGCAAATGCATTTTGCATTTCTTCAATTCGAATGCGATTCCTCAATTCCATGTCAAATAGCTTTAGCTCCGGCCCTTTATCAAAAGCCGTCAGCTAAAGCTGCTTTGAACATCGGTGTAAAAAAGGTTGAGATGCAATCACCTCAACCTTTCCTGCGATTCCTATTTTACGCCATACTTCCTATTGAACTTCTCAATACGTCCGTCAGCTCTGGTCATTTTCTGCTGGCCAGTGTAGAACGGATGGCATTTGGAGCAAACTTCTACATGAATCTCGGGCTTCGTGGAGCCGGTCACAAAAGTGTTGCCGCAGTTACAAGTCACGGTTGCCTGATAGTACTTAGGATGGATTCCTTCCTTCATCTCATTCACCTCTTTATAATAGATTCGCAGCTGCGAAACTTCATTGGAAAGATTCTTCCATTGGAATGCTTCTCTTCCATATTATTCCCTGTTCACATCCGCACTGCTTATGGAACCACAAACAGCGCTATTATTGTAGCATATAGAGTATGGAGTTGCAAGTCCTATTTTAAATAAATTTGTTTCTTTTTACCATTTGGACAAATTCGTTGTTGTTTCTCGTCCGCGCGAACATGTCCAGAATGCGGTCCGTGGCCTCATCGGATTTCAGGCCGTTCAGAGCTCTGCGCATGATGTTGATGGCATCCAGTTCTTCGCTGCTCAGAAGCAGGTCTTCTCTCCGGGTGCCGGACTTCGCCAGGTCGATAGCCGGGAAGATGCGCTTCTCGGACAGTTTCCGGTCCAGAATCATCTCCATGTTGCCTGTACTCTTGAATTCCTCATATATCACATCGTCCATCTTGCTGCCGGTGTCCACCAAAGCCGTGGCAAGGATGGTCAGGCTTCCGCCGCCTCGCATGTTTCGCGCCGCTCCGAAGAACCGTTTAGGCATATGGAGCGCCGCGGGATCCAGACCGCCGGAAAGGGTACGTCCGCTGGGAGGCACTACCAGATTGTAGGCTCTCGCCAGACGGGTGATGCTGTCCAGCAGGATAATGACATCTTTCTTATGTTCCACCAGGCGTTTTGCGCGCTCGATGACCATTTCGGACACTCTCTTGTGATGCTCCGGAAGCTCATCGAAAGTGGAATAAATGACCTCCACATTGGTGCCGATGATGGCTTCTTTCACATCCGTCACTTCCTCGGGACGCTCATCTATCAGCAGTATCAGCATATGCACATCCGGATTTGTGCGCAGGATAGACTTCGCCACCTCTTTCAGCAGGGTGGTCTTGCCGGCCTTGGGCGGTGACACGATCATACCGCGCTGTCCTCTGCCGATAGGGCTGACCAGATCCATGACCCTCATGGCCACACTGCAGCCCGGAGTCTCCAGTTTGATGCGCTCATCGGGAAAGATAGGCGTCATATCCTCAAAGGCCTTACGCTTGGAAGCCTCTTCGATGGTATAGCCATTGATGGTCCGGATGAACAGCAATGCGCTGAACTTCTCCTGCTGGGTCTTGATGCGCTTGTTGCCCCGCAGGATATCGCCGGTCTTTAATCCGAAACGGCGTATCTGGCTGGGGGCCACATAGACGTCATTCTCTCCGGGCAGGTAATTCTCGCAGCGGATGAAACCGTAGCCGTCAGGCATGACCTCCAGGATGCCGCTGGCCTCCTCGCCGCTGTCGAGCTCCTTGGGGTATGTCTTCTCATCATAGACCTCCGTGGAGCGGGGAGTACGCTGTGCTGTGGGTGCGGCTGTATTATTCTGAGCTGCCGGGGCCGCGGGCGCGCTCTGAGGCGCTGCCGGTTGTTCCGCTGCCTTAAGAGGCTCGTCCGCTTTTCTGGGACTCTCTGCCGCTGCAGCGGGCTCCGCCTTGTAACTGCTCTCATCCATCACTGTTTTCTGTGCGCGGAGATTCCTCTGCTGGGAGGAGGCCGGGCGCTTATTGGTCACAATATTCTTCTTGCGCGAAGATTCCGGGGCGCTTTCATTGCTCTGCTGCGCCGCCTCACGCTTTGGGGCACTCTCCGCTTTTGGCTGTACCGTCTTTGGAGCGCTCTCCTCTTTCTGCTGTGCCGCCTCGCGTTTCGGGGCATTTTCTGTCTCCTGCTTCTTCTGCCGTTCGTCCTCAGCCAGCATGGCCTCCACCAAATCGGCTTTTTTCATGGAAGATGTACCTTTAAGCCCGCGTACTTTCGCGAGCTCCCTTAACTGTACAAGTGCCAGTGATTCATACTTTTCTTTCATAGATTCCTCCTGATTTTAATTGTCGCAAGACAACAGAAAAACACCTGATTCATTCTATTGTCATAGATAAAAGGGGGGCACAGCCAGATCAGTCATTGATGTGCAGCCTTGATCCGTATGGTCGAACCCATACTTTATGTTCCTATTATAATACACTTTTCCAAAAATAGGAACCCCCAATTTATAATTATGACAAAAATGTCTTATTTTATAAAAAACTTGCGAAAGACCGCAAACTATTATATGATACTGGTAGTCCGGTTGCATCTTCAGGCAAGCGGGCATTGTCCGGGAAAAACACTGGCAGCCCATGCCGGTTTATAAAACAGCAGGAAAAGAGGTAGAATCATGACGAACAACGAAAAGGCTCTTATGATGCATGAACAGTGGAACGGCAAGCTTGAAATCGTATCCAAGGCCCCGGTGAAATCCAGGGAGGATCTCTCCATCGCATACACTCCCGGCGTGGCAGAGCCCTGTAAGATTATCGCCGAGGACAAGGAGAACGCCTATAAATATACCATGAAAGCCAATACTGTGGCTGTGGTCTCCGACGGAAGCGCCGTCCTGGGGCTGGGCAACATCGGTCCCCATGCCGCCATGCCCGTCATGGAGGGAAAAGCCGTTCTCTTCAAGGAATTCGGCGGTGTCAACGCGGTGCCCATCTGTCTGGACACGCAGGACACGGAGGAGATTATCAAGGCCGTCACATGGCTTGCCCCCGCCTTTGGAGGCATCAATCTGGAGGATATCAGCGCTCCCAGGTGCTTTGAGATTGAGGAGCGGCTGAAAGCGGCGCTGGACATCCCGGTCTTCCATGACGATCAGCACGGCACTGCCATCGTGGTGCTGGCCGGCATCATCAACGCGTTAAAGGTCGTGGGCAAAAAGAAAGAGGATTGCCGTGTCGTGGTAAATGGGGCCGGAAGCGCCGGCGTGGCCATCACCAGGCTGCTTTTGACCTATGGTTTCCCCAATATCCTGATGTGCGACAAGGCGGGCATCCTCTCCAAATCCACGGAGGGCCTGAACTGGATGCAGCGGAAAATGACAGAGGTCACCAACCTGACAGGCGAGACGGGCACTCTGGCAGATGCCCTGAGAGGAGCCGATATCTTCGTAGGGGTATCCGCCCCCAATATCGTCACAGCGGAAATGGTAAGCGCCATGAACCACGATGCCATCCTGTTTGCCATGGCTAACCCGGTGCCGGAAATCATGCCGGATATCGCCAGGGCTGCCGGTGCCCGGGTGGTGGGTACGGGCCGCAGCGATTTCCCCAACCAGGTGAACAATGTGGTGGCGTTCCCTGGCATCTTCAAGGGCGCGCTGGAGGGCCGCGCGGCGCAGATTACGGAAGAGATGAAGCTGGCAGCCGCGGAGGCCATTGCCGGACTTGTGCCTGAAAGCGAGCTTAGTGAAGACAATATCATGCCGGAGGCTTTCAATCCGAAAGTGGCGGAGCTGGTGGCGGAGGCCGTGAAGTCCCACATCCGGGACTGAGCCCAGTACATACAGATTCCGGGTTGTTTAAAAGCTGAATGAAAGGAAGCGGGAAAATGCTACAGGATCCACTGACTCTGTATAAGTTAATCGTGCTATACATGCTGAACCGGGTCAATTTCCCTTTGACCAACGCGCAGGTCAGCGATTATATCCTGGAAAAGGAATATACGAACTATCTGACCCTCCAGCAGGTCATCAATGCGCTCACCGAGGCCCATATGATTTCCCAGGAGACCATCCGCAACCGCACCCATCTGTCCATCACGGCGGAGGGGCGGGAGACGCTGAACTTTTTCCGGAACCTGATTAATTACAGTATCAAACAGGATATCGATGACTACTTCCGGGAAAACGAGTATGTGCTCCGCAATGAGGTTTCCGTGCTGGGAGATTATTATTACACTGCCAGAGCCGGGGGATACGAGGCCCATCTGGTGGCAAAGGACAGGGACATCAACCTGGTGGACATCCGGATATCTGTCCCCACGGAGGAAATTGCCGAGAACATCTGTAATAAATGGCAGGAAAAGAACCAGGAGATATACCAGTATCTGGTGGGGGAGCTTTTTTGAAACGGAATCCGAATGGACATTACCTCTGAACCATGCTATACTTGATTTGTACTGCTTAACAGTTAAAATTTCCGAGTAACCTGACTACATAACGCCAGCCATATACGTTTAACCAAGGCAATACGGTAAATTCTGGCGTTATGTAGTATATCTGATAATCTGTCATGTTCTTCACAGAAGGTGCAGTTTCCTCTGAATGAGGATGCCGCACCTTTTCTTTCATGCGTTCTGTGTCTTCTGTCTTTCGTTTTCCTCTTTTTTGATTCTTTGCATGTGCTCCCGTATCTTCGCCTCATAGCCGTTTCCGCTGGGCCTGTAGAACTCTTTTCCGTCCAGCTCATAGGGAAGATATTGCTGCTTCACGTAATGATTGGGATAGTCATGGGCATATTTATAGCCTGTCCCCCGGCCCAGCTTCGCCGCTCCCTTGTAATGGGCATCCTGCAGGTGGGTGGGGATCGGCAGATTCC
The DNA here is from genome assembly GCA_910576125.1 of Lachnospiraceae bacterium. Taxonomy (GTDB): domain Bacteria; phylum Bacillota; class Clostridia; order Lachnospirales; family Lachnospiraceae; genus Acetatifactor; species Acetatifactor aquisgranensis. Next base: position 42,402 of record CAJTHM010000024.1, on the reverse strand, counting down.
CTGTCCGGCCTACTTCCTCCATCGCTCTGAAGACGGCCTCGCTGGACGAATTGCTCTTGGGCGCGCTGGCCACATAGGCCGCGGCCTGGGCCAGGATAATCTGGGCCTCCGGCATGCCGATGCGCTCTACCGCAAGGGAGGCATTGGTGGCTACCACCAGCGCCTGCGGATCCGCGTTCCCCACGTCCTCCGCTGCGCATATCATGATCCGTCTGGCCACGAACGCCACATTTTCTCCCGCATAGAGCATCCTGGCAAGATAGTAGACCGCGGCGTCCGGGTCAGACCCTCTCATGCTCTTGATGAACGCGGAAATGGTATCATAATGGTTGTCGCCGGACTTGTCGTACCGCGCCGCCCTCTTCTGGATGCACTCCTGGGCTACATCCAAAGTGATATGTATCTTTCCGTCATCGCCGCGGCCCGTACTCATGATGCCCAGTTCGATGGCGTTCAGGGCATGTCTGGCATCCCCGCCGGAAATGTCCGCCAGGAAATCCAGAGCGTCCTCGTCGATTACCGCCTCATAAGCGCCCATGCCCCTCTCCGTATCGTAGACGGCTTTTTTCAGAAGCTCCCGCACAGCCTCCATGGGAATGGGCTTCAGCTCAAAAATGATGGAGCGGGACAGCAGAGCGCCGTTCACCTCGAAGTAAGGGTTCTCCGTGGTGGCGCCAATCAATATCACGGTTCCGTCTTCCACGAAGGGCAGCAGATAATCCTGCTGGGCCTTGTTGAAGCGGTGTATCTCATCGATAAAGAGGATGGTGCGCTTTCCGTACATCCCCTGTATCTCTTTGGCCTTTGCCACTACTTCCTCCATGTCTTTCTTGCCGGCCACAGTGGCGTTGATCTGGGTGAATTCGGCGCTGGTAGTGCTGGCGATTACCTTGGCCAGCGTGGTCTTTCCCGTGCCGGGAGGCCCGTAGAAGATGACGGAACTGATTTTGTCCGCTTTGATGGCCCGGTAGAGCAGCTTGTCCTTTCCGATGATGTGCTCCTGCCCCGCTACCTCATCCAGCGTCCTGGGGCGCATCCTGGCAGCCAGCGGAGCCTCCTTTTCCATATCGTTGCTGCGCATGTAGTCAAATATATTCAAATCCATTTTTGTCTGATACCGTCTCCGTTCTACTTTTTCAAAGATACCTCGTTCTCGTGGACTGTCACGGAGTTCAGGCTCCGCAGGAAACTGGAAATCCTGCTGTAGCCGAACTGCTTGAAGTCCAGCTGCTTGTATTTCTTGTGCAGTTCGTCGTTCAGGCTGGCCAGATTCTCCACCATGCCGCCGTTCTTCTCAATCATGCGGCAGATTTCCCGCTCCAGCTCTTCCTTGGTCAGGTTGGAGCGGCGTTCCACATAATACTGGTTGCTGATTTTCTTCACATGCAGGTCGGTGAGTTCCTGATCTATCATGGTGCTCAGCTTGGAATAACCGTAATTTCGTACATCAAAATCCGAAAATTTGTCATTCAGGCGATTGCCCAGCTGGGCCAGATCCACATGCTTTCCGCCGTTTTCATTGATAAGAGCCAGAATCACCTGGCGCACCTCGGCCAGGGATGTCACGTTCTGCTCGTCGGCGGCCGCCGTATCCGTCTGTCCGCCGTATCCGCCTGTTCTGGAACCTTTCTCTCCGGAAGAAGTCCTCACCTCGGCGGCGCTGTCTCCTGCGTCTGCCACCAGGTTCAGATGGATGAATTTATTGCAGGCCCTTGTCAGCGCCAGAGGCGTCTTGGATTCCCCCATACCCAGCACGAACATGTTCTCCTCCCGCAGGCGCATGGCTAGCCTTGTGAAATCGCTGTCGCTGGTGACCAGGCAGAAGCCCTGCACTTTGTTTTTGTAAAGAATGTCCATGGCATCGATTACCATAGCCATGTCCGTGGCGTTTTTCCCTGTAGTATAGGAAAACTGCTGCACGGGCATGATGGAATACTCCAGGAGCATGCCCTCTGACCAGCCGTTTCCCTTGGACCAGTTGCCGTAGATGCGCCGGTAGCTGGTGACACCGTACTTTTCCAGTTCTTCAAATATTGTGACCGCGTATTTCGAGCTGATGTTGTCGGCATCGATCAGCACCGCGAACTGCATTTTTTCATTAGATAATGATTCCATGATTTCTTCCATAGCTATCCCCCTGTTTCACCGCCTGTGGTGACCCGCACAATGCCCTGGCCGGAATCTGAATGTTCTGCTTTGTAAATCCGTCCCCTATGACGGCCAGCCGGCCGCCGGTTCCAAAACGAATCATGCGGCCTCTCCCCTCTGTATTCCTGCGTTTTCGGTTCCTCATTACTGATTTGATTATACCGTCCGCGCCAGGGGATGTCAAGCAGTCCGTCCGCCGCTTTCCATCGCGTTAATCCTCAGTCTTCTCTCTTCCACAATGTGCTTATGATTCCCAGGCCCATAAAGACAATGGCCAGGCCGTGGAGGATACCCCTCACCGCTGCATACAGGGTGCTCCCCGTCGGTATCAGATAGCCGATTCCATTCAGGGTAAGCCCCAGAGACAGAAGAAGCGACACATTGGACTTCCCGCATCGATTCCCGGGAGACTCCTGTCCTGCCCTTTCCCGGAGCTGTGCCAGAATCCCGTTCACCCGGGCTATCTCCCGTAAGAAAACAATGACGATTGCTCCCACCAGGGAAATGAAAGCCAGGGCCATAGCGATTGTGGCCTTATCCGTGGTGCTGCCGGCAAGCGCAATCTCCATGATGAGACAGATAAGTTCGAGCATCGTAGCCGTCTTAAACATTTTCTTGATCTTCGTATAATGCTCGATGCCGGACTCCACATCCGTATAGAGCACGAAAGAGCCCTCCGCCGCTTTCTTCCGCAGGATCACCCACATCCCCCACGGACATATGATTTCCACGCCCATTTCCTGCATGAATTCCCTGTAGTCGCTGCTCACCCGGAACCACCCCTCCGTGATGTCCACCTGATAGATGAACTCCCCGGGCCGGCATTTTTCAAAAGAGTAGAAACCTGCGAAAAATCCTGTCATCGCATAGCCTCTCGCCGCCATTTCATTCAGGTATGCCGTCTCCTCGTCCTTATTTGCATACAGCCGAAATCTTACCATGTCCCCTCCTCCATTCTCTCCGCGTTCCGCAGAAGTTCCTCCAGACGCCTTTTTTCTTCCGCAAAAACTTTTCTGCCGGTCTCCGTGATGATATATTCCTTTTTCTTCCGGGAATCTGTCTCTTCGCTGTAAATCCGGATCCATCCCCTGGCCGTCATGGTCTGCATGGCCCCATAAAGGGTGCCGGGGCCCAGCACTACCCGCCCGTCCGTGAGTTCCTGCACCTCCTGGATGATTCCGTAGCCGTGGTTGGGCTTTCGAACGGACAATAGAATATAGAACAGCGCTTCCGTCAATGGGGTCTGCTTCTCCATTTTCTCTCCTTCCGTTTCCTGCCGCAGATCGTCATATCGCAGCACAACGTATCGGCAGGCGATATATCATACTATCAATATATCACCTGCCGATATATTTGTCAAGTGCTGTAAAACCGACTTTTATATGGCCATTTATATCACTATCTTCACCTTGCTGCCGATTCCGTCCCTGTCTCTGTATTTGGTGACCAGGATTTTCCTGTCGATGCGCTCTTTCAGCTCGGATACATGGGAAATGATGCCTACCAGACGCCTGCCCTCGGTGAGCTGCCGGAGGGCATTCATGGCCTGGGCCAGGGCCTCCTCGTCCAGGGAGCCGAAGCCCTCGTCCACGAACATGCACTCCATCTGGATTCCTCCGGCGTAAGACTGGATTTCGTCCGCCAGGCCCAGCGCAAGAGAAAGGGATGCCTGAAAGGACTCGCCCCCTGACAGGGTCTTCACGCTGCGCCCAGTGGCGTTATAATGGTCGATCACGCCAAGTTCCAGTCCTGCTTTTCCTTTCAGATTGTCTCCCTGCTCCCTCTTCAGTTCATATTGTCCGCCGCTCATGGTCAGAAGACGCAGATTCGCCCTTCTGATGATACGGTCGAAATAAGTCATCTGGATATAGGTCTCCAGCTCTATCTTCTGTTTACCGGTCAGATTGCCGTTGGCAGTATCGGCCAGAGCGCGCATCCATATATACTTTTTCTCCACTGCGGTGATATCCTCCTGTCTGCTTCTGACTTTGTGCAGGATATCCTGGTTACGGGTGAGAGCTGTGTATATCCGGTCCCTTCTGGCGCTGCTCTCTCTTTTGGCGCGCTGCCTCTCCTCTCTTTCCGCGGCCACTGTTTCCTCCTGAAGCCGGATGTCTCCTGCCGCAGCCAGCTGCTGCCGCAATGTCTCGATTGTTGCGGTCAGGCACTCGTTCTGGGTTCGGTATTCCGAAAAGTTATGTTCTGCCAGCTGATAGGCCTCATCCAGCTCTGTTTTCTGCTTCTGCAGGACGGAAATGCGTTCCAGCGTCCTGTCTCTGGTCTCTCCGCCAAGCTGTTCTGTAAGAGTCGCTATCTGCTCCTGCCTTGCCGCGTTCTCCGCAGCTTTCCCGGCCAGAGCCAGCTCCAGTTCCCGGCATTCCTCCAGAAGCTGATTCCTGAGCGCTTCTTTCTGCGGGATGCTCTGTTCCAGTTCCTGCCGTCTCTCCAGTTCTGTGCGGTTTCGCCGGATATCTTCCTCCAAAAGAAGCATGGCATCCGAAAGCTTCTCCAGGGCCTGTATGGCAAGTTCCCGCAAATCTGTCCCCTCCGGCCGGCTGTCGGGAGAAAAATCCAAGCCCGTCGGTTTTTCGCTGCGGCTGTCGTAAAAGGCAATGAGACTGTCCCACAGCTGTCCGGCGCGGTCCGACTTTCTGCCTTGGATGCCTGCAAGCTCCTTTTCCAGTTCACCCAGTAAGGCTTGTATCCGGGCCAGCTGTTCTTCTTTCTGCCGGCGATGTTCTGTCAGCTGCTGACGGAGCACGATTTCTTCCTGTATCCTCTTTTTCCATTCGGTCAGGCTGGTCAGATAGGATTCTGTTCGCGTCAAAGATGCAGAATTTGCTTTCTCCTGATTGTTTTCAAATATCTCGGCAATCGTTTCTATGGGCCTTTCCTGCCTGTATTCCTCAAACAGTCTGTCTGCTTCCGCCGTTACTGTCCTCGTTTTCTGCAGTTCCCCGGCCAGCTGCTTTCCCGCAGATTCCTCGCGGCCCAGCAGATTGGCGGCCTGCTCCCTGTTTTGTGCTATCATTTCTTCCAGCTGCTTTTTCCTCTCTTCTGCCTCTGCGATGTGCGCCTCTAAACTCTCCAGCTGCTTTCTTCCCGTTTCGGCCTGCTCCAATTTCATGCAGCTGTTCTCATATACCCGGCGCAGAGAGGATGATATTTTCTCCGCAGGCCATTCCGCTCGGGGCATTTTGGGCCCGGGCAGGAGATTGTCGGGCAGCTCCGATAAAAATCTTTCCCACTGCGTTTGTTTTTCGGAATGCTGGCCCCTGGCAGTATTCAGCTTCAGCAATGCATCCTGCCGCCTCTGATCCAATTCTTTCTGTCTCTGTCCCGCGGCTTTCAGAAGTTCATCCAGTTCCTTTTTCCTGCCGCATGCCTGTTGGGCTCTGAGCATTTCCGCTTCCAGGGATTCTTCAAAACATTTTATTCTATTTTGTATTTCATCAATAAATCCGTTCAGCTTTTTCTGGAACCCGGCGTCCTCCCCGGATTCCTTTTCCAGGACAAAGTCCGGCTTTTCCTGTCCGTCAGCCTGCTCCCACAGCACAGCCATGCAGAGCAGCCCATGAGCCATATCCTCTATCTGAGACAACTGTCTCCGGAACTGCTCCCTCAAATGTCCGGCCCTCTCGCTGAGTCGCTCGGCTTTCGCTTCAGCGGCAGACAGTTCTTTCTTTTTTCTGTCCAGATTTGCTTTTTCCGGCACGGACTCAGGGACATGGGCCAGCACAGGGTGATGTACAGAACCGCACACAGGGCAGGCCGCGCCTTCCTCCAGATTTCTGGCAAGCATTCCCGCCTGGGCATCCAGGAACTGCTGCTCCATCCTCCGATATGCATCCCCCAGCCGCTGCTTTTCCTCTGCTGCTGTAAGATACTCTTCCCTTACGGAGAACAGCTCTTTTTGAAGCATCTCCAGATTTTCCGTTTCCGCACTCAGCTTGTCCCGCGCAAGCTTCGCCTCCCGCAGCTTTTCCTGCCGCTGTTGCGCCAGCAGCCTGCGGGATTCTGTGTCTCCCAGCGACTCCCACTCTTCCTGACAGCAGTTCCACTCCCGCTGATGCGCCTCTGCGCTTTCCCGCTCTTTCTCATAGGTCTTTTCCAGGGCAGCCGCAGCCTTGCCAGATGCTTCCAGGGCATGGGAATGCTCTTCGCACAGACGTATCCTCTGCTTAGCCTCATCCGCCTCATGGCGGAATGCCAGGACGGTTTCCCCGATATTTTTAAGAGATTGCCGCTCTTTCTCATAGGTATCTTTTCTTGCGCTCAAAGTCTCGCTGCGCTCAGACAGTTCGCCCAGCACAGTCCTTATCCGGGCCCCCTCTTTTTCTGCCTCTTGCCGTTCTTTGATCAGCCTCTGCAAAAGCTCCCGCTGGCCTGCAAGCTTTCCGCTTATCTGCTCCACTGAAGAAAGCATTGCATCCCGGTTATTCAGGGCCTCTATTCTGCTCTGCTTATCCGCAATGTCCGCCAAAAGTTCCTGCTGGTTCTTCTGATTATCGGTAAGGGCCTGCTCTGTCTTCCGCAGACGCGCTATCTCCTGTCCCAGGTCTTCGTTCTGGCGCTGGATATTCTGCTGCTGACGCAGGATGTCGCTGCGCCTCCGCTCCAGGCGCTCTTTTGCCTCTCCGGCGCCTGCCAGCAGCCGGTAGGTTTCCTGCTCCTCCAGCAAAGCGGTCTCCAGCGCCTGCCTCCTTAAAGCAATATCCCCGCAGCGTTTTTTTTCTGCCTGGATTTCCTGTTCACCAGCTCTCCGGGCTTCCTGCAAGGCCTCCAGGCTGTCGAATGTCTCCAGGATTTTCCTGGCTGCCTGAATCTGCTCCTCCAGCGGACCGCACTTCTCCCGGTTCTGGCCGGCCTGCACAAAAATATCTTTCCTGCGGGCAAGCTCTTCCTGGAGCTCCTCCTGTTTCCTCTGGTTCTCCGACAGGGTCTTTCGCTGCTCCTCCCGGTGTCTGATGTCTATGATGAGCCGGTCTTTCTTCCTGATTTCTTCATCCAGCTGCTCCAGCTGCCCATCTATCATCTTAAGCGCGGCGGCATCCTCCGCGCACAGTTTTGCCAGCAGCTCTATCCCCTCTTCGACCGTACCGTCGAACTTCGTCTTCTGCAGTTCCTGAAGCTTTTCGCAGATGCCGGCATCCGCACTGTCTGTACTGACGATACTGTCCATATACTGGTTCATGCTGCGTTTCAGCTCCTCATATTCATCCCGCTGGAGCTTTACCGCCGCTTTCAGCTGTTCCTGAATCCTCCGGTAAAGGCCTGTGCCGAAAATCTGGCGAAAGATGTCCCCCCGCTCCTCTGTCCCTGCCAGCAGCAGCTTCTGGAAATCACCCTGGGCTATCATGGCAATCTGGGTGAACTGTTTTCGGTCCAGTCCAATCAGCTCTGTCACAGCCTTTGTCACATCCTTTGTCTTCGTGACCGGCGCCCTTTTATCCGGATAAATCAGCTCCGCCTCGGCTTTCTGAGTCGTATAGCCTGTTCCCCGCCCTTTCGGCCTCATGTATTCCGGATTACGTTTTACCGTATATTTTTTGCCGCGGCAGATAAAGGTATATTCCACATAGGTGGGAACATCTTCTTTCGCATACTTGCTGCGGAACATATCCGAACGGCGCACGTCGCCGCTGGCCTCCCCATACAACGCGAAAGTTATGGCATCAAATATCGTGGTCTTTCCCGCCCCGGTATCCCCTGTGATCAGGTACAGCCCCTGTCCGCCGAAACTGTCAAAATCTATTTCCGTCCTGTCCGCATAGGGGCCGAATGCGTTCATGACAAGTTTAACTGGTTTCATGCCTCATAACCTCCCCCCGCCAGGTTCTCTATCATCTTTTTCACGAAATTATGCTGTTCCCCGCTCATGGGCTGGTTGTTCTGCAATTCATAGAACTCTCCGAACAGTTCCAGTTCCGATTTCTGTTCCACCATCTCCGCCACATCCACATCCTGGTCCTGTCTGGTGCGGCTGTTGTCGTAAGTCAGACGCATCAGATTCGGATAGACTGTGCGGAGCCTCTGCAGGCCGTCTGGAATATCCTCCTCATCCGTCAGCGTGATCTGCACATAGTCTTCCGTGTCCGTATCCTGATAAAAGGATTTGGACATCACTTCCAGATAGGCGCCCCTGATTTTCCGCATGTCATGCAGCGGACGCAGAGGCACTGTGGAAAGCTGAATCTGTCCTTTCTCCCGCAGCTCCACGATTGTGACGGATTTCTCCTGCTCTGCCTCGGAAAAAGAATATTTCAGAGGCGTGCCGCAGTATCGGACACACTCTCTGCCCACGGACTGGGGGCTGTGGATATGTCCCAGAGCCACGTAGTCAAAACGGTCGAAGACCGAACCGTCCACGTTGTCCAGGCCTCCCACTGCCGCTTCCTCCGAATCGCAGCGCCCCGCCCCGGTCACGAACTGATGGGCTATGAGGATATTGCGTCTTGTGCCGTCTATTTCCATACGGTCTACAGCTAATTTCACCGCGTCCTGATAGCTTTCCGGCACCGGGCACTCCGGCTCTCCCTCCAGCGCATGCCGGACTATAGCGGGCTTTATGAAAGGGAGGAGATAGACGCCGATTTCTCCATAGGCATCTGACAATATCCGGCAGGCCGCCTCTCCCTCGTACACCGGAGAAACATGCACGCCCCTTCCGCTCATCAACTGCGCGCCGAACGCGATCCGCTCCGGCGAGTCATGATTGCCGCTCACCGCAAAGACTTTTTTCCCGAAGTCCGCAAGGCCTGTCAGGAACCTGTCAAATATCTGCACGGCCTCCGCAGAGGGCACCGGCTTGTCATAGATGTCCCCCGCAATCAGCACTGCGTCCACACTTTCCGAAACAGCGATATCCGATATCTGCTTCAGAATATATTTTTGGTCCGGAATCATGGAGAATTCATTGACACGCTTTCCGATATGCAAATCTGAGATATGTAAAAATTTCATGGATTCCCTCTTTTATGTTTTCTAGTCCCGCTCTTCTTCATCTTGGCCCCGAATCAGTTTCAAAATCAGGTGGTAGATTCCGCGGAACACGGAAAATACCAGGAACATGCTGATAAAGCCCAGTACGCCGAACATAATATCCGCAAATTCCATGGCTCCTGTATTCGTCACTCTCTGGCCGATTTCGATAGCGAAAGTTATGACGATGATCAGAGTGAATACATAAATCCAGCTGATGATCATGATGTGATTGTTTCTGGCAAGCCACTTGAACACAGGATGTACTACAAAAATCATTGCCATCCCCAGTGCGCCGATTATCAGGAAATGCAGCTCTTTGTCGGTAAAATTGTATTCATAGGCATCGTTCAGCTCCAGAAGACGGCTGTGTATCCGTGCTATAATTTCCACAATTGCGTATAAAAATCTTTTCATATGTATTCCGTTCTCCTGAGTTTCCTTAATATTCCTTGGTTATTTCCGAAATTCCGTATTTCTGTTTGAACTCTTCCAGTTCCGAACTGCTCTGGATAAGGCATTCCTCTTTGAACTCCCCTGTGTGGATGTTCTTGAAGCCTGCCACCTGTTCTCCATTGCAGATGCTGCATTTTAAAACCGGCCGCCAGTTCTCCCTGTCGTAATCCGCCCGCTGTATCCGTTTTTTCCCAAACATCTGTCCCTCCCGCATTCGTATATAAACGGCATTTAATTCTTGCCGGTTACATAGCACAGCAAGTCATGCCGTTTATCCGGTTTATTGGCAAGATTTAATCGCTACATATAGATTCATTTTCATCCATACCAAGCGTACCACATCATGTCCGCAAATACAACTGAAAATCCTCAGTCTTCCTTTTTCTCCGAAACGCCTCTCTTACGCAAAACCAGAAGCAGAACCGCCGTAGCGACTGCGACTGAGAGCACGAGGATTATCGCCAGCCCCATCACACCCTTGTCCGCTTTCGGCACGATGCGGTCTGTACCATTCCGCGCGTCACTGTCGCTATCGGCTGGCCGTATTTCCGTCTGCGGCGCACCGTCAGGATAAAGCTGCCCGTAGTCAGCTGCAGGGGCATCGATGCAGATCCAGACGTTCCTGTAGCCGAAATAATAATTCACCAGGCCCCAGCGGTGCCCCTCCCCGTCCTCGTAGACGCGGTTGTAATCCGGAAGGCCGGCCTCCTCCTGCACAGGTTCATATTCCTCAGAGCCGGGATATTTCCAGAGGAAGACGGCCTCTCCCTGATATGTGCCGCCCAGAGTGCCTGTCTGGTATGTTATCTCTTCCGCATGATCCTCCTGAAAGGAAATACTGTCATAAATCAGCTCCATATAATCCATGGGCATCCAGCCCACGGTGCCGGAATAATCGTCATACACGCCCCACAGGACGCCGTCCCTGTCCTCATAGGTGAACTGAATATACACTTCGTAGCCATTTTCCCATGTGTCCACCACCTCCGGCAGCTCAGGGCTCTTGTACAGGAACACTTTTCCGTCCGGCCCGTTGGCGGTGAACGCCCTCCCCACATAGGAGCATTCCTCGGAATGTTCCTCATAGAAGGAGTCCATGGGCTCCATAATCACATCAGCCCTCACCGGAAAAGAGCATAAGACACAGCACGCCAACGCCGCCAGCAGATAATTCAATTTCCTCATATTCATCCTCCTGTTCCCCATCCTCTCTACCACGTCTGTCTAATCCGCAGGATAAACGACAGCGCAAAATCAATCCGTCTCGCGCAGACGACTCCCAATGAACATGAACATATGTTTGCCATTACTGCCAACAGGACTGGCCGTCCTGTCTGCCAGCCGGGCTTCTCCGTAAAGCAGCGGTAAATCCATGCCTCCGCCGCCACCACTGCCATTTCCACCGCAAGCTGCAGCGGAAAGGAAAGAAACGGCGGCAGATATATCCGGCCCAGCCAGCACAGCAGCACGGCCAGCGGATTCGTCAGCAGATTCACCAGCACCACCAGAAGAGCCAGATGCCTCTTGCTGCCCAGGACTATCCCGCCCTGCTGCGGGCTGCCGGAACCGACGGAAGTATCTTTCGCATTCCGTCTGCCCTTTCCCATATGTTTCATGAACCATCGTATCAGAAATGCCACTATCAGTTCCGCGAATATGGTCAGTGCCAGCGAAATGCCGAACATCCTCACCAGATAAGTCTTCATCTGTCCCTCCCTGTCAGCCGATATCCCGCAGCCAGCGCCAGCAGGGACACTATGCTGCCCGCACATCCCGCAAGATTGCCTCCTGCCGCCGGAATCAGCCCAAAATACGCGGGCAGGAACCCCAGAAACAGCGCAAATGTCAGGAACCCAAAGGCAAAGCCTGGCATTTCGGGCACACTGCATACCATCCAGTACAGGGTAATCGGCATGGTCATATTGAACAAAAACAGCGCTGCCAGTCCCGGGAGCCAGGAAGAAGAAAGCAGAAAGCAGATTCCCGCCAGCCCCAGGGAGATTACCGTAGTCCCAGGGAGCCCATAGCGCGCGGCTGTAAATCCTCCCGCTATCTTTCCTCCTGCTACGGCGAGAACTGCCAATGTGCCCGCCAGGATTCCCGTTTTCCAGGGAAAAGCAACCGCCATTCCCACATAGGAACGCAGTATGACCACTGCCATGCAGCAGGCCGCCACGGCTGCGATTCCCTTTGAAGCCTGCCCTCCGTCGGCCTCTTCCCCATTGCCATTTTCCTGCAGGCTGCTTTCCCGGAGACTGCCCTTCCGGCTGTGTCTGTCCCGCCGTTTCAACTGATATACTGCCCGGGCACATAGCATCAGCATCAAAATACCTGTGCCGGGAATCCACAGATTCCAGGAACCATTTTTACCTGATAAGGTGCCCAGATAAAGCCCCAGAGCGCCCGGTGCCACAAAGATGCCCAGCCATCTGCCCTTTTGGCCTTTCGCCGTGTCCTCCCGTATCGTTCCCACACCGCCGCCCACATGGAACAGCGCATTCCCAATCCCCAGAATCACAGGATGTGTGAAAACTCCCGCAATCGTACAGAGCACTCCTGCCGCCGCGAACAGAAAAGGAAATTCCCCACGCCGCTCTTTTCCGCTCCCGCACAGCGCATCCAGAGCCACTCCGAAAGGCATCTGCAGCGAAAACGCGCAGAAATTGTACAGCAATATGTAAAGATGCCCATTCCCCCGGGGAAGGAATCTGCCGAACATGGCCAGTGCGCACATGCCGTCCACCAGCAAATGTAAAACCGAATAGATTGCTGTCATAATCCGGCCTCCCTCCGATTTTGTCCTTTATATAATAAGGAAACGAAATCGCCGCAAAATAGTTCTGTTTCTTTTCCATCATTTTACCACAAAAAGGTAAATCTGTGGTAAAATGTTATCATAATAGTACAAGGAGCGAAAAAATGATCATTCTGATTACAGGCACGTCCCATACGGGAAAGACCGCGCTGGCCCAGAAGCTTCTGGAGAAATATCAATACCCCTATCTGTCTATTGACCATCTGAAGATGGGCCTTATCAGAAGCGGTTATACCAATCTGACTCCATCGGATGACGATGAACTGGTATCCTATCTGTGGCCGGTTGTCAGGGAGATGGCAAAGACCGCCATTGAAAACAGCCAGAACCTTATCGTGGAAGGCTGTTATATTCCCTGTGACTGGAAAAATGATTTTGAGGAAGATTACCTGAAAGAAATCCGGTACTATTGTCTCGTCATGACCGAAAGGTATATCCGGAACCATTTTGACGATATCAGAAAGTATGCCTCTGTCATCGAAAAGCGTCTGGATGATTCCTGGTACAATGAGACCACATTCGTGGAGGAAAATGCCCGCAATCTGGAAATGTGCAAAAAATACGGCAATGATTACATCCTGATTGATGACGAATACCAGGTCGAGATTGATTTGTAGCATAAAAAGAGGGACATCAATGGATTTTTATCAGAAAATGGCCATCGCCTGCAGGCGCATCCCTCAAGGCAAAGTGGCCACATATGGGCAGATTGCCCTGCTATGCGGAAAACCAAAGAATGCCAGACAGGTGGGCTATGGCCTGAAATGCGGGCTTGCCGGTGAGGATATCCCGGCCCACCGTGTGGTCAGCGCGAAGGGCCTGCTTGCCGGAGCCGCCTATTTTGACACTCCTGACCTGCAGAAGCTTCTTCTGGAGTCGGAGGGCGTGGAGGTAAAACGGACAGACCAGGGCTGGAAAGTGGATTTGAAACGCTATGGATGGGACAATACTTTCGAGGATGCGGTTTTGGAGTAATCGGCAGGCTTTCGGTTCTCTCCGCGCTTAAGGAAAGAGGAAAGGCAGCCGATATTATATGCAACAGGAAACCATTGACGTTTGGGAGGTAAATCTATGACTGACATGACTCAGATGCTGTATACCATGGAAAGCAATCTGCGCCTGCAGAACCGGGCCAGAGCCGAGAGAAGGGCACGGAAAGCGGAAGAAGAAAAAAGAGAATTTCAGGAAAAACTCATGCGCGCTGCCGCCAGCAAGGTGGAACTGGACGGCATGGCCTCCAGGGTCAAAGGTTCAGAGGATGCCGTACAGAGGGATCAGCTGATCGGTATGATGGGTTCAATGTTTTAAACTGCTGAACAGTTAAGATTCCCGCGTTTTTTATGCCATCCTACAGAACCAGCAGGTCATTTTCATAGAGCGTCTTCAAATCAAGCCGTCTCTGTCTATTGCCGAACTGGATGAGGACCTGGGTCTGCCCGGCTTCCACGATGACGCCCTCTCCAAATTTTTTATGCCTTACAATCAGGCCCTCTCCTATGGCGTCACAGAATTTCATATATTTCATCTGGGAGAACAATTCTGTACGGAAAACCGATTTCCTGTTCAGATGGAAGACAGAAAGCATGTCTTTTGCCCTGGTAATGGCCACGTAAAACAGACGGCGTTCTTCTTCATAGTTCTGCCGTTCTTTTTCCTCCATATTTTCCATACGCTCCGGCACGGTCTCGGGAAAGATACCGTCTGCCACATCCATGAGATAAACCCTGTCATATTCCAGGCCTTTGCTGGCATGAATGGTTGACAGGATGAAGCTGCACTGCGCATCGTACTTTTTTTCCTCAATCGTCCTGCGAAGCACTGCCAGCCGTTCCAGCAGTCCCTGTAAACTGTCCTCATGGCGCGCGATGGCCTTTAAAATGAACAGTTTGCTGTCGCTGATGCCTGCGCGCTTCAGATAATCCCGGTACCCCATATCCTGGGCGATTCTGTCCAGGCCCTGCTCTGCCTGGTCCAGAGGAAGCCGCCGTAAGTGCAGCCAGACCGCTCTGCAGCTGTATTCTGTCTTTTCCTCCAGATGGCCGAAACGGACAGCCGCCTCCGGCACAGCCATGTCTTTTTCGGCGCTGATTTCACAGATACGCAGCGCCGCCTGCTTGTTGATATAGGTGGAAAGCTTGTAATAAATCTGCAGGAACCTTTCCGTATCCTTAGGATTCAGGGCAAAAAGAATGATGTTCTGAATGTCCTGCACCACTCTGTGGGTGAAAAAGACCATGTCCGTATTCCGGATCCGGTAGGGAATCTCCCGCCGCTCCAGCAGATCCAGAAGAGGCAGTGCGCTTTCATTGTCCCGGTACAGGACTGCTGTCTGTATCCGGCACTCTTCCGCCACTTTCGCAAGATAGGCATACTGGGCGCCGCGGCTGGTCAAAGGGATTTCCCTTATATCCGCTCCGGCCTCCCTGGCTGCTCTCATATGCTTTTCATGGCGCAGGGTGTTCTTCTGTATAAAATAGTCCGCAGCCTCCACAATCAGTGCATTGGAGCGGAAATTCTCCTCCATCAGGAGCACTGTCGCCCCTGGATGATTCTGCTCAAAGGAAAGCAGGGCCTGAGGATAAGCCGCCCGGAATCCATAGATGCTCTGATCCTCGTCCCCCACCATGAACAGATTCTGCCGCCCTCCGGCGAGCAGCCGGATGATTGCATGCTGGATCTTGGATGTATCCTGTGCCTCATCTACACAGATATAGGGATATCTCCTGCGGAAATACCCCAAAGTCTCGGGACTTTTTGAGAGGATATTATGGGCGTAGAGCATCTGGTCGTCATAGTCCATCAGCCCCCGGCCGCGCAGTTCCTCACGATAAATCCTGTAAATCTCCGATATCCGGCAATCGGCCTCCTTATCCAGTTCGTTGATTTCGCTGCTGCCTGGCATCCTGTTCTTGATATAGGTTATCAAAGTCCTGATTCCCTTTAAATCGCCCTCTGTGGCATAGCTGCCCTCTACTCTCAGGTAGATGGCGGAAAGAAGCCCTGCGATGAGCTTATCTTCTGTCACCAGGTCAAAAGATTTCTTTCCTATTAATTGACTGTAGTAGTCAATTATTTTGGCGCAGATTCCGTTGATGGTGCGAAATTCCATCCGGCAGCCTAATTCCTTTCCAAAATATGACGCGAACCGGGCCGCCATATCATGGGTGGCGGCCACGGTATAGGTCAGTGTCAGAATATTTTCAGGCGCAATCCCCGCGCAGTGCACCAGATATCCCAGCCGGGTTACCAGAACTGTGGTCTTCCCGCTGCCGGGAACAGCCAGCAGTAAGATTGGCCCCTCTATGGAGCGGACGGCTTCTGTCTGCTGACTGGTCAGGTGGATATGAAATTTTTGGCAGAATTCTTCGTATGTCATATTCTCTCGTTTTCCGGGAGCCTGACGCTCCGTTCAATCTGTTTTAGGGTATTTTTCATCTCGTTTGGAACCGCAATCTTCAGAATCCGCAGCATCATGTTCCCATCCCGGTGAAAATCCATCTGCTCCGGTTGGCTATGGTTCTGCGCCCGAACCCCGGGTATTGTAATCACTACAGTAAAAAAACCGGGGCGTCAGGGAATGTCAGAATCAGCTCGTCTCCGAAACCAGTCCGTATACAGCATGGCCAAAACATCCAGACAAGGAATCACTTTTCAATGATATCCCAAGCCCCATGGAAAGCGGCCGGATCGGCCCTGATCGTGGATATGAAAGCAGTCGTGCGGTATTTGCGCCATAATAAGGGCATCGTGCCCGGTGATGTGGAGCGGATCGTCACGAATGGCACCAGTGCGGGCGGCGCTTTGTCCGCCCTGGCCGGGGCCACCGGAAACAGCCCTGATTACGTTCCTTACCTTGCCGCAATCGGCGCCGCTGATGAGAGGGATGACATCTTTGCCGCCAGCTGCTATTGTCCGATCCACAATCTCGAACATGCAGACGCAGCTTATGAATGGCTGTTTTCAGGATGCAATGAATACAATATCCCCACCTTCGCGAAAGTGGATGGCAAAGTCCGCAGGACAACGATGACCGGGCAGCTCACGGAAAAGCAGATAGCCTTGTCCAAAGAACTGAAAAAGCTTTTTCCGGCCTATCTGAATGGCCTGCATTTGACTGACCGTGCGGGAAACCTTCTGACATTAGACGAAAATGGTGAGGGCAGCTTCCGGGAGCATGTACGCAGCCATATCCTGAAATCGGCCCAAAAAGAGCTGGATACTCATGATTCTGCCAACCGTCTGCGCACGCTTGCCGTGAAGGGAAGCGAAGTCGAGGAGCAGCCCTGCCTGACCATTGAGGACGGCAAGGCGACTGCATTGGATTGGGACGGCTTTGTGAAGACCATTACCCGCATGAAACCTGTGCCGTCTTTTGACGCACTGGATTTGAGCAGTCCGGAAAATGAGGAATTTGGCACAGAAGAAATCCGGGCAAAGCACTTTACCGTTTTTGCACAGGAAAACAGTGAGGTCGGGGGCGAATTAGCCAATGCGCAGATTATCAGGTTGCTGAATCCCATAAACTATATCGGAGAAGCAGACACTGCAAAGCACTGGCGCATCCGCCATGGGGCATTTGACAGGGATACTTCACTGGCCATACCTGTTATCCTGGCTACGCTATTGGAAAACAAAGGATATGACGTGGATTTCTGTTTGCCATGGGGATTGCCTCACAGCGGCGACTATGATTTAGACGCGCTGTTTGCATGGATTGACGGCATCTGCAGATAAGGGGGCGTCAGCGGCGCTCCCTGTCCCATTTGGAACCCTTTTTACAGAGATGGAAGTCACAGCAGTCGCCGCCGGAAGCCAGCGTGCTGGTGCGGTGCAGTACGCCGCTCGTCCATTCCGCCGACTGGATATCCAGCATGCACATATGCGGCACCAGATGGGACAGCCCCTCCTGTCCTCCCAGGGCGCACAGGCCGCAGCGGCGATGATTGTATATTCGTCCTCGTCACGGCCCAGGATTACTTCCGTGTTCCAGTTGAAAGGGCTGTCGAACAGGGCGTTGCCTTACTCCGGCCATCCGTGACCCGACGCAATGCGGTCCAGCTCGCACGGTACTTATTCAGCTTTGTGCACAATGGAATTTCCATCCTCCCGCCGTTCTTTTTATCTATGTATATTTTTTCTTCTCCTTTGGTTTCCAGTACACTCGTACCACTTCGCCGCAGTGCGGGCATTTCGGTTCTACTATGATCCTGAACCGCGTTATGCCGATATCAAAAATCCGTCATATAGGTATCTCCCAATAAACGCCTCTCCCTTCATGCCGCACTGCTTCTATTTCTCATTGGTGTCCTCATAAATTCTTAATCATTCCACTTATATTCTGACTGTAGTCCATCTGGAATATTAGTGATATTTACCTCTTTATACAGGAGCGCGCCACCATCCACTGTAAGGTAATTTGCAATCCATTCATTTGACGGATAATCCTTGTATTCACATACCCTGTCGCCCGTATCCCCATTGACATAGCCGATCAGCGTCCCACAGTCATTCTTGGAAACTGCGCAGAACGGCACATACGTCCTTTCCTCCCATATGATTGCCATATATCCGTCACCCTCTGCGGTGCTTATGTCCGCCAGTTCTTGCCCGCCACAGGCACAAAATATAACTGCTGTCAAAATGACAATTCCCAAACCCCATATCTTTTTCATAATCTTCTCTCCCTGTTCCCCGGTCTGCCGGAACAATACCAGCTAATCTTTACGTGTTATCTCACGCCCTCGCGTCAAAGCCGTCCTGCGCTTCCACAGCATCCTGCCTTGCCGCCCGGAACGCATCATAGTAGGCAGCCTTCAAAGCCCCGTGAACCTGCGTCTCCGCCTTCGATTCTTTCTCATGCCAGCCCACGCCCGCCGTGTAGGTCAGTACCTCGTCGCCGTTCCTGTCATACACATGGACGGCAGAGCCCATACCATCTGATTGGAACCTTGCCCCATACGGCTCCCCGAACAGGAGGCACAGCCACCGCCTGTCAGCCTCCCGTATCGTTTTCATGTCCGCCATTTCCTGACTGACCTTCCCCATCAGCGCCGCCCTGTCCGGCGCCACTTTGGCGACCTCGCTTTTCCGCAGGGCGAGGAACTTATTCCCCATATAGACGTTCTGTGCCGCATCTTCTCTGGCGTATTCCGTTATCCTCTTCCGGAGGGAGTCAGACAGCTTCCATCCCCTCCCGGATGATGCCTTTCCTGTTGCGGTGCTGTTTGCCTGATGGCTTTTTGCTATTCCTGTTATATCCATTTCAATCACCCCTCTCTGTTTTGCCAGAATGCCTTAGACCTGCCAAACCCGTAACAGGACTGATATAGTCGCCATCCTTATCATAACGGCTCATTCTGTTTTTGATTGCCTGGACATTTGTGTACCCGACACCGGAACACGCCGCCGACATACTTTTCATTACTGCCTGATGCTGTTTGCTGTTCGTATCAATGCCTGCCCTTTTCATCATATCCTTACCGCCCTTGCTGTTTATGGGCATTCCCGATATCTGCTGGAACCTGTTACTGAAGTCCCTGCTTATAAGTATATCCTTTACCTCCCTCTACGCTTCATTCTTAATGCCGAACATACCGGCAGATACGTTCGTATTTCAAAGTCTTTACAAATTTTATCGGCAAATTTCCATATTTTTATAGATTATTGTATACAAAAGTCTAAAACAATCGGCAGCAAAATAAGGAAATATAGAACAGCCCGCAATCTGTCCCAAGAGCAAGCCTGTTCCCATCCGTGACCGCCACCATTACCGCCGGGGCGATGCCGGGATATACCGTGTTCCCGCATTCCGGGCAGGCAAGCGCCCTCTGCCCGGACTTCCTTTCCATCCTCCCGCCGCACCTGCCGCAATACCTGTTCCCTTCATACCAGCGGCTTAAGTGCAGGGCCGTGGCCCCGGCAAAGAAAGCCCATTCCGGCAGGTAAACCGGCTCTTTGCCCGCCCGGAACAGGAATACCGCCCTGCTTTCCGTTTCTCCTGCCGGATGCCTTAAATCCCGGAAGGACGGGAGACTCCTGCACTCCTCCCCCATATCCCGCAAAAGCACATACTCTCCGCGGAAAGAGAAAAAGCAGGTATCTGCGCAGCTTCTTTTCATCCACGGCGCCGATGACCTCATCCAGCCACCTGACCATCCGTCCCCTGTCCTTCGGCAGATGCCCCTCCACGTTGATGCAGTCCGATGCGCCCATCGTTGCAAAATAGGTGTCTATGTCAAGGCTGCCGATCAGCGTCCTTAATTCATACAGTTTTTCAGTCTCCGTTTCCTCCGTCCGGTTCCCATAATCCTCATGCCCGTGATGGTGTTGATCAGCGAGAGCGCAGCCGTTCCACCACTTCCAGATAATCCGCCACGGTGCTGCCGCATATGTTCACAATGACCTTCGTGTCAAACCAACCACAGAGGGGTCAGACTTGCGACCACTGTGGCCTTTCGCAATCACCGCTTCCATACTGCCCTGGCACGACTCCAAAGTCAAACAAGGGATTCCGGCAACACCCTATGTGCCGGAACCCCTTGTTTTCAGCGGTTTTCCCGATATTCTGTTCATGCCCTTTGCATCAAATAATCGGTTTATATTTCCGTATATCCTGCAACACCTCCGCAGGAATCTCAAACTCCACCGTCCCCATATACATGGGAGCGACTTCTCCCTCATCGAAGCCAATCACCACATTCCCCTTTTCATTTATAAAAAATGAGGTTTCTTCGGTGATGGCCTTAAAATTCCATTCTTCGATTTCATCATTCAGCCAATAATATACCTGTTCATCCGCGTCCATCTGCGCCTGCATCTGCTCTTTGATATTCTCGCTAATCGGCGTAATATAATCCGCTCCCTCTTTAAAAATATCTTTCAGCTGCAGACGCTCTCCCGTATTCAAATCAATGGTATAATAATAATTCCATTGATACCCGCTGCCCGCTCCCTGATAGCAGATCAGCTTCAGCGTAAAATAGTCCGCTCCGGTCGCCAGGATTTCGCTCTTCACGATGACATCCTGATAGCCCTCCTCATATTCCAAATTGGCTTCAAAGTTCTCCACCAGCTCATCTGTAATCTTCTGAATCTCCTCATTTATCTCTTCGGTGGAACGCTCCAGGTTCTCCTTGACCGCGGCATCCGCTGCCAGTTCATCAATCTTCATCTCTGGTATCTTCAGTTCCGGTACTTCTATATCCGCCATATTCCTGTCTGTTTCATACTCATAATTCCGGAAAGTGACAACCTCCACGAGCTGCCCGATTAACGGTATCTGCTCCATTGCATGGGCTATGGCTGCTGATGTATTGGGCAGGATCATGACTGCTCCTGCAAGCACGGCAGCCGTTGCCGCAAGCTTTGCCACTCGTTTTTTGCTCCTGTCTTTTCTGTTTGCCATATTTGCTTCCTCCATCTTTTTCCGAAGTCCAGCCAGCTGCCTTTCCGACATCCGGGGGCTCTGGTAATTTTGCTTCAATGCCTGAAGTTCCTCTTCCATTTGTTCATTCTGCTTTTTCATTTCAGAAAAATTATAAATCATGCTGTCACCTCCTTGCTTCCTGGTTCTGCATATCGCTGCCCGGCCTGTCCGAAAGAACGCTTCTCAGTTTTTTCATGCTGCGGTATAGTCTGCTCTTGACTGTATTGATATTTTCGCCAAGTATCTCTGCTATTTCTTCCAAGGTCTTGTCCTCAAAATATTTTAATATGACAATCGCCTTATCCTTATCAGGAAGTGTATCCAGGGCCCTCTGCAAATCTATATTAACGTAATCATCTTCCTGATAGCCTGCCTCCATCCCATTTTCTTCCTGAATCGCTTCATAAGAGAGAAGCCTGGCCTGTTTGACATAGCGAAGACATTCATTGAGCATGATTCTGTATACCCAGGTCTCCGCATATTCAGGATACTTCAGGGTATGTCCATTCCTCAATGCTTTGTATGCGCCATTCTGCACAATGTCGCCGGCATCCGCCTCATTGTGTACATAACTGTATGCCAGGCGGTAGTATTGATTATATTTTTTCAGGATTATCTCTTCTATCAGCTTTCTGTTCGTCCGGTCTCTTTTTTCAGGGAAAAAACGCATTCTGTTCACCTCCTTCGTGCCTTTCTGTTATATTAGATATCTCATACAGGATAATAGTTTCATTCTGTGCAAAAAATCTATGTCAACCGGTTTCGATGGAAATCTGGAGAACTTTTTATGCTCTATTATGATTGGAAAATGCGTAAGACAGAAGAAATCATTTTTAACTGCAATAGCGGCGGAATTCCACATCAGCATTGTATGGATATTTTGATTGCGGAAAGGATGAACTGTTATTTTGGCCCGAATGAAGTAAGATTATGCCTGGCAGGAAGAACGAATGAGGGTTTTCAGGCTTATCTGCAAAACCATTCTGCGGACAGGCGTATCCATATGGTTGATACAGAAGATAAATTGTATGAAGGGGAAACCTGCTACTTTACATTTATTGCTCCAAAAAATGAATTACACCCCCTTTATGAACGTGTAAAAAATATAGAGGGAATTAATTGTATTTTTCAACAAGACAAATACAGACCGGAATACTGGTTAGAACTATGTCCGGGGAATGCAACAAAGGCATCAGCAATTCAGAGGGTAAAGCAGTTATGCGGTTGCCAAAGGATAAGCAAAATTATGTCTGTTGGAAAAAGCAATCTGCGTTTTCTGTACCTTTACTTTCACGCCGTCCACCCCGGACAAGACTTTTTCTTCAAAAGCCTCATACAGCGGCAGCGCTTCCGGCTTCCTGTCAAAAAAATATAATACATCCTGGTCCATTCCCTGCGCCTTTCGAATATTCCTTATTTTACGGATGGTTCCCTGTCTCATAACACCATCCTGCAATATCGGAAATCAATCCTGCCGGAACCGCCCTGCTGTACGGAAGCTGTATGGTCCCCTTGCTGGTCTTATAGTCTTTCAGCCGTTCAGCAAATTCCCGGACAGCCTCCGGCCCCGGATACAACCCCACATGGTTCTTAAACCCGGCGAACTGGATGATGTTATGCCCCTTCCAATAAGTCGGCATGCTCCATGAGATCTGTTCCTCCGCCTCTGGCAGCGCCGTACGCAGCGCGTCCCTTACTTCTTTCAGATACGGCCGTACTTCTTCCGGCTGTGCCGCGATATATTCCTCAACCGTCTCCGGCGCTTTCCCGCAGTAATGCCCCTGTTCCTGTCTCTTAAAAGTACGCCCGCATTTCGGACATGTCCACACCGTCCATCCCTCCGTTATTCCCGTTCCCTGACTTTCACCAGGACACTGTCCCCCGGCTGTTTCCCTATCCGGGAGCGAATCTCTTTCCGCACGCCTATGATATAGCAGACGCTCCCGTCAGCGTTCCTTACCCCCATATTTACAATGCTGCCATCATACGGCTCCCCGTCAAACGTGGCATGCACTTTCACCCGTCCCCGCCCAAACTCTTTCCTGATATCATAAGGAAAAAGAACATAAGCGCCGCCGGTCTCCCCGGCTTCATAGATCAGGGACTCATATTCATACACTTTACCATCCACTGCTTTCACCCCGCCCAGCCTGTTTCCTACAGTATACCATGGAATACACCCGACTCCCAAAAAATCCGTTCAGGCTTAAGGTCATACCATCGTCTTGAATATTCCGTGCCTGTTGCAATACGCACAGATAATCCCATGCCCCTTCTTACTGAACCGCACGGATATTCCCTGCTCCAGGTACAGCTTCACCAGATCCAGTGCATCCGATGTCACATAAGCGATAAAAGAAATTCTTGCAATGATAGCTGACGTTGTGGTTTTCCCGGTGATCCTGTGAGCACAATAATTCTTCCCCGCTTCATTACTGCCCTCCAACTCTAAATTTATACTGTTTAGTATACCAGAAAACCACCCACATTAAAAGCTCAAAATCTTCCTCTCGTCATACAAGCTCCCCATACTCCAGCCATGCCTGGTTGCCTGGTCAAGCGCCATGACCGCCACCGCGCCGTCAATCTTCTCCGTGGACTTCTCCTTATCCGGCTTGACATTCCTTGCCTTGTCCGTCCGGATAAAGATATTGTCCATCATCCGCCGAAGAACCGGATTCCCTCCGTGGTCAACAAAACTGTGAAAAACGGTTATGCAAGCCCGAACCACAAATGCCCTAACCGGATATGTGTCCGCTCATGCTGAATGACAGACCTTAATTCCTCCCTGCTGTAGCTCTCCGGCATTACCTTTGGGATGACGATTTTCGGTGCAAACAGTCCCACGGTAAGCGGCGTGACATTCATGTCCGTAACGCAAAAGGCAGACCGCCGCATATGGCGTATGATTACCATAGTGCGGCGGATTCCGGCTTTTTCATTTTTTATGTTTTTTCTTGATGATACGGACTACCACAGTAATAACAATAACTGCGATAATGACACCAAACAGCGGCAGCCATGTATCAACGATGCTTTGAAATACAGCATCCCATTTAATATTTTCCGGCATATTCTTTATTCCTCCATTCGTTTATTCTGATTCTGATGTTCTACTACCATCCGTTTGCAGGACAGATAAGTGGCAAGAAAGTAGCTCCCATATACCACAAGGAACAGTACAACTGTGAAGCCTAAGTTTGTTGAGATATGGATGTTCACAAATTCCTCTACGATTTCCATTGCTTTTCCCATCAGGACGGCAGAAAAAATACCCGCCACTGCAAGCGGAGCCGCAAAGAAGATTGCTGTCTGAGACAGCAGGGCGCGGTTGATCTGTTCCTTCTTTGCCCCCAGCTTTTGGAGCAGACCATAACGGTAAATGTTATCGGTTGTTTCCGTAAGCTGTTTCAAAGCCAGCAACGCGGCGCAGATCAGCAAAAATATCAGGCCGATATAGCAGCAGAGGAATGAAACCAGCGCATTCAATCCATAGAACATATCATACATCATGTCCTTTTCCGCATAACGGTAGCCGTGGGCATCATCCAGCCCAATCGGGATCATTTTCTGCAAAACCGCATCCGAATCAGCATCTGGCCGGTATTGCACCAAAAGCACATTTACATCTTTCGTAAGACTGTGAACAACCGCATCCGGGACAATCAGCGTCCCCCGGTCATTGTTCCCCACAGAAGTCATAAAGTAGGTTTCTTCTAAAACCGTGTCCGATGCCCTTTGCAAAGGAATTCCTGCCAGCACGAAAACTGCATGGCTTTCCAATGCTTTTTCCACATACTGAAAAGTTCCCTTGTAATTACAGTTCAGCAGGTATTGATTTTCTGTCAGCGCGACAGGTTCTTTTCCCTGCATTTTAAGGGCGCGGTTAAAATCCGAAACAGCAAGTACAGAAACACCGCTGTCTGAAATCCCTTCGTCAATGGGCCACAGCTCCACATTCTGACCTTCAAACAGACTGCCATAAGTAAAATCTGCTTCATAAATGCTGATCTGCTCCATATTCTCCGCATAGCCGGATAAGTCGGCATCTTTGGATGCGAGATATTCCAAAATGCTGCTGTCGCCGTCCACGCTGACATTTGACAGCACATTCAAGTCATAGGGTGTGGCAGACCCGGACAGTTCATTCATGGCAAGCGCGGTGCTTACGCCAACCGATACAGCGCAGATCGTCACTGTGAGCAATCCGCAGACAATCGTCATGATAAAGTAATTCGTGCGGATTTTACTGCCAACCTGACGGACGAGGAATGTGTTCAGCCCCCTCAAATAAACGTTACTATTTGCCCATAGTACCTGGACAAGCACAGTAGACAGGGAATAGAAAAAGAGGAATGTCCCCGCCACAAGCAGGATGCCCGCCACCTGAAAAGACCGGTTCTCCCGTGAGGGCAAAATACCGTTTCTGTAGAACATCACCCCGGAAGACAGGATGCAGGCCAGGGAAACCAAAAACAGCAGCACGGGCAAAAGGCGGCTCCGATTTTGTGTTGCTTCATTTTTCCTGCCGGCTGTCAAAAGGTCAATCAACTGTACGCTGGAGACAGACCATACATTAAAGGTCATGACAAGCAGGAAAATAACTGCAAAACACAGGGCAGTCTTCTGAAAAGCCCCCATTGAAAAGACAAGCCGGAACTTTGACAGTTCAATGGCAAACAGTTTTAAAGCGACTAATGATATTCCCTGCGATAACGCAACGCCAAGGCATAGGCCTGTCACAAGCGCAATCACCCCAACGCAAAACGTTTCCCCTGCAAATATCCGGGAAATGCGGCCCTTTTTCATGCCAAGAACCATATAGAGGCCCAGTTCTTTCTTCCTCCGCTTCAGTAAAAATAAGTTCGCATAAATGATCAGGAACGCAAGGACAACGGCAATCAGCACTGTCAGGGTAGAAAGCAGGATGCCGAGCTGGTCATACAAAAGCGTCTTTGTCATACCCATTTCTGAAAAAGCCGGCTGGTCTGAAATGGAATTAAATGCGTAAAAGACACTTACCGAGATCATAAGGGTCAAAAAGTAGATCAGGTAATCCCGGATATTCTTCCTCACATTTTTTATGATCAGTTTACAAGAGGTCATTCTGCTCACCTCCCAAAACGGAAACCACCTCCAGAATCTTTGCAAAAAAGTCTTTCCGGCTGTCATCGCCACGGTTCAGCTCATTAAAGATTTTCCCATCCTTGATAAAAAGGATGCGGTGGCAGTAGCTTGCAGAAAAGGCGTCATGCGTTACCATGAGAATCGTAGCGTCAAGGCGTTCATTCAGCTCTGTCAGCATGGTCAGCAGCATCCGGGAGGAATTGGAATCCAAAGCGCCGGTGGGTTCATCGGCCATGACCATTGCAGGGTCTGTCACCATTGCCCTTGCCGCCGCCACACGCTGCTGCTGTCCTCCCGACATCTGGTAGGGGTATTTGTCCAGCACCCCGCAGATTCCAAGAGCCTCTGAAATCTGCCGCACTTTCCTTTGAATCTCTGCCGGCTTTACCCCTGCGATAGATAATGAGAGGGAAATATTTTCGTAAGCGTTCAATGTGTCTAAAAGGTTGAAGTCCTGAAAAATGAAGCCCAGCTTCTTCCCGCGGAAATCCGCAAGCTGTGAGCCGTGCAGAGCGGTGATGTCTTTCCCGTCTACAAAAATATGCCCGCTTGTCACCGTATCGATTGTGGAGATACAGTTTAAAAGCGTCGTCTTTCCGGAACCGGAAGCGCCCATAATACCCAAAAACTCACCTTTGCAGACCTGAAAGGAAATATGGTCTACGGCCTTTGTCAGGCTGCCCTTGTTGCCGTAATACTTTTGGATATCATCCACTTGTAAGATTGCATCGTTCATCGTATGTTTGTCTCCTTTCCAAAAGGGTAATCCCTATTGCACCCCTAATCTACCATACCGATTGGAAGCCTGCCATTATTTTAGATTACATTTTCATTACCAGAATGTAAGGAAAGCAAAAAGGCGGGTCATAATCCCGCCTCCTGCAAGTAGCTTTCCTGTGGGAAAGACAAAATGACTGTCGTCCCCTGTCCCAGATCACTTTGAATGGTAATTTCCATGTTCATTTTATTGCAGAGTTTTTTACAAAGGTACAGACCGATTCCCGTAGATTTGGAATACTTTCGGCCGTTATCCCCGGTAAAGCCTTTATCAAAAACACGGGGCAGGTCTGAAGGGGAAATGCCAATCCCATTGTCCGAAATGAGCAGCCGGACAGCATTCTGCTCTGTGTATGCCGAAAATGAGATTTGTAAATTCTCAGCATGGTATTTAATCGAATTTGATATAATCTGGCCAATGACAAAAGCGCAGCTTTTCGTATCTGCACAGACAGGAACGTCCAGCCCGTTAAAAACAGGCCTGCCGCCCGCCTGGATCAGCGGCTTTGAGTAAGTCTTCAGGGCAGAATTTACAAGCGCCTGCAGGGTCGTTCTTTCCACCTTAAAGTCTTTTTCCACTGCCGCAGAGCGGGCATAATATAATACCTGTTCCACAAAACCGTCTATCCTGCGCAGTTCATCGTCAATCCGCAGTGTGGCCGGGTTTTTATTGTTCTCCACGATCAGGCGGGCTGCAGCGATCGGCGTCTTGATCTCATGTACCCATGAATCAAGATATTCACGGTACTCCTGGCTGTCCTGCCTGGCATCTGCCACCCGGTCATTTTGGTACTTGTTACAGCGCCGCAGTATCTCATCCAATATCTGCCCATCTAAAAAACCGGGCTGTACAAGGATTTCCCCAATCAGCGTTTTTTCCTCCAGCCGCTCCAAGATTTCCCATAACTGATTATAGAAGCTGCGCCTGCGCCAATAATCATACAGAAAGGCGCATAAAAACGCCGTAAACAAAATGCTTTCCACAAAAAAGATAAAAACTATCGGTATTTCAATCAGCCAAAGCAGCCCAAAAACAAGCAGCCCTGACACTATCAGACAAATAAAAGAAAAAATATGGTCTGCCGCATAATCTTTCACTTTCATACAAGGTACCCCAATCCACGCTTTGTCTCCAGATAATCGGGAAGCCCGATCTCTGCCAGCGTTTTCCGCAGGCGGACGATATTTACATTAAGGGTATTTTCATCAATGAATTCTTCGCTCTGCCAAAGGTCGTCAATAATGGCATCCCTTGGAATGATGTTCCCTTTGTTTACCATCAGCAGCCGCAAAATCCCCATTTCATTTTTGGTAAGTTTCTTATTCTGGCCATTATAACTGATTTCTGCCTTTAGTAAATTCAAGGTCAGACCCTTATGGGTAAGCACCACACTGCCCTGTGTTTCACTGGCTCTTGAAAGAAGTTTTTGTATTCGTGCCAGCAACACTTGTGCATTATATGGCTTGGATACAAAATCATCCGCACCGATGTTCAGGCTCATCAGTTCGTCAAAGTCGGTGTTCCTACTGGTAAGCACGATAATCGGAACGCTTGAGCTTTGCCGGATTTCCCGGCACACCTGAAAGCCGTCCTGATAAGGCAGATTGATGTCCAGCAGAATCAGGTCTGCCCCGGAAGCAAGCGCAAGCTGTGCTATGCCATGAAAATCGTCACTGCTCTCACATTGAAAGCCATATTTTTCAAGAAACTGTGTTAACTCTTGCCGAATAGGCATTTCGTCCTCAATGATAAATAATTTCATCTCCGATTTCTCTCCCTTGTTTTATTCTGCCAGCAATCGGCTTCTCCACTGCTTTTAGTATCAGCCAGACGGTTCCAACATTTTCATTGTTTCCCTTTCATTCCATCTCCCGAACGTGCCAGCCATCCCACCCACAAGGCTCCACTGGCGCTGCATATAGGATTTCAGATTTTCCTTGCTTTGCCTGTATGCCTCCCAGACTGTTTCCGGGTCTTAAAATTATGCTTTATGCCAGAGCAGCATAGCGTCCTGAAATCCAGTATCTGCCGGACTTTCCGCCCTGCATCCTTATCATTCCCACTGTCCACCAGATAGACGTTCTCCCCGTCCTCCACATAGACGCCTATCTTCGCCGGGCTGTTTATGCAATAGCATTTTTCACTGACTTGAACCAATTCATACATTCTTTGTTACCTCCTTTGATCGTTTCCATATACAAAATTAATCATAACACATTCCTTACCGTCCCTGCCATTTTTTTGTAAAATACCGGCAGGACAGACTGACCGTACTTTTGAGAAAACCCATTTTCAAATGGATTGTTTCTTACGCAACTCATTATAAGCTTGAAATTATATGCATACAATATTAGAATTGTGTTGCATACAATTTTGTGGAGGTACGCCTCTGCCTGTCAATTCCTCTGAAGATTACCCCATGTCATGGAGTTTGCCCGGAAACGAAACCAGATGTTCAGAACCATTTTTCCTTCATCCGAGACTGATAATATCGAGCGGTTTTTCCACTGGCTGCCGCTCCCTGCCCATCTGACAAGCGAGGAATTAGAGCTGCTGGCATTGCAGAAAGGGATTCATGTACTTGGCTCCCACCGTTTCGCAATGCAGAATGAAAACAGATCATCCTATGTCCGGGTATCTATTGTGTTATCCCCAGTTAGTAGGAACAATACAGCTTTCTGGCGGGCGGCGGCACGTCAAGAAATATATATGGAGTTTTTAAAGGATCTCCCCGGAGCAGGGGAGCGGTCAGCCTGTGACCTGCTCCACTTCCGGTATGGGTTTGAGATTAAAATGAATTTCGATAGAAATGTGTCTTGTTTTGTCGCTGTCTATGGTTTCATGGACAACGATTTCTTTAATCAGGCGTTCAGGGTGGAAGCGTCCAGCTCGGTGATGTCCCGGTATTCCTGTATGGATTCCACCCACTGCCTTGCGTCCACGGCAAGCCGGATTTCATTGGCAAGGTGTTTCCTGCCTTTTTCAACTTTAGCCTTTAATTCCGCCTGTTCCTTCTGCGTCTTTTCCAGCAGGAGATTGAAGTTTTCCTCTGTGATTCGTCCGGCTACCATATCCTCATAAAGCCGCAGAACCATCTTTTCCAACACTTCAACTCGTTCTTCGTCTTTGGCAAGGGTGCGCTCCATCGCTTCCCGCTGGTCTTTCTGCTCGGCTTGGCAGGTGTCGGTCAGCCGTCCGGCCACCGCTTCGCTGTCGGTCAGGACAGCGGCGGCACACTCCCGGATTTTGTTCAGCACAAGGGCATAGAGCGTGTCAAACTCAACCCGGTGCTGTGTGCAGTGCTGCTTCCCATAGGCATTGTATGTCTTACAGGAAAAAATCCGCTTCGGGAACTTCTCATGCGTGGTGCGGATGGTGAGATCCTTTCCGCACTCCCCGCATTTTATCAGCCCTGCAAAGAGGTTGATTTCCCCGGATTTGCCCGGTCGCTGGCGGGATTTCAGTTTTTCCTGCACAATCGCAAAGTCCTTTTTGTCCACCAGCAGCTCATGCGTCCCCTCCACCACAATCCAGTCCTCCGGCTTCTTATCCCGGATAGTGCCGATTTTAAAGCGGTACTCGGTCTTTTGGGAAGCGATTGCACCTGTGTAGACGGGGTTCATCAGGATTTCCTTAATCACGGAGAAGTCCCAGACGTACCGCCCGTTCTCCGGGTCTTTCTTTTCCCATTTGGTGCGGATGTTCCGGTGTCCCCGCTTCCGGTTCCACCATGTGGGGCAGGGGTGCTTCCCTTCCTCCAGCCTGCGCCGGATGTAGTTGGGGCCGTGGCCGTCCAGCGCATACCCGAAAATCAGCCGGACAACCGGGGCGGTTTCCCCATCAATGAGAAGGTGGTTCTTGTCCTCCGGGTCTTTCTTGTAGCCAAACGGGGCAAGGCAGCCGGTGAACTGGCTTTTAGGCTTTTTGTCAAGAGGAACTTTTCAAGGGATGGGAAAAATCAAGCGGGAAAAGCCCCGTGGACGGTTAAAAGCCGTTTTCGGGGGTGGGTAGTATAAAACCCTTACCCCGCCCCGCGCCGGGGCTTGGAGTGGATAGACGGAACGGACATAGAACGGGGATTGTTTTCAGCAGGGAGATATGCTATACTTGGGTCGGCAAACTAACCGACAAATCGGGGGACAAAACATAAATGGATTATTTAGTAAATGGCTGGAATAAGTATAATTTTTTCTTATCACCGAACAAGTTAGAGAAGATTTTATCAGAATATCATTTGGTCATTTTTGGCGCACATGTACCTGTTGATTATACGGAATCCAGTTTGCAAGAATATTTATCCGCATATAGCAACTTATATGATTTGCTGTTTTCCGGCAAAAAAATTGACTGGGAAAGAGATTATTCTCTCTTTTTACAGCGGGGAATTACATCGGATTTAGCAAACTGCATTTATAGGAAGTTACATATGTATGAGGGAAAACAATACAAACGCGCTGATTTCAATGAACCAGTAGTAGGAATTTCTCCCGTGGCGCTGTGGCTCAATTTAGGGGAAGATAGAATGCTGCATTGTTCCACGGCCTATTCTTATTCTTTTTGTTCGGAATATTACATGGGTGTGCAGCTGCAATATCCCAAAACAATCCAATACAAGATCGATGGCGGATACGAACCCTTAAAAACCACAAAAGGATTAAAAACCTATCAAGATTTTGAAAAGCTCAAAACATCAATCAAAGAGGTTTCTCATATCCTGACCATCAAAACAGCAGATGGATTTGAACGGAGAACGACGATTTGGGTTGACGACGTAGTGAAAAGCAAGTTAAATACATGTTGGTCATTTCAGCAAAACGGCATAACTGTTAAATAATTAAAGAAAATTTCCTATTTATCGAATAAGTGAAAAATTGAAACAGGGCGGCGGCAATCTATCCCCGCCGCCCTGTCCGTTACCGCCCCATATCCTGCGCCCTGCGGGGCTGCTGCTCCCGCTGTTCCTGACGCAAGATACTGTAAACGCTCTTACGGATTTGCTCGGCTTCTTTCACTTCCTCTTTCAGCGCGAGATACCGCCGGTTGAGCGTTTCCCTCTCGGCGGTCAGCTTGGCATACTCCGCTTTCCATGCATTTACCGGCAGGGCAGTCTTGCCGTTCATCACGCCTTTCAGGTAGTCGTGCGCCGCCGTAAACAGGATTTGTTCGGCCTCGGTCAGATGCTTTTTCCCCTTGTACTTGAAATAAATCTCGGCCTGTTCAATGTGCTTTTTCAGAGTGCCTAACCGCCGGTCAATGGGTTTCAGTTTGTGCTGAATGTCAAGCTGTTCCCCTATCATGGATTTGAATTTTTCATCAAGCCCCGCCATATCCATGATGTTATTGGCTTGCAGGAAATTCAGCATTTTCGCCGCGTCCTTGAGGTTATACAGCGATTGGGAAAACTGCGATTTCCCCTCCCGCGCCCTGCGGGACAGGATGCCCTGGATATAGTCGGCAAGGGTGGGCGGCTCGGTGTTCTCCTGTTCCTCTTTCAGCCACTTTTGCAGCTTGGCGATACGGGCCTTTAACTGCCGGAGTTTCTGATTTGTCACTTCGATTTCCCGGTTCAGACTCCATGCCATAAGGGAAGCACACAAGGATGATCCGGACAGTGCGCCGGACGGCTCCAATGGCATGAAGCTAATCAAGGACGCAAAGAGGGCGCTGGCTGTGCCAGGTTCTTATCTGGATGTGTTCACCGCCCTTATGTGTACGCAGCTTCAAATCCGGTATGAGAAGCTGTCGGAGCAGGAGCGCACGGTTTTGAAGAATGTTATGAAGAAAACTCCGGCATATAGGGATTCCCCGTTGAGCAGGATGAAGCGCAGATAAGGAAAAGCCGTTGTCTGGGCTTTTGTCCATGCAACGGCTTTTGGGGTAACTTTAATTCAGTTTTAGACGCACAAACTGAAATATCGAACAGAGCGGCGGCAAGACACTGTTTTATGCTGTCCCTGCAAACTATGCTCAATTATAAATCCCAGTGTATTTATTAGAGCGTAAAATCAAAACAATCCCAAAATACGGTTCACGACGTTGAAAAAAGTCGTTATCATAACCAGAATGCCCACTATGCCCAAAAGTAAATACGCCTTACTCATCCGTCTGCTGCTGTTTTCAAGATAAACGCTATCCTCCGCTTGAAGCCGCAGCCCGCTATCCTGGGGCAGTTTGTCGATGAGTTCCTTCTCCAGCGAAGACACAAGGTTGGCGTAAGGCGTTTTTAGTTGCCAGAGATACCATCCTGTCAGACCCATTTCTTTTTTCTTTCCGTCCTTTACCCAGGCCTCGAAATGCAGTTTTCCGTTTTCGTATGTATAATCAAAAAAATATAGCCTAGTATTCGCCTCTGT
Organism: Lachnospiraceae bacterium; assembly: GCA_910576125.1. Classification (GTDB taxonomy): domain Bacteria; phylum Bacillota; class Clostridia; order Lachnospirales; family Lachnospiraceae; genus Acetatifactor; species Acetatifactor aquisgranensis. The sequence continues at coordinate 9,319 of CAJTHM010000024.1, read as the reverse complement.
AACCCTCAAGGGAGAGACTCCCGTATTCATCCCATAGTCGGCTGTCCAGCATATCTTCCCCTGCCACTCGTCTCTGTAAAATCCATTTCCCTTTAAAAAACTGTCAATCAGCCCCCGTACCTCATCTTCCGGAAGCTGCAAATCTATCTCTCTAATATATCTGCTCACAATGCATTCCTCCCTGTTTATTTGCAAAATACACATCAACTGTTTCTGATTAAAAGCATATTTTTATTATACCGTAATCACGTTCCAGATGGAATAGACTTTACAAAAAAATCATTTTAAGATAATGGATACTATTCCCTTGAGCCTGCCCTTGTTCCGTCTTTCGTGATGATAAGCTGCCCCTGTTGACACTTCACGGTGATTTTATCTCCGGCAGAAAAGTCAGCCTGTTCCAGCCAGTTCCCCTGTAACAGTATCTGTGGCGGTGATTTTTTAAAAGCCCCACGTCCATTATAAACAGTCAGTTTGCGGTCGTCCATCCGTCCTCCTTTCCCGCCGCCTGTCGGCATACGATTTCAAATACATTCCCGTCCTCTGTCCTGACAGTAAGAAGGCTGTTCCGCTCGTCTGCGTTCAGGTCGGCAATCCCCATCCCCTCGCTGTCGTTCAGTAAATCAAAAAGCCTGTCCCTAAAATAGTTCAGTTCCATTCTGTTGTTCCCCTTTTCATAGTCTATTAGCTAATATTATATAGTCATTTAGAGGCTATTGCAATCCCTAAGTGTGATGTAGTCTAAAAGTGTACAAAATAAATGCTGATAGCTTATGAAATGGGTGGCATTATGGAAGGTAAAGGATTAGGCAAACGTATCAACATGGTGAGGAAAGACCGGGGATTCACGGCGGACAGGCTCTCGGAGCTGTGCAATATCAACGCAACCTATCTCCGGCAGATTGAAGGCGGGACGAAGGTTCCCAGCCTGCCCGTATTTATCAATATCTGCAACGCACTGAAAATTTCCCCTGATTATCTGCTGCGGGATGCGCTGGAAGATAATGAGGTCAGCAAAATACGGGAGTTGGCAGAGCTATGGGAAAGCACATCTCCCGGCCAGCAGGAAATCGCCGTTGCCATGATTCGGGCGGTATTGGAGCGTAGGGAAGATTAGAAAGACCAGCCGGGTAATCGGCTGGCCTTTCCATGTCCAATCAAATATAAATCAGTTCGCTGTTTATGATTTCCTCCGCCCGGCTGCGTATATTGTTCATCCGGCCTACCCATTCAAGCTGATTCCGGGCTTTCAGTTCCTCGGTCACTCCCTCGGCGGCTTTCATCTGCTCCATGATTAAGTCCAGCCGTTCCTCCGCCTGCTCGTTCAGGTCGGCAAGGTATGTCCATAATTTCCCGGTCAGGATAAGGGAGCTGTACCGTGCCGGGTGTTCCTGTTTGAGATATTCCCGGTGCAGCCGCCCGTAGCGTCCGATGGGGCGGTTCTCCTCCGGCAGCTTCAAGTCCGGGATGTAGTAGTCGCCTGCCAGAATATAATCAATGCCGTTCTCTGTGATTCTTTCTTTCAGTTTTTCCATTGTCGTTCCCTCCTGTGGTGGAAGGCTCGTCACCGGCCAGCTCAATCACGTCCATAATGCCACAATCCAGCGTTTCACAAATGCAGGCAAGTTGTCCATGCTGATATGTTTCCCTTCTTTGCCCATATTGGCTATCATTTGTGATCAGGCCAGCGGCAAGCCTTAAATCCTCTTTCCTCATGTTGCGCTCTATCAGTGTGTGCCAGAGCGGTTTGTAGCTGATGTGCATTTTTCTCCCTGCCTTTCTGCCCCGGATGGGCGTTTGTACCCATTATATCAGGATTCTTACTAACTCACAAATATTTCTTGACGGTATCGCCGGTTCCGTCTGGATTGTGCTTTTCCTTTCCTCTTTTGATTACAAGCATCATATGGTCTGTCAGTATGGAGGCGTCTATATCGGTGGTCTGTTTCTTATCATTTTATTTCCTGCTATGCTTTTATATCAAGGCCGCCCGACAGTGTTCCCCTGCCCGGAAGGCGCAATGCTTCCGATTCCACTAACACTCATTCTTAAATATCCTCCATTCTTTTTCCGTTCTCCTCCTGCTCCCCGATTCCCCAATCTGCCGGAACGCCGGGGATGCCTGCCATGCCTTATCGCGCTGTGGCTTATGGGCAATTTGCGTCCTATAACTGCTCCAGCTTCTCCAAAAATGCTCTATAAAATTTTCCTTCTTTGATGCGGGCCTGCTGAACCTCTATGCTTCTGGGCGTATATACTCTTGGATGCTCCAAATCGTACAGCGCTTCTTTCGCTGCCTTGATCGCAGATTCCACCGTGCTTCCAAGAATGTCAAAATTCTCCGTTTCACCCTTAAGCTGTTTATTAAGCCGCTGCACCATCATCTGCGATATGTGGCTCATCATCCCGTTGCCCCGGATTCCCATGCCGTTCGCATTTACTTCTTTCGCCGCATCCATCCACGCATCCTTCACTTCCTGCGGGGCACCTCGTCCGACCATCTCAAAGGCTTTCTCGTCCTGGCCGGCTGCCCTGCCCTGCGCCGCTTTTTCTTCCACCGCTTCCATGAATCCCACCGTTCCGGGTTCCACGCTTCTTTCCATCTTCCTTGCCGTGTATCCTGTCAGCGGATATCCTGTTGTTCCTATTCCATTTACGCTCATTTTTCAAATCCTCCATTGTCATCAATTATTTTTATTGCAACCCCTCTGTCGGTCAGAGCCGCGCCCGTTCCCTCGTAATAAGTCCGAGCGGTTCATTGCCTCACCTCCGGGCAGACCGCAGAGGCAAAGCATTATGCGCCTCTGCGGTCTAGGGTGTAAGGATTATATCTGTATATCCAATGATGTAAGAGAACTGCCTGATTTCTTCAAGTTCGCTTCCACGGATTCCCTTGTGACACCGTCCAATGCCCCATACGGAATTGGCTTTCCAATCTCCCACTTAGGATCAGCTTTCCTTGCTGCATCCAAAAATGCCTTCCGATATGCCCGCTCGTACTGCTGCATGGTATACCCTGCTGCCAATCGGTCATTTTTCTGTACCTTGCGATGTAAATTCGTGTACACATCTGACCGTTTTGTCGTATCGCCATTCAAAACACCATTTTCACGCAGAAATTCTTTCTTAGTCTGCTCAAACATCTCATCTTTGCTACTATCAGGAATGGAGATAATACGTTTCCGGCTGCTTTCATTTTCATCTGTTACCAAAAGTCCTGCCAATCCTGTAGCCGGATCAATGTAATCTCCGTCTTTATCATAGCATTTCATGGAATTTTTAATGCACTGGATATTTGTGTACATCGCACCGTTTCCATTCCGCATCATTTCTTTCATCGCGGCCTTATACTGCCTGCTGTTCGTATCAATACCCGCCGCCCTTAACTGCGCCTGTATGGAACCGCTGTTTAACTGCGACAACTGAAAGCTGCCTATAATGCTCGTACCTTTTGTACTTTTTGTTCCAAACATACTCTGAAACAAAAAACTGTAATCTGTGATTCTTGACATAACCACCACCTCCTCTACGCTTCATATTTTATGCCGAACATACCGTCCAGCATGGATAATACTTTCTCCATGCCACCCTCTTTGGAGCCGGAAACCTTATAGGCATTCTTCCACGCCTGTGCCAGCGCCATCAGTTTCTGCGACACGTCTGTACCCTGCGGCTTCTTGTTTACATCCGTGAATGCTGTCTGACTGCTCCCTGCCTTGGATGCCAGCCTATTGAACTCGCCTGAAATCATTTCCTTAACACCTGCACCGTCAGCCATCTTCTGGAACGCCTTATCCAGTCCGGCCAGTTCCTCATCAAGCGTCATCTTACGGAACCCCGTTTCAGAATTTTCATCCCCCACATAACGCTCCACCGTACCGTCCTTATAGCCCTGCACAATCTCATCGTAAAGGTTCCCATACGCCCTTACATAGTCCGCTGCCCTGTCCGAAAAGCTGTATGCGCCGCCGTTATCCCTCTGCCCTTTCAGCTTCCCGGCTTCCTCGGACAGACGGTATCCATAACCTGCCCCTATGGACTTTGATGCCTGCATTATGGACTCTTTTTGCTTCACCACGCCCTCGTGGGTTCTGGTCTTGCCGCCGTTTTGCAGGCTTTCAAGCCCCTCCCTTGAGATTGTGACATTCACCGCCCTGTCAGCCTGTGGCGGCTGCGCCTCCGGAGCATTCCTGTCAGGCTTTTGCGTCTTCATGTTCCGGAACCATTCGGTTCCCGCCTGCTGTGTGCTTCCATTCACATGCATAGACATACTATCATCCTCCTTGACTTAATATTTTTGTGCCAACCCTGGCCTGCATACAATTTGCTGTTTCATAAAATCTATCGGCAGATACGCCCGCATTTCAAACCGCGATTGCACCAAGTGACTATAAATTGCGCGAAATGACCATAAAGTTTATAACATCACCACCGCCTGGAACTTTTCCGCGTCACAGGAAACGGCGAAATCGCCCTCGTATTTATCCGCCACGGCCTTCACGTTCGACAGGCCGGTACCTTCCGTGGCCTGCACTTTCTCTGCCACGGGGTTCCTTACGGAGAAGATCAGCTTCCCGCCCTCCTTGAAAAAATCATACTGGCGGCTCCTCTGTCATTCGGAGCCGCCCATGCCCCCTTGCAGTAAATCCGAGCATGATGCCCGCATTTATCCGAGCAGCGTATCTCCGCCTGCCGCTGTTTCAGTCATGACATTTGCATCATAAGCATTGGATGCCGCCGCTATCTGCCTTTCATCAGCCCACGCCTTTGCCAGCCTGCTTCTTTCCTGCTTCGCCTTTGCAACCTTTTCATCCAATAACTCCTGCTGCTGTCTCTTAGTCTGCGCCCGCTTCTCCATATATTCTTCCAGCAGTTCCTTCTGCCTGTCTTTCTTTTCACTCGTCCTTTTATAGAAACTGTTCTGTGAACGCACATCAAATTCCGAATCATACCCAATGGGCCATGAATCTGCCCTATACTCATTCAGAGTCGCACCGACAGTTATCAGCACGGAACAGTTCCTCGGCGCATAGGAATCATGCTCCCAACAAAATTTAGAATAGAAAGCAAAATGACATTCTGCAAGGCCATTATGGCTTCCCCTTTAATGAGCATGTGAAAAATAACCGTCATTGCAACAAATAGTGCCGTATAAAAGAAAACGAATACCGCCATTCCAATCGACTGACATCGGTACACCCGTTGCGGCAAGGATAAACAGCAATGCCACAATGCCATCCTTTTTTCCCTCTGAAAGCCGCCGTCCACAAAACAAGGAACATGATGGCTTGTACGGCAATCTTCCATATATCCAAGATGCTATTCACTATTTCAAACGCTGGCTGGCTCATAGGCTTTCCTCCGAAATGTAATCCATGTACGCCTGCACAAAGCCGTCATACTTATACCTTGATAGCAGCAGCTTATCCCCGTTTGCCATCCTTACCTCCGTCTTATCGTAACCCTCCACATGGAAACGGTTGATAAGGTATCCCCGGTGGATGCGGTAGAACTGCCCCGCCAGCTCCTCCTCCAAATCCCCGATCTTCGCATAGTATTCCATACTTCCGTCTTTCAGGTACAGGATGATATTGTGGTTCCGACTTAGGTCAGTTTACAAGGAACTACACGCAGACCGTGAAACGGGCTGCTGACAACAAACGGCGCTATGCTCCCGGCAAGGGGCATAGCGCCTGTTTGTTGTGGGGGTATCCAAAGGGGGCAGCGCCCCATTTGGCACACGACTTTGCGAAGCAAAGTGTAGTGTGTTATACGCTCTGTCGGCGTTGCCGTGAAAATGCCGTTGCCGCCAGGGAGGGCAAGGGCATTTGAAGCGGCAGGAAAACAGGGCTTTGTTTGGGGCTGGGAAGCCGGAAACAAAGGGCTGGTTTCAGCAGCAGACAGGGCGTATATGAAAGCCCTCGTCCACCGTCCTCAGCCTATGGGACAAAATGTCCCAAACCTTTAGACACCGTGACTATATGTGTGGCCACACTCATTTATTTTAGTGGCCGTTCTTTTCTCAAAATTGAAATGGGCGGGAAAGCCATTTCAGGGCTTTCCCGCCTTGATTACCCATCAGCAAAGGCGGGCGGGTCTGTCAACGGCGGCGCATTTATGCGCCGTTCATCTTGACCGTTGACTGGCTCGGCTGGCTTTGCTACACCAAACTCTATAAGTCATATCACAGGTTCTTTCATTTGCGATTGGCTAATAATTTCACGAATCATTTTTTGGTCGTTTGAATTGAATCCTCTAATTAATTTTTCAGCTATTTCTTCAGAAACATTTTCCTTTATCCATTTGATTCCCCAACCGATACAGCTTCTATCCAGATTTTGCATTTCGTCAGTGTTCCATGGGAACCAATAGCCCGTTGACCATGAAAACCAAATATCGGCTGCAATCCGAGAAGTCGTATAGTTAATAAAATCACTTAATGGACGACAGTAACTTTTTTTGTGCCTTTCAAATATGCCTATATTAGCATAATATATTTTAAGAATTTTTCCTGCGATTTCTAATCTTTCTTGCGTTGGAAGTTCTATATCGTGAATATATTTTTCCAGACACGCAACCGCTTCACAGCTTTCTGCCCCATATTCTTTTATTGCGGAAGTTACCATATTTTGAAGGGCTTCTTTTTCTAAAATACTATCCTCTGTTGGTTTTTTCGATGAAGTTTGCCCTCCTTCCTCATTAGTCCGATGCCGCACGTTATAATAATCTGCCAATCCCTGATACACATAGAAAGAAACAGGATTATCTGCCGGACGATTTTCTTCCTCTATCTGTTTTGCACGAAAAATATTTTTTGCACATTCTTCGTAATTCTGTATGTCTATATACCTATAAATTTCAGCTATACACACATAATCTTCCACCAGAGATAAATCAGATTTTCCTACAGCTTTTTCTCGAATCCGAAGTGCTTTCCGATAATATTTCAGTGCATTATTGTGCGAAGGCTTATGAGCATAAATATATGCCATTTGCTCGTATTGAAAAATATTTTCGATACTATTTTTTTCATACAGTTTTTCTCGAATTTCCAATGATTTTTTTAACCAGAAAATGGCGTCATCCCATGAAAAAGGAAGTTCAGCCTCACTATATTTTTCACACAGAATAGCATTTTCAATTCCATCTTCCGGCGTTTTTTCTTTTTCATACTGCTCTAAATCATGCGCTCTCCATGTAGATATTGCCATGAAATATCCTCCTTCTAATTTGCAATAAAATAAATCATTTTCTTACTTCCTCCCCCGCTGTGGGATTGGATTTTTCAGCAAGTCCGATTTTCCCGCAAGCCGTTTCAGCGCCGCTTTGTCCTCTCCGCTCAACTTGCCATAATTCAGCCGGAGCCGTTTGCAGATAAACACCAAAGACGCTTTCTCCGGGTCGCTGTCCGGGCTGGCGGCTTCCTCGGCGGCCTGTAAAAATCCTTTCAGCGGGTTATCCTCCGAGACGCTAAAGAAATCGTCCCTATGGGTTTCACGCAGGTCAAGGGCTATCCCATTTATGTCCTGCTGGATTATGTAGCGGCAAAAGCTGTCGTCATCAATATGGGCGGCGATAAGCTGCCGCAACTGTGGGTCGCTTATATCGGGGTTATGCTGTTTGACGATTGTTGCGCTCATAGCGTCCACTATCGCATTTGCACCCTGCACCTGCTTGACCGCCGCTCCGTTCACATAGATTTCAAGGTCAGCCATCAGCTTGACAAAATCCGGGTGCGCCGCCAATTCGCACAGCAAGGCATTGTCCACCCGCCCACTTTTCAGCAGGTCAATCATTCTGTCACTCAAACGCAGGTCTGCAAGATCGGCGTTTGAGTGACGCTTCATTTCAGACAGCCCCAGCAGATAGTCGGTGGTCACGCCGTAAAACTTCGCCAGCTTGATAAGAGCATAGTGGCTGATGTCTTTGAAATCGTCTGCTCCGCAAGCTGTTCCAGCGTCAAGCCATGCTCCACACGCAGGTCTTTCAAGCGTTCTTGGATTGTTAAGGCCATATCCAAATACTCCTTATTTATGTTCGTCCGGTAAATTCTCTATGTATCTGCACTTCGGATAATTGGAGCAGCCCCAAAATCGTTTTCCCTGACGAGTTCCTTTAGAGACAATACGCATAACAAGCTGTCCACCGCAACGAGGGCATAGGGTTTTCTCCACATTTTGTGTTGCTGCTGGGGCAGAGATATTCTGCGAAAGGTTGTCTTGTGCTCTTTGTTGAATGTTTCTAATATGTGTTATTTTCTCTGCTTCGTTTATCTGCGTAAGCGGGTACAGCTTTTCAAATAATTCATCGATTTTGTCTGATGATAACTGTATTCCTACCTTTGCAATATTCTGTTGAACCGCAGAAAAAAGGTTGTACCGATTAACAACGTAATGTTTTCCGCTGGTTAACGCAATATCTTTTAATGTGCAACGGTCACTGAATACAATATAAGAATAAAAAGGCAAAGTTTGGTCGGCAAGAAATGTTTGAAGCCATTTCAGATGTCCCTTGTTCTGCCAAATAGGATTATAAAATTGATTTTTCTGTGACCTCCCTCGTCCAGTGGGTAGTGTTTGAGTCCAATATTGTTGAGATTCGGTTCCAAAAATCCACCCGCTATAATTTTTGGATTCAAATATAAGTTTCCCAATCTGCCGTACTATAGAGGTGCAGCAGATCAGGTGTTTTTCCTTGGCCGCCCCCTTGGTCGCTTTGGTTTGTCTTCCGCTGGATTTTTCCTCGGCCTGCCCCGCTTTTTAGGCGCTGGCTTAGGAATCGGCTTTGAAAGACCAAGGGCTTCCAGCTCATCAAATACATAACTCAGCGTATGTACCCAGAAACCATCATCTGTGGCAGGCTCTTCTGGCGAGCCAACCATGCGCCATGCACTGGAAAGATCATCAAGCAGCCCGCCATAAGATACCTTTTCTAACAGCCCGGTTTCCCGCGCTTTGCGCAGCATACGGCAGGTGAGCACCGTGGAAATAAAGTTTATAAACTCTGAGCCAAGCAGCGAGAAATCGCCCTGGACTTCTGTCCTGTCAAGGCATTCGTCGCTCTTGTAGCGTTTGAACACCAGCTCCAGCAGCCACCGGTCGTCATAGCAGAGATAGGCAGCCCTGGGATCGATATCCTGGTCTGACTCGAACACGATTACCCCAAAGACGCGCCGCTTCTTTTCATACGCGTCAGGGCGGAAATCGTCCTGCTTCTCCCTGCGGGCCAGGTAGGAAGCCTCCTCTGCTGAAGCTTTCCTTGCAGACCTGTAGGCGTAAAGATAGCGGCCTCCCTGAATTGGGCACTTCCTGTACAGGAC
>CAJTHM010000023.1 GCA_910576125.1 Lachnospiraceae bacterium | reverse complement strand
CATGCTAATCATGCCCTAAAACGGCCAATCAGACTGCCATTTACAAAGCGATATTTGCCCCATTTAGCCACTTTTCTATCAAGCCGATAAAGTATACACCAAAGCAATTTAAAGCCGAATTTGCCCCCAAAAAACATAATGTAACATAATGATTCAAGACAAAATAAAAAAGCTATGAGCCGTCAAAACTCATAGCTTTTATTTCTGTATCCTATCTGACAATCTGCCTATTCCAATCCGTGCCAAAGCGTGATGGCAGTAACTAACGGTATCCCAAGTGGCTTAAGGCATCCCACACATTCGGTCACTTCCATATTCCGCAAAAAGTCAATCATGAAATCGTAAGCAATCTGTTTTTGGTCTTCCCGTCTGGGGCTGTAGCCATGTGCATCCTCATAATTTTGAAACGCGAATTCTTGAATAATTGCAACTTCTCTTTCTGTTAGCACACGTTTAAGTATATTATGAAATTCCTTGTATTCCATATCCTTTATACCATCCTTTTCTTTGTATTGTCAGGGTGTAGCCATTCAAACGGTTACACCCTATTTTTTACGCTTTTCATATGAATCTATGCTTCCAGTACCATCTGCATGGTATCTACTCTAGTACTGCCGTAATAGTTCCTTATGTCCTCCATACTCAGCGTCTTATGGCTTCTTTTCCTGAAAGTCTCGCTGTGCCAGTACCATTGCTTCTTAGCCGATGCCCATTTGAAGCCGATGTCCTTTAGGTCTTTCCTATATGCGTATGTATTGCCAGATATCCAGATCCATTGTCCCGCTATCTCGATTTCAATCCCTGAAAAGTTGATTATCTTTTGCAGTACATTGCGCAAGGCCTTGTCATTCTCCCAGTCGTACATGTTGGCGTTGTAGGCTGACTTTGCGCTGTCTGTACTGTTCTGGCCATTCGCAGACGCAGACTTGCTTTCGTGCCTGTCTTTCAGCAGCCTGAAGAGCTTATCATACTCGACATTGACGGCTTTCATGATTTCCTCAGAGCCACCGTTATCAGGGTGATGATTCTTCAATAGTTCCTTGTACTGTCTCCTGAGTTGCTCCAGTGTGTTCACATTGATGAAATATCTTCCCATACCTGAATACCTCCAAAATTTGAAAATAAAAAATGCAAAGTCCCTTGATAATTCAATAGACCTTGCATCCTTTATGTGGCTATATTCAGTTTGTGGTTACTGTGACTACTATGCGATTCTTTTTTCTAATTCTTCGATTCTGGTTTCAAGCTGATCTATTTTCTTTATCAGCAAACCGATTGATTCACGCTCTAATTTGCAAGCATTTATTTCATGTTGCATCGCCTCTAACTGAGCATCGATTTTATCAAAGCGTTTGTTTGTCCGCTCTTCAACATTTCCGATTTCTTCTAAGATGGCATTTAACATCATTTTTGTTTCACTATCCATACGCTTGTACCTCCCAATGTAATGAGTATACCACATTCAGGATGCAAAGTCTATTCAATTATCAAGGTGCTTTGTGAGTGGTGTTGTTTGGTTATGAGAATACTATATACTGGGTACAGTATAAATGCAAGAAACAAATTGCACAAAAATAGAATATGAGATTTGTATAGTTTATATACTGGGTACATTATGGCGAAAATAAAAGCACTACTATACATTATTATATAGCAGTGCTTAATCCCTTATTTCTGGTATTTCTTTTTCTAACAATCGGTTTATCATTCCATTTACTGTTTCATCCTTTGACTCAGCATATTTTTGAATGATATCTTTGTTTCCTTTTTTTACTCTTACTTTTATTTCATCATACGATTTTTCGTTATATTTTTTTACGGCCTTTTTTTGAGCTTCGCTATATGCCATTTGATCACCGCCTAAAAATTTTGTATTTTATTATAACACAGAAATCAAGAAAAAACAATACTGTACCCAGTATAAAAATACACAAAATATACTGGGTACATTTGTGAAATATGTCTATGGACAATATACTGGGTACAGTATATAATAAACCCATCACTTGAACAACACATCAAAATGAACCACACAAACCAAACAACGAAAGGAGACCAAAAACCATGATGTACAGTGAATTCCTAACTCTCACAGGCAAAACCGAAAATTACATATCTTTCACCGAGTACACAAATGAGATTGAACCGATTTATACCGACTGCGAATTATCCAAAGCTGATTTTATAAACCTTATGAATGAAGCTTTTGAAAAAATCGTATATCCAGCAGTCGAAAAGAAGATATGCAATCTTCCTAGCAATTTTAAATATTGCTTAGCTTGTGAAGGTGAACACCACAACCCAGAAGTAACCAAAACGGCACAGGCCGCAAGAGAACGAGTTGAAAAGGTTGATAGGGCGGCGCGAAAGATAGCATATGAGTACATGAAAGTTTTCTCGCAATTCTAAATCCCCTGAAGAGTCTTTGAGAATTAAGACGAAATGCCCAAACAAGGGCATCGGGATATGCCATCAAAAAAAGAGAGGAGACCACACCATGGAATATAAAAATCTCAATGATGTAATGGAACACTTAACCCGCTTAGAACACTTAACCGATCACAATCCTAGTCCCCATCAGAAAGACGTGTTTCAGGTGCAAATAGATACCATCGCCAATATGCTGAAGTTATTTAATGTCAAATGGCATTTCATAGAGGAGGATGGACGCTTTATAGCGAAGTTGGTTTCATGACTAACATATTATAATCAAAAGGCTTGCCGGTACAGCCGTAGCCCCAACGCAAGCAAGCCATTAGCACTGAAATCAAGATAGAAAGGGGACAGCGTACCATGAAAATCTGCAAACTGACAGTCACTAAAGACAGCGATCCCTCACCATTCAACGTATTCTGCAACATTGATGCGAATTCGGGAAAGCCAATCTTCACCAACAGCAGTATCCTGAAGACGATTGACTATCTGATCAGTTTCAAGGAGATGAATCCACAGCTTGATGTAAGCATAGATATCCAGGTTCCGATTGAGGTAGTTGCATCGAGTTTGAGGAACGAAAGCAAAAGCAGACAGTAACTCCAATAAGAGTAATCGGAATATGACAAAATACATTGACCAAAAGGAGACTACAACATGGGAGAGACGATAGAGAAGAGACTGAAAGATTACAAAGGGTACCAGGTATGGAAAGTCACCGATAACAAGGGGTTCCATGATGAAGAGGTAACCTATATGCTGAATGACCAAGACGGTGATAACATTGATTGCTTTTCCTCACTGGCGGATCTGAAAAGGCATGTAGACAATGTTCTCTGAATCCTGAAAGAATCCATACCATAGGCCAGCCACTTGAAACAAGAGTGTAGCATCAAAGCAATCTGGCCTTTTAGCACAAAACCAACCAAATAACGAAAGGAAGGAAAGCATGAAAGTAGAAGATTTAAAATCCATGACAAACCATGATAAAGAAATATTTGCTTATATGCGCAAGAACCACAAAGGGAGATGCGCATACAACACAACCAAGAAGTGCAGTGGAATGTGCAACAATTGCTCGTATGATTTACCCGATCACGGATTCAGCAAATACAATCCATGGGGCGTGCTGAAACGCAGCCATGAAAGCGACTATGAAGGGGCGATACTCGCAAGACAAGAAAGATATTCTGAAGATTGAACCACAAGGGCGATCAGCATTCCCACGGCTGTAGCATCGAGGCAAGTTGCCCTTTAGGGATAGCAACAGTCCCACCACAGCAACCGAGCAAGCCGAAAGCACTCACAATCCCAAAGCAATATACCTGTGAACCATTAGCGACAGTGAAGGCAACATTCAGGAAGATTCTTTGGGGGTTGCTATTAATCAAAAGTTGTACCTTGAAAAGTCAACACCTTATTCTTTAGGTTTGAAATTGATTTCCAGTTCGTAACCTAAGCAATCCAGAATATCAGCAATGTCACTAAAAGCAAGTTTCTGCTTTTTGAAAATGTTCTGGTAGGATTGTGGCATGATATTTAATTTTTGACAAATATCCGAAATAGAAATTTCAGTTTCAGCACTTATGCTTTTTATCTTTTTCTTTATATCATTATTGGTTTCAGTTCCTTTGTAAATCATAAATGACACCACCTTATTATTAAATGATATATACTTATTCTCTATTATAAGGTGAAAAAAGCAAAAAGTAAATAAGTGGAAAATACTTAAAAATAAGTATTGACAAATAAGCGAGAATCACTTATAATTCAAAACATAATAAGTGACAACGACTTATATAAATAAAATCAAATCAGAAAAGGAGACAAATTATGTGCATGACAATCAAAGAGATGAACGAGACCATGGAGCAGATTCAGGAGTGGAAGAGGATCAAGGAAGAAGCAGAAGACAACATCTCCGCGCTGAATGCGAAAGCAATCGAATTCCTAAGGGAGACAGAAAGCTGTGAGGCGGTTGACAAGAAAGGGAATCCAATCCGTAAATTCATCGGCAATATCTTCAAGGCGACTCTTTCGGAGCAGTCCCGCGAGACAGTTGACAAGGCAGAGGTGAGAAAGCTGCTGAGCAATGATGACTATCAGAAAGTCAGCAAGGTGAACACCTATCCAGTCCTTAGGATCAGCTAAGCCACAAAGTCGTCACGGCGACTATAAATAGGGCTTCAAGCCGTGAGCGTTCCCACTGGTGACGGTGGGAGGTAGCCAAAAGCTAAATATCACATATGGAGGTAGCAAGGATGCAGAGACAGACACTGGCAACAGCAGTGGAGACGAGAGATGGCGTAGTCCGTAGGAGTGGCAGAGGTGCCATATTCACCCCGAGGCCTAACTTTGGCGGTGGCAGCATCAAATGGTACGTGGACAAGCCTAAACAGGCAAAGGGGTAATCCCAGCAGGGCGGATGGTTCCATCGTGTGAGGTTCGATTCCTACGCGCCCTATTCAATAGGCCAATTGAATAACCATTTGATTGATAGGAAGGAGTTGATACGATGGCAAGAAGCGAGTTGGCAGTATTACAGCCATACTGTGAGAACGACATGCGTCTATTGAAGAGGATATCCAGTTCAATCTTCAGGCGGTTCAACGAGCCATTGGCGATGGCCGATTATGATGACTTCTATTCCATCGCCAATGAGACGCTGTGGAAAGCGTACAATGCATACAATCCCGATATGGGGATAAGCTTTGATGGATTCCTGCGGTCATGCCTACAGAAGAAATTCAAAACGGAACTGACACGGAGGCACAGACAGAAACGTATCATAGACCGATTTGCAGTATCGTTGGATGCAGTGGGTGACGATGGGGAGGACTGCTGCCTGCTGGACTTCATCCCATCGGATTCTGATACATTCGAGGAGGCTGTCAAGGGAACGGACGGCGGGGAGTATCGGGACAGGATACGGCAGTATATCTCAAGGCTGTCCGACCAACAGGTGAACATGCTGAATCTTCTGATAGATGGACATAAGCCTAATGAGATACAGCGGATTCTGGGGATGTCACCAAAGGGGTATGCGGAAAACCTGTGCACAATGAGAAGCTACGAAAATGTGAAGATATTGTTTTAGAGGAGGGGATCACCATGAAGATCAGGAAACAGACATTCAGCCTTGACCAGTACCTGAAACAGATGAAGGTGGAAACGATAAGGACAGACCAGGAGTGCCAGAGGATGTCCGGGCAGTGGAGTGCCAACATGGTCAATGAACTGATATTTACCGTTTTGACGGACAACTACATCCCGCCTATCATCCTTGGTGAGGAGACGACAAATGGAATCACGAGGCAATGGATTATTGACGGACTGCAGCGTTCAAGCACTCTTTCCCTGTTCCGCTATGGGAATATCAAGATTACAAAGAACTTGGATGAATATATGGTCACTTATCAGCGGAAAGTTGTGGACGAAAGCGGAAACCCGAAGAGGGATGGCAAGGGGGAAATCGTCTATGAATCCGTGGAATATGACATCCGCAACAAAACCTATGAACAGCTTCCAGAAGAACTGAAAGAGAGGTTCGATGGATATCAGATGGAGTGTGCAATCCATCAAGAATGTGACGGCACCCAAATCTCAAAATTAGTCCGTAAGTATAACAACCACAAGGCAATGAACCAGGCACAGAGGGCTTTCACCTATGCTGACGTTTTCGCAAGGGAAATCAGGGAGATAACGGAAAATCGGTTCTTCAGGGACGTGTATTCTTCCAGCCAGAAAGGCAGAATCAATGGAACCTTTGAAAGGATTGCTGGCGATATCGTCCTCCTGTGCAACTATCCCAATAAGTACAGGAAAGATACGAAGATGGGCTTCAAGTGGCTGAATGATAACGCGAACCTCCACGATTTTGAAAGCATCGACAGCCTGCTTACGAGATTGACGGATTCTATTGATAAGACAAAGGAGATTAAGGCTTTATTCAATGGGAAGAACACGCATGTCTTTGTGGCGGCGTTCAAGGCCTTTACGGAATCGGGGATGGAAGACGGCGGATTCAATGGTTTCCTGAAATGGTTCATAAATGGCGGGGACAGGACAGAGATTGATGGAAAATCGTGGGATACGCTGGACATAAACCATTCAACAAGGGACTCGGGTGTAGTGCATGGAAAGATAGATTACCTGACGGAACTGATAAAGCAGTATTCCATGGAAAATGAAGTGGCAGCATAGTGGTTTGAGGGGATGGGGGGACAGGCTCTCCCCATCCATGGACAGAAATGAGGGAGATTTTATGCATACAGTATCAGACATTGTTATGGATATAAGCCGTGGATGCGCGGCCAACAATATGATTGAGATATGTTTTTCGTATCGGATTGTTTATTTCGTAAATGAAAACGGCAAGGGAACAAAGTTTTATATTGATACATTATTTGATGGTTTAAGAGCGGCATTGGAAAGTATCGTCAAGGAAAATTTGACAGCAACAAATAGTATTGTGATATCGGCAGTGACAACAAGAAAAGCTGAGGGAACTGTTTCTTTGCTTAGTAGGTCATATGGATTCAGCCTGAACGAATATTTTCAGAAAATATGTGAAGCAGAGGAGAAAGAATATATAGGCAGCAATTACGGAAGGAGGAAAATGCAATGGGGTTAGTATGCATTCCAAAAGCGAGAAGCCCAAATGGGATTGTGACAGATGAAACATTATGAATGACGAGTTGAGCGCTTTAAGTTACGGCGTGTTGTGTCATGGTGCGTTAAGTCACGCTACGCTGTGCTTTGTTAAGATAAGTTGGGCATTTTGTGCTATGTCGAGTTACGTTGTGTTGGGTTGCGGTTTGTCATGTTGAGTTGCGGTTAGTTATGCTATGTTAGGCATGTGGTTGTCAAGCCGCGAATTCTCATATGTGGCGGTTGGAAAATTTCTGACCGCCATATATGCGGTGAAATACATGAACGGATAGGGGAGAATGGCATGGATGAAAATGTAGGATGTTTTACTGAAGAGGAACTGCTCATATTGTCTGAAGGAATCTTGTCATTGATACAGAACGCTGATAAGGGGCTGGCTTTGATAAAGAATCAGGCCGTACATGAGATTATGGCTAACGAATTGCAGAGATATACTGACTTGAATGCCAAGGTCTGCATGATGATGGGGCAGCTTTGATGGAGGAGACATTCATATGGAAAGAATGCATGAGATTGACGGCCTTATATTGGAACGGAAGTATGTGGATGCAAGGATTGTGGACAGCCCATTTGGATACAAGATGGTCATTCCAGTATTCAATGAGGCCATGCCAGCCTTCTATGTGGGGAAAGTGCTGGAGGCTATAGCGGCTTTCCTAGATGCATATATGACAGCTTGTGGGATATCGCTGAGGCCGGAAAGCTTATATGTCGATGGGAACCTGTCTGTATGCCTGGACAGGAACATCCCGATAGAACAGAAATATAGGATGTATGTCGTGATTATTTTAGAGGAAGGGCGTAGTGTGAAAGCGAATGACTACATAATTGAAGTGCCGATAGCCCCCACGGATGAACACTTTGCGGAATTCAGGCAGTGCTTTCTGGATACATTCGAAGCGATGGTAGGGGATAGATAAGACATAGGGGTTATGAATGGGAGTATAGGCGCTGTAGATTGTAGGATATTTCGGCACTGGTGGAAAATATCTCTGCCAGTGCTGATTATGGAAAGGATATGGTATGTTAAGTAACTATAAATTTGAAGAAGTCGAAAGACAGAATTGTTTTGAGGATGGGGTAAATGGTATTTTATATTTTCCTATAACAGATTCAGAAGATTTTCCGCTGAAGATAAGAGAGAAAGCGGAAGAAATCATTGGCCGTATTGTACATACACATGACCTGGATGTATCAAAGCTATGCCTGAATGCAAGGATAGTTGTGTTTTCTGATACAAATGGTAAATGGGCAAATGAAATATCCATTGTGATATCGGACAGCAGCGCATTTGACGGTACGTGGATTGAAGAAGAATATATTATCAGCCATGAAGACTCCTTGTATGTACCGTTTAAGACATATTTCATGAAACAGATAGAGGAGATTGTGTTCAGTATATAGACGGAAAACATATAGGAATAGTTTATTGCGTTTTCTCTTACAGAATACGAAGTTTCCCTTATTTATGGGATTCCCGGAATGGGATTAATGATTTTCTTTGAAATACGCAATAAAACCTATGCAAAATACGCAATTTTAAGGTGGTGATGGTGGAATGAATAAGAAGACAATGACACTTTCGGAGGAACAGTATAAAAATATCATTGAGACAATCCGAAGCGGTTTCATGTGTTCAGATGGACATATGGTAAAGTCCAATAACAGGATTGCTACAGCGTTAGTATTGGAAGCAAATCTGGGATTGCGGATCAGTGATATATTACAACTGAGATTATCGGCTATTGTGAGGGATGGTGACAGATACAGATTAGATATTGTAGAGCAGAAGACTAAAAAGAAAAGGGAGTTTACAGTCCCAACAGATATTTATATCTACATGCAAAACTATGCGTTGGAAAATAACATCAATCCAAATGCTAAGCTGTTTGATATATCAGAGCGAACCGTACAGAATCATCTACAGTTGGTATGTGGGTATCTGAATCTGGACAATATATCTACTCATAGTTTCAGGAAGATGTTTGCGAGTAGTATCTATATGAACAACGGATACAATATAGAATTGGTGAGGGTGTTGCTCCAACATTCATCCGTAGCAACTACACAACGGTATATAGGGCTGCAGCGCAAGGAGGTAGAGGAAGCATTGCAGAAACATATAATATTGTTCTGATGATTTCATTAATATAAGGAAGAAAATCACATGGAAAAGAGAAATGTACAGTGAAAAATATATGATTGGAGTATGGATATTGGATGAATTAATGGAAAATGAAATGTTCTGTAATGGAATAATATTCGGGGTAAACCTTTACCAGAATAAGATTATTGCGGCACATGAACGTGGAGAGCCAATTAATATTGGTGATGAATTGTTTTTCCTACAAAGCAGCAGAGAAAAATTGGAAGATCTGTTGAGTGAAATTTGCAGATAGGAAGAGAGAATGTGGGTGATTACATGATTATTCAGCCAGATAAAGGAACACGTAATGTAAATGACCTATTCTATGAAGCGGAACGGAATAGGATTGACTTGCTCAATCGTGAATTCTTCCAAAATGTGGAGCTTACCAAAGCGGAGAATGATGTGTTAGTCTGGCTATGCGGATGGGATGAATGGACGATTAATGCGGTTGTATCAGCATTTAGAAAAGTGGAGGGATAAAGTGATGGCAATTTATAGATTAAAAGTAATACAGCGTGGAACTATCATTGTTGATGGTGTGGACAGCCTGGAAGAAGCACAGGAATATATTGAAAGCTGCAATCCAGTAGATGATGTTAAATGGTCAGGATTTCTTGAGGCTATGCAAGGTGGAATTGAGTTACAGAGAATAAATATTCCTGATTCTATGACAATTAGAGGGTTTGCGGATAGAATATTGGTTCGTCCAGCGGAGATAATTAAGTGGCTGTTTCAGCGTGGAGAAGTTAAACAGTTGGATTCAGAAATTGGATTTGAAGAAATGAAAGAATTTGCGGATGGGTATGGATTTATATGTGAGAAAGAGTAGATGAAGCCAAACCACGCTTATTAATGGAAGAAACGCATACAGAAAGGAACCAGCCATGGTACAGAAAGTGAAAGGAAATGCGGTGGATTATAACACAGGAGCCAAAAGGAGCATAATCCCTACACAGGAAGAAATAGAGAGGAGCGATTCCTTACGTGAAGAGGCATGGGAGGGAATCGAGAGGTTGCTGAAAAAGGAACTGAGTGAGGAGGCCATGACGGAACTTAAGATTGCTTTCTATACGGCAAGCCAGGATTATCTGTTCGTGGGCAAAAAGAAATAGCCGGTAGGAGCAATAAGCAGAGATATAATTGAGATTGCGGGAAGCTGTACCTTGGAATGGGGTATGGCTTTCTTTTTTGCAATTAGTTTGCAATCAGGGAGTTCGGCAGATGGTTCGATGGTTTTGCTTGATATGGCAGCAGTCATAATATAAACCTACCTATTTGATGGGTTTTAAATAGATTGTGTGTTGGAAATAGAGAAAACATGGATATTCAGGATAGTGCAATTATTTGTAGTTCGGTAGAGCATGGATGAAATTGTGTGTGGTCTATGATTTTTGGCTGATTATCAAATCATTATATGAAATGTAGGTTACGTTTGGTATGGGTGAGAGTGGGCAAGAAAGGCTGATTTATAAACGGAATTCGGCAATCGGTTCATATATCAATGGATGTAAGGGATTTTTGGAGGACTTGGGAAAGGCCAGATGATGGATGGTTAGGCTTTGGAAATATTGATGTAGCAAGGGATTGGCGTGGGTAGGGATGGATTGTTGGGGGAATTTTACGGTTCGGAATGGTGAAAAAATAATAGTTTGATTATCAAAACATTGAACGACAGAAAATGAATTCCAATAAAGCTGTTGATTTACATACTACAAGATGATAATATATATGTAAGATTATGGAAGATAAAGGGGAATTCTGTAGATGAATATACTGGTGATTGGGAACGGATTTGACCTAGCGCATGGACTAAAAACAAATTACATTGACTTTGTTAGATTTTCTGAAGAACTTTTAAAATCAGCAAAAGGAACAAAAGGCAGAGATTGGGCTATAAGCAATTCTTTTGTGAAATGCTTTATAAGGGTAGCTTCTGAAAATCAGAGCTGGATTGATTGCGAAAAAGAAATAGAAATAATTGTAACCATAATCTTGAAAATAATGAACGATAAAAATGTATTTATTAAAAATACTAATATTATTGATAAAAATGAAACATCACTATTTTCTAACGAATTTGAAAGATTAAAATTAATGAATAGATTTTGTGAAAAATCAAGTACACAGCAAATAAAGTTCCGGGATAATTATGTTAAAATCTTTGAGGGAATTAATAAAAATTTACTGATGGAAAAATTAAAAGGTGATTTATATGATTTAATAAAGTTGTTTAAATATTACTTAGAAGAGAAAGTAATGAATCAACCAGTTACAAAATTGTCTCAACAAATAGTAAATATTAATCCCGATTATGTCATCAATTTCAATTATACCAATACATATGAACAATATGGTATAAATAGAAAGGATGTATGTTATATACATGGATCTGTACAAGATGATAATATGGTGTTGGGGATAAGAGATGTTAATGAAAAAGATATAGATTCCATATATTTTAAAAAATTCTTTCAAAGAATACAAAAACATACAGATGTAATCAAATGGGATAGATTTGGTCAAAGAAGTCTTTCTGATACAAGGAGAGAAGCTACTACATATTTTTTTGGACATTCTTTAAGTAATACTGATGGTGATATAATACGTAATATATATGACAATTCGGAAAAAATTATAGTTTTCTATTTGAATAAACCTAATAAAATGGACTATGAACAAAAAATTATTAATTTGATAGATACATTAGGAAAGACTGATGTTATACAAGGAATGTATTCTGAAAGAATAGTTTTTATGCCAATAAAGTAATTAAATTTCATGTGTATAGTTGTGAATGTTATTTTTGTTTGGAAATCTGCAACGTATAAGGTATAAGGAGTATTATCTGCCAAGGCAAACCACCGACTCAGCTCCATCAACCCAATAAAAACGAGGATGCCAGCTTCACACTGAAACATCCCCATTTCCTAAACTGCCACTTGAAAAATCCATGTGGGTAGTTTATAATCAGAGTTAGAAGCAATCAAAGGATATTTGCCGTGTCCGATGATTGCCACCGGAAACTTAATAATAGTGATTTTAAGTTATGACAGGCTATCCCCTATTTGCCGTAGGAGATAGCCGCTTTACTTTTTATGGTGATTGTCAAGGTATGTAAGCACTGCAAAAACAACAAGCAGTGGCGTTAAGACTTCAAGCGTATTCATGCATACCTCCTTTCTGTCTCCAGCAAGGCAATCACCAGACTATCCCCACGTTGCTCTAATCTGACTATGGATATCTTACCATATTTGACGAGATAAGACAATCCTCTACAAAGGACATTCTATGTATGTGCTACGATTGCCATGTGATTGAAAGAAGGTGACAGGTATGACTTTACAGGAATCTAAAGCGAGATTATCAGAACTAAATGCTGAAATAAGCAGACTTCTAAAAGAACGAGAAGCTGTATTGAAGGAATGGAATACTGCTTTTAATACAGAAAACCCAGAAAGTATAGTCTGTATGGATGAAACCATAGGAGACTGTCATAATTTATATCTGGTCAATGGTGAATCAAAGATGAAAGCTTGTATGCTTAGCAGTTATGATATGAAATGCAGCATTGAAGAATTCTATAGGCATATTGACACTTCAATGGATATCCTCAATATTGCGAGTGGGAGGAATACTAATATACCAGAATATCAGAAAAATCTTATATATGCTAAAGCTATTGAGATTAAGGAGAGTATGCAAGCTGAAAAGTTAATGTGACTGGACTGAATCCACCGAAAACAAGCCATTTTCAGCCTTATCATTTCTGGAATCCCTTATAATATATGGGTTTCTTTAAAGGGACCATATGGGAAGCATTGATTTCTCTGGATTTTTTATAAAATAATGATGAAAATGGGCGATTTTCCAGTATCCAGAGACCACGTTAATATAGGTAAAATATAAGCCAGTCCTGATTAGTGGGCTGGCTTTTGGAGCTGGATGGATTGTTTGCTCAAAAAACTATTAAAGTAATACCGAAAAAATACATATTAGATTTGCAATAATTAATAGAAAACAAATCAGCAATAGATAAAAATTCCTTCTACTCTGGACACTAAATTCTTCAGAATGCATTATTCCATTTATAAGTATAGGAAGTATAAGGATAAAAATAATTATTGTATTTATAAGAATTAATGAATTAATGCCATATTTTTTAAAAATCAATCCAATAAAGGAAGTAAATACAAATAGTGAAATATAAATTATTCCTGTAACAATACTAGTTTGTTTAAAAATACTCCTTTTTTCTTCCTTGCTGAACTTAGGATTATTATATGTATCGAAATCTTCATTCTTATTATTTATGTCAGAATAACCCATTTTAAATTTTCTGGTTTCTCCATTTTCAAAATAGATAAAATCATTTGCTTTATCTAAAGAATTAAAAATATTATTATTATGTATTTTATAAATGATATTTTCCTTTGTTTTTTCATCAAGTAGGTTTGTATTTATGATAAATTTTACGAGTTGCTGAAAAAAATTATTTTCAGTAGTAAATATATCTTTTAATTCTAAATCATATTTACTAGTAATTATAAAGATTTTATTTTCATATTCCTTCCTGTTGATTGTTCCAGTTTGAATGAGTTGTTGTACACAATATGTTTCAAGCTCTTTAATTGCGTCTTTAATTCGTCTTTTTTTGTGATTAATCCATTTGTTTTTTATAATTTTATTAGTAAATGGGAAAGAAATTAATGAGTATATACCATTAGTAATTAATCCTTGTAATATCCAAGATTCCCCTACGAGAGTGGTAATCGGGAGTAACAAATCTGGTATTACAGCTTTATTTTCTAATGGTAATTGAAGCGGAATAGTAAGTAACGTACCAACTAGACAAATTGTAACAGGAATAATCTGTGCAACATTCTTTAATGTCTTTTTTAAAGTAATCATATGTTTTTTTTCTTGTTCTATAATTCGCATAACGGTTCTCCTCAAAAAATTGCATACTTATTTATAGGTAGTTTTTTATATTTTTTTCACATAGTCCAACTTATTGGACACCCTTATCTGTATAATAGTGTCTATAGGCTGGCAGACAGGCTCATTCCCATAAGATACAACAGAAAAAGAACGAATGTTCGATTCCACCATTGACAAATACAAACATATGTTCTATAATAACGAACATGACAGGTACAGGCCTGCCATATAACAGTAGACCTACCCAAAATCATGCAAACGGTGTGGCATCACCTCTGATTGTGGACAGGCCTTGATACATAAAAACGGATAAACCGCTTGGATATATTAAATCATTTTCCGTGCTTCAAGTCAAGCAATTTCAAGCGGTTCAGCTGTGATTTCGGTGGAAATGTAACTAAATAGTTGTAGTTTGTGTTCTGCAAGTTTTATTGCAGAGAAATATACCAGTAAAAGGAGAAGTATATATCAGCTTCACTTTTATTTTGTGACGGGATTTTGGGTGTGCATTGAATATTGAATAGAAAGGAGATGGTTTCTATGGACGGGACAGGGCTGTGAGGCCTATATATTTTTGGGTTTCCGTGAACAGTTATCTATCAATGATGATATGCTTTGGAAACAATGATGGCTCACCTTAGACATATCTATTTTACATGTAATTTGCAGAAATATCACAGGGAAGGAGAAGAAAATGGAATTAGCAAGAGTGGATTATACAATCTTAAAATTTCTAAAGAAGAAAAATTGTACAAAACACTTTATGGGTGCAACATTACAAGAGATTATGCAAATCACGAAGAACACAAGACCAACAACATACCGTAAGATGATGAATTTAAGAAAATATGGGTATGTGGAAAAAGGATGCAAGGCAATCAATGCGGATACTTTTTATCTGCTTGAAAAAGGAATAAAAATAGTAGAAAGCGGAGGAATTGAAAATGATTAAGAATGATGTATTTGTAGTAGGGCTTGGTTTAGGGGGCGAGAAGGTAGGTTATGAGTTTCAACAAAGGAATTATCCTACATACCTTGTTAATGGTTCAGGGCAGGATAACAAGACGTTGCCAGAAGAAGCGAAAGATATATTGGTATTGGAAGGGTACGATGGATTAGCAGGCGATCGGAGTCTGGCATTTAAGGCACTCAAAAATAATAAACCTATTTTGCAGAAAATGATAGCTATTGAAAAAAAGATAATTCTGCTGGTAGCTACTGGTGGCGGAACTACCGGAAGTGGATGCATTACCCATTTGGCAGAAATACTTTGTGAGAAGCACCCTGATAAAATTATCTGTGCGTGTATCATGATGCCAAGAAAAGATGAACCAATCAAGAAAAGGCTTAATGCTTATGATACAGCGAAAGAATTAATGGATATTCCTGAAATGGGCGGAATCATATTTGTAAATAATGAAGCGTGTGATTGTGATTTGAATAAAATCAATTACAACCTGGTAAACATGATGGATGCTTTCTTTACAGACGATTCATCGTCCAGTGTGTCTAACTTCGATGATTCGGAGAAATTCAAGATGTTATCAGAACATGGTGCTTTTTTGATTGCGATGCGGTCAGATAAAGCGGATCCACAGGATACAAGTAAATTAAAAAAGGTATCAACGCAAGATATGATAAATGCTTTGACTGCAAAGAATATTTTTCTACCTATCAGTAATAGTGGCGTTGTTGCACATATTGGTATCATCAATCAAAAGGACAACCATATGGACGAGAAAGAAATTGTAAATGCAGTTGGCATGCCTGAGAATATCTTCACCGGCAATAATGGGAATGTGAACATAGTTTGTGTATCAGGTTTGGAATTTCCTACAGAATATATTGCAAATATGGGAAAGAAAGCGATGGAAGAACAAAAGCAACGCCTTGAAAAGAAGAAATCATCCCAGATGCTTGATGATTTGGAACAAATAGAATTTGACACGGAAATTCCCGTAAAAAAGGTTGCAAATAAACGTAGACAGATAAGTTTGGATTTGTTGAATGAACTGGAATAGAACAGTTATGTTATAGATAGCATTCATCTATCTTATAGAATGATTACATTTACCAGACAGTTTTTTTGGAAGTTATGGCACAAAGGTCAGCAATGGGTGGGATTTTCCGTCCTACCCAACAAATAAAGAAAAAGGATTGGAGAAATTGAATATGAAATATTATGAAAAGATACCTTTTAGTGAAATTGGTAACATTGAACTCTATGTGGAAGAAAAATTAAGAGATGGACATATTATTATTCAGATTCTCGTCAATGAGGATAAAAAAGAGATTGATGAATTGATTAGTTATGCAAATGATAAAGATTGTAAATCATATTTTCGGTGTCTAACTGATTCAAACGAACAGTTGAGAAGTTGTGTAATTAGTGAATATATGCAACTTTATTACGCCTTTAAGGATGAAAACAGAGATTCGAGTACTTGTGATATTGATATTGGAGGAGATAGACAGGATATTATAGATTTTCATACATTTAAAAAAGACTTTAAAGGTATGGAGAAATATTATAGTGGTGAAAGTTTTCATTATGAAAATTACGATGGAAAAACACACTATGAGTTTTATGTTTCAACAGGAAAGGCGGATGTATGTGAAGAATGCAATATTGGTAACATCGGTGGATATTTAGAAGTAGAATTTGCAACAGAATGGATGGCAGAACACGGATATTATCCAAAATAGAAGAGAAGTATGCAGTAGATGGTGATATCTTTTGCTGTCCACTGATATGAATAATGAAAGTAAAAGAAAAGGAGATTCACAATATGAGCAAAGATTACAAACAAATGTCGCAAGAGGAACTGGAAAATGAAATGGCTGAGATTGTAAAACGCAACTACGAGAAAGGAATGCTGCTGCTAGACCATAATTTCAGTCTTAAAACAATAAGGGAACTGACGGAGATATCGGATGTCATAGACATCGACAAGCTGATTATCATTATGCGTTCTATGGAACATATGCCTGATATGAAAAAATATTTCTTAAAAGATACAGATAAAGCTGATTTCAGACTGATTCGTATTATGGATGGAAAAGCGGTTGAGCTGCTTTCATTTCAATACTTTTCTAACAGGAATGACAAAATCATGCGGATGTATTTGGCGGACAGGCTGAAAGACCGCAATCATGAGTACGGTGAATATCCGATAGTCCAGATGGTAAATGACAAGTTTGTTGGCACACTGGCGGTTATGTTCTATGGCAAAGAATCATTTCTTGACTGTGCGGAACATGAGGATTCTGTAAGATGCGAGAAAGCTTATGGCACAAAGGATATATACCTGGAAGCAGCGAATAGGTTAGTTGAATCAAAATATGGTGTAAAAGCTTCATAAGACGCAGACTTAATGGCGGTGTATCTATTATCTATCCAGATATATCGCCTATAAAAAGGAGAAAAATAATATATGAGACAAAAAACAACTACACAAAAACTACATGAAGCAATCTCGAACAATCTACTGAAAATCGTAAAAGTACAATGCAGTTACAAGTCATCCAATAGGATAGATGAAATCAACAAAGAAGAGTTCAAAGATAACCTGGACTTCCTCTCTGAATCTGGCGTGTTCTCTGGTTTCATAGATTGGCATTTTGAAATGAGCCCATCTAAAAAAAGAGAATACATAATCGACAGTGGTGCCAAGAATCCGTATTCTGAAAATATCGTTACTGCATATCTGCGCATTTCTGATGATTTGAATGTAGAAGATATTGAGAGAATCTTATTATTTGAGGAGGAATGAACCAATGAGACAAAATATCATGAAGAACCTGAACAAACTGTTTTCAGGCCCAAACGACACGTTAAAAATTGCCTACCATACCCCAAAATCCAAAGATGTCATCAAGTTCACTATGCTTAGACATAGGATAACGGAAGAGGATGGGATGATTATTATTCAGGATGATAAGGATAGCGGATTCATGCCAAAGACCATGAACATTGATTCTTCAATGGTGGAAGATATTACATATGAAGATGATAGAGTTGATGGCGTGGGGATTTTTAGAAAGAAGGTGATTATCAGTATGAGGGATGGAGGTGAGATTGAATTGTCTACTGTCGGAATGTGATAAAAAGTAGAGAAAAATTGAATATCGAATGTAGAAGTAGGTAATGGTAAAGGGAGAAATTCTCATTTGCTACAAAACAGATTGGAGGAATGAGTTATTGGAAAAAGCAGGATTAACAGAAGACAGAATTTGTAGCACTTTAAGGGCATATCTTTATCGCATGGCAGATAGTGAAAGCCAGAATCTTTATGAGCCTTTACAATTGAAGTGGGTATTGCCAATTGAAAGCACAGATGGAATGATGGTAGCGTTTAAGAACATAATCTTTATTTTGGGTTATGTACAGAAAAACAGATGTAGTAAATATGTCGTAAATCAAATTATTGAAAATGATGTACAGCCGATAACAAGTGAGATTAGAGACGAATATGATTTCTTCATTGCTGGCACAATCATGGTGTTATGTAGTACTGTAGATGACTTTTCTGATATAAATGAAATGATGGAATTGGTTCATGAAATCATAGGAAAATTTATCGGCTTGCTAGAAGAAGCTTGGAAGATGCTCGATTCGAGAGAGCAAGTTGAAAATGAAAATACCACTTTACGTGAGATAAATACAGATAAGTTGGTAATTGGCATGGTATTAAAGAACTACAAGGAGCTATGCATTTTACTTGGCGAAGAAACAAAGACAGGTAAAGCAAAACAGCTACAATTAAAAACTTGGAAAAGATATTTCGATTGGGAAAAAGAGGGGCAAAAGTTTATCATTACTGACATATATGATACTCCATTACCCAAAGAAGATTTACGGCGAAAAGGCAATAATTCCATATACAAGAATTACATTGAACTTATCCTATTGCAATACTTATCAAAACAAGAAGGGTATAGAAAAACGTTTACCAAAAGGAATTGGCTGGAACTGCTTGGAATGATTAACAGCAAATATGGAAAAGAACCAAAAATAAAGCTAAAACAGCTTGATTATAGCATTAACGATCAGGAAATAACTCTATTTTATATTCGGTCAAATAAAAAATTAGAGAGAGTTTTGCATGATTCCTTAAACAATCTGCAAAAAGAAAAATTAATTATTGTAGAATACGAAACAATAATTGTATCTATAGACAGCAGGGGAATAGAACATCGTTTTAAGGCAAATGATTATCAGAAAAAACGAATATTGCAGACAGAAAGATACATATTGAAAAATGTCATGGAATACAAAAATATGTTTTATGTCTATATAAAGAATAAATCCAATGAATACTATAGCAAGGTCAACGAAAGGCTTTATGAACTGTATGGATGGAAGTATTATTACAAGCAAATAAAGATTATATACGACCAGCCCAATATTGTCGATGCAATACCTTCTAAAGAAATCATATTGCAGAAAGAAATTTTAAATAGTAAGATAGTTCAGTTTCTCAATGATAACGCAAAAAATGTATATGAAAAGAAAGAAAAAGAATATGAGGATGCATTAGATGAATATTTGGAAGATTGGATAGGTGATAAAGATTGCTTGAAAAACCGAGTTAAAGTCCCTAACACTTGGAAATATCCAAAAGCATACATAGAAGCACAGAGAATATTGACTGACGAATTAATCCGTATAGGACACAATAATATTGTTTTTATACCTGATAAGTTATTAACAGTGGCAGAAGAAAGCAATGAATTTCTGGCTTGGATGACATAAGAATAAAAGTTGTCACTTTAAAAGGGTTATATATATAAATAAACCCTATATGGGACTTATAAAGTGACAACTTTTTGAAAGGAAAAGAATGCCCCAGAAAAAGGAACCATTTAGACACTCCAATATATATACATACCCTATTGTTAGACTGTTTAAATGGTTCCTTTTTGGATAGAACTAAAATTTGAACAATTACAACTACTATAGAGAACCATTTATATAGTAGTTATATATGTTCAAATTTTGAAAAAGCAAGTAATAAGCTGATTATATAGCCTACGGCGTTGCCCAACGGCATGTTCGCTGACGCTCACATACCGTGCCTTGAAATAAAAAAATGTGTATGTGTTTATGATTGATATGCAGGATTTGATGGTTGTTTGATTGAGTCTATAATGATTCGGCTGATTTTTCCAGCATAAGATATCCTGACTAAACATTTCATAACAACACATATCATTTTTTTATTTCACGGCAAGGTATGGAGCGTCAGCGACATACCGTCAGGCAACCGTGCGTAGCACAACATGAACATAAGGAGAGTATTGACAAATGGGATTTGAATATAAAGATGAACTAAAAGAGTTATTGCCTGAATATATGGACTTATTGGAGGAACAAGGAAAAATCGAAAGCAGAGGGGAAGGATACTATGTATGCCCTTTCTGTAATTCGGGAGACAAAAAGAACTATACGGCAGCATTTCATATTGATGGGGCTAGATTTAACTGCTTCGCATGTAGTGAGCATGGGGATATCTTTGACCTAGTGGCACATATGGAGAATCTGCCAAGCGATTGGAAGAAGCATTATAACAAGGCATTGAAGATAATGCGCCCCTATCTTGAGGATGACAAACCGATAAAGGCTCCAACTGTTAGAATTCCAGAACTACCCAGAACAGAAGATTATAGTGAATATCTGCATAAATGCCATGAAGCTGTGTCACAAACAGATTATTTCAGTAAACGTGGATTGAGCAAAGAAATTATTGACAGATTTCATTTGGGGTATGATGCAGAAAAGAAAGTTGTAACCATTCCCTATAATCCTAACTGTAAAGGATATGTGGATCGTGCTTTGTGGGATGGCAATAGCAAGTACTATAAGCATGGTAATGAAATATTTAATGTGAATGTGCTGTATGAAGTGGGTATAAATGCATGGCTTTCTGGTAATAGCGATTATGTCTTCATTTGTGAAGGACAGATTGATGCAATGTCTTTTATGGAAATAGGATTAGATGCTATTGGCCTTGGTGGTGTGAATGAAGTATCTAAGTTGGTGCAGAAATTAAAGGAAAATCCATCTGCCAAGATACTTGTTCTGGCTTTAGACAATGATAAAGCTGGCAGACGCGCAACAGGTAAATTCATTGAAGAACTTGCGGAGGCTGAATTGGATCAAAGATATATTGTTAATAGTGATATGTATGAAAAATATAAAGATGCTAATGAGTTCTTGGTTGCTGATAGGGGTGGATTTATAGAGAAGATGAAGTGGGTGCTTTACTGATAGTTGGGTAATCTTACGACTGCTCACTATATGATTTTTGGATGAAGAAGGAGATTTATTGATTAAGGATATGTAGTTACTAACTAATTATGAGAAGTAACTACATGAGAAGGAGAAATAAATGCACTGCTATATTCAGGAAATACAGATGAAGAGTTCCAATTCTGTTGGTTGTGGCAAAGAATTATGTGTCACTACATCTAACTGGACAATGAATGGGATTCCTTATACAAGCTATGGATACACATACTCAGACGAAAAGTTTGAGCGTCCCATTAAAACAGCATACAAGGTAACGCTACATGATAAAAGCTACCGTAATGACAAAGGAAAAGTAAGGAAGAACCAATATCATGTGACAACTATCAGATATTATGATCTCGTTGACAATTATTGGGGAGATTGCCTTTTACATAGCAGGATTGATGATATCGCTGATGAAATGGACATTGATTCTGAAACCATATGGGCAGAGATAGAGAGTAGACTGGATGCCTTAGAAGATAAGGTAAAAGCTGAATTTGCACAGACAGAAGAATATAAGGCAAAGAAAGCACATGATGCTGTTTTGGATGAATATAGAACAAAGAAAGCTGAATTTGCTGAAAAGTATGAGGTGCAAGAAAATGAATATGACAGATGCTATGATATTTTTGGTGTGCTGAGAAATTCAGAATATCTTGAAAAGATAAAGCGTGAATTCACTGCAAGAAAGGAATATGAAAAGAGAAGCAGTAGTTACCAGAGAGAATATAGAAGTAACTACAATGGCTATTCTGGTGCTCATAGGACAGGCACATTGAACAGTGGGCTTAGTTCTGAAAAAGAGAAAGAGTATTACAAGAAGTTTTATAGGACGTTAGCTACAAAATATCATCCTGATGTAACTGGTGATGGTGAAGCGATGAAGTTTCTGAATAAGCTGAAAGAGTCTTGGGGGATATAGGAATTGGCTGAATCTGGCGAGAATCCGGATGAATACTTCAGGGAAGTGCCTGTGCAAAGATTTATGATGTAGAAGAAAAGTAGATATATGGCCTGTCAGTGAGACAGATAAAGAGAATTGCAAGGGTGTTCCTTATCTCTGCCATTGATTGTAAAAATGAAAACTAAAGGAGATTGAGTAATGAATACTATTATCGAAAACACAACATTAGAAAAAATTGAGAAAGAAATCATTACGTTAAAAAATCAAACGGCAGAGAATATTATTCTTATGGGACAGAAATTTATTGAAGCAAAGAAGCTGATTCCTCATGGTCGATGGGGCGAATGGCTAGAATCGAAGGTTGGATTTAGTCAAAGGACTGCTAATCAATTCATGAGGATTGCTCAGGAGTATGGTTCAAATTCGCAAGCGATTTCCAATTTGGAAGCTACTAAAATTTATTTGTTGATGGAATTACCTGTTGAAGATAGAAATAATTTTATTTCGCAAAATGATTTAAAAAATCTATCAACTAGAGAGGTAAAGAGTAGGTTGCAGGAATATAAGCGTAACAATACAGAACTGTGGAAGGCAGTGGATAAGGAGCAAGATTTTAATACATATGATGTACGTATTGATGAATTGAAACCTTTACCGAATCATGAAAAGTATTTTGGAAGGATAAAAGGTAAGAATTACGTGTATTTTCTTGACAGTATCCAGCGGTGTGGGGTTGTGCAGCCTATTATTATTACAAGAGATATGACGATTATTAGCGGACACGAAAGAGTCAGGGCATGTAAGGATTTGGGAATAGAAATAATTCCAGCACATTATTTTAGTTGTAATAATGCAAGCAAAATGAAACTGGATGATTTATTATTACATACATTTTTTGAGTGCAATATGCACACAAGAAGTTCTATATTCTATTTGGCCTGTGCATGGGATCAGTTATATTTTGGTGATACAGAAAAGGCAAATTATTATATGGACAAGTTTGTTAATGAAGGAGAACAAATGGATAAAGAATTGGATGATTGGTTGGAAGAAAAGAAAAAGGAACTTCAAGCAATGAGAGAAAGCCAGAATAAGAAAACATTGGGAGAGTTTAATTGAGCGAAAATATATCAAAAATAAAATACATATCAATAGCAGATTCAAAAATTTATAAGGTCACAAATATCGATTTTAGAAATCTGGCAATAGAAGCAATCAGAACAGATTTATCTATTGCTGATGTTCCTGAGAATGAAGTGTTTCCTGTTGAAGAATTTGCGGAGTATAGAGTTAGGCTGATTAATGGTTGATGGTAGTTGATGGATGCGTCCATTTGGACGCAAGCTACATTACTGCCATGAAATCACTCTTTCAAGAATTAGGCAGTCTGGCTTCATATTAGGTTCTGATTGTAACGAAGATAAATGATTTTGGGGCTGATTTGGGGCTTTATGAGTGTGGGTGGGGAATTGATAGGGTGGTGGGTGAAAATGGGGAATTTGGGCGAAATAATATGTTTGTAGATATATAAAAACCTCTTTCCTATTCGAAGAATCGCTGTTGCTGAAAAGTATAGACCCATATATGAAAAAAAGCAAAAGAAAACCAAGGGACTCGTACAGATTTGAAAAATAGTAACATTTTGAAGAATTCATCAAAAAGTAATGATAATCTTCAACCTGTAAATGTAAGAGCCACATTAGCAAAAACTGCAGGTGTCTCAGAAGATACATACTCTAAAGGGAAAAAAATTCTTGATTCTGATAATGAAACTTTAAAGCAAGAAGTATTGTCTGGAGAAAAAAGTATAAATGCTGGATATAAGGAACTTACACAGAATCATCTGGCTGTCAAAAATATTGACATCCGAAAATTATAAATTCAGGATTCGTAACCTATAAACAATCGCATAGGAATCCCCCATTTATTTTATTGAACAATTGAATATTGAAATGTAGAAGAAGTAGTTGGATACAGATATGTGAACTTGAAGCAATCCCAAATGTGGGAATGTTTTAAGTCTTTTAATTTTGTGCGGAGATTTCACTGTAAAATTTTCACTGTGTATTTTTACACAATGAGATTTTAAATTTTGCGGAAAATATGTGATTTCCATAGATTCTTTGGTTTCTTGCAATTTTGAGAAAAATGTGGAGATGAATGGAGAAGTAAATTATGTGAGTGATTTACGCTTGCTAATAAAAATTATTGGAGGATGGATTAATATGGAACAGTTACATGAACATAATCAAAAGACTTATGAGAATATTTGCCGTATGTATGGTGAAGGAATTCAGAGAGTGGCAGTTGTACAGCCAACCGGTTCAGGCAAAAGTCTCTTAATGGCAAAACTGATTGAGGATAATCCGAATAGTAGATTTTTTGTCTTGTCTACAAGGCATGAAATCAATGAGCAGTTCAAAGAGAAATTGGATGAAAAGATACTGAAAAGAATTGATTTCAATATCTATTGCAATATGCCAAATATGAAGCAGGAAATAATGGAATCATTGCAACCAGACTATATTTTCCTTGACGAAATGCATAGGGCATTGGCCAAAGAGTGGAGTAAAGGCATCATGCGATTGTTGGAAATGTATCCTGATGCAAAAGTATTGGGATTGTCGGCGACTCCTATTCGTTATCTGGATAGATGCAGAAATGTAGTTGAAGAACTGTTTGGTGGCAATCTGGCATGTGATATGAGTCTGTCCGAAGCGATTCTTGATGGGATTTTACCTATGGCTAGATACGTGTGTGGTGTCTATTCATACGAAAAGGATGCAGAAAGTTTGAATAAGAAGATTGAGAGAAGTTGCAACAGTAATGAAGAGAAGAAAGATTTGCTAAGACAAGTAAAGATACTGAAAGAAAATCTGGATAAAGGGCATGGTGTGTCTGATATTTTCAGGAAATACATTGTAAGTGGTAGTGAAAAGTTTGTTGTATTTCTGAAAGATACTACACATTTAAGAGTAATGAAGCCAGTTATTGAGAAATGGTTTACTGATGCCGGATTTCCTGTGCGACTTTTTGAAGTGCATAGTAAAAATACTGACAAGGATAAGGAGTTTCAGAAATTTAAGGAAGATACGGAGGATGGAATAATCAAAGCCTGCCTAAGCGTCAACATAGTTACAGAAGGAATCCATGGCGATATTGACGGTGTAATCATGCTTAGAGATACAATCAGTCCGAATATGTACTTTCAAATGATTGGAAGAGCGTTTTCTTGTGGTAAGAAGACTATACCGTTGATATTTGACCTGGTTGCTAATAGCCAGTTTATTTCTGATGCTGCCGATAATTTTCCGAATGAATTAAGAGGAGAGATTGAAAAACGGAAGAAAGAATGTGAAAAAGAGGGTAAGGAATATGAGGTTGGTTTTGATGTGGATGAATTCATTGTGATGGATGAATTTATGGATGTGGTTAGTGGATTTAGGGAAATTGAGGGGAGGTTGGAAGGAAGTTGGGAAAATGGATTGAAACATTTTGATAAATATGTGAGAGAACATAATGGAGATGTGTTAGTGCCAGAAAATTATAAAGATGAAGGTGGTTTTTGTACTGGTAATTGGGTAAGTCGTCAAAGAAGTAATTTTAAAAATAAGAA
Source organism: Lachnospiraceae bacterium (assembly GCA_910576125.1). GTDB lineage: Bacteria > Bacillota > Clostridia > Lachnospirales > Lachnospiraceae > Acetatifactor > Acetatifactor aquisgranensis. Next base: position 58,486 of record CAJTHM010000023.1, on the reverse strand, counting down.
ACTATCAATAGATAAAATAGATGAGCTGAATAAAAAAGGATTTATTTGGGATGTAAAGGAATTTTACTTTAATAAATATTTTGATGCTTTAAAACAGTATAAAGATAGAGAGGGAAATTGTTTTGTGCCTCAAAAACATGTTGAGATTATAGGGGATGAAAATATAAATTTAGGTCAATGGTGTTTAAATGTTAGGGGTGAAAGAAGAAATAAAAATGGAAATTATATATTAACAGAGGAAATGGAAAATCAGTTGACGAAAGTAGGGTTTATATGGGAACCATATAATAAATATAATTTTAAAAATAGTATTATAGCTGTAGCAAATTACTGTAAAGAATTTGGGAAATATCCATCACAGCATTCACAAGATTGCAAGGTTAAAAGATTAGGGGCTTTTGTAGTGCAATTAAGACAGAACATGAGGAAAGACAATTTTCCAGAATGGAAAAACGCACTAATTAAAAAATATGTTCCTGACTTTTCTTGTGAACACAATAACATTGTGGCGTTAAAGCGTTTCCTTCATTATGCTAGATTATACAAAAAAGAGAATGGTCATTTAAATATAAAAATCAATGATGTTGTAGGTGATGATTATAGAATTGGAATAATATTTAGTGCTATGAGGCAGAAATATAAAAATGGACAATTTAAAAACAGTGAAGTAAGACAAATTGAAGAATTAGGACTTTATCTTGGTAGTAAATTTAATAAACAATATAATGAAAAAATGGAATGTGCACGACAAGCGGTAAGAGATGGTGTGAAGATAAATGTTGATAATCAGTTTTATAATAAAATAAATTTGTATACTTGGATTAAAAGCACTATTAATAAAAAATATAAAAATGGTGAATTATCTGATGAAGAAAATTTAATTATTGAAAAACTAATAGATAAGCCATTAGGTAAATTTTTCAATAATGGTACTTATGTGAAGGTTGTTGACGTTATAAACAAAGAAGAAATTTCCATATGCAAATCACGGAGTGATGTTTCTAGGATAGTACAAAATGTTTATGGATTTAAGTTAAGTGATGAGAGTATCCGTAATCGATTAAGTGGTAAAGTCACCACCCCATATAAAGGACGCTTCATGTTCTATTATGCAACTGATGAAGAAGTGAAAAAGTATTTGGAAGATGGTAAGCAAGATAATTCATAAGAAGGGAAATAAAGTAATGAGCGATTTAAATAGAACTGCAAAATCTTTAAATGAAATGTCTTTAGATGAAAGAATGGAATACCAGAGGATGCATGATAGGGTAGTCATATTACAAGCAGCTATGAAAGGTGCAAGTGTGGAATTGAGAACTTTAGGAGAAAAAAAGCATCCGTTTGCATTAGAGAATATACAGAATAATTAAAATGCAGATAAGCCATTTCGGAGTTGTAGAATTCTTCAATCTCCGATTTGGCTTCTCTTACCTGAAATGATATGAACGGTGTGAGTGAAATTTTATGGTTGGTTTGTTTTGAATGGAGAAGTATTAAGTGGATTATTTGTTGTGGAACTTATATTGTGGAGGTAGTAGATATTGAGTAAAGTTAGAGAAAATAATGATAGCATAAAGGAAAGTAGCGCAATAAAAATTAGAAGCATACAGGCAGCAAGTTTGTACAGAGTCAATAATGGTTATAAATTTGTGCTGAGAAAAGCGAATGAAGATGGATGTTATAGTGGATTAAAAGAGTACAGGGAACCATTTCTTGATTATGGGAATGCTGTTATTAATAATAGCCTGTTTGCAAAATATGTCCATAAACATGGTGTAACTGTCAATAGAAATAAAAGAAGTTTGGATTTCCTGATGATGAAATTTGATTGGGGAGTGGATGAAGATGATTCTGATAAGGAAAATATAAAGTTACCCATGACAACACAGGAACTAAGGGATTATTATTATGAGAATTGCGCAACAGTAGCGTGGAAGACATTTGATTCAGAAACTGGCAAGGAAATCAAAGGGAAAGAAAAGATTATAACCTATAAAATGCTTTTGAGGTCTCCAGGAAAAGCCAAGGAAGGGCATTGCCTTTTTATCAGGGAAGAACTACATAGGAAAGTGCTCAACTACCTTACAATGGGGCTTTGGGAGAGGATGCCGAATGTAAAAGGTGCTAAGATAGTTGAAATGTCCGCATATGCACCGCTTATCACTGCAACTGCGATAGATTATATCCAGATTCCTATGGAGAACATTTTTGTTTTAAAGGATCAGGAGAGTTCATGCTTCAAAAAAGCGATTGCTGTAAAGGTTAAAAAAATTGAACATACCAGAAAAGAAAAGGATTATTCCGCTTTTGAGGAATATATTAACCAATATGGATTGACTCTTTATAAGAAAAAAGCAGTGGAAAATCCTGGATTGGAATATGTAGAGAGAAGCAAAAAAGCTTTAGGGGAATATGGCATTGATGCAGATTTATGCCCTAAAAGGGATGCTGCCTATTACAAAAAGGGGTGCTATTGTGATAGAGAACAGGAAAAATCTGAAATTACTAATGTCTTATGGGATGGCATGGGGATTATTTCAAATGATATTTTTCCTGAAAATATGGATGGTTTTATATATTGCAGAAGCCACTTTTTTAAGTCATGTCTGTTTCGAGGGAATATACAAGAATATTTTAGAGATTTTTATGGTGAAGATTACAATACGGCATATGAAACGGATATGACGGGGAGAAGAATAAAAGTGACGGATATAAAAGTGATCGTTACAGAAAATTCTTTGAAGTGGATCAAGTTTCTTGATTTAATGAGTAAAAGCGGAACAATGGAGGACGGATTCAAATATTACAGCAAGATAATGAAGAAAGATGGTGAGATGTTTGCGATTGTTAAGACTGCCCATAAAAGCAAATATGATGATCTGCAAAGAAGTTCTTTTCAAATGAACAATACACTGCTTACTACTGATGAAAGCGTGTTGGAAGAAATTGCGGCTCCAAGTATTGAATACTGTAATAAACTAAAACTGGATGACGAAGCATTCCTAAAATATTTGGAGATAACTGGTTCCGCAAGGTACAGCATCAATAATGTTTTGATTGCGCTGTATAGATGGAATGATGAATTCAGGTATATGGAATGGTTCAAAAATAAGAAGAAAGCAAAAATCAATGAACTGAAAGACCAGAGGCTTAAACTGGGGAAACTATTTCAGCATGGGGATAATTTGGTTATATGCGGAAATCCAGTGGCTATGCTGATGGCAGTTACAGGACAAAGTTACCTTGATGAAAATTGTTTCATACAAGCAGAGGATAGGATTCAATGTTGTACAAGCAGATTTGGGGAAGGTGAAATGCTTGCAGGATTCCGAAGTCCACATAATTCACCGAATAATATTGTTTATTTGGAGAATGTATATCCTGATAAGATTCGGAAATACTTTCCAGATTTAGGCGATAATGTCATAATTATTAATGGGATTGGGACTGATGTACAAAGTCGGCTTAATGGGCAAGACTTGGATACAGATAGTATTTATACAACAGACCAGAAGAGCATCGTTGAACTTGCAAAAAAAGCATATGCGGAATGTCCGACCATTATCAATGGGATAAAACCAGATGGCAACAGTGGATATGATAAGAGTATGCTTTCCTATTCTAAAATGGATGCCAACATATCTTCCGCACAATACAATATTGGTTCTGCAAGCAATATCGCACAACTGGCTTTAAGCTATTGGTTTGATGGAGGATGCCAAGATAAGGAATTGGAGGATATATTTATAATATGTAGTGTATTAGCGCAAGTGGCAATTGACTCATGCAAGAGAAATTTTGAGATAGAAGTTGGGAGTGAGCTTGCGAGGATTGGAAAATTGCAATGTATGAATCATAATCCAAGATATCCTCAATTTTATGCTGATGTACAGAAATACAACAATAAAAAGAAAAAAGGTAAAAAACTGGAAATCAAGGATGAAGAAGTGGGGTTTTTCAACTGCCCTATGGATCTGCTTTATAAAATCGTTGAGAAGGGGATTATTGATCTCAGAAAACATAAAAAACTGAATACTAAAATATATAGGGAAGGTGAATATGGTGTAAAACCTATTTTTGAGTATAAAGCGGACAAGGTTAAAGTTGATAGAAAACAATATCAGAAAGTTATAGGCATAGTAAAAGAATACGATGAAAGGGTGGAGATATTAAATAGGGAGGGAACTTCTTATCATAATGAGCGGCTTAATGAATTTGAGATATGCATGGGTAAAATAAAAAATCTTTATATCAATTGTGACACAATGTATACATTGATTTCATATGCTTTTAAACCTGGGAATGAATATTTAAGGGATAGCATGTTGACGGTCTTATATGATAAAAATAAAAAAATGTTTTTAGGATGCTTCAAAAAAACTGAAAAAATTCCACAAAAAAGTCTGGAAAGTGTTGATTTTACAAGTCTTTTGATGATTCCCTGTGAAGGGAGGCGGGAACAGATCGTAAGCTAAGTAGGGTCTCCCCAAGGATTGTTTGTTGCATCGTACTATCGGCATTGGCGGTGTCTGGCATCGTGGAAAATCCAGACCATGGAAAGCCGCCAATGCAAGCCAAACTCACTGTAATATTTAATATTGTAGTTCCCAATAAATTCTCCATGTATAGGTTGGTATGTGTGTCAAAGCCATATCCAACCATTATGTATCCTAAAACTCCGCAATGGGATACAGACCACAGCAACATTCCGTGCCATGCAGTCTTCAGAAGGGGCTGTGTGGCGCGGGAATCCAATGTAACTCCACAATATATTGGACGGCATCCGGTAACAGGCGAGTACATTACCGGGTGCCAATTAAAATGTATGATACTTTTTCTGGTGTAATGCTGATTAGCATTAAAATATGCTTGATATCCAACATTGCAATATTTTCGTAAAGAATTAGGGATTAATAAATAACAAGGACGCTGCCATTTAAGTAGTGTTTTTATTATGACAAAAAGTATATATTATAATAGAAATCAAGGAAGGAGATTATCTTTATGTTAGACCAAGAAGTAGTCCGCCAGAAACTGATAAAACGTGCGGAACGTGAAAAACAGACATACATTGCAAATCAAATTGGGGTTCCCAAACAGCTGCTCTCGGACTTCAAGTTAGGGAAGAAGAAACTGTGGGAATCTACCCTACAAGCACTGAATGATTATCTGGATAATAGTCTCTTTTAGAAGTAACTATTAGTATTGCGCAATATTGATTAAATCTGAAAATCATGTTCCTTAATCAAACAATCAAAGTAGCCAATATCAGGCTGGAAAACCAATCAAAGACAACTGAATAATGGAGAAAGAATGAATATGGATGAATTAGAACTGCTGGATTTTAATTTGGGAGAAAATATGTTCGATTTTGGCGTGAAAATACTTGTGGGATGGGGAAAGAGGTGGTATAATTGTAGTCAAGTTAAGGGAGTAGTGTGATAGGGGGATTTGGGGGAATGGGAAGAACAATTCTTTGTCCGCACTGTAAATCAACGTTTGATGAAACTGTATTAGCTAAGAAAGCAGACCCTAATATATGTCCAGTATGTGAGAAATCTTTGTTAAAAGATTCTGGGGAGGATAATTTAGGTGTTGTAGGAGATAAGGAAGAACATCCCGATTGGATTACTTGGTATTATTATGGATATAAAAGCAATAATGGTAAAACAACTTGCTTGGAAGATAAGCCAATAGATTTAAATGAGCATGGAGATGTTTTTTATCTCATTAAGGAATTCAAAGCACCACCAGAATCTGAATGTGGGCTTGACGAGGTAAAAAGGATATTACGCACTTATGTGCCTGATGCATTCGAAGAGCCTAAAGAGGTACAAAAAGTAAGATGCCCATATTGCCGAAGCAGTGAGGTGCAATTGGTTCCAAAAAAATTCAGTCTATTAACAGGATTTGCCACAAATGGGTACAATCGTGTTTGCGTGAGATGCAAACGTAAATTTTAGCTGTAAACTAAGAAAATGAATAAGGAAACATTATAGGAGAGATTGTTTCGATAGTCTCTCTTTTATTATGCAAAAAAATGGAGGTGTTTTTAGCATTGGATAATGAGTTTGTAATAAAATTGACTGCCTTGTTAGACCAAGCAAAAAGTAAGAAGATGATAAATGCTGACATCAAGGCATTGCAAACAGCTGTAAATTCATTGAAGCTAGTTGCGACATTCAGCAAGGCAGAATCAAAGAAAGAATTGAATGCTTATATCAAGCAGATGAATGGACAGCTGTCCACTCTTAAATTAAAGGCAAAGATTGACGATAAAAACCTGAAAAGTGAGATTAACAAGACCTTAAGGAGTACGACATATAAGGATATTGATTTATTAAGTATTGACGAAAACAAAACAAAATTAAAAGTTAAAAAGGTTATTGCGGATGTACAGGCTATAGCCAATAAAAGCCCAGTAGTAGTAGATTTCTCATTAAAAAGGGAAAAGCTATCCAATGACTTGACCACATATCTGAATAAACACTCTAAGATAAGTGAGTCTTCCGCATTGATTGATGAGGCTGAAAAGGTCAGAACCCTTATTGATGCAATTAATGACAAGAAAAGCTTGCAGACGGCTACAGAAAATTTTCAGCTTTTTAAATCACAGGTCAGTTCAACAGGATTTGCAAGCAAGAGTACTGCTGATAAAATCAAGGATATGCTATCTCATGTAACGAAAATAGGGTCAGTATTTGGAATAGCCTCTATGGCAGTGAATCAGTTCCGGCAATCCTTTACAAATTTAAAGACCATTGATAGTATATTGGTTGAAATCAGTAAAACTAATGACAGATTATCAAAAATAGAATTAGCTCAAATTGGTAGTAATTCATTCAATGTAGCTAGTAAATATGGGAAAACAGCCACTGATTATTTAACTGGTGTTCAGGATATGTCTCGCGCTGGATACCAGAATGCTGAAGCCATGGCAGAGTTAAGTACTGCCGCTCAAGGTGCAGGTGATATGACTGCGGAATTAGCAAACCAGTATATCATCGCCACGGATAAAGCGTACAAACTTAACGGTTCAATTGAAGAACTTACGAAGACTTTGGACGGGGCGAACTATATCGCAGACAACAATGCAGTCAATATGACTGAATTGGGAACAGCTATGTCGATTGTCGGTTCACAGGCTGCTAGTGCTGGTATGGAAGTGAATGAGACTACTGCTGCTGTTGCTACCATGATTGCAGTCACTCAACGTTCTGGAAGCGAAATGGCAAATGCATTCAAAGGGATTTTGATGAATTTGCAGCAAGTGACAGGTGAAATTGACGGTGAAGAAATTGATACAGACTCCCTTACCAAATATGAAAAAGCCTGTGCCGAATTAGGTGTATCACTGTCCACTGTAAAGGATGGTATTGTTTCTTTAAAGGAACCAATGCAGATTATCAAGGAACTGTCAGAAGCCTATACTCAACTTGATGAATCGGATGCAAAGCGCGCCAATTTGCTGAGTTCAATAGGCGGAAAATATAGAGCAAACGCTTTAAATGCAATTCTGGAGAACTATGATCTTTATGAGAAGATGCTTGATGATTATGCCAATGGCTTGGGTTCTATGTCAAGAGAAGCTGAGAAGACTGCAAAGTCATGGGAAGGACGCTTAAATTCATTGCAGAATTCTTGGGACTCTTTTGTTAATTCTCTTACAAATAAAGAAGCTATAATGGGTGGCATTTCATTCTTTGATAGGATGGTTCAAGGAGCCGAGTCGTTGATTGACGCAGTCGGTGAGATTCCGGTTATGCTTACCACGGTGAATACAGCAATGACGGCTATGAATAAGGATTACGGGATTACGCAAATATATAACAAGGATAAGGGAAAGTTTGACATTCAGGGAAATATCTTCGGCATAGATATAACGAATATCAAGAATCTGAAGAAGCACTTTGCGGAAGCAGAAGGAGCTATTCTTAAATGGAATCAAAGATTAGTGATAGGTAACACTGATATCAATAAATTCGGTGAATCTGTAGTCCAAAACAATGCCCAATTGAAAGCATATCTATCAACATGCTCCAAAGATGCCCCTGCTTCATTATCCGGCTATAAATCATTCCTCAATGCGGCTGGAGTTGAAACAGATGCCCTACGTCTGAAGACAGTATTGCTGAATGCCGCTATAAGCTTTGGTATCGGTGTTGCAATACAGGCTTCTGTCAAGGCAATCTCGACTTTATATGAACTGTCCCAAATGTCTGATACAGTGGCAGAGAATGCTAAAGACTTAGGTGCAGAATTCAAATCTTCAGCATTAGATATTGAAAGCTATAAATCCAAAATTGAAGAATTATACAAAACTATCAACGATAGCGGCGCATCAATCTCCGATGTTACTGAAGCACGTAAGAACCTCATGACGATTCAAGACGAACTGATTGAGAAATATGGCACAGAACAGGATAGCATATATGCTATCACAGATGCAATTAACGGACAGGCAGATGCTTTTGACAGGCTTACAGAGAAACAGTGGCAAGTCACAAAGAATGAACTTAATGATGGCGGTCTTCTAAATGATTTTGCAAACTGGCGGGATGGTTATAAGGATAATATTGACCGCATGGTTGGCGAGATGGAAGATGTCCAGACCAGTGTAAATGGTCTTCTCGCCGATTTCGGACAGAATGCAGAACTGATAGATGCCCTGGAGGCAGCCGGATACAGATATGATGAAACAGCCAATGGTGCTATCATGCTAAGTGGCAGTCTTGAAAATGTATATGATGATATTTTAAATATCCAGAAAATAGCCGGTGATTACGATGCGCCTGATGAATTCCTAAAAAGCCTGACGAACAGGGCAAATGAAGTTAAGGAAACGCTTGAAAGCTATCAGGATATCTGGGATACATACATCCTACAGGACAGAATCTTTGCAAATGAGGAACTGGCAGACAGCTGGCATGATGTTAATGAAGCGTATTCAGAATATAAAAAGGCATTTGAATCCGGCGATGGAACAGCCATTACAGAATCTACAGCTGTTTTTGCAGAAACACTTAATTCAGTGCTGCGTGATGAAAATGTAGATCAGGCTGTCAAGGATTTCTTCCGTAACATGTACCCATCATTACAGCAGGAAGTAAGTGAATGGCAGTTCAAGGTTGATTTTGAGCCGAATGCGGGTGGACTGAAGGATAAAGTTGAAACAGCATTATCCGGTTTCGGTGGAATCTCTACAGAAAGCTTATCAGGTTTTAATGCAGACGTAGCAACTGACCAACAGATTGCATCCTATGAGTCACTAAAGAACACAGCCAGGGAATATGGGATGGAAATAAGCCAGCTGATTAACTTGCTGCAGGAAATGGGGATTGTACAGTCAGAGAGCTATCAGCAGTTGGCGGGACTATTTGGTGAAGACAATATCAGTAAGATTGCTCCAGAGGATTTAGAGATTGCGTACAGCATTGAAAATGTAGGGGATATCACATTCGATGAACTCTTGAAAGAGATTCAGCGTATAAAAGATGAAAGTGGCAAGACTCAGACTTTCGACTTCTCCACCTACGAAGAATCCATAGACGACATCCAGTCCGCTATCACCACTCTCCGCACCGCCCTGGACTCATTCAACAAAGGCGAACTTGACAAGATACAAGTCCTAGACCTGATGCAGCAATTCCCTGAACTAGTCCCCTACATAGACCTGGCGGCAGACGGATTCGGGAACCTGTCAGAAGGCTTGAGTATGCTCATAGCACAGCAGCCTGATTCCCTAATCCAAAGCCTGAACGGATTGAAGGATGCATTGTCAACAGATGAAGAACGCCAACAGGTTGACTTATTGATAGATTCGCTCCAACGGTTAAGTTCCTACGGCGATTCTGGAATCGAGGCATATGCCACAACAATAGGTTCTACATGGAATGACACTGCGAACGTCATCGATGGTGTGACGAACCAATTCGAGAACCTGGCGAAGGTGCAGGAGGCAGTCGCGGACGGGCTTACCATGTCAGCAACAGCGGCCGCTGAACTTGCAAAGATGTATCCTGAGATACTGACAAATGCAGAAGTGACAGCCAATGGGCAAATTAAACTGAATGAAGAAGTCGTAAAGAACATACTTGATGGCGACAAGTCCGTCATAGACGCGCAGATTGCAAAGCTTGAAGCAGACAAGGCTGTATTGGAGGCGAAGAAAGAGACTGCCATCGCAGAACTTGAGATTGCCAACCAGGTAGGCAAGGCAAAGGGACAGATAAGCGAGGAGGAGGCAAGGCACCAGATTGAGGTGCTGAATGCCGAATTGGAAGCTGAGATAGAGAAAGACAGGCAGACGGTGGAATCCTATGCACAGGCCACGCAGTCCAAAGCGCAGAACGCCACTGACTTCAATATCTATGCCGCCACAGTGGCAAGCGACATCGCGTCCAACATGGCAAAGGCAGCGGCCAGCATGGCTGAGAGCATGAGGATAAACTCCGTGAACGCACAGCAGTCCCTCAGCGGAATCATGCAGAAGGCGGCGGATGTAGCAAAGGCTATCGCTGAGATGGCTACAGGAACCGTATCAGGTGCCATGGACAAGGTGTACAGTGCCGTAGGCGGAATCAATAACGGCGGCATATCCGTATCCACGAGCGCGAACGGATTCACCCCTACCACTTCCAGCTATCTTGCCGGCGACATCAGCCTTGGGGAGTTCAAGTCTGGGCTGGAAACTGACATCCAAGGGTATATCGATGCGATATCCAACATAGACTCCCAGATTGAGATACTGAAGAACCTGCAGCTGACATTCGACAATAATGGAGGAATCGGTGGGCATGGCTATGCAGACAAGATAAAAGACCTTGAAAAAGAGAAAGAGAAGCTGAACGATGCGCTGAAAGACAAGACAGGCACGGATTCCGCGAAATCAGAGTTCGAGGATACGGTGGACTTCTTCGAGCGCAGGATAGAGGCACTGAACGATGTGCTGTCCCTTTTGAAGACGAGCCTGGACAGCGTGTCAGGGGCGTTCGCGAAGAACACGCTGGTAGATGCCGAACTGGGCGTGACAGAGGAGAAGTTCAATAACTATACCGATGCCCTTGCGATGTACACGCAGAAAGCGAACGAAGCGTTATCCAAACTGCCAGCAGACATAGCCGCAAAGGTGAAGGACGGTGCAGTCGCGCTTACAGATTTTGTAGGTGATGGCACCAAGGATGTCGTTGAAGCGATAAAGGAATATGAGGAATGGGCTGGAAAGGTATCAGACTGCCAGCAGGAACTGGCTGAATTGAAGAAGGAAATCAGGCAGCTTGAATTAGAGAAGTTCAACAACGTCATGGACGACTTCAGCAACCAGTTCAATCTCCGTGACGACAGCAAGAGCCTGATATCCAAGCAGATAGACTTATTGAAGGAAGCCGGTGAACTGATTGGCGAGTCGTTCTATACGGCGCAGATAGACCAGTCCCAGAAACAGTTGGGGCTGTTGGAGAATGAAAAGGCACAGCTTGTGAACCAGATGAGCAGTGCGATTAGTTCCGGAAGGGTAAAGTGCTGCCCTCTCCTACAGTGATGTAGGATGCACAAAGTAACTATATCGGTCAAAGGCGCATGGGAACGCAGAGACCGAGGAAAGACTGATTTTAGATGAAACAAAACTTTATAATTGTACTACAAATGTATGTTCTGAATGGTAATCTGTCGATTGTTGGTATATAATGGGATATTATGATACTGATGATTGGGGGATGATAATGAGAAGAATTATAAAAAATACTGTTTTAACATTACTTAACCCTATATCACCAATTATAACATTAATTGTAGGATGGTTGCTAACAATTTTAGTAACACAGCCAAATGAAAAATTTCCTTCTTTTATAAATTATATGATAGAAAATCCAGTTGTTATTTTGGCATTTATCATATTTTGGATTATTTTTTCTATTGTATATACAGAGTTAACAAATAGAATACAAAATTTGAGAAATGAAATTGAGAATAAAAAAGAGATAATCAAAGAAAAAGAAGCACAGTTAAACCATACCTCTGGTATTGTCTTAAATAGAAGTGGTGATTTCGCTAAATTTAATAGAGTATTAAGATTTAATGATGTATTGTTTGGTTTTGTGCAAAATAACGCTTTGGTAGAAAGTGCGCAAATATACCAATACTCTATTAAACGAATTAATGATAATGTTATTATTAAAGTAATTTATGATTCTGGTTATGTATATGAAGGAATAGATATCAATAATCTAGCTCAGACATATTATGAATTTGATTATTTTGATTATAATAAATTAGCTGATATAATTAGTACTTGGAAAAAATTGTCTACAGATGCTTTAGACAATAATAGAGAGAAAGATACGTTAATAAATTATATTGTTTCCGAAATAACAGAACTTTTTAAAAAGTATTATAATGATTTAATCAGCCTCCCTGACGTGTCATGTATTCAAAATAGACATTTTACGGAATATAGAATATTGACTTTATTGATAAGACTTGCCAGAAGATTATCTACGACAACTATTGATAATACAATATTAGGAGAAACTAAAAAAGAAATAGAATATTTTTTGTTGAATGGCAAAAGAACTGGCATATTAAGTAGTATTTTATTAAAAGATACATTTGTATTTAAGTATACAAGAAATTCTCTCAAGAAGAATGGAAGAGCCTATGTGAGTTTTCATGCAAATATTTCAAATCAAAATTATGTAATAGTATTTAGTGTTCAAACTTCAGAACTAGACCAATTTACAGATTTAGAATATGAAATTAAAAGTTTAATAAGTGATTTTGTCGATAGATTAAATAAAAAATAGTATACATTTTTGAGATTGTATGATATAATAAACAAAACCGTTGAGGTTTGGGAGGTAACAACCATTATGCCAGAATTATTTTACAAAAAGATGGATGAAATGTTTAAAGAACTAAAGATTGATTTAGAGGACACCAATGATAAGGAAAAAATTAAAGAGGCAGAAAATTTTGTGGCTACGTTTACTCCCCAAAAAGAACCAATAAAAATTGAATAATCTATGTTGTTTTATTTCTATTTGCAGTATTATCATAATAATTTTATGTTTGAGTAGCCAATAATGGCTACTCTTTTTATGAAAATCATCTAAAATCAGAATCCGTAGAGACTGTAATACCCCATATGGCAACATATGAGGTTCCGTTGCTCCCCTGCCCAATCCAGGTAGGGTGAAGATCCAGTCCGAACTCACGAAATAATCCCAATAAATAACAAAACGTGAGAGACAGCCAGAAATGACTGTCCGCTATGCATGCGCATAGTCAGTAGCTTAGGAATGAGCGAAAGCAACAGATTGACAGAAAGGAACAGACGAATGGCTTGAGATGGTGAACGCCCTCTCAGAAGTCGAAGGCAACATCCTCGACTGCAAGAAGTCCATCGAGGAATTCGACAACGAATTATTGAACCTACATACAGAAGTCTTCAACCGTATCCAGGAACAGTTCTCCAATCTCGACTCCGAAATCTCCAACATCATAGACCTATTCGATGGCATGGAAGTATCAGACGACAAAGGGATATGGTCAAAGGAAGGAATCACCCAATTAGGGTTACTCGCACAGCAGTATGAGCTGGCACAGCACCAGGTACAGCAGTACAATGACGAGATTGACAAACTGAAAGCGCAGTATCTTGCCGGAAGATATTCCGCTACAGAATATGCGGACAGGCTGGCTGAACTCTCTTCTGCCCAATGGGACGCTGTAAAATCCGCAGAGAGTGCTAAGGATGCCATCATGGACTTGAATGAGGCAAGGGTGGAGAATGCTGTCAAGGGAATCGAAAAGGAAATTGATGCTTATAAGGAATTAATAGATGCGCAGATAGATGCACTTAAGGCTTCAAAAGATTTACATGACTACGAAAATAGCATTGCTGAGAAAACAAAAGCAATCGTAGACATCGAAAGACAGATAGCCGCCATGAGCAACGACACGTCTGCCAGTACCGTAGCAAAGCGCAAAAAGCTTGAGGAACAGCTTGCGGAAGCCAAAAAGGCACTCGAAGAAGAACAGTACCAGCATTCTATTACGGCACAGGAAGATGCTTTGAATAAGCAATTCGAGGATTATCAGAAATCCAGGAATGACGAAATCGAATCACTCAGGGAGTCCCTGAACGCCAAAGATGAAATCATTGCCGAATCATTCCAGACAGTGAAGGAAAACGCTGACATCGTAGGCCAGGAGATCGCCAGCATCGCTGTGGAACATGGCATAGCCATTTCCGATGCCCTCATATCCTCCTGGAAGTCTGGTGAGACTGCAATCGCTGGCTATGGAGAGGCATTGTCACAAGGCACGTCGGCTTTCATCGGCAACATCATGGGCATAGAGAGCGAGATGTGGAACCTACAGGCGAATGCGAACAGCACAGCCAATACCCTCGCATGGATGTTCTCCACAAAGGCAGACAATCTGGTGAACGAACTTTCAAAATCATTCTATGCCGAAGCGAACCTCGCCAACATGACAAATGCGCTACAGAACAGCCTGATAAACGCTTTAGAGCGTGGATACAACGTCAGCAGCATCGTCAATTCCCTTGCCAGCGTGGAATCTGCCGCCAGGAGCGCAAAGGAAGCACTGGACGCTATGAACAATGCCGCCAGTGGAGGAGGTTCAGGCTATAGTGGAGGAGGCGGAAACACATCTTCAAGTGGTTTAGATTCCGATAGCGGCTCTTCAAGCGGTACTGCGTCAGGATGGACGAAGCCAGATAGGAACCCGACACCACCATCCGGCAGGCCAAAGCCGCCACAGAAGGCAACGGTATCATATGAAATCACATCCTCTACTGGCAAAGTGCTTATCACCCTAGACCACTATCCGAGCCAGGAGGAGATTGCGACACTGCGGGCACGTTTCGCAAGCCAGCTTGGAGCGAACAGGAACCTGAAAGTGACCAAGAAGTATGCGAAAGGCGTGCACAGGCTTGGGAATGACGAGCTTGCCTTGACGCAGGAAAAGGGGGACGAACTGATACTCTCCCCTGACAGGAACGCGATGCTCACGCCGCTAAAGAAGGGCGACACTGTACTGACTTCTGAACAGACCGACAACATATATAAGCTGTCAAAGGTGAACCCTGATAACTTCATCACCCTTGAACAATTTGAGGCGATGAACTCCGATAGCATGCAGAGGCTGTGGGCGAACGCAAGGATGCCTGAACCTGTGGTAGACAAGAGGATGAATGCGCCAGTATATAACTATTATGAGAGCATGCTTACAATCAATGGTGATGTGAATGACTTAAAAAATTTAAAGGCACAAATGCAAGAGATTGCGGACAGGTCTTCTATTAAAATTGCAGACCAACGGATTGATAAAAGCTGGAGGGAATTTGGTGAGGGATTGAAAAAACATTAAGCAATATCTTATCACATGGCTACGCTCTGAAATATGGGCGTGGCTATATCAAAATAAATCTGGAGGAAAATAAATGGAATATAAAAAAGAAAACAGGCCGACATTAGAATATACAAATGGGGATGGCACACAGACCTTCAGCGAAGGGGATGATGTCATCTGTGCTGTAAAAGATGGCAGAAGGTACGTAGGAAGGATTGCCGTTATTGGCAGATATCAGGAAAATGAAGAGACAGAGCCTGAAATTGCAATCTGTATCCATGTGCCTAAAGGTAAGACAAGCTATCATGGCGAGATTATCAAAGTAGCAGATATCACACAGATATGCGAAAATCCAACAGAAGATTCGTATGAATATCTTAAGGGAGACAAGGAACAGGATAGAAGCAACTTCATAAGCATGATTGTCGGATTGGGATATAGCGAAGAAAAAGCGAAGTTTGTATACGAGAGTATGAGGGATATCATAAACATATACAACATCCCGCTTTCTTGTGCTTTAGGCAATGCGATTCGATTGACTGATTTGAGTGCTGACGGAGCGTGTCAGGAAGAGTTGATAGAAGTCAGTGACAGGCTTTTGAAAATAATGGTCAGGTTGCTTGATGCGGTAAATAATTCGGTAAAAGAGTATATCGCCAAACAATATGAGAAGCAGTAACGCCTGAGATTAGAATGATGTAGTGTAATAATATTGCTTACGGCAGTAGTGGGTATGTAATACGGAATACTGCTGCTATTAGAAATTTGTTGCGGTCATGGCAGGATTCGGAACCAATCGGGATATCCGAAACTGACTATGACCAGATTACATAGTGCTTGGAGATATATTTAAGAAAAAAACTGAATAACGGATATGAATATTCAAGGCACTGCTACAGATATCGGCGATGCCTTTTTGGACGATAAAATTATTTGCATGAGGTGATTGAGATTACTAAAAATAATATAGAGACGAGTTACCTACAATATGCCCAGGGAAACGACATATTGCGGTTCATCATAAACAATGGTATGATAGACATAAGCGATGTACAGGACAGCATGGAAGCTATGAAGAGAGAAGAGCTGCTGAAGAAGCATCCGTACAAGATATGGCAAGGCAAAGATGGGAAGTGGTACACATATCTCCCAGACGAGGGAAAGGGGAGGAGGATGATTAAAAGAAGCACAAGGAAAGCAATCGAAGAGGCGATTGTGGCATACTGGAAAGTAGAAGCAGAGAATCCTACAATGAAGGAGCTTTTCTATGAATGGATGGATAGGAAACTAGAATATCAGGATATCTGCATCGGGACATTCAACAGGTATGAGAAGGACTTCAAGAGATTCTTTGAAGATGAATCCAAGCTTGCAGAAGCGAGGGTGAGGGATGTTGATTCAAAAGAAATCGCCCCATTCTTGCGTAAAGCGATTGCGAAGTATTCTCTGACAGCGAAAGCATACAGCAATCTGCGGACGCTTACCTACGGAATATTCAAATATGCCAAGGAACAAGGGTATATATCATGGAGCATATCGCAGACCGTGAACGACATGGAGCTTCCGAAAAAGGCGTTCCGTAAGGTGATAAAGGAAGATGACGAGGAAGTGTTCAACGATGACGAAATGGCAAAGCTTCTACAATATCTCACGGAAAAGCCGGATATCCTGAATCTGGGAATCGTACTGATGTTCTGTACAGGAGTCCGTGTGGGCGAACTAGTCGCCGTCAAGTGGTGCGATGTCACAGGAAATTCTATAAAAATCCGGAGGACAGAGATATCATATAAGGACAGCGATGGAAAAAACATATATGAAATCAGGGATTATCCCAAGACCGAAGCGGGAATCAGGACGGTGTTCGTACCCAGCGAATTCTCGAGCATCCTAAGACGGCTGAGGCTGCTGAGCGGCATCCAGGAGTATGTATTTTGGGAAGCCGGACAGAACATAAAGGCGATGCAGGTCAGGAAACGGCTCTATTATATTTGCAAGAAATTGGGAATAAGGGAAAAGTCTCCCCATAAGCTTAGGAAGACATATGTTTCGATTCTTCTGGACAATGGAGTGGACAAGAGGCTGGTTCAAGATGTGGCCGGGCATGCGCAGATATCCACGAGTGAAAGGAACTACCACCGCAACAGGAAGTCTGACCAGAGGAAAGAAGAGATACTGAGCAGCATACCGGAATTCAGAAGTGCCAAACTGATGTTCTGATTACCTTTTTGATTACCTTTTGGCGAAAGGAAATGGGACAGACCCCGCAAAGCCAACAAAATCAACGCTTTCCGGGCAACAAAAAATGGAAGCAAGGGGGCTCGAACCCCTGACCTTTCGCGTGTGAGGCGAACGCTCATCCCAGCTGAGCTATGCTTCCATGTCCTCTATTGTACCACGCTTTTCAAAAAAAGCAAGAGGAAAAATTGTTTTCCTGCAAATTTTTGTATATGGTATTTTTTCGAAAAAAATATTTAAAAAATTTCAAAAAACATATTGACTTTTTGAGAGGAATAGTTTAGAATATGATTTGTTCGCAGGAATGGCGGAATTGGCAGACGCGCACGGTTCAGGTCCGTGTGGTAGCAATACCATGAGAGTTCAAGTCTCTTTTCCTGCACGAAGCTGAAAGGTACTTGATGAATGTCAAGTACCTTTCAATATATATACAGGTTTTATGGGAGCGGGTGTGAAGTGTGACTGTTGAATGCTTTGCGCTCTTTTCTTTTCCCCTGAAAGAGGCCGGCCCAACAGAATGAACACCCGCCGCAGGCGGCATGGGAGCGTGAGAATGGAAAAAACGGGAAAACAATATACAGCCGATAAAAATAGGCATGCGCACCGCAGGGACTGGTACCAGCTGGATCTTTCAGCCATTGTGTATCCTACGCTTCAGAGGAGGGATTTCTCCTCGGTGTACAGGCTCTCCGTGGTGCTGAAGGAAGAAATACAGCAAGATCTCCTGCAACAGGCTCTGGACATGACGCTTCCCAGGTTTCCCACCTACAAGGCGGCTATCCGCAAGGGATTGTTCTGGCGCTATCTGGAGCCCAATGACCGTCCGGGGCCTTTTGTGCAGAAAGATGTGCGCAATCCCTGCCAGCCCATGTATTTCAAGGCAAACAACCGCTACCTGGTCCGGGTCTATTATTTCCGCAACAGGATTGCCCTGGAGGCCCATCACAGTCTGGGAGACGGGACAGGCGGTATGTGCGTTCTGATGACTCTGACAGCCACTTACCTGCGCCTGCTGGGGGCGGAAGGAATCGATAACGGCGGTTTTGTGCTGGACATCCACGGCACGCCGGAGGAGGGCGAGCTGGAGGATGCCTATATGCGCTATGCCAATGCTAAAGTGCGCCCGCCCAGGGTGGAAGAGAAATCCTACCGGGTCAGAGGCACGGCGGAGCCCTTTTATACGCTGAACATCATAGACGGCATCATGTCCGTCTCGGAAGTCATGGCTGCGGCAAAGTGTTACGGAGCCACCATCACGGAGTATCTGAACGCGGTGCTTCTCCAGGCGCTTCTCCTGAAACAGGAGGAGGACCACGCAAGCCGCCTGCGCCCGGTGAAGATTGCCATGCCCGTGAACCTGCGGCGCTTTTTTCCGTCTATTACTCTGCGGAATTTCATCACCATGATATATCCGGGGGTGGATCCCAGGCTTGGGGAGTATACTTTTGAGGAAATCGTGGTTCAGGTGCGCAATTATATGAGATACTATCTCAACGAGAAGCTTCTCAGAGGGGACATCACCACCAATGCTGCCACACAGCGCAACCCCTTTATCCGGGTAGTGCCGCTGTTCATCAAGGATTTCGTGGTGCGGATGTTCTACACGAAAGTGCAGGACAGAAATTCTTCGGCCGGGCTCACCAATATGGGCGTGATGAAAGTGCCGGAGGGGATGAAGCCCTATATCGAGAGATTCGATATCTACATGGGACAGCCCTTTTCCCGCAGGACCAACTGCGCCATCATCAGCTTTGGGGATATCCTGACGGTGAATTTTGCCAGCAGCATCGTGGAGACGGATGTGGAGCGGCATTTTTTCCGGCGGCTTGTCAAAGACGGCATCCATGTGAAGATTGAGAGCAACCGGGAGACGGACAGGGAGGACGGAGCGTAAGCCCTGATAGATGTTTCGGGTGCGGCGGAAAGGCTGCCGCGGAAAGGATGGATATGTCATATTGTGTGAATTGCGGCGTGGAACTGGAACAGAATGCCAGGGAATGCCCTTTGTGCAACACGCCGGTGCTGAATCCCAGGGAACAGATGCTGCAGGGGCGGCAGGAAAAACCGATTACCGGAAAAAATGCGGAGGGGATTTCCGCGTTTCCGAAAGAAAAGGGACAGGTGGAGACGGTAAAGAGAAAGGATTTGGGGTTATTGCTCACCATGGTGATACTGGCGTCTGTGGCCACCTGCGGCATTCTGAACCTGCTGGTATTTGACGGTGTGCCCTGGTCGCTGGCGGTCATCGGGGCCTGCGTTATTTTATGGGTGTTCATGATTCCGGTGGTAATCTGCACAAGACTGCCGATTTATGTCTCTCTGCTGTTTGACGGCGGCGCGGTGGCCCTTTATCTGTATATGCTGACTTTCCTGGCCGGGGGCGACGAGTGGTTCCTGGGACTGGGCCTGCCCGTCACCGTGCTGGTAACGGTGACAGCGGAGCTGGTGACGCTGTGCATCCTCCGGCTTCCCCGCTCTTTCCTGACAGTGGCGCTCTACCTGTTTACGGCGCTGGGGCTGCTGTGCATGGGGCTGGAGATGCTGATCAGGCATTATCTGGAAGCGAGGATATTTTTGACCTGGTCCGCGGTGGTGCTGACGATCTGCACCATACTGGATATCGCGGTGATAACGATGCTTTCCCGCAGGCGGCTCCGCAATGAGGTGCGCAGGCGGCTGCATTTCTGAATCACTGAAAGATTGAGATGAATGTCTGCCGAGAGCGGACATGAGGGGGGATGGAAACGAAAATGGAAACAGAATTGAAAAGGGATATGAAAACGGAAGCCAGGGCGGAGGCAGAGTCCCCGTCGGCAATCGAAATCGAGGCAGGAGTGGAAAACGGAATCAAGACCGGGAAGGATATCGAGGAAGCTGACAGCATGGACAAAAGGCGTCAGGGCCTGATGAACCTGATCAGGCGTGTCCACGGCATGGTGGAGAATACGGATATCGAGAAGCACAGGCAGTCCCAGGATCATATCGGGACTATCTTAAGCAACACGAAAGCCATTGAGTACCGGGAAGTGGACATAAGCGGCATGTACGGGGAATGGGTCGGCGTCAACCGGGCGCATATGAAGAAATATGTGCTGCTGCACTGCCATGGGGGCGGATACTCCACCGGCAGCAGCCTGTATGCCAGGACGCTGACCTCGAAGCTTGCAGAGTCCACCTCCATGGATGTGCTGTGCTTCGATTACCGCCTTGCCCCTGAGCACCCTTATCCCGCGGCCCTGGAGGATGCCATGCAGGCGTGGAACTATCTGATGCTCTTAGGATACGGCGCCCGGGACGTAATCGTGACAGGAGATTCTGCGGGAGGGAATCTGGCACTGGCGCTGACTTTGAAGCTGAAAGAGGAGAAGAGGCTCCTGCCCAGAGGAATCATTCTCATGTCGCCCTGGACAGATCTGACCTCCTCGGGCAAGTCCTTCCAGACAAAGGCGGAGGCAGACCCGGTGCTGAACTGTGCTTATATCGACAGGATGGTGCATGCCTACGCGGAGGGACATGACCTGACGGATTCTTTGATTTCTCCGCTGTTCGGGGATTTTGAGGGCTTTCCGCCCACCTATATCCAGGTGGGGGAGAATGAGATTCTCCTAAGCGACGCCCTGCGGCTTCATCGGACTTTCATAGAGAAGAATGTACCTGTGAAAATAGATATTTATCCGGGCATGTGGCATGTATTCCAGATGTCCCCGGTAAAGGCCGCCAGGGCCGCCATGGACAAAAACGCGGAATTTATTTTTGATGTCTGCAGATAACAGTGTGCAAAGATTTTCTAAGCGGTCAAAGGACGCCCGCTAAGAAAATCTAAATTGCACACGGAAGAATGCCCAAAGTGCGGGCATTCTTCCGGACTTGCACCATATTCGTCAGGAGAAAAAAGGATTTTGCCCACAGACGCAGAATAATATAAATAGAGTAAGTAGACTGGTCAGGAACTGGATTAGGAGCAGAGGCTGGTATGACGATCAGAGAAAATCTTGAACAATGGGAGAAGCAGTATTTAAGCCCTTTCGCGTCCCACAGCACGGATTCTAAGGGGAGATTAAAGCCTGAGCCGCACTGCGATGTACGGCCCGTGTTCCAGCGGGACAGGGACCGGATTATCCACTGCAAGGCGTTCCGCAGGCTGAAGGATAAGACCCAGGTATTCCTGTCGCCGGAGGGAGATCATTACCGCACCCGGCTGACCCATACCCTGGAGGTTTCCCAGAACGCCCGCACCATCGCGAAGGCTCTGCGGCTGAACGAAGAGCTGGTGGAGGCCATCGCACTGGGGCATGATCTGGGGCACACACCTTTCGGGCATGCGGGGGAGAGGGCGCTGAACAGGATATGTCCTCTGGGTTTTGAGCACAATATTCAGAGCGTCAGGACGGTAGACCGCCTGGAGAAGAAAGGACAGGGTCTGAACCTGACATACGAAGTGCGCGACGGCATCCTGAACCATCAGACCAGCGGAACTCCCCACACCCTGGAGGGGAAAATCGTGCGGCTCTCCGACAAGATTGCCTATATCCACCATGACATGGACGACGCGGTCAGGGCAGGCATTTTAAGGGAGAGCGATGTGCCTGCGGAGATTCGCGATGTCATCGGCAGCACTCCCAGCGACCGTTTCGACCACTTTATTCACGACATCGTGAATACCAGTATGGGGAAGAACGATATCCTGATGTCGGAAGAGACCCATACGGCTATGACGAAAATGCGTGCGTTTATGTTCGAAAATGTATACGAGAACCCTGTGGCCAAGAGCGAGGAGGCCAAGGCCGAACAGCTGATGGAGACGCTTTATCTGCATTTCCTGCATGATATCGACAGCCTGCCGGAGGAATTCAGGGGCCTCCTGGAGCAGGGAGAGCCAAAGGAACAGGTGGTATGCGATTACGTGGGGGCCATGACGGACCGATTCGCGATTGCCACCTACGACGACATATACATACCGAAGTCCTGGATGGGCTGAGTCTGTTCCGAAAGGAAGAGGGAGGTGCAGATGTACTATTCGGAGACAATCGTGGAGGAGGTCAGGACGAGGAACGACATCGTGGAGGTAGTCTCAGGGTATGTGAGGCTGCAGAAAAAGGGCGGCCGCTACTGGGGACTCTGCCCTTTCCACAATGAGAAATCACCCTCCTTTTCCGTAAACGGAGATATGCAGGTGTACCACTGTTTCGGCTGCGGGGCCGGCGGAAACGTATACACTTTCGTGATGAATTATGAGAATTATTCTTTTCCGGAGGCGGTGCGGATGCTGGCGGAGCGGGCCGGAGTGGAGCTCCCTCAGGAAGAGGACTCCGGGGAGGCCAGAAGTAAGGAGAGCAGGCGGGCCAGGCTTCTGGCGGTGAACAAGGCGGCGGCGCAGTTCTTTTACTATCAGCTCCGCAGCCCCCACGGAGAAATCGGCTATCAGTATCTGAAGAAAAGGGAGCTTTCCGACGAGACCATGCACAGATTCGGACTGGGCTTCGCGGGGAAGAACGGAGCCCATCTGGTGCAGTATCTGCGGAAAAAAGGCTTTGAGGACGAGCTGATACAGGAGGCGGGGCTGGCCAGACATTCCGAGAAAGACGGAGGGATGCTCAGCCAGTTCTGGAACAGGGTCATGTACCCGATTCAGGATATCAACAACCGTGTCATCGGTTTCGGCGGCCGGGTGATGGGGGACGGTGAACCCAAGTACCTGAATTCGCCGGAGACCCCGGTGTTCGACAAGCGGCGCAATCTGTACGGCCTCAACTACGCAAGGCGGGCCAGGTGCGGCAACATCATACTCTGTGAGGGCTATATGGATGTCATCGCCATGCACCAGGCAGGCTTCACCCAGGCGGTGGCCTCCCTGGGTACGGCTTTCACGGCGGAGCAGGCGGCTCTGCTGCGGCGGTATACGGAGAACGTGCTGTTAGCCTACGACAGCGACGGCGCGGGGGTGAAAGCGGCCCTGAGAGCCGTCGGCATCCTGCGGGAGGCAGGCCTTACGGGGAAGATCATCAATATGCAGCCCTACAAGGATCCGGATGAATTCATGAAAGGGCTGGGGAGAGAGGCCTTTGAGGAACGGATCGGCCAGGCGGAGAACAGCTTCTTCTTCGAGGTGCGGATACTGCAGGGGCAGTTCAACATGGAGGATCCGGAGGAGAAGACGAAATTCCACAGAGAAATTGCCAAAAAACTGTGCGAATTCTCCGAGGACGTGGAGCGGGACAATTACCTCCAGGCAGTGGCCGAGAAATATTACATCGGTATTGAGAACCTGCGCAGGCTGGTAGCGCGCTACGCGGCCGGCACCGGCGGGGCGAAGCCCTTAGAGCGCCCCAAATCGGGTATACAATCTAAAAAAGACCCGGAGGAGAACGCAAAGCGGTCCCAGAGGCTCCTGATCACATGGATTTCGGGGGAGCCGAAGCTGTACGGCAAAATCAAAAAGTATATCTCCCCGGAGGACTTTACGGTGGAAATCTACCGCAAAGTGGCGGAGCGGCTATTCCCGGAGCTGGAAAAAGGAGAGATCAATCCCGGGGGCATCGTCAGTATGTTCGAGGACGGAGAGGAGCAGAAAGAGGCGGCGGCGCTTTTTTCCGCGCTTATCCCGAAGCTGGATACACAGCAGGAGCGGGAGAAGGCCTTTCATGAAATCCTGCTTACCGTGAAAAAGAACAGTTACCAGTACCATCTCTCCCACATGGGAGCGGATGTAAGCGCCCTGGCCCGGGCCATTGAGGGCAAGAAAGCGCTGGAAGAGCTGGCAGGAACGCATATTTCCTTAGATTAAGGTAAAGATATTGGTAACTCTTAACAGTAAATCAAAAAGGGGAACGGATTTCCCGAGGAAGGATGGAAACTTTACAATGGATGAAAACACACGGGCAAAGTTTGAAGAGAAGGTGAAAGAACTTCTCAATATGGCCAAAAAGAAGAAGAACGTGCTGGAGTATCAGGAAATCAGCGACTTTTTTGCGGACATGCCTTTGGAAGAAGAGCAGTTTGAGAGGATTCTGGACGCCCTGGAACAGAACAATGTGGACGTGCTGCGCATCACTGAGGACGAGGCCGATGTGGAGGAGATTATCCTCTCGGACGAGGACGACGTGGATGTGGAGAATCTGGATTTGTCTATTCCGGACGGAATCAGCCTTGAGGATCCTGTGCGCATGTACTTAAAGGAAATCGGCAAGGTGCCCCTGCTCTCCGCGGAGGAGGAAATCGAGCTGGCCAAGAAGATGGAGCTGGGGGACGAGGACTCCAAGAAGCGCCTGGCTGAGGCGAACCTGCGTCTGGTGGTCAGCATAGCGAAGCGGTATGTAGGCCGGGGGATGCTTTTCCTGGATCTGATTCAGGAGGGCAATCTGGGCCTGATTAAGGCTGTGGAAAAGTTCGACTACCGCAAGGGCTATAAATTCTCCACCTACGCCACCTGGTGGATTCGTCAGGCCATCACCAGGGCCATCGCGGATCAGGCCAGGACCATCCGCATCCCGGTGCATATGGTGGAGACCATCAACAAACTGATCAGAGTCAGCAGGCAGCTGCTCCAGGAGCTGGGGCGTGAACCGACCCCGGAGGAAATCGCGGAGGAGATGAATATGCCAGCGGACCGGGTGCGGGAGATTCTGAAGATCAGCCAGGAGCCGGTGTCCATGGAGACTCCTATCGGCGAGGAGGAGGACAGTCACCTGGGAGATTTCATTGAGGACGATAAGGTGCCGGTGCCCGCGGACGCGGCGGCGTTCACCTTGCTGAAGGAATCCCTGGTGGAGGTGCTGGGGACGCTTACCGAGAGGGAGCAGAAAGTGCTTCGCCTGCGGTTCGGCCTGGACGACGGCAGGGCCCGTACCCTGGAAGAGGTGGGAAAGGAATTCAATGTGACCCGTGAGCGCATCCGCCAGATTGAGGCGAAGGCGCTGCGCAAGCTGCGCCATCCCAGCCGCAGCAGAAAGCTGAAGGATTATCTGGACTGATGGAGAGGCGGGTACAGGAGGGCGGTGTGGCGCTGTCCGCGCGTCTTCAGATGCTGGCAGACATGGTGACGCCGGGAAGCAGGCTGGTGGACGTGGGCTGCGACCATGGTTTTCTGTCCGTCTATCTGGTGCAGAAAGGCATCTGCCCTGAAGCGATTGCCATGGACGTACGCCAGGGGCCGCTTGCGGGGGCCAGGCGGCATGTGAAGGAATATGGGCTCGGGGATTACATATCTTTAAGGCTGTCGGACGGGCTTAAGGCATACAGGGCAGGAGAGGCCGACGCCCTGGTCTGTGCCGGTATGGGCGGCAGGCTTATGGAGCGGATTCTGCGGGAGGGGAGGAGCCAGGCGGCGCAGCTGCGGGAGGTAATCGCGCAGCCCCAGTCGGAGATTCCCCGGTTTCGGGCATTCCTGCGGGAGACAGGCTTCCTGGTGACGGAAGAAGCGGCGGTCTGCGAGGAGGGAAAGTATTATTTTGCTATGAAAGCAAGGCCTGCGGGGCCCGGTCAGGAGCGGACGGAGGAAAGCGAAGAGCAGCTGCGTCTGTACGATTTGTTCGGGGAATTTTTGCTAAAAGACAGGCATCCGGTGCTTTTGGCTTACTTGCGGCAGCGGGAGGCGTATCTGAGAGGGCTTGCGGACTCCCTGAAAGCGGCTGGCTCCTCCAGGGCCGGAGGACGGCTGGAAGAGGTGCGGGAAGAACTTGCGCGGACGGAGAGGGCGCTGGCCTATAAAAAATGAAAGGAAGGGCGGATATGGTTACGATTACGATTCACGGAGAACAGAAGCAGGTAGAGCAGGGGACCACGTATGAAGCTATTGCGGCGGAATATCAGAAAGAGTACGACGGCACAATCGCGCTGGTGTCCGCGAACGGCAAAATCCGGGAGCTATTCAAGAAAGTCACCAGGGACTGCACGATTGAATTTTTCACCCTGAAAGACAGCGTCGGTCATAAATCTTATTTACGTGCCGCCAAGATGCTGTTTCTCAAGGGGCTTAACGATGTGTTCGGGGAAGAGGCCGCCAGAAAGAGCTGCGTGGAATTCTCCATAGGCCGGGGACTCTATGTCAACGCCTGCGGGACGGTGGAGGCCACGGCCAGGAACGCGGAGAGAATCAAGGACAGGATGCGGCAGCTGGTGGAGGCGAAGACGCCTTTCATGAAGAAGTCCTATCCTCTGGATGACGCCATAGAGCTTTTCCGTAAAAAGGGCATGGAGGACAAAGTGAAGCTGTTCCGCTTCCGGATGGGTTCCACGGTGAATGTGTACGAAATAGAGGGGTATTATGATTATTATTACGGATATATGCTTCCCGATGCCGGTTACATAAAGTGGTTCGATGTACTTCCCTACGAGGAAGGTTTCATGCTGGTGCTGCCTTCTGAGTCGAACCCTACTGTGATGGAGCCTTTTGTGGAGAGCAGGAAACTATTCGACACCATGGAGAACGCCAAGAAATGGGGCAGGACGGCAGGCATCGAGACGGTGGGGGATTTGAACGAGCAGATTTGCAGGGGCTCCGTCAGCGACCTGATTCTGGTACAGGAGGCGAAGCAGGAGAGGATTATCGGCGAGATCGCAAAGGATATCGCCAGCGAAGGGAATGTGAAGTTCGTCATGATTGCAGGCCCCTCCTCCTCCGGCAAGACCAGCTTTTCCCACAGGCTTTCCATCCAGCTGCGGACTTTGGGCAAGGTGCCCCATCCGATTGCCCTGGACAATTATTTCGTGAACAGGGAACAGACCCCCAGGGACGAGAAAGGGGACTACAATTTCGAGTGCCTGGAGGCCATAGACGTGAAGCTGTTCAATGAGAACATGGTCAGTCTCCTGGCAGGGGAGAGAGTGGAGATGCCGTCTTTCAATTTCAAGACAGGACAGCGGGAGTACAGAGGCGATTTCCTGCAGCTGAAAGAGGATGACATTCTTGTAATAGAAGGGATTCACGGCCTGAACGAGAAGATGTCCTATGCCCTGCCGGAGGAGAGCAAGTACAAAATCTACATCAGCGCCCTGACGACGCTGAATATCGACGCCCACAACAGGATTCCCACCACGGACGGCAGGCTGCTGCGCAGGATGGTCAGAGACGCCCGCACCAGGGGCTCCAGCGCCCAGAGGACGATCCAGATGTGGCCCTCCGTGCGCAGGGGCGAGGAGGAGAACATCTTCCCATTCCAGGAGGAGGCCGACGCCATGTTCAATTCTGCGCTGGTGTATGAACTGGCAATGCTCAAGACTTTCGCGGAGCCTTTGCTGTTCCAGATTCCCAAGGGGGATCCTGAGTACTACGAGGCCAAGAGGCTCCTCAAGTTCCTGGACTATTTCCTGGGCGTGCCCAGCGAGAGCCTGCCGGGTAATTCCATCTGCCGGGAATTTGTGGGCGGGAGCTGCTTTAATGTATGACGCGTAAACGCATAATTGCGACTTTGCTCTTGTTTTTTGGGAATACGGTTGTTATAATAGTTCTTATATAATAGAATCCGCTTGTTGATTCTGTTATAGTCTAAAACGGTGAGTAGGATAAACAATCGCGCCTGCCTGGGCATAGCCCCGGGCGGGTGAGGAAAGTCCGGGCTTCACAGGGCAGGATGCCGGATAACGTCCGGTGGAGGCGACTCCAAGGCCAGTGCAACAGAAAGATACAGCAGGGAATCGGGCTTGCTCTGGTTCCCTGTAATGGTGGAAAGGCAGTGTAAGAGACTACCGTCCGTCCGGTAACGGGCGGAGCCATGTAAACCCCATCCGAAGCAAGACCAGAATGAGAGCGACAGGCTTGCCCGGCCTGCTTTCAGGTAGGTCGCTGGACGCGGCTGGCAACAGCCGTGCAAGATAGATGATTGTTCCGTACGATAGTACACGACAGAACCCGGCTTATCGTCCTGCTCACCATTTTTTGAAAATTTCTGAATCAAATTTTCTTATTTTCTGGAAATCAATTGAAAATATCACGAAACTATGATAGGATAAGTAAGGATAACAGGCTCGTTTACAGGAGGGTTCTATATAGATGGAACAATATAAGCAGGACTTTATTGAATTTATGGTGGATAGCAATGCGCTTAAATTCGGTTCGTTTACCTTAAAAAGCGGCAGGCAGTCCCCCTTTTTCATGAACGCGGGTTCTTATGTGACCGGGACTCAGCTGAGGAAGCTGGGAGAGTATTATGCCAGGGCCATTCATGAAAAGTATGGGGATGATTTCGACGTACTGTTCGGACCGGCCTATAAGGGGATTCCCCTGAGCGTAGCCGCGGCCATGGCCTACAGTGAGCTCTACGGCAAGGACGTGCGCTACTGTTCCAACCGCAAGGAAGCCAAGGACCACGGTGATGCGGGCATTTTGCTGGGAAGCGGCATGAAAGACGGCGACAGAGTCGTGATCATAGAGGATGTGACCACTTCCGGGAAGTCCATAGAGGAGACATACCCCATTATTACCGCCCAGGCAAAAGTGGAGATCAAGGGGCTGATGGTATCCCTGAACCGTATGGAGAAAGGGCCGGCCGGAAAGGGGAGCGCGCTGGATGAAATCAGGGAGCGCTATCATATAGAGGCTGCCGCTATCGTGACCATGCAGGAGGTAGTGGAGCATCTGTACAACAGACCGTATAAAGGACAGGTTTACATCGATGACGCCGCAAAGGCAGCCATAGATGAGTACTATAAGGTGTATGGAGCATAATAGGCGGCGGGACGTCAGGGCGCCTGGAAAGAAGGGAGCGGATTTATGAGCGAGAAGATATATAAAGTAATGAGGGGAGCGGGCGCGACCTGCATTACCATGGGAGTGATTTCCCTGGTAGTAGGAATCGTGTCGGGTATTCTGATGATTATCAGCGGAGCGAAGCTGATTGCGGGGAAGTCCAAAATCATATTCTAAGCAAGGAGCAGCTGGCGGGCATTTCCTAAGAGGGGACAGACCTTTTTGGGGAGTGCCCTTTAGAGTTTATACTGCTTAATGATTTTACCTGCCGTGAAACCAGACTGTATAACGCTGACTGGTTCCATCGCATGATTACATTAGGCAGTATTCGGCGTTATACAGTATATATGAAGAAAAGAAAAGGATTCATTTTTACAGATAAAAAGCATTCAAACCGGGCCGTCATGGCCACGATTCTGGGAGTCATCAGCCTGGGGTCACTGGGCCTCATGGTGTTTCTTTCCTACCGGAATGAGGGAAATGTGGGAGCGGGCTTCGGGGTGGGAGCCCTGCTTGCCGTGCTCTATTCTACCATCGGGCTGATACTGGGGCTGGTGACCGTACAGGAGAAAGAGTACTACAGGTTCTTTCCGGCGCTGGGAATCCTGCTGAACCTGGCGGCGCTGGTGAGTATCGGCTTGATTGTATACGCAGGAGGGAGTCTGCAATGAGCGGAACAGAGATTATAGAAGAGCGGTACGGGCTGGTGACGGACAGAATCCGGGAGATTTCCGAGGAGCATTTCGGGGATGAGAAACTGGAGGCTTTCTTTTCATCCTGCGCGGAATTTCTCCTGATGATTGATGATACAGTGAGCTTTCTGGCAGAGGGCGGCGTGGAGAAAGCGCGGATCGAGGAACTTGCGGAGAGGAACCGGTCGCTGTACGCGGATATCCTGCCGGAGCACTACGGGGAGAGCTATGGGAATCCCGGCTATGCAGTGCAGGAGCTGGGGGAGGAGCTGGGTGCGCTGCTTTCGTTCCTGTATACGGAGCTGCGCAGCCTGATTGGGTTTGCCTATGAGGGCAGACTGGAGGAACTGGTCATCCGCATGGAACTGTTCGTGGAAATCTACACGGTCTTTGTATATGCGGCGGACCAGAAAGAAGGACGCCCCTCCGCCAGGGAGATAAAGGATATCATTTACTGGTTCGTCAGCGACTATGCCGACATGGCGGCCCGGAGGAGGATAGAGGAGCAGGTATCTCCCCACGGCTTTGCGGTGCGCAGAATCATGGAGAGCGATCTGACGGATGTGAGATATCTGTACAGCTATGGGGAGTATGTGGGCGTCAACGAGCTGGAGACAGCCAGATTCCTGGCGGGGTTGCCTGAGGAGACTATCGCTACCATGGCGGATACTTACACAGAGGGATACCGCATGGGATTTGAGGCCACGGGGGTGGACCTTTCAAAAAAGGGTATGGTGACGCTGGGCTATCAGATCGGCTTTGAGAGGATGCTGCGCCGCGCCGTGGAGAATTTCGAGAAGATGGGGCTTAAGTCCGCGGCCTGCCGCGCCGCCAGCAGCGTCCTGGACAACAGAGGCGCCAGCAGACGCACGAAAAACGGCTTCAGCGGCGGGAGCCCGAATCCCCAGTTTGAATATGACCACAAAGACGACAAAGCGATATTTTTTGATAAAAATTATGTGAACCGGAAACTGGAGGCCGTCAGGACCGCCAGCGAGAAATGGAAAGCGCAGCTGAGAGACTGCGCGGGGCCTGCCATCGTGGAGACTTTCGGGGAGGCGGATTTTATGCCGGCGACATGCAAAGAGGCAATCCGGCTTTCCGGAGAACAGGAGCGCCTGTGGGTGGAGTATGTGGCAAAAGCAGGCATGCTCGGCAGAGAATATACGCCGGAGGAGGAGACCAGCTTCACCATCATCGCGTTCCCTGTGCCGGAAATCGGGCCTGTGTTCGAGGAGCTGTTCCGGGAGACCATCCGCATCAATACATTGGACTATCTGCTGTACCGCAGAGTGCAGCAGACATTGATCGACGCGCTCAATACGGCGGACTATTGTGAAATCAAAGGCAGGGGAGCTAACCGCACGGATTTGAAAGTGAATCTTTACAAGCTGGAGAATCCTGAGAAAGAGACGATTTTTGAGAACTGTGTGGCGGATGTGAATATTCCTGTGGGAGAGGTGTTCACGTCGCCGGTGCTGCAGGGGACGGAAGGGCTGCTTCATGTGACCAGGGCTTTCTTAAAAGGGCTGGAGTACAGGGAACTGGCGATTACGTTCAAGGACGGCATGATTCAGGAGTACTCCTGCCGGAACTTCGGGACCGAGGAGGAGAACCGGAACTTTATCTACGAAAATATCCTGGCCCGCCACGCCACGCTGCCCATGGGAGAGTTCGCAATCGGCACCAACACAACGGCCTATGTGGCGGCAAAGCGGCTGGGAGTGGAAGCGAAGCTGCCCGTCCTGATCGCGGAGAAGATGGGGCCTCATTTCGCGGTGGGAGATACCTGCTATTCCCATTCGGAGGATACAAGGGTATACAATCCGGACGGCAGGGAAATCGTGGCAAAGGACAATGAGGTGTCGAGACGGCGCCATGAGAATCCCATGGAGGCGTACTGCAACTGCCACACGGACATCACCATTCCCTATGATGAGCTGGGAGAGCTGACGGCGGTCAGAAAGGACGGCAGCCGCATCTGCATCATAAAAGACAGCCGCTTCGTGCTGCCCGGCTGCGAGGAGCTGAACAGGGCTTTTGAGGCATAGCATGTATTTCGGAAAATAGTGGTTGCACGGAAAGCTAATCTTTAGTAAACTTAAAAAGAAAGGCAGAGTCCTTAAGGAGGAATATATGGGAGAGATACAGAATAAGACAGATATGCCGAAGGTCGGCATTGTGATGGGAAGCGATTCCGACATGCCTGTCATGGCGAAAGCGGCGGACATCCTGGAGGAGCTGGGCATCCCCTATGAGATGGCGATTATCAGCGCCCACAGGGAGCCGGATGTATTTTTTGAATATGCGAAGAGCGCTGAGGAAAAGGGGTTCAAGGTGATTATCGCGGGAGCCGGTATGGCGGCCCATCTGCCGGGTATGTGCGCGGCGATTTTCCCCATGCCGGTCATAGGGATTCCCATGCACACCTCCTCTCTGGGAGGGCGGGATTCCCTGTACTCCATCGTGCAGATGCCCTCAGGCATTCCCGTGGCCACGGTGGCCATTAACGGCGGCGTCAATGCGGGGCTCCTGGCCGCGAAGATTCTGGCCACTTCGGATGCCGCTCTTTTGCAGAAGCTGAAAGACTACAGCGCAAAGCTGAAAGACCAGGTGGAGGCCAAGGACGCGAAACTGCAGGAGCAGGGATACAAGACTTATCTGGCAGGGCAGAAGAAATAAGGCGGAGCTTACAGAAACGGAAAATTCCTGCGGACAGAGGCCCGGCAGGACGAGTAGGAGGCTGAATATGGATTATAAAAAAGCGGGTGTGGATATTGAGGCAGGCTATCGGTCTGTGGAGCTGATGAAAGCAGACGTGAAGGCGACCATGCGGCCGGAAGTGCTGGGCGGCATCGGCGGCTTTTCCGGAGCGTTCTCCATGGAGGCCGCGAGGGGCATGGAGAAGCCTGTGCTGCTGTCCGGCACGGACGGCGTGGGCACGAAGCTGAAGCTGGCGTTCCTGATGGACAGGCACGATACAATCGGCATCGACTGCGTCGCCATGTGCGTGAACGATGTGGCCTGCGCCGGCGGAGAGCCGTTGTTTTTCCTGGATTACATTGCCTGCGGCAAGAATGTCCCGGAGAAAATCGCAGCAATCGTAAAGGGCGTGGCAGAGGGCTGCAGGCAGGCCGGGGCGGCTCTGATCGGGGGCGAGACGGCGGAGCATCCGGGCATGATGCCTGAGGAGGAATACGACCTGGCAGGCTTTGCGGTAGGCCTGGCGGATGAGAGAAATCTGATCACGGGAGAGCAGATCAAGGAGGGCGACCTGCTTATCGGAATAGCGTCTTCCGGTGTACATTCCAACGGCTTTTCGCTGGTGCGGAAAGTGTTCGAGATGACCAGGGAGAGTCTGGATACATATTATGAGGAGCTGGGCGGCACATTGGGAGAGACGCTGCTGACACCCACGAAGATTTATGTGAAAGCCCTGAAGTCCGTCAAGGACGCAGGGCTACGGATAAAGGGCTGCAGCCATATCACAGGCGGCGGCTTTTATGAGAACATCCCCAGAATGCTGCCGGAGGGCATCCGCGCGGCAGTGGAGAAAGACAGCTATGAAGTGCCTGCCATTTTCCGCCTCCTTGCCAAGAAAGGGGATATCGAAGAGCAGATGATGTACAGTACCTATAATATGGGGCTGGGCATGGTGCTGGCGGTAGCGCCTGATGACAGGGACAAATGTCTGGAGGCCATCCGGGCCGCAGGCGAGACGCCCTATGTGGTGGGCCGCTGCGCTGCCGGGGAAAAGGGAGTGGACATATGCTGAAAATCGTAGTGTGCGTGTCCGGGGGCGGCACCAATCTGCAGGCCATCCTGGATGCCATTGAAAACGGAACGATTACCAATACGGAGGTGTTGGCGGTCATCAGCAACAATGGGGGCGCAAAGGCGCTGGACCGGGCGAGGAATCGGGGGATAGAGGCAAAGGTGATTTCTCCCAGGCAATATCCCCGCAGAGAGGCCTTTGACGAGGACTTTACCAATAAGATGAAGGAGCTTTCACCGGATCTGATTGTGCTGGCCGGATTCCTGGTGCGGATTCCGCCTCAGATGGTGGAGGCCTTTGACGGCAGAATCGTCAATATCCACCCGTCCCTGATTCCCTCTTTCTGCGGAGTGGGATACTATGGGCTGAAAGTGCATGAAAAAGTGCTGGAGCGCGGGGTGAAGGTCACAGGGGCCACGGTGCATTTTGTCAATGAGGGCATGGATGAGGGCCCGATCATCGCCCAGAAGGCAGTGTATATAGAGGACGGCGACACCCCGGAGATTCTGCAGCAGCGCGTGATGGAGCAGGCGGAATGGATTCTGCTTCCACAGGCTATAGACGATATAGCGAATGGAAGATTGCGGATAATTGACAACAAGGTCAGAAAGCTGAAATAGGAAATGCCAGAGCCTGCCGAAAGACAGGCCGCGCAGGCGTTTGAAAGGATAGAGGAAAGAGGTGCGGCATGAGAGTTTTGATTGTAGGCGGAGGCGGACGGGAGCATGCAATCGCGGTCAGCATGAAGAAAAGCAGCAGGCTGGACGCGCTTTATTGTGTCCCCGGCAACGCGGGGATTGCGCAGATCGCG
Source organism: Lachnospiraceae bacterium (assembly GCA_910576125.1). Taxonomy (GTDB): domain Bacteria; phylum Bacillota; class Clostridia; order Lachnospirales; family Lachnospiraceae; genus Acetatifactor; species Acetatifactor aquisgranensis. The sequence continues at coordinate 23,915 of CAJTHM010000023.1, read as the reverse complement.
GAATGCGAGCCGTCCATCGGTGTCATGGAGTTTGACAGGATTGTCTCCTACGCAAAGGAGAAAGAGATAGATCTGGTGTTCGTAGCGCCGGACGATCCGCTGGCGGCAGGCCTGGTGGATGTGCTGGAGGAGGCGGGCTTTCGGGTATTCGGGCCTAAGAAATGTGCGGCCATCCTGGAAGGCAGCAAAGCGTTCTCCAAGGATCTGATGAAAAAATACCATATCCCCACGGCCGGATATGAGACTTTCGACAATGCGGAGGACGCGCTTGCATATCTGGAGCACGCGTCTTTACCGATTGTGCTCAAGGCCGACGGGCTGGCCCTGGGAAAGGGCGTGCTGATCTGCAATACCCTGGAAGAGGCAAGGGCGGGCGTCCGGGAGATTATGCAGGAGAAGCATTTCGGCGATGCCGGCAATGTGATGGTGGTGGAGGAATTCCTCACGGGCAGAGAGGTGTCCGTGCTGGCTTTCGTGGACGGAAAGACTGTCAGGACCATGACTTCTGCCCAGGATCACAAGCGGGCGGGAGATGGGGACAAGGGCCCCAACACCGGCGGCATGGGCTGCTTTTCGCCCAGTCCTTTCTACACACGGGAGGTGGATGAATACTGCCGCAGATATATTTACCAGCCCACTGTGGACGCCATGGCGGCCGAGGGCAGAGAGTTCAAGGGAGTCATCTTTTTTGGACTGATACTGACTTCCGAGGGGCCCAGAGTGCTGGAGTACAATGCCAGGTTCGGAGACCCTGAGACACAGGTGGTGCTCTGCAGGATGAAGAATGATATTCTGGATGTGGTGGATGCATGCATCGACGGAAATCTGGATAAAATAGACTTAGAGTTTGAGGACAATGCGGCTGTGTGCGTGGTGCTCGCCTCGGACGGCTATCCGGTTTCCTATAAGAAAGGATTTGAAATCACAGGCCTTGAACGGTTCGGGGGGAAAGGCGATTATTACTGTTTCCATGCGGGGAGCAGGCTGGATGAGCAGGGCCGCGTGGTGACGAACGGAGGCCGGGTGCTGGGCGTGACGGCAAAGGCAGATACCCTGGCGGAAGCGCGCCGCAAGGCATATGAGGCCACTGAGTGGGTTGATTTTGCCAACAAGTATATGCGCAGGGACATTGGAAAAGCAATCGAGGAAGCATGACGACAGGCAATCTTCTCAAGAGAATGGAGGTGTTTACATATGAGTGTTCTGGGATCGTTAGATATGTATAATATTCCGCAGGTATGTAAGAAATGCGGCGGTGTAATGGTTTTTAAGGGAGTGGGCGAGTATCATTGTGAGGACTGCGGCGCAGTGGATTACGATGACTATGGAAAGGTGAGATGCTACATTGAGACTAATAAGGGAGCTACGGCAGCGCAGATAGAGCAGGCCATAGGAGTATCCCAGCGCACGATAAGGCGTCTCCTGAAAGACGGCAGGATAGAGATAACGGAAGGGTCCAATGTGTTCCTGCGATGTGAACTATGCGGAAAGCAGATTCGTTCCGGACAATATTGTCCTGAATGCGAGATTAAGGCGCACCGCAATCTGGAGGAAAAGCAGAGGGAACTGCTGCACAAGGCGGTTCAGGGCTTTGGACTGGAGCAGAAGTCTGAGGAGGGCCAGAGGAGATTCACCAGAGACGATTAAAGCAAGGAGAAGAGGACACATGAGAAAAGCAAACGGGTTGAGAGGAAGAATGCGGGGAGGCATACTGGCGTTCCTGCTGGCAATCGGCATATTCGCCACAGGATTCTGCATGGCTTCGCTGACAGGATACGCTGCGGGACAGGCTAAGGTCACGGCGCCCAACGGCGCGAAAATCAGGGCGAGCGCGGACACCGCGAGCACCATGGTGGGAGGCGCTGAGAAAGATAAGGTATTGAGCGTTCTGGGACAGACACAGGGCGCGGACGGCTATACATGGTATCAGGTGCAGGTGAATGATACTACCACAGGCTTTGTCCGTGCCGATCTCGTGGAGGTGTCGGGAGATATTCCTGCCGGCACTGTGGGAGACGGAGGCGGAGAAAACGCCGGGGACGGTGAGAATGCCGGGGGCGGTGAGAGCGCGCCGCCTGTTGAGGTGACTCAGGTGAATCCTGTCAGCGCCACCATAGAGGGAGAGGGCGTGGAGATACGCGACTCGGCTTCCCTGGCCGGAGGAGTCCTTGGGACAGTGCCGGGAGAGACTGCGGTCACGGTCACGGGCTATGTGACGGACGCGGAAGGCACCACATGGTATCAGGCAAATTATATTTCCGGCGAGACACAGGTGGAGGGCTTTCTTCTGGCGGATGCCTGCAGGCTGTCAGCCGATTTGGTTCCGCTGGGGCAGGAGCCTGCGGGCAATGAGACGTCTCCCGAACCCACGCAGGAGCCTGAACCGGAACGGTATAAGCTTGTGCAGAATAACGGAGAATGGCTGCTGGTGGACAATGTGGAAGACCCCGGAAATGGCTATTCCGTCGAGAAACTGATGAGCGGCCTCCAGAATAATGCACAGATGTATTTTGACAGCGAGGCAAAGGTAAAGAGCCAGAAAATCATCATCATCGTGTTGGTATTTTTATTGGTGGCAGCGGTGGCAGGCATTGCTTTCCTGGTCTTCAAGATTCGGGATATGATGGATTCCGCGTACTTTAACGAAGTAGAGAACGAGACCCTGCGCAGAAAGAATGCTTCCGGAAATTCCGGCAAGCAGAAGCCGGCCATGCACACGGTAGGCCCTAAGGACCAGCCGCCCAGGACGGCAGGGCCGCGACCTGCCGAGCGGCCTGCGGGATCTGCAGGCCAGAAACCGGCAGCCGCTGCCGGTCAGCGCATCGCCGGGCCGGAAGCAAGGGGGAGCAGCGGCATACAGGGCCAGCGGGCGGCAGGCCGCAGCGCAGGCACACGTCCTGCCGGCAGCGTACAGGGGCAGCGCCCTGCACAGGGCACGCGCCCTGTCGGCGGCGCCCAGGGCCATCGCGGCACGGGAGCTGCCCCGCGCACCGGAGGCACACAGGGCCAGCGTCCGATAGGGGCACCCCAGGGCGCAAGGAGAACAGAGGGTCCCCAGCCCAAAGCGCCCCAGGGAGCCAGGCCCGTACAGGGCGCCCAGAAGGCACAGCCGAAGAATTTCATGGCAGATGACGATGAGTTCGAGTTTGAATTCCTGAATTACGATGGGGATGAAGAATAACCCGCGGATATAAAGAGGCTCCAAGACAGGGAATATTCTAAAAGGATACTCCCTGTTTTCATACGGAGGTTTTTACGTAATCCCTGTATGATATCTAAAAAACCTCTAAAATTTCGTTTTCTTTGGTTGACAGCACCCGGCTGCTGTCTTATGATAAACGGAGAAAAAAGAGGAGGCGTTCATGATTATTGAAATCGATTTCAACAGTGAGGAAGCATTGTATCTGCAGCTGTGCAACCAGATTATCATGGGCATAGCCACCTCACGCTTCAGAGAGGGGGATCCTCTGCCCAGCGTCCGCCAGCTGGCGGATTCCATCGGAATCAATATGCACACGGTGAACAAGGCGTATACCGTCCTGAAGCAGGAGGGATATGTCAAGGTGGACCGCAGGAGAGGGGCGGTAATCGCCATAGACGCGGACCGCTGTGAGACGCTCGAGATACTGAAGAAGGAGCTGCAGGTCATTCTGGCAAAGGGCAGCTGCAAAAATATTTCGAAAGAAGAGATTCATGAATTGATTGAGGAGATTTACGAAGATTATGCATAGCAGGGAATGCGGACGATTCCCGGGAAATGATTGAGTAGAAAAGAGGAATGAGATGAGTTCACAGTTTACAGACAGGGCGCAGGAGGCATTGGCCCACGCGTCCAAATTTGCCAGCCGTCTGAAGCAGGGGTACGTGGGGACTGAGCATATCCTGGCAGGACTGCTGAAAGAACAGACCGGCGTGGCGCACAAAGTTCTGACGGATAATCACATTGAACTGCAGCAGGTCATAGACATGATTCAGGAACTGATCGCCTTTGACGGCGGCACGGGATTAAAAGAGAGGGGAGGGTATTCCCCCAGGGCAAGGAAGATTCTGGAGGAGGCCCACAGACAGGCGGAGCGGTTCGGCCAGAAAGAGACCGGAACGGAGCATCTGCTGCTGGCGATTATCAAGGAGGGCGAGAATGTGGCGGTCCGTCTTCTGAACACCCTCGGAGCCAATGTGCAGAAGCTGTATGCGGATACCCTGATCGCCATCGGACAGGACGGCAATCTCTATAAGGAGGATCTGGGACGGCGCATGCCCGGAAGGGGCCGCCCGTCTACGCTGGACCAGTACAGCAGGGATCTGACGGATCTGGCCAGGGAGGGGCAGCTTGACCCCTGCATCGGCAGGGAGGATGAAATCCGCCGCCTGATTCAGATTCTGAGCCGCCGCACCAAGAACAATCCCTGCCTGATCGGGGAGCCCGGTGTGGGAAAGACCGCGGTGGTGGAGGGCCTTGCCCAGCAGATCGTGGAGGGGAAAGTTCCCGCCACTGTGCGTGGAAAGAGGCTGCTGACCCTGGACCTGTCCGGCATGGTGGCCGGGAGCAAATACCGGGGCGAATTCGAGGAGCGCATCAAGCGGGTCATTCGGGAAGTGATAGAAGACGGGAATGTCATCCTGTTTATGGACGAGCTGCACACGCTGATCGGGGCAGGCGGGGCGGAGGGGGCAATCGATGCCTCCAACATCCTGAAGCCGTCTCTGGCCAGGGGCGAGCTCCAGATGATTGGCGCCACCACCATTGCGGAGTACCGTAAATATATCGAGAAAGACGCGGCCCTGGAGAGGCGTTTCCAGCCGGTGAATGTGGAGGAGCCTGCGGAGGAGGAGGCCATCCGCATTCTGGAGGGCATCAAGGGAAAATATGAGGAGCACCATAAGGTGATTATCACGCCGGCGGCAGTGGAAGCTGCGGTGAGGCTTTCCAACCGCTATATCAATGACAGGAATCTGCCCGACAAAGCCATCGACCTGATAGACGAGGCGGCGGCCAGCGCAAGGCTCAGGGCCGTGGATATGCCGGATAAGCAGAAGGAGCTTCTGGAACAGATTAAAAAGATGGATCAGCAGATTGAGCGCTCCGTCCGCATGGAGGCTTTCGCCCAGGCGGTGGAAATCAAAAACAAACAGGATGAGCTGGTCAAGAAGTTCCAGCGTATGAAGAAGCGCGCGGAGAGTCAGGACAGCAATAGGAAATGTGCCATAGGGGAGGATGAAATCGCCGCTGTGGTGGCCATGTGGACGAAAATACCGGTGCAGAAGCTGGCCCAGAAAGAGAGCGACAGGCTCCTGAAGCTGGAGAGCATCCTGCACAAGCGTGTCATCGGCCAGGAGGAGGCCGTAGTGGCTGTGGCCAGGGCCATGCGCAGGGGGCGCGTAGGCCTCAAGGACCCCAGACGCCCCATAGGATCCTTCCTGTTTCTGGGGCCTACCGGCGTGGGCAAGACAGAGCTTTCCAAGGCGCTGGCGGAAGCCGTGTTCGGCACGGAGGAGGCAATCATCCGCGTGGATATGTCGGAGTATATGGAGGGGCATTCGGTCTCCAAGATGATAGGCTCCCCGCCCGGCTATGTGGGCTTTGACGAGGGCGGACAGCTCTCCGAGAAAGTAAGGCGCAATCCCTATTCCGTGGTGCTGTTCGACGAGATTGAGAAAGCGCACCCGGATGTATTTAACATCCTGCTGCAGATACTGGACGACGGACACATCACGGATTCCAAGGGCAGAAAGGTGAGCTTCAAGAATACGGTTCTGATCATGACCTCCAACGCGGGCGCCCAGCGCATCGTGGATCCCAAGAATCTGGGATTTGCGGCTGTGAGCGACGCGAAGCGGGACTATGAGCGCATGAAGTCGGGAGTCATGGAGGAGGTGAAGCGCAGCTTCAAACCGGAGTTCATCAACCGAATAGACGACATCATTGTCTTCCATCAGCTGAACAAGGAGAACATGAAAGATATCGTAGGCCTGCTCTCCTCCAATCTCCATGACCGCTGTGAGGCACAGATGGATATCAGGCTGACCCTGACAAGCGCCCTGAAAGAGCATCTGGTGGAGAAATACTCGGATGCCAAGATGGGCGCCAGGCCCCTGAAGCGCGCTATCCAGTCCGTGGTGGAGGACGCGCTGGCGGAGGAAATCCTCTTAAAGCATGTGCAGCCGGGGGATACGGTGTCCGTGGGTTTCAAGAACGGAAAGGTCACTTTCACAGTCAAAGACTGAAAAAAATATAAAATCTTGTAGAAAAAGACCGTAAGTTATATTATACTAATAATATGAAGCTGCTTTTGGCTTTTCGGAATACGATAAAATGCAGGAGGGTTTAGACATGGCAGTTGTGGAGGAGTTGATTCGCAGCGAATCGAACGGCGCTATCAGTTTCGGCAATCATAAGCTGGAGAAAAAGGCTAAGCTGGAGGATTACCAGCATGCAGGAGATCTGCTGAAAGTAAAGACTTTTAAGGAAATCACCAAGCTGGAGAAAAACGGCTCTTTCCTCTATGAATCCGTACCGGGCACCAGTGTCCTGGACTTTACGGAAAAGGCGGACGGCGTGGAATTTATCGTAGAGGGGGACGAGGACACGCAGATTACCATCGGGCTGGCGGACGACAAGGCCTATGAGGTATTCGTGGACGGCGAGAGCATCGGCGCCATCAAGACGAAATTCGGAGGAAAGCTATCCTTAAGCGTGGAGCTGGAGACGGCCGGTGAGGTTCCCGTGAAGATAGTACAGATTTAAAAGATGGCAAAGACAAAGGCATCGACTGTTTTTTTCTGCAGCAGCTGCGGGTACGAGTCCTCGAAATGGATGGGGCAGTGCCCCGGCTGTAAGGAATGGAATACTTTTGTGGAGGGGACTTCGCTTTCGGCCAGGTCCTCTCATGGGGGCGGCTTCTCTGCATCTGCCGACAGGCTGCGCAGGGCCGTCCCCACTGTTTTGTCCGAGGTGCGGGTCCGGGAGGAGGACAGGATGGTCACCGGCATCGGTGAGCTGGACAGGGTACTGGGAGGCGGCATCGTACAGGGATCTCTGACGCTGGTGGGCGGCGATCCGGGGATAGGAAAGTCCACGCTGCTGCTGCAGGTATGCCGCAATCTTTCCAGGCAGGGCAGAAGCGTGCTCTACATATCAGGAGAGGAATCTCTGGCCCAGATTAAGATGCGGGCGGACCGCATCGGCGATTTTTCGGACAAGATGCTTCTGCTGTGCGAGACGAATCTGGAGGAGATTGCGGAGATCATCCGCTCCAGCCGTCCGGAGGCCGTGATCATAGATTCCATCCAGACCATGTACAATGAAAATGTGTCCTCCGCGCCGGGCAGCGTGTCCCAGGTGCGGGAATCTACCAGCGTCCTGCTGCAGCTGGCCAAGGGGCTTGGCGTGTCGGTGCTCATCGTGGGCCATGTGACCAAAGAGGGCACGGTGGCGGGCCCCAGGGTGCTGGAGCATATGGTGGACGCGGTGCTGTATTTCGAGGGCGACGGCCATGCCTCCTACCGCATTCTGCGGGGAGTGAAGAACCGGTTCGGCTCCACCAATGAAATCGGGGTCTTCGAGATGCGCCGGGAGGGACTGGCGGAGGTGGCCAACGCCTCGGAATATATGCTGAACGGCAGACCGGAGAATGCCAGCGGATCTGTGGTGGTGGCCACCTGCGAGGGGACGAGACCGCTGCTCATCGAGATTCAGGCGCTGGTGTGCCACAGTAATTTCGGGATACCCCGCAGACAGACTACGGGGACGGATTTCAACAGGGTGAACCTCCTGATGGCTGTGCTGGAGAAGCGTTCCGGCATACAGCTTGCCTCCTGCGACGCCTACGTGAATATCACCGGGGGCTTAAAAGTGCTGGAACCGGCTGTGGACCTGGGGATTGTGATAGCCATATTGTCAAGCTTTCAGAACCGAGCGCTGAATCCGAAGCTGATGGCTTTCGGGGAAATAGGCCTAAGCGGCGAGGTCCGCGGGGTCTCGATGGCAAAGCAGCGCGTGGCGGAGGCGGAGAAGCTGGGCTTCGAGGTCTGTTTCCTGCCCGCCGTGTGTGTGGAGGAGTGCGGCAGGACTGCCGGGATGAAGATTATCGGCGTGAAGACAGTACAGGATGTGATAGACAGGCTTTTTTAAAGCGGCAGAGTCTATTTGACAGAATCGGGTTTGACAGAGGAGGGCTTTGCGGAGTCCGGCCGGGGAAGGGAAGCCTTTTGAACTGGAGGCTGTCGGGGAATTCATGACGGATGAGGGAGCGGAAAAGAAATAAGAAAAATTTGCAAAAATTACTTGATAAATACAGGACATCTGTGCTATAATATCCCTTGTCGGCGGAAAGCGGCGTACAGGGGAATAGTACAATGGTAGTGCGGCGGTCTCCAAAACCGTTGATGGGAGTTCGATCCTCTCTTCCCCTGCTGAAAAAAAGAATTGTCAGGAAATGTCCGTTTGTGGCATGGCTGACAATTCTTTTTTATGTGGGAAATACGCTTCGGAACGAGCGGAAGGAGGTTTTGGGATGGACGAGAGGGAACAGCTGGAGAGGGCGCTTAAGGCGCTGGAGGATTTTGTGCGCGGATTGGCTGTGCAGGCGGGCGAGACGGAGGAGTACGGAGAAAGGCTGTGGGAGGGAATCCGGCGGTCTGGCGGTCTGCTCCAGGAACTGGCTTACTATTACGACAATGGGCAGTTCCTGTGTAAATATGAGGTGGCAGGGTATACGCTGGCGGATATCCTGGTGTGGCAGGTGGACCATTTCAAGCTGTACATGGACAGGCCGGAGGAGATGAACCGTTACAGGCAGCCCAGACTGCTGCTGGCCTCTTTCGACACGATGCTGCAGATGGAGAAGAATCCGGAAAGCTTTGCGGAGAAAATGCGCCTTGAGACAGGGCAGGACATTCTGTAAAAAGACAAAAGCACTCACGAATAACGCATATCCGCGGGTGCTTTCGCCTTAAAAGGGGAATTCTTTAATATCATACATGAAATGCCGTCAGATGTCAATCTTTTTTTCTTCATTTTGCTAAAAAATTTGATAAATTTTTTATGCTGTACTTTTAAGAAAAATGTGTTAAAATAAATTACACATGTGTCATTTTTTGCAGGAAAAGGATTAAGAAGGTGAAAAGTTCTATGGAACAGAATGTGGAATACCGGCAGCAGATGATAGGAGAGTACAGGGCTGCCGCAGAGCCGCTTTTCAAGTATCTGCCCTGGATGGAGAAGAGCGCGGGGCGGGCCGTGAGCCGCAATTACCAGGGAAACGGACTGAGCAGGAACAGCATCAGCTTTCCGGTGTATGATGCCACGCTGATGAATTTTGTCAAAGAGGCTGCGGCCTCGACACTGATGAACCGCAATTACGTCTATATATATACGAGAAATCGAATCAGAAGCCACGCGGACGAGAAAAAGCTGATTGCGGGGGCGGAATTGAAGGACTGGGAGATTCTGTGCGGAATCTTATCGAAGTATGTGCTGGAGGGGAGGACGAAAGCGACTCTCTGGGGGGAAGCGGTGCAGGAGGACATCTTCCTGCTGGTGCTTCGGAAGATGCAGGAAATCATCAGGTATTGGGATAAAAAAGGACGATAACACGGAATAGAGAGCATTCCGACGGAATAGAGAGCATTCCGACGGAATAGAGAGTGTTCCGACGGAATAAAGAGCATTCCGACGGAATATTCCATAAAATAAAAAGCATTCCAGAAGAAGGGGCAGTGTGGGGGAGCATGGGAGAAAAATCGGTACAGAAGAGGAAGTATATATTGGAGACAGCCCGGAAAGTCTTTGTGGACAAGGGGTTTAAGAAAGTTACCATGAAAGATATCGTGGAAGCCTGCGGTATCAGCCGTGGAGGTCTTTATCTGTACTTTGATGATACCAGCCAGATTTTCATGGAGGTCATGAAGATGGAGAGCCAGGAGGCGGACGATGTGTTCTCGGACAGCATCACGGAGGACGCTACGGCTGCGGATATCCTGTTTCTGTTCCTGCGGGAGCAGAAGAAAGAGCTGCTCCGCAGAAACGACACGCTGACCCAGGCCATCTACGAGTTCTATTTCCAGAGCGAGCCGGTGAAGAAAGGAAATGTGCTGAAGCGGCAGTTCGACTCGGCGGTGAAGATTATGGAACGGCTGATCGGGATGGGTGTGGAGCAGGGGGGATTCGCCTGCGAGGACTGCAGGGGAATGGCCAGGCATATCATGTTTGTATTGGAAGGCCTGAAGATTTCTGCGCAGACGATAGGGATTACGTCGGAGGTTGTAGACAGAGAGATTCGGTTTATCATGAAATCGCTGGGAGTGGAAGTAGGCGAGGAGTCCTTGGGCTGAGCCGGGACTTTTCACGGGTCATGGATTTAGAGACACAGGGAACATAAAAAGAAAAAAGAGTTCCAGAAAAGATTGGAGGAACATATGGGAATCGTCAGACGTATCTATGTGGAAAAAAAGGAGCCCTTTGCGGTGAAAGCAAAGGAACTGCATGAGGAAATCGGAAACTTTCTGGGCATCCGGGTGGAGGGCGTGAGAGTTCTCATCCGCTATGATGTGGAGAATATTTCCGATGAAGTGTTTGCAAGAGCATGCAAAACCGTTTTCTCTGAGCCTCCTGTGGATGAGCTCTACCAGGAGAGCATTGAGATTCCGGAGGGCGCCAGGATATTTTCAGTGGAGTTCCTGCCCGGGCAGTTCGATCAGAGGGCGGATTCGGCGGTGCAGTGCGTCCAGTTCCTGAAAGAAGACGAGGAACCTGTCATCCGCACGGCGGTCACTTATCTGATTCTGGGAGACATCACAGAGGAGGAATTTGCGCGAATCAAAGGCTACTGCATCAACCCTGTGGACTCCCGGGAGACAGGGCTGGAGAAACCGGACACGCTGGTGGCGGAATTTGAGGAGCCCGCGGACGTGGCCGCGCTGGAGGGATTTGCGCAGATGGAAGAGGAGGCTCTTCGGAAACTGTATGAGTCTCTGTCTCTGGCCATGACTTTCAAGGATTTTCAGCATATTCAGAACTATTTCAGGAATGACGAGAAGCGGAATCCTACCATGACGGAAATCCGTGTGCTCGATACCTACTGGTCCGATCACTGCCGCCACACCACTTTTTCCACAGAACTTAAGGATGTGGAATTCGGCGAAGGTTATTACCGTACGCCTTTGGAGACCACCTACAGAAGCTATCTGGACACCAGAGAAGAGATTTTTGGCGACAGAACGAAGGAAGGGCATTCAGGGGACAAGTTCATCTGTCTGATGGACCTGGCCCTGATGGCCATGCGGAAGCTGAAAAAAGAGGGCAGGCTGGAGGATATGGAGGAGTCGGATGAAATCAACGCCTGTTCCGTGGTAGTGCCTGTGGAGATGGACTACGGTGACCATAAAGAGACAGAGGAATGGCTGGTGTTCTTCAAGAACGAGACCCACAACCATCCCACTGAGATAGAACCTTTCGGCGGCGCGGCTACCTGTCTGGGCGGCGCCATCCGGGATCCCCTTTCCGGGCGGGGCTATGTGTATCAGGCCATGCGCGTGACCGGCGCGGCAGATCCCACGGTGCCGGTGGCGGATACCCTTAAGGGAAAACTGCCCCAGAAGAGGCTGGTGCGCGGCGCGGCACAGGGGTATTCCTCCTATGGTAATCAGATTGGACTGGCCACCGGCTTTGTAAAGGAAATATATCATCCCGATTATGTGGCTAAGAGAATGGAGATCGGCGCTGTCATGGGCGCTGCCCCCAGGAAGAATGTCATCCGTGAGACCTCAGATCCCGGCGACATCATTATCCTGCTGGGCGGGCGCACCGGGCGCGACGGCTGCGGCGGAGCTACCGGCTCCTCCAAGGTGCATACGGAAGAGTCTATCGAGACCTGCGGCGCGGAGGTCCAGAAAGGTAACGCGCCCACAGAGCGCAAGATTCAGAGGCTGTTCCGCAGGGAAGAAGTCAGCCGCATCATCAAGAAGTGCAACGACTTCGGCGCAGGCGGCGTGTCCGTGGCCATCGGAGAGCTGGCGGACGGCCTGACGGTGGATTTGGATAAGGTGCCCAAGAAGTACGCCGGACTGGACGGCACGGAGCTGGCTATCTCAGAGTCCCAGGAGCGCATGGCCGTGGTGGTAGACCCTAAAGATGTGGATGCGTTCTTAGGCTATGCGGCCGAGGAGAATCTGGAGGCCTTGGCTGTGGCTGTGGTCACTGAGGAACCCAGGCTGGTGCTGAACTGGAGAGGCAGCAGAATCGTAGATTTGACAAGAGCTTTCCTGGATACCAACGGCGCTCACCAGGAGACCAAAGTCAGGGTGGATATCCCGGATGAAAAGGAGAATTATTTCAAGAAATATGCGCTGCCTGCAGTGGAGGAGGCCCTTGAGAGAAAGGATGTAAAGGGCGCCTGGCTGGCGCTTCTGAATGATTTGAACGTATGTTCCCAGAAAGGCCTGGTGGAGATGTTCGACGCCTCCATCGGTGTCGGCAGCGTGCTGATGCCCTACGGCGGAAAGCATCAGCTGACGGAGACCCAGGCCATGGTGGCCAAGCTCCCTGTGCTTAAGGGAAAGACGGATACCGTCACCATGATGAGCTACGGCTTTGACCCCTATCTGTCCTCCTGGAGCCCTTATCATGGCGCAGTGTACGCGGTCGTGGAGTCCATGGCGAAAATCGTGGCGAATGGCGGCGATGCCTCGAAAATCCGGTTCACGTTCCAGGAGTATTTCCGCAGGATGACCCAGGAGCCCTCCCGGTGGAGCCAGCCTTTCGCGGCGCTGCTGGGCGCTTATGACGCGCAGATTGGGTTCGGTCTGCCCTCCATCGGCGGCAAGGACAGTATGTCGGGTACTTTCAATGATATCGATGTACCGCCTACTTTGGTCTCTTTTGCCGTAGATATCGCAAAGCAGCAGGATATCGTGACGCCGGAGCTGAAGAAAGCAGGACATAAGCTGGTTCGTTTCCGGATTGAGACGGATGAGTTTGATATACCGATATATGATGCGACAGCGTCTCTTTACGATTATATCCACGGGCTTACTCAGAAAGGCGTGGTTGCTGCAGCCTATGCGCTGGACGCAAAGGGTGTCGCTGCGGCTGCGGCCAAGATGGCATTCGGAAATAAGCTGGGTGTTGCCGTTGACAGCGAGGTCACAGAGGCTTCTCTCTTTGAGAACGCCCTGGGAGATATCCTGGCAGAGGTGGCCAGGGAGGATGTGGCGGCTCTGCTGGAGTCTGGATTCGACTGTACTGTAATCGGCACTGTCACGGAGGAGCCTGCCTTTGTGTACGGCGATGTGCGGATAAGCATGGAGGAGGCGCTGGAGGCATGGACCTCCAAACTGGAGAAAGTATATGCCACGAAAGCGGTGCGGGAGACGACTCCCGTGGCAAGCGAATGCTACCATGCTGAGAATATATACGTCTGTAAGCACAAGGTTGCGCGGCCTACCGTATTCATCCCCGTGTTCCCGGGAACCAACTGCGAATACGACAGCGCCAGAGCCTTTGAGAGGGCGGGAGCGGACGTGGTCACTAAGGTGTTCCGGAACTTAAGCGCCGAGGATATCCGGGCTTCTGTGGACGAGTTCGGGAAAGCTATCTCCCAGGCCCAGATTATCATGTTCCCCGGCGGATTTTCTGCGGGCGACGAGCCGGACGGCAGCGCGAAGTTCTTTGCCACTGCTTTCCAGAATGCGAAGCTGAAGGAGGCAGTGACGGACCTGCTGCAGAAGAGGGACGGACTGGCGCTGGGAATCTGCAATGGTTTCCAGGCTCTGATTAAGCTGGGGCTGTTGCCTTACGGGGAAATCCTGGGGCAGACAGAGGATTCGCCTACACTGACTTTCAATACGATTAACAGACATATCTCCAAGATGGTATATACGAAAGTGGTCTCCAATAAATCTCCATGGCTCCAGGGAGCTAAGCCGGGCGCCGTGTACTGTAATCCGGCCTCTCACGGCGAGGGCAGGTTCGTGGCGCCGAAAGAGTGGATAGACAGGCTCTTCGCGAACGGACAGGTGGCCACCCAGTACTCGGACCAGGAGGGAAATGTGTCCATGGACGAGGAGTACAATATCAACGGCTCCTATGCGGCCATCGAGGGAATCACTTCCCCTGACGGACGGTGCCTGGGCAAGATGGCCCACTCCGAGAGGCGGGATGAGGCGGTTGCCATGAATATCTATGGAGAGCAGGACATCCGCATTTTTGAATCGGGAATTTCGTATTTTAGATAAGTTGTGCGCGTTATCCAGAATATAAAGAAAGCAAATGACCTTATAGAGAGGAAAATTCCTTTCTATGAGGTCATTTTTATTTGGTATGCATATGCAGATCTGTTAATAGTTCAGAGAATATTTTTGTTTTGGTGAAACCTTTTGGAGAAAAGGATGCTCCCTTATATAGAAAGCAGCAATGAGGACTCAGGAAAGGAGCGGAGAGTAAAGTGTTGAACACTTCAACGGAAGTATCAGGAACGGTGCAGGGAACCCCCATGATACTGGAGAACTGCTGTATTTTTTCGGTGGAAGGAGAAGAAGGGGTGTATTTGGTTCTATCCACTGACAGGCAAGCCGTGAAAGACTACGTTTTTGTAAAGGAGGGACAGAGCATACAGATAGCCGGAAACAGCCTGAAACAGGACAACATCAAAGGTATTATAGTCACTGAAAGGGCCAAAATTGAAATTGAAAAAATATTTGAAAAAGTGAAACCTTTTTGAAAGAGCGGAACTCCCTTATATAGCAGGGATGAAAAGAACTGTAAAAAAACAAAAAGGAGGGAAGACAAGATGAAGAAATCAGGAAACAAAAGTGGATTGAGAGGTTTTATGTCAACATTGGCGGCGATGCTGCTGACAGCGGCCATGTCGATTACGGCATTGGCAGACGGGGTGTTCGCAGGGGACATTACGATTACGAACGTGCTCGCAGGGTATGAGTACAAAGTTTTTGAAGTGCTTGATTGTATAGCGGCGGGCGGTAACGATTCTGTTTTTATGGCGACAGAAAACTGGAAAGAGTTCCTTAAGACGAACGAAAATGCTGTGGCGATGCTGACGCCGCAAGAAAACAATGGACAATATCCGATGGCGGAAAAAGGGGACGAGCTCTATACAGTGAACATGGAGTCGGATAAGGCAGTCAGGGAGGCTTTTGCGGCGGATGTGCTCAAGTATGCGGCGGAAAACGGGATAGAGGCCACAGAGAGCAGGACAGCGGGAGAAGGAGACAGCGAAGTATCTTTCACTGGCCTGATGCTTGGGACATATGTGATTGATACAGCAGGCAGGGCAAGGATTATTGTCATGTGGGATATGGAATGGCAGTCAGAGATAAAGGAGAGCTACAAGCCGGAGGCGCAAGGAGCGGGGGACGGTGCCGAGGCAGAAGGAGATGCCCAAACGCGGGAAACCGGCAGCGGCGCAGCAAATGGTGGTAGTGCCCTGGAGAGCAGCGTCACGGAAACCGGCAACGGCACAGAAACCGACAATGCAGAAGCTGCCCGCGGCGCAGAAGAAAGCGGCAACAGCCAAGATGCGGCGGCAGATACGGAGACGGAAAACGGTGAGGAATCTGCGGAATCACCCGCGTCCGCAGAGGATAAAGTCCCCGAAGGAAAAAGCATGGTTCCTGTAGTTATCGTGGCGGCGGTAATCGTGCTGGCCGTGGCGGTAGCCCTGGTTTTCGTGAAAGGGAAAAAATAGAAAAAACGGTCCTGAGATGGGAAATGATTCCCGACTCAGGGCCGTTATATATTCTGCTGTTTTCCGATAATTATACGATGCCGGTATACCCGGAGCCACCGCCTACATTATATGCGCCGTTGGCTGTATAGCCGTTGGCGGCATTCGCCTGTGTAGTCATATAGTAATCCACCAGGGAGGCGTTGCCGGCGACAGAGGAACCGTAGTCCTTGAAGAACTTCTGAACCTGGGCCATATCGGATTTCTTGAACGTGCTCTCGTTTATCGTCATCCTGCCCTTGGTATCCACGTTGATGCCGAACTGCTTCAGAGCGTCCGCATTTGCCGCCGTCTTGCTCTTGATATAGGACAGGTTCGCCACTACGCCGGAATTGGAGCTGGATTCGGCGGCATTGAGCATGCGGTTGTAATTGTTCACAAAGCTCTTTGCCGTGGCGAAAATCTTTGCCACATCATAGTCTGTGTTGCCGTCCTTGTCTTCTACTTTCTCATACAATTCAGAGGATGCCAGCGTCTTGCCGTCAGCCTTGACTCCGGCGGCACCGGAAACGTTTGTCTTGTTGTCCGTCTCCGTGGTGGTGTCCGTCTTGTTCGTAGAGCTGGTGCTGCCGGCGGAACCGGCAAACTGAACCCGGGACGCAAGTCTGGAACCATAGCTCATGACTTCCTCAGAGGAAAACAATTCCTGTACTTTGGAGATGTCCGCCGCTTTCAGTTTCGCCTCATTGATTTCCAGCGTGCCCTTTGCGTTGACTTTGATGCCGATTTCGGCAAGCTGGTCCGCGCTGGCCGCTGTAGTGCTCATCATATTAGCCACATAAGCCGTCTGGCTTGTCAGAGTGGAACCTTTTGACGCAGTCACCACGTCATTATAATTCGACACAAAAGATTTCACGGCGGAAACTACCTTGTCGGCAGCGGTCTTGCCGTTTTCCGTGTCAGAGTAGGTTGCGTCGTTCTGCAGGGTCGAAATAGAATTCTTCAGGGTTGAAAGTCCCGATTTCAGTTTGGAATTCGCTTCCTGCACATCCTTGGAAACTTTCGGATTCCGTTTCTCTGCTTCAAGCTTTTCAAGAATATTGTAAGAGCTTCTCCTCGTGCCATCGGACGATGTGCTCGAACTCTGTCCAGGGCTGTAATAAGCTTTCATGAGCTTGCCATAGCTGCCGTTCTTGATGCTGGCGTAATCAGAGAGGAAATTCAGATTCCCCATACTGCCGCTGGATGAAAGGCTCTGGAACAGATAAGAATAATCCTGGCTTCCGTCTACGTTAATACGTACACCCATTGTCATCACTCCTTTGCATAAAAATATGAGCATCCATGCTCTCATAACTGCTATTTATGATATCGGCATAAATTACCATATAATTTATAGCAATGCGGCACAAGTTTTTCCTGAAACTTTTTGGGATTTCCCGCCCTCTCTTATATAAAGTAAAACGAAGCTGTTTCGTTTATGGAAGGAGAAATTTTTGTGGACAAGGGAAATTTAACGGGGATGCTGAATGATATTCTGCAATCCGGCTTTTTTGCGGTGAGCTGCAGCTTTACAGGAGCACAGTTAAAGGCAGGCGATGACCGTATATGTCTTCTGCAGAGCATGATGCTTCTTGACACAAAATATGTGACGGGCTTTGAACGGAAAGATTTCTCAGCGGATTCCGTTTTGAGATACTGGGAAAGCATAAGGGATGATTACAGTGACAGGCAGAGCAACATGCTGAAATCGGCAATCCAGTATCTGACTGATGCCTTTCAGGTAAGGGACAAAGGCTTAAAGAAAATCAATATCCCTATCGTGGTCTATATTTCCGATGTGGCAATGGATGCAGGGATAATACCCACGTTTTTCAGGCGGTGGTGGGAGGTCTTAATTTCCATGCAGAATACATCTATCATTTGGGATAGTGACGGTTGACCGTTTGCTAAATTTCTGCTACTAATGTGGTGATAATTACCGATTTAGGTTTCATTTTTTCTCTTTTGCTACTAGAGAAATAATTATTTCTATGTGCCTTTAATATCTGAACTACTCTCTGCAAGGAAGATCTTTCCATTTCTTCTGGAATTTCCTCTATGGAAGCGTACTCATTACATGACTCAAAAATGCTTGGCGAAATTGTTCTCTACTTGCTTCTTTATAAGGTGAATTTATCTCATTAAACCACTTTCTATATCCCAATGGATTGTTTGTAATCCAATCATATTCTTCCTCATCAACACAATGTGGAATTGCAATCGCAGTATCAGCAATTTTTTCATCACATACCATTTTTATTTTAGATTTTATTTCCTCATTTTCACCTGTTGCTGGAACAATATCAATCGAAAATCCCATATCCCCTATATCAGCATAATTAATTGTAAAACATTCATCCCATATATCTAACCTATCCCTATATGTTTTATCACTATTTAATATGTCTTTAATTTGATTATATACATCAAGAGGGTTTTGGTTTTCCCTTGTTCCGCTCACTTGACAAATAAAATCCAAATCATAACTAGGATTTTGATTTTTTTGCTCGGACGTACTACAGTTCCTAATGCGAAAGAACCTTGTGGGTATATATCAGCCTCTATTCCTTTTTCATTTAAAAATTTAGCTAGATTATTATATTTTTCAACCGCATTTCTATATAAAGAAGGTGAAATATCTAATTGTTCTACAACTTTTGTAATGTTTTTTATTCTTTCTGATACAATCACTTTATTCTCCTTTCGTTGTTAGACTCTTTATTGTTGAGTGCTAATGCCTGTATAAGAACACACCATTATATTTCCTTTGTCAACCACAAAACCTGTAAAAAAGCAAGAATTCTCTTGAATCCTTGCTTTTCAAACATGCTCTTAATTATTTAATTCTAAATTCCTCCGCTTCCTCCTCTGTAAGCGGTCTGCCCAATTGCTTGAATCTTTCTATCATCGCTCTCCATTGATACCGCTTGCCGTCCGGTTCTCCTGTCAGCCTGCTGTCTTTTGCATAATAAGAAATATCATGTGTAAAATCTACTGGTTTTCGTTCCATTGCCAACATAGCCACCACCTACTTTCTCATATATTTGTCTAACAGTATCTGCGCAGCATTTTCAAAAATAACCATTCTTCTTGGCGTGATTTCCACTGCATTTAGTTTCTCCATATAGTATTCCACCAAATCACTCTTAGATGTAAAAGCCACTACACCATCACACCCCGCATCAAGGCTTGCCTGACAGGCTATGGCAAATAAATGTGCGCCAACGCCTGCATAGATGCCTTTATGGCTGTAATTATGGGGTGCTGTTTCGACAATCTCCACATCAGCCACGCCACCATCAATTTTTAAGGATATTCTGCCCTGCACCGTATCATCATCTTTTACGAACAGCTCATATATATGATACCCGTTTTTCTCTGTAATACTCCAGTTAAACTTCCACCCTTTGTAATCTTTCGGCCTTATCGGCGTTCTACGCATTCGGTATTCTGTCTCCACTTCTTCCCCGGTTCTTGTATCTATCAGGCAGTCTGTAATCCTGTCGATTAAAATATCAACTTCCATTTTGTATATATTCCCTTCTTTCTTTTAAATTTTATCACATTTTCCTGCAAAATACCACTAAAAAGTTTTGCAATGATGCCAGGAAACATATTACAGTTCCCCAACAAAATTATAAACAATCCGTACTTCCTGTGTCCTTACCCCGTCAATCTTCTCCGGCTTGCCTATCAGTATGCGGTTAATCAGCCTGTTTAACACCGTTTCGTCAAGTTCCGTAATGGCGGCATACCGCTTTATTTCCTCCATGAACGTCCGCACATCACCCTCCGAATGTTCTTCCTCACTGATAAGCGCCGCTATTTCCTGCATACGGTTCTGGTTGTTTTCCTGCTCCTTTTCCATTGCGTCCGTCAGCTTCAGGAAACGCTTTTCCGTAAGTATCCCCTTTGCCTTGTCCGCATAAAGGCTGATAAAAGTATCGTCTATCTCCTGATTGCGCCCTGCAAGGCTCTCATATTCCCTTTTAAGGCTGTCAGTGTCGGCAAGGTACTGTTTTTCCATCTTCCGGCTTAAACGCCCGTAAAACGCTTCCCTGCCCTTTAACGCCCTTGCCGCAACCTCCTGTATGTCGGCAAGCACAAGATCATATAAATCCCTTGCTTCGATTTTGTGGCTTGTGCAGGCATCTTTCCCCAACCGGTTATAGGTCTGGCAGATATAGTGTGCGGGTGCTGTGGGACGAGGCCGCCAACACCGGGCAAGTGCCCAACCTCGAAAAGCTGGTGGCGGTCATCCGCTCCCGGGAGGTGAGCCTGACGCTGTTCTACCAGCAGTTGGCCCAATGTAAGGCCATCTACGATAAAAACGCGGAAACCATTTTAGGCAACATGGACAGCGTGGTGTTCCTCGGGGGCCGGGAGGCCAGCACCATCAAGGAAATATCGGAAAACTGGCTGGGCAAGGCCACCATCTCCATGCAGACCGAGGGCCGCTCCCGAGGGCAGTCCGAAAGCTACAACCAGAACACCCAGCGGCTGGGCCGGGAGCTTATGACCCCCGCCGAGCTTGCCACCATGCCCGGCGACAGGTGCATCCTGCAACTGCGGGGCCTGCCGCCGTTCTACTCCCGGAAATACGATTTGAAACAGCACCCCAACTACCGATACACGGCGGAGGCGGACAAGAAGAAAAACGCCTTTTCGCTGGAGCGGCTTATCTGCCGCCGCATGAAAACGCTCAATCCCAACGAGCAGTACACCGTGTACGAGGCGGACGTGCCGGACGGAACGCCCATAGACGAGGACGAGGACATCCTCAACTATGACGATTTGGACGACCCGGACGCTTTTGTATAGCTTTGGGACATTTTGTCCCGAAGTGTCACCTGCCGCCTACACCGGGCGGCTTTTCTTGTGCCCGGGAAAATCCCGGAGAAATGGAGGACTATATGGCATTTTTCGCATCCGCTATCACCACTTTGCAGACCCTTGTTATCGCGCTGGGCGCGGGCCTCGGCGTTTGGGGCGTCGTCAATCTGCTGGAGGGCTACGGCTCGGACAACCCAGGCTCAAAAAGTCAAGGCATGAAACAGCTTATGGCTAATTAGATGTAATAAAAGCGGAGAAAGGAAAAGCACAATCCAGACGGAAACGACGGTGTGGTCAAGAAATATTGTGGAAACGCAAGATTTCTGCTATAATGGGTGCAGAACACTTGACGATGGAAAGAGGGACGGGAAGCCTATGAACATCAGCTATCAGCCATTATGGAACACCTTGAAAGAACGTGGCATGAGAAAAGAGGACTTGCGGCTTGCCGCCGGTCTGACAACCAACATGATTGCCAACATGGGCAAGGGCGAGCATATCAGTATGAAAACACTGCTGCGTATCTGCGAAGCCCTAAATTGTGGCATTTTAGATGTGATTGAGTTGACGCAGGATGAAGAAAATTAAAATGTGGAATAAAACAAATTGAATCTTGGGAGGAAATGCTTATGAGTAAAGTTTTAACACATAGTACGAAATCTTATATAAAAATCTTTTTTGTTGGAATTTTGGTCGGGTGTATTTGCAGATTAGCGGATTATTTCCCCGCAGATACATTATGGAGTTTTTCGTCAATCCAAACATTACTGGGTTTTTGGATAATCACTAATACTACCATTGTTCTACTAAGCACGTCTAATATTTGTGCAGGAATTAGTTCGTTTTTGTATATGTTTGGAATGACCTTGAGTTTTTATGGATTACAGGCAATTTTAGGAATGTTTGTACCCCTATTTTCCGGTGGTTTTCGTTTTTCGCTATTCGTTCTGTTTACGCTTCTTTCAATTCCTTGTGCAATAGCAGCCTACATCTTATACTACTGGAACAGAGAATATATTTTTAATTCCATATTATATTCTCTTCCGATAGGTGCTTTAGCCGCCGAAGCAACCGCAATTTTTATTTATTTTTTGGAGCATCATACATTTCTGTTTCAACTGCTAATGGATGTTGTAGGCGTGATTGTTTTTTTCCTACTTTTTTATAAAAGAGCAAAAAGCAAGAAGATATTTATTGTGGCTTCAGTAATTAGTTCCTTAATAGTTTACTTTGTTTTTCCGTGGTAATATCGAATTGCAACTTGCATTTCTCAGAGGATGCACCTCACAACTCCAATAGCAGAAGAATAAAAAGTGAATATTATCCCCCAGATTAACAGCCGTTGTAGGAAAATCCATTCGCACAACGGCTGTTTTCATTTTCTCTTGCGTCGGAAGTTGACCGGACTGTTTTTGATAGCGGGCGATTTTGACAAAACCTTTTTGAATGTTTTCTGTTCATCAGGGGACAGCTTATAAAAATCCATGCCAAGCATATTGAAAATGACTGCCCACACTTTTCCAAGATAGTCCCCGGAAGATTGAATGGCTTTTCGGATTTCCAGACCCATCTTCTTTGCGAGGGAATAGTCCGGTGTGCTGTCAATGTCATGCTCATGGGCTTTCCGTATATCGTGGAGAATGGCGTCCCATGTTTTGTGCGTCACATGACAGAAAAAATCTTCTTCCTTTACTTCTGCGGCAAGAAGTGTCTGCGAATAGAAATCTCTGTCCGCCTGCTTGTATTTCTGAACAATAACTTGCCGCTGTTCTTCCAAAGATTCATAAAGAGTACGGAAGGTAGAGGTTGCATGACCATCAATGTAAATTTCCGTATCGGTCATAAGCTGCTCAAATTTATCATTGGTTACAATCTCACAAAGAAGCCGGTTGTTGATACGACCGCTTTTCAGAAGTTCCACGGCTTCATCAGTCAAATGCAGTTCAGATAGCGGGGTGTTGATCTGCTCCCGGTTTTCTGTCCGGCAAAACAGATAATCAATAGACACCTCATAAAAGTCTGCCAGTGCAATGAGGCTGCCGTGATTGATTTCTTTGTTATCATCCGATTCATAGCTGGCAAGAGCAGATTTTGAAATGCCTGTTTTCTGTGACAGTTCTTCCAGATTCAAGCCTTTGTCCTTGCGAAGTTCCCAAAGGCGTTCCTGTATGGTGGTCGCTCCCTTCATGGGCGGACACTCCTTCCTGTGGCTGGTTGCCATTATTATTTTCATTATACCATACCGTTCCGAAATCGTGGAAATTTTCGATTTTGGGGCGGTATTCCTATTTTCTGGACATACGGGAAAGGGGTCAAAAATGAGCTATGATGTAGTCAGTTCATCGATGGATTATTCCAATCGAATGACCGGCCTGATGGGATATGCTCTCCGGCGATGTAGCGCGACGACCTGCGGCAAGGAGTTGGAGGAACCTTGACCGCAGCGAGCGTACCAACGGGAACAAAACGCTGCTGTGAGATTCAGGGGCAGGAACGACATCAGGGAAACCCGGCAGAACTGACACCAAAACGCTACCCAAACATGACAAATCAGCGGGGCGTAGTCTGCCCTGTCCGTGATACTATGGGGCTTTTCCAAGCGGCTCTATGGCCGCATTTTCCTTGAGAATCGCCCCGAAACATGACACCAAAAACCGCTATCCGCCCATCTCTACCGTTACGGCTGAAATGGGCGGATTTTCTATGATAGGAGGCACCATGCCGAGAATGAGCAAGAAACGGAAGTTGGAGCTGCCCTTCTTCCTCAATGACCGGGAGCGTGTGGCCTACAACGACCTGTGCCGGAAGTGTCAGCATGAGTGCAAACAGAGCTTCCGGGCTGTTGTGATCGACTGTCCCCATTACCTGTCCAAACGAGCCAAGCGAAAGGAGAAAACCGACTAAATGGAATTTGAATTTATGACCGCAGACACCGTTCTGCCGCCCTGTATGCCGCTTCCCACCGCCATGCTGCGGTTGCCGGTCAGCAGCACCGCAAAAGTCATGTATGCCCGTCTGCTGGACGCCACCCTTGCGGGAGGTACGGAGGATACCAACGGGATATTGTTTGTCCGGTTCCCCATTGTGGAGCTGGCAGCGGCCTTGTCCCGCAGCTCCGTGACCGTCAAGCGTTCCCTGAAAGAATTGGAGGACGCCGGACTGATCCTGCGGGTGCGTCAGGGCGTGGGAGAACCGAACCGCATTTACACGCTGCTTCCCAAAAAGGAGCTTCCTGTATAATACAAACATAGGGAATTCCAAGAAAGGTGGTTGATAAAAAGATACCTCAGAGTAAAATAAGATTGCTGACTTTGCGGGTTAGTAAAAATCTTATTGAACAGAGAGGTATCCCAAGATGAA